>CAVVTK010000022.1:0-183966 GCA_963751095.1 uncultured Holophagaceae bacterium | reverse complement strand
GGTGTGACCGATGATGGACATTGGCTGGTCATCTCCCAGCGTCAGGGCACTGAGCGGAAGAACCGGGTCTACCTGAAGGACCTCCGGAAGGCCGGCAGCCCCGTGGTGCCCTTGTTCGACCAGTACGATGGCTCCTATGCCATCCTCGGCAACGACGGTGACACCTTTTACGTGCACACCGATGCCGGCGCCCCGCGCCACCGCATCGTGGCCGTGGACCTCAAGGACCCGAAGCCCGCGGCCTGGAAGGACCTCGTCCCCGAAGGGAAGGGACGCGACGTCCTCGCCGCGGTGGACCTCTTCGGCAACACCTTCGCCGTCACCTGGAAGACCGATGCCCTCAACATTGTGAAGCTCTACGATCTGAAGGGCCGCTTTCTCAAGGAGATCAAGGCGGAAGGACTGGGCAACCTCAGCGGCTTCAACGGTCGCCGTGAGGACACCGAGACCTTCTACACCTTCACCTCGTACAACCAGCCGCCCACCCTCTACCGCTACGACCTGAAGACCGGCGTCAGCACCGTGTTCCGCCAGCCCAAGGTGGACATCAAGCCGGCCGAGTTCGAGGTCAAGGAAGTCTTCTACCCCAGCAAGGACGGCACGAAGGTCCCCATGTTCCTGGCCTACCGCAAGGGGCTGAAGCTGGATGGCGCCAACCCCACGCTGCTCTACGCCTATGGCGGCTTCAACATCGCCATGTCCCCCGGCTATTCGCCCGTGGCCCAGGTCTGGATGGAAATGGGAGGCGTCTATGCCGTGGCCTGCCTGCGGGGCGGCAGCGAGTACGGGAAGACCTGGTGGGAGGCCGGCAAGCGGGAGACCAAGCAGAACGTCTTCGACGATTTCATCGCCGCGGGTGAGTGGCTCATCAAGGAGAAGTACACCAGCACCCCCAAGCTCGCCATCCACGGCGGCTCCAATGGCGGCCTGCTGGTGGGCGCCTGCATGACCCAGCGCCCAGAGCTCTTCGGCGCCTGCCTCCCTGCCGTGGGAGTGATGGACATGCTGCGCTACCACACCTTCACCATCGGCTGGATGTGGAAGAGCGACTACATGTCCAGCGACACGCCCGAGGGCTTTGCGAACCTCATCAAGTACTCGCCCCTGCACAACCTGAAGCCCGGCGTGAAATACCCGGCGACCCTGGTGACCACCGGCGATCACGACGACCGCGTGGTGCCCGCCCACAGCCACAAGTTCATCGCCGCCTTGCAGGCCGTCCAGGTCGGGTCCGCCCCCGTGCTCACCCGCATCGAGACCAACGCTGGCCACGGCGCTGGCAAGCCCACCGCCAAGCAGATCGCCGAGCGCGCCGACCAGTGGGCCTTCCTCGTCAAGAACCTGGGCATGAAGCTGCCCGCAGGCTTCGCCCAGTAGTTGATTCCAGGGCCCTCCCAGGGCAAACTGGGAGGCCAGCGCCAACTTAGCTCAGCTGGTAGAGCAGCTGATTCGTAATCAGCAGGTCGCAGGTTCGAATCCTGTAGTTGGCTCCAGTGAAATGGCCCCGCTTGCGGGGCCATTTCACTGGAATGAATCCCTGGGGATTCGAACCTGCCCTCGCGACGCATGCGTCGCAAGGATCCAGGGTCGAGTGGGACCGCCCGAGGCGTGCCGCTGACCACCGTCTATGCCTTGATGCTCCCTGGATAACGACCGGATGCTAATCTCCAGTTGATCGGCTGGCCAGGGGTGGCTTCAATCCTTGGGACCGAGTGAGCAGGAGCGATCCACATGGCCTTCCTGTCCTGGCACGAGCGATTCGGCGTGGGCCACGCCGAGATCGATCTGCAGCACAGGAGGCTCTTCGAGCTTGTCAACCACTTCGACGACGTCATCCAGATGGGGATGCATGAAGAACTTCCCCACATCGTGGACGACCTCATCAGCCTCAGCGAGGCCCACTTCCGCTTCGAGGAGGGGCTGATCCAGAGGAGCGGTTTCCCGCGGGTGGCCGAACATCGGAAGATGCATGATGAACTCCTGGACCAGGTCCGCATGATGCGGCGCAGCATGATGGTCGGAGGCCATGTCAGCCACAAGGCCGTCGTCCGATTCCTGGCGGACTGGCTCACGAACCACATCTTGCGCGAGGACATGGAGTACAAGGCCTACCTGGACACCTGAGGCCTGGCGGCCCAACCCCGGGGCGAACCGGACCCACCTGGGTGGAGTCATGGGACTGTTGGGGGGGCAGGTGGTTAACCAAGGTCCGCAGTCTGGGTCTGGGTCACCGAGTGACGATAGTCTTGAAATGCCTTAATTTTACAAATAAAGCATAGACAGGGCTTGACTCATGAAAGGTCATGTCGGCACCCACATTGCCATTGGATTTCTGCGTTTCCACCCTTTCCGGACGCAAGGAGCCCCCATGGCAAAGCAGACCTCGACCCGGAGCCTGAGCTTGATGCTCAGTGCCCCCCTTCTCGACTCCCAAGGCTCGGACCGCCGGCCTTCCACCGCAGCCTATGCCTTCTCCCCGGGAGGCCGTTTCCTGGGGCAGGGCGCCATTGACGCCAAAGGCCAGGCCTCCTTCGAGGTGAGCCTCGGCGATGCGCCCACCGGCCTCCGGCTGCTGGTGGGTCCCGCCACCGACGACAAGCTCCCCAGCCTCGAGGAGCTGCTGCGGCGGGGGGCCCAGGAACGGCACCTCCGCGTGGGCCTGGAGGAGGCCCGATTGAAGGTGGAACTGCCCATCCACCCGGACATCTGGAGGCCCTGGTTGCTGGGGCTCTGCCTGGTGAAAGGAACCCTGCAGAAGCGGGTCCTGCGGGACGGCATCACGGTGGATCTCCCGGTGTGCCGGGCCACGGTGGAGATCTATGAGGTGGATCCCATCTGGATCCTCATTCCCAAGTTGCCCAAGGACCTGATCGACCGGCTGCGGGACGTGCTGGTGAATCCCATCCCCATGCCGGACCCGCCGCCCGAGATCTTCCCCGGCCTGGGACCCATCCCCTTCCCCGGGCCGCGCCCCGGCCCTGGGCCCGATCCGGCGCCCTTTGCCCTCAACCTCGCGGAAACCCACCGGGTGGATCCGGTGGCGATCTCCGCCCTGCACGAGGCTTCCGGCTCGACCACCCTGCGCTTCATGGCCCTTAGCGGCAGCGACCAGGCCTTCCGGCAGTCGCTCATCGACCATGCCGACCTCATCCGCCCCATCCTCTGCTGGCTGCACCCCACCCTGGTCACGACGCGCCGCATCGGCACCGCCCATACGGATGACTGCGGGCACTTCCGAACCTACATCTTCAAGGGCTTCGCCAACCCCGACCAACCCGACCTCTACTTCAGGGCCACCCAGCGGCTCTTCGGCTTCTTCAACGTCACCATCTACGCGCCGACCCCCATCGCCTGCCACACCTGGTGGGACTACGTCTGCGGCACCGAGGTCAGCCTGTATACCAGCCACCCGCTGGCCATGACCTGCTCGCCGTGCCCGCCTGTGATCGCCGGCGACAACTGGGTGCTCTTCATGGCCATCGGCAACTTCCCGCTCAGTCGGATTCACGGCACAGGCCAGGCGCTGGGAGCCTCCACTTCCACCAACCTGGGCCTCACCGATGGCGAAGCTCCCTGGGGTGGGCTGCTGCGGCCCCGGCTCGAATTCGACAACTCCCTCCGGGACAGCCTCGGGGTGAAGTACTACCGCCTCTCCTGGAAGCGGGACGCAGAACCAGACACGGCCTACAAGCACCTGAACGGGGCCATCAGCCGCCACTACGCGCACATGATCGGCACCGACCTGGTGCTGGACGCCTATCCTCTGGGCCCACAGACCAAAGGCTCGGAGGGCAACCTCTTCGAGATCCCGCCCTCCATTCCGCCCCTGGGCCAGTGGAGCATCCCCGATGCGGTGGAGGACACCACCAGCGGCAAGTTCAACACCGTGGCCGCGGACGGGACCCCCATCCTGAACGGCAAGGTGCAGGTGCGGGTCGAGCTCTTCGACGCCGCCGGGGCTCCGGTGACCATCGGCGCCAAGGGCATCCGCTACTTCGTGCCTACCTCCATGGATCTCAGTGGCACCATCCACACGGTGGACGCCTCGACCCTGGGCCTGGTGGCGGGGAACGCCATGGTCATCACCCTCCACGTGAACAACGAGGCCTGCACCGCCTCCATCGCCCCGCCGGCCATCGGGGGGGTCATCGCCGATCCCTGCTGTGGCGTCCTGAAGTATGGCCATGGGGACTCCGTGACCCTGGCCTGGCAGGCCAGCCAGCCCCACGGCTTCGCCACCTACAGCTTCGGTGTCGTGCGCGGCGTGAGCGGCGTCTACAGCAGCAGTGGCAGTGTGGGTGGCGGCTCCTTCAGCGTCTCCCGCACCGTGGACCACCTGCTCAACGACAACCTTCCCTCGGGTTGTGCGGTCGATGGGTGCCCGGTGGCTGGGTTCAGCGAGAACCTCTCTGTCTACGCCATGGCCACGGACGGCTGGTCCCGCCAGTCCCAGTACGACCGGAGCTTCGTCCGGGCCTTCGTGCTGGCCCATAAGTAGCGGACAGCCCGGCAGCACCCCAGCGACCCCAGCCATTGGCTAGGGTCGCTGGGGTGTCCTCGTCTTCGGTGTACCATTCCACCCCATTGATGCATCCAATGGTTACAAAGGAGGCGATCCATGCGAACACGCATGTTCTGGGGCGGCGTCGCCCTCACCGTGGCCCTGGCGGGCTTCGGGTTCGCCCTCTCCACCCCCCACGGGCCCGCGCGCGCGGGCGCCCCGACCCCCCATGAGGAAACGGTGACCGACTCCAAGAAGCCCAGCCCCGCCGACCTGAAGCAGAAGCTCACGCCCATGCAGTACCACGTGACCCAGGAGGCCGGCACCGAGCCGCCCTTCCGCAACGAGTACTGGAACGAGCACCGGGATGGCGTCTATGTGGACATCGTCAGCGGAAAGCCACTCTTCACCTCCAAGGACAAGTTCGATTCGGGCTGTGGCTGGCCCAGCTTCACGAAGCCCATCGCGGCTGAGGAGGTCATGGAGAAGCGCGACGGCACCCTCGGCATGATCCGCACCGAAGTCCGCTCCAAGGAGGCAGACTCCCACCTTGGCCATGTTTTTGACGACGGCCCCCGGGACAAGGGCGGCCTGCGCTACTGCATCAACAGCGCTTCCCTGCGCTTCGTGCCGGTCGAGGAGCTCGACAAGGAGGGCCTGGGGGCCTTCCTGCCCCTGTTCGGCAAGGTGCCGGCCACCCCGAAGGAGGAGATCGCCACCCTGGCCGGCGGCTGCTTCTGGGGCATGGAGGACCTCATCCGCAAGCAGCCCGGCGTGATCAAGACCGAGGTGGGCTACACGGGCGGCACCGTGGCGAACGCCACCTACCAGAACCACGAGGGCCATGCCGAGGCGATCCAGATCCGCTTCGATCCCTCGAGGACCACCTACGAGGCGCTGCTGCGCTTCTTTTTCCGCATGCACGACCCCACCACGCTGAACCGCCAGGGCAACGACCTGGGGTCGTCCTACCGCAGCGCGATCTTCTACCATTCCGAAGCCCAGCGGCAGACTGCGGCACGGGTGAAGGCCGAGGTGGATGCCAGCGGCAAGTGGAAGCGGCCCATCGTCACCGAGATCACGGCCGCCGGCCCCTGGTGGAAGGCCGAGGAATATCACCAGGACTATCTGGTCAAGAACCCAGGCGGGTATACCTGCCACTACGTGCGGGACTGATTAGACCCGGAAGGTGTCGGCCCGCCAGACCTGGATCCGCTTCTTGATGGCCTCACCATCGAGCTTCTGATCCAGGGCCTCACGGACCCGGTCCGCGAGCTCCGCATCCGAAGCGAAGCGAAGGCCGACGAACTGCTTGGGCGTCAACTCGTCAAGGCGCGCGAGCAGGTCGGCCTGGAGCAGCCGCTGCATGCGAAGCGTCTCTTCCAGCCGGATGAGGCGGTCCTGCACCTTCAGGGCATACATGCGGGTGGTCATGGCAGCCAGCAGCAGGATGAAGGCGAGAATCGCGAACCAGACGCTGTGGAGGCTCGGGTGCTTCACGGCCTGCCAAACGCAGGAGACCCAGGTGACGAGAAGGACCGGCGTGATGATGAAGTGCTGAATGGGTTCGAAGCGCCGGTGGTTGGCATAGCTCTGGGGTGCCGACATGGAAGCTCCTTGGGGGGAGTCCAGCTTACTCGAAGCCGCCGCGCCGCTGCTGCTTGGTCTGGGAGGCCCGCTTCTTGGATTCCAGTCGCCGTTCCTTCGAGCCCCGGGTGGGCCTGGTGGCGCGCCTGGGGATGGGCCGCACCAGGGCCGCGCGGATGGCCTCGGTGGCCTTCTCCCGGGCGTCGTCCAGGTTCTTGAGCTGATCCCGGGTCTTGTCGCTGACGACCATCCAGAGGCCTTCAGCGTCCAGGCGGTTGCGCTGGGCGGCGCGCAGGCGGATCAGCGCATCCTCGGGCAGGCCCTCGATGGCAGCCAGGTCGATGCGCAGCTCAACCTTGGAGGAGACCTTGTTCACGTTCTGGCCGCCCGCGCCACCGGCCCGCACCGCCTTGAAGCGGATGGCATCGCCCGGAACGCGGACGGAGGCGGTGACTTGGATGGGATCGGCCATGTCTTCAGATTAGCGCATGGCCTCCATGGGACTCAGGCGCATGGCTCGGAAAGCCGGATAGAGGCCGAAGATCACGGCCAGGGCGAGCGCGACGATCCAGGCGGTGAGCAGGCCGAGGGGATTCACCACGAGCCCGTAGGGGAAGCTGGCGGACAGCGCCTGGCAGAGCAGGGCGCCCGACACCGTTCCGAGCAGGGCGCCGATGGCGGCCAGCACCACGGCCTCCAGCAGGAACTGGATGAAGATCTCCTGGTCCGAGGCGCCCAGGGCCTTCCTGAGGCCGATCTCGAAGCGGCGGTCGCTGAAGCTGATGAGCATGACCGAGAGTACGCCCACGCCGCCCACCAGGAGCACCGTGCCGGCCAGGCTCAGCAGCACGACCTTCCAGCCCCGCATCTGCTCCAGGAAGTTCTGGTAGCCCTTGGCGGCTTCCGCATCCAGGTCCACCACCTCGGCATCCTCGATGCCATGGTGGGCCTGCCGCACCCGGCCCAGCAGCATGGCGGAGACTTCGCCCATGTCCTCGGGACGCCGCAGCTTCACCGTGATCTGGGCCAGCTTGTGGGCCGGGTCCATGCGGTCCATGAAGGTCTCCAGCGGAATCAGGATGCCGTTGGCGTCGAAGTAGTTTTCGTCGTTGAAGATCTGCCCGGGCGCCTGGACGCCGACGATGCGGAAGGGAACGCCATCCACCACCAAGTCGCGCCCCACGGGATCGGCCCCGCCGAAGAGCTTGGTGGCGAGCGTCGCCCCCACCACAGCGACGGTGGAGCGGCGGCGCTGGTCGTCCTCGGTGAGCCCGCGGCCGATGCCGATGGGCCGGTTCATCCACTGGGCGTAGTCCGGCGACACACCATTCACGAAGATTCGCTCCGTATCGCCCAGGACTCGCACGGTGACGGTCTTCTGCGCACGCGGCAGGAAGGCCAGCACCTTGGGATTGGGGGCGTTCAGGCGGCTGAGGTCCTCGTAGCGCAGCCCGGGGCTCATGTTGAAGCGCTTGCGCTCCTCACCGGTCTCGGGGGTCTTGGGCGCGATACGGACGGTGCCGTCCCAGCTCATGCCGGCGAAGCCCGTGCTGATCTTGTCCATGACGCCGTCCAGCACCGAGGTCATCACCACCAGGGCGAAGACGCCCAGCATGAGCAGGGTGAGCGTGAGCAGGCTGCGCACCTTGTGGGCCCAGAGCTCCACCAGGCCCGTGCGGACGACCTCCCAGAACATGCCGAAGGAAAATCCGCGGGTCGGCGCAGCCGGGGCAGGGGCCTCGCCGTTGAGCAGCGAAGGGCCGGGGGATCGCAGGATGAGGGCCTCGTCACTCATAACGCAGGGCCTCCATGGGTGACAGCCGTGAGGCCTTCCACGCCGGGTAGAGCGCGAAGAGGAAGCCGAAGGCGGCGGCCAGGCCGTAGGCCCAGACGAAGCTGGCGGGCGTCATGTAGAGCGGAATCCCGATGCTGCTGGTGATGATCCAGGAGAAGCCGATGCCCAGCACCAGCCCGGCGGCTCCACCCAGGGCGGTCAACAGCAGGGCCTCGGTCATGAAGCCCTTGAAGATCTCGCGGCCGGAGGCGCCGATGGCCATCTTCACACCGACCTCGCGCACGCGCTCCTTGAGGCTGGCCATCTGGATGTTCACGTTCACGATGCCGCCACCCACCAGGGCCAGCACGCCCGAGAGCATGAAGATGATGTCGTAGACGCTGCCCTGGCTCTGCCGCCGGCGGACCCGCGCGGCCACGTCGTCCAGGCGGAAATCCTCCTGGAGGCGGTGGTTGGATTTCACGAGGTTCTTGAGCTGCTGGGCGAAGCCGCTCATGGCGTTCATGTCGGGGATGCGGAAGGTCACGCGATCCACCCGGCGGTAGGCGTCGCCGTTCATGCGGCGCTGCACCAGGTTCGCGGGCACAGCGATGATGCGGTTGCGCCACCAGAACTGGTTGCCCTGGTTCTCGCGGAAGCGGAACACCCGCTCCTGGAAGGTGCCGATGACCGTGACGGGGACGTCGCCGATGCGCATGGACTGCCCCAGGGCATCACCTTTCGGGAAGAAGGTGTTCGCCGCCTCGGTCCCCAGGACGACCACCGCGGCCCCAGTTTCCATCTCCGTGTTCGAGAAGCCCCGCCCCTGGGCGATGCCGTAGCCATTGGCGGGGATGAAGTCGCCGCCGATGCCGCTCACCTGCCGGTCCTGGTCCGCATAGGCGGACACGACCCGGGAGCGGGTGTTCTTCTGCCGGCTCACGCCCTGGATGGCATCGGACTTGAGGGCCTCGCCGCCGACCGCATCCGCGTCCCGGAGGCCGAGGTTCGCCTGCTGCAGGGCCGTGGGCCGACCATCCTTGATGGCGGCCCGGGGCTGCACGTTCAGCTTGTCGAGGCCGCCCATCTTCACGAACATCTCGTCGGCCCGCTTGCGCTGGCTGTCGGAGATGGAGAAGCCCCCCAGCACCGAGGCCACGCCCAGCAGCACGCCGAGGGCCTGCAGCACCGAGCGGCCCAGGTTCTCCCGGATCTCCACCCAGGCCCCGAACAGCCGCTCGCGGAAGGCACCCGAGGTGGTCATCTAGGCCACCCCTTCGGCGACCGCAATCAATCCGTCTCTGATTTCAACGCGCCGCTCCGCGAGGGCGGCGATCGAGGGGTCGTGGGTGACCAGGAGCAAAGTGTTGCCCTGGCTGTGCAGCTCGCGGAAGAGATCCAGCACTTCGGCGCCGGTTTTCGAATCGAGGGCGCCCGTGGGCTCGTCCGCCAGCAGGAGGGCCGGTTCGTTGGCCAGGGCCCGGGCCACGGCCACGCGCTGCTTCTGGCCGCCGGAGAGCGTGGCCGGCAGCTTGTCCGCCTTGTCGGCGATGCCCACTTTCTCGAGCAGAGCCATGGCCCGCTCGCGGCGTTCTTTGCGGCCCACGCCCGCATAGAGCATGGGAAGTTCCACGTTGCGTACGATGCTGGCTTTGGGCAGCAGGTTGTAGCTCTGGAAGACGAAGCCGACCTTCTCGTTGCGGATGCGCGCCAGCTCGCCGCCAGCCAGCCCCTGGACCTGGCGGCCATCCAGGGTGTAGGTGCCCTCCGTGGGCAGGTCCAGGCAGCCCAGGATGGCCATGAGGGTGGATTTGCCGGAACCCGAGGGACCGATGAGGGCCACGAACTCGCCCTTCTCGATGGTGAGGTCGATGCCGCGCAGGGCATGCACCGCCGCGCCGTTGGCGCCGTAGACCTTGGTGAGGCCGGCGGTCTGGATGATGGGGGCGCTAGTTGTTTTCGTCATCTTTTTCGACCTTCTTCTTGCTGGGATCTTCCAGGCTGACCTGGTCGTTGGCCTTGAGGCCCGAGAGGATCTCCACGCGCTCCAGGGTGGCGATGCCGGCCTTCACGGGCACCACGTCGAAGTATTCCTTCCAGTGGTCCGCCAGCCAGATGAACTTGCCGCGCCCCGTGAGCCCATCCTTGGCCTTGGCGATGTCCTGGGGGGCTAGGTTCTCCTTCAGCCGATAAACGACGGTCTGTCCCTCCCGTCGCTGCAGGGCCTCGAGGGGCACGCTCACGGCCTTGTCCCGCTTCTCACCCAGGATCTCCACGTTGGCGCTCATGCCGGTCTTGAAGTCGTCGGTGAGCTCGTCCAGGGCCACTTCCACCTTGAAGACCTTGATCTTCTCCACCAGGTCTGCGGCGGGTGCCACGAAGCGCACCCTGCCTGTGAAGGCCCGCTGGGGATAGGCGTCCAGGGTGATGCGGACCGGCTGCCCGACCTTCACCTTGGCGATGTCCACTTCATTGAGGTTCACCTTCACGATCAGCGACTTCAGGTCGGCCACTGTGAAGACCACCGTGCCGGCGTTGAAGGAGCTGACCCCGGAGGTGATGGTGTCGCCCAGCTCCACGCCCTTCTTGATGACCACACCATCCATGGGGGCGGTGATGCGGGCCTTCTGGGTGGAGGCGTTGCCGCTGATGGGAATGCCCCGGTCCTCGACGATCTGGTAGCGGGTCTGGGCGCTCTTGTAGGCCTCCTCCGTGAGGTCACGGGTGGTCTTCGCGCCGCGGAAGGCCTGATCGGAGATGAGCCCCGCCTTGAACAATTCGGCCTGCTGGTTGAAGTCCCGCTCGGCGTTCTTGAAGCTCACCCGGGCCTGGGACACGCTGCCCTGGACGTCCGACAGGGTCTGGGCCTGGTTCACGTCCGGCTCGACCTCGGCGAGCATCTCGCCGGATCTCACCAGCGCTCCTTCACGGACCTTCAGGCCGACGATGCGGCCGGACACCGTGGACTTGACGTCCACCTTGGTGAGCGGGTCCACCACGCCCACTTCGCGGACGCTCACTTGCAGATCCTCGGCCTGGACCTTGCCCAGGCGGAAGGGGGTGTTGGCCTCGGGCTTCTTGGACTTGCCGTCCCCACCCTTCAAGGTGAAGAACATGCCGGCCGCCAGGGCCGCGCCGGCCACGGACAGGATGACCCATCGCTTCTGCATGGAACCCCCAGATGGGAAAGACGCCGGACTCGCCGGGATGATGGAAGCACTACGGGGCAGAGTCTGGTGCCGTTTAGAGGCCGCCCTATCCGAGATTCGGCCACCGGCCCCCGCCGGTCGGCCAGTTCCACCCTGGAACCGGGGAATGCCCGGTTGTTGAGCCACACGGAAACGGCCCCCGAGTGGGGGCCGTTTCCGTAAGTGGGAAAATCCTACCGCACGGTTTCGCGGGCGATCATCAGTTCCTCGTTAGTGGGAACGACCGTGACGACCACACGGGAATCCGGAGTGCTGATGATGCGCTCGCCGGTGCCATGCTCGTTGGCTTCCTGGTCGAGCTTCACGCCCAGGAAGCTGAGCTTGCTGCAGACCTTGGCCCGCACGAAGGTGCTGTGGGTGCCGATGCCGGCGGTGAAGCAGATGGCGTCGACGCCGTCGAGGACCGTGGCGTAGGCACCGATGTACTGGCGCACGTTGTAGGTCAGGAGGTCGCGGGCCAGGCGGGCCCGGTCATTGCCGGCATCCGCGGCCAGTTCGATCTCCCGGAAATCGGAGGAGACGCCGGAGATGCCGAGCAGGCCGGACTTCTTGTTCAGCAGGTCGGTGATGCCGTTGTAGTCGAGGTGCTCGTACTCCATGAGCATCTCCACCACGCTGGGGTCGATGGTGCCGCAGCGGGTGCCCATGATGACGCCCTGGAGCGGCGTCATGCCCATGCTGGTGTCCACGCTCCGGCCGTTGTGGACGGCGCAGATGCTGGTGCCGTTGCCGATGTGGCAGGTGACGATCTTCAGGGCACGGAGGGGGCGGCAGAGCAGGATGGCGGTGCGGGCGGCCACGTAGGAGTGGCTGGATCCGTGGAAGCCGTAGCGGCGGATGCCGTACTTCTGGCTCATCTCGTAGGGGATGCCATAGGTGCGGGCGTGATCGGGAATGTTGTGGTGGAAGGCCGTGTCGAAGACGGCGACGTGCGGGACATCCGGGAATTCCTCCCGGGCTACGCGGATTCCGAGGGCATTGGCGGGGTTGTGGAGGGGTGCGTACATCGCGAAGGTATCGATGTCGGCGAGGACCTCGTCGGTCACGATCAGGGAGTCGCCGTACTTCGGGCCCCCGTGGACCACTCGATGTCCCACGGCATGGATGGGCGTGTCGTGCAGGACCACAGCCTTCAGGCGCTCGATGATGGCGTGGAGCGCCTCGCGGTGGGTGGGCAGCGCCAGGTTCTCCTTGTGCTTGTCGCTTTCGAAGGTGAAGGTCAGGTTGGCGTCGGCCAGGCCGATGCGTTCCGCCATGCCCTCAGCGATGGACGTCTCCTTGCCCATGTCGAAAAGATTGAATTTGAGGCTCGAAGAGCCGGCATTCAGGACGAGAACGAACACGATTTCCCCCATGACAGGAGTAGTCTACCGGTCTGACCACGTGACCGGTGACGCATTGTCGATGCTATGGTCATCATGAAAGCCGGAATCGCCGGGTAAGTACCTGCAGTTGCTGAGCCAAGCTAGCCAGTTCCTCTGTGGTCCGGGCTGTCTCCTGCACTGTGGCGGAGAGCTGGGTGGCAGCGGAGGCATTGCGCTCCACCATCTGGGTAGCCGATTCCATGGCCAGGACCACCTCTTCGCTCGCCCGGCCCTGCTCATCCATGGCGCTGGCGATCTCCTTCAATTGGCCGGCGTTTTCCCGGACGTGGCCCTCGATGCGCTCCAGGCTCCTGGAGGCCTCCCTGACGGATTCGGTGCCGAGGCCCACGCGGTCAGTGCTCTCCTGGATGAGCGCCGTGATCTCCTTGGCCGCCGCGCCACTGCGTTCGGCCAGTTTCCGGACTTCCTCGGCCACCACCGCGAACCCCTTGCCCATGGCTCCGGCCTTGGCCGCCTCGATGGCGGCGTTCAGGGACAGGAGGTTGGTCTGGCGGGCAATGTCCGTGATCACCGTGATGATCCGATTCACCTTGGAGGAGCTCTCTTCGATGGCCTCCATGGCGCGGCCCGTATCCTTCACGGCCGTCAGTCCCTGCTGGCCCGCCTCCTGGGACCGCATGGCCAGATCCTCGGCCCGCTGGGTGCTCTGCTTCACCTGCTGGATGTTGGCGTTCATCTCCTCCAGGGCGGCCGAGGATCGCTCCATGGCAAGGCGCTCCTGCTCGGTGCTGCGGCGGAGCTCCTCGGTGGTGCGGTTCACCTGTTCGGCGGTCGCGGACAGCTCCGTGGCGCTGGAAGCCGTGCCCTCCGCGGACTGGCTGATGGCCTGGATGTCGCTACGCAGACCCTGGATGACCTGGGCGAGCCCAGCGGCGACCTGGGCAAGCTCGTCCTTGCCGCGAACCTCGGGCGTCTGGGTCAGGTCACCCCTGGCGACGCCTTCCATGATGGTCTCGATATCGTGGGATTTCCTGGCCACCCGGGCACCCACCAGCCGGCTGAGCAGAGCGCCCGCCAGGATGGCGCCAAAGCTCACCCCGACAATCCAGGACTTCCAGCGGGCAGAATCCACCACATCTTCCTTGATAGAGGCCTCAGCGGAGGTCTCCGTGGCTTTCTGCAGCTGGAGGAATCGGTCCCGGGCGACCCGCATGACCGCCACGTTGCCTTCCAGGAGGCGCGAGACGGCCTTGGGCGCCCGATCTGTGCCGGCCTCGGCCAGGAGCGCTGGGAATCCCTCGTCGTACTTCCGGAAGGTCTGGATCCCATCCTCGACCAGAGCCCGCTCTTCCTGGCTCCAGGGGAGCGCCTGCAACACTTTCATGTCCTTCTGGAAAGACTCGGTGTATTCCTTCATTCGCGCCTGGCGAAGGGCGATGTATTCCGGGTCTGAGGCCCCACCGATCATGCTTGTATGCAGCGTCCGAAATATATTGATGTCATTGAGGACACGGGAGATGGCTGTGCTCTTGGCCAGCTGAATGGCCACAAGGGCCTGCCCAGACTCCAGCTCTGCCACGCAGTACCAACCCAGGCCGCCCACCACCAGCAGCGCCATAGTCTGGATGGAGAGAAGCAGGTTGAACTTTCCCCGCATGCGAAGATTGTCTAAGGAATTTCCGATATTCATTGACCACCTCGTGACCAGGTCTTATCGGGGAGACCGGAAGGGTGGCTTAGTCCTGAGCTTCAGTTCGACTGCACGCCAGGCGCCAGGGCGTCGGGACCGGGCCAAGGGGCTTCCAGGGCGGCTTCGGCCGTCGTCCTGAGCTTCGCCTCGAGCCGACCGGCGAGGCTGGGGTCCACCATCCACCCCCGCTGGCGCATCCAGGCCTCGAAGCGGGGCAGGGGATCCTTGGTGGTCCATTCCGCCAGGACCGCCGGGTCCACGTAACGCTGATCGTCGTGTTCGGCGTGGCCCGCCCGGCGGAAGGTCTCGCAGACCAGGAAGGCGGGGCCCTTGCCTTCGAGGCAGCGCTGCCGGGCCTGGGCGGTGGCCTCGTAGATCGCGGCGGCGTCATTGCCGTCCACGGTCAGGGTGAACGCTCCCTGGGAGCGCTGGGACATGCGGCCGGCCATCTGCCGGTCCGGGGGCGTGGAGAAGGCGTAGCCGTTGGACTCCCCCACCACGATGAGGGGGAGCTTCTGCACCACGGCGAAGTTCAGACCCTCGTAGAAGGCGCCGGTGGAACTGCCGCCATCCCCGATCCAGGTCATGGCCACCCGCCGCTCACCCTTCTGCCGGAAGAAGAGGGCTACGCCAGCCATCACCGGGATGAGGGCCCCGAGCATGGAGGTGGGGGCGATGATGCCCCGCTCCACGGACCCGAAGTGGTTGTTGTGCTCCCGTCCGCCGGTGGGGCTCGTCGCCCGGCCCAAATACTGGAGGAAGACTTCCTTCGGCGTGATCCCGCGGACGAACATCGAGCCCAGGTTGCGGATCAGGGGGGCGATCACATCGTCGGGACCCAGGGCCATGGCGGTGGCGCACGCGGTGGCCTCCTGGCCCAGGCTGCGGTACACGCTGCCCAGGGTATGGCCCTGGCGGAAGAGCTTCACCAGGCGTTCCTCGGTCAGGCGGGTGAGCAGCATGGCCTCGTACAGGCGCAGGGCGGTGTCTTGGTCCATCGGGTTAGCATAGACCCATGCTGATCCTCCGTCCCGCCGTCCCAACCGATGCACCCCTGATCCTGCAGTACATCCGTGAGCTGGCGGAGTACGAACGGGATCCGGAGGCGGCCATCGCCACCGAGGCCGACATCCTCCGGCACGCTTTCTCCGAGCACCCCCTGGTCAAGGTGACCATGGCCGAGTGGGAGGGGCAGCCCGCCGGTTTCTGCCTCTGGTTCCTGAACTTCAGCACCTGGGAGGGGAAGCCCGGGATCTACCTGGAGGATCTCTTCGTGCGTCCAGCCTTCCGGGGCCATGGCATCGGGAAGGCGCTTCTGAAGCACCTGGCGGCCCTCGCGGTGAAGGAGGGCTGGACCCGCTTCGTGTGGCAGGTGCTGGACTGGAACACCCCGGCCATCGAGTTCTACGAGGCTCACGGGGCGAAGGTCATGCGGCCCTGGCTCACCTGCCGGGTGGAGGGCGAGGCCCTGGCCCGCCTGGCCGAGGGTGCGGGTTGACCTGGCCCCCGCTGCTGCGCCTCCAGGGGGCTCTGGGCCCCGAGGCGGAGCTGGTGATCGTGGGTGGCGCGGTCCGGGACGAGCTGCTCGGCCGGCCCCACGCCGACTGGGATCTGGCCACGCGGCTCCTGCCCCGGGTTGTGATGGCGCGGGCCCAGGCGGCGGGCCTGAAGGTTATCCCCACGGGGCTGCAGCACGGCACGGTGACCGTGATCCTGGAGGATCGCCCCGTGGAGGTGACCACCTTCCGTAGCGACGGGGACTATTTGGATGGTCGCCGGCCAGAGTCAGTGCGGCTTGGCGTCGACTTGAGGGAGGACCTGTCGCGGAGGGACTTCACCATCAACGCCATGGCCCTGCCGGTGGGCGGCGGCGATCTGGTTGATCTCTTCGGCGGCCGGGCGGATCTGAAGGCGAGAGTGCTCCGGGCAGTGGGCGATCCCCTGCAGCGTTTCGCCGAGGATGGACTCCGTTCCCTGCGGGCCTGCCGCTTCGCCGCCCAACTGGGTTTCGACGTAGAGGCAGCCACCTTGCTGGCCATCCCCCAGCGGCTGGAAGTGGCCCGCAAGGTAGCTGTGGAGCGCGTCTTCACGGAGCTGGACAAGCTGCTGCGGGGCGCAGAACCCCAGCGTGGCCTGGACCTGCTCACAGAGTCGGGCCTGCTGGACCTCTGGCTGCCAGAGCTGCGGCCCATGGTGGGCTGCGGCCAGAACTGGCACCATGCCTACGATGTCTGGCAGCACACCCTGGAGGTGGTCCGCTTCGCGCCGGTAGAGTCCTCCCAGCGCTGGGCGGCCCTCCTGCACGACGCGGGCAAGCCAGCCACCCGCACTGTAGAGCCTGACGGCGAGGTCCACTTCTACGGCCACGAGGCTCACTCCCTGGAGGTTGCCGCGGCGGTGTTCGAGCGGCTGAAGGCCAGCCACACCCTGCGCAAGGCCGCCCTGGCGATCATCCGCCACCATGGTACCCACCCCACCGGAGCCTGGGGCGATGCGGCCTGCCGCCGCTTCCTGGGGCGGCTCGAGGCCGACGGCCTGGGGCTGGAGTCCTGGGCCGCCTTCCGGCTGGCAGATCAGCGGGCCAAGCGGCTGGACCGGGAGATCCGGCAGGCCGAGCACGCGACACTCGTGGCGCGTCTGGGAACCCTGCTGGCGGCCCGGCCTCCCCTTACGGTCCGCGACCTGGCCCTGGATGGAGCTGCGCTCATGCGGCTGGCTGGCCGCCCGGGCGGCCCCTGGCTGGGGGACCTGCAGAAGCGCCTGCTGGAAGCCGTGTTGGACGACCCGGCAGCCAACACGACCGAGGGGCTGGCGGAACTCGTGCAAAGGGAACGGCCAAGCAACCGCAAATGACGCGAATGGGCGCGAAGACGCAGAGGCTTAGCCGCCCCGTGCCCGGGGAATGCCCATTCACCACTCGCGCGCCCGAAGGGCGATTCGCGTCATTCGCGGTTGGCTTTCTCGTGTCCCTGATGTCTCCGAAGAGCCAAGAAAACGCCCGGCGAAGGCCGGGCGTTTTTCCGAAGCACGGTGTGATCAGCCCGCGCCGCCGCCGCCGCTGGTGGCGGGACGGTAGGTGAGGCTGGCCTTGATGTAGTCGCGGTTCATGCGGGCGATGTTCTCCATCTTGATGCCCTTGGGGCATGCGGTCTCGCATTCGCCGTGGTTGGTGCAGGTGCCGAACTCCTCAGCGTCCATCTGGGCGACCATGTCGCGGACGCGGATGTAGCGCTCGGGCTGGCCCTGGGGCAGCAGCGAGAGCTGGCTGATCTTCGCGGACACGAAGAGCATCGCGCTGGCATTGGGGCAGGCGGCCACGCAGGCAGCGCAGCCGATGCAGGCGGCCGCATCCATGGCGAGATCGGCGTTCTCCTTGGGGATGGGCAGGGCGTTGGCATCCTGCGGACTGCCCGTGGGGGCGCTGATGAAGCCGCCGGCGGCGATGATGCGGTCGAAGGCGCCGCGGTCCACCATCAGATCCTTGAGCACGGGAAAGGCTTCGGCGCGCCAGGGCTCGAGGGTGATGCTGTCGCCGTCCTTGAAGCTGCGCATGTGCAGCTGGCAAGTGGTGGTGCGCTCCTTGGGCCCATGGGGACGGCCGTTGATGACCATGCCGCACTGGCCGCAGATGCCCTCGCGGCAGTCGTGGTCGAAGGTGATGGGTTCCTCGCCCTTGCGGATGAGGCCCTCGTTCACGACATCGAGCATCTCCAGGAAGGACATGTCGGGGCTGATGTCAGCGGCGGGATATTCGACGAACTTGCCGTCGCACTTGGCGTTCTTCTGCCGCCACACGTGGAGGGTGAGATTGATGTGCTTGGCCATGGCTCAGTTCCTCACTTGTAGCTGCGGGTCGCGAGGTGGACGTTCTCGAAGGTCAGCTGCTCGGTGTGGCGCACCGGCGTCTGGCCCTCGCCCTTGTATTCCCAGGCGGCCACGTGGCAGAAGTTTTCGTCATCGCGGAGGGCCTCGCCTTCCTCGGTCTGCCATTCCTCGCGGAAATGGCCGCCGCAGGATTCGCGGCGCTCCAGGGCGTCCAGGCACATCAGCTCGCCGATCTCGAGGAAGTCGGCCACGCGGCCGGCCAGCTCGAGGGACTGGTTCACTTCGCCACCGACGCCGGGAATGCGGAGGTTCTTCCAGAATTCCTCGCGGATCTCGGGAATCCGCTGGAGGGCCTTCTTCAGGCCGGCTTCGTTGCGGCCCATGCCGCAGAACTCCCACATGACCTTGCCCAGCTCGCGGTGGAAGTGGGTGGGCGTCTCCTTGCCGTTGATGGCGAAGAGTTTTGAGACGCGCTCGGCGGTCGTCTGCTCGGCGGCCTTGACGGCAGGGTCATCGGCCTTGATGCGGGTGCCGGGCTTGATGCCCGCGAGGTAACCACCGATGGTGTAGGGGATCACGAAGTAGCCGTCGGCCAGGCCCTGCATGAGGGCCGAGGCGCCCAGGCGGTTGGCGCCGTGATCAGAGAAGTTGGCCTCGCCGAGCACGAAGCAGCCAGGGATGGTGCTCATCAGGTTGTAGTCCACCCAGAGGCCGCCCATGGTGTAGTGCGTGGCTGGGAAGATGCGCATGGGCGTCTTGTAGGGATTGTCATCCGTGATGCGCTCATACATTTCGAAGAGGTTCCCGTACTTCTCCTCGATCTTGTTCTGGCCCAGGCGACTGATGGCTGCCTCGAAATCGAGGTAGACCCCCAGGCCCGTTTCGCCGATGCCGCGGCCGTCATCGCAGACCTGCTTGGCTGCGCGGCTGGCGATGTCCCGGGGAGCCAGGTTGCCGAAGGATGGGTATTTCCGCTCCAGGTAGTAGTCGCGGTCTTCCTCGGCGATCTGGCTGGCGGGCTTGCCACAGTCCTCCTTGCGCTTCGGGACCCAGATGCGGCCGTCGTTGCGGAGCGATTCCGACATGAGCGTGAGCTTGCTCTGGTGGTCGCCGGTGACGGGGATGCAGGTGGGGTGGATCTGGGTGAAGCAGGGGTTGGCGAAGGCCGCGCCCTTCTTGTGGGCGCGCCAGATGGCGGTGCCGTTGCAGCCCTTGGCGTAGGTGGCCAGATACATGGTGTTGCCGTAGCCGCCGGTGGCGAGGCACACGGCATCGGCGAGGTGGGACTTGATCTCGCCCGTGACCATGTCCCGGGTGACGATGCCCTTGGCGATGCCATCCACCACGATGAGCTCCTGCATCTCGTGGCGAGAGAACATCTTCACGGTGCCGAGGCCCACCTGCCGCTGCAGGGCCTGGTAGGCGCCGAGCAGCAGCTGCTGGCCGGTCTGCCCGCGGGCGTAGAAGGTGCGGCTCACCTGGGCGCCGCCGAAGGAGCGGTTGTCCAGCAGTCCGCCGTATTCCCGGGCGAAGGGCACGCCCTGGCCCACGCACTGGTCGATGATGTTGTTGCTCACCTCGGCCAGGCGGTGCACGTTGGCTTCGCGGGCGCGGAAGTCGCCGCCCTTGACCGTGTCGTAGAAGAGGCGGCGGACGCTGTCGCCGTCATTGTGATAGTTCTTGGCGGCGTTGATGCCGCCCTGGGCCGCGATGGAGTGGGCGCGGCGGGGGCTATCCTGGTAGCAGAAGCACTCGACTTCGTAGCCGAGCTCGGCGAGCGAGGCCGCTGCGGCCCCACCGGCGAGACCGGAGCCCACCACCAGCACCTTGTACTTGCGCTTGTTGGCCGGATTCACGAGCTTGAGGTCGAACTTGTGCTTGTCCCACTTCTTCTCGATGGGGCCGTCTGGGATTCGGGAATTGAGTTCCATGGCTGGCTCCTATGAATCAGTGAATGAAGCCGGTGAGGACGGCGATGGGGTAGGAGATGTTCACGCCCACCACGAGAAGAGTCAGGCCGGTGGCGAAGTTGCGCCGCAGGCCGTCGTAGCGGGGATGGGATAGGCCCAGGGTCTGGGTGAAGCTCCAGACGCCATGCCACATGTGCAGGCCCAGGCAGAGCTGGGCCAAGATGTAGAAGCCTGCGGCGGCTGGGACCTTGAAGCCGCTCACGAAGTTCGCGTAGGGATTCGCGTGATCGAAGTTGGGGTGTGCCTGGCCGGTGGTGAGGTGCAGCAGGTGGTAGACGATGAAGGCGGCGAGAATGAATCCGCTCCAGCGCATGGTGCGTGAGGACCAGGTGGAGGCGACGTTCTGCTGGGCACGGTAGCCCACGGGGCGGGCGGCCTGGTTGTCCAGGGTCAGCGTGACGGCGGCCCAGACGTGGAGGCCGGTGGCGGCCAGCAGCACGGCCCGGAAGATCCAGATGCCACCGCCATGCAGCATGCTGTGGAGGAATTTGGCATAGGCGTTGAAAGTCTCGGCGCCCATGTAGGCCTGAGTGTTCCCGATCATGTGGACCGTGACGAACCCGAAGAGGACGATGCCGGTGGCGGCCATGATGACCTTCCGGCCGACCGAGGACGCCATGAAGCCGTGGCCGCGTGCTTCCGCGCCCGCGATGCTCTGTTCAGCGACGGACATAGGGGGACTCCTTGAAGAAGGCTTGGGAATGAAACAGGGATCCCGAGGTGGGCAGGGGACCTGCTTCGAGGAACGGGGTCATATGGGATCCGATTATCTTCCCTGGCACCCGGAATCCCAAGCCCCTAGGCGTGGACCTAGGTCACACTGCGCCTCGGCCCTGCAGTGGGCTGGAATCCGTCCCACGGAAAGGCGCTGGTCTTGCGGCGGAGGGCCATTCCGCGCTAGAGTTGCCCACGATCCAAACATGATCTTTGGTGGTTCGCCCCCAGGGTTGGGGGCTCGTGTCGCATCCGCGCTGGCCGCCTCGATCGTCCCGACCGCCGTCACCTTCCGCACCCTAGTCCCCCATTCCCGCATCCAACTGGAGGAAAACCATGGAGACGATGAAACGCCTGCTTGGCGCCCTGGCGTCAACCCGAGTGTTCAAGTTTGGCCTGACCGCCGCCCTTGCCCTGCTCAGCAGCAGTCCGGCGCTGGCCGGAGAAGCCGACCTGAAGATTCCGGCCCTGCAGGGCAGCTTCCTGGGCATGAGCGGCCACAACCTGCTGCTCATCGGGCTCTTCATCTGCCTCCTGGGCATCGGCTTTGGCCTCGTGCAGTACGCCCAGATCCGGGATCTGCCGGTCCACAAGTCCATGCTGGAGATCTCCGAGCTGATCTACGAGACCTGCAAGACCTACCTGGTCACGCAGATCAAGTTCATCTCGGTCCTGTGGGCCTTTATCGCGGTCATCATGATCGCCTACTTCAAATACCTTTCCCACACGCCCATGGGCTGGGGCCAGGTGATCGTGGTCCTGCTCTTCTCGATCGTCGGCATCCTGGGCTCCGTGGCCGTGGCCTGGTTCGGCATCCGCATCAATACCTTCGCCAACTCCCGCACGGCCTTCGCCAGCCTGGGTGGCAAGCCCTACCCAACCATGGAGATCCCCCTCAAGGCGGGCATGTCCATCGGCATGCTGCTCATCTCCGTCGAGCTGTTGCTCATGCTCGGCATCCTGCTCTTCATCCCCGGTGACGCCGCCGGCCCCTGCTTCATCGGCTTCGCCATCGGCGAGTCCCTGGGCGCGGCAGCCCTCCGCATCGCGGGCGGCATCTTCACCAAGATCGCCGACATCGGCTCCGACCTCATGAAGATCGTCTTCAAGATCAAGGAAGACGATGCCCGTAACCCCGGTGTCATCGCTGACTGCGTGGGCGACAACGCAGGTGATTCCGTGGGCCCCACGGCGGATGGTTTCGAGACCTACGGTGTGACGGGCGTGGCCCTGATCACCTTCATCCTGCTGGCGGTCAATCCCCTGACCGCCGGAGCCAACTACCAGGCCATCCAGGTGGCGCTGCTGGTGTGGATCTTCGTCATGCGCGTGGGCATGGTCGTCACTTCCGCCGCCTCCTACTGGATCAACGGCCTCTGGTCCAAGGCCAAGTTCGGCTCCTTGGGCAAGTTCGATTTCGAGACCCCCCTGACCACGCTGGTCTGGCTGACCTCGATCCTCTCGATCGTCATCACCTACGTCCTGTCCTACCTGCTCATCGGCAACCTGCCCGGCCATCTCTGGTGCAAGCTCTCGACCATCATCACCTGCGGCACCCTGGCCGGCGCCCTGATCCCCGAGCTGGTGAAGTCCTTCACCTCCACCAACTCCGGGCACGTGCGTGAAGTGGTCACGGCCTCCAAGGAGGGCGGCGCCTCCCTCAACATCATCTCGGGCCTGGTGGCGGGCTACTTCTCCGCCTACTGGATGGGCCTCACTATCGTGGCCCTCATGGGCGCGGCCTACTACGTCTCCACCTTCGGGCTGGGCGACTTCATGGCCGCCCCGGCCATCTTCTCCTTCGGCCTGGTGGCCTTCGGCTTCCTGGGCATGGGCCCCGTCACCATCGCCGTGGACTCCTATGGCCCCGTGACCGACAACGCCCAGTCCGTCTACGAGCTCTCCACCATCGAAGCCATCCCTGGCATCGAGGCAGAGATCCAGAAGGACTTCGGCTTCAAGCCCGACTTCGAGAACGGCAAGATGTACCTCGAGGAGAACGATGGCGCTGGCAACACCTTCAAGGCCACCGCCAAACCCGTGCTCATCGGCACCGCGGTCGTGGGCGCCACCACCCTGATCTTCTCCATCATCCAGCTGCTGAATGGCAAGTTCGGCGTGCCCAAGGTGGTCGAGGGGCTGTCCATCATCAACCCACTCTTCCTGCTCGGCATCATCACCGGCGGCGCCATCATCTTCTGGTTCTCCGGCGCGGCCTGTCAGGCCGTGGCCACGGGCGCCTACCGCGCGGTGGAATTCATCAAGCAGAACATCAACCTGGATTCGGGTGCCACCAAGGCCTCCGTGGAAGACTCCAAGAAAGTCGTGGAGATCTGCACCCAGTACGCCCAGAAGGGCATGTTCAACATCTTCCTGGCCGTGTTCTTCTCCACGCTGGCCTTCGCCTGCCTGAACCACTTCTTCTTCATCGGCTACCTGATCTCCATTGCCGTCTTCGGCCTCTACCAGGCCATTTTCATGGCCAATGCCGGCGGCGCCTGGGACAACGCGAAGAAGCTCGTCGAGACTGAGCTGAAGGCCAAGGGCACAGCCCTCCACGATGCCTGCGTCGTGGGCGACACCGTGGGCGACCCCTTCAAGGACACCTCCTCGGTGGCCCTGAACCCGGTCATCAAGTTCACGACCCTCTTCGGCCTGCTGGCCGTGGAACTGGCCATCGAGCTGAACCCGGCCGTGGCCCATGCCTGGTCGCTGGTTTTCTTCGTGATCTCCACGGTCTTTGTGTGGCGCTCCTTCTACGGAATGCGCATCCCCACGCTTGAAGAGAAGTAGGTCTCCGCGAACCTGACAAACAATTAACCGCCAGGCCCCTCAACCGAGGGGCCTGTTTTTTCGTGGTACGGTGGACGCCATGTCGCACAGGAGCCTTCCATGCCTTTCTGTTCCTTCCGCCTCGCCGGCCTGGCCGCACTTGTGAGTGGATCCCTGAGTCTTGCCGCCCAGGGACCGGTGCCTCCGGTCGCCAAGCAAGTCGAGCACATCTCCCTCTGGCACGGCGAGAAGGTGAATGACCCCTGGTTCTGGCTGCGGGAGAAGACCAACCCCGAGGTGGTGGCCTACCTGAACGCCGAGAACGCCTACACCGAGGCCATGACCGCCGGTCTCAAGCCCTTCTCTGAGGCCGTCTACAAGGAGATGCTGGGCCGCATCAAGCAGACTGACCTGAGCGTGCCGGTGCGCCGCGGGGCCTTCTACTACTACTCCCGCACCGAGGAGGGGAAGCAGTACCCCATCCAGTGCCGTCGCAAGGCAGCCCAGGGGGGCGTCTACGACGAGAAGGCCGCCGAAGAGGTCCTGCTGGACCAGAACGAGCTGGCCAAGGGGCTGAAGTTCCTCAGCCTGGGTGGCATGACGGTCAGCGATGACGATCGCACCCTGCTGTTCAGCACCGATGCCACCGGGTTCCGCCAGTACACCCTGTTCACGAAGGACCTCGCCACCGGCAAGGTCAGCGCACCCCTGGCCGAGCGGGTGACCTCCTTCACCTGGGCCGCCGACGCCCGGCATGTCTTCTTCGTGACCGAGGATGCCGTCACCAAGCGCTCGGACCAGCTCTGGCGCCTGGACCTCAAGGCGGGCAAACCAGAGCTTGTCTATGAGGAGAAGGACGAGCTCTACCGCATGGGCCTTGGGCGGACCAAGGACCACAAGTTCCTGCTGGTGGAATGCCAGTCCACGGACACCTGGGAGGCCCGCTACCTGTCGTCCACCGACCCCAACGGTGCCTTCAAGGTGCTCCTGCCCCGGGAGAAGGGCCACAAGTACGACCTGGAGCACCGGGAAGGGCTGTTCTACATCCGCACCAACAAGGGGGCGAAGAACTTCCGCATGGTGACGGCCCCCGTGGCCACGCCTGATCCCAAGCACTGGAAGGAGGTCCTGCCCCACCGCGCCGATGTGCTGCTGGAGGGCCTGGAGCCCTTCAGGGATTTCCTCGTGGTGATCGAGAAGAGCCAGGGGCTCGACCGGTTCCGCATCTTCGACGTGAAGCTCAAGACCTGGCGGGACGTCAGCTTCCCCGAGAGCGTCTACGCGGCCTTCCCGGGCGGGACGCCAGAGTACACATCCCCGTACTTCCGCTTCAGCTACCAGTCCATGGTCACTCCCGCCAGCATCTACGACTGCGACATGGCCACCGGGAAACAGACCCTGCTTAAGCAGATGGAGGTCCTGGGCGGCTACGACAAGACCCAGTACGCGACGGAACGGCTCTGGGCCACGGCCCGGGATGGCGCCAAGGTGCCCCTCTCCGTGGTCTACAAGAAGGGCGTGAAGCGGGACGGTTCCGCCCCCCTGTTCCTCTATGCCTACGGCTCCTACGGGGCCGGCATGCCCGCCACCTTCTCCAGCACCCGCCTGAGCCTGCTGGATCGCGGCATGGTCTATGTCATCGCCCACATCCGCGGCGGCAACGAGATGGGCGAGGCCTGGCACGACGACGGCATGCTCATGAAGAAGATGAACACCTTCACGGACTTCATCGATTCGGCCGATTTCCTGGTCAAAGAGAAGTGGACGGCCAAGGATCGGCTCGTCATCGAAGGCGCCAGCGCCGGCGGCCTGCTCATGGGCGCCGTCACCAACCTGCGGCCTGACCTCTTCAAGGCCGTGCACAGCGCCGTGCCCTTCGTGGATGTGATGAACACCATGCTGGACGCCAGCCTGCCGCTCACCGTGGGCGAATACCTCGAGTGGGGCAACCCCAATGAGAAGGCGGCCTTCGACTACATGCGGGCCTACAGCCCCTACGACAACCTGGCGAAGAAGGCCTACCCGGCGATCCTCGTCACCAGCAGCTTCAACGACAGCCAGGTGATGTACTGGGAGCCTGCAAAATACGTGGCCAGGCTCCGTACCCTCAAGACCGACGGCAACCCCCTGCTCCTGAAGATGAAGATGGAGCCCGCCGGCCACGGTGGCGCCTCCGGCCGCTACGACGCCCTGAAGGACAAGGCCTTCGAGACGGCCTGGATGCTGAAGCAGGTTGGCATCAACAAGTAGTTGTTTCCGGCTCCAAAAAGGGCGCGTTCGCGCCCTTTTGGAGCAAGCGAAGGAGGAAACGATGGTCAAGCCAGTACCAGAGGGATACCACATGGTCACGCCCTACCTGGTCGTGCCCAACGGCTTGGCCTTCCTCGCCTTCATCGAGAAGGCCTTCGGGGCTGTCGAGAAGGGCCGGACCCTCCGTCCCGACGGGACCATCGCCAACGCGGAGGTCCAGATCGGGGATTCGATGCTGATGATGGCCCAGGCCAGGGAGCCGTGGAAACCCATGCCATCTGGTTTCTACCTCTACGTGCCGGACACGGATGCCGTCTATCAGGCGGCTTTGGCTGCCGGAGGGGTCTCCACGCTGGAACCCGCGGACCAGTTCTACGGGGACCGCAATGCCGGGGTGCAGGATCCCTGGGGCAACAACTGGTGGATCGCCACCCACATCGAGGACGTGGACGACGCCGAGATCCAGCGGCGGATGGCCGCCCGGGGATGAAGAAAAAGCTCTTTGCCGGGGATTGACGGGGATGGACGGGGATGCGGTCGTGTTGCGGCAAACATGGGTTCTGGCCCAAGCCGAAGGCCGCAGAAGGTGAGTTCATGCGAAAACCATCTTGGCTTTATCCCCGTCCATCCCTGTTCATCCCCGGCTGAAGGCAGTTCTGCCCTGCTCCCGCGACCCATGCATCTCTGGTGCGCCTCGCCTGAAATACCTGGATCAATCGAGTGCTGGCGAGGTGCACTCCCATCGGGGCATGACCCCTCTGGCGCCCTTGCGCGCAGACGCGCCAGGGCTGTCACCCCACTGGGGGCACTGCCACGTGGTGCCCACTGGCGCAGGGGATGGTCCAGCTATTTCGCGCGGGCACCACTAGGTGACTTTTCGGTTTCGGCTGCGTCGAAGGGCGAAATGGCTGAAATCTTGGGGTATCTCCAGTCTATTGATGGTGCCTTCGTGAGTCGAAGGTTGAGTCTTGGGGCACTACCCGAGACAATGAAAGAGCGCGGCTACCCGCCGCGCTTGTCATGTCTGGGAAACCATGAGTCTTATTGAAGAAATCCAGCGGCGGCGCACCTTTGCCATCATCTCCCACCCCGATGCCGGCAAGACCACGCTGACGGAGAAGCTGCTGCTCTACGGTGGCGCCATCGACCGGGCGGGCTCGGTGAAGGCAAGGGAGGGCGGGGCGGCAGCCCACTCGGACTGGATGAGCATCGAGCAGGAGCGCGGCATCAGCGTCACTTCGGCGGCCATGCAGTTCGAGTACCTGGGCAAGGCCATCAACCTACTGGACACGCCGGGCCACCAGGACTTCAGCGAGGATACCTACCGGGCTCTCACGGCCGCCGATGCCGTGGTGATGCTCCTGGACTGCGCCAAGGGCGTGGAAGA
Source organism: uncultured Holophagaceae bacterium (assembly GCA_963751095.1). Taxonomy (GTDB): domain Bacteria; phylum Acidobacteriota; class Holophagae; order Holophagales; family Holophagaceae; genus Geothrix. The sequence goes on along the minus strand of CAVVTK010000022.1, from coordinate 156,962 downwards.
GCAGACCAAGAAGCTCTACCGCGTGGCCCGGGAGCGGCGACTCCCCATCTTCACTTTCGTGAACAAGCTGGACCGCCCCGGCCGCGAGCCCGTGGAGCTCATCGACGAGGTGGAGGAGCTCTTCGGCCTCCACGCCGTGCCCATGACTTGGCCCATCGGCTCGGGCACCGACTTCAAGGGCGTCTATGTGCGGGCCACCGGGCAGATCCAGGTCTTCGAGCGGGCCAAGGCGGGACGCAAGGCCCGGGTGGCCGGGCAGGGCGGGCTGGACGACCCCGAGATCGCGGCCCTGCTGACCCCCGGGGAACTGCAGCAGCTCAAGGACGACGTGGACCTCATGGACCACGTGCTGCCCGCCTTTGATCGGGAGGCCTTCCTGCGGGGCGAGCAGTCCCCCATGTTCTTCGGGTCCGCCGTGAACAACTTCGGCGTGGCTGAGTTCCTGGAGGAGTTCCTGGAATTGGCGCCCTCACCCGGGGCAAGGCCCCTCATGAACGGTGGCGAAATCGCGCCAGAGCAGCCCTTCACGGCCTTCGTGTTCAAGGTGCAGGCCAACATGAACAAGGCCCACCGTGACCGCGTCGCCTTCGCCCGCATCGTGTCCGGGCGCTTCGAGCGCGGCATGGATGCGCTCCATGTGCGTGAGAAGAAATCCATCAAGCTGAACTACCCCCACATGTTCTTCGGCCGCGAGCGGCAGATCGTGGACGAGGCCTACCCTGGCGACATCCTGGGTCTCATCAACCCCGGCCTCTTCCGCATCGGCGACGTGCTGAGCGCCCAGGGCGCCGTGGAGTTCCACGCCGTACCCCGGTTCTCGCCCGAGCAGTTCGCCTCCGTGCGACTGGCCGATCCCGGCGCCCGCAAGGGCTTCCTGAAGGGCCTCAGCCAGATCGCGGAGGAAGGCGTGGTGCAGGTGTTCTGGCCCAAGGGCGGAGCGCCCCTGCCCATCCTGGGCGCCATCGGCCGCCTGCAGTTCGAGGTGCTCCAGCACCGCCTCAAAGAGGAATACGCCTGCCCGGTGCTGCTGGAGCCCCGCGGTTTCCAGATGGCGCGCTGGATCGAAGGTGGCTGGCCGGAGCCCAGCAAGTTCTGGGGAGAGCTGGTTGAAGACGTGGAGGGCAACCCCGCCATCCTCTTCGAGAACGATTGGCAGCGGCGGACTACGGCGGAGAAGTGTCCGGGGCTTACGTTCATGGAACATCCGCCGAAGTAGCTCGACAGGCTCGGAATGCTTCGCATTCCGAGATAGAAATGAAAATGACTTCAAACAAAAAGCGGCGCGAAAGCGCCGCTCTGCCTATCTCGGAACGCGCAGGGTTACGAGGAACACCCTACTTCGCGTTCTTGAACATATCCATGACCGTACGCAGCAGCTGGATGGCCTCGGCCTTGGGCCGCTGGAAGGCGTTGCGGCCCATGATGCTGCCGAAGGCGCCACCCGCCGCCAGCTCAGCCACTTCCTTCAGCACCTCCTCGGTGCCCTTGGCCTCGCCGCCGCTGAAGATCACGATGCGACGGCCGCCGAAGGCGCTGCGCACGACTTCCCTGACTCGATCGGCCAGGGTGTCGATGGGGATGCCGGTCTTCTCGAAGGTGGCGGCCGCCTCCTTCACTTCCAGGTGCTTCTTGGGTGGCTTCACCTTGATGATGTGGGCGCCCAGCTGAGCGGCGATCTGGGCGGCATAGCCCGCCACGTCCACGGCGGTCTCGCCATCCTTGCTCAGGCCTGAGCCACGGGGGTAGGACCACACCACGGAGGGCAGGCCCACGGCCTTGGCCTCGAGGATCAGCTCGCGCAGGGCCTCGTACTGCTCGTTGCGGGCACCGCTGCCGGGGTAGATGGTGTAGCCGATGGCGGCGCAGCCCAGGCGCAGGGCGTCCTCCACGCTGCCGGTGATGGCGCTGCAGGGTTCGATGCCCTTGCTGAGGCAGTCGCTGTTGTTGAGCTTGAGGATGAAGGGGATATCGCCCGCATAGTCGGAGGCCACGTGCTCGATGAAGCCCAGGGGCGCGGCGTAGGCGTTGCACCCGGCCTCGATGGCCAGCTCCACGTGGTAACGGGGGTCGTAGCCCGCCGGGTTGGGCGCGAAGCTGCGGGCGGGGCCGTGTTCGAAGCCCTGGTCCACGGGCAGGATCACGAACTTGCCGGTACCGGCGAGCCGGCCCGTGTTCATGAGGCGGGCGAGGTTGGCCTTCACGCCTGGGTTCTCAGAGGTGTACCAGGACAGGATCTCGCGGACTTTTGCCGTGGCCATGGGGGCTCCTTGGTTGGGGATGGTTCCGGGAAGAGGGCCGGATTCAGGCTTTCGCGCTGTATTCGTAGAAACCGCGCCCGCTCTTCTTGCCCAGCCAGCCAGCGTCCACGTACTTGATCAGCAGGGGGCAGGGACGGTACTTGGGATCGCCCAGGCCCTCGTGCAGCACGTTCAGGATGAAGAGGCAGGTGTCCAGGCCGATGAAATCCGCCAGGGTGAGCGGGCCCATGGGGTGGTTCATGCCCAGCTTCATGATGCCGTCGATGCTCTCCACGCTGGCCACGCCCTCGTACAGGGCGTAGATGGCCTCGTTGATCATGGGCAGCAGCACGCGGTTGCTCACGAAACCCGGGAAGTCGTTGCAGTGGATGGGGGTCTTGCCGAGCTTCTTCGCCAGCTCCATGACCGCTTCGAAGGTGGCGTCATCCGTGGCCAGGCCGCGGATGACCTCGATGAGCTGCATGACCGGCACGGGGTTCATGAAGTGCATGCCGATGAAGGCCCCGGGACGCTTGGTGGTGGCCGCCAGCTTGGTGATGGAGATGCTGCTGGTGTTCGAAGCCAGGATGGCGCCGGGCTTGCAGACCGCATCCAGGGTCTCGAAGATCTGCTTCTTGACCTCCCACTTCTCCGTGGCGGCCTCGATGACGATGTCGCAGGCGGCCAGATCCTCCAGCTTCGTGGTGGTGCGGATGCGACCCAGCACGGCGGCCTTCTCGTCGGTCGTCAACTTGCCCTTGTCCACGCCCCGCTGCAGGTTCTTGTCGATGGCGGCCACGCCCTTGGCGGCGAAGGCCTCGCTGATGTCCTGCATCAGCACGCTGAAGCCCGCCTGGGCGAAGACATGGGCGATGCCGTTGCCCATCTGGCCCGCGCCGATGACGCCGATGTTCTGGATGCTCATGAGGATATCTCCTTGGAGGAAGGGATCAGGATCGGGTGGGGCAGGGGCCCGGCTGGGGGTGGTCACCCTCAAGCTTACCTCCTGGGCCCCTTGCCGTTCGTCACCAGCTCCGCAGCAGGATTTGGAAGGCCTCTTGGCATTGGGCATAGCACGTCTCGTTGTGCCATAGGGTCTCGTCGGCATCGAAGGCCAGGGTACGGAGCATGGCGGTTCCTGCAGGGTGTCCCCAGCCTACAATGGACGATTCCCGGGGACACCATGGCTGCTTCCAAGACCCGAATTGACTGGGCGCTCCTCCTGCTCCGCCTAGCCGTGGGCGGCATGGCCATCCTTCAGGCTTTCACCGTGCTTCGGAACGCCCACGGGGCCATTACCTTCGCCCACGTGTCGACCTGGGGCTGGGCCCTGGGGGAGATGGTGTGCGGGGCGCTAATCCTGATCGGGCTCTGGGTGCCGCTGGCAGGCGGGATCCTCGCCGGAGTGCTGGGGTGGCCCCTGGTGCACGGATGGCTGCACGGGGCAGGGCCCCTGGCGAATCCCGGCGGCCTCTTCCGCCTCCTGGTGGGCCTGGCCTGCGCCCTCGGCGGGGGCGGCCAGTGGGCTTTGAATCGTTGAGTTCCATGGCTCAAAAGAATCAGATGAAGCGGAGGAGAGCGGAGGGGCTGAGGAAAGCGGAGTCAAACAGTGCCGCGCCAAGCAGTTCCTCCGCTCTCCTCCGTATTTCCGCTCTCCTCCGCTTTCAGAATTCCTTTCACTTCGCACATCAGTGAGTGCCTGCGCCAGGAGTTGACATATGCTGCGTCCCCCCCACCACCAGATCTTCGCCTTCGATGCCGAGTGGGTGCCAGATCCCGCCACGGGCCGGCGCGTGCTCGACCTGCCCGGGGACATGGCGGATGAAGCCGTCATCGAACGCATGTGGGCCTATGGCGGGGCCACCGAGGTCGAGCCCCGGCCCTATCTGAAGACCATCCTGTGCCGCGTGGTTTCCATCGCGGCCGTGATCCGCACCGTGAAGCATGGCGAGGTCACGCACCGGCTCTATGCCCTGCCGGAAGGACCCGAGGCGCTGCCGGAGGACGACCTGCTCCGCCGCTTCCTGGTGGCCATGGGCGACAAGAAACCCCAGCTGGTGGGCTTCAACTCCCGGGATGCGGACCTGCCCATCCTGGTGCAGCGGGCCATGGTCCACCGCCTCTCGATTCCCGGCCTCGGCCGCAGCGCCGAGAAGTGGGCGCCAGGCGATTTCTTCGACCGCTATGGCAACCAGCACATCGACCTGCGGGAGATCACTGGGGCCTGGGGCAAGGCCTCCTCCACTCTGCATGAGCTGGCCACGGCCTGCGGCATCCCGGGGAAGCTGGGCACCGATGGCAAGAGCGTCATCGACCTCTGGCGAGCCGGGGATGTTGCCGGCATCGTCCGCTACAACCAGTTCGACGCCCTCACCACCTTCCTGGTGTGGCTGCGCGCCATGACGCTCTCGGGTCACCTGACGCCCGAGCAGATGGAGGCCGAGGAGGCCCAGATCCGCGCCCTGGTCCAGCAGAAGGCCGCCGCCGATCCAGGCTTCAATGTCTACCTCGAAGGCTGGAACCGGCTCGGCTGAGCCGCTTTTTCTTGCAAGCCGAAGGGAGGACGGTAGACTGGGCGCGACCCACCCATTTATGCGCTTTTTCTTCCCAGGAGGCACCTGTTAGCAAGCGGCTTGCGGCGGAATTTCTCGGAACCCTCTGGCTGGTGCTGGGCGGCTGCGGCAGCGCCGTGCTGGCGGCGGCCTTTCCCGGCGTGGGCATCGGCCTCCACGGAGTCAGCCTGGCCTTCGGCCTTTCGGTGCTGACCATGGCCTATGCCATCGGTCCCATCTCCGGCTGCCATCTGAATCCGGCGGTGACCCTGGGTTTGGCGGTGGGCGGGCGTTTCTCCTGGAAGGACTTGCCCAGCTACTGGATCGCGCAGGTGCTGGGGGCCGTGGCGGCCTCGGCCATCCTCTACGTCATCGCCACCGGCAACGGGTCGGCCATTGGCGGCTTCGCCAGCAACGGCTACGGCGCCCACTCCCCCGGGCAGTACAGCCTTGGCGCCGCCTTCCTCACTGAAGTGGTGATGACCTTCTTCTTCCTCATGGTCATTCTCGGCAGTACGGCCAAGAAGGCGGCACCGGGCTTCGCCCCCATTGCCATCGGCCTCTGCCTCACCCTCATCCACCTCATCAGCATCCCGGTCACCAACACCTCCGTGAACCCCGCCCGCAGCACCGGGCCGGCCCTGTTCGTGGGCAGTTGGGCGCTCTATCAGCTCTGGCTCTTCTGGGTGGCCCCCCTCGCCGGCGCCGCCCTGGCGGTGTTTCTGTTCCCCAAGTTGGAGGAATGACGCTGCCTCTACTGAAAAAAGATCACCGCCAAGGCGCCAAGACGCCAAGAACTGCGAAAAGAAGACAGTTGTTTTTCTTGGCGCTCTTGGCGTCTTGGCGGTGAAATTATTTTCCTTCTCTCTTGGTTGTTGTTGGATTGAACATTCGGGAATTGGCACGGCTTGAGCAAACCCATGGCTGGGCCGATACACTTTTGACCCAGGAGTTGCCATGAGCCAAGAGATCCGACCCGAGGACCTCATCGTCACCGAGCAGGACGGCACCCGTCGCATCAATCACGACGTCATCGAGAGCTATGGGCTCTTCAACCTGCCGCGCGCCACCATGCGCCAGGCCCTGATGGTCTACTACGACAATGCCAGCCGGCAGGGGCGGGGGCCCGCCCAGACCGTCCGCACCTTCATCACCCTGGCCAGCTCCATCACCCGCTTCCCCCGCCAGGTGGCCATCAACTTCACCCGCGGCGTGGCTTACCGCAGGAACATGCGGATGCTGAGGCGCTTCAGTCGCTGAGGGGTGGGCCCCTTAGAGAAACAGAATTTTGAAAGCGGAGGACAGCTGAGGGGCTGAGGAAAGCTGAGAACTGAAAACGACTTGTCTCTTTTGTCTTTTCTCCGCTTTCCTCAGCTCCTCCGCCAACCTCCGCTTACTGAATTCCTTGATCCTCAAAGCTTCCGCAATATCCGTTCAATGCCCGTGGCCTTCTTGCCTTCGGTGGTGACCAGCACGGCGTGGAGCTGCAGGTCCCCTTCGGCGACCTCGTACTTCGGCCGGATCACCTTGAGGAAGCGGCCTAGGCTGGCCTCCTTCTTCATGCCGATGACGCCCTCGTAGGGGCCGGTCATGCCGATGTCGGTGACATAGGCGGTGCCGCCCGCCAGCACTTTGGCATCCAAGGTGCCCACGTGCGTGTGGGTGCCCAGCACGGCCGCCGCCCGGCCCTCCAGGTGGAAGCCCATGGCCTGGGCCTCGCTGGTGGCCTCGGCGTGCATGTCCACGAGCACGAGGTCGGCCCGCTCCTTCTGCAGGATGGCGTCCACGCAGCGGAAGGGGCAGTCGCAGGGGGGCATGTGCACCCGGCCCATGAGGTTGATGACCAGCACCTCAGCCCCTGACGGTGTGTGCAGCTTCACCCAGCCGTTCCCGGCCGTGTCGGCGGGGTGGTTCGCCGGGCGGAGCAGGCGGGGCTCCTGGCGGAAATAGCCTTCGATGCCCTTCACGTCGAAGGCATGATTGCCCGTCGTGATGACATCCACGCCGAGCTTGTCGAACCACTCCCGGGCGATGGCCTCAGTGATGCCGTGGCCGTGGGCGGCGTTCTCGCCGTTCACCACCACCAGGTCAGCCCCGGTCTCCCGACGCAGCTCGGGTACGAAGGCCTCCACCAGCCGCCGCCCCGGTTCCCCTACCACATCACCCAACGCCAGAATTCGCATCCCTCCAGCCTAGCGAATTTCCCCATGAAAAAGGCCCCCGGGGTGCGGGGGCCTTCTCTGGGGTGGAACCCGCTCAGTACTTGAGGCGGATGCCGAGCTGCACTTCGCGGGACTTGGTGCGGTCGACCTGGGTGAGCAAACCGTAAGATGTGTTCGGAACGATTGTGCCTGCGGAGTTCTTCGTGTCTACCTTGTAGTTGGAACTGGCGACGAAGAAATCAGGCTTGTTCAGAACGTTGTAGATGTCGAGGATTGTCTCCACCTGGAACCGCTTGGTGATCTTGAAGGCGCGGGTCACACGCACGTCGAACTGCTGGTAGTTGGGCTGCCGCTGATCATTGCGAGTGTGGCCAGTCTGGAAGTGATTGGCCATGTTGTCCCCGTTCTGGTCCTGCGAGTAGTAGGCAGAGTAGGGAAGGCCCGACTGGTACAGGCCGCGGATGGCCACGTCCAGATTTTCCCCGAGGGGGAAGTAGAAGACCATGTTAGCCACCAGGCGCCGGTCGCTGTCCCCGTAGCCGAAGTTGGAGGCGGGATCCTGGGGGTTCGAGGTCTGGGAACCGCCCAGCTCGCTGGTGAAGTCGGTGCTGGCGGAAGTGTAGGTGCCCCGCTCGAAGGAGCCTGTGTCCTGGCTGCGGGACCAGGTGGCATTGGCGATCAGGCCCGTGCGGTCATTCCAGGTCTTCTTCGCGGTCAGGCTGACACCACGGTAGAAGCCGTAGCCATCGGTCTTCACGAGGTACACATCACTGAAGCCGCCCACGGGATTCCCAGGGACAGTGGCGGCGGGCCCGAAGTCCACCCGGCGCCCGGCGATCACGGCATAGCCAGGACGAGTGGCGGTGGTCCAGGCGTTGTTGCTGGAGGCGTAGCCGTCGTTGTAATGGCCTCCGGTGATCAGGGTCCCGGTGGAATCCAGCTGGCCTAGATTGATATTCTCGAAGCGCTGCAGGTGCTCGTACTTCACGTAGGTGCCGCTGATGCCCACCACAAGGTTGTTGCCCAGGTCGCGCTCGACGCCCAGGTTCAGCTTCTTGGACTGGGAGAGCTTGTTGTTGGGATCCCAGAGAGAGGTGGGCGAGGCACCGGCACTGAACATGGGAACAGTCTGTCCCGCTCCGTTCACATAGGTGAGGGTGGCGATCTGTGCCAGTTCCGCATCCGTGAGTTTCCTCAGGGAAGTGCCCGAAATCAGGTTCGACGCGCTCAACAAACCGGTGTTGAACAGGGCCTGGCTGGCGGCCTGAAGCTGAGGATTGGCTGGGTTGTTGTAGAGGCTGTAGGAGTAGTTGGTGATGATCTGGCCGTTGCCGGTCATGGTATTGGAGTGAAGAAGCAGCGGCGTCGGGCTGGTGAAGACGCCATAGCCGCCGCGGATCACAGTCTTGCCCTTGCCGTCCACATCGAAGCTGAAGGCGAGGCGCGGATCCGTGGTGCTGCCGCCGAAGCCCTGGTCCAGGCCCTTGAAGTTCGGGTTCGGGCGGGGGTTGTTGGAGAAGGTCTGCTTGTTGTGGCGGAAGCCGGCGGTGAGGGTCAGCTGCTTGTTGAACAGGCCGGAATACTGCACCTGGCCAAAGAAGCCGTCGGTGCTGGTCTTCATGGGGATTCGACCATTGAAGGGGCTCACGGCGCCAGCGTAGGTAATGCCGCCCGGGGTAGTGCCGCCAATCGCGCCAGTGGCCCAGGCGGTGCCGCCGCCATAGGTGTCGAAGCGCCAGGAACCGGCGTTGTTCTGGAAGAACTGGTTGTCTTCGTCCACGCGGAGCAGGTCCACGCCGCCCTTGATCTGCAGGTCCCCGTGGGCCCAAGTGGTGGCGCTGAAGAACTGGGTAGTGAGCTCGTTGCTTTCCCGCGGCGTGGAGGTCTTGGTGCCGAAGGACATGTTGGTGCCGGAGGTGGGGATGGCGATGGCCGGGGTGCCGGGGGCGGCGTTGCCGGTCATGGGCCGGGCCTCGCGGGCCAGCTGCAGGCGGCTCTCGGTGAAGAGCTCGGGTGTCCAGATGTTGTTGGCCTCGAGCACCCAGCTGATGGACTGGACCCGCGTGGGGATGTTGTTGCTCTCGGCGTTGTTGGGGCTGGCGCTGGTGTTCTGCAGCGTGTCCTTCATGTCCTGGAAGTTGGCGCGGAACACGAAGCGGTGGTTCTGGGAGGCCACCCAGTCAATGCGGCCGAAGTACACCGTGTTGGTGTTCGACATGGGGTAGGGGTGGGCCGGGATGCCGGCGCCAGGGTTGCCGAATTCCTGAGCCAAGGTCAGGCCCGAGCGGTTCGTGATGATGCCGCCCAAGGGTGAGGCCAGAAAGGTGGTGAGGTCGCCGGCGCTCATACCGGCGGCAGTGGTGCTGGTGGTCGTGGCATTGGGATTCGCCGTGATCTTCTTGGTGTAGCGCTCCACCCCGAAGAAGTAGAAGAGCTTGTCCTTGACCAGCGGGCCGCCGATGTTGAAGTTGATGTTCTCGGAGTCGTTGGTCCGGGGAGCGGCGGCGGCGCCGCCATAGGGCGGGCGCTCGGAAGACTCGGTCCAGGCGGTCTTGCGCATCTGGTAGAGCGCGCTGCCTGTCACCTCGTTGGTGCCGCCCTTGGTGATGGCGTTGATGGTGGCGCCGGCCTGGGCGTACTGGGTGTCGAAGCCGTTGGTGACGACCTGCAGTTCCTTGATGGTGTCGGCGCCGAAGATGAAGGGCGTGTAGACGCCGCCGCGCTGCTCGTTGAAGAAGGCGGAGTTGTTGCTGGCGCCGTCAATCTGGATGGCGTTGAAGATCTGACGGCCACCCTCCACCACCAGGCGGGCGGGGGAACCGGAACCGGCGGTCACGCCGGGGGCCAGCTTGGCCACGTCCGTGAAGTTGCGGGTGACCAGGGGAATGGACTGCACCAGATCCTGCTCCAGGGTGGTCACCGTGCTCACCTGCTTGGTGTCCACCGAGCTGGCCGTGGCCACCACTTCCACCACGGCGCCGACCTCGGAGGCCTCCAGCGTGGGGTTCAGGGTCACGGAGTTGCCGAGGGTGACTCGAACGTTCTCTTTCACGGGCTTGTAGCCGGGGGCGGAAACGAGCACCTCGTAGGTGCCGCTGGGCAGCAGGGGGAAGGTATAGTCGCCGGCGGCTGCGCTGCGCACCGTGCGGCCTGCACCGGTCTCCAGGTTGCTGACGCGGACGCTGGCGCCGCTGATCACCTTGCCATTGCGCTCCTTGACGATGCCGCGAAGGGCGCCGGAGGTCTGGCTGGTCTGGGCGTGAGCCACGACGGAGAGGGCGAACGCCGTAAGGACGGCGGTCGGTAGGCGGCGGTGGAACATGCAGAACCTCCATGAGGGCCAGGGGCCGGTTGAGTTCATTTGCCAGGGGGGCAACGGGGTTACAGGTGCGATTATCCCTGATCCAGGAATGGAGAGGTAGTGCCAGGATGGCTGTTTCGGTGGTTTCGGAACGAATGTCACGCCCAAGACACCTGATGGTCACAGGAGGGTCCAAGGGGGCCATCTGTTAGGCTTCTTCCTTTCCTTGAGATCCTCATGAAACTGGCCGGCCTTCTCGTTTTATTCCTGTCCTTCGGGTCCCTTTTTGCCCAGGCACCGGCCACCATGGGCGTGGCGGAGATCCGGGCCGGCATGAAGGGGTATGGCCGGACGGTGTTCCAAGGCGGGAAAATCGACCGCTTCGAGTTCGAAGTGCTGGGCGTGCAGAAGAATGCCGCCCCGGGCCGCAGCCGAATCATGGTGCGGGCCTCCGGCGGCCCCCTGGCCGAGACGGGCATCCTGGCGGGCATGAGCGGCAGCCCCTGCTACATCGATGGCAAGCTCATCGGGGCCCTGAGCACGGGCATCGCCTTCGAGAAGGAGCCCATCGGCGGCATCACGCCCATTGCGGAGATGCTTGATCAGCTCCGCGACATCCCCGAGCTGGCCCCCAGCCGGACGCCCCTCATCCTGCCAAAGCTGGAGCCCCCCAAGGTGCTCAAGGCCGCCCTGCTGGGGCAGATGCTGGACTTCCAGTCCCTGACCGGCGAGGGAGAGCGCCAGGCCCTGCCCATGGCCCTGGTGGGGAGCGCCATCGGGGCTGAGGCGCAGCGCCTCTGGTCGGACTGGCCCGTCACCTTCACCGCGGTGCCCACGCTTTCCGGCGGCCGGGAGGACGCGAGCCCCATCGAGCCCGGGGGCATGGCGGCCATCACGCTCATGCAGGGCGACCTGGACCTGGCGGCCTCCGGCACCATCACCTATGTGTCCGGCAAGCGGGTCCTGCTCTTCGGCCACCAGCTGTTCAACCTGGGTCCGGTGGACCTGCCCCTCTGGTCGGCCACGGTGTCCACCACGGTGGCGAGCTACCAGAATTCCTTCAAGCTGGCCATGCCCGTGGCCCCCATCGGCGCCCTGCGGCTGGACCGCAGCTCCGGCGTCGCGGGCATCCTCGGCGCCGAGGCCCGCATGGTGCCCATGCGCATCGGGCTGAACCTGGGCGGCAGGAAGACCCTCAATTTTCGCTTCGAGCTCATGGACCATCCGGTGGCCACCGCGGCCCTGGCCGCCACGGCCGTGGCCCAGACCCTGGATGCCCACACCCGGGGCCTGGGCCTGCAGAGTCTTTCCATGCAGGGCAACATCAAGCTCGCGGGCCAGCCGGCCATCGTGATCGAGAACGTCATCGCCGACCTGAATCCCGGCCGCATGGCCCAGTACGTGGGCGCCATGCTGCAGGCGATCTGCCTGAATCCCTTCGAGAAGCCTCTGATCGAGGGGATCTCCCTCACCATCAAGGCTGAGGAGCGCCTGGACCTGACCGCCATCGCGGGCGTGCGGCTGCTCAAGGCCCGGGCCCGCCGGGGCGAGGTCCTCCCCGTGCTCGTGACCCTCCAGAACATTCAGGGCGTGCGCGAAACCGCGACCTTCAACATCCAGGTGCCCTCCTCGGCCACGAAGGGGAAGGCCGTCCTCATGGTGGGCGACGGCTATAGCCTCACCGCTGCCGACCCGGACGAGCGGGTGATCGAGACCGCGTCTCTGGGAGACGTGGTGCGGATCCTGAACGGGGCCCTGCGGAACAACCATGCCTATGCCCTCCTGGTGCAGGCTCAGCCGGGCGCGGGCCTGCGCGGCAGCCGCATCGAGGGCATCCCGCCCTCCGTGGCCAGCCTGGTGGGCGGCGATGGGGCCAGCAGCGACAACCGGCTGCAGCGTCGCATCATCGGTCGCGCCCTGCTGCCCCTGGAGCGGGAAGTGCGCGGCATCAGCCAGCTGGAAGTGGAGATCGAGTGATCATGCGAAAGGGTTCTATGCGTCTGCGGACTTTCCTTCTCTCGGCCGCCCTGTGCGCGACTGCCCTGGCCGATCCGCCCACGGCCACCTTCTCCGGGTTCAACGACTGGCTCGGTTCGGAGACCCGGGGCGTGCGCATCGGCGCCGATGGGCGCCTGCGCCTGGCCCCGAACCTCCGTCGCGTCGGGCAGCTGCCGGAGGGCGTGATCTGGGCCGCGATCCCGGACGGGTCCGGCGGGGCCTACTTGTCCGCCGGCACGGACGGCAGGTTGTTCCACTTCTCCGGTGGCCAGATGAAGCCCCTGGGGCAGGTGAAGGGCGGCATCGTGTTCGCCATTACCCGACTGGGCCAGGATCTCATCGTGGCCCCCACAGGGGAGGGCAAGCTGGTCCGCGTTTCGCCGGGCGGCGAGGTGAGGCCCTTCGCCGACATCGATGCGCGCATCGTCTGGGCCCTGTCCGTGGATGGCGACGGCGTGATCGCGGCCGGCGGGTTTGAGAAGGGCGCAGTGCTCGTCCAGGCGCGCGAGGGCTCCAGCCGCCGCCTGGCGGAGCTGGCGGACGAGACGGCCTTCACGGCCCTGGCCCCGGATGGCCAGGGGGGCTGGTATCTCGGCAGCCACGGGCGGGGCCTGGTGCTGCGCTACAGCCGCCAGGGCGACCGTCTGGAAACCTTGATGGACACGCCCTTCGACGAGGTCCGGGCCCTGGCCATCGCCGACGGCCAGCTCTACATCGGCGCCGACAACGGCCTCACGCCCAAGTTCAGCACGGGCCTGCTGGAGCGCCGGGAGGGGTACCTCCAGGCTGATGCCTCCATCAGCGCCCGCTCCGCCGTCATCCGCCTGGACAAGGACCGGGTGCCCGAAACCCTCTGGCAGAGCGCGCAGAGCCAGGTCTATGCTCTGGCGGTCTGGAAGGGACAGCTGCTGGTGGGCACGGGCAACCGCTCCCGCCTGTTCTCCCTGCCCCTGGGCAAGGTGCGGGACACGGATCCCTTCGCGGTGGTGCAGGAGCTGGGCACGGCTCAGGCCACGGCCTTCCTGCCCTCGGGAGGTGACCTGCTGGTGGTGGGGTCGAATCCGGCCGAGCTGCACCTGCTGTCCGAGGCCCAGGCCACGGAGGGCACCCTGGAGTCGAAGATCCTCAAGGGGGCACCCCTGGCCGATTGGGGGCGGGCCTACCTGGACGCGGACATGCCCACGGGGACCAACGTGGAACTCCAGTTCCGCACCGGCAGCACCGAGACCCCGGATGCCACCTGGAGTCCCTGGACGCCGCCCCTCCGCAGCGGCGAACGGCCAGCCCTGCCGCCGGCGCGCTTCGCCCAGTTCCGTCTGCGCCTCAGCAGCACCCGGGGCGGTGCCACGCCCATCGTCGAGACCGTGATCCTCTACTGGGCTCACCGCAATCTCGCTCCGGTGTGGGAGGGCGTGGACATCATGCCGCCTGGGCTGGTCATCACCCGCACCGCGCCGCCCGACGACATCGGCATCGAGCGGGTGCCCCTGGAGACGCAGAAGCTGATTCCCGCCCTGGGCTACATGGGCGCGGAGAAGCGCAGCTTCCGCCGGGGCGGCCAGAGCTTTCAGTTCCGGGTGAACGATCCCAATGGCGACACCCTCCAGTTCGCCATCCGCCTGGTCCCCGAGCGGGGCGCTCCCCTGCTTCTCGAGAAGGCCTGGAAGGAGAAGTTCTTCAGCTTCGACACCCTGCCCGTTCCCGATGGCCGCTACCGCCTCGAGGTCACCGCCACGGACGCGCCCTCGGCGCCCTTCAATGCCGCCCTGACTAGCACCTGGCGCACCGCTCCCTTCACGGTCGACCACACGCCGCCTGTGCTTGCCGACGTCAGCGCCGTCGCGGAGGGCGAGGGGGTCCGAGTGCGGTTCCTGGCCCGGGATGAGACCTCGGTCATCAAGGAGGCGGCCATCAGCGCCGACGGAGAGCGCTGGCTCCAGATCGTGCCCGAGGACCGGGTCTTCGACCAGAAGGAGGAGCGCTTCGACGTGTTGATCCCCCGCGAAGCCCTCCGTGGGGACCGCATCCTCGTGAAGGTGGTGGACCAGTACAACAACGAGCAGACCGCCGCCGTGACCCAGGGAGACATCGCCCGGAAGCGCTGAGCGAGCCTCAGGGCCCGATCAGAGTCCTTCTCCGAGGACGGGCTTGAGGGCCTCCAGGAGCTGGGTGCGCCCGAAGGGCTTCTGGAGGAACCCGGCCAGCCCCATGTTCTTGAGGTCCATGGTTGCGGAGGGCGAGAAGCCGCTGGTGAGGATCAGCCGGGCCCGTGGATCCCGGCGAAGGATTTCCGTGGCGGCTTCCAGGCCGTCCATCCTGGGCATGGTGAGGTCCATGAGCACCGCCTGGATGGGTATGGGATGGCTGAAATAGGCCTCTACAGCCTCCTGGCCGTCCCGAGCCTGCAGGACCTGGAAATCCAGCTGCTCCAGCACCCGGGTGGTGGCCTCCAGAATGCTCGGCTCGTCATCGACGACCAGAAGGGTGACGCGTCCGCGAGGCACTGAGCTTGGGACTTCGGGTCCCTGTTCCGGGGCGGGGAAGGCGCTCTCCGGGAAGAACACCTGGAACTCCGTGCCCACGCCCAGCTCGCTCTTGATCAGGATGCCGGCCTGGTGTGCCTTGAGGATGCCCAGCATGGCCGACATGCCAAGGCCCCGGCCTGAGAATTTGGTGGTGAAGAAGGGATCGAACATGCGGGCCATGGTCTGGGCGGACATGCCGATGCCCGTGTCCCGCACCCCCAGGGCCAGGTACCTGCCCGCCTGGATGGGTGTGGCCGGGTGGACGGCCGCGACCTCGGCGCCGTCGAGCTCCACACTGCGGAGAGACAGCAGGATCTCCCCCTCCACGTCGCCGATGGCCTCCGAGGCATTGGTCACCAGGTTCATGATCACCTGCTGGATCTGGGCGGTGTCGCCCTCGATGGCCGCCAGGGCTTTCTCGAACTCGAAGCGGAGCTCGACCTTCTTGGAGATGGACACCTTGAGCAGGTTCACCATCTCCCGGACGGCCTCATCCAGCGCGAGGGGGACCTTGATGAAGACGCCCCTGCCCGAATAGGCGAGCATCTGGCGGGTGAGATCGGCGGCCCGGCGCGTGGTCTGCTCGATCTTGTCCAGGAAGGGATCGATGGGAAGGCCATCCTCGGCCTGTGTCCTGACCAGTCCCACATTGCCGAGGATGGCCGTGAGCAGGTTGTTGAAGTCGTGGGCGATGCCGCCGGCGAGGACGCCCAGGCTCTCCAGCTTCTGGGCCTGCCGGAGGGCCTCTTCCATGGCCAGCTGCTCCGTCCGGTCTTCGGCGATGCCCAGGAGCATGATGGGCACGCCCTGGTCGTCGAAGAGGGGGACTTTGCGGGTGAACAGGTTGATCGTGCCGAGGGTCTTCGACGTGACCGTCTCGATCGGAATGTCGATGGCCTTCCCTTCCCGAATGACTTGCAGATCCTTCTCCCGGAACCAGTCCGACTGCTCCTTCGGGAAAAAGTCATAGTCGGACTTGCCAAGCACCTCGGCCTTCGCGAGGCCGAAGATCTGCTCGCTCCGGTGATTCCACACCGTGAACCTCAGGCCGTTCCGGGGGTCCTTCCCGAAGAGGGCCACTGGCAGGTTCTCGATGATGGTGTCGAGGAAGGCCTCCCGCGCCTTGATCTCCTGGTTGGCGCGCTGGAGCTGGGCGGTCGCGTGGACCACCCGGCGCTTCATGGACCGGGTCCACACGAACACCACCGCGACAGCCGCCAGGAGCAGCAACAGGGCCGTCAGGGTCCAGCGCGTGACCAGGCGTCCGAACTGGGCCTCCTCGGCGTCATGGCCGAACCACTTCTGGTAGATCTCGGCGTACCGGCCCGTCTGGTTCAGGATGGCCAGGGCCGTGTCGAGGCGGCCGAGCAGCCCCTGCTGCTCCTTCTGAACCGCGAGGCAGAGGTGCCGGGTGAAGACCGCGCCGGGCACGGGCCGCACCGGCAGGTCATGCTGTTTGGCGAGCACCATGCCCTGGATCTTCGTCACGACGGCGGCGTCTCCCGCGCCGGCCGCCAGCTGCCCCAGGGCCTCCGGTTCCGAGGCCACCGGGAGCAGGTAAGCTCCGAGCCCCCGCATCGAGAGGAACTCGTGCATCTGGCTTTTCTGCTGGACCAGGATCTTCCGTCCTGGCAGGTCGCCCAGGCCCTGGATGGACGGGCCCCCGCGCCGGACAAAGATGGCGTAGTGGACGACGAGGTGGGGCGCGGAGAAGGCCACCTGCGCCTCGCGGTCCTTCGAGTGGAGCATTCCTGGGAGGACATCCAGCTCGCCTGCGGCGAAGCGGGCGCGGATGCGCTCCCAGGAGTCGGCCTGGATGATCACTTCCAGCCCTTCCACTTCAGCCAGGGCCCTGACTAGGTCTACGTCGTAGCCTGCTGGATTGCCTTTGGCGTCAAGGTACTCGTAGGGCCGGTCATCCCGGTCGATGCCGACGACGATGGCCTTGGGAGGCCTCGGCTGGGCCATGCCGCTCAGGCCGACCAGGGCCGCCAGGGCCAGGACGATGCAGCGGCGCAGCGCCAGCCGGGGCCACCCCGGGGAACCCCGTGGGATGAGCCTCCAGTCAGAACTGCGAAGGTCCTCTTGGGTGGTGGACATGTCGGTTGCCGTGATGGCGTCCTTTCGACAGGCTCGGCGTCCAGCCTGAACTTGGGGGGCCCGACCGGCGCCTCACAGGCCCTTGAACTTTGCCTGGCGCTTCTCCAGGAAGGCGCCCATGCCCTCCTGCATGTCCTGGGTGGCGGCGAGGAGGCCGAAGAGGGAGGCTTCGTACTGCAGCCCCTGGTCCTGGGCCATCTCCAGGCCATCGTGGACCGCGGCCAGGGCGCTGCGGAGGGCCAAGGGACCGCGCGAGAGGATGGTCCTCGCCAGCTTCTCGGCGGTGCCCCTGAGCTCGGCCTGAGGCACCACGCGGCTCACCAGGCCCATGCGCAGGGCATCGGCGGCCGGCGCCATCTCACCACTGAGGATGAGGTCCAGGGCCACGCCCTTGCCCACGAGGCGGGGCAGGCGCTGAGTGCCGCCGTAACCGGGGATGATGCCCAGGCTCACTTCGGGCAGGCCGAAGCGGGCGTTCTCGCTGGCGATGCGGATGTGGCAGGCGAGGGCCAGCTCGCAGCCGCCGCCCAGGGCGAAGCCGTTCACCGCGGCGATGACGGGCTTGGGCAGGGCCTCGATGCGCTGGAAGACCGCCTGGCCGCTGAGGGCCTGGACCCGGGCCGCGGCGGTATCGAGGCTCTTCAGCTCAGCGATGTCGGCGCCGGCCACGAAGGCCTTCTCACCGGCCCCGGTCAGCACCACCACGCCCACCTCGGCGTCGTGCTCAAGGTCGGCAAAAATCTGTTCCAGCTGCCTCAGCACCTCGTTGTTCAGGGCGTTGAGCTTCTCGGGCCGGTTGAGGGTGACCCAGGCGATGCGGTCAACTTTGTCGACAAGGACGAAGGACATGGGGACTCCAGGTTTTTGTCATTGTACGCTGAGAAGTGGAGTCACCGATGTTCCATCCCCCGCACCCCGAAACCTATCGCGAGCAGCTGAGTGCTTTCCTCCGCGAGGACTGGGGCACCCAGGACTGGACCACGGCCGCCGTGCCGGACCGGTCCATGACGGCCCGTGTGGTGGCCAAGGGTGACCTGGTGCTGGCGGGCCTTCCCATGGCGCGGGAGGTCTTCCGCCTGACGGATCCCGCGCTGGCCGTGGCCCTGAAGGCCGAGGATGGCCAGCGCGTGGCCAAGGGGACCGAGGTGCTGCACATCGAGGGCTCCAGCCACGGGATCCTGCTGGCCGAGCGGGTGATGCTGAACCTGCTGCAGCGGCTCTCGGGCACGGCGACGCTCACCCGCAGGTTCGTGGACGCCATCGAGGGCACCGGCGCGCGCATCCTCGACACCCGCAAGACCACGCCGGGCCTGAAGCTGCTGGAGAAGTACGCGGTGCGCTGTGGCGGAGGCGTGAACCACCGTCTCACCCTGGGCGATGGCGTCCTGCTCAAGGAGAACCACCTGGCGGCCGCCGGTGGCGTCCGCGCCGCGGTGGAGGCGGCGCGCCGGGTCGCACCGAACCTCGTGAAGGTCGAAGTCGAGGCCGAGACCCTGGGGCAGCTCAAGGCCTGCCTGGAACTGCCAGAGGTGGATGGCGTGCTCCTGGACAACATGAGCCTGGAGCAGATGCGCGAGGCCGTGGCCCTGCGCGACCGCAGCGGGCGGCGCCTCTTCCTGGAGGCCAGCGGCAACCTCAGCCTGGATAGGGCCCGGGCCGTGGCCGAGACCGGCGTGGACTTCCTCAGCGTGGGCGCCCTCACCCACAGCGCCCCGGCGGTGGACCTCAGCCTGCGGATGGACTGAGCAGGGCCGCTCGGACATGATGGAGGCCTCAAGACACGAGGCAGGAGGACCTATGCGTTCGATGCGATGGGGTGGCGTTCTGGCAGCCCTGGTTTTGCTGAGTCCCATGTGGGCCCAGGAAACCCGGCCCATGACCTTCATGGATGTGATGGAGATGCGGGGCGTGAGCGGCGGTTCCCTGTCACCGGACGGTGCGCGGGTGGTCTACACGGTGAGCCTGCCCCACTGGAAGTCGGGCAAGACCTACACCGACATCTTCGTGGCGGACGCCGCCAGCGGCGTCGCGCGGCAGATGACCTTCACCCGCGAAAAGAACGAGACGGGTCCCCAGTGGGCGCGGGACGGCCGACGCTTTGCCTTCCTCAGCGACCGTGAGGGCAGCCAGCAGGTGTACCTCATGTCCGTGGAGGGCGGCGAAGCCCGCAAGCTCACGGAGGCCAAGGACGGCGTCCACGCCTTCGCCTTCAGCCGGGACGGGAAGTGGCTGGCCTTCAGCGCCGGCAAGGCCGAAGACCGGCAGCTGTCCCTCGTCGACCTGGCCTCGGAGGAACTTGCCGTCACCGCGCTGCCCAAGCACGCCACGCCCATTCGCGAGTTCGCGTTTGCCGAGGATGGCAGCCGCCTCTTCTTCACCAGCCCCGACCGGCTGGACAAGGACGACGTGAAGCGCAAGGAGAAGAAGTTCGACGTGCGCCTCGCGGACCCGGAGCAGGCCCCGGTACAGCTCTGGTCCGTGGACCTGAAGGACAAGGCGGAGAAGCGCTGGACCGAGGGGCCTGGTCTCACCATCACCGCCTTCGAACTCTCGAAAGACCGCCGCTGGGCTGCCTTCCGGGCCATGCCCGCGGGACGCCGCGTGGGCGACATCACCCGCGAGGAGGCCAGCCTGCACCTGCTGGACCTGGGTACGGGCACGGCGCATCCGGTGCTGGAGAAGCACGCCCGGTTCTCCGCCTTCTCCCCGGACGGGCAGTGGCTGGTCTACGCCGCGCCCGAGCGCTTCGAGCGCCTGCGCAACGAGAAGCTGTGGGTGGTGCCTTCGGCCGGCGGCGCCGCGAAGAACCTGATGGCCGGGAAGGACATGAGCGTGCCCGCCGCCAGCTGGAGTGAGGACTCGCGGACGCTCTATTTCACCGAGGCCGTGGGGGCGGACCAGCACCTCTTCGCGCTGTCGGTGGCAGATGGGGCGATGACGCAGCTGACGAGGCAGACCGGCGTCCTGGCGGGCGGATACAACCATGAAGCCAGGGCCTTCCTCCTGAGCTACAGCCATCCCCGCAAGCCCCTGGACCTGTATGTGGCGAAGCCGAAGACCGTGGGCTCGGCGGCGGCCTGGGTGAAGGTGTCCGACGCGAACCCACAGGTGGCGAAGCTGGCCCTGGCCACTACGGAGACCGTGCGGTGGAAGGCGAAGGACGGCGTTGAGGTGGAGGGCCTGCTCATCAAGCCCCTCGGCTATGAGAAGGGCAGGCGCTATCCCCTCATCGTGCAGCTGCACGGCGGGCCCACCGCGGCGGACATGAACGGTTTCCAGGGCCGCTACGGAACCTACCCCCATGTCTATGCCGCCGCCGGCTATGCCGTGCTGCAACCCAACTACCGGGGCTCATCGAACTACGGAGAGGCCTTCGCGCGCCAGATCGGCGGCAACTTCATGCGCCTGTCCTACGGCGACATCATCAGCGGCGTGGACCACCTCATCCGGGAGGGCATCGCCGATCCGGACAAGCTCGGCATGATGGGCTGGAGCGCCGGCGGGCACCTGTCCAGCTGGACCCTGACCCAGACCGACCGCTTCAAGGCCATCAGCACCGGGGCCGGCGCCGTGAACTGGATCTCGATGTACGCCGAGAGCGACGTGCAGAGCGTCCGGGAGTTCTACCTGGGCGGAAAACCCTACGATGCCTGGGACAACTTCGTGAACGAGTCCGCGCTGAAGTACATCAAGAACGCAAAGACACCGACGCTCATTCACGTGGGCGAGGCGGACCAGCGCGTGCCCAAGCCCCAGAGCGACGAGCTCTACATGGCCCTCAAGAAGCTGGGCGTGCCCGTGGAGTACATCGTCTATCCCGGCATGCCCCACGGTCTCACCGAGCCGCGCTACCAGCTGGTGAAGATGGTCAGTGAGTTCAACTGGTTCGAGAAGTGGATCAAGGGCAGGCCGGACTGGTTCGACTGGAAGGCGCTGCTGGACACGCTGCCGGCGGAGGTCGATGCCAAGTCCGAAACGCCCGCAGGCTCCGCCGCTCCGCGGCGGAGATAGCTAAAAACCGGGCCCCGAAACGGGGCCCGGTTTTTAGCTATGGAACGGAACTACTTGACCTCGAGCTTCCGGGCTTCCAGCAGGTGGCCGAGGGCCTTCTCCAGGGCGGTGATGGCCTTGGCGTAGGTGATCTGGGACTGGAGCTCGTTGCTCTTGGCGGTGTCGAGGTCGTTCTGCTTGGTGAGCACCAGGAAGTTGGTGCTCATGCCGTTCTCGAACTTCTTCTGCTCGGCTTCGAGGTCCTTCTCGCGGAAGTAGCGGGTCTTCTCCGCGGCGGCCACGCCCTTGGCGGAGGCATCCACGTTGCGGAAGGCCTGGCGGGTCTCCAGCGTGATGCCCAGCTCCAGGTCGCGCAGGCTCAGCTCGCTCTGGCGGCGGTTGGCCCGGGCCTGGGCGTTGTAGCCCCGGGCAGCCCGGTTCTGCAGAGGCAGGGCGAACTGGAGACCCACGGTATAGCCGGGGTAGGCGCCCTTGGTGATGTCCTTGTTTACAGCGCTGAGGCCTTCAGACGGAACCTGCGAGGCCGCATTGCCGTTGTAGGTGGCGAAGGCATCCAACTGAGGCAGGGTTCGATTGCCGGCCGCGTTCTCCAGGACCTGCTTGGATTCCACGTCCAGCCGGGCGCTCTTGAGTTCGATGCGGTTGGCCAGGGCCTGCTTCTCTGCATCGGTCTCGCTCATCGCCAGGGGCTTCACGCTGGGGGCATCGAGCATCTCCAGGCCGGCAGGACGCTCGGAGGAGGGGTACAAGGCGCGGATCAGGGCGTCCTTCGCGTTCAGGAACTGGGCCTCGGCGGCGATGATGTCCTGCTCACGCTGGGCCACGGAGGCTTCGGAGGAAGTTACCTCGATGGGAGCCAGGGTGCCCACCTGCACGCGGATCTGGTTCTCCTTGAGCTGCTTCTGGGCCAGGGAGAGGGCCTGCTGCTTGTTCTCCAGGTTGCGCTGGGCGAAGACCACGTCCCAGTAGAGGGACTCGGTGCTGGCCACCAGGTCGATGATGGCCTTTCGGAAGCCAAGATCGGCTGCCTGCGCGCTCTTGCGGGCGACAATGAGGCGGCTTTCCGAGGTGTCCCGGCCGAAGCCCTTCAGCAGGCTCTGGGTGTAGGTGGCCGAGAAGCTGCCGTCGTAGGGATTGGTGGTGAAGGGCTGCTCCGGCCCGCCGTTCACCGTGCCCTTGCGGAAGGAGTAGGTGGGGTTGTAGTTCAGGCTCAGGTTGCCGCCCCAGCCGAAGGCCTTCGTCGTGCCGACGGATAGGCTCCGGAAGAAGGAGGTCGACTCGGAGGCAACGAAGGGGCCGCCCGGCGTGGTCTGACTCCTGATGGCGTCCTGAGTCTTGCTGAGGCTGAGGCCGCTGGTGAGGTTCCAGTCGAAGGCGCCCTGCTCGATGAGCACGCCGGCGCGGGTGAAGTCGCGGGTCTCGGTGGCGATCTGCACCTGGAGGTTGTTCTTCAGCGAGATC
This sequence comes from uncultured Holophagaceae bacterium, assembly GCA_963751095.1. Lineage (GTDB taxonomy): Bacteria > Acidobacteriota > Holophagae > Holophagales > Holophagaceae > Geothrix. Next base: position 134,615 of record CAVVTK010000022.1, on the reverse strand, counting down.
TCGATGGCCCCCTGGAGGGTCAGCTTCGTGGGCTTGCCCGCGGGGGGCTGGACCTTGGGGGCCTCCTGGGCCACCAGGGAGAAGGCCACCAGCAGGGCCGGGAGGATCGGGAGACGCGTCATCACCACTCCTTGAAGATCGAAAAGAACTGCCTCGGGGACAGGCTGACTACGGACAAATGTAGGCCCCGGTTTAGATTAACCCTAACGAGGATCTCTCCCTCGCGTCTTGAGGGCAAGGGCTATTTCATCGGTCGTTGAAAATCTTTACTTCAACAACTCCCGGGCGATGACCATGCGCTGGATCTCGCTGGTCCCCTCGTAGATCGTGGTGACGCGCACGTCCCGGTAGAGCCGTTCGACGAGGTACTCGCGGGAGTAGCCGTAGCCGCCATGGATCTGCACGGCCCGGTCGCAGAGCCAGACGGCGCTCTCGGTGGTGAAGAGCTTGGCGGTGGCGGCCTCCACGGTGCAGGACTTCCCAGCCTCCTTGAGCGACGCGGCCCGGTAGACCAGCAGGCGGGAGGCCTGGAGGCGGGATTCCATCTCGGCCAGGTAGGTCTGGATCATCTGGTGCTCGCCGATGGGCTTGCCGAAGGAGATGCGCGCCTTGGCGTAGGCCACGCTCTCGTCCATGGCCCGCTGGGCGATGCCCAGGGCCTGGGCGGCGATGCCGATGCGGCCCCCGTCGAGACCGCCGAAGGCCACCTTGAGGCCATCGCCGGGCCTGCCCAGCAGGGCGTCCTCGGGCACGAAGGCGTCCTCCAGGGCCACCATCACGGTCTTGCTGGAGCGCAGGCCCATCTTATCTTCGGGGCGGCCCATGACCACGCCGGGCTGCTGTGCGTCGAGGATGAAGGCGCTGATGCCCTTCTTGCCCTTGTCGGGGTCGGTGCGGGCCATGGTGACGAAGTACCGTCCCACGCCGCCATTGGTGATCCAGGCCTTGGCGCCGTTCAATCGCCAACCCCCTTCCACCTTGGTGGCGCGGGTCTTCAGGGCCGCGGCATCGGAGCCTGCATCAGGCTCGGTCAACATGAAGCCGCCCAGTACCTCGCCGCTGGCCAGGGGCTTGAGGTACCTCTGCTTCTGGGTCTCCGTGCCGAAGGACAGAATGGGCGCGCAGGCCACGGAATTGTTCACGCTCATGGTCACGGCCACGGAGGCATCGGCATAGGCGATCTGCTCCAGGGCCAGGATGTAGCTGAGGAAATCCACGCCAGCGCCGCCGTAGGCCTCGGGCACGGTCATGCCCAGGAAGCCCATCTCGCCGAGCTGCTTGAGGATCTCATTGGGGAACTCGCCGCTGGCGTCCCGCGCGGCGGCCCCCGGCTCGATCTCGGCCATGGCGAAGTCCTTCGCGGCCTCGCGGATGGCGGATTGGTCCTCGGTGAACTGGGGGAACATGGGCACTCCGGGGTTTGCCCAAGGTTACCAAGCAGCTGGCCACCGCTGACCCCAGCCAGAAAGCCTCCGGCCACGAATCGCAGACCGCAAGTCCCGATGCATGCGATCGCGCGGAAGAACTCCCTCTGGTCAGTCCTCCAGCAGTGGCAGGCGCAGGACGAAGGTGGTTCCGATCCCCGGCTGGGAGGCCACCGCCAGCGTGCCGCCGAGGTCGTGCATGAGCTGGCGCACCGAGGCGAGGCCCAGGCCCGTGCCCCGGCCCGCGCCCTTGGTGGTGAAGAAGGGGCTGAAGATCTTCTCCTGGACCTCGGGTGTCATGCCTTCACCGTTGTCCTCCACTTCGATCCGGGCGATGGGTTTTCCGGCCGACCAGGACTGCGACAGGCGGATGAGGATCTCGCCCCCGCTGGGCATGGCGTCCCGGGCGTTGCCCACCAGGTTCACGAGGATCTGCTCGACCTGCGCGCGGGAGCCGAGGATGGGGACCCGCGCCTCGCCCAGCTCGAGGCGGAGGCTGATTCGCCGTCCCAGCAGCATCCGAAGGATGGTCTCCAGGTGGGAGATCTCCTCCCGGAGGCAGATGACCTTGGGCGGCGTCTCCTCCATGTGCCCGAAGTTCATGAGCCGGCGGGTGAGGGCGGCGGATTGGTCTGCCGCCACCAGGATGTGGTCCAGGTCCTTGATCTCAGGACTCTGGCCGGCCTCCAGCTTCATGCGGGCCAGCTCTGCACAGGCGCGAACCGTGGCCAGGGTGTTGTTGAGGTCATGAGCCATACCCGCGCCAAGGACCGCCATGGCGTTCATGCGCTCGGTTCGCAGCATGGTTCCCTGGATGGCCTCCAGGTCCTGGGTGCGTTCCAGCACGCGGGTCTCCAGCGCCACAGATAGCTGTTGCAGATCCCGCAGCGCGAGCGCGCCCCGGAACAGCCCCAGCCCGGCCATCACCGAGGCCAGCCCCAGGATGACGGGATCCAGGCGGGTCGGCGCCCAGGCCAGGGAGGCGAGGAGGAGGGCCAGGGAGGTGGCCGCGGGCAGCATGGGCAGGATGCGGGCGGCCGGGGAGTGGTCGCGAATTTCTGAGCTCGGCGGGAGGCCCGGCTCCAGGGAACGTGGGGCCAGGGGCGCCGCCAGGATGATGAGCGCAGCCAAGAGGACCAGTAAATCGAGGGGATCGCCGAGGTGGTACTGTCCCGCCAGTGCCAAGGGCACTTGCAGGTTGACCTGGACCATGGAGACCACGAAGCCCAGCGTGATCCACCCCAGGGGGCCGCGGAACCGCGAGGTCTGCCGGGCGCCCAGGTAGGCGCAGGTGCCCAGCACCATCGCATTGCCCAGGAAGAACGCCACCAGGGCCGTTCGTTCGAGCGGGGAGGACTGCGATTGCCTGAAGAGGGGGCCCAGGGCGAAATACCAGCCCAGGAAGAAGGCCGACAGCGCCGCGCCGAGTCCGTCCAGGCCCTTGCGCCAGCGCTCGGACCCGGAGGCAGAGGCCAGGGGCCAGGCCAGGAGCGAGGCGATGATCAGGCCCAGGGAAAGCAGGGAGAACAGGTCCCCCCAGGTGGGGAAGGGCGGGGGCGCGCCGTGCTGGGCCATGTGCAGGGTGGCCCAACCCTGGTTGAAGGCCTGGGCGAAGAGGCCCAGGGAGAACAGCCGCCAGCCCCGCCGGGCATCCGGCTCGCGCCTGGAACGGGCCAGCGTGAGCAGGCCCGCATGGGTGAAGACCAGGGTGTTCAGTGCGTTCAGGCCCAGACCCCGGGCGGCGGGAGCGAGGAGCAGGCTGGACAGGCCCAGAGTGCCGTAGCCCAGGAGCAGCCATGCCGTGGACCTCGGCCAAGTGCCGAGTCGATCAGGCGGGGTGGCGGGGTCCAAGGGGGGCATGGCGGTCTGAAACCTTCATCGGTTCCGGGGCGGATCCCCATGAATTCTCGATGGACCTGGATCAGACCGCGAGGGCCTTCCTGAGCAGGGCCACGGCGGCCTTGGATCCTTCCCACTTCATGCGCTCCTGGGCCTCGTCCAGGCCGCACCAGAGATACTCGCTGTGCTCCAGGGGCTCGAGGCGGACCTGGGCATCAGGGGCCACCTCCATGGAGAAGCAGACCTCGGTGTTGAAGCGCGGCTCCGGATCCGGAAAGCGCACGATGGCGGGATCCACCCAGAAGCTGTGGGACAACCCGAGAGGGCGCAGGGTCCCCGTGAGTCCCGTCTCCTCCAGCAGCTCCCGGTGTGCGGTCTGCTCGGGCGTCTCGCCCGACTCCATCATGCCGGTGACGCTCTGCCACCAGAGCCCGTGCTCGGGCACCCGCAGCATCATGAGGATCTCCGGCCCCGCCGCGGCCCGGCGCCAGGTCAGGGCGGACACGCTGCGGCTGGGTGACCGCGAGGGTTGGAGGTCCAGGGCCAGCAGCTCGACGAGGTGGGCCTGGAGGCGGTCGGCGGCCGCTTCCCAGGTGGGGGCTGCCTCGCCCAGCAGGGAGGCCAGGCTGCACACGCCCTTGTCGGTGAACCCGCAGGGGGTGATCCAACGGAAGTGGTCCAGGTTCGGCCGCACGTTGAAGGCGATGCCGTGGGTGCTGATCCACCGGCTCAGATGCAGGCCGATGGCGCCGAGCTTTTCCGGCCCCCGCGGCGTGTCCACCCAGATGCCGGGGGCGCCCTGCAGCCGGTCGGCCACCACGCCGAAATCCCGCGCCGTGCGGATCATGGCCTCTTCCAGGCCACGCACGAGCCGGCCCACGTCCTCGCGGCCGCCGCGCAGGTTGCAGATGGGGTAGGCCACGAGCTGTCCCGGGCCGTGGTAGGTCACTTCGCCGCCACGGTCTGTGCGATAGACGCTGACCCCCTGAGCCATCAGGAAGTCGTCGCTCATGTGGATGTCGGCAGGCGTGGCGTTGCGGCCCAGGGTGAAGACCGGGTCGTGCTCCAGGATCACCAGCTGGTCGGGGCGGTCCTCGGCACTCACGTGCTCGGCCAGGGCCTTCTGCATCCGCAGGCCCGCGGGGTAGAACACCCGGCCGAACCGGCGGAGCTGGGCGGGGCGGGGAGCGGAGAAACCGAAGGCGGCCATGGGTCGAGTGTACCCGGATGGTCCGGCCCCGACCTGCCTGCCCGCGACCTGGGCCATGATGGAGCCATGGCAAAGGTCATCGTGGTGGGCGGTGGAGCGGCGGGGCTGGTGGCCGCCTGGCGGGCCGCCTCCCTGGGCCACCAAGTGCAATTGCTGGAGGCCAACGGCCGCCTGGGCGTGAAGCTGCGCATCAGCGGCGGGGGCAAGTGCAACATCACCCACGACGGCGCGCCGCGGACCCTGCTGGAGGCCTTCTCCAAGGCCCAGGCCCGGTTCCTGCGTCCCTCCCTGCTGGCCTTCGACAACCAAGCCGTGGTGGGGCTGCTGCACCGCGAGGGCGTCGAGACCTACAGCCGCGACAACGGCCGGGTCTTCCCGGCGGATCGGCCGGGCAGCGCGGGGGCCGTGGTGGCGGCCTTCGAGACGCTGGTTCGCCGGGCGGGCGTCGACGTGCGCACCGGCGCCCGGGTGATTGCGCTGCGGGGCCAATCTCCCCGCCTTGACGGCCTGGTGCTGGATGGGGCCCCCATCGCCGGGGAGGTGTTCATCCTCGCCACGGGCGGTGCCAGCTACCCGGAGACGGGGACCCGCGGCGAAGTGCTGGGCTGGCTCAGGGGGTTGGGCGTGCCCGTGCGGCCCTGGTTCCCGGCCCTGGCCCCGATCCCGCTGCAGCGCCCCCGACCGGCCTGGGAAGGTGTCTCCCTGCGCGACGGCGAGCTCCGGCTGACTGCGGGCGCGGAGGGTCGCCGTCTTTCAGTTTTCCGGGGGGACCTGGTCTTCACCAAGGCGGGCATCAGCGGTCCCGCCGCCCTGGAGTTGAGCCAGACGACCGAGCAGGCGCGTCGCGATAGGGCGGCCTGGTTGACCTACGCAGCGATCCTGGAGCCGGCCGAGGCCGTGGACGCCGCACTGCAGGAAGAGCAGCGGCTGAGTCCCAGGCTGCTGGCCATCACTTGGCTCCAGCGCCACCTGCCCGAGCGGCTGGTGGCGCCCCTGCTGCAGGAGGCGGGGCTGGAGCGGGCCCTCATGCTCAAGGATCTGCCGAAGGCCGGCCGCAAGACCCTGGTGGCCCTGGTCACGGCGCTGCCCCTGGGCGAGCCCCAGCCGGTGCCCCTGGCCCGCGGCGAAGTGGCCGCCGGCGGCGTGGATCTCGCCGCCGTGGATCCCAGGACCATGGCCCTGCGGGGCTGGGAGAACCTGCGCGTCTGCGGCGAGCTGCTGGACGTGGACGGCCCCGTGGGCGGCTACAACCTGCAGGCGGCCTTCAGCACGGGGTTCGCGGCGGGGAGCCTCTAGGCTTCATCAAACTCGAAGCTCAAGAGAGCAGGAACGCAGAGGACACAGAGAGCCGCAGAGGGCACAGAGAACTGCCTTGAGGGGTTCCAGGTCTTGGCGTGTCGGGTCTTCTACGTTCTGCCAAGCCTTCGTGGCCAGTGCTTTTCCTCTGTGTCCTCTGTGGAATTTCTGTGTCCTCTGTGTTCCGCTTTTCCTTCGAATTCCAGGACGAACCTAGATCCTGCCCGCCAGATCCTCGACGAGTTCACAAAGCCGGGCGGCGTAGGCGGTCTCGTTGTCGTGCCAGCCCAAGATCTTCACGAAGCGTGGCCCCAGCGCCATGGTCAGGTCCAGGTCCATGACCACGCTTTCGCGGCGTCCGGTGATGTCGCCGCTGACGGTGTGGGGCTCCGCGAGGGCGACGATCCCGCGCCAGGGACCCGCTGCCGCTGCCATGAAGGCGGCACGCAGGCTGGGGACATCCGCATCCCGTCGCAGCGTGGCCACCAGGTCCACGAGGTTGACGCTGAGGGTGGGCACGCGCAGGGCCACGCCATCAAAGCCCGGGGGCAGGTCGGGCATGGCCCGGTGCAGGGCCCCGAAGGCGCTGGAGGTGGTGGGGATGATGCTCTGGAAGGCCGCCCGCCCGCGCCGCCGGTCCTTGTGGGGCAGGTCCAGCAGGCGCTGGTCGTTGGTGACCACGTGGACGGTGCTCATGCCGGCGTGCTCGATCCCGAAGGCCTCGTCCAGGATGCGGAGCATGGGCGCCGTGGCGTGGGCCGTGCAACTGGCGTTGGAGATGACCCGGTGCCTCGCCGGATCCAGTTCGGCGCCATTCACCGGGGCGATGACCGTGAGGTCCGCGTCGGGGCTGGGGGCGCTGATGACCACGTGGGAGACGCCGCCCTTCAGATGCCGCGCGGCATCGGCCCGCTTCGTGAAACGGCCACTGGCCTCCAGTACCAGGCGCGTCTCCGCGGGGAAGGGAATCAGCTCGGGATCCCGGGCATGGAAGAGCGGCACGCGGCCCCCGCCCAGCAGGAGGAAGTCCTGGCCCTGTTCCGTGCAGCCGTCGATGGCGAGGGCGCTGGGTCCGTGGACGGAATCGAAGCGGAGCAGCTGGACCACCTGGTCGAGGGGCGCGGGGTCGTTCACCGCGCCAAGCAGCTCGGGTCGGGAGGCCCCGAAATGGCGCACCGCGAGCCGGCCGATGCGACCCAGGCCGTTGAGGGCGAGGCGCCTCACCGGCCGCTCCCGGCCAGCACGAGGAGGCAGAGATCCTTCAGCCGGGCCGCATACCCCCACTCGTTGTCGTACCACCCGAAGACCTTGACGAGCCGGGGCCCCAGCACCTTGGTGAGGAAGGGGTCGTAGAGACAGCTGGCGGCGCTCCCCACCAAGTCCGTGCTGACCAGTTCGACGTCCAGCACCTCGAGGTAGGGCGAGAGCGGACCCGCCTTGGCGGCTGCCCGGAACGCCGCGTCGATGGCGGCGGGGGTGGCATCGCGGCGCAGGGTGGCTGTGAGGTCCACGATGCTCACGTCGGGCGTGGGCACCCGCACGGCGAGCCCGTCGAGGCGGCCTTCGAGGTGGGGCAGGATCCGGCCAAGGCTGAGGGCGGCGCCGGTGCTGGTGGGGATCATGTTCAGGGCGGCGGCCCGGGTCCGGCGCAGGTCCTCGTGGGGCAGGTCCAGGATGCGCTGGTCGGTGGTGTAGCTGTGGACGGTGGTCATGAATCCGTATTCGAGGCCGAAGGCATCGTCGAGGACCTTGACCATGGGGGCCAGGCAGGTCGCAGTGCCGCTGGCGCCGGAGAGGATCCGATCCCGGTCCAGGTCCAGGCTGCCTTCGTTCACGCCGAGGACCACCGTGCGATCCGCGTCCGGCGAGGCATCACTGATGACCACATGGCCGACCCCGTCCCGCAGGTGGAGGGCGGCCTCCTTCCGCCGGGCGAACCTCCCGGTGCATTCGAGGACCAGCTCGGCGCCGAGCGCTCCGAAGGGCACCGATCCTGGATCCGGTTCGGCGAGGACGCGGATGCGCTGGCCAGCCACGACGAGATGATCGTCCTCGGCACTGATCGCGAAGTCGGCCCGGCCATGCACCGTGTCGTACTTCAGCAGGTGGGCCAGGGTGGCGGCGTCGGTGAGGTCGTTGACGGCCACGACCCTGACATCGGGAACCTTCACCAGCTGCCGCAGGGTGAGGCGCCCGATGCGTCCCATTCCATTGATGGCCACCTGCTTCACGCTTCCCCCGGAATTCTTTGTTGTAGCGGCCCCCGTCCGGCCTGTCGAAAGAAAAGCCCGGCACGGGGCCGGGCTTTGACACAAGGACAAAGGGACCTCAGCTGGCGAGGCTCACGCGGCGCAGCCGGCTGGGCGGGGCCTCGAGCTTCTTGGCCAGGGTGTTCCGGTGGATGCCCAGCTCGCGGGCCGCGGCGCTGTGGTTGCCCTCGTGGGCGGCCAGCACCTCCTCCAGGTAGACCCGCTCGAACTCGCGGCGGGCCAGCTCCAGCGGAATGCCGCCACGCACCATTTCGGCTACGAGCAATCGCAGCTTGTCTCGCATTCCGTCTTCTCCAACAACCGTATCGGGAGAACGAAGGTATCACCGCGATGACGCAAGGGAAAGAGGCTGTGATAACTTTGTAACGCAGGCCCAGCATGTGGAAAAGTGTGTGGAATGCCTGTGCATGCGACGGGGGATGATGTGCGCAAGACCAAACTCGTGATGACCTTGGGGCCTGCCCTCATGAAGGGCGACCGGCTGCGGGAAGCCCTGAAGGAGGCGGATGCGGTCCGCCTGAATGCCAGCCATGGCGATCCGGATTCACGCGCCGAGGCCCTGGAGAAGGTCCGTTCCATCGCCCTGGAGCTGGGCCGCTCGATCCCGGTGTTCCTCGACCTCCAGGGACCCAAGTGGCGCATCGGCCTTCTGGAAGCGCCCCTGGATCTGGCCCAGGGCAGCGAGGGCGTCTTCCACACGCCGGGCATGCCGGTCCCCACGGGTCATGCCTGGGCCGCACCCCTGCCACACCCAGAGCTCTTTGAAGGGGCCGAGCCGGGCCAACACTGGCTGCTGGATGACGGCGCCATCACCGTGAAGATCCTGGCCAAGGGCGTGGACCTTCTGAAGGCCGAAGTGATCATCGGAGGGCCACTGAAGGCCCGGAAGGGCGTCCACCCCATCGGCATGGACATCGCCATGGACCCCCTCACCGAGAAGGACCACGTCGACATCAAGTGGGGCGTGGAGCACCAGGTGGATCTCTTCGCACAGAGCTTCGTGCGCCGGGCCTCCGACGTGCAGCAGCTGCAGGCCATCATCCACCACCTGGGCGGCACCCAGCCCATCATCGCCAAGATCGAGCACCCGACGGCCCTCGCGCACCTGGGCGAGATCCTCGATGTCAGCTGGGGCGTCATGGTGGCCCGCGGCGACCTGGGCGTGGAGCTGGGCGTCGAGCGCGTTCCTGGCCTGCAGAAGCAGATCATCAAGGCCGCGCGGAAGGCCCTGAAGCCCGTGATCACCGCTACCCAGATGCTGGAGAGCATGATCGAGCACGCCCAGCCCACCCGGGCCGAGGCCAGCGACGTGGCCAACGCCATCTGGGACGGTACCGACGCTGTGATGCTGAGCGCGGAGAGCGCTTCGGGCGCCTATCCGGTGGAGGCTGTGCAGTGGCTGGCCCGCATCGCCGCCGAAGCCGATGCCAATGTCAAGCAGCGCACCACCACGCTGCCCGAGGACCTGGCCGAGAAGGTGCTTGCCCGCACGGATATCTCAGTGGCATTTGCAGCCTGCCGCACGGCCGACGAGATCAACGCCCGCTGGATCATCGCCTTCACGGAAGGCGGAGGCACGGCCCGCATGGTGAGCCGCCTCGCCGGGCGCACTCCGGTGCTGGGCGCCACCGTGGACGAGCTGACGGCCCGCCGCCTGGGGCTGCTGCGCGGCGTGACCGCACTCATCATCCCCCGCGTGGCCAGCACGGACGAGATGGTGGAGGCCGTGCGCGAGCTGCTCATCGCCAAGCACGACGTGGGCAGCTTCGACCGCGTGGTGATGACCATGGGCCTGCCCCTGTGGAAGTCGGGCACCACCAACACCATGAAGGTCATGACTTTCTAGGAGGTACCTATGGGCCTCAAGCGACCCCTGCCCAGCGAGTACGGCGAAGCCTACGCCCACTACCTGGGCGCCACGCCGGAGGGCGACCTCCTGGCGGTGCTCCAGGCCCAGGCTGCGGAGGTGGCGGCGCTGTTCGGGGGCCTCACCGAGGCCCAGGGCGCCTACCGCTATGCTCCCGGTAAGTGGAGCCTGAAGGACCTGGTCCAGCACTTGAGCGATGGGGAGCGCATCTTCGCGTACCGCACCCTGCGCCTCGGCCGGGGGGACGCCACACCTCTGCCAGGCTTCGAGGAGGACGACTACGCCGCGGCGGCCAAGGCCGATGAACGCAGCCTCGCAGACCTGCTGGCGGACTTTCTCGCCGCCCGCACGGCCACCCTCACCCTCTGCGGCAGCCTCCCGGAGGCGGCCTGGGACTTCAAAGGCACCACCAGCGGCAAGCAGATCACGACGCGGTGCATTCCCTACATCATCCATGGCCACGCGGAGCACCACCTCGCGGTGATCCGGGAGCGCTACCTGCCGGGATTGAAATAGCCCTTCCAGTCCTCGAAGGCCGCCAGCAGCTTGTCCAGCTGGGCCGTTTCCGTGGTGCGGAAGCGGCTCACCAGCTTCCAACCCTGGGCCACCTTCTGGTAGCGGTGCAGCCAGAGGAAGGGACCCTCCCAGTCGCCCTCGGGATCGGTCTTCGTGTTCACCAGGAAGGCCACTGTGGTCCAGGGGCCCCGGGCGAGGAAGCGCCGCCCGAGCTCCTGGATGCCCGACTCCTCGTCGGATTCCAGCACCAGGTCATCGAGGTCGGGCACGATCATGGGAACACCTCAGGCGGTCCACTCATCCTAAGCTCCGGAGGCAGGTCATGGAAAAGCTGATGGGCTTCGTGGGCGCCACCGTGGGCAGTCTGGTGGGTTGGTACCTCGGCGCCCTGGTGGGTTTCACCACCGGCGTGGTCCTGAGCATGGTGGGGACCGGCTTCGGACTCTGGGCCGGGCGTCGGGTCGTCCAGCGCTGGCTGGAGGGCTGAAGGCTTTGAGCTTTCGCGGCCTCCATGGTTCCATTCCAACCATGCGCATCGAATGCATCGCCATCGGAACCGAGCTGCTCACCACACGGCGCCTCGACACCAACTCGGTCTGGCTGGGTGAGCGGCTGGCCGGCCTGGGCCTGGCCTTCCACCGCAAGACCGCCGTGGGGGACAGCCGCGAAGACCTGGCCGAGCTGTTCCGCGAGGCGCTGACCCGCTCGGACCTCATCCTCACCACGGGTGGGCTCGGTCCCACCTTCGATGACTTCACCAAGGAGCTGTTCGCGGAGATCCTTGGCGCCGACCTGGTGGAAGATGCCGCCAGCCGGGCGGACATGCTGGCCTTCTACGCCGCCCGCAAGCGGGTGCCGCCTCAGGTGAACTTCAAGCAGGCCCTCATCCCAGTGGGCGCTGAGCCATTGCGGAACCAGGTGGGCACGGCCCCCGGCGTGTGGTGGCAGGACCCGCCGGGCCACCCCGGCGTCCGGATCGTGATGATGCCGGGCGTGCCCCGTGAGATGAAGACCATGTGGGAGGAGCGGGTCGAGCCGCGGCTCCGGCCCCTGGCGGGCCAGCCGGTGCACACGCTGCGCATGGTCGTGTGCGGCGTGCCCGAGAGCAACCTGGACGAGCGCACGCGGGAGGTCCGCGAACGGCATGGCCACCTGGACTGGACCATCCTCGCCAACCTCACCCAGGTGGAGCTGCTGGCCCGGGGGCCGGAGCCCAGGTTGCTGGAAGCGGCCCGCCTCGATTTCGAGCCGGTGCTGGGGGCCGATCTGGTCTGCGTTGGGGACAAGGATCTGGAAGGTGCGGTGCTGGACATGCTCCGAGATCGTGGGGAGACCCTCGCTGTGGCCGAGAGTATGACTGGGGGCCTGCTGGCGTCCCGCCTGACGGCCATCCCCGGGGCCAGCGCGGCCTTTCTCGGGGGCGTGACAGTCTACAGTCCCACCGCCAAGCAGGCCCTGCTGGGCCTTCCCGAAGCTTTCGTGGCCGCCCATGGGACGGTCTCCGCGGACACTACCCGTGCCCTGGCCGAGCGCGCCAGGACCATCCTCGGGGCCGCCTGGGGCCTTGCCATCACCGGAAATGCGGGTCCCGCAGCCGAGGGGGCCGCTCCCGTGGGCACCGTTTTTTTCGCCCTCGCCGGCCCCCGAGGAAGCTGGGTCGAGTCGCGCAACTACCCTGGGGAGCGCACTCAGACCCAACTGGTCGGCACCGCCCTCGCCCTGGATTTCCTGAGGCGTAAATTGGCACTAGATCTTAAGTATTAGTGTAGAAATGTATAAACTTATATATAAAATTTACAACTTTGTTGCAACTGGCGGAATCTATGAATTGCATGCTGTTCAGGTCGGGGAGCCCCCCGTTCTGAAGGAGGTCCAGCATGGAACGCAGATTCAGGCAGACGCTGATCGCCGGTCTAGCAGCCTTGGCCGTGGGATGTGGCGGTGGTGGTACCAGCAGCCGGTCGAACACAGCGCCGTCCCAGTCTGGCCCCCTCGCCCCTGTGGCGATCTCAGGCACCCTCAGTGGCACTCCCGGGGCCTTGACCTTCAATCGCCAGCCCCTGTCCGTCGGGACGGCCCGGGTCACCTCCCAGGGCAAGCCTACGTCCAGCGCCAAGCTCCAGCCGGGTGCGGTCATCACTGGCACCGCCAGCAAGAGCGCCAGCGGCTATGACCTCCAGTCCGCCGACCTCCACCACGAGCTCGAGGGAACCATTGAGACGGTGGATGTCACAGGCTCCACCCTCAAGGTCATGGGACAGACCATCCTTGTGAACGCCCTCACCCAGATTGAAGACGAAGGACCCGGCGACAGCTACACCAGCCTGACCCTCGCCGACCTGAAGGCGGGCGATCACGTGGAAGTCTACGGATCCGCGAGCACCGAAGGACCCATTACGGCATCCCGCATCGAGCGCGAGTCACCTTCCTCCACGACGCCGGACGCGCACAGTGTCCACGGCCTGGTCGGCAAGCTGGATACCACGGCCAAGACCTTCGACATCGCCGGCTTCACCGTATCTTACGGGTCTGCCACCGTGACGGGGACGTTGGCTGACGGCGTGCGGGTCGAGGTGAGCGGCACGAAAACGGGCATGACCATCACGGCCACTTCAGTCGAGGTCGAGACCGGCTACGGGTCGGGACCAGAGCTCACCGGTTACCTCGAGGTCTGTGGCACCCTCAGCCACCTGGATACCACTGCGAAGACCTTCCAGATCCTGACCTACACCGTGGACTACAGCCTGTCCAAGGTGGAGGGGACCCTCGCGGAGGGGGCAAAGGTCGAAGTGGAAGGGATGCTCGGCACCGGCCCCATGCCGGTCCTGAAGGCCCAGCAGGTGGAGGTCGAGTTCACCAGTACCGGGACTGGATCCACTGATTTCGAGGAGGAGGGAACCGTCCTTGCCCTGGGCACTGCCGAAATGACCCTGACGGTGGGCGCCACGACCTACTGGACCGATGCAGCCACCCTCATCTTGAAATCCGATGCGCCTGCTGCCTTCGGTGACCTCAAGGTCGGAGACAAGGTCGAAGTGTACGCCCTGAAGGCAAAGACCAACACGGCGGGCCAGGCCTACGCCACCAAGGTTGAGATCCTCCGGCACTGACTGCGGGATCCGCCACAAGCTGGGGCCAGGATCCGTGCCAGGGATTCTGGCCCCCGCCTGCAGAGGGGCGCCGGTGCTGATAACCTGCGTCCATGCCTTCGCATTCCCTGCCTTCCCTGGTCCTGTGGTGTCTCTGCGCCTTTCTGTGCGGAAGCATCCCCTTCGGCCTCCTGCTGGTGAAGCTGGCGGGGAAGGGCGATGTGCGCGAACACGGCAGCGGCAACATCGGGGCCACCAATGTCAGCCGCGTGGGCGGCAAAGCCCTGGGCATTGTGACCCTGCTGCTGGACATCCTGAAGGGCTTCCTCCCCGTGTACGTCGGAAAGCAGCTGGGTATGGGGGAATCCCTCTTGTCGCTGCTGGCCCTCTGTGCGGTGCTGGGCCATGTGTTCACCCCTTGGCTGAAGTTCCAGGGCGGCAAAGGCGTGGCCACGGCCCTGGGGGTGGCCCTGGCCTTCCGCGCGGCCATGATCCTGCCCGCCCTGGGCGTGTTCATCCTGCTGCTGCTGATCTTCCGCTATGTGAGCCTGGGCAGCGTCATGGCCGCCCTGACGCTCCTGGCCGTCCTGATCTGGAAGGGGGCCACGCCCGTGGTCCTGCTGCTCTGGGCGGACATCGTGCTGATCGTGGTCGCCAAGCACCACGAGAACATCCGGCGCCTCCTGAAGGGCACCGAGTCCCCCCTCTGGGGCGCCAAGAAGGAGCAGGCCCATGGCTAAGGCTGACATCGGCGTCTTCGGCTCCGGCGCCTGGGGCACGGCCCTGGCCATGACCTGGGCCCGGAAGGGAGCAAAGGTGGCGCTCTGGGGGCCCTTCCCGGAGGAGATGGTCCAGATGGCCGCCACCCGGCACCACCTGCGGCTCAAGGACGTCGAGTTCCCGGAGGGCCTGCAGACCTCCGACGACCCCACCCACGCCTTCGAGGCGCCCCTGTGGGTCTCGGCCATGCCCACCCAGGTGTCGCCCGAGGCCTGGCGGGGTCTGCTCCAGCGAACCCCGCAGCGCCCCGAGCTGGTGGTCCACGTGAGCAAGGGCATCCTGCAGAGCACCCACCAGACTCTGTCCCAGGCCCTCGCTGGCGTCTTTGACGTGCCGGTCGGCGCCCTCTCCGGACCCTCCTTCGCCGACGAGGTGTCCCTGGGCGTGCCCACGGCCATCGTGCTGGCCCTGCCGACCACCGTCTCGGAGGAGCGCGCCAAGGCCCTGCAGGTGCAGCTGGCCTCGGAGAAGCTGCGCATCTACCTCAGCCGGGACGTGCTGGGCACCGAGCTCTGCGGCGCCCTGAAGAACGTCCTCGCCATCGCCGCGGGCCTGGTGGATGGGCTGGGACTGGGCTACAACGCCAGGGCCGCCCTCATCACCCGCGGTCTGGCCGAGATGTCCCGCCTGGTGGAAGTGCTGGGCGGCCAGCCATCCACGGTGATGGGCCTTGCCGGCATGGGCGACCTGCTGCTTACGGCCACGGGGCCTCAGAGCCGCAACCGCACCTTCGGCGAAAAGGTGGGGAAGGGCGAGAGCGTGGAGGCGGCCCGGAACGCCCTGGGCGGCCAGGTCATCGAGGGCATGTTCACTTGCGAGGCGGCCCTGGACCTGGGCCGGGAGCACGGCCTCGAGCTGCCCATCGCCGCCGAGGTGCTGCGGCTTCTGAACGGTGAGCGGCCCGAAGAGGCCGTGCGGCGGCTGATGACGCGATCACTGAAGTCGGAATAACCCGGAGGCTGCCATGGCCGAAGCTTTCCGTTTCCGCATCCTCGAGCACGGCCCGGCCGGATCCCCGGTACGGGAGGCCTTTCTGCCCGCGGAGCCGAAGCCGGGCTGGGTGAGGCTGGAGTTGAAGGCCATGGCCCTCAACCGCCTGGACCTCTGGACCACCGAGGGCATCCCCGGCTTCCCGCTCCCCCTGCCGCTCACGCCGGGCTGCGATGGCGCGGGCGTGGTGGAAGCGGTCGGTGAAGGCACGGTCCTGCCGCCGGGGGTGGAGCTGGCCGGCAGCGCCATGATCGCGCCGGGCCTCAGCTGCGGCGTGTGCCCGGCCTGCCTGCGCGGCGACGACATGCTCTGCCCGACCTACGGGATCCTGGGCCACGTGTGCGATGGCACGGCCGCCACCCACGTGCTGGTGCCTGCCGCGAACCTGCTGCCCATCCCCGGCAACTGGAGCTTCGAGCAGGCCGCGGCCTTTCCGCTGGTCTTCCTCACGGCCTGGGAGATGCTCGTCCACAAGTGCCACCTGCGGCCCGGGGAGACCGTGCTGGTCTGGGGCGGCGGCAGCGGTGTGGGCAGCGCGGCCATCCAGCTGGTGAAGGCCCTGGGCGGCACGGCCATCGCCGTGGTGGGCAGCGAGGCCAAGGCCATGCAGTGCTGGGATCTCGGCGCCGAGCACGTACTGGTCCGCGGCGACCTGAAGGCTCTGGCGGGCAAGGTGCGCGAACTCACGGGCAAGCGGGGCGTTGAGGTGGTCCTCGAACACACCGGGGCGGCCACCTGGACCACCAGCCTCGCCGTCTGCGCCCGCGGGGGCCGCATCGTCACCTGCGGCGCCACCACAGGCCGGGAGACCGCCTTCGATCTGAGAGCCCTCTTCGCCAAGCAGATCCAGATCCGGGGTTCGTACATGGGCCGCCGGGAGCACCTCTGGACCCTGCTGTCGCTGCTCCAGAAGCACTCGACGAACCCGCCCTTCCACCCCGTCCTCGACCGCGTCTTCGACCTCGCCGAGTATCCGGAGGCCCAGCGCCACCTGGAGGCGGGGACCGGCTTCGGCAAGGTCGTCTGTCGGATAGCCTGATGCTGAGGAACCTGGCACCTCCGGAGGGTTCCACCTTCACCTGGGTGGATCTGGTGGATCCCACCGAGGCTGAGATGGCCGAAGTGGCCGTCCGCTACGGCCTGCATCCGGCCGTGGTGCGGGACTTTCTCAACCAGCCCCACCTGCCCAAGTTCGAGCGGCTGCCGGGCCAGCGGTTGCTGATCCTCAGGGCCTATGACGAGGTGGCCAAGCGGGGCGACACCATCCAGGCCATGACCCGGCGCCTGGTCCTGTTGACGATGGAGGGTGTGCTCATCACCGTGCGTCGCCGGGAGCAACCCTTCTTCGCGGAGGTCGCCAAAGTGATGGCCGCAGGTCCGGCCCTCCGTTCCGAGCAGGTGGTGCTGGCCCTCTGCGCGGGGGCCGTGAAGTCCTTCGACGAACCCCTGAAGGAATGCGAGGACCGGCTCGACCGGATCGAGACCGCCCTGTTCAGCCGCCAGACCCCCCACATGGGGATCAAGCAGGTCTACGGCCTCAAGCGCCGCTGCGCGGTCATCAAGCGGACCCTCTGGCGCTCCATGGCGGCCCTGGGGGCCCTGAAACAGCAGGTGCCCGATGACCAGGGCCTGCTGGCGGACGTGGTGGAGGAGGCTGACCGCCTCCACACCTGGGCCGACGAATTGCAGGAGAGTGCTACCCATCTCATGAACCTGGAGATCAATGTGGCCAGCCAGCGCACCAACGAGGTCATGCGGGTGCTGACGATGCTAAGCGCCGTCTTCCTACCCCTCACCTTTATTGCTGGCGTCTACGGCATGAACTTCAAGCGGATGCCCGAACTGGAACACCGGCTTGGCTATCCGCTCGTGATCGGCGGCATGGCCCTGACGGCCCTGGCCATCTGGGTCTGGTTCCGCCGGAAGGGGTGGCTCCGCTAATCTCCAGGCGCCAGGTCACGAAAGAGCAGGTACACTGGTTCGTTTGCGCAAGGAGTCCCCCGTGAAGGTCCTCATCCTCGGTGTCAATGGCTTCATCGGTTCCCACTTGGTGGACCGCATCATGCAGGACACGGATTGGGAGGTCTACGGCCTCGACCTGGGTGCCCACAAGGTGGCGGACCACCTGGCCAACCCCCGCTTCCACTTCGTGGAGGGGGACGTGACCATCTCCAAGGAGTGGATCGAATACCACATCAAGAAGTGCGACGTGGTGCTGCCCCTGGTCGCCATCGCCACGCCCAAGATCTACGTGACCGATCCCCTCCGCGTGTTCGAGCTGGACTTCGAGGAGAACCTCCGGGTCGTCCGCCAGTGCGTGAAGTACAAAAAGCGGGTCGTCTTCCCTAGCACCTCAGAGGTCTACGGGATGTGCCCGGACGCGGAGTTCGACGAGCACGAGTCGCCCCTGGTCACTGGCCCCATCCCCATGAACCGCTGGATCTACAGCACCAGCAAGCAGCTGCTCGACCGCGTGATCTGGGCCTACGGCTTCCAGCAGGGCCTGCGGTTCACGCTGTTCCGCCCCTTCAACTGGATGGGCCCCAAGCTCGACAGCCTCAACACCGCCAAGGAGGGCAGCAGCCGCCTGGTGACCCAGTTCAGCTGGAACCTGTTCAACGGCGAGCCCCTCCAGCTGGTGGACGGCGGCACCGCGCGCCGCTGCTTCATCGACGTCGCCGACGCCATGGACGGCCTCATGGCCGTGCTGCGCAACGAGGGCGGCAAGGCCGACGGCCAGATCTTCAACATCGGGAACCCCAAGAACGACTACAGCGTGCGCGAGATCGCCGAGATGATGATCGCCATCTGGAAGGACCATCCCTTCCGCATCGAGCGCGGCATCCCCGAGGGCCGCATGGTCGAGACCGGCAGCGGCGAGTTCTACGGCAAGGGCTACCAGGACGTTGCGCGCCGCACGCCCAGCATCAAGCGCATGCAGAGCACCTTCGGTTTCGCGCCCAAGGTCTCCATGATGGATTCGCTGAAGAAGACCATCGACTTCTTCGTGGAAGAGCACAAGGCGCAGGAAAAGGTCGTGGAGACGGAGAGCTAGTTCACACTCCGGACGACTGAACGGATCACCACCAAGGCACCAAGACACCAAGAAAAGCAGAATGGATTTGCATCTTTTCTTCCTTGGTGCCTTGGCGTCTTGGTGGTGGAATTTTTTAAGGATGGACCACGACTCATGACTCGCCGCGAACGTTGGAGCCTCCTCGCCCTCTGGTTCTTCCTCGGGCTGTTGCCGCTGCTGGTGCGGCCGCTGTGGGAACCTGACGAGGGGCGCTACGCCGAGATCCCGCGCGAGATGCTGGCGACGGGCGACTGGCTGACGCCGCACCTGAACGGCGTCCTCTACTTCGAAAAGCCGCCCCTGCAGTACCTGGCTCTCCGCCATCGGCATGAAGCTCTTCGGCCTGAACGGCGCCGCGGCGCGCCTGCCCCTGGCTCTGGCTTCGGGCCTCATGATCTGGGCCGCCTGGCGGCTGGCCAGGCGCCTGGGCGCCCGGAATCCTCTGTGGGCACCCTTCATGGCCGCCACGGGGCTGCTGGCCTTCCTGGTGGGACAGATCCTCACGCTGGATGCCCTCTTCAGCGCCTTCCTGGTGGCCGCCATCGCGGCCTTCGTCGAGGCAGTGGCCCGGCGCCGGGAGGGCCACCTGGCCCTCGGCTGGACCCTGCTGACCTTCGTCCTGCTGGCCGGCGCCATGCTCACCAAGGGGCTGGCGGAAGTCATCCTCACCGGCGGCATCCTGGTCTTCTCCCTCGCCTTCGCCTGGAAGGATGCAGAGCTCCGTCGGGCTGTGCTGCGCACCGCCCTGGATCCCCTGGGTTGGCTGCTCTACCTGGCCCTGGTGGTGCCCTGGTTCTGGGCCGTGAACAAGGCCAACCCCGGCCACGCGGACTTCTTCTTCATCCACGAGCACTTCCGGCGCTTCCTCACCCACGAGCACGCGCGGCAGGGCTCGGACAACTGGCTGCTGGACAAGCTCTACTTCCTCGGGATCCTCGCCGTGGGCCTGCTGCCCTGGCTGTCGGCGACGGTCGTGGGTCTGAAGCGCAGCTGGACCTTCCTGACGGGCCGCGGTCCCCAGGCGCAGGATCACCTCGCCCGCTGGATCGTCGGCACCACGGTCCTGGCCTTCCTCTGGCCCCTGGTCTTCTTCAGCGTATCGGGCTCCAAGCTGCCCCCCTACATCCTGCCGGCGATCGTGCCGCTGGCGGCCCTCGCCTGCACCTTCGAGCGCGATGGTGAGGAGCGGCTGGCCCTGCGCCGCATGGGCTGGGAGCTGATCCTGCTCGGGGGCATCTTCCTGCTGGCGGCGGCCCTCTTCCGCAAGGATCTCGGTGGCCTCGGCTGGATGCTGGCCCTGGGCGCCGGTTTCGCCGGCCTCGGCGCCTGGGCGCTGCGGCCTCAGGGGCTGACCGGGACTCGCCTCATGGCGGCCCTGGGAGCGGCGCTTTGGTTGTTGGTGCTGGCCGCCCAGGCGGCGGCGGGACCCGGCAAGTCCGTGGCGAACCTGGTGCGCAGCGTCCCCGGCGAGGCCCGGTGGATCACCTACGGGACCTACTTCCAGGGCCTCCCCTTCTACGCCCGCACCCGGGTGGTGGTGGTGGCGGGCACGGGCGAGCTGGCCTATGGCCGGAACCGACTCCCCGATGCGGGCCGCTGGTTCAACGAGGATCCCGCCTCGCTGGGCGCCATGGCTGACCGCCTGAAGGCGGAGGAGCCCTCGAAGCCGGTGCTTGTGATGGCCAAGGCCGCCAACTGGAAGCAGCTGAGCGCCGAGGAGAAGGCGCGGTGGGTGGAGGTGGGGCGGAATCCGGCGGCGGTGGTGGCGCGCCGGCGCTAGTGGCTACTTCACCGCCTCTTTGAGGCCTTTGCCGGCTTCCTTCGCACCCTTGGCCACGCCCTTGGCGGCAGTCTTGGCGCCCTTGCCCACGGCCTTCCCACCTTCCTTCGCGGCGTGTCCGACAGCCTTGCCGCCTTCCTTGGCAGCCTGCCCCACGGCCTTTCCACCTTTCTTGAAACCCTGGCCGACCTCCTTGCCCGCCTGCTTGAGGTCCTCCTTCACGCCATCGGCGGTGAGGGGAAAGGTCAGGAGCAGGGCGGCGAGGAGGGTGGGTGTCATGGCCCCATTCTACTCCCTGGGCGGGAGGGAGGCTTCCAGGGGAAGATGGGGGGATGGACGCACCTTCGCCCCGGCTGTCTTCGCCCTCCCGCCTCGCCCCCTGGCTGCGCGCCCATGCGCCGGAGTTGCTCTTCGCGCTCCTGCTCCTGGCGGTGCTCCCCATGCGCGACCTCTGGGCCCCAGACGAACCGGACTTCGCTCAGTGCGTGAAGGAGATGCGCCTGCGGGGCGACTGGATTCTGCCCTACCTGAACGGCGTGCCCTACAGCGAGAAGCCGATCCTCTACTACTGGGTGATGAAGGCCTCCTCGGTGCTGCTGGACGCCCTCACCGGCGGTCTCGGCTTCACCCAGGGCGTGGCGGCCTGGGCCCTCCGCCTGCCTTCCATCATCGCCGCCGTGGCCTTCCTCTCGGCCTTCCGCCGCTGGGCCGTGCGCTTCCTGGAGCCGGGCCTGGCCGAACCCGCGGCGCTCATCCTGGCCACGACGCCCCTCTGGTTCTGGCAGAGCCAGTTCATCCAGATCGACCTGCTGTTCTCCGCCCTGCTGGCCTGGAGTTGGTTCTGCTGGCTGGGGGGGTACCTGCTGCTGCGGGGCGAGCCGACTTGGCCCGGCGAAGCCCGCCGCTGGTTCCTCAAGGCCTACTTCTGGTTGGCCCTGGCCTTCCTGGCGAAGGGGCCGCTGGCGCCGGTGCTGTCCGTGCTCGTGCTGGCCGCCTTCCTGGCCTGGCAGCGGGACTTCGCGGTGCTGCGCAGGGCGGGCATCGTG
This sequence comes from uncultured Holophagaceae bacterium, assembly GCA_963751095.1. GTDB lineage: Bacteria > Acidobacteriota > Holophagae > Holophagales > Holophagaceae > Geothrix. The sequence goes on along the minus strand of CAVVTK010000022.1, from coordinate 113,432 downwards.
GCCGGCCTGGCCATCACGCTGCTGCTGGTCTCGCCGTGGTACATCGCGGCGGGCCTGAAGGGCGGGGCGCACTACGCCTACGAGCTGATCATCTTCCAGAACTTCGAGCGCGCCACCAAGGCCTGGGACCACATCCACCCCTGGTGGAAGTACGGCGAGTACATGCTGGGCGACTTCTTCCCTTGGGTGCTGTGGCTGCCCCCGCTGGCCCTGCATCTGCGTCGGGAGCGCAGCCTCGCGGATCCCGCGAAACGCTTCCTCCTGCTGGCCTTCGTCGTCCCCTTCCTCTTCCTGAGCCTGGTGCAGAGCAAGCAGGGCAAGTACCTGCTCATGGGCTATCCCTTCCTGGCCCTGCTGCTCGCGGATTTGATCCGCGGGGCGGAGGTGGCCCGGGCCCGGCGCCTGGGAGGGCTGCTCGCCGCTGGGCTCGCAGTGCCCGCATTGGTCCTGAGCGCTCTGTCGCTTGGTTTCGGCAGCGGGAAGGTGCAGGCGCAGCTCGCCCCCTTCCTCGGTCCCCTGCGCCTCATGGCCCTGGGCATGGTGGCCGGTACAGTCTTCGTGGTGGTGCAGGCGTTCCGCGGCCGTGCGCTGCGGCTTGTGCCGGGTGCGGCGCTGTCCCTGGGCCTGCTCTACCTGGTGGGGGGCACCTGGGGCTTCCGGCTCCTGGATCCGCCCAAGTCCTACCGGCGCTGGACCGCAGCCGTCCAGCCCCTCATCGCCGGTCGTCCGGTCTTCTACTGGCAGACCATCCGCAGCGGCGTCATGGTCTACACCGACCACCTGATGCCCGAGCTGCGTTCGGCCAGGGCCCTGGCAGGCATGGATCCCGAGGCTCGCCTCGTGGCCCAGCGCGCCGAGTGGGAACAGGACGCCTGGGGCATGACACCGGCCCTGCGCGCCCGTTTCGAGGTGCTGCTCGCCGTGCCCACGGGCGGGGGTGAGATCCTGCTGCTCAGGAAGCGACCGAACCCCATCTCCGAGGAGGCCCCGTGAGCCCCAACCTGAAGGCCATTCCCCTCATCGTGCTGGGCGTGCTGCTCAATGCCGCGGCGCAGATCTGCCTGAAGAAGGGCCTCCAGGCGGCGGGGGGCATGCAGTTGGCGGCGGGACCGCTGTTCCGGCTGATGCTCGAGCCCTGGGTCATCGCGGGCCTGGCCTGCTATGCCGTGAGCGTGGTGGTGTGGCTGGGCGCCCTTTCCATGGTGCAGGTGAACTACGCCTACCCCTTTCTGGCCCTGGGCTTCATCGCCAACGCCCTGATGGCCCGTGCCTTCCTGGGCGAGGCCATGACGCCCATGCGCTGGGTGGCCCTCGCGGTCATCGTGGTGGGCGTGGGTCTGCAGGCGCTCAGCGGGCGGGGGCGGTGAGGCGGCTGAGGCCGTCAGGTTCTGACCTTCCTGTTTCAGCCAAGCCCGGCCCCAGTCATCTGGAATCAGCGCCGCCCTTGGTATCCTGATCCTACCGTCTGCGCTGGAAGAGACTCTCTCCAGACTGCGACGGCGTTTTCATCTCCGGAGGTCCAGCGTGTGCGGCATTGCGGGTGTGTTTGAAACTGAAGGTGCCGCTGGACTCGTCGCCTCGATCCTCTTTGCCATCCAGCACCGGGGCCAGGAGAGCTGCGGCGCCGCCGCCCGGGACGCCGGGGGCCGCATCGTGGGCCACAAGGGCATGGGCCTGGTGAAGCAGGTGCTGGACGAGGAAACCCAGGCGCGCCTCTCGGGCACCACGGCCATCGGCCACGTCCGGTATCCCACTGCGGGCTGCAGCGACGTGGTCAACGCCCAGCCCCACCTCATCGAGCTGGCCGAAGGGCCGGTCATGGCCATCTCCTCCAACGGCGACCTCATCAACTACGGCGAGCTCCGCGCCCGTCTGGAGGGCGAGGGCGTGGTCTTCAAGAGCGACAACGATGCCGAGCTCATCGGCCGCCTAATCGCCATGTACTACGTCCGCGGTCTGGCCATCGAGGCGGCCATCGCCCGGGTGCAGGCCGAGCTGAAGGGCGCCTTCTCCACGGTGCTCATGTACCGCGACCGCCTCTACGCCTTCCGCGATCCCCATGGCTTCCGGCCCATGGTCATGGGCCACCTGACCCACGAGGGCGAGGGCGAGCCCCCCAGCGAGGGGACCGTGTTCTCCTCCGAGTCCTGCGGCTTCGGCATCGTCGGCGCGCGGCTCCTGCGGGAGGTCCTGCCCGGCGAGATCCTCCGCCTGGAGCGGGGCCAGCCCCTGCAGACCGTGGGCCATGCGCCCCTCCAGCCCCGGCACTGCGTCTTCGAGCTCATCTACTTCTCCCGGCCCGACAGCAGCCACTTCGGCGAGAACGTCTACCAGACTAGGCAGCGCATCGGGGCCTGCATGGCCGCTAAGGACGAAGCCATCCTCGACGGCGACGACCTGGTGGTGATGCCCGTTCCCGATTCCTCCAACTTCATCGCCCACGGCTACGCCAAGGCCAAGGGAGCTGAGTTCGGCATGGGGCTCCTGCGCAACCACTATGTGGGCCGGACCTTCATCAAGCCCACCCAGGCCAGCCGGGATGAGGGGGTGAAGCAGAAGTTCAACCCCCTGCCGGACTTCTTCCCGGGCAAGCGGGTGGTGCTCATCGACGACTCCATCGTGCGGGGCACCAGCCTGCGGAAGCTCGTGCGGATGGTCCGGTCCGCCGGGGCCCGGGAGATCCACGTCCGCATCGGCTCGCCGAAGGTCATCGGGCCCTGCTTCTATGGCATCGACACGCCCACGCGGGAGGAATTGATCGCCAACCGCATGACAGAGGCGGAAATCCGGGACTACCTCGGCGCCGACAGCCTGCGCTGGCTGGAGGTGGCGGACTTCGAGGAGCTGCTGCCCGGCCGCCGCCAGGACTTCTGTACCGCCTGCTTCGACCTGGACTACATCTACCCGCCCGAGGGCTTCGCCGCCAAGACCAATGCCCCCTCCCTGATGGAGTTCCAGCCCACGCTCTGAACGCCGGTGGATCCAGAAGTGGACTAGTCGGAACCTGCTTCCGATGAGGATGTCTGGACAGAGGGGGGACCGATGGTGGATCTGGCTGCCAACCATGAGGCGATCACCATCGGCGTGATCGGCGGCGGGCGGGGCGGCATGCAGCTGTTCGGCTTCTTCGACTCGAGCAGGCTCGCCCGGATCCGCTTCGTGGTGGACCGGAGCGTCACGGCCCCGGCCATGGTGGCCGCGAAGGCGAAGCAGATCCCCATCTACACGGACTTCGAGCAGGCCCTGAAGCGCGAGAGGGTCGACTTCGTGATCGAGACCACCGGTCTCGAAGGATTCGACGACCTGCTGGCCGAGCGCCTGGCCGGCACCCGCACCGGGATTCTCACCCACGGCATGGCCCGGTTGATGATCCAGGTCATGGCTGAGCACCGCCAGCACACCCAGGATGAGGTGTCCGATGTCGTCCATCCGATCAAGGATCGGCTCGCCACGGGCCTTCAGGGCAGCCAGGCCATCGTCAAGGAGATCAACCAGGTGATGTCCAGCATGCAGATGCTGGCCCTCAACGCCAGCATCGAGGCCGCCAAGGCGGGCACGCACGGGCGGGGCTTCGCGGTGGTGGCCGAGCAGATGGGCAAGTCCGTGGACACCGTCAGGGCCCTGACCCAGGAGATCGAGAGCGTGAACGCCAACATCATCCAGGTGTCCACCCAGATCGACTCCATCCTGGAGATGCTTAAGTAGGCCTGGATTAGCGGCAGACCTTCGCCAGCACTCCGACCTTGAGTTCCCCAGCGCTGTACACCCCGTGATCCAGCACCAGGCTGGTGACGAGGTCCACGGGGGTGACGTCGAAGCTGGGATTCCAGGTGGGCATGCCATCGGGGGCCCAGCGCTGGGTGCCGTAGCCGCGGACTTCGGCCTCGCCGCGCAGCTCGATGGGGATGGCCGTGCCGTCCGGGCAGGCCAGATCCACCGTGGAGAAGGGGGCCACGGGGTGGAAGGGCACGCCGTGGTGCCGGGCCTGCACCGCCAGTCCGTAGGTGCCCACCTTGTTGGCGAAGTCGCCATTGGCGGCCACGCGGTCCGAGCCCACCAGCACCCGCTGCACCTTGCCGTCCCGCAGCAGCAGGGCCGCCATGCTATCGGTGATGAGCGTCGCGGGGATGCCCAGCTTGCGCAGCTCCCAGGCCGTGAGGCGGCCACCCTGGAGCAGGGGCCGCGTCTCGTCCGCATATACGTGGATGCGCTTGCCCTGCTCGTGGGCGCGGCGGATGACGCCCAGGGCCGTGCCGATGCCCGCGGTGGCCAGGCCGCCCGTGTTGCAGTGGGTGAGCAGGCCCTCGCCATCCTGGATGAGCTCGGCCCCGTGCCGCGCCATGCCTACGCAAAGCCGCACGTCCTCATCGAAGATGGCCCTGGCCTCGGTGACGGGATCGGCGGCGGCCCTCATGCGATCCATGGCCCACATGAGGTTCACGGCCGTGGGCCGCGCGGCGCGCAGGGCCGCGCAGGCCGAAGCGTACTCGGTGGCCGAGGCACCCCGGTGCGCGAAGGTCGCCAGACAGGTCGCCGCCGCCACGCCGATGAGGGGCGCACCGCGCACCGCCAGCCGCTGGATGAGGGCGATCATGGCGTTGGGCTCGCTGCCATCCAGCCAGACTTCGGCGTCCGGCAGCTGCGTCTGGTCCAGCACCCACAGCGTGCGGCCGTCGTGTTTCAAGCCGAGCGATTCAAAGGGGTTCATCAGATGATCCTTGGTCCGAGCTTGGCCCTCAGGGCCCGCAGCTCTTCGAGTTCTGGGGCAGACAGCGGCTTGGCGCCGCCCAGGGCCTCGGCCTTCCAGAGGATGGTGGCCACCTGCTCCAGGCGCTCCATGCCGCCGGCGGCCTCGTCCATGTGGCCACCCCAGCAGAGGCCGCCGTGGCGGGCCAGAATCATGAGCCGATGGGCCGGCAGGAAGGGCAGGAGGTGCGCGCCCATGGCCTCGGTGCCGGGCATGGCCATGGGCACGATGGGGATGCGGCCCGCGGCGAGGATCACCTCGGGCAGCCCGTCGGATGGCAGCTCTGCCAGCTCTGGCCGGGCCAGGGACCAGGCGATGGCTGTGGGCGGGTGGGCATGGACGATGGCCTTCGCTTCCGGGACCGCCCGGTAGATGGCCAGGTGCATGGCCCGCTCGCTGCTGGGGCGGCCGGAGAGGATGGTGCCATCGAGTTCCAGGTGGGCCAGGTCCCCCAGCTGCACCTTGGCCTTGGGCACGCCACGGGGCGTCATGGCGATGAGGCCGTTGGGCAGGCGCACGGACAGGTTCCCGTCCGAGGCCGCCAGCAGGCCTCCGGCATGGAGGCGGCGGCAGGCGTCGAGGAGATCGTGGAGGAGGGCGTCGGACATGGCATCAGTCTAGGGGGATGGGGCGGATGGGTTGTGACCCATGTTTAGGAGTTTATGGTATGAAATATGACTTCCGGAGGTTTCCATGTCCTTCCGCCGCATCCTGCCCGCCCAGTTCTGCCTGCTCCTGGTGGCCGTGCTGGCCATGCGCCTGGGCTTCCCGCTGATCATGATCGTGCCCCTCACCGGCATGCTGATGGTGGCGCTGTTCATCCCCTGGGCGGAGGTCCGCTTCCTCATGACGGGCGTCCTGGGCCTCTGCACCCTGATCTGGACCGTCATGACGGTGATGCGCGTGGAGCTGCGCCTGGCCTACGAGCAGCCCTTCATCCGCCTGGCGGCCATCCTGGGGGGCGTGGCGCTGTTCAATGCCTGGGCTGCCTGGCTGGTGTGGAGCAGCCGCAAGGACTGCGCCGAGGAGCAGGCGGAGACCCAGACTGCCGCACCACTCGCACAGTAAGGCAACAACCAAGCACAGCCCCCGGGGCAGGGAACTGCCGCCGGGGGCTTCGCGCGGACGGAGCTACTTCGTGAGGTTCTGCCGCAGCGCCGCCTTGAGGGCTTCGGCCTCGGGGTTGGGCGCCGTGGTGGGCACCACACCTGCCAGCTGGCCGGCCTTTTCGCTGAGCAGCAGGCCCAGCAGGCTTTCGATGAGGCTGCCGCCGCCCTTGTCGCCGCCGCCCATGTGGATCTTGGGGACGACATCGACCTGGGATTTCTCGATGGCCTCGGCGAAGCGGTTCATGACCTGCTGCACCAGCTGGAACTGCGGGCCGCCGTAGGCGCGGACCTGCTCCTCGATGGCCATGGCCTGGGCGATGCCCACGCGGGCGGCCTGCTCGGCCTGGGCCTCGGCCATGACTTTGATGCGCTTGGCCTCGCCTTCGCCCATGAGGCGCACCTTCTCGGCCTCGGCGCCCGCCAGCGTCTGGATCTGCGCGGCCTGCTGCTGGGCCTTGGCGTAGTCGGCCTTGCCCTGGTTGCTCTGCACCTGGATGCTGATGGCCGATTCGGTGAGGGCCGTCTGCTGCTTGGCGGTGGCTTCGGCCTCGCGCAGCTCCCGTTCCTTGGTCGCGGCGCTCTGCTGGCGGCCGTAGGTCTCCACCTGCTCGTCGGCGATCTGGCGGCTGCGGAGCTGCACGAGGATCTGCTCGATCTGGCCACCGGGGGCGCCGCTGGTGGGCGTGCCGATGAGCACTTCCTGGAGCTCCAGGTTGTACTGGGTGAACTTCTCCTTCATCTGGACGCCGCTCAGCTCCTGGATGGCGCTGCGGTCCTGGATGAGCTGGATGAGGGTGCGGGTCTGGCCCACGTTCTTGAAGTAGGCGCTGACCATGGGATCCAGGGTCTGCTCCACCAGCTTCTTGATGTCGCCGAAGCGCTGGATGACCAGGGGCGCTTTGCGGTAGTCGATGTGCACCACGACGCTGAGGGGCAGGTTGGGCTCGAAGGCGTCCTTGGTGATGAGGCTCACTTCGCTCAGGTTCTCGTCGAACTTGTGGCTGCCCACCTCGCCCTTCGTCCACTTCAAAATGAAGTTCGTGGTCGGCACCATGAGCACCTTGCCGGCATAGGTGTTGAAGGCGTACTTGCCGGGCAGCAGGGGATCGCTCCAGACGCCGCGCTGGCCATTGGTGACCAGTTCGCCGTGCCGGTACTCCTGGCCGCTGATGTCGGTGCCTATGGCGCCGGTGTAGCTCACCACCACGCCCACCGTGCCCACTTCCACCACGGTCTTGGGAATCATCTCCACGGTCGCGAAGAGCCGGTTGATGTAGTAGGTGCCTTCCACCAGCACCTGGTACTGGCGACCGCGCTGGCCGCCGGCCACCAGGAACTTGTCGGCGTCCTGGAAGTTGTTGTGGTAGGTCGAGGCCTTCTGTGGATCCTCGCCCACGGTGGAGGCGATGATCTCGCCGCTCTGGAGGCTTGGGCCGTCATGCACGGTGACAATACCTACGGCGTCGTCCGCGCCGCGGATGATGACGGGCCGCCAGCCGGCGCGCTCGGCGATGATGGCGCTCATCTTCTGGAAGGTCTCCAGCTCGCTCTTGTCCAGGGGCAGGTAGTAGAGCTGATCTTCGGTGAGCACCACGAACTGGGCCAGGTTGATGGCGTAGATGCCCTCGCGCAGGATCTGCCGCTGGGGGCCCTTCTGGCCGCCGTTCTGCAGGAAGGCCACCAGGTCCTGGAAGTCGGCCCCATGGCTGTTGCTGGCCAGGGTCTGGGTGGGCGGCAGGTCCTTGCCGTCGCGGGCGAAAATGTAGCCGATCTTGCCCTGGGGGATGGTCACCAGGGGCATCTTGTGGATGCGGTACTGGAATGGGGTGAGCAGGTGCCAGCCGCCGCGCAGCAGCTGGGGCTGGAAGCCCGCCTCGCCGTTGAGCGCGATGAGTCCGGTCTTGACCGAGCCCTTGCCGCTGATGAGCTTCTCGACGATGCCCACGCGGTTGTTGGGGATGTAGCGGATCCACTTGCTGAGAAGGAGCAGCGCGAAGGCGATCCCGAGCAGGGCGAGCAGGGTCAGGCCGGGGTTGGCGGAAAGCCAGGTGAGGTCCATGGGGACTCCGGGGGACGGGGTTGGGTGTGTAATCCGGTTCGAGGCGCCGTCCCGCCTTGGCTCCGGGGTTCTTCCTTGGTCCGGCGCCCCGGCTCAGCTGGTTCAGCTAGGAGCGGGCGGCTTGGATCCAGGGGGAAAAGAACCATACGAAGGCTCGAAAGATAGGCTGGGCCGTCCCCGGCGCCGTGACGGGCATCACCATTCTCCGGCAGGTATGCTGGCGGGATGGACGATCTCCGAGTTTGGCTGAGGGAACGCTGGGGGCTGCTGGCGCTGGGCGCGGCGGCCGCCGGCATGGGGCTCTGGTGGTGGCAGGGGCGCCCCGTGGCGCAGCCGGTGGGGGTGCTTGCACCGGCCGAGCCGGTCCAGTCCGATCCCGACAATCCGGCTCCATGGACCTTCCGGAACCACCGGATCACGCCCCTCGCCCGCTTCGAGCTCCGGGCCCGGGTGCTGGGCGTCGAGCGCTACCGCTTCGATCGCCCCGCGGAGCTGTCGCCGGTGGACTTCGCGCTGGGCTGGGGCCCCATGTCCGATTCCCGAATCCTCCAGGACATCACTGTCACCCAGCGGGACCGTTGGTTCTTCTGGAGCGCCGCGCACCTGTCGATCCCGGCATCTGAAGTCATGATCCACGCTGCGAACATGCACCTGATCCCGGCGACTGCGGCCGTGGAACGGCGCCTGCTGGCCGCGCGACCCGGGCAGCTCGTGGCGCTCCGCGGGCAGCTGGTGCGGGCCGACGGGCAGGACGGCTGGCACTGGATCAGCAGCCTCACGAGGACGGATACCGGGGATGGTTCCTGCGAGGTGGTCTGGGTCGAATCCGTGGGCAGCGCAGACCGCTGAGGTCACATATGACCATCAGGTAGAAAAGCGGCCGCGGAGCCCTGATAGACTCGGCGGGCCAAGGTCCTTGGAGTCCCATGTTTGACATCGAAGCCTCCCTCGACAGCCGCCTGCTGGCGGAGCCCCGGAACCGCCCCACCGTGGTGTTTCCCGAAGCCCTGGATCCCCGCACGCTGGAAGCAGCCTGCTTCCTGGCCCGGTTCATCCGCCCCGTCTTCCTGGCCTCCGAAACCGAGGTGCGGGCCCTGGCGGCCAGCCAGCTCACGCACCTGGGCGAGGATCGGGTGGCCTACACCCTGTCCGAGAGCGCTTTCGTGGATCCAGCCTCGCGTTCCGACCTCCGGGCCGCGTTCGCCTCGGCCTGCGTGGAGTGGGGCCACAGCCACGGCCGCTACCAGAGCCTGGAGGAGGTGCAGGGCAGCATGGCCGATCCCTGCCTCTTCGGTATCTGGGCCGTGAAGCTGGGCCACGCGGACATGGTGGTGGGCGGCGCCATCCACGAGCCGAAGGCCTTCTTCCGCCCCATGGTGGAGCTGCTGGCCCAGCGCAGCGTGGCCTGCGAGGCCGGCGTGTTCGTGCTGCCGGATTCCCACCCGGACGATGTCTACCCCCACAACATCGTGGTGTTCGGGGACGTGGGCGTGAACGCCTCCATGAACCCCCGCACCCTGGCCGAGGTGGCCGTGGGCACCTGTGCCGTGGCCCGGGATCTCATCCCCGAGGACGTGCTGCCCGAGATCCGCTGCGCCATGGTGTCCTACTCCAACCGCGGCAGCGATGAAGGGCCTTCGCCCGAGCTGGTGCGCCAGGCCGCGGACCTGGTGCCCGGCATCCTGGCGGAGCGCGTCAAGCACGCCGCCCGCTACGGCACCATCCATATCCGCGGCGAGATCAAGGTCAGCGTGGCGCTGTCGCGCCGCTCCGCGGACCTCTACCACGCCGACGGCCTGCCCTGGGAGGGCGGCCCCAACGTCATCGTCTGCCCCAACCTGGACATGGGGAACCTGCTCTACCACCTGTATTCCACCCGCTTCCCGGACGCGAAGAAGTTCCCGGTGATGTTCGGCCTCTGGTTCCAGGGTGTGGACCTGCCCATGGACTGCACGCCCGAGGACATCCGTCTGGCCGTGAAGGCCTCGGTCATGCGCCTGCACCACTATGGCGAGTGGAAGCGGACGCCCAAGGACACTTTCTTCCGGCGCCATCGCGTGCTGGTGCTTAACCCAGGCTCGACCTCGACCAAGACCTCCGTCTTCGAGGGTGACGAGGAACGCTGCACGGAGGAGATCCAGCACACCGCCGAGGAGATGCTGCCCTTCGAGGGCCGGCCCATCACCGAGCAGTTCGCCTTCCGCAAGGAGGCTGTGCTGCGCTTCCTCGCGGGGAAGGGGCTCAGCCAGGGGGACCTGGACGCCGTGGCGGGCCGCGGTGGCCTGCTGCGCCCCATTCCACACGGCACCTGGAAGGTCGGCGCCCCCATGCTGGAGGACTTGATGGCCGGCAAGCGGGGCGAGCATGCCAGCAACCTGGGCGCGCTCATCGCCTCGGAGCTGGTGGCGGGCACGGGCAAGCCCGCCTTCATCGTGGATCCGGTGGTGGTGGACGAGGCCGATCCCAAGGTGAAAATCACGGGCCTGAAGGAGCTGCCCCGCCGGGTGATCAGCCACGCCCTCAACCAGATCGCCACGGCCCGGCGCTACGCCGAGGAGCACGAAACCTTCTACGAGCGCGTCAACGTCATCGTGGCCCACATGGGCGGCGGCATCACCGTGGGCGCGCACCGCAAGGGCCGCTACATCGACGTGAACAACGGCCTCGACGGGGAGGGACCCTTCTCGCCCCAGCGCTCGGGCAGCCTGCCGCCGGGCCAACTCATCGACCTCTGCTTTTCCGGCAAGTACACCAAGGCCGAGCTGAAGCTCCTGAACAAGGGCCGCGGCGGCATGATCGACCTGCTGGGCACCGCCGACATGCGCGAGGTGGAGCGCCGCGTGGAGGCCGGGGATGCCGAGGCCCGGCTGGTTTACGAGGCCCTGACCTACCAGATCGCCAAGGCCATCACCGCCCTGGCGCCCGCCTTCGAAGGCGAGCCCATCGACGCCATCCTGCTGACCGGTGGCATGGCCCGCTCCGCGAAGCTGGTCGCCGAGCTCGACCGCCTCACCGCGGCCCTGGGCTGCGGCGTCAAGGTCTACCCCGGCGAGAACGAGATGGCCGCCCTCGCCAAGGGCGCCTTGCGCGTGCTCTCCGGGCGGGAGACCGCCAAGGATTATCCGCCGGTTTGAAGTCAAAGAAGCTGGTCACCGAAGACACAGAAGGTGCGCGGAAGGCGCAGAAAGGCCCAAGGAATCGGGGCCTTCTCTTCCTTCTTTCTTCCGTGCCTTCTGTGAAATTTCGCGTCTTCCGCGACCAGCTTCTTAGGCCAACAACGCCGCCAGGGCGATGGAGCTGAGCTTGGTCTTGGCGCTGTCGCCACGGCTGCTGAGGACGCAGGGGACCCTTGCCCCGGCCACCACGGCGGCGATCTCGGCGCCGCCCAGTTTGGTGCCGGCCTTGTAGAAGGTGTTGCCCGCCTCGAGGTTGGGGAACAGCAGGCAGTCCGCGTCTCCGGCCACGGAGCCGCCCATGCCCTTGATGCGGGCGGACTCGGGATCGATGGCGCCATCCAGGGCCATGGGGCCGTCCACGAAGGCGCCCTTGATCTGCCCGCGGTCCGCCATCTTCGAGAGCAGGGCAGCCTCGGCGCTGGAGCGCAGCTTGGGCTGCACCTGCTCCGAGGCCGACAGCACCGCGACCTTGGGGGTCTCGATCCCCAGCGCCTTCGCGGTCTTCACAAGGTAGCCGAGGATGGCCACCTTCTCCCTGAACTCAGGTTCGGGGATCACGGCCACGTCACCTGCGATGAGGAGCTTGGGGTGGCCGGGGTGCTCCATCACCGTCACGTGGCTGAGGATGGCGCCGGGATCCAGGAGGCCCTGCTCCTTGTTCAGGATGGCCCGCATGTACAGCTCCGTGCTGAGCAGGCCCTTCATGAGCAGGTCCGCCTCGCCGGAGCGCACCATGGCCACGGCCTTGGCGGCGGCTTCCCTGTCCGTGGCGGTGTGGGTCATTTGGAAGCGCTCCCGCGGGAGGCCCAGCTCCTGGCAGACCATGGCCATGACCGGCTCGTCGCCCACCAGGAAGGCCTCCACCAGGCCAGCCTCCACGGCGGCGTTCACCGCCTCCAGGGTGTGGGCGTCATTGGCCCAGGCCACCACCAGGCGCTTGCGGGGGCGATCCTTCACGGCAAGGAGCAGCTCGTCGAGCGTGTTGATCCGCATCTAGGATCCTGTCAAAAGTCGCCGGGACAGCCCAGCTTCAGGGAAGGTAGCATGGTCGCCATGGCCATCTCAGTGAGCTTCCGCACATACCTCCTCGAGCAATTGGGGCAGATCCGCCCGATCACCACCCGGCCCATGTTCGGCGGTCTGACTTTCTTCGCGGATGGCCGGGCCTTCGCCCTGGCCGACGACGGCGTGATCTACTTCAAGGTGGACGACAGCAACCGCCCGGACTTCGTGGCCGCGGGCAAGGGCCCCTTCCTGCCCTTCGGCGATCCGGACAAGCCCATGCAGTACTACGAGCTGCCCGAAGAGGTGCTGGAGGATCCGGACGTGCTGGCCCAGTGGATGGCCAAGGCCATCGCCGTGGCCATGAAGGCGAAGCCAAAGGCCAAGTCCAAAGCCAAATCCGCCAGGGAGAGATAGCCGATGGTTTCCGACTTTACCATCCGACCCGCCACGCTGGACGATGCGCCGACCCTGGCGGCGCTGGGGGCGCAGACCTTCCGCGAGACCTTCGAGGCCATCTGCTCCTCCCAGGACCTGGCGAAGTTCCTGGCGGAGGCCTACGGCGATGCGATCCAGCGCACCGAGCTGGCCGATCCCTCCCGTCCGGCCCTGGTGCTGGAAGCTGGGGGCAGGCCCGTGGGCTTCGCCCAGCTGCGCCTGGGCCACCGGGAATCCTGCGTCACCTGCAGCCGCCCCGTGGAGCTGCAGCGCATCTACGTGCTGCGGGAGGCCCACGGTGGCGGCTTCGGCGCCGCGCTCATGGAGGCCTCGGTGGCCCAGGCCCGCACCTGGGGCGCCGACGTGCTCTGGCTGGGGGTCTGGGAGCACAACGACCGGGCCCTGGCCTTCTACGCCCGCCAGGGCTTCCGCGAGGCCGGCGACCACGTGTTCCAGATCGGCCAGCAGGTCGACCGCGACCTGATCCTGGTCAAGGATCTCTCCTGAACCTGGTGCTGCTGCTCCCCGAGGACCTGGTTGCTCCGGATCGGGCGCGCCTGACCGGACGGCGCCTCGAGCACGTGCGCGAGGTGCACCGCGCGCAGGTCGGCGACGACCTGGCCGTGGGCCTGCTGGGTGGCGCCATGGGCCGGGGCCGGGTGGTGCGCCTGGAGGATGGAATCCTGGAGCTGGATTTGACGCTGGACCAGGCCCCGCCCCCGAAGCTGCCGCTGACCCTGGTCCTCGCCGTGCCGCGCCCGAAGGTGCTCAACCGCGTCATGGCTGCCGCGGCCGGCCTGGGCGTGGCCCGCATCGTGCTGCTCAATGCCTGGAAGGTGGAGAAGGCCTACTGGGCCAGCCCGAAGATGCAGCCCGACAACCTCCGCGAGCAACTGCTCCTGGGCCTGGAGCAGGCCAAGGACACGGTGCTGCCCGAGCTGAAGCTGGCGCGGCTCTTCCGCCCCTTCGTGGAAGACGAGCTGCCGGCCCTGCTGGCGGGCGGCACGGGCCTGCTGGCCCACCCGGGCACCGGTGGGACCGCGCCCAGGGCCCTGGCCGCTCCCATTACCCTGGCCATCGGCCCCGAGGGCGGCTGGATCGACGCCGAGGTGCAGAGCCTGCAGAAAGCGGGCCTGCAGCCCCTGGACCTGGGCCCGCGCATCCTGCGCACCGAGACCGCCCTGGCGGCGCTGGTGGGGAAGCTGTTCTAGCTTTTATTGACAAAAGAGCTGGAACGCAGAGGACGCAGAGGGCCACAGAAGACACAGAGAAAAGCGGAAAGGCGGGAAACAGTCTGCATTCCCTTGGCAGTTCTCTGTGTCCTCCCTGGATTTCTGTGTCCTCTGTGTTCCATCTTTTAACTCAAAAACAAGCGGTACGCCGGGTTGTCGCCCTCGTCCACGAAGCGGTAGCCCAGGCCGTCGAGGAAGGCCTGGAAGACCGCCTGATCGCCAGGCGGCACCTGGATGCCCGCCAGCACGCGGCCGTAGTCGGCGCCGTGGTTGCGGTAGTGAAAGAGCGAGATGTTCCAGCCCCGGCTCATGCGCTCCAGGAAGCGGAGCAGGGCGCCCGGCCGCTCCGGGAACTCGAAGCGGTAGATGCGCTCGTGGGTCACGCCCGGCGCGCGGCCGCCTACCAGGTGCCGCACGTGGAGCTTGGCCATCTCGTTGTCGCTGAGGTCCTCCGCAGCCAGCCCCTCGGCCCGCAGGCGGGCCAGCAGGGGCTCCAACTCCGAACGGTCCGCCATTTGCAGGCCGACGAAGATGTGGGCCTGTTGCGGATCCGCCAGGCGGTAATTGAACTCGGTAATGGAGCGGTGGCCGATGAGCTCACAGAAGGCCTTGAAGCTGCCGGGCCGCTCGGGGATGGTGACGGCGAGGATGGCCTCGCGTCGTTCGCCCAGCTCCGCCCGCTCGGCCACGAAGCGCAGGCGGTCGAAGTTGGCGTTGGCGCCCGACAGGATGGCCACCAGGTTGCCGGTGTCTGTGCCAGGCCCCTGGCTCCCGGCCCAGGCCTTCAGCCCCGCCACGGCCAGGGCCCCGGCGGGTTCCAGCACCGAGCGCGTCTCCTCGAACACGTCCTTGATGGCGGCGCAGATCTCATCCGTGTTCACCAGCACGACCTCGTCCACGAACTGGCGGCAGAGGTCGAAGGTGAGCTCACCCACCTGGCTGACGGCGACACCATCGGCGAAGAGGCCCACGCGCTCCAGGCGCACGCGGTGGCCCGCCGCCAGGGACTGGCTCATGGCGTCGGCATCCACGGGCTCCACGCCGATGATGCGGATGCCGGGCTGCAGGCGCTTGAGGTAGGCGGCGATGCCCGCGATGAGGCCGCCGCCGCCCACGGGCACGAAGACCGCCTGCATGCCGCGGGGCATCTGGCGCAGCAGCTCCAGGCCGATGGTGCCCTGGCCCGCGATCACGTCGAGGTCGTCGTAGGGGTGGATGTAGACCAGGCCCTCAGATTGCGCCAGGGCCTGGGAGTGGGCATAGGCCTCCTCGAAGGAGTCGCCGTGCAGGACCACCTGCGCCCCCAGGGTGCGGACCGCGTCCACCTTGATGCCGGGCGTGGTGACGGGCATGACGATCACCGCCTGGCAGCCCAGCTTCCGCGCCGCCAGGGCCACGCCCTGGGCGTGGTTGCCCGCCGAGGCGGCGATGACGCCCCGGGCCCGCGCCGCCGGCGTGAGGTGGGCCATCTTGTTGTAGGCCCCGCGCAGCTTGAAGGAGAAGACCGGCTGCAGGTCCTCCCGCTTCAGCCACACCGGGCTGCCCACTCGGCCGGACAGCTTCGGCGCCGCCTCCAGGGGCGACTCGATGGCCACGTCGTAGACCAGGGCCGTGAGGATGCGTTCGAGGAGGTCCCGGGAAGGGGGCTGCGTCATGTCGGTGCTCAAGGTGGGCTCCATGGGTAAAGCAAAACCCCCCGACCTTGCGGTGCGGGGGGTGGCTTGGAATCAGGATGAGATCCGGCCTATGCCCCCTCGCGCGAAATAATCGCGATGGCGGCAGGGATGAGGCGGGCGGAAGGTGTCATGGCGGCTACTGGGATCAGCCAAACTAGCACCGGCCCCGAGGCAGCACAAGGCTGGGGCGGAAGGTGGGGCGAGCCGGAGCCTCGGCTCCTCGTTAAACGATGTATATTGGTGGACCCGTTCTCGGAGTCTTTGATGCTGAGCTTCCGCGCTTCCCTCCTGCTGGTCCTCGCCTGCGGTCTCGTGGCCCAGGACCGCACGCCCCGCTTCGTGAGCTCGCCGGACGTGAACGGCGACCGAGTGGTGTTCACCTGGGAGGACGACCTCTGGCTCGGCTCCCTCAAGGGCGGCCCCGCGCGGCGGCTCAGCACCCATCCCGGCGTGGAGACCGCCGCCCGGTTCAGTCCCGATGGGAAGTGGATCGCCTTCACGGGCCAGTACGACGGGGGCAACCAGGTCTATGTGATGTCCGCGGAAGGCGGCGCGCCGAAGCGCCTCACGTGGGGTGGCGGCGCCACCGTGCAGGGCTGGACGCCCGACGGCAAGAAGGTGCTCTTCAAGACCTTCGCGGACTTCGACCGCCGTCCCGTGGAGCGCTTCTTCACGGTGGATCTCGAGGGGCACCAGCCCGAGGCCCTGCCGGTCCCGCGGGGCACCGCGGGCACGCTGTCGCCTGACGGCCAGCAATTTGCCTACAACGCCAAGGGGCGGGCCGAGTACCTACTGGAAGCGCTACAAGGGCGGCGACCATCCGGACCTGTGGCTGGCGGATCTGAAGACCGGGCGCTTCGACAAGCTCACGGACTTCGTGGGCCGGAACGGCGCCCCCATCTGGGCCGGCGGCAAGGTCATCTTCGAATCCGATCGTGGCGCCAGCGGCATCACCAACCTCTACGCGGTGGACCCCGCCACCAAGGCCGTGGACCGCCTGACGGACCTGAAGGACTTCGACGCCCAGCAGCCCAGCACCGATGGCCGCACGGTGGTCTTCGTGCAGGGGGGCCACCTCCAGGCGCTTGATCTGGCCACCAAGGCCCTGCGTCCCCTGGCGATCACCACCAGCAGCGATGGCTGGAAGGCCGCCCCCCGGCCCGTGAACCCCAAGGACTGGATCCAGTCCATGAGCCTGACGGGCGGCACGGCGGTGTTCGAGGCGCGGGGGGAGGTGTTCCTGGTGCCCATCGAGGCCACCAAGCCCGTGAAGAACCTCACCAAGACGCCCGGGGTGCGGGAGCGCATGCCCCGCCTTTCTCCCGACGGCAAGCGGGTGGCCTACTTCAGCGATGCCAGCGGCGACTACGACCTCTACGTGCAGCCCGTCGATGGCCAATCCGAGCGCGTCCCCACGGGCCTGAAGACCGCCCTCTACCACCTGGAGTGGAGCCCCGACGGGTCGAAGCTCCTCTTCGGCGACAAGAGCTTCGCCCTCTATGTCATGGACCTGGCCACGAAGAAGCTCACCAAGGTGGACGAGTCCCACGAGCTGAAGAACGATCAGTTCACCTGGGAAGTGAGCGACTACGCCTGGGGGCCCGATTCCCAGTGGATCGCCTACAGCTTCGTGGAGCCCAACCACCACAGCCGCATCTACCTCTACAACCTCGTCTCGAAGCAGAAGGTCGCACTGACCGACGGCTTCTTCGACTGCCTCAACCCCCGCTTCGATCTCGATGGCAGCACGCTGTACTACCTCAGCTACAGCAACTATCAGACCCGGCTCGATCCCAGCCAGGACAACCACATCCAGCCCGCCCCGGTGCAGGTGATGGCCGTGAAGCTGCGGGTCGGTGAGGACAATGCGTCGGGCCCCTCCTCCGGCAGCAGCCCCTTCCGCATCGATGTGGCGGGCCTGAGTGAGCGCACCGAGCCGCTGCCCGTGAAGGCCGGCAACTTCTTCCATCTCAAGGCTGGCCGCGGCCTGGTGGGCTGGGACGAGATCGAGGGCTGGGACGACAGTGTGGTGGAGGAGATGTTCTGGCCCCGGGGGGCGGACAAGTGGAAGCTGCACCTCTATGACTCCCGTGCCAAGAAGGACAAGGAGGCGGTACTGACCGAGCCCGTCAGCGACTGGACCTTCGACACCGACGGCAAGCGCCTGCTCATCCGCAAGGGCCCCAGCTACCACACGGGCGAGGCTTCGGCGGTGTTCACCTCCAAGGCACTGCCGGAGAAGCTGGACCTGGAGCGCCTGAGCCTCACCGTGGATCCCCGGGCCGAGTGGAAGCAGATCTTCGAGGACACCTGGCGCTGGTACCGGGATTTCTTCTACGACAAGGACATGAACGGCAATGACTGGGCCGCCATTGGCGCCAAGTTCCGGGCCCTGGTGCCGGACTTGAACTCCCGCCAGGAGCTGAACGGGCTGCTCAGCCAGATGGTGGGCGAGCTGAGCGCCAGCCACACCTACGTGGGCGGCGGGGACTTCGGTCCCACTCGGCCCACGCCAAACCCGGTCTTCTCCGGCTACCTGGGCGCTGATTTCACGGCCGAAAACGGGGTCTACAAGTTCGCCAAGGTGTACGGCCCCACGGCCTATGCCCGGGACCTGAAGGCCCCCCTGGCGGATCCCGCGCCCAAGGTGAAGGATGGTGAATACCTGCTCGCCATCGACGGCCAGCCCCTGCGGGCCCCGGAGGCCATCCAGTCCCGGCTCCAGGTCATCAAGGGCCAGAAGGTGACGCTCACCGTGAACGCCAAACCCACATTGGAAGGCGCCCGCACCATCGAGGTGGAGCCCGTGCCGAACGACTGGGACCTGCGCTACCACCGCTGGATCGCGGGCAACATCGCCGCCGTGGACAAGGCCTCCAACGGCCAGCTGGGGTACATGCACCTCACGGCCATGGGTGACCAGAACATCGGCCAGTTCGACAAGTACTGGCGCGCCTTCCGCTACAAGAAGGGGCTGGTCATCGATGTGCGCGGCAACGGCGGCGGATGGACCGAGTACTTCATGATCGACAAGCTGGAGCGCAAGCAGGTGGGCTTCAACGTCATGCGGGGCATGGCCCCCTTCCGATATCCCAACACGGCTTCAGATGGCCGCTACGTCTTCCTCAGCAACGAGCAGAACGGCAGCGATGGCGAAGCCTTCCTCATGCACGTCAAGGCCCGGAACCTGGGCACCATCGTGGGCGTGCCCAGCTGGGGCGGCCTGGTGGGCATCATCAACACCCAGTTCACTCTGGATGGCGGCACCGTGGAGCAGAGCAACAACGGCTTCTATGGGAAGGAAGGCCAGTGGTGGGTGGAGAACCACGGCGCCGACCCCGACCTCACCGTGGAGAACGATCCCGCCAGCCTGCTGCAGGGCCGCGACCCGCAGCTCGAAGTGGGCATCGCGACCCTCCTCAAGCAGCTCAAGGAGAACCCCACTCCGCCCTTCCCGGCGGTGCCGGCCTATCCCAAGCGCTGATCGAAATCAGAATCCCACCGCGTACTCACCGTCCCGCATGAGCGCGACGGTGCCGCCATCGGCCATGGCCAGATCCACGCTCACGACCTTCACTTCCGGTTGGGTCTCGGGAACGTAGACGCGGTCGATGTGGATGACGGCTTCGGGGCTGGAAAACTGGGCGGGGCCTACCTGGCCGCCGAAGTGGTCGCTGCGGCCGAAGGCCAGGTGCAGGCCCAGCTTCTCGTCCAGCAGGATCTCGCCGATAGGCTTCACGCCGAAGGCGGAGAGCACGCCCAGGCCCAGCTCGGCGAGATTGCCGTAGGCGGGCTCCTTCGCGAGCAGGGCGGCCTCCTCGCGGGACTTCGGCCCTTCGCTGAGTACTTCCAGCGCGAGGTTCGCCTCGATGCGGTAGCGCACGATCTCCGCGCCGAACTGCACGGGCATCACCCCCGCCGTGCGGCTGGGATCCTCCGGCAGCTCACCCTCGTAGGGCACGATGTAGGCCTCGCCCGAGGGCAGGTTCCCCGCCACGCCGGGCTTGGGCAGGAGGCCGCCCGAGGCGTGGCCCGTGCGGTGGCGCAGGTCCACGTGCAGGGCGCAGGGGCCGGCGGGGGTGCCGAAGCGGAAGTCCGCGCCCTCGGCGCGGTCCAGCAGATCCTTCAGCAGGTTCACGCGGCGGTTCACCTCGGTGTAGTCCAGCCGCAGGGCGGGAATCATGTCGGCGCGGAAACCGGGCATGGTGGCGGCGCGGATGGGGTGCTTTTTCGCGGCCAGCTTCAGGGGCGCCGTGGCCGAGAACTTGGTGATGGCGATGAGGATGGGGTGGGCCGCGTAGAGGTCGACGAAGCTGATGGAGGTCGCCGGATCCAGCCCCTCCGCGGCCGGCAGGGGGCCACCCCGGTGCAGCCAGGCCCGCTCGGGGAGCTCGCCGTTGTTGGTGTGGACGTTGGGGTAGACCACCAGGTGCGCGTCCAGGCCCAGCTCGGACCGGTGGGCCTGGAGCTCCTCCACCCACCCGGCGGCGATGGCGCGCCGCTCGGCCCAGCTCGGCTCGTCGGGCACCCGGGCATCCGGCAGATCCACGAGGATGGCCAGAGCCTGCTCGCCAGGCTGGGGTTGGAACACCCGCTGCACCAGGGCCACCAGTTCCGTGCCGCTCAACCGCTCGCTCATGCCGTCCTCCAACGGGGAGGATGCCGCGACCGGTGCCGACTGTCGAGCGGGGAGCGGGGTGGATCAGGCCTTCGCCTTCTGGGCCAGGGTCCGGGCGGCAGTCTGCAGGTGCGCGAGGTCCTCGGCGGGCACGGTTCCGGAGGGCCGCTTCTCATGCAGCGTCTCCTGGAGGAGGTTGGCGAAATCCACCCAGCAGGACTGGTCTTCCAGGTGCAGGGCCACCAGGGCCTCCCCGAGGCGGCGGCGGAGCGACCACGAGGCTTGGCGGGCATTCCAGGCGGCGCGAACTGACGCATCCAGGGCGTGGGTCTGGGTCAGGGGCAGGGGCTGCTGGGCCGTGGCGTGGGCCCGGGCCAGGGCCTCCACAGCCAGGGTGTGGAGCTCCGGCGCGTTCAGTTCGCCGGCCTTGGCGCACAGGGCGGCGGCCCCGGCGGGATCGCCCAGGTCCCGCAGGGCCTGGGCCAGGGCGACCTGGACGCGGGCGTTCTGGCCGGAGTGGAGCAGGGTCAGGATGGGCTCCACGGCCTGGGCCGAGCCCAGGGTGCCGAGGGTCTCCAGGGCGGCCACCAGGAGCGTCTCCTGGGGTTCCGAGGCCACCAGCTCCAGGAGCTGCGGCACGAGTGCTTCCAGCTGGTGCATGGCGATGAAGCGCAGTCCCACCTTGATCTCCTCGGGATCGGCCAGACCCAGCCGCTCCCGGGCCAGCCCTTCGGGATCCGGCAGCTGGCCCAGGTGCCAAAGGGCCCGCTGGGCCAGGTCGGCAATGGGATCCCACCGCAGCTTCAGGAGCGTGGCCTTCAGAGCCGGGTCCCGCCGCTCGCCCAGCACCTCCACCGCCACCATGCGCAGGGCACCGTCCGTCTGCCGGACGAGCAGGTCGAACAGCTCGCTGGCGTTCACAGGGGCCAGGCGGGCCAGGGCCGTCACGACCCCGGCCCGGCCGGTGTTCCTCCGCAGGCACTCGGCCAGGGGATTCAGCAGGCGCTGGGGGTCGATGAAACCCTGGCCTGCGAGGTCTGCCAGCCCCTGGGCCGTGGCGTCCAGGGCGAACTCCAGGCGCCGGGCGCGCTGGGCGGTCTGCTCCCCGGCCTGCCCCAGGTGCCGCGCCAGCTGGGCCGGCTTCTCCTCCTGCGAGGCCTCCAGCGTCTCCACCAGGAAGGTGTCGAAGAGTCCGGGCTCCTCGTCGCGGATCGTCCGCAACGCGCTCCTGATCCGATCGGCCAGGCCCGACAGCAGGTCCACGGCGACGACGGGATCCCTGGCCTCCCAGCGCAGGGCCAGCAGCTGGATGACCTGGGCCTGCACCTCCGGCCGGGCCAGGGCGCGGAAGGCCGTCAGCTGGGTGCGCACCTCCCGGTCGGCCAGGGCATCCTGGTGGGCCTCCACCAGCAGCCCGAGCAGGCAATCCGCAGCCTCCGCCGACTGGATCTGCCCAAGCAGCCGGAGGGCCTGGCGGTATACCAGCAGATCCGGATGGCTGGCGAGGGTCCGGATCGGCTCCAGGGCCGCCGGGCTGAGCAGCTTCGCCAGCTGGTGCGCGCCCTCGTTGGCGTCGGCGGGCTGGGCGCTGCCCTGGAGCAGGCGCCCGAAGTGGTGATGGAAGGCTTCGGTGGGGTCGGATTCGCGCAGAACGAGGTCGAGGATGTCGCGGAAGGGCTGGGTGGCCCGGGTCTGGGCCAGTTCCCGCAGGACCGCCAGTGCCTCCGGACTGCGCATCCGGCCCAGGGCCCGGGCGCCGGATTCGAAGATGGCCGGATCCTTTTCGTGGCGCAGGAGGCGGCTGGTGATGGGGATCCACTCGGGCCAGGGGTGGTAGAAGCTGGCCTCGAGCACCAGCTGCCGCAGGGCGGCCGGGCAGGAGGCCTTGAGGACGCGGTCGGCCAACTCAGGCACGGCTCCGCGGCCCACCTCGGCGAGGGTGCGGAAGAAGGCCAGCTGATCCCCACGCCAGGTCGGGTCCAGTCGGTCCAGCCACAGCTCCATGGGGCCCTGCTTCATGGCCGCGCCCTCCCGGATCGGTTCTGGCCTTCTGACGGCATCTTTACCCGCGCTCCAATTCCGTCGCGACGTGGCCGGCAATGAGCTCCCGGATGAAGGGCGTGATGTCCCGGTACTCGATCCCGACCAGGACGTAGCCGGTGGTTTTTCCCGCGACCTTGCCCAGCATCCGCAGAATGGTGGCGGTCAAGGGCACGAAGGGCAGATCGGGATGATCCAGCACCAGGAACTCGATGGCGTCCCCCGCATCCAGGTGGGCCGCCTCGTGGAGCTGCACTTCGAGGCCACAGCCGCCGGCGCTGAGGTTGGCCAGGTTCGCGTCGAGGATGTCGACGTCCTTCGTCCTGAAGCGGACACGATATTCGCCGCCTGTGGTGCTCAGCCGCGGGTACCTCCGGTGGTCCTGTTCCGTGGTCATGCCGGTGGATCTCCAGGCCTCGACCCTGCGGAGGGTTGGCTCCGCAGGGCCCGATGCAGACCTATCGGCCCCTGGGCTGGCAGACTGAATTGCAGGAATGGGATGGGACGGCATGGCGAAGCAGAAGCGGGGATGGAAGTGGCGGATCCTGGTGGGACTGGCCTGGGCCCTGGGGCTTTTTCTTGTGTTGAACATCATCCTGGTGCTGGTGTTCCGGTTTGTGCCGGTACCGACCTCGGGGCTGATGGTGCAGCGGCGGGTGGAGTCCTGGTCCAGCGGCAGGCCCTATGCCTCGCGGCACCGCTGGGTGCCTCTGGAGGAGATCGCGCCCTGCCTGGGCGTGGCGGTGATCGCGGCGGAGGACCAGAACTTCATCGATCACTTCGGCTTCGACTGGCAGGCCATCGAGAAGGCCGTGCAGCACAACGAGAAGAGCCGCCGCAAGCGGGGCGCCTCGACCGTATCCCAGCAGACGGCGAAGAACCTCTTCCTGTGGAACAGCCGCTCCTGGACGCGGAAGGGGCTGGAGGCCTGGTTCACCCTGCTCATCGAGGCGGGCTGGTCCAAGAAGCGGATCCTGGAGGTCTACCTGAACATCGTGGAGTTCGGCGACGGTATCTACGGCGCCGAGGCGGCCGCGCGCACCTACTTCGGCAAGTCGGCCAAGCGGCTGACGCCCTCGGAGGCGGCGCTCCTGGCGGCGGTGCTGCCGAATCCCCGCAAGTTCAAGGCGAACGCCCCCAGCGAGTACATCCGCGGACGGCAGGCCTGGATCCTCAGCCAGATGCGCCAGTTGGGCGGGGACCAGGTGGTGAAGGACCTGGAGGCCTGAGTCTCCACCCCACTGCCGGAGGGACCTTGGTCACGATTACCGACCTGCTGGTTTCCAGATCTGGCGCGGGGTATAGAATGGGCCAAATCTCCCAGGAGGATCGAGTATGAAGACCCCCGTTCGCGTGGCCGTCACCGGCGCTGCCGGCCAGATCGGATACAGCCTGCTCTTCCGCATCGCCAGCGGCGCGATGCTGGGCAACGACCAGCCTGTGATCCTCCAATTGCTGGAGATCACGCCCGCCCTGAAGGCGCTGAACGGCGTCGTCATGGAGCTCAATGACTGCGCCTTCCCGCTGCTGGCCGGCATCGTCACCTCCGACGATCCCATGGTGGCCTTCAAGGATGCCGACTACGCTCTGCTGGTGGGTGCCCTGCCGCGCAAGGCGGGCATGGAGCGCGCCGATCTGCTGAACGCCAATGGCGGCATCTTCAAGCCCCAGGGCCATGCCCTCAGCGAAGTGGCCAGCCGCAACGTGAAGGTGCTGGTGGTGGGCAACCCCGCCAACACGAACGCCTTCATCGCCCTGTCCAACGCCCCCAAGCTGAAGCCCGCTCAGTTCCACGCCATGGTGCGCCTGGACCACAACCGCGCCATTTCCCAGCTGGCGGAGAAGACCGGCAAGCCCGTCACCGCCATCAAGAACATGACGATCTGGGGCAACCACAGCGTCACCCAGTTCCCCGACCTCTACCACGCCACCGTGGACGGCAAGAACGCCTACGACCTGGTCAATGACCACGCCTGGTACGAGACGAGCTACATCCCCACGGTCGCCAAGCGCGGCGCCGCCATCATCGAGGCCCGCGGCCTCAGCAGCGCCGCCAGCGCCGCCAACGCCGCCATCGACCACATGAAGAGCTGGGCACTGGGCACACCCGCAGGCGAATGGACCAGCATGGCCTTCGTGTCGGACGGCAGCTACGGCGTGCCCGAGGGCCTGGTCTACGGCTTCCCCGTGACCGTGAAGAACGGCCAGGTGGAGATCGTGAAGGGCCTGGAGATCAACGCCTTCAGCCGGGCCAAGATGGACGCCACCGCCAAGGAGCTCGACGAGGAGCGCCAGGCCGTGAAGCAGTTGGGCCTCATTTAGCCCGATCCATCCAGACCGGACCACGCAGGGGGGCGACCCCCTGCGTTTTTGTATTCATCCGGGACTTCTGGAAAAGCAGGAACACAGAAGACACAGAGAACCAGGGAGGACACAGAGAACTGCCGCAGGCAGGCTTCATCCCGAGGCATCTCTAGCCTCAGGCTGAAAGGTCACAAAAGACGTGGCCTTTTTTCTCTCTCCTGGTACCTCGTCGCCCTCGTGCTCACGGCCCTGCGCCTGGCTGGGCGGCGACCTCTACCTCCGGATGGTCCGCTAGGCCCGGCCCCGAGGCCTCTGGAGGGGTTTCCAGGTGGCGCCCCCCTGGTCTTGACCTATGTTGGGTCAACAGCCGGAGGTGGACCATGATGAGTCCAGTGGAACGGCGTCAGACGTGGAGCAGGATCGTCGGGGTGGAGCGGCGCGCCGCGCCAATGCAGGTCCTGGACGGCCACCCCCTCCCGGATCCCACCCGGCTCGAGGACGAGGACTTCCTCGAGGCCCGGAGGCAGCGTGAACGGGAAAAGGAACTGGCTCTGGCGCACATGCAGCGCTGGGACGATCCCACCCGTTTCGATTAGCCCGACTCGCCTGTCTTGACAGGAAGGTCGCTCGGAGGGACAGTGGCGGGGCCCTTCCGGAGCCCCATGCCCCGCCTCGCGTTCACCCGCAACCTCCAGCGCCACGTGGCCTGCCCGCCCTGCGCGGTGGCGGGCGCCTCGGTGCGCGAGAGCCTGGAGGCGGCCTTCGCCCTCTACCCGAGGCTCCGGGGCTACGTGCTGGATGAGCATGGTGCCCTGAGGTTTCACATGTCCATCTACGTGGATGGCGTGCCCATCGCGGACCGCAAGGGCCTCGCCGACCCCGTGCCCGAAGGCGCCGAGATCTTCGTCATGCAGGCCCTGTCCGGAGGCTGAGATGTCCGATCAATTGCTGGTATCCACGCGCAAGGGGCTCTTCTCTGCCCGCCGCAAAGGAAAAGGGGCCTGGGCCCTCGACGAGGTCTTCTTCCTGGGGGACAACGTGTCCCTCAGCATGCAAGATCCCCGCGACGGCGCCTGGTACGCGGCCCTGGATCACGGCCACTTCGGCGCCAAGCTGCACCGCTCGGGGGACCGCGGCGCCACCTGGGAGGAGATCGGCGTGCCCGCCTACCCCGCGCCGCCCGAAGGGCATGTGGAGAAGGATTTCATCGGCCGCGAGATCCCCTGGCGCCTCATCCGCTTCTGGTGCCTCACGCCCGGCCTGGCCTCCCAGCCGGGCCTGCTTTGGGCTGGGACGCTGCCCGGCGGCCTCTTCTGGAGCGAGGACCTGGGCGCCACCTGGCAGATGGTGGAGTCGCTCTGGAACATGCCGGAGCGCCGCAAGTGGATGGGGGGCGGGGCGGACGTGCCCGGCATCCACTCCGTCTGCGTGGATCCCCGGAGCGGTGACCGCGTGGTGGTGGCCGTCTCCAGCGGCGGCGTGTGGCACACCACGGATCGTGGCCGGACCTGGACCGCGCACACCAAGGGCATGCGCGCCGACTACGCGCCGCCCGAGCTGGTGGAAGCTCCGGAATCCCAGGATCCCCACCGTCTGGTGCAGTGCCCCGCGCAGCCGGACCACTGGTGGGTGCAGCACCACAACGGCATCTTCCGCAGCACCGACGATGCCATGAGCTGGACCGAGATCACGGACGTGCAGCCTTCGGTCTTCGGCTTCCCCGTGGTGGTGCATCCGAAGGATCCCGACACGGCCTGGTTCGTGCCGGCCATCAAGGACGAGAAGCGCATCCCAGCGGAGGGCCGGGTGGTGGTGAACCGCACCCGGGACGGCGGCCGCAGCTTCGAGACACTGGGCAAGGGGCTGCCCCAGGGCTGGGCCTACGACCTGGTCTACCGCCATGCGCTGGATCTGGATGCCAGCGGCGAGCGCCTGGCCTTCGGCTCCACCACGGGCTCGGTGTGGATCAGCGAGAACCAGGGCGACGACTGGCTCACCCTGGCCGAGCACCTGCCGCCGGTGCATGCCGTGACTTTTGTGTGAGGGAGTAGGATCAAGGTTCATCGCGGCGGGAACATCGCGTCCTGCCTATTCCGCCGATGGAGGACCCATGTCCCGTTTCACCCGCATCCTCGTAACCATGCTGTTCGGCGGCTCGCTGCTGATGGCCCAGCTCCCCAATCCGCTGAACCTGCCGGATCCCATGGGCCTCTCGAAAAAGCCCGAGCCGTCCCGCAACGCCCCCCGCGAGGGCCGCCGCGCCGAGCGCCGACCCAGGCGCGAGAAGCACCGCGACAACGGGAAGCACAAAGGCCAGGAGAAGCATCAGGACCGAGAGCGCGGCGAGCACAAGGGCCACGACAAGCATTAGGCGCAGCCGTTCTTTGGAGAGATCCCCATGCGCATCCACGTCAGCCATCACGTCCGCATGGCAGGATTCTGCCTCCTGACCGGCTGGGCCCTGGGGCTCCAGGGCTGCGGCCCCAAGGAGGTGGCGCCGGCGACTCCTCTAGCCCCAGCGGCCGAGGTGAAGCCCGGAGCCGCGCCGACCCCCGGCACCCCCGCCCCGACGCCGGCGGCCAAGCCCTCGGCACTCCCTGCGGCCCAGCCTGCGACCCCTTCACCCGCCCCGGCCGCCGCCGCGGCAGCTCCGGCGCCTGCGCCGGTCGCCGCGACTCCCGCGCCCGAAGCGAAACCTGCGGCACCCGCTCCGGCCCCGGTCCAGGCGGCGAATCCCATCACCGATCCCGGGGGCGAGGTCGCGGTGAAGCCCACCAAGGCCGGGCTCACCAAGGTGGGCAGCAACGCCTGCAAGCTGTGCCATCGCGTCCAGTTCGCCTCCTGGTTGGAGACCGCCCACGCCAGGCGCAACCCGCCCCTGGACTGCGAAGGCTGCCACGGCGCCGGGAGCGAGTACAAGGCCATGGCGACCATGAAGGACTCCGCCAAGGCCAGCGCGGCCGGGCTGGTGCGGCCCGGGGCTCCCTTCTGCGCCACCTGCCACAAGCGCGGCTGGAGCGACGGCCTGCTGAAGAAGGCCCACGCGCACAAGCGCTAGCCTCGCTCATCAGGCGGCCGTGAACTTCCAAGGTCTTGAAAGAAATGGAAATAAGCGGAGGTAAGCGGAAGTGCGGAGAAAAACGGAATGGCTTCCTTCTGTCCTTCTCCGCTCTCCTCCGTTCCTCAGCTATCCTCCGCTTATTTCAGAATTCCTTTCCCCCTAGCTGCAACCCGTGGTGGCGCCGCAGGTCTGGCACTTCATGCAGGCGCCGTTGCGCACCAGGGTGAGGTGGCCGCACTCGGGGCAGGGATCGCCGGTGTAGCCCTTCTCGCGGGCGGCCTGGGCGGCGGACACGGTGGCGCGGGCCCCGGAGGCGCCGACCGCCACCAGTTCCGGCACCGGAGCAGGGCTGGGCGTGTTGCCCGTGGCCTCGGGGAAGGGCAGGGGCGTGCCCGTGGGCAGGCTGGGCATGGCGGCGGCGAGACCGGGGGCCTGGCTGCTGGGCCGCAGCCCCGTGGTGGGGTTCACCACCTGGTCGGCGTCCACGTGGGCCAGGTCGTAGCGGCCCAGGTAGCTGATGGCCAGCTCGCGGAAGACGAAGTCGATGAGGCTGGTGCTCATCTTGATGGTGTCGCTGCCCATGACCATGCCACCCGGCTCGAAGCGGGTGAACAGGAAGGCGTCACAGAACTCTTCCAGGGGCACACCGTGCTGGAGGCCCATGCTCACGGCGATGGCGAAGCAGTTGAGGATGGCGCGCAGGGCGGCGCCTTCCCGGTGGATGTCGAGGAAGATTTCGCCGAGGCTGCCGTCCTCGTATTCGCCGGTGCGGAGGTAGATCTTGGTGCCGCCCACGCTCACGGCCTGGGTGTAGCCGCCGCGGCGGTTGGGCATGCGCCGGCGGTAGGTGCGCACCAGCTGGTTCGTGAGGGCCTGGGCCATGGCAGGCGTCTTCTCCGCGGCGGTGGCCTGGTCGTCCATGAGCGTGTCGGCGCCATCCAGCAGGTCGAGGTTGGTGGCCATGGCCTGGCTCATCTTCGAGCCGTCGCGGTAGAGGGCCACGGCCTTCAGCATGAGTTGCCAGCTGGCCTCGTAGATGCTGCCGATTTCAGGCACCGTGGCTTCGGCGGGGAGGTTGATGGTCTTGCTGATGGCGCCGCTGAGGAAGGGCTGGGCGGCCCCCATCATGCGCAGGTGGCCCATGGGGGCGATGTAGCGGCGGCCCGTGCGGCCGCAGCGGTTGGCACAGTCGAAGATGGGCAGGTGCTCGTCCTTGAGGTGGGGCGCGCCCTCCACGGTCATGGAGCCGCTGAGGCCGAGCAGGAAGGCCTCCACCTGCTCGGGGCTGAAGTCCTTCTTCAGGCGGTCGACGTCGATGGCATAGGCGGGATCGAAGGCGGTGGGGAGCTTCTGCTCCACCAGGGCGATCTCCTCGTCGGCCCAGCCATTGCCCTTGAGCATGCTGCGGGTGATGCCGGGCGTCTCGTCGGTGATCTGCAGCCAGCCCACCACGTGCCGCTCGATCTCCTGGATCTGCTTCGGGCTGTAGCCCAGGCGGGCCAGGGCCTCGGGGATGGCGCGGTTCACCAGCTTGAAGTAGCCGCCGCCCGCCAGCTTCTTGAACTTCACCAGGGCGAAGTCGGGCTCGACGCCGGTGGTGTCGCAGTCCATGAGCAGGCCGATGGTGCCCGTGGGCGCCAGCACCGTCACCTGGGCGTTGCGGAAGCCCCACTGCTCGCCGTAGGTGAGCGCCGTGTCCCAGCTCTCGCGGGCGGCCTCGACGATGCGGTTGGGCACGCCGGCGCCATGCAGACCCTGGGGCCGAATGGAGAGCTGCTCGTACTCCGAGGCCGGGGCGTTGTAGGCGGCGCGGCGGTGGTTGCGGACGACCCGCAGCATGTGGTCGGCGTTGCGCTGGTAGCCGGGGAAGGGGCCCAGCTCCCGGGCCATCTCGGCGCTGGCGGCGTAGGCGTCGCCCGTGAGGATGGCGGTGAGGGCCGCGCACCACTGGGTGCCCTCGACGCTGTCGTAGGGGATGCCCATGCGCATGAGCATGGCGCCCAGGTTGGCGTAGCCCAGGCCCAGGGTGCGGAAGTCGTAGCTGAGCTGCGCGATTGCCTCGCTGGGGAACTGGGCCATGAGCACGCTGACTTCGAGCACCACGGTCCAGAGGCGGATGGCGTGGCGGTAGCCCACGAGGTCGAAGCCGCCGTCCTCCGTGAGGAAGGTGCAGAGATTCAGCGAGGCCAGGTTGCAGGCCGTGTCATCCAGGAACATGTACTCGGAGCAGGGATTGCTCGCGTTGATGGGGCCGTCTTCGGGGCAGGTGTGCCAGTCGTTGATGGTGGTGTTGAACTGGATGCCGGGATCGGCACAGGCCCAGGCGGCGCGGTTCACCTTCTCCCAGAGGTCCTTGGCGCGGAGCTTCTTGCTGGTCTTGCCGTCGATGCGGCGCTTCAGCTCCCAGTCGCCGTCCATCTCCAGGGCGCGCATGAAGGGATCGGGCACGCGCACCGAGTTGTTGGAGTTCATGCCGCCCACGGTGAGGTAGCCCTCGCCGTCCCAGGAGGTGTCGTAGCCCTGCAGGTCACGGGCGAAGTCGCCCTCGGCCAGGCGGCCCAGGCACTGCGTGAGGAAGGCGGCAGGCACGCCCTCGCGCTTGGCACGGGCCAGGGCCTTGCGCAAGGCCTCGTTGGTCTTGGGATCGGCATCCTTGGTGGTGGAGCCTTCCACGGACTTGCAGATGGCATCCCAGTGGCGGCGCACCACGGCGCTGCCGGCGGCGATCATGGCCACCTTGCGCTCCTCGGTGACCTTCCAGTCGATGAAGGCCTCGATGTCGGGGTGGTCCAGGTCGAGGCAGACCATCTTGGCGGCGCGGCGCGTGGTGCCGCCGCTCTTGATGGCGCCCGCGGCGCGGTCGCCCACGGCCAGGAAGCTCATGAGGCCCGAGCTGCGGCCGCCGCCCGACAGCGGCTCCTCGGAGCCGCGCACCTTGGAGAAGTTCGTGCCCGTGCCGGAGCCGTACTTGAAGATGCGGGCCTCGCGGGTCCACAGGTCCATGATGCCGCCCTCGTTCACAAGGTCGTCGGCCACGCTCTGGAT
Source organism: uncultured Holophagaceae bacterium (assembly GCA_963751095.1). Taxonomy (GTDB): domain Bacteria; phylum Acidobacteriota; class Holophagae; order Holophagales; family Holophagaceae; genus Geothrix. The sequence goes on along the minus strand of CAVVTK010000022.1, from coordinate 82,925 downwards.
GAAGCAGGCGTGGGGCTGGGGGCGCTCATAGGCCGAGGTGGACTTCTCGAGTACGCCGGTGGCGGGGTTGACGAAGCTGTGGCCCTGCGCGGGGCCGCTGATGCCGTAGGCGTAGTGCAGGCCCGTGTTGAACCACTGGGGCGAGTTGGGCGCACACATCTGGTTGGCGAGCATGTAGGTGAGCTCGTCGCAGAAGGCCTGGGCGTCATCCGCCGTGTCGAAGTAGCCATGCGTATCACCCCAGTGGCGCCAGCAGCCCGCCAACCGGTGGAACACCTGGCGCGCGTCCTTCTCGCCGTTGTTCTGGGCGTCGATGCCCTTCCGGCGGAAATACTTCTGGGCGAGGATGTCCACCGCCACCTGGGACCAGGTCTCGGGCACCATCACGTCCCTGGCCTCGAACACCACGGTGCCGTCGAGCTTGGAGATGCGGCTGGTGCGCGGGACGAAGGGAATTCCTTCCAGGGGATCGTGACCTGCCTTGGTGAAGTGGCGGGCAATCTTCATGTGGCTGTCCTGCGCGAGGGGTGGAGAAGGACGGATCGAAAGACATGGCTTTTCCGCGAGGCGTACAAAGCTCTCCCCAGGGGGTGGGAGACTTTGGGTTGACCTCTATGGGTTGTGCCGGGAGAAAAGGATGGCCCCAAGATGTAGGGGTGTCAAGGGGTGCTAACCGGATTTTTCCATCGTTTAAAAAGACCCCGGAAATCAGGGACTTTGAGCAGGGATGCACGCTTGCGCCACACCCTTCCGCTGGTGTGCGCGGGGGCATCGCGGCTAGGCTGAGTTCAAGCCGGGCCCCATGCATCGGGGTGCGATGAACCGGGTCAGGTCGGAAGAAGCAGCCCTAAGTCGTTCCCCCGAGTGCCGTGGTCAGCCCGGCCCCTTCTTTTGCGTGGAGCGCGCAGCGCGAGTCGGACGCGGCTAAATGCCGCGTTCGACAGCAAAAGAAATCGCCGCAGCCCGCGAAGCCGCGCAGCGGATTCGCGGTTGAGGAGATCGCCCGGCAGAGAGCGGCCTGATCGTGTCGCGCCTTCGGCTTGGCTTTGCGAATCGGCACTGGCCTGCGCTCCCAGTGGGTCGCGCACGTGGCAAGCCCGGACTTTTTTTGCGAAAAGCACAAAGCGCGAGTCGGACGCGGGTAAATGCAGCGTTGGCCAGCCAAAGGAATCACCGAAGCCCACGAAGCCGCGCAGCGGATCCGTGGTTGAGGAATCGCCCGGCAGGGAGCACGCCCGTTCGCGCGGCGCCTGCAGCCAGCGTTCGCGCCGACCATTCTGGCCCGCGGACGAAAGAATCCACCCCCGGGGGCTCGACAGGTCGAGTGGTGAACCTAGCCTTCTTGTCATGATCCCGATTGGCCTGGCACCACCCTTTTCCGACCAATCTGCCCTCGGCACCCCTGGTCCTGGAGCGGACTTCCCTGCTCCAGTCCGGAAACTGGGGTGACCACGACCACTCCGCCAGGGCTGGGAATGAACAGGAGTCGACGATGACCAAGGTGACGCCCTTCCTGATGTTCAACGACCAGCTCGAGGCTGCGATCGCGTTCTACACCGCGACCTTCCCGGATTCGGAGGTCAGGCAGCTGTCCCGCGCGGGTTCGGACGGTCCTGTCACCGCGGCCCAGTTCGTCGTCGGCGGCCAGGCCTTCATGGGCTACAACGGCGGGCCGTACTTTACGTTCTCGCAGGGTTTCTCGCTCTTCGTGGATTGCGAGGATCAGGCCGAGGTCGACCGGTACTGGGACAGGCTCGTCGCCGCGGGAGCCACGCCCTCCCAGTGCGGCTGGATCACCGACCCCTTCGGCGTCACCTGGCAGATCGTCCCCCGGCGCTTCATGGAGCTGATCGCCGACCCGAACCCCAGGAAGGTCCAGGGGGTCATGGCGGCGATGATGGAGATGGTGAAGCTGGACGTGGCCGCGTTGGAGAAGGCCTACGAGGAGGCCTAATCCAAGGGTTGCGAACCACCAGCTACTCCTTGGGACGTGCCGTGGGTTTGGAGCCCGCCGAACACACCGAATACAGCGGACACTCTGCACAGGTGCTGCGTTTGCGCACGCCGGGGCAGTCACCGAGGATGCCCAGGTGGCTGAGGGCGAAGTCGTAGCGCAGGGGATCGGTGGGGTCGAGTCGACGCAGGGCCTCGGTGATCTCCTGGGCCATCTTCCCGTCTGGGGTGGCGCGGCGGCTGAGGCCGATGAACCGCGACACACGGGCCACGTGGGTATCCAGGGGGATGACCAGCCCGTGGGCGGGGTAGCGGGTCCAGAGGCCGAGATCGGGCCAGCCGGTGCGCACCATCCAGCGGAGGAACATGCGCCAGCGCTTGCAGGCGGCCCCTTCCAGGGGATCAGGCAGGGAGAAGCGGGCCCCGTAGGAGGCGGGCAGCTCCACGCGCAGCCGCTGCACCAGGCGGGAGAGGGCCTCGTCCGGCTCTTCTCCCGGGCGCGGGAGGAGGTGGGCCTCCAGGCCCGCGCCGCTCTCCGCATCCAGCTGCTTCCAGGCCAGCAGCCAGGCCGCCAGGTCCGAGCCCGTGTGGAAACGCCAGGCCCAGTCCGCCAGGGCGCGGGTGAGCTCCTTTCGGGCCCTGGGGGCCGAGCGTTTCCGCAGCCAGTCGGCCGGTCGGTCTCCCAGGGGCGCCAGGACGCCCTTCACGGCCCGGATCATGGGCTCCACGCGCCCATAGGCCAGGTGGGCGGCCACGAAGGCGGCCACCTCCTGGTCCAGGGGGGACTCGTAGGCGAGGACCACGCTGAGAGGGTCGCTCCCCAGGGCCCCGGCCGTGTCGTAGCGGGCGCAGAGGCCGTCCAGGCGGGCCTTCAGGGCAGTCGTCGAGGTCGCCATGGGGCCAGTGTCCCAGGTATCGCCGGCGTCACGGCCCGGGAAAAACCCTGCCTCGTGCCTAAAATCACTATGTAGATGAAGCACTTCCCGTTAGTCTGGTGAGTGGTGGCCCGTGGCCCCTCTGGAGAAACAACCGCACATGATGAACCTGCGTGGCCTTGGCAACCTGGCGAAGATCCTCGAAGAAGCCGCAAAGCCTGATTCCGTGTTGCGGGAAGACCGTGAAAAGCCGAAGCCGAAGGTTCTCAAGAAGGGTGAGAAGGCCGGGAACATCCGGGTCATCGATCCCAAGCGGAAGCTCTGGTACGAGAAGCGCCTGAAGGAGATCACCGCCAAGGCCGCTCCTGCCGAGGAATCCGCCTCCGGCCCCGTGAGCGCCCCGGCGGTGCCCGCCGCCCCGGCCCTGGCCAAGAACGTGGCCTCCCTGCTGGGTGGTTCGTTGATGCAGACGCTGGCCGCTGCCAAGGACGCGAAACCCAAGGCGGAAGGCCAGAAGCGCTCCGAGGCCTGGCGCCGCAAGCCCGGTGAATCCATTTTCTAGCGTTCCACTCCACAAGCCTCGACGGCAAAAACATGGCGGCCTCGGGCCGCCATGTTTTTGTTATCGCGGGGCGGAACGCCCCGCGCGGCTACAGGCCACTGCCGACGGGCCTCAAGTACTTCCTCCCGATCCAGGTGGCGGCGAGGGGCCGCTCGAAGCGTCCCTGGCGCAGGTCGCCGAGGGTCAACAGGGCCAGGTCGAGCACCGGCGTGGCGCCGTCCAGCGTGCCGTCGTCCAGCCGCGCCCCGATGTCGGCGCGGGGCAGGGCGCGGATGCCGTCCGCCAGCCGCACGATCACGGCCTGCGGATCCTCCAGGGCCAGGCCCAGCTTCGCCGTGAGCTGGTTCACGCCGCGCAGCATACCGTCGATGGCGCAGCCCGAGGGCTGGGCGGCGAGGGTGGGTTCCGCCACGGCGAGGATGCGGCGCTCCAGGAGGGTCCAAGCCCCCTGGTACTGCACGCCCTTGTGCCGCCAGCGTCCCAGCAGGGCCTCCAGTTCCGGCGCCAGGACCGAGGCCTCGGTGTCGTGCGTCAGGGCCAGCAGCCAGAGCCGGGCCTCGTCGGGCAGGCTGGCGAAGGCGGACAGATCGGCAGGGGTGGGCATGGGAACTCCAGGTGTCGGAACAGTCTATGGGATGCCGGCGGCCCCGCGTCCATGTCAGCTTCTGTCACGCGGCGTCCAGGGTTCCGTGACGACAGTGACGGGCTCCCTCGCGTAAGGTGGAGGACGATGCGCGATACGGCCCTCCTCCTCCTCAACCTCGGCGGTCCCGTGAACCTGGGCCAGGTGGAGCCCTTCCTGGCGGCGCTGTTCGGTGACCGGGACCTCATCAAGCTGCCGGGGCCGGCCTGGTTGCAGCCGCCCCTGGCCCGGCTCATCGCCCGGCTGCGGGCCCCCAGCGCCAAGGGCCGCTACGCCGAGATCGGCGGCGGCTCGCCGCTGCTGCGGGAGAGCGCCTATCAGGCCTCGGCGCTGCGGGCCGCCCTGCGCGCCGCAGGCCGGGACGAGGCCGTGAAGCTCTGCTTCCGCTGCACCGCCCCCCGGGCCAAGGGGCTGCTCCAGGCCCTGAAGCGCCAGGGCATCCGGAAGCTGGTGCCGGTGACCCTCTACCCCCATGACTGCCGTGCCACCACCGGCTCAAGCCTGCGCGAACTGGCCATCGAGGCCGCGAAGGCCGGCATGGAGCTGCTGCCGGGCGTGGACCACTACGCCACGGATCCCGACTACCTGGACGCGCTGGAGCGGCCCCTGCGCGCGGCCCTCCAGGAGCTGCCTGGCGCCACGGTGATCTTCAGTGCCCATAGCCTGCCCGTGCGCCAGATCGAGGCCGGCGATCCCTACGAGAAGGAGATCCACGCCACCTGCGAGGCGCTGCAGGCCCGCCTCGGCGAGCTGCCGGGCGGGTACCTGCTGGCCTACCAGAGCCGCACGGGACCTGTGCGCTGGCTGGAGCCACCCCTGAAGACGGTTCTGGAGTCCATGGGTGGCAAGGACGTCATCGTGGTGCCCGTGAGCTTCGTCACCGAGCACATCGAGACGCTGCACGAACTCGACATCGAGTATCGCCACGTGGCCGACCAGGCCGGCATCCGCACCTACCGCCGCGTGGCCGCCCCGGGCACCGATCCTTCGTACATCCGCTGCCTCACCCGGCGCGTCCTGGAGATCCTCCCATGAGCACCCTGATCCTCGGCGGTGGCGTCACGGGCCTGGCCGCGGCCTGGCACCTGCAGCAGCGCGGCGAAGCGGTGGAAGTGTGGGAGGCCGGCGCCAGCGTCGGCGGCTGGATGAAGACGCTGCCCTGGGAGGGCGGCCACTTCGAGACGGGCCCCCAGGGCGTGCTCTGGCAGAAGGGCACCGCGGTGGACCGCCTCTTCAGCGCCATCGAGCTGCCGTTCAAATCCCCGGGCACCGGCGCCCGCTGGGTGGGGAAGGGCGGCCGCCTCATCCCCGTGCCCGCATCGCCGCCGGCCCTGATGTTCTCGCCCCTGATGTCGCTGGGCGCCAAGCTGCGCATGGTGCTGGAGCCCTTCCAGCCAGTGCGGGCCGCGGAACCCGAAGAGGGCCTCAGCGCCTTCATCGCGCGCCGCCTCGGCAAGGGCGTGGCCACGGAGCTGCTGCCGGCCATGGTGGCGGGCGTGCTGGCGGCGCCAGCGGATATTCTCTCGGTGGATGCCATCCCCAAGCTGCGCCAGTGGGAAGCCACGGGCAGCCTGGTGAACGGCATCCGCAAGAGTGGCGTGAGCCACATGGTGGTGCCCGAGGGCGGCATGGGCCAGCTGCCCATCCGGCTGGCCGCCAAGCTGCCCGCCGTGCACACGGGCCTGCGGGCCGAGCGGCTGGAGGCGCTGCCTGGGGGCCGCTGGCGGGCCAGCGGCGGCGGCGAGGTGCGCGAGGCGGAGCGCGTGGTGCTTGCCCTCCCGGCCTTCGAGGCCGCGCTGCTGCTGGGCGCAGCGGCGCCCCAGAGCGCCGAGGCCCTGGCGGCCATCCCCTACACCTCGGTGGACCTCTGGCACAGCCGCCACGCGCCGCTGCCGGCCCTGAAGGACAGCTTCGGCTTCCTCATCCATCCGCCGGAAGGCCGCGGCTACCTCGGCTCCCTGGTGCCCTCCTGGATGGACCCTCAGAGCGCGCCCGAGGGCCTCATGCAGCTGCGCAGCTTCATCGGCGGCGCCTTCGGCAAGCCCGCGGACCTGGACGCCTGGGAGGGCATCGCCGCCCGGCTGAAGCGCTGGATCCCGGCCCTCAGCGAGGCCGCCGCCGTGCGCCACGAGCGCGCCGAGCGGGCCATCCCGCGCCCCGAGCTGGGCCACCGCGCCCGCGTGCAGGCCGCCCTGGCAGGGCTGCCTGCCGGTCTGGACTGGCTGAGCAACGCGCGATTCGGCCCCGGTGTGCGGGACATCCTGGAAGGGCTGGAGGAGTGGCGCTAGAGGCGTGTGAGGCGCAGAATGGCTCCATCCTTTCCGGAGCTCCCCATGCGTCTCAAGCGGCTGTTTCCCCTCCTCGTGGCGGTGCCCCTCGTGCTGGCCCTGGCCTTCGTGGCCCGCGCCCAGGCCGCCAAGGCCAAGGCTCCGGCGGGTTCGGCCACGGCGGAAGTGAAGGTCGGCACCGGCATCGAGAAGATGGAACTCCAGGGCGAGGCCAAGGCCTTCACCGTGGCGGCGGGCTCGAAGGTCCATGTCTGGACCAAGGTCACCGGCGCCGCCGACACCACCATCGCGGTGGTGTTCACCAGGGGCGAGAAGACCTCGCGCCAGGAGCTCAAGGTGCCGCGCTCGCCCTACCGGACCAACGCCTATCGCACCTTCCGCAAGGGCGACGAGGGGGCCTGGACCGCCAAGGTGGTGGGCGCCGATGGCGCCGAGCTGGGCTCAGTGTCGTTCACGGTCGAGATCCAGTAGTTTCGATCCAGCAGCCAGGATCCTCAGGGAGCCCGGCCAGGAGGGCGAATCATGATGCCGTGGGGCCTGCTTGACGGTGCTCTGCCCGTGGGCGCATCCATGTGGAGACTCGCCCAGCCCTGGTGGGAGTTCGTGCTGCGCGGGCTGCTGGTCTACGGCTTCCTGCTGGTGATGCTGCGGCTCACGGGCAAGCGTCAGGTGGGCCAGCTGGCGCCCTTCGACCTGGTGCTGCTGCTGGTGCTGAGCAACGCCGTGCAGAACAGCATGAACGCCGGCGACAACACCGTGGCCGCGGGCTACATCCTGGTGGCCACCCTGCTGGCCGCCAACGGGTTCATGGGCTGGCTCACCTGGCGCAGCAAGCGGGCGGAGACCTTCCTGGAGGGCAGGCCCCAGATCCTGGTCCACAACGGCGTCATGGACGAGCGCCTCCTGGCCTCCGAACGGATCACGCAGCATGAGCTGATGGCCTCGGTCCGCCAGGCGGGGCTCACGGACCTGGCGGACGTGCGCGTGGCGATCCTGGAGAACAACGGCCGGATCAACGTCATCGCAAAATCGCCGGACAAGGCTTGACTAGGCGAATAAAAGGCGAACACTGGAGGAATGACACCCCTCCTGCCGCCTTCAGATCCGCCGCCACTCTTCCAGGGGTTGCTGGTGGAGCCCGAAGAGGCCCGCTCTATCCTGCGGCCCCAGAAGGATGAGCGCTACGGCTTCGGCTTCGCGCTGAGTCCGTACCGGGGCTGCGGCCACGGCTGCCGCTACTGCTATGTGCGCGAGTACCCCAATGCCCTGCACCCGCCCGAGGACTGGGGCGGCTGGGTGGCGCCCAAGCTGAACGCGCCGGAGCTGCTCTGGTCCCAGCGGCACAAGCTCCACAACGCGCGGGTCTTCATGGCCTCGGCCACGGATCCCTACCAGCCCCTGGAGCGGCAGTACCGCCTGAGCCGCCGCTGCCTGGAGGTGCTGCTGCTCTGTCCCACCACCGAGGTGATCGTCCACACCCGCTCGCCCCTGGTGCTGCAGGACCTGGAGCTACTCAAGGCCTTCGGCGACCGCCTCTCCGTGGGCCTCTCCATCCCCACGGACGATGACACGGTGCGGCAGGTGGTGGAGCCCCACGCCCCTGCCATCCCCAGCCGCTGGGCCGCCGCCGAGCGCCTGGCCGCGGCAGGCGTCGCCGTCACCATCGGCGTGGCGCCCCTGCTGGCCGTGCATGACGCCAAGGCCTTCGCCCGCCGCGCCCGCGCTTGCGGCGCCGCCAATGCCTGGGTGGGCGGGCTGCGCCTGCTCAAGCAGGATCCTTTCTACAAGTTGCTGGCCGACCATGGCTGGCTGAAGGTGCTGGATCCCGACTACAAGGAGGGCATCCGCGCCGCCTTCCAGGAGGCCTTCCCCGCGCGCAAGCGCACCCGCGAGGCCAAGCCCAGGGCCGCGCCGAGTGTCGTGGCGGCACTGCCCCGGCAACCGGGGTTGTTCGATCGGGTGGGGTAGGGCGCCCCTGGTTCGGCCTGCCGGGCGCCGCGAATCGGGATGCGGGCATGGGCCCGCTGTGGCACCGCGCGTCGTGGCGGGCAGGATGGCCAAGCGCGAGGCGGGGACCGGCTTGAAGTCGCCGTGCTGGACTTCAGTCGATCGGCGCCGATGTCGTGCCCTTTCGAGCGCGGAGTTAGGCGCGGGTTCGTTCCATACCATCTCGGATGGCACCCTTTAGGGTATCCAAGTCGATCTCCTTGAGAGCCTTGAACTTGATGCAATACCCCGTGATGCTCGCCTTTCCCATCGCGTGTGCGTACTTTTCCTGCAGATACATCTTGTCGACTATCCCCATGATGTAGACCGACAGTCCTGTTGAGTTTGCGCTAATGCCTGTTTGATAAAATTCTTTGGTTTTCCCATCGGCGTATTTTTTGGTGAGCAGGCCATAACCTATATTTGGGTTGGACACCACCTTGCCGCTTTCATCTTTGCCATCGAGAAACCAAAGTTTGCAACCTGGATTCATCTCCAGAATGGCGACATGGAGCCTCCGCATGTCGGTTTGCTTGGGCTCTGGTATCGATTCGAGATAGCGATTGATCTGATCAATTGGTGCCATCGAACGCCTCCGGGCAGATGGGTCAAGCGCCTAATGAATGGAGCAAAGCTGCCATGCCTGCACCAAGGCGATGAGCGAAGGCGGGGAAGCGAGGTGAAGAGAAGGAACGGAGGACAATGCAGGCGGGGTCCGGGTTGAGCAAGAGGTTAGGTGGCGCCGACCCATAGGGAGATGATGCCAATGAGGATGAACGCTGGCCAAGCAAGATGTTTCCCCCGTGAAGCCGCAAGAGTGACCATACCGGTAGCTAGAAAGGTGAAACCTATAGTCCTGGCAACCACGTTGCGAGAAATCGCGCCGTTCGCTAAATGAACAAGAATGGCAGCGAAGCCCCACCAGGCGATGGTAGTGATGTGCCAGGCGAAGCGAATCGTGCGAATAGTGAACTGGGTACCGCCAAAGAGCCTGGGTAGATCATCACGACGGAAGAGTCGGATGAGAATGTAGCGTTCTCCAAGGTAGGAGTGAGCCACTCCAACCAGGACCAGGAGAAACGCTGCGATGTAGAGGGCGATGGGCATAGCGGCCTAACAAAGTAGCTAACCGGCCCCGCCTGCGCCGAAACGTTGAGCGGAGCCGAGAAAGCAGGGACAAGAAAGAGAGCGCCAGCAAATGCAGGCGGGGTCCGAGTTGAGCGCAGGGTTAGGCAGATTTCGAGCCCTTGGGTATTTCCCAGGCAAGGCGGAGATGCTTGTGCGTGGCCGCGCACTCTCGAAGATAAAGATTGATCAAGGTTTGGTATGGAATGGTCATTTCTTGGGACAGGTTCTTGAAGTACTCGAGCGTTGGTTCATCGAGACGAATGGTGACCTGGCGCTTGAGGAGCTTGGCGTAGGGATTGGGCTTGGCGTTAGAGAAATCGTAGCTTTTCCTCATAATTTGAACCTCCGAAGGTATTCTTGGCGTTCCTGACGATCGGCCTTTTGAGCCGAGATGATTCGAATGACATCGCCCTTCGACCGGTAGCAATGGCAAACAATCAAGATCCGAAGGGTTGAACTGAGTCCAAGAAGGATGAAGCGATCTTCTTCGTCGGAATGATCAGGATCGGCAATAAGTAGGCCATTTTCATCTAGGAATACAGTGGAAGCCTCCTCGAAGGAGACTTGGTGTTTCTTGATATTGCTGGTGTTTTTTGGGGGGTCCCACTCGAATCGGACGCTCATGAACTACATTGTAATGCATTTCTGGGCCGACGCCAGATGCCTAACAAGAATTAGACGACGGGGACCAGAAGCGGATTTGTCGTCTAAGCGGGGGGAGGGTGGGGCGGAGGCATTCTGCCATCTTGCGATTTCCTCGACAAGGGCGTTCAGGCAAACCTAAATAAACCCGGGTGGGAGCCTGATGGCGGAGGCCTCGGAGGCTGGCTTCAGGCGGTGGCGAGGGTGTTCGCGACGGCGACGGGCACGAAGGGGGTGAAGGCCTGCAGGGTCGCCTGCCAGTCGGCCAGCAGGGCGGTGGCGGTGGCGCTGCCGGTCTCCTGGGCGTGGGCTTCAAGGAGGCTGCGGAACTGGGCCTCCTCCTCGGCGCGCCAGGGGATGCCGGCCAGGTAGTCGCGGTTCACGCGGGCTTCGTGCTCGCGGCGCAGGAAGAGGACGCCGCCGGTCATGCCGGCCCCGGCGTTGGCCAGCACCTGGCCCAGGATGGCCACGGCGCCGCGGGTCATGTACTCGCAGGCGTGGTGGCCCGCGCCCTCCACGACGGCGATGGCCCCGCTGTTGCGCACGCAGAAGCGGTCGCCGGCGAGGCCCCGGGCGAAGAAGCGGCCGGCGGTGGCCCCGTAGAGGGCGCCGTTGCCGAGGATGGCGTTCTCCTCGGGCGTGTAGGTGGACCGGGGGCCGGGTCGCAGCACCAGGGTGCCGCCGGACATGGACTTGCCCACGGAGTCGTTGGCCTCGCCCAGCAGCTTCACGTGCAGGCCCTCGGTGAGAAAGGCCCCGAAACCCTGGCCGGCGCTGCCGCTGAAGGTGATGCGCAGCTGGCCGGGCACGGCGGCATCGGCGCCGGTGCGCCGGCGCTCGCGGACGCCCTGGGCGATCTCGCCCGAGAGCGTGGCCAGGACGCCGCGGTCCTCGGTGCCGATGGGGAAGGCCAGCTCGTGCTCGCCGCCGTGGTCGAGGAAGGGCTGGGCGGCCTCCACCAGCTGCCGGTTGAGCAGGCCCACGCCCTCGGGGACGACCACGATGGCGTCGCCCGCCTCCGGGGCCGGCGCCTCCAGGAAGGCGGAGAGGTCCAGCTTGCGGTCGTGCACGAAGGTGGCGTGGGCGGGGGCGATGATCAGCAGGTCCGTGCGGTCCTGCAGCTCGGCCAGGCCGCTGAGGCCCAGGGCGGCCAGGTGCCGCCGCGCATCCTCGGCGAGGTGGGTGAGCATGCGCAGCACGGCCTCGGGGCTGCCCGTGTAGCGGGCCTTGAACTTGGGATCGTGGGTGGCGATGCCCGCGGGGCAGGTGTTCTTCTCGCAGATGCGGGCCATCATGCAACCCTCGGCCACCAGCAGCAGCTTGCCGAACTCGAAGCCCTGGGCGCCCAGGATGGCGGCGGTGACGATGTCCTTGCCCGTGAGCAGGCCGCCGTCCACCCGCAGCTCCACCTGGTCGCGCAGGCGGTTCTCGCGCAGGGCCCGGTGGGCCTCCATGAGCCCGAACTCCCAGGGCAGGCCCGCGTGCTTCATAGAGCCCAGGGTCGCGGCGCCGGTGCCGCCATCGCCGCCGGCGATGTAGATGATGTCGGCGCCCGCCTTGGCCACGCCCATGGCGATGGTGCCGATGCCCGTGCCCGAGACCAGCTTCACGCTGATCCTGGCGGCGGGGTGCACCTGTTTCAGCTCGTAGATGAGTTCTTTCAGGTCCTCGATGCTGTAGATGTCATGCAGGGGCGGGGGCGAGATCAGATCGACGCCGGGCAGCGAGAACCGGGCCTTGGCGATGGTGGCGTCCACCTTTACCTTCATGAGCTGGCCGCCCTCGCCGGGCTTGGCGCCCTGGGCCACCTTGATCTGGATCTCCTGGCCCGAGACCAGGTACTCGGCCGTGACGCCGAAGCGTGCCGAGGCCACCTGCTTGGTGCTGGCCGTGAGGCCGTCGGTCCAGTAGTAGGGGTTCTCGCCGCCCTCGCCGCTGTTGCTGCGGCCCCCCGCGGCCTCCATGGCCAGGATGAGGTCGCGCTGGCTCTCGGCGCTCACGGCGCCGAAGGACATGGCGCCGGCCCCAAAGCGGGCCAGGATCTCGCTCCTGGGTTCGACCTCGGGCAGGGGCAGGGGTACGGCGGCCTCGCGGAAGGCCAGCAGGTGGCGGGGATTGATGGGCTCGTCGGCCTTGAGGGAGGTGAGGTATTCGCGGTAGAGCTCGGCGGCCTCGGGCGAATCCGGATCCAGGGCCACCAGCTTGTGGAGGAGGCGGGAGCGCGCGGTGGTCATGCCATGCTTCTCGCCCTCGTCGGCCTTGCCGGACTCCCGGAACTGGTGCGTGTGGAGCAGCTTGTCCGCGAAGCCGGACTGGGCGGCGAAGCCGGTCTTCAGCAGCACGTCCCCGGCCAGCTCCTCGTAGCCGATGCCGCCGATGGGGCTGGCGTGGCCCGGGAAGAAGATCTCCATGAGCTCGGGGCCCAGGCCCACGGCCGTGAAGAGCTTGGCGCTCATGTAGCTCTGCACCACCGAGATGCCGCACTTGGCCATGATCTTGAGCAGGCCCGACTCCAGGGCGGCGATGAGGTTCTGTTCGCGCTGGTCCGGCGCGAGGTGGGCGAAGGTGGGGTGCTCGTCCCGGCGGGCGATCTCCAGGGCCAGGGCGGGGCAGACCGCCGAGGCGCCGAAGCTGATGAGGGCGGCCACGTGGTGGGAGGTGCGGGCTTCCGAGGTCTGCATGACGATGGAGGCGTTGAGGCGCAGGCCCGACTCGTTGAGCGTGTGCACCACGGCCCGCAGGGCGATGAGGCCCGGGATGGGCGGCTGCTCCACGGTGGCGTCCTGGTCGCTGAGGATCACCACGGTGGTGCCGGTCTCCACGGCTTGGCGCACGTCGGCGGCCAGCTGCTCGATGGCCGCGTGGAAGCCGCGGATGCCATCCACCCGGCGGAACAGCATGGGGAAGCTGCGGGGGATGATCTGGGATTCCGAGGGCCGCAGCGTCTGCATGCGGTTCAGGAAGCGCATCTGCCCCAGGTCGAGGATGGGACGCGGCAGCTCCAGGGCCTCGTTCAGGGGCACCAGATCCTTGGGGAAGAAGATGTTCGGGGCGCGGCCCAGGAACACCCGCAGGTCGGTGATGTTGCCCTCGCGGAGGTAGTCCAGGGGCGGGTTCGTGACCTGGGCGAAGTGCTGGTAGAAGTAGTCGAAGAAGGGCCGGGGCTGCGAGGAGAACACATTGGGCCGGGCCGTGTCGCCCATGGAGCCGATGGCCTCCTTCCCGGTGGCCACCATGGGGTAGATCATCTTCTCCAGCTCTTCGCGGGAGCAGGTGAAGAGGGTCTTGCGGAAGACGCTGACGGGCCCCGCCGGGGCCTGTTCCTCCGGCAGGGTGCCGATGGGCGTGGCGCGGGGATCGAAGGCCGCGTAGCGGTTCTCCCGGGACTGGCTGGCGTCGCGGAAGTTCACCTTGCCCGTGGCCAGGTTCAGCTTCACGCCGGTGCCGGCGTAGACGATGCCCTTCTTCTCGACGCGGGCCTCGTCCACGGGGAAGGCGCCGGCCTCGGAGGCAAGGATGAAGCGGTCGTCGGTGAGGGTCCACCGGGCGGGCCGGAAGCCGTTGCGGTCGAGCCGCGCGCCTACGGTGATGCCGTCGGAGAACATGATGATGGCGGGGCCGTCCCAGGGCTCCATGGCCCGGCTCCAGAAGGTGTAGAAGTCGTTCTGCCCCTCGGCGGGGGGCATCATGATGGCGAGGATGTCCTCCATGTTCGGGATGCTGCTGCGGTAGAGCAGGGCCTCGGCGATCTCGTTGAGGCTGCCGGAGTCACTGATGGAGCCGTGGGTGACGAGCTGGTCGGCCTTGAGCCCGATGGACATCTCGCGCGAGATGGCGCGGGAGCGGTTGCCGGCGATGGTGTTGATCTCGCCGTTGTGGGCGATGAGCCGGAAGGGCTGGGCCTTGTCCCAGGAGGTGCGGGTGTTGGTGCTGAAGCGGCGGTGGATCAGGGCGAAGCGGGTGCTGTAGCGGGGATCCTGCAGGTCCAGGTAGAAGCGGTCGAGGTCGGCGGACCGCGTGAGGGCCTTGTAGACGATGGTTCGCGCGGACAGCGAGGCGAAGAAGAACTCGTTCTTGATGCCCGCCTCGGAGAGCTTGGTGCGCAGCACCTGCTTGGCGTTGTAGAGCAGCTTCTCGAAGGAGGCGTCCGTGCGGCAGTGGGCGGGCCGGCGGATGATGGCGTGGCGGAGGGCGGGCAGGGTCCGGCGGGCGTCCTCGCCCAGCACCGCGGGGTTGACGGGCACTTCCCGGAAGGCCAGCACCTTGAGATCGAAGAAGTCGAAGGTGGCCCGGAAGATGGAGAGGGCCTCCTGGAGCCGCAGCAGGTCCGGCGGGGCCAGCAGGCTGGCCACGGCGATCTCGCCGGGCTGGTGGCCCAGCAGCTCGAAGGGGATATCCGTCATGACGCCCGCGCCATCGCTGGACACCTGGTCCGCGGCGCAGCCGCCCCGGTGCTCGACGCACTTCAGGGCGTGGAGTGCATCCTTGAGGATCTGGTGGCAGGCCTGGCCGTTGCGGCTGGCGATGAAGCCAACCCCGCACGCATCGTGCTCGTTCCGGGCTGCTCCGCGCATCGGATGTCCTTCGGGATGAGGAGCAGAGTACCCCGAAAGCCCGGCCTATGGGATCCCAAGACTTGCTTATGAGTGCATGTGACGCGGCTCCCGGCCTGTGGGAGACTGGATCCGTCATGACTACCCTCGCCCTCAAATACCGCCCCCGTCTCCTGTCCGACCTCGTGGGGCAGGAGGGCAGCGTCAAGGCCCTCGCCAATGCCCTGAAGCGGGCCAAGGAGAGCGGCAAGATCCACCAGGCCTACCTCTTCGCGGGGGTGCGCGGCACGGGCAAGACCAGCACGGCCCGCATCCTGGCCCGGGCCCTCAACTGCGCCGAGGGCCCCACGGCCACGCCCTGCGGCGTCTGCGATCCCTGCCGGGCCGCGGAACAGCCCGACAGCAGCCTGGACATCGTCGAGATCGACGCCGCCAGCCGCGCCTCCGTGGCCGACGCCCGCGCCCTGCGCGAGCAGGTGCAGACCCGGCCCGCCTTCTGCCGCTACCGGATCTACATCATCGACGAAGTGCACATGCTCAGCACCGAGGCCTTCAACGCCCTGCTGAAGGTCATCGAGGAGCCGCCGCCCCACGCCATCTTCGTGCTGGCCACCACGGAGCTGCAGGACGTCCCCGACACCATCAAGAGCCGGGTGCAGATCTTCCCCTTCCGTCTGATTCCGGTGGGCCTGATCGAAGGCCGCCTGAAGCACGTCTGCGAGGCCGAGGGCGTGACCTTCGAGGCGGGCAGCCTGCGCCTGGTGGCCGAGGCCGGGCAGGGCTCCATGCGCGATGCGTTGACCATCCTTGATCGCGTCATTTCGGCGGGCGATGGCAAGGTTCAGGAAGAGGCTGTTCGCGAGCAGCTGGGCATCGTCAGCGCGCACCTGGTGCAGGGCGTGATGTCGGCTCTGGCCATCGGAGACTCCGCGGCCCTGGTGGAGGCCTGCCGCGAGCTGAACGAGCAGGGCGCCGACTGGGCCACCTTCTGGCGGGAGCTGGTGCTGGCCTTCCGGGACCGCCTGGAGCAGGAGGCCCGCTCGGGCCGCGGGCCCCAGGAGCTGCTGCGCTGGGCCCGGATGCTGAACCTGCTGCTGAGCCGGGAGCGGGACCTGCGCGACAGCAGCCTCCCGCGTGTGGTGGTGGAGCTGGCCCTGGTGACGGCCGCCCAGCTGCCCCACCTGGCGCCGCTGGATGCCCTGGTCTCCGGCACGGCCACGGCCGGTATGGCCGCCCGACCTCAAAGTCCGCCCGCAGGCCCGCCGCCGGTCCCTCCGCGGGCCCCCCAGGTCGCGCCGGCGCCTGAGGGGCCTCGACGGCCGGCCCCCCAGCCTCCGCCCCCGGCGGCGGCACCTACCCAGCACCGGGCCCCCACCACCCCCGACCAGCTCCGCACCGCCTGCACCGAGGCCCTGCGGCAGGTGCCGGGGCTGCGCGGCCTGGCCACGGCGCCCCAGCTGGCTTCGGACCTGCGCTGGGAGGCGCCCACCTTGCGGTTCCGCTTCCCCGGCAACGTGCGCCAGACCCTGCAGGACTTCGAGCGGGAGAAGGCCAGCCCCCACCTCCTGGCGGCCCTGGCGGCGGTGCTGCCGGGCCTGCAGGCCATCGAGGTCGCCTTCGAGGACACCGGCGCGGCGCCAGTGGCAGAGCGGCCGGAGGATCGCCTCCGCCGCGAGCCCGCCTTCCAGGAGCTGCTGCGCCTCAGCGGCGGCGAAGTCCTGGAGATCCACCGCGAGGGTTGAGCTGTTTGTGGATCAAGGAATGGGGAAAGAAGCGGAGGAAAGCTGAGAAGAACTGCCGCTCGTCTTTCCTCGCCGACGTCGCAGATGGCCGCAGGAAAGGCCATCGGTCCAGAGATTTCACGGATTCACACAGATTGAAAAAACACTCGCAGGTTTATTTGGGGGGGTATCGCTTCGCCAGCATGGGCTTCAGTGGGGGGTGTCTTTCCGGCAACGGTGCGTGACCGTGTGAGTTGAGCGCCGATAGGCTCGTGGGGAACGGAGATTCCCCTTGGCCAAACGGAAGAAGCGACCGTCCTCTGCGGAGTTGGCACCTCTGCGAGAGCGCGTCGAAGCTTGGCGAGGAGCAAGGAGCAGCACGGGCCCGATGCCAACGGAATTCTGGGAGAGCGCGGTGGCGTTGGCGCTGCGGTATGGGCCCTGCCAGATCGCACAGGGGGTGGGGCTTGATTACAAAACCTTGCGGCTGCGATTGGCCAAGGCCGTCGGGGGCCCGAAGGTGGTCAGGCCGACCTTCGTCCAGCTGCCGGCCACGGTGGACCAGGTGGCCCCGGTCACTGCCATTGCCGGCGCCACGATCGAGTTGTTCAGGCCGGACGGATCCCGCATGCGGATCCACCTGGAGGCCGGGAGAGGCATGGAGGCCGCGGGCATTGTGGCGGCTTTCCTGGGAGGCCAGGGTTGATCCAGATCACTCCGCAGATGCGGATTCTGGTGGCCGTGGAGCCGGTGGACTTCCGGCGCGGGATCGATGGCCTGGCCCAGGTCTGCCGGGAAACGCTGGCGGCAGATCCATTCTCTGGAACCGTATTCGTGTTCCGGGGCCGGACCGGCACTTCGATCAAGCTCCTCACCTTCGACGGCCAGGGCTACTGGCTGTGTCAGAAGCGGCTGTCCAAAGGGCGGTTCCGCTGGTGGCCTGGCAGGGCTGGTTCCGCCTCGGCGCGACTCCTCGCCCACGAGCTCCAGGTGCTCATCTGCGGGGGCGATCCACGCGGGGCGAAGGTGCCGGCGGCATGGCGTCCCGTGGGGTTTCAGACCGAGTCTAAGATCCAGTAAACATTTGACGCGATTCGATTTAAATTCGCTTGTACTCCAGCTGAAATGGCCCACATTAGGTGCATGGGCCATTCCAAAAAACGACAGAAGGCGGCGCCGCCTCCCCTGCGTCCGGACCTCCGGTTCAAGGAGATCCCAGCGGAAGTGCTGCGCGGTGATGTGGCTCGGATCCGGGAATCCATGGGCGAGGGCGAGGTCCATGAGGACATGCGGATGCTGGTCGAAACCATGCTCGTCATCCGCGAGGAATTGGACCGGAAGGACGCCAGCATCCAGCGCCTGACGTCCATCATCTGGGGCCCGAAGACCGAGTCGTTCGCAGCGGTCTGCCGGCAGGCCATGGAAGCCGAGAATCCTGCCCTCAAGAGCCGGGCCAAGGAGCAGCGCGAGAAGCCGAAGGGCCATGGACGTAACGCTGCGGCCGATTTTCCAAAGGCCAGGCGAATCCCTGTACCTCTGGAGGGTGCGGCCTCCGGCGAAGGTTGCCCGCATTGCCCCAAGGGCAAGGTCTACCCCCAGAAGGAGCCGTCCACCCTGCTCCGGATCACGGGTGTGGCGCCATTCATGGCCACCGTCTACGAGCTCGAGCGGAGGCGGTGCAACCTCTGTGGCGAGGTGTTCACCGCCCCAACACCCACGGGTGTGGGCGAGGAGAAGTACGACAGCAGCGTGGCCGCCCTCCTGGGTCTGCTGCGCTACGGGGCGGGCCTGCCCATGAACCGCATCGAGCGGCTCCAGACCGGGATGGGGATCCCTCTGCCGGTCTCGACCCAGTGGGAGATCCTACTCAAGGCGGCCGGGCTCCTCGCCCCAGCCCATGCGGAGCTCACACGCCAGGCCGCCCAGGGCGAGGTGCTGTTCAACGACGACACCGTCATGCGGATCCTGGAGAAGACCCCTGTTCCGAGGGAAGGCCGGAAGGCGATCTACACCAGCGCCATCCTGTCTCGCACCGGGGACAACCGGATCGCGCTATTCATCACCGGCCACAACCACGCCGGGGAGAATCTGGAAGCCGTTCTGAAGCACCGGGCCGAGGGGCTGACTGCTCCCATCCAGATGTGCGATGCCCTCGCCGCGAACACGGTGGGCGAGGCCGGGGAATTGAACACCATCCTGGCCCACTGCCTAGCCCATGCCCGCCGCCGGTTTGTGGAGGTGGAGAACCGGTTCCCCACAGAGGTCGAGCACCTGCTGGGGGAACTCAGGGAGGTTTACAGGAACGACGCCCAGGCCAGGCGTGAGGGGATGGATTCCCAGGCGCGGCTGGCCTTCCACCGACGGGAGAGCGGCCCGGTCATGACCCGCCTGGAGACCTGGTTACGGGAGCAGATCGAGGGCGGCAAGGCGGAGCCTAACTCCGGACTCGGCCAGGCCATCACCTACATGCGCAAGCACTGGATCCCACTCACCCTGTTCCTGCGGGAATCCGGCGCGCCATTGGACAACAACGCCTGCGAGATGGTCGTCAAACGAGCCATCATGCACCGCAAGAACTCTCTGTTCTACCGCTCAGCAACAGGCGCCCGGGCCGGAGACACCTTCATGAGCCTGATCCACTCGGCGGAACTGAACGGGGTCGAGCCGTTCGAGTACCTGATCGAGTTGCTGAAGCACCCGGAGGAAGTGGAGCAGGAGCCGGGCAAGTGGATGCCCTGGAGCTATCCACACCCACCCAATTCGGCCTGAGCGCGACCCCAATTCAGCAAAATTGGGTTGAGTCGAAGACACTCAAGTGCGCCCTATTTGGCCAAATTCCTTCCTTCCCGTTGGGTCAGGCAGTGCTGCCGGAAAGACACAGTGGGGGCGCCAGGGCCGCGCCTTTTTGGGGGCTCGGACGCGGCGCCCCCACTGACCTCCGGCCATGCCGGAGGCCGCCTGCGGCGGGCCCATGCGCATGGTGTCGCCGGCCATCTGTGCCATCTGCGGAATCTGAGGTTTCCGCTGTTGATCTTGAAGCGTTCAGGCTGAGCCTCGCCGATAGCTATGTGGTCTTTCTCCGCTCTCCTCCGCCCCTCAGCTCTCCTCCGCTTATGAAATTCCTTTCATTAAATCCAGCACGGATGCTCAACCTCCGGACACCGGCGGCATGAGGGCCACTTCGTCGCCGTCCGCCAGGGCCGTGGCGCGGTCGGCGAAGGTCTGGTTCACTGCCAGCAGGGCATCCTTAGGCAGGTCGGCGAAGCGAGGATTTGCCAGCAGGTCGCCCAGGGTGGGCGCCGCGGTGAGACTCAGCTCGTTGAAGCCCAGCAGGGCCCGGTACCGTGCGAAGGCCTTCACCGTGATCATGGGCAGCTCCTTTGCTACTTGGGGCTCCAGGTGTGCCGGATCTCCCCGGAGGGGTTGACCCCGGCATCGCCGCCCTTGCTGGCGCCGAGCTGGAGGATGAGGTTGCCGAAGCGCCATTCCACCTGGCCGGAGGTGATGCTCAGTTCGCCGCTCTTCTTGTGCGAGACGACGAAGGCGCTGCGCTGACCCAGCAGGCTCACGCTCTTGCCAAGGGTCACTTCGGTCTCGGTACTGCCCAGGGTCGTGGTGCGCACGGCCACGTTCACCCGGTCCAGGCCCAGGGTGCGGCGCAGCTGCTCCTGGAAGGGTGCGAAGGCGAGGGTGGTGATGAGCCCGGAGCCGGCGCTGGCGAGGCCGGAAGTGATGGCGCCCTGGGTGGCCCCGGAGGAGCTCCCGACCGTGCCCACGTTGGCCACGTTGCCCGGGTTGATCAGGATGGCCACGATCTCGTCCTGCCGCAGGCTGGGGGTGGATGTGGGCACGATGGTGAGGTTGCTGAGGGTGCCGCGGATGTCCAGGTTCACGGTGTATCCCGGAATGGAGCTCACGCTGCCCTGCATGTTGATGATCGGATCCAGGGCCCGCAGCTCGGAGAAGCTCAGGGAGCCCCTGTCCACGACCATGTCGCCGGCGGGGAAGATGTTGGTGACCCGGCCTCCGGCCTGGAAGAGCATGGTGCCCTTCGGCACCGGGTGGCCCAGGGTGCCGAGCACCTGGAAGGGGCCGTCGGTGCGGCCTTCGAGTTTCAGGAGGTTGGTGTCGAAGCTCCAGGGGGCCCGCAGATCCAGCTCCAGGTCGAGGCGGATGCGCTCGAGGGGATCGTCCAGGTCCAGACCCGTGAGGCCCCCGCTGTCGCTGAGGGCGCTGCGCAGGATCAGGTCCGACAGCTTCACTTCGCTCTGGTAGCTGAGGCGGTCCGCCCGCAGCCGGCCCTTGAGGAGGCCGCCCTCCTCGGTGCCCGTGAGGTTCGCCTCCAGGGTGCCCTGGAGGTCCAGGCCATCGGGCACGTCGCGCAGCTGGAAGTTCGCGAGCCGGGCCTTGAGGGCGTAGGTGTCCAGCCCCCCCAGGCGCCAGGTGATGGCGCCGCTGGCCTGGAGCTCGCCGTGGGCCAGGGTCCCGCGCACGGGGCGGTCCTCGGCGATGGTGACGGTCCGGTCCTTGAGCACCACCTCGGCCTGGATGTCCTCGGCGCCCTGGTAGCCCCGGAGGTTCATGCGCCCCTTGTCCAGGGAGACCCTCCCATCCAGGAGTGGTTCCAGGTAGGTACCGTGGGCCAGGGTGTCGAAGCGGCTGGTGCCCTGGACGGTCAGCTCGGAGAGCAGGCTGTAGTCGTCCACCTCCATGAACCGGTCGAGGATGGCCTTCATGTGCGCGAGATCCGCCGAGCCCTGGACCTTGAGCGCCAGGGGAGCCGAGCCGGAGAAGGGAACCATGCCCGACAGGTGTACCTGGGCCGCCTGGGGGTTCACCCCGCTGACTGGACCGCGGGCGCCGCCCTCCAGGCTCAGATCCACGGAGGCGCCGAGCGCGTTGCCCCGCAGCATGGAGGAACCGGTCTGGTGCAGCTCGAAGGCGCCGAACTGGGCGGCCAGCCGATCCAGGGTGCCACTCCAGACCAGATCCCGGCCGTTGGTCCAGCGGCCCTTGGCCGTGGCGGACAGCGTCAGATCCTCGAGCAGGTCATCCGTCAGACCCCGGGCCAGCAGCTCAGTGCGGGCGCTCTGGGGCGAGATGTTGAGGTTCAGCCCGCCCACCAGGTCGGGCCCCTCCTGATGGACACGGGCTTCCAGCAGGGGGCTGGGCATGCCCTCCATGCCAAACTGGCCTTCCAGGGCTCCCTTGTCCAGGGTGACCCGCCCCTGGAGCCCCTCCACGCTGCGGTCGCCGAAGAAGATTCGGCCCCGGCTCAGCTGGATCCGCCCCTCGGGCAGGTCGTAGCCGCCGAAGGGGGCGGTGATGGGGCCGAGGAGGCGGGCCTCCACCTGGGCCTGAACCCGGGGCCCGGGCAGGGCCAGCAGCTGGGAGTCCAGGCGCCCGCCCAGGTTCACCCACCAGGTCCAGCGCTGGAAGTCCATGTCGGCCTGCCCCTGGAGGGCCAGGACGCCTTCCGGCAGGGCCTCCCCATGGTGGAGCAGGTCTGGGCGTTCGGCCAAACGGATATCCCTCAGCTTCATCTGGAGGGCCTCAATATCCATGGAGAAGTCTCCGGAAGCCGCTGGAATCTTGATTCCGTAAACTTCGCCCTGCTCGGCTTGAGCCGATCCGTACATGGCCAGGCTGTCGTACGGACCATGGAGTCGCACCCAGCCGCTGCCGAGGCCGGAGATGGGGAGGTCGTGTCCTGTTTCGTCCTTGATGTCAGCGGCCCGCAGGCCTTCGGCCACCGGCAGCCGATGGGCGGTGTAGCACATGTCCATCTGGGGCTGGCCGGGAGCGGTCCTGGCCCAGGTCAGCCAGAGCTCCCCCCCGCCGGTGCCCTGGTCCTTGGTGAGCTCGATGTTCCTGATCCGGAGGTCGGAGCCACGGATCTCGACCACCTTGGCCAGCACCTGATCGGCCCGCGCGCCATGCCAGCGGGGGCGGTCCACCTGGCCGGAGCCATCCAGTTCCAGGCCGTTGGCCCGGCTCCACCGCACCTTGGCCTGGGCGCTGGTCTGCCCCTCCATGTCCAGGCTGGCAATCTTCCAGGCCTGGAGGGTCCGGGCCACCTGGTTCGCGTCCACCCCGGTGCGGCCTTCGCTTTCGAGCTGGACCAGGCCCCAGGCGTCCAGAGTGGCCCAGCCGCTGCCTTCAAGCTTCAGGGCGTCCAGATCCAGCTTCAGGTGATCCAGGGTGGCCTTCCCCCGGTCGAGGCTGGCCGCCAGCCCGCCAGCCTCGCGGCCGTTCTGCGAGATGCCCACCTGGAGGCTGGCCTGCCAGTGGTCCGGACGCCCGAGCGGGGTGCCGGGCTGGGGGCCCTTGAGCTGGGCCTGAAGGCTGGCCTGGGCGCCACGGAATTCCTGAACCCGCAGGACGCCCCCGAGGGCTCCCAGGTCGAGGTTCTTTCCCCGGAGGTCGATCTGGATGGGGGTGGTGCGGGACCAGTTGCCCTGCAGGTCGAGGTCGCCCTGGGGGGAAACCCATCGCAGATGGTCCAGCTTGGCCTGCTCCAGGCTGCCGCTCCCCTTTACAGCCAGGTTGCCGGGCAGGAAGGTGGCCAGGCCCGGGCGCAGGTCCTGTCCTTCGGCTGTGAAGGTCCAGGCGGGGTGGGCCAGGGAACCCTGGAGGGTGCCCATGAGATCGAGGGTGCCCGTGAGGGGCGGCTTGGCCGCCCCACCCCAGCGGCCGGCCTGTGCCAGATCCACCAGGCCGGACAGGCGGGCCTCGACCCGGTCGCCGGCCTTGGGAGACTTCGGTTCGAAGCGGCCGATCAGGCGGGCCTGGCTGTCGCCCAGCCGGAGGTAGGCCTCGTGGACCACCAGGGCAGGCTCGGAGATCTCGCCGTTCAGGTCCAGGCGGCCCTTCTCCCAACCCAGGGGGCCCTTCACGGACAACTGGGCCCCGACCAGCTCGATGCGAAGGTGGTTCGGTCCCAGCCCGGTGGCTTTCGCCTCGAACAGCCCGTGCAGGGCGGGGATCCCCCGCACCGGCTCCGGCACGTCGACTTCTCCATTGGTCAGGCTGAAGCTGTCCAATCGGAACTGGGGCAGCGGGCCCTTCCGGGGCGGATGCTCCTTCAGCTTGATCGCGGCGAGGCCCGCCTCGGTCAGACGGAGGTGGGGATGCTCCACCTGGACGCGGAAGATGCGGCGGGTGGGCCCCAGGAGGGACCAGAAGTCCGCGCGGGCTTCGATGCGCCGGATGGTGAGGAGGTCGCCGCCCAGCTGGACGTCGTGGAGCGCCAGGGAGCCCAGCATGGGGTGGAACTCGATGCGGCCGATGGCCAGGGAGAGCCCTGTCTCCTCGCGGACCAGCGCGTCGGCCCGGCCCACCACCCAATGCAGGACGGCCGGTCGGGAGGCGATCCAAGGGGTCACGGTGACGAGGGTGGCGCCGCCCACCAGGGCATAGGAGACGCGGCGCACCCACCGCCTGCGCCAGAGCCGCCGCACTGCGTCCTTGGCAGGATGCCAGTCCATCAGCTGGTCTTCTCCCCACAGTTGGGGCACACCATGGCCATGCGGGGCAGTTGCCGATAGCAGAAGCGACAGAGCCGGGATTGCGTGGCGGCCCGCAGGGTGGGGTGGGGGCCGGAGGTTGAGGTGGAGAGCACGGCCGTGCCCAGCGGACGAGTCTCCCGGGCCACGTTCTCCTTGAGCCGGCGGAGGGCCTCCAGAAGGGCCTGGGCGGAGAGATAGCGCTCGCCGAGGTTCACGGCCAGGGCCTTCATCACCACTTCGGAAAAGGCCTTGGGCACGATGGGATTGCGCAGGTGCGGCGCCACGATCTGCTGGGTGGTGAAGGCCTGGGCGATTTTCAGGGGATCGGCGTCATAGAAGGGCACCGTGCCCGTCAGCATCTCGTAGAGGGTGATGCCCAGGGACCAGAGGTCCGACTGGAACACGGCCCGGCCCCGGAAATGCTCGGGGGCCATGTAGGGCGGCGAGCCGATGCGGGTGGGCGCGTAGGGTACGTGCTGCATCTCCAGCACGCGGGAGGTGCCGAAATCCGTGACCTTGGCCACGCCATCCCGGTTGACCAGGATGTTGGCGGGGCGCAGGTCGCGGTGCAGAATCTGATGGCCGTGGGCGAAGGCGATGGCGCAGCAGACGTCGAGGCCGATCTCCAGGGCTCGTGTGGGCGGCAGGGCGCGCTCGCGGCGGATGAGGCGGTCGAGGCCCTCACCCTCCACGTATTCCAGCACCATGAAGAAGATTCCGTTCTTCCGCTCGACGGTGATGAGCTCAACGATGTTCGGGTGTTTCAGGCCCGCCATGATGCGGGGTTCCTTCAGCAGATCGACGATCTCTTCCTGCTGCTGGTGTGGCACCTTGAGGGCCACCTTCCGATTCACCCAGGTGTCCATGGCCAGGTACACGGCCCCGAAGCCGCCCGAACCGAGGCGATCCAGGATCTGGTATTTGCCCAGCGTCTGGTCCTTGGAAAGCACTGTCAGCGGCTCCGATGCGATGGGTTCAGGATGACCGAAAAAGCCCCGCGTTTGCGGGGCTTTTTCGCGAGGAGGAAGCTGGGCTCAGCCCAGGAACGCCTTGAGTGTCTTGGAATAGCGCGGGTGCCTGATCTTCCTCAGCGCCTTGGACTCGATCTGGCGGATGCGCTCGCGGGTGACGGCGAACTCGCTGCCCACTTCCTCCAGCGTGTGCTCGGAGCCGTCGTCGCCCACGCCGAAGCGCATGCGGAGGACGCGCTCTTCGCGCTCGCTGAGGGTGTTGAGGACGTTGCGGACCGTTTCCTTGAGGCGCTGCTGCACAACCTGCTCCACGGGGGAGACCACGGTCTTGTCTTCGATGAAATCGCCGAGATGGGAATCCTCCTCCTCGCCGATGGGTGTTTCGAGGGAGATGGGTTCCTGGGCGATCTTCATCACCTTGCGGACCTTGCCCACGGGCATGTCCATGGCGTGGGCGATCTCCTCGCTGGAGGGTTCGCGACCCAGCTTCTGCACCAGCTCTCGCTGGGTGCGAATGAGCTTGTTGATGGTCTCGATCATGTGCACGGGGATGCGGATGGTGCGGGCCTGGTCTGCGATGGCGCGGGTGATGGCCTGCCGGATCCACCAGGTGGCGTAGGTGGAGAACTTGAAACCACGGCTGTACTCGAACTTGTCCACGGCCTTCATGAGCCCGATGTTGCCCTCCTGGATGAGATCCAGGAACTGCAGGCCGCGGTTGGTGTAGCGCTTGGCGATGCTGACCACGAGGCGCAGGTTGGCCTCGATGAGCTCGGCCTTGGCGGCGCGGCTGATGCTCTCGGCGCCCTTGAGGCTGTTGAAGTCCTTGTGGAACTGCTCGCTGGTGGTTTCGTACTTGATGAAGAAGTCGGCCAGCGTCTTCTCGATGTGGGCCAGCTCTTCCTTGTACTTGTCCTTGAGCTTGGCGAAGGCGGGGTTCTTGAGCCGATCCCGCAGCTCGCGGCACTTGCGTTCGCCGGCCATGACCTGGCTGTGCTGGTGGGTGATGCGGTCGATGAGGCGGGTGACGGCCAGGCTGTTGAGGCCCAGCTTGCGGATCTGGCGAGACAGGCGCGCCCGGGCCTGGAGGATCTCGCGGCCCAGCTTGCGGCGCTTGGGCAGGGTCTTGGTGCCGGCGTCCACCTGTACCTTGAGCTCCAGCAGGTCCTGCAGGGCCTGGTCGAAGACCAGCAGCTTCTCGAACTGGTGGTGCACATGCTGGGTGGCTGAGGTGCTCTCGGCATCCTCGTCGTCATCCACTTCATCGGAAAGGCCCACCACTTCTCGGATCTTGCCCGGGTTCTCCTTCAGCATGCGGCCGATGTCGATGAGCAGGCTCGCGGCCAGACGGGACCGGGAGAGGGCCCGCATGACGCTGCGGACGCCCACTTCGATGCGCTTGGCGATCTCGACCTCGTCCTCGCGCTTGAGGAGGGGCACCGTGCCCATCTCCTTGAGGTACATGCGGACGGGATCGTTGAACTTGTCGCTGTCGGGGCTGTCGATCTCGACGTCGCCGTCCTTCTCGGGCTTGCCGCCTTCGATCAGGACGAACTCGGGCTCGATGGCCTCGCGGGCTGCCTGGGCCTCTTCTTCGGTGGCCCCGATGCCCACACCCAGCCGCGCGAACAGAGCCATGACCGTCTCCAGGTCCACGGGACTGGAGGCGGTGTTGGGGAGGAAATCATTCAGCTGGTCGACCAGCAGGAATCCGTTTTTCCTTCCGATGGAGATCAGGGCTTTGGTCAGGGTGTAGTAGGTATCTAGGTGCGGCGTCGGAACCATTCGTACCTCAAAGAGCGCTGCGAACGTCGGACCGGGGGACCCGGTGGCCGAGGGATGTGCAGAACTCGGCCAATGTACCGGCCGAATCCGGAACTTTTCAGTATACGGAATCCATGGATTCAGGCAAGGGCCGAGATGGGAACCCTGCCCAGATACAGTTGTTATCTGTGATCTTTAAGTGATCGCGCAGCTCGTAGGCGTGGCTTGAGGACAGCTAGCCGTTGCCGAAGTTCCTCTTGACGGACCTCGATTCGGCGCTTGAGGGCTGAATCTGCTTGGGTGTTGGGGTCAAGATACAGTCGATTGTTGGCCTGTTGTTCCCGCTCAATATATTGAAATTCCAATCGTGCGAGCACCCGGTCCAGATCTGGTTTGTCGTGTTTCTGGCTGTTTTCGGCCTCGATCCTTCGAACGATGGCCAGGGCCGATTCGGGAACCAAGGACAGAACTCCCTCTGCATCCAGAACAGTCTGAAGCATGGGGGCACCTTGGAAGTGCTCCCACCAAGTTGCAGGAATCATCTGGATTTGGGCCCACTGACCTTCGATGCAATACCTAATGAGCTCACTGATTAGTGGATCAATCGCCTCGGATGCAACTAGTCCCTCATTCATGCGCGCGTCACTAGTCGGGTGCGGCACATGTCGGCTGCGGGTAGCCCTGTCGAGTTCCTGCAGTGGAACTTGAAGCTGATAGGCCAGGCTGGCGAAGAGATCCCGGCTTTCAGTCGTGCGGGGCAGGTAGGGCAGGAAGTCCAGCAGGTCCTTGAAGGCGCCCATGCGGTCGGTGATGCGGCGGAGGTCCTTGCCCTCCATGGCCCGGTCCACCATGAAGGCGGTCCAGTCCGGCGCGGCGCGCAGGAGCTCCCGGAAGGCTTCGCCGCCCAGCTTGAGGCACCAGGTGTCGGGATCCTCGCCCTGGGGCAGCTCCAGCAGGCGTACCTCGAAGCCTAAGGGCAGGGCCATGCGCAGGCTCTTCTCCATGGCCCGGCGGCCCGCGGCATCGCCGTCAAAGCAGAGGATGACCCGGCGGGTGAAGCGGCCCAGGGCCTTGAGGTGCTCATCGGTCAGCGCCGTGCCCAGGGGTGCGACGGCCTGGTGGAGGCCGTGCTGGTGCAGCTGCAGCACGTCGAAATAGCCTTCCACCACCAGGGCTCCGTCCTTCATGGCGCCCTTGGCGCGGTGGAAGCCGAAGAGGGTGCCGCCCTTGTGGAAGAGGGGCGTGTCGCGGGTGTTCAGGTATTTCGGCTGTCCTTCGCCCATGATGCGGCCGCCGAAGGCCACCACGCGGCCCCGGGCATCGTGGATGGGGATCGTCAGCCGATTGCGCAGGAAGTCGATCTGGGTGCCCCGCTCGCTGCGGCTGGCCAGGCCCGCCTGTTCGAGCAATTCGCCCGAGAAATTCAAACCGCGGAGGTGGTTCACCAGCGAATCCCAGGCATCGGGCGCCATGCCGAAGCCGGCCTCGGCCAGGAAGGTGCCCTCGTAGCCGCGGTCGCGGAGGTAGGTCCGTGCCCCCTCGTGGCGGGTGAGCTGGCCCTCGAAGAAGGTCTGGGCCGCGTCCAGGGCCGAGCGCATGCGGGTTTCAAGGTCCACCTCGGCCGAGGGTCGCTCGCGGCGCTGGGGCAGGTCGATGCCCGCGGCCCGGGCCAGCTGCTCCAGGGCCTCGGGGAAGGTCATGCCCTCCCGCTCCATGAGCCAGGCGAAGGCGTCGCCATGCTTGCCGCAGCCGAAGCAGTGGTAGAAGCCCCGGTTGGCCACCACCTGGAAGCTGGGGCTGCGCTCGGCGTGGAAAGGGCAGAGGCCCACGTGGGCCGAGCCCTGCTTCCGCAGCTTCACCGCCGAGCCCACCAGGGCCAGCAGGTCCGTCGCGTCCCGGACGCGCTCGACGATTTCGCGGTCACGCATGCTCCAGGCATAACACGGGAACGGGCCGGGATCGAGGACTCATGGCATGCTTGAGGATTCGTTTGGTGGAGCCCCATGACCCAGCTGCTCGACACGATCCTGCTCTTCAGCCTGCCCGCCTCGGGCAAGTCGGAGGTGCGCCGCTACCTGGCCAGCCTCACGCCGGACCAGTGCCGGAACGACTTCCACATGGGCCCCACCCTCCAGCTGGACGACTACCCCTACGTGCACCTCATGCACCGCATCGACGACGAGCTGAAGGCCCAGGGCCTGGGCTACGCCTACTACCACGGCCCGAACCGCCCCTTCCGGGACAACTGGACCTGGGCCGTGCTCATCGAGCTGCTGAACGAGGATTACGCCAACCTCATGGGGAGCCGCCAGACCGAGGTGCCCAGCGCCGCCCAGCACCTCTTCGACCGCCTGGACGCCGCCCACGCCAAGGTGGGCCTGTCCCAGCCCCTGGGGGAGATCCCCCACCGCATCCGGGTGCGCATGGCCGAGGCCCTGGAGGCCGAGTGCCGGGCCGAGCTGGACGTGCTGAACCGCCAGAACGCCCAGGACAAGACCGGGCGCACCCTGGTCATCGAGGCCGCCCGGGGCGGCGCCCACGGCTCGGCCTTCCCCCTCTGCCCGCCCCACGGCTACGACACGGCCTTCCAGACGCTCTCGCCCACCATCCTGGAGAAGGCCTCGGTGCTCTACGTGTGGGTGGATCCCACCGAAAGCCGCCGCAAGAACATTGAGCGCGGCCGGCCCAATGGCCAGGGCAGCATCCTCCATCACAGCGTGCCCATGGAGGTGATGCTGGGCCAATACGGCACCGATGACATGGCCTGGCTCATGGAGCAGAGCGACTGCCCCGGCACCATCCGCGTGGAGCGCCTCGTGCAGGCCGGTGATCGCTACGAAACGAAGGTCTACCACCTGCCCGTGGCCCGCTTCGACAACCGGAATGACCTCACCACCTTCGTCCGCGAAGACCAGAAGCTGTGGAAGCCCGCCGACGTGCAGGCCATCCATGGCGGGCTGAAGGCGGCCTTTGATCAGCTTGCGAAGAAGTGATTTGAACCTTTTCCTTTACCCGCAGAATCCTTGCCCCTGGGGCGGGGCACCACATGGGCTGAAAACATTGGAACCGCGAATGGGCGCGAAAACGGCGGGGATGCGTCGCCTGGGCTTGTGGCCCCCTGAACGAAGGTGAAAGAAGCATGGTTCGCCATTCGCGCGCCCGACAGGGCGATTCGCGTCATTCGCGGTTAATCATTTGGCTTCAGTGCGCCCCGGCGCCCGCCTTGGCGTTCCAGATGCGGGTCATGATGTAGGCGCCGATGAGGCTGAAGGGGATGATGCAGCCCACCCAGATCCAGGCGTGGGCGGGCTGGTGGCCGTGGGCGGCGACGCCATCCCAGCCGTAGGTCTTGAGGATCCAGCCCAGGCCGAAGCCCGTGAGGCCCGAGCCGATGTACTGGATGCCGTCCAGGGCGCCGGTGACCGTGGCGGCGGCCTTGCGGCCCCCGAAGTCCATGCTGGCCGTGCCGCTGAGCATGCCGTGGACGCCGAAGATGAACATGGCCGTGAGGCCCAGCAGGATCACAGCCCATATCTGGCCGCCGGTGCTGCCCTGGCCTAGCGTCATGCCCAGCAGGCCCAGCATCACCACCTGCACCAGGTAGAAGAGGAAGGCCACGGGGGGCCGCCGGGACTGGAACAGCTTGTCGCTCATCCAGCCGCAGAGCAGGCCGCCGAAGATGCCGCCGCCCATGAAGGCGATGCCGGTCCACCAGAAGAGGTAGTCCTTCTTGCCCAGGTGGTAGACCTCCTGCAGATACTCGGTGAAGTAGAGCATCACGCCCTGGCGCACGAAGCCCGTGCAGAACTCCGCGAAGATCAGCGCCACGATCACCGGGTTGTGGAAGACCTTCCGGAAGAGGTCACCCAGGGGCAGGGGGGCGTCCTCGGCGTGGTGGGCGTTGGAGCCGTCGCCGGTGTCGAAGTCCGCCTGGCCGGCATGGCTGGGGCGGTTGCGCACGAGGAACCAGTCGATGACGAACATCGTGGTCATGGCGGCGGCGGGGACGAACCAGATGATCGTCCAACTGCGGAAGCTGGCCAGCAGCCAGGCGCCGATGGTGGTGGCCAGGAAATAGCCTGAGCTGATCATGATGCCGAAGATGCCGCCGAAGACGCCGCGCTCCTGTACGTGGAACCAGGTGCTGTTCACCTTGACCACCGAGAGGGCCCCGAAGCTCTGGAAGTACATGTTCAGGCTCCAGAGCAGGCTCATGCTGACCAGCACCTTGGAGGCGTCGCCGTTCAGGAACATGAACCCGATGAGCAGGTTCAGCAGGGCCGCGCCGAGGGAGCCCACCAGGATGGCCTTGCGGCCGCCGATGCGGTCGGCGATGGGGCCATTGAGGGCCACGGCCAGGCCGTAGGTCCAGAACCCCGCGGAGGCGATGAGGCCCATCTGTGCCTTGTCCAGGTGGTACCAGGCGCCGATGTCGTTTTTCACGATGTTGAAGTTGTAGCGACCCATGTACATGGCCGCGTAAGTCAGGCCGAGCGGAAACCAGTTCAGGAACCGGCGCAGACGAAAGGCGGGGCTGTGATCCAAAGGAACCTCGATGACTTCAAGGCTACTGGACGCAAGGGGATCCCCCAAGCCACGAGGCTGTAACGCCGGTCACTCCGCCTTGCGGAAGACCTCGTCGGTGCCGGTCAGCTCCCAGGCGCCCTTCTTCTTCTCGAAGGTGGCATAGCGGATCTTGGTCTGGCCCACCTTCACGTCCTGGTGCAGGGCCTGGAAGAGGGGGAACTGGGCCGTGGGCTTCTCCAGGCGGATCTCGTACATGACCCGGGCCCCCTCCCGGGTGGGCTCCATCTTGGTGGCGCGGACGAAGGCGGCCTGGGCCGCCGGCATCATGAACCCGCCCTTGGGCGCGGCCTTGATCGCCTGGGGGGCATCGGGCTTCAGGCGGAAGGTGAAGGTCTCCTGGCCCGCCTCGGCCTTGAGCTCGCAGGTGAACCAGCCGCTGGCCTCGAGGTTCTCCTTAAGGGTCGTGAGCCGCAGGTGGGCCGGGGAGCCCTTTTCGGCCGAGGCCTTTTCGGGCACCGTCACGGGGACCACCACGGGATAGTCCTTGCGGATCAGGTCCTCGGCCTTGCGGCGCTCCAGCTTGGAGCTGCAGGCCAGGGTGAGCAGGAGGACGGGGAGAAGCACGAGGCGGCGCATGGAATTCCTTTCCAGTTCGCAAAGAGGATGACGCGACGGCCCCGCCGTCACATAACCCCGCAGTATCCTATCAAGCCTCTGATGATAGGAGATCCCCGTGAATTCCGCCTACCTGACCCACCTCAACCGCGAGATCGAGCTGCTGAAGGAGGCGGGCCTCTTCAAGACCGAGCGGGTCATCACCTCACCCCAGCAGCCCCAGATGAAGGCCAACGGGCGGGACGTGGTCTGCCTCTGCGCCAACAACTACCTGGGCCTGGCCAACCATCCGGACGTGATCGCGGCGGCCAAGGATGTGATGGATGCCCACGGCTTCGGCATGGCCTCGGTGCGCTTCATCTGCGGCACCCAAGACATCCACCGGGAGCTGGAGCAGAAGCTGGCGGCCTTCCTGGGCTTCGAGGACACCCAGCTGTATTCCAGCTGCTTCGACGCCAACGGCGCCATCTTCGAGGGCCTGCTGGGTGAGGAGGACGCCATCATCAGCGATGCGCTGAACCACGCCTCCATCATCGATGGCATCCGGCTCTGCAAGGCCAAGCGCTTCCGCTACGCCAACTCGGACATGGCCGATCTGGAAGTCCAGCTCAAGGCCGCGGACGAAGCGGGGGCGCGCTTCAAGCTGGTGGTGACGGACGGCGTGTTCAGCATGGACGGGTATATCGCTCGGCTCGGCGCGATCTGCGATCTCGCCGAGAGGTATGGGGCGATGGTGATGGTGGACGACAGCCATGCAGTGGGCTTCATGGGCGAGAACGGCCGGGGCACCCACGAGCACTGCGGTGTCATTGGCCGAGTGGACTTCATGACCGGTACCTTCGGCAAGGCCCTGGGCGGCGCCTCCGGCGGCTACATCGCCGGGAAGCAGGTGGCCATCGACTGGCTGCGCCAGAAGGCCCGGCCCTACCTGTTCTCCAACTCCGTGGCCCCCACCATCGTGGCCGCCACCCTGAAGGTTCTGGACCTCCTCAAGAACAGCCAGGGCCTGATTCGACAGGTACATGAAAACGCCAAGTACTTCCGCGCCGGCATGGAAAAGGCCGGCTTCAAGCTCCTTCCCGGCGAGCATCCCATCGTGCCGGTCATGCTGTATGAAGCTCCCCTGGCCCAGGAATTCGCCAAGCGGTTGCTGGATGAAGGCGTCTATGTCATCGGCTTCTTCTTTCCTGTGGTGCCCAAGGGCCTGGCCCGGATTCGCACCCAGATGAGCGCCGCCCACACCAAGGCCGACCTGGATCACGCCATTCAAGCCTTCACCAAGGTGGGTCGCGAGCTGGGTGTGATTTCGTAGCTGGAAGGAAAGGAATTTGGTAAGCGGAGGACAGCTGAGGAGCTGAGGAGAGCGGAGAAGGGCAGGGGCAACCGTCCTCGGTTCTCAGCTTTCCTCCGCCATTCCGCTTTCCTCAGCTTCTTTCCCGATTCCTTTTCTATCCCTGGTCACCGCGAGTAGTTGGGCGACCAGCAGGAGTAACCCCACATCCCGCAAGATCAGCCAGCGCATGTCGGCGAGGCGCTCGGCTTCGGTCTTCGGGGCTGCCGCGCCGAAGCAGCCGCAGTCCACGGGATGCCGGCGGGCCAGGTTGAGGCCTAGCGCCAGACAGAAGGACAGGAGCAGGGCCCCGGTCCACAGGGCCGCGGCCCGGAGCCAGAAGCCCAGGCAGAGGGCCAGTCCGCAGGACAGCTCCAGCCAGGGCAGGACGAGGGCCAGCGGGTGGAGGCTCCAGGCCGGGAAGAGCCCGTAGGCCCAAATGGCCTTGGCGAAGCCCGGCGGGTCGGCGATCTTCGGCAGGGCGGCGGCGATGAAGACGAGGCCCAGGAGGAGGCGGGCGGCCAGGATCGCTTTGGGATGGCGTAGCCAGGCCCTCATGGCTGCCCCTTGTCCACGGGACGCCTCTGGGCCACCCAGTCCGGGAAGCCATCCCGGTAGATGAGCAGGTGGAAGTAGCCCTCGCCCAGGAGTCGCTCCGCGAGGAGGTGGGAGTCCCGGCAGTCGCCGCCGCTGCAGTAGATGACGATGGGATCGTCGGGCCCGGGCCGATGGGTGGCCTTGAAGGCGAGGAGCCGGTCCTCCAGATCCGCCTCCCACACCGGGGTGCACCAGGCCCCGGCGACATGGCCCGCCGCGTAGTCTCCGCTCCGTCGGGCATCGAGGAAGGGCAGGCCGGCCTGGAAGGCCTCCCACGCCTCCGGGCCGCCGATCTCCCGGATGGGGCTCGAGGGAACGGCGGGCGGTGGGGTTGCTTCGGCGCTTGGCCTGGGCACGGGAAGGGCCGCCGGTCGGGTGGGTCGGGCCGGGTTCAGCGACGGGGCCGGTTCCATGGTGGGCAGCGGCGGCTCGGGGGGCGTCGCCTTCATGGGAGGTGCGATGGGGCCCGGGGGGGGGCGGAAGCCTGACCAGGGCAGGCGGCGAGAGGGAGGGAGGAGGGCGTTGGACAAGAGGCCCGCCAGGCCCGCCAACCCGGCCATGGCCAGCATGCGGGAGAGGGTGGTGCCGGGCTTGGACAGCATGGGCCGCATCAACTGATTCAGAGCACGATGTACCGATAGGTGCCGGGATTCTGCTCCTTCAGCAACAGCTGGATGGTCCACCGCCCGTCCGGGTACCTCTCGAACATGGTGGCGCTCATCACGGAGTCCCTCAGCCAGAGCCGGATGGCCTCGTAGTCCTCGAAGGCCGGGGGCTCCCAGCCTTCGACGATGGCGGCGTGCCGGGAGGAACCGGGCTTGATCCGGTCCAGCAGGTGGGCCAGGGACGTCTCGGGGGCCGGCATCTTCAGCTCCATGGTTCAGTTGCCTACGGGTTTTGCAGGCCGGGGCGGGGTTCGGCGAGGGCTTCGAGCGGGTCGCAGGGTTCCTCCGCACCCGGATCCAGGGAATGGATAAGGGCCTTGAGTGATTCCACGCTCCCGGGATCGAGGGCCTTGGAGAACGCGATGGCGATGCCCCGCTCATCCGCCCTCACCACCATGCCCCGGGTCACGATCCGCTTTCCGGGGCTCCCGGCCCCGAGCAGGATGGCCAGGCCGCAGCTGGTGCCGACGGGCAACGGCCTGCTGTTGTCCACCAGGATCCCCCCCATGCTGAGGTCGATGGCTGAGGAGAAGCTGATCATGCGGTCCTCGACGACCAGCTTCACCTCGTAGGCGATGGGGATGCGGCGGAAGCGGCGCTTGTCGGGGGATGGGGTCATGGGCGGAATCCGGTGTGGGGCATGATAGCGCGGGTCCGCCCGCCAGGCTCACGCCTTCCCGGGTTCCTGGTAGCCCTGGTCGTGGACGTCCATGACCGCCCGGCCGGAAGGGTCGGTCATCTTGGCGAAGGAGGCGTCCCAGCGAAGGGCCGTCTCGGTGCTGCAGGCGACGCTGCGCTCGTAGGGCACGCAGTTCACGGCCGTGGCGCTGGGGAAGTGGTGCTCGAAGAGCTGCCGGTAGAAGTAGGCCTCCTTGGTCTCCGGCGTCTTCACCGGGAAGCGTTCCGCGGCCCCGGCCATCATGCCATCGCTGATCTCCCGCTCGGCCGTGGCCTTGAGGGCGTTGATCCAGGCGTAGCCCACGCCATCGGAGAACTGCTCCTTCTGGCGCCAGAGCACCTCGTCTGGGATGAAGCCGTCAAAGGCCCGGCGCAGAGGCCACTTCTCGATGGGGCGTGGTCGGTCGGCGTTACGCGGCAGTTTCACCGTTGGATCCATGCGCATGGCCACGTCCAGGAACTCCCGGTCCAGGAAGGGGACGCGGGCCTCCACGCCCCAGGCGGCACTGGATTTGTTGGCCCGGGCGCAGTCGTAGAGGTGCAGCTTCTGGAGCTTCCGCACGGTCTCAAAATGGAGCTCCGGCCCGTCCGGTGCCTTGTGGAAGTACAGATAGCCGCCGAAGATCTCGTCCGCGCCCTCGCCGGACAGCACCATCTTGATGCCCATGGCGCGGATCTTCCGCATGAGGAGGTACATGGGTGTCGAGGCCCGGATGGTGGTGACGTCGAAGCTTTCGATGTGGTAGATCACGTCGGAGAGGGCATCCAGGCCCTCCTGCACGGTGAAATGGATCTCGTGGTGGATGGCGCCGATGTGGTCGGCCACGAGGCGGGCCGGCGCCAGGTCCGGTGCACCTTTCAGGCCGATGGCGAAGGAGTGGATCCGGGGCCACCATGCGGGCGCTGAGCCGCCCTCCTCCACGCGGCCTTCGCGGTACTGGGCGGCGATGGCCGAGACCAGTGAGGAATCCACGCCGCCTGAGATGAGCACGCCGTAGGGCACGTCGCACATGAGCTGGCGCCGCACGGCGGCCTCCAGCGCGGCGCGGAGCCTGACGGGGTCGTAGGGTTCCGAGGGGACATGACCCGGCGCGGCCCAATCGGGCTCGTAGTAGCGCTGGAAGCCCTTGTCGGCCTCGTGGCCCAGGAAGTAGTGGCCTGGGGGGACCTCCCGGATGCGCTCGCAATGGCCCACCAGGGCCTTCATCTCCGAAGCCACATACAGGTGGTCATGCCGGTCCCAGCCCACGTAGAGGGGGACGACGCCGATGGGATCCCGGGCGATGAGGTAGGTTTCGCGCTTGGGATCGTAGAGCACGAAGGCGAAGATCCCGTTCATGCGGTTGAGGAAGTCACGGGGTTTGAGTTCGTCGTAGAGGTAGAGGATCACCTCGCAGTCCGAGAGGGTCTGGAAGTCGTGGGTCTCCCGCAGGTTGTGCCGCAGCTCCTGGTGGTTGTAGATCTCGCCGTTGACCGCCAGCACCGTGCCCTGGAGGGTATCGACGAGGGGCTGGGCCCCGTGCTCGACGTCCACGATGGAAAGCCGCTCATGGACCAGGATGGCCCGGTCGTCGCTGAAGATGCCGCTCCAGTCCGGGCCCCGGTGGCGGATCTTGCGGGCCATGGCCAGGGCCTGGCGCCGCAGGTCGGCCACCGGTGACTTGGCTGGATCCAGATTGAGGATGCTGACGATGCCGCACATGGAAACTCCAAAAAGAGAAAACCCCGATCCGCCTTCGCGAATCGGGGTGGTCCGGGGTGTCAGGAATCTTAGGAGAGACCCTTGCCGGCCCACGCGCGATTCGCGCGGGGGAGCCGATTGGTATTGCGGTTGGGCCGCAGGGAGGAGAGGGTCATGGGTTGCCTGATAGAACCTTATCGGCGACGTTCACGGATCGTCAAGGTTGGAATGGCAAGAGTTGGTCCGGCTTGCGCTTGATGATGAAATGGTCCGGTTGGAGGACCGCATGCGAGCCCTGTTGAAGACCAAGCGCGAGGAAGGCATCTGGATGGGGGAGGTCCCCATGCCCGAGGTGGGACCTAACGATGTGCTGATCCGGGTCCACAAGAGCGCCATCTGCGGCACCGACGTCCACATCTACAACTGGGACGAGTGGGCCCAGAAGACCATCCCCGTGCCCATGGTGGTGGGCCATGAGTATGTCGGCGTCATCGAGCGGGTGGGGGCCGAGGTGGAGGGCTACCAGCCCGGTGACCGGGTCAGCGGCGAGGGCCACATCACCTGCGGCCACTGCCGGAACTGCCGGGCGGGCAAGCGCCACCTCTGCCGCAACACCTTTGGTGTGGGGGTGAACCGCACGGGTTCCTTTGCGGAGTACCTCTCCATCCCCGCCTTCAACGTCTTCAAGGTGCCCGACAACGTACCCGACGATGTGGCCGCGATCTTCGATCCCTACGGCAATGCCGCCCACACGGCGCTGAGCTTCGACCTGGTGGGCGAGGACGTGCTGATCACCGGCGCCGGTCCCATCGGCATCATGGCCGTGGCCATCGCCAAGCACGTGGGGGCCCGCCACGTGGTCATTACGGATGTGAACGAGTACCGGCTGGAACTGGCCCGGAAGATGGGCGCCACCGTGGCCGTGAACCCCATGAAGAAGAGCCTCCCCGAGGTCATGAAGGATCTGGGCATGACCGAAGGCTTCGACGTGGGCCTGGAGATGAGCGGCAACCGCAACGCTTTTGAATCCATGCTGGAGGCCATGCACCACGGCGGCCGCATCGCTCTGCTCGGCATCCTCCCCGGTGACTGCGCCGTGGACTGGAGCCAGGTGATCTTCAAGGGCCTCATCCTCAAGGGCATCTATGGCCGAGAGATGTTCGAGACCTGGTACAAGATGGCCGCCATGGTCCAGAGCGGCCTGGACATCACTCCAGTCATTACGCACCACTACAGCATCGACGACTTCCAGAAGGGCTTCGACGCCATGCGGAGCGGGCAGAGCGGGAAGGTGATCCTGGATTGGGGGGTGAAGTGAGTTTCAGTCCTGAGTCCTCAGTCCTCAGTAAGGGCGCCTATGGCGCCCTTTTCTACGCTGCGGCGCAGCCGCAGCGCCCCTGAGGACAGAGGACTGAAGCCTGACGACTACCGGATGGGCTGCGGCTGGGGGATGGGGGGGAAGGAACTCTCGCTCAGGGGCGTCCCATCCTTGATCAGGATATCGGCGGCCATGCCCTCGCCCCCGGGCTGGAGGTCGGTGCCAAGGCAGAGCAGGTAGTAGCCATCGAGCTTGGTGTTGAACTTCTGCTTCGCCGGGCCTCGCTTGACCTGGAGCTCCTCGATGGGGCGGGTGACGTAGGGCCGGTAGAGGAAGGGATGCCCCCAAGGGGTCTCCGGCAGCTGATCGAGGTATTCCGGAACCAGCTCCCCCAGGGCCACGGGGTACTCGCTGCGCTTGGTGCGGTAGCGGATCAGGGCATCGGTGATGCGCTTCATGGCGGCCCGGACCTGCTTCTGGCGGTCGGCGATGTCCCGGTTCACGAAGGCCTCGATGAGGTAGAGGTCCCGCTTGGCCTGCTGGGCAGCTTCGGATTCGGGGTAGCGCTCGGTCAGCTGCTTCATCATGGCCCGGGCCTCCAGGCTCCGGCCCTCGAGGTTGAGCTTGCGGGCCTCCTCGTAGAGGTTGGCCGGCAGCCTGGGATCCTCGGAACTGCACCCGGCGGCCAGCAGCAGGAGGGCCAGGGCAGGGGCGAAGCGGCGGTGGCGCATGGACGAACCATAGCAGAGCCGGCGGGCACCTTGAAGTAGGATGGAAGGGTGGAGGGCGTCATGACGGACAGGCCGATGCTGGTGGGCATCGTTGGAGGGTCCGGCAGCGGCAAGACCTCTGTGGCTGCGGAGCT
Organism: uncultured Holophagaceae bacterium; assembly: GCA_963751095.1. Classification (GTDB taxonomy): domain Bacteria; phylum Acidobacteriota; class Holophagae; order Holophagales; family Holophagaceae; genus Geothrix. Next base: position 44,055 of record CAVVTK010000022.1, on the reverse strand, counting down.
GGTGAAGCGGCTCCGCGAGCAGGGCGTCGCCGCCATGCTCCAGGACATGGACGCATACTACGCTCCGCTGGAGGTGGTGAAGGGCCGGTTCGAGGGCAGGCCCGTGAACTGGGACCATCCCCACGCCTTCGACCTGGAATTGATGGCCGCCCACCTGTCCGCGCTGCACCGGGGGGAACCCATCCGCAAGCCCAGGTACGACTTCACCCTGTCGGACCGCACCGGCTGGGAGGAACCGATTCCGCCAGGTCAGGTCGTCATCCTGGAGGGCCTGCTGCTCTTCGCCCTGCAGGAGCTCCGGGAGCTGCTGGATGTGAAGATCTTCGTGGACACGGATGCCGACATCCGCATCCTGCGGCGCATCCGCCGGGACACCCGCGAGCGGGGGCGGAGCCTGGAGAGCGTCATGGACCAATACGAGAACAGCGTGCGGCCCATGCACCTCGAGTTCGTCGAGCCCAGCAAGCGGTGGGCCGACCTGATCGTTCCCACGGGTGTGGAAAATCGCACGGCCCTGGACATCATCACCCACCACCTCTGCAGCCGGGTCCTGAACCGGGAGGGGCTCTCCCGTGTTTGAGGCAGGCCACGACCTGGATCCGGCTGCCTTCAAGGCGCTGGATCCAACCCAGGTGCAGATCCTCGACGTGCGGCATCCATGGGAGCACGACCGGGCCCGCCTGCCCGGGGCGCTGCTCATCCCCCTGGGCGAGCTGGCGGACCGGCTCGGGGAGCTAGATCCGTCCCGTCCCGTGGCCACCTACTGCCACCACGGCGTACGCAGCCTGCAGGCGCTTCGAATCCTCAGGAACGCCGGCTTCACGGACCTGGCGCACCTGGCAGGCGGCATCGACGCATACAGCCGGGTGGATTCTTCGGTGCCGAGATACTGATGAAATTGCTCCATCGCCATCCCGAGGGGTTGGATCCAGCGGCTCCCTGGATTCAGCAGAGCGAGAACGTGCGGCAGGATTCCAGGCTCTTCCGCCAGATCGTGGCCCAGCGACGGAGTCCCCACACGGGCCGGGAACATGCCTTCTACCGCCTCCAGGGGCCTGACTGGGTGAACGTCGTGGCCTTCACCCGGGCTGGCGAGCTCATGGTGGTCGAGCAGTTCCGGCACGGCATCGACGCGGCCACCCTGGAGATCCCCGGGGGCGGCTGCGATGCGGGCGAGATCCCCGAAGCGGCGGCACGGCGGGAACTGAGGGAGGAGACGGGTTTCACCTCCGGGCAATGGATCCCCCTGGGCTCCTGCACCCCCAATCCCGCCACCCAGAACAACCGCTGCCATACCTTCTTGGCGTTGGACTGCGATCCGGCCGGGGATCTCGAGCTGGATCCCGCCGAGGAACTCCAGGTCTGGGCGTGCTCATGGCCGGAATGGCAGGCCCTCATGCGGAGTGGCGCAATCCACCATGCGCTGGTCTTATCCGCCTTCCAGTTCCTCAGCCTCTGGGATGGCTGGCCCGAGTTGCTCCTGAACCTGGACAAACAACTAGGACAGGATTAACAGGATGGAAGGCTGGATTAACAGGATCAAGGCATGGCCTTTGTTCTTCAGAATCCTGTCCCGGCCTTTTCCTAATCCCTTGCGAGGCGCTAGTCTGGGTGTCGGATTCGATCGAGGAGCGCCCCATGGCCAGCGAATGCTCGTTTGATGTCGTCTGCAAGGTGGACCTGGACGAGGTCAAGAACGCCGTCTCCCAGGCCATGAAGGAGATCGGCCAGCGCTACGACTTCAAGGGCTCGGTCTCGAAGATCGAGCTAAAGGACGACAAGGTGCTCGTCCTCAACAGCGACGACGAGGTGAAGCTGAAGGCCGTGATCGACGTGCTGCAGACCAAGCTGCACAAGCGCGGCGTCAGCATCCGCAGCATGACCTACGGCAAGCTCGAGCCCGCGGCCAAGGGCAGCGTCCGCCAGGAGGTCACCATCCAGCAGGGCATCCCGGTGGAGAAGGCCAAGGGGCTCATCAAGGCCATCAAGGATTCGAAGATCAAGGTGCAGGCCAGCATCCAGGGCGACCAGCTGCGGGTGAGCGGCAAGAGCCGCGACGACCTGCAGGAGGTCATCGCCCTGTTCAAGAAGGATGACCAGGGGCTGGATCTCCAGTTCACGAACTACCGCGGCTGACCTGATGTCACGGCTCGACCTTGCCCACTACTTCCTTCCCATTGCCCCCAAGCTGGCGGGTGTGGAGGCGGAGCTGCAGCGCATCCTGCAGAGCGACGTGGAGGTGGTCCAGAAGCTGGCGGATCACGTGCGCGGCGGCCAGGGCAAGCGCCTGCGGCCGGCCCTCGTGATGCTCTCCTCGCGCTTCTGCGGTGTGCAGAACGACGACGACGTCCGCTTCGGCGCTGTCTTCGAGTTGATCCATACGGCCACCCTGGTGCATGACGACGTCATCGACCATGCCCAGCTCCGCCGGGGCATGCCGACCCTCAACCGGCTCTGGGGCAACACTCTGACCGTGCTCTTCGGCGACGTTCTCTACCTGGTGGCCATGGGCGAGGCCATCGCCTGCCGCAACTGGCGGATGATGGAGATTTTCGTGGAAGTCACGACCCGCATGATCGAGGGCGAGCTCATCCAGAACGATGTGCTCTTCAAACTCGACACCAGCCGGAAGGACTACTTCGATATCCAGGAACGGAAGACCGCACTGCTGTTCAGTGGCTGCACCGAGACCGGAGCCGTGCTCACGAACCGCAGCGAGGCCGACTGCCGGGCCATGCGTGGCTACGGATTGGAGGTGGGTCGCGCCTTCCAGCTCATCGACGACCTGCTGGACTACACCGCCACCAGCGCCCAGCTGGGCAAGCCGGCCTTCAGCGACCTGCGCGAGGGCAAGCTCACTCTGCCCATGCTCACCCTCCTGGAGAAGGCCCCGGACGAAGTGCGACCGATGATTCGCACCATCTGGGACCGGGGCGAGGAGGTGCCCATCCCAGAGGCGGAGGAGGTCAAGCTCCGCGCCCTCATTGACAAGCACAACGCCCTGGCCGAGACCCGGCAGCTGGCCCTGCAAGCCTCGCGCAACGCCGTGGCCCACGTGGCTGGCATGAATGGCGATGCGGCCACCGGCGAGCTATTGCGCGATATTCCCGAAGCCCTGCTGTCGCGCAGCATGTAGTGGCTCAGCTCTCGACCTCCCCCAGCCGCAGGTCGAAGGGGATTCCCGCCCGCTTGCACGAGGCGATGAAGGTCTCCTTGTCGGGACACTTCAGGTAGGCCTCCATGGGCTCCACCTTGCGCCCCTGGATCAGCTCGATCAGGGCGTCGTTCATGAGGCGCTGGCCATAGCTGCGGCCCGTCTGCATGGCGCTGGGGATCTGGAAGTTCTTCCCCTCGCGCATGAGGTTGGCGATGGCGGGGGTGACGAAGAGGGTCTCCAGGGCCGCCAGGCGCCCGCCGCCAATCCTCTTCAGCAGGACCTGGCTGACCACGCACTTCAGCGCATCCGCCAGCATCACGCGGATCTGCTGCTGCCGGTCGGAGGGGAACTGGTCCACGATGCGGTCGATGGTGCCGATGGCGCTGCTGGTGTGCAGGGTGCCGAAGACCAGATGGCCAGTGGCGGCCGTCTCCAGGGCGATGGCGATGGTCTCGAGGTCGCGCATCTCGCCCACCAGCACCACATCGGGATCTTCGCGGAGGGCGGCCCGCAGCCCGCTCTTGAAGCTGTCCGTGTGGGTGCCCACCTCCCGCTGGTTCACCAGGCAGCCCTTGCGGGGATGCACGAACTCGATGGGATCCTCGATGGTGAGGATGTGGTCCCTCCGCTTCTGGTTGGCCAGGTCCACGATGGCCGCCAGGGTGGTGGACTTGCCGCTGCCCGTGGGGCCGGTGACCAGCACGAGTCCCTTGGATAGGGTGGCCAGTCGCCGCACGGGATCGGACAGGCCCAGCTTGTCGGGATCAGGCAGCTGGTTGGGGATGACCCGGCAGACCAGACCGGGACCGACCCGGTCCTGGAAGTAGTTGACCCGGAGCCGGCAGCCACCGGCCTCGTAGCTGTAGGCGAAGTCGGCATCGTGGTGCTCTTCGAAGCGCTGCCAGATGGCCGGGGTGGCCAGAGCCTCCATCATCTCCAGGAGGGTGGCGGGGTCCAGACTGCCGAAGCCCTCCAGCTCCTTCATGTCGCCATGGATGCGGGCCAGCGGGGGCTCGTGGGTGGTGCAGTGCAGATCGGAGCCCTGCTTCTCCACCAGGATCGCGAAGAGGCGTTCCGCCAGAGGGTGGGTCCGCGCGTTCCGGGCTGTGAATTCGGTCTTCGGTGGCCCCGATGGACGCGCAGGGGAGGGGGCCGGCAACGCGACTGGCGGCGGCTTCTGACCAGGGGCCATCTCCATGGCGGCAGCAGGCCTGGGGGCGGGCGCGGGGGCATGCGAAGGCCCCTGGTGCTCCGCCAGGATCTGGGGCAGGTCCATGTACCGGCTGAGGCGGATCCGGAAGGACTGCCCGGACAGGTCGTAATCGAACTCGGCCTGGCCGTCCTTCTGCCAGGCGACCTTGAGCTCCGGCGGGAGCACGTCCCCGGCCAGCACGTCGACCATCACCGCGGGCAGGGGATTCGGCAGCAACTCCATGGCCTCGCCGGATTTCAGTTCCAGGCGGGGCTTCTTGTCGGCCTTCACCTCCAGGCGGCTGCCTGCTTTCGTGATGACCTGGGTGAGCAGACGATCCAATTGGGCCATGGCGGTGTTTCCCCAGCTTCAAAGGATGCCACGGGTCACAGCCTTCAGGGTTCGGGCTAGGGCATCCAGCCTGTAAACTGGTGATCGACCCTTCCTGGAGAGAGCATGAACATCCACGAATACCAAGCCAAGGAACTGCTTCGGCTCTACAAGGTGGCCACGCCGGACGGCAAGGTCGCCCAGGACGCGGAAGAGGCCCGCATGATCACCAAGGAATATGGTGGTGCCAGCGTGGTCAAGGCGCAGATCCATGCCGGTGGCCGAGGCAAGGGGGGTGGCGTGAAGTTCGCGACCGATCCCGATAAGGCGGCCGAGCTGTTCAAGGCCATCTTTGGCATGCAGCTGGTCACCAAGCAGACCGGTGCCGAGGGCCGCAAGGTCCATACCGTGTTCATCTCCAAGCCCGTGGACATCGCCCGTGAGCTCTACCTGAGCTTTTTGGTGGACCGTGGCTCCAGCCGGGTGACCATCCTCGCCTCCACCGAGGGTGGCGTCGAGATCGAGGAGGTCGCCGAGAAGACCCCCGAAAAGATCGTCAAGGTGGCCGTGGATCCGGCGCTGGGCCTCAGCGGGTTCCAGGCCCGCCAGGTGGCTTTCGCCCTGGGCCTCGAGGGCGACACCTTCAAGCAGGGGGTGGTCTTCCTCCAGAACCTCTACAAGCTCTTCATGGAGAAGGACTGCTCCATGGTGGAGATCAACCCCCTGGTGATCACCAAGACCGGCGAGGTCACCGCGCTGGATGCCAAGATCGGCTTCGACGACAACGCCCTGTTCCGCCACCCGGACGTGCTCGCCTTCCGCGACCTCAATGAAGAGGCCGAAGAGGAGATCGCCGCCAGCAAATTCAACCTGAACTTCATCAAGCTGGATGGGCAGATCGGTTGCATGGTGAACGGCGCGGGCCTGGCCATGGGCACCATGGACATCATCAAGTACCACGGCGGCTCCCCGGCCAACTTCCTGGATGTCGGCGGCGGAGCCACCGAGGATGCCGTGAAGAATGCCTTCCGGATCATCCTGCAGGATCCTGCCGTGAAGGCCGTCCTGGTGAACATCTTCGGCGGCATCATGCGCTGTGACGTGGTCGCCGCGGGTATCGTCAACGCGGCGAAAGAGATCGGCATCCAGGTGCCGGTGGTCGTGCGCCTCGAGGGCACCAATGTCGAGGAGGGCAAGAAGATCCTGGCCGAGAGCGGCCTGAACCTCATCGTCGCCGCCGACCTGAAGGATGCCGCCGAGAAGGTGGTCGCCTCCATCAAGTAGCTCATCCACGGAACCCGACAGAGACCATTTTTGCGAGGTATGACATGGCAGTTCTCGTAGGAAAGAACACCAAACTGATCGTCCAGGGCATCACGGGCCGCGAAGGCCTCTTCCACGCCAAAGGTTCGCGCGATTACGGTACCAACGTGGTCGGCGGCGTCACCCCCGGCAAGGGCGGCACGGAGATCGAAGGCTTCCCCGTCTTCAACACCGTCAAGGATGCCGTCGCCAAGACCGGCGCCAACGCCACCATGATCTTCGTGCCCCCCGTAGGCGCGGCGGACGCCATCCTCGAAGCCCTGGAAGCGGGCATCGAGCTCATCGTCTGCATCACGGAGGGCATCCCCGTCCTCGACATGGTGAAGGTCAAGCGCGTCCTGCCTGACTACCCCAAGAGCCGGCTCATCGGCCCCAACTGCCCGGGCATCATCAGCCCCGGCCTGGCCAAGATCGGCATCATGCCCGGCCGCATCCACAAGCAGGGCCACGTGGGCGTGGTCAGCCGCTCCGGTACCCTCACCTATGAGGCCGTGGGCCAGCTCACGGCGCTGGGCATCGGCCAGAGCACCTGCATCGGCATCGGCGGCGATCCCGTCAACGGCACCAGCCACATCGATGCCCTGCGCCTGTTCCAGGACGACCCGGACACCCACGCCATCATCATGATCGGCGAGATCGGCGGCAGCGCCGAGGAGGAGGCCGCGGAGTTCGTGAAGCAGTACGTCACGAAGCCCGTGGTGGCCTTCATCGCCGGCCAGACCGCCCCTCCGGGCCGCCGCATGGGCCACGCCGGCGCCATCATCTCCGGTGGCAAGGGCACCGCCGCCGAGAAGATGAAGGCCCTCACCGCCGCCGGCATCACCGTCGTGCAGAGCCCCGCCGACATGGGCAAGGCCCTGGCCGAGCGGCTGAAGTAGCAAGGTCAGTTTCGATCAAAAAGGGCTGAGCCCTCCCCTCATTTCCTGGCAAAAAGGGCACCGGCGCTTTTCCGGTGCCCTTTTTGCTGAAACGGACCCAAGTCCATGCTGTACTTGCAGCATGACGGATCTTATCAAGGCCCATCTGGATCATCGGCGCGTGTGGCGGGATTTCGACTACTGCTACCCCGTGATCTCCCGCCGGAGCCGGGGGGTGAGCCTCGGTGTGAATCTGAATCCGGACAAGGTCTGCAATTTCGATTGTGTCTACTGCGAGGTGGACCGCCTTACGCCGCCCAAGCGCCGGGACCTGGACCTGGATCTGCTGGTGGAGGAACTGGGCCTGCTGCTCGACCTGGCCACCAGCGGCGAGATCTACCAGATCCCGCCCTTCGACTCGGCGCGACCCGAACAGCGCCGGCTCAACGACATCGCCTTCAGCGGGGACGGTGAGCCCACGACCGCCCGGGAATTCGCGGAGGCGGTGCAGCGGATCGCCCGGCTGAAGGATCAGCGGGGCCTCGACCTGGTGAAGCTGGTGCTGATCACTGATTCCAGCCGCCTCCAGGCGCCCGACGTGGTGGCGGGCCTGGAGACCCTCATGGCCCACCAGGGTGAGGTCTGGGCCAAGCTGGACGCCGGTACGGAGGCTTTCTACCACGAGATCTGCCGGAGCCAGGTCCCCTTCCAGCGCATCCTGGACAACCTGCTGGCCACGGCCCGCCGCTGGCCGATCCTGATCCAGACCCTGTTCCTCGAATGGAAGGGGCAGGGGCCCAGCGAGGCCGAGCTCGAGGCGTACTGCGGGAGGCTGGAGCACATCCTCGAGAGCGGGGGGCAGCTGCAGGCCGTCCAGCTTTACACCGTGGCCCGCCCCACGCCGGAACCGGATGCGCGGCCGCTGTGGCACCTCGAGATGGACGCCATCGCCGCGAGCCTCCGCGGCCGGCTTCCGGGGCTGCCGGTGGAGGTCTACTACGGTCCGGAGGAATGGGCCTGATGCGTCCGCTCCACCTCGGAGTCGGAGTGTTCCTGGGGTTCGGCTTGATGGGCTGCCGCTCGCGCAAGGTGGATCCACCACCGGCGCCCCCAGCCAGCCTCACGGTGGTGGCCGTAGGCGACATCCTCATGCACCAGGACGTGAAGCGGGCCGCCGAGGTGGATCCCAGCGGCTTCCCGTCTCTCTGGAGCGATCTGATCCCACTGTTCAAGGGGGCGGACCTGGCCTTCGGCAACCTGGAAACGCCCATCGCCCCGCGGAGCGGACGGCCCGGCGTGCCCTTCCAGTTCAACGCGCCGGAGACGTTGCCTCCCGCGCTTCGCGCCAGCGGCTTCACCGTGCTCGCCACCGCGAACAACCACGCCTTTGCTCAGGGGGCCAAAGGCGTGCGGGAGACCCTGGAGCGCCTGCGGGCCGAGCGGCTGGTGGCCATCGGCAGCGGCGAGGATCGGGCCCAGGCGGAGCGGCTCCAGATCCTGGAACGCCAGGGCATCAAGGTGGCGTTCCTCGGTTTCACGGACCTTTTCAACCTCGACCTGAACCAGCGCGCCTGGGAGCCCTGGGTGCGTCCCCTCGACCTCGAGCCGGCCCTGCAGGCGGTCCGGGCGGCGAAGGGCCAGGCTGACCTGGTGGTGGTGAGCCTCCATTGGGGCAACGAATACCAACACGAGCCCACCCGGCGCCAGAAGGACATTGCCCGCAGCCTGGTGGCTGCCGGCTGCGACCTGATCCTGGGGCATCATCCCCATGTGCTCCAGCCCGTGGAACTGCTGGAAACCGACGGGCGAAAGGCCCTGGTGGCCTACTCCCTGGGCAACTTCATCAGCAACCAGGACCGCATGTACCGGGCGGACCTCTTTCCCGTGGCCGGCGGGGACAACCGCGATGGGGCCGCGCTGAGGGTCCGCTTCGAGCGCCGGTCCGGCCCCGATGGCCGGGAGCGGGTGCTGCTCGCCGAGGCCTCGGCCGAGCCCCTCTGGACCGAGAACAACTGGGGCGCCCCGGCCAGCCGCCGGGAGATCCGGGTCATCCGAGTGGCCGCGGCGGAAGCGAGGGTCCGCGCCGACCTGGAGCGGCTTTCCGATGCGGTCGAAGGCCCCAAGATCCAGCCGGACGAGATCCTGCGACGAAAGGCCATCCTGGACAAGCAGGAGTATCTCCGCACGCTCATTCTGCGCCGGAGGCGGGTCGCGGAGGTGGTGGGCGAGGCCTTCGTACCCTAGGCCAGTCCCAGCTCTGCCCGGTGTTCGTGCAGCACGCTGATGATCCGGGCCAGGTGCTCATCATCGGTGCCACCCACGACCTCGATCAGCATCCGCATGCCCTCGGCCACTTCGAAGCGGTCCACGCCCGCCGCGAAGGCCTTGTCCTTGAGCTTCTTCTTCACGCTCTTCGGCTCCAGCCCCTCTGTGCGGGTGGGGCGCACCAGGGCGCAGGCCATGATGAAGCCGGTGATCTCGTCCGAGGCCAGCAGAGCCTTGTCCAGCAGGCTGTCGTAAGGGACGTTCCACCGGGTGTAGTGGGCGCTGATGGCGTGGGCCAGATCCTCGTCGCCCCGCTCCAGCAGCCAGGCGACGATGCGTGTCGGATGCTCACTCGGCCACGAGTCGTAGTCCGCATCATGCAGCAGGCCCGCCAGGCCGAAACGCTCCACGTCCTGGCCCAGGCCTGACGCGAGGTCCCGCATCACCAGCTCCACGGCCCGGGCGTGGGTCCGCAGTTTCTCGGAGGGCGTCCAGTCGCAGAGCAGCTGCCAGGCTTCGTCGCGGGTGAGCATCGGGGCAACCTCAGGGGATGAACAAGGTGGGCCGCGGCGGGCCAGGCTCGGGATCGCCGGGATAGCGCACGGATTCCAGAAAGAGTCCGGAGGACGGCGCGGCCTTGGCGCCCCAGTAGAGGTTGGCGGCTTCAGTGGGATTCCGCAGGTCCTCCAGCACCCGGCGGGGTTCCTCCTCGCCCAGGGCGCAGGCCATGGAAGCGCCGACCATGCGGCGCACCTGGCGGCGGAAGAAGTGCGTGGCCCGGACCCGCAGCAGGATCAGGGAGCCGGATTCGGTCACTTCGCAGCGGAGGAGGCGAACCCTGCCATCCTCTTCCGCGTCCAGATCGGCAAAGGCGGACACGTCCTGGTCGCCCTCGAAGGCAGTCCAGGCGCGCCCAAGGCGATCGAGGTCGAGGCTGCGCTTCACCCACCAGATCCAGGGTTTGCCGAAGGCGCTGCGCCGGCGGCTGATCTGGTACAGGTAGGTGCGGTCGACGGCATCGTGGCGGGCGTGGAAGCGGGGTGGACAGGTGCGCACATCGCGGATGGCGATGTCCTGGGGCAGCGCGGCGTCCAGGATGCGCCGCAGTTCCCCGGGACGGGGCGCCCCCTTGGCCTCCAGGTGGAGATGGGCGACCTGGCCCAGGGCATGAACGCCGGCATCCGTGCGGCCGGCACCTCCCAGGTACACCAGACGCAGACCTGCCTCGTGGATGACATGTTCCAGGCTGCCCGCCACAGTGCGGACGCCCTCCTTCGACTGCTTGGCGCCCTGCCGCTGCCAGCCCTGGAAACGGCTTCCGTCGTATTCGAGCAGCACCCGGAACGCGGCGATGGGCGGCACTTTCAGCGCCATGTCAGGGCTCGATGACGGCTTTGACGGCCGCAATCAAGGTCGCAGGATCATGGATCGGCTTGGCGATGTAGCCTTCGGCCCCGGTCAACTCGAGATACTTCTCCCGATCGCCGAACATGGCGTGGGCCGTGGCCAGCAGGACAGGAATGTGGCGCGTGATCTCGTCCTTCTTCAGCAGCTGCGTGATGAAGATGCCATCCACCTTGCGGCCTTCGTAGCTGGAGCGGGACAGGCTCACGTCCATGATGATGGCGGCGAGGTCGGCTTCACGGCCCAGGCGGAGGATCTCGTCCACCTCTTCCGACACCAGGACCTCGTATCCGCCCTTCTTGGCGAGTACGGTTTGGATGAATTTCACGTTGATGGGGTCGTCCTCCACCAGGAGGATCCGTTGGGACATGAAGGCCTCGGCTTTCACAGCCTATCGGCAGTCAGCGATAACTGCCAATGCTTTGCTGGGTTTCCAATCGATCCAGAAGGTCGTCGGGAACCTGGAGCCCGCCACGGCCACGGCCCAGGCGCAGGCCAGGCTTGTTGGCTCCGTGGTAGTCGCTGCCGCCAGTGACAACCATGCCGAGCCGGGTGGCCAGGGCCACGAAGTATTTCTGCTCGGAGGCGCGGTATTCGCCGTAGTACCCCTCGAGGCCTTCGAGTCCCCGCCGCTGCAGGTCCGCCATGGCATCGTCCCAGCGGAAGCCGCCGCCAACGAACCGGCCAGGATGCGCGACCACGGGCACGCCGCCAGCCTCGCGGATCCAGCGGGAAGCTTCGTTGGGGCTCAGTTCCTCCCGGGGCACGAAGCCGGGGCAGTCATCGCCGATGAGGCGTTCGAAGGCCTCCGGAGCCCGCCGCACGAAGCCCCGGGTGGCCAGTGCCTTGGCGAAGTGGACCCGGGAGAGCAGGGGGGTATCCGCGTGGGCCTGGACATCCTCGAGGGTGATGGGGCAGCCCAACTCCTTCAGGCGCAGGAGCATGCGGCGGTTCCGATCCTCCCGGCGCCCCCGGAGCTCCACCAGCCGGGACTGGAACAGGGCATCGTCGGGATTCACCAGCAGTCCCAGGACGTGGAGTGACTGCCCCAGGAAGCGGCAGCTGAGCTCGGTGCCCACCAGGAGCCGCACCTTCACCCGGGGTTGCATGGCCAGGAACCTGGGGATTCCCCCCAGGGTGTCGTGGTCGGTGAGGCAGAGGGCTGACAGGCGTGCCGCCTCGCCGAGCAGGGCCAGGCCCTCCGGGGTGTCCGTGCCATCGGAATGGAGGGTGTGGCAATGGAGGTCGATCACCATCCGACCATAGCGCAGCGGAGGGAGGATAGGACGGAATGCCCCGTAGGGGCATTGCCGCCCGCAGGGCGAGGGCCGGAGGCCCGAGTCACGATCCGACCCTGAAATGGCGGAGGGAGGATAGGACGGAATGCCCCGTAGGGGCATTGCCGCCCGCAGGGCGAGGGCCGGAGGCCCGAGTCACGATGGCGCTCCGGAAGCCTGCCGGTTGGCCCGGTACAGTGCCGCCAGCAGCACGGCCACAGCCTGGAACAGGTCGGGCGGGATGAGGCGGTTCAGGTCCAGGGGTTCGAGTGCCGCCAGCAGGTCCGGATCCTTGGTGATCGACACCCCGTGCTGCTTTGCCAGCTCCAGGATGCGCTCGGCGAGAAGTCCCTGGCCCTTGGCGACGAGCCGGGGCGCGGCGTCCTGGAACGGCGCCTCCGGCCGGTACCGCAGGGCGGCAGCGCGGGGGCGGGAGGATCCGGGGCGGGCCGCTGGACGAGCCATGGTCCCTTATCGGACGCTTCGGCTACTGGACGAAGTTTGAGGCGCTCTGGGCGTCATCGGCGGGCTCATCCATGGCCAGGCGCCGGAACAGCTTCACGTCGGCCAGGGACAGGATGCTCATGTAGGAGAAGCCGCTGAAGAACAGCCAGAGGAAGGGCACGGAAGCCCACTTCCTGATGTAGATGGCCACCAGCACCGCACCGAAGTAGTAGATGGCGAAGCCCAGCTCCAGGAAGGTCATGAGGCTCTTGGGCACCTTGTAGGCCCGCTTGGTGACGGAGTTGCCGTTGGCGTCCACGCCGTACTTGGGGGTGCGCTTGAACTCCTTGTCGTCGGTGAAGAAGCCTTCCAGCACGGCCTTGGCCTGGTTGAGGGCGAGGCCGATGCCCAGGCCCATGAGGCCGGGGATGTACTTCAGGCGCTTGGTCCAGCCGGTGTTGTCGGTCAGTTCCTTCTGGGAGAGGCCGAAGTAGAGGCCCACGCTGACGGCGTTCAGGAGGAAGAAGGGACCATCGGTCAGCAGCAGGATATGGATGGGGGTGCCGGCCCGGAAGATCATGGCGGGCACCATGATGATGGAGAGCACCACCATCAGCATGTAGTTGCAGTTGGCCGTGAGGTGGAACCAGCACTCCAGCTTGGTGTGCAGGCTTTCGTTGGACTTCCAGATGGTCTTCATAAGCTTGCGGATCACCTGGGCGTTGCCTTTGGCCCAGCGGTGCTGCTGGCTCTTGAATGCGTTCACTTCCACGGGCAGCTCGGCGGGAACGACGAGGTCCTTGAGATACACGCCCTTCCAGCCCTTGAGCTGGGCGCGGTAGGAGAGGTCCGCATCCTCGGTGATTGTGTCGTGCTCCCAACCACCGGCGTCGGCGATGGCGGCCACGCGCCACATGCCGGCGGTGCCGCTGAAGTTGAAGAAGGCCTTGGAGCGGTTGCGGGCGGTGTGCTCGAAGACGAAGTGCCCATCGAGCAGGATGGCCTGCACCTGGGTCAGCAGGGAGAACTCGCGATTCAGGTGGGCCCAGCAGCCCTGGACGAAGGCCACTTTGCCATCGGCGAAGTGGGGCACGGCCTTGCGGAGGAAATCCACGGTGGGGAGGAAGTCGGCGTCGAACATGGCCACCAGTTCACCCTTGGCGACCTTGAGACCTTCGGACAGGGCACCGGCCTTGAAGCCCGTGCGATCCGTCCGGTGCAGGTAGTGGATGTCGAAGCCCAGGGCCTTGTAGCGGTCCACCACGGCGCTGGCCACCTTGACCGTGTCGTCCGTGGAATCGTCGAGCACCTGGATTTCGAGCTTCTCCTTGGGCCAGTCCATCTTGACGACGTAGTCCATGAGTCGCTCGATGACGTTCATCTCGTTGAACACGGCCAGCTGCACCGTGACCATCGGCAGGTAGCTCTCGTCACCCTGGGGCTGGGGCACGTCCTTCTTGTGGCGGTAGTAGAGCAGCAGCATCCAGAGGCGGTGCGCCCCGTAGATGCTCAGGATGGTGAGCAGGGTGAAGTAGGTGACAAGTACGACGGATTTGACGACTTCCATCACGGAACAGACCCTCCACAGCCCAGGTCAATGGGCCTGCTTTATTGTGTCACAAGATCTTGGAAAATCCATGAAAAACCTAACAATCTACCGCCTCATCTCCGATGGGTTGGTAGGATGCTGGCATGGGCGACTTCGACAACTTCAACTTCCCCAGAACGATCGGCCGCTACCAGGTTCTGCGCCTGCTCGGTTCGGGGGCCATGGGGAGTGTCGTCCTGGCCGAGGATCCCAGGATCAAGCGGAAGGTGGCCATCAAGCTCATGAAGCTGGATGCCGTCCGGACTGAGGCCGACCAGCATGAGTACCTGGCCCGGTTCCAGCGGGAAGCGGAAGTGTCCGGCCTCCTCAACCATCCGGGCATCGTGGCCATCTACGACGTGGGCGAGGTCGAGGGGCACGGCCCCTTCCTGGCCATGGAGTACGTGGCGGGCCGTCCCCTGGACGGAATCATGAAGGCCGGGTCGGCCCTGGCCATGAAGGAGAAGTTCAGGATCATCGTCGGGCTGGCGGAGGCCCTGGACCACGCCCATGCCAAGGGCATCGTCCACCGGGACGTGAAGCCTGGCAACGTAATGGTCAGCGAGGATGGACGGCCCAAGCTGATGGATTTCGGCATCGCCAAGCGGGAGGACGCCAGCCTCACCCAGACGGGGACGTTCCTCGGCACGCCAAGCTACGCGAGCCCGGAGCAGATCAAGGAGGGCACAGTCGACAACCGATCCGACATCTTCAGCTTCGGGGTACTGGTCTTCGAGCTGATGAGCGGACAGTCGCCGTTCCCGGGATCGTCCATCAACACCATCCTCTACCGCATCGTCAACGAACCCCCCGTGGAGATCCAGCCTCCGGTGATAGGTGTGCTTCCGGACGGTTGGCGTCGGGTGTTCGACCGGGTCCTCGCCAAGCGCCCCGAGGACCGGCACCCCACCTGCACGGCCTTCGCCCGGGAGCTCCTCGATGCTGTGGTGGAACTGGGCAAGGATGATCGCCGGGAGGTTCTGGGCCTCATGCGGATGAGCGGCGAGGCCCCGCTGCCGGAGATCGTCTCCACCTCCTTCGACGAGACCATGGTTGTGGCCCGGCCCGAGTCGAAGCCGCTCGGCTGGCCCTGGGTCGCGGCCCTGACGCTGGTGGCCGCCATGGGGCTGGGCTGGTTCCTCTTCCGGGGGGCCAAGGGCACGCGGCTGCAGATCGACTCTCAGCCCACGGGGGCGAAGGTCTTCGTGAACGACCTGGCCGTGGGCACCACGCCCATGAACCAGGCCCTGGTCGCCGGCGACAGGCTGCGGCTCGAGCTCAAGGGGCATCGACCCGTCACCTATGAGATCAAGCCCGGGGAGGCTCCGAGGGCCTTCCCCCTCCAGCCCGTCATCAGCGATGAGCTGATCGACTCGGCGCCCAAGGGGGCGACGGTGGTCATGGACGAGAAGCCACTGGAGGGCGTGACGCCGCTCACCGTCCGTTGGAACCAGGGGCAACCCCACCGCCTGACGCTCACGAAGGAGAAGCTGGGCCATGCCTCGGACTTCGGGTTGGGCGAGGCGCCCGGGGGCCGGGTCTTTGAGCTCAAGGAGGCCACCACCGCCGAGACTCGGCAGGAACCGGCCCTGAACCCCAACGAGCCCGGCGCCCTCAAGCTGTCCGGGGGTTTCAGCGTGCGCGTGAAGGTCGCTGGTAAGGACCTGGGTGAGCTCAGCCCGGGCGCCAAGCTGCCACTGCCCCCCGGCACGCATCAGTTGGAGTTGAGCAGCCCCCGTCACTTCTACAAAGACGCCCGGGCCGTCACGGTCACCGCGGGCCAGACAGCAACCCTCACCGTGCCGGGATTGGCTTCCCTCACCGTCAACACCTTCCCCGGCTCCGGAAAGGTCTTCGTGGATGGTGTGGACACCGGGACCGAAAGCGATGGCAGCAGCCCCATCCAGGTCGCCCTGGGCCGCCACACCGTCACCGTGCGTGGCCCCAAGGGCATCAAGACCGAGACCGTGGACGTGACCGCCGACAAGCTGCTGAGTTTCCAGCTCTGAGGGCTGGCCCTACCTGTGCGCCATCCCTGATTTCGAATCCTTCAAGCGCAAGGAAGGATTCCCTCCGCGTCACGCTGCGCATGACGCTCCGGCCGCAGGGCTGGCTGCGCACGGGCCTCCCGCTGCGCGGGATCGTCCCGAACAGCCCCCCAGGCTGTCCGGGACTGGCCCTACCTGCGCGCCATCCCTGACTTCGAATCCTTCATTTGCTCCCCAACGCAAACGGCCGCCTTGCGGCGGCCCTTTGCGTTGGGGAGGAAGGATTCGAACCCTCGGTACGCAGGATCAAAACCTGCTGCCTTACCACTTGGCTACTCCCCAGGCGGAAAGGCAAGCATAGCGCGGGTTCGCGTCCTGCCCAAGCCCCCGGATCAGGCATCAGGCATCAGGGATTGGTCTTGGGCGTGAAGCCGAACTCCTCGACGCCCAGCAGGTCGGGGCGCACCTGGGCGGCCTCGCCACGCTCGATGCGGCTCAGGGCGCGATGTCCGGTGGCGGCTTCGTAGGCGAGCAGGACCTTCTCCTCGATCACTTCGCGCAGCGTGTTGTTCAGGGGGTAGGCGATGTCCTTGAAGCTGCCGTCGCGCTTGCGGCGGCTGGGCATGGCCACGAAGTAGCCGTCCTCCCCCTCCACCACGCGGAGGTCCCCCACCAGGAAGCAGTCCTCGATCACCAGGGCGGCGAAGGCCTTCAGCTTGTCGTCGCCCTCCACCTTGGTGATGCGAATGTCGGTGATGTTCAGCATGGGGTCCCCAGGTTCAGGCCTCAGGCTTCAGGCCTCAGGGCTTCGCACTCCAGGTTAGCCGATCTCGATCCAGCCCCACTGGCGGCCGGCGGTATGGCCCCGGCGGTAGGAATAGAACAGATCCGGCCGGCACATGGTGCAGAGTCCCACGCTGCCATCCTTGTCCGGGTCCATGCCCAGATCCAGGGCCTGCGCCTTCAGGAAGCCGTGCAGATCCAAATGGGCCTTGCCGCTGGGTCCCGTGGTCCGCAGATCCTCACGCCACGCCGGGTCCTGGCGGGCGGCCTCGATGACTTCTGGGCCCACCTCGAAATGGCAGGCCTGGATGGCGGGTCCGCAAGCCCAGGCCAGATCCGAGGGAACACCGCCCAGGGCACGGTACCTGGTCACGCCCCGACGCAGGATGCCACCCCCGGGGTCGGGATCCCCGTACCCGGTGGCTCCGCGCCAGCCGGCGTGGAGGGCCGCGATCCAGGGCGTGCCATCGGCCAGCGGCCCGGCCAGCAGCACCGGCACGCAGTCCGCCACCCTCACACCGATGCGGACACCTGGTCGGGAGGTCCAGAGGCCGTCGGCCTCGACCATGCCCTCGGGCACCTCCACCACGCTGCAGCGATGCACCTGGCGCAGGCGCGGCTCCGGCAGGGCTTCCGAAGGATCCTGGCGGGTGGAGAACCCCCAGTGGAGCGGGAAGGGGGTCGGGACACCAGGGGTCAGCACCGCCGGATCAGCCCTTCGATCCCGAGCGGGTTTCCAGCCACTGCTTGATGCGGTTGGCGTCCCCAAGGCGGGTGTACTTGCCCCAGGAATCCAGGAGGATGACCAGCACGGGCCGGTTGGCCAGCATCGCCTGCATGACGAGACAGCGGCCGGCTTCCTCGATGTAGCCGGTCTTGGACAGCCCGATGTTCCACCGTGGATTGCGCACGAGGGCGTTGGTGTTCGGGAACTGGATGGTGCGCCGCCCGGCCTGGATCGAGGTTTCGGGCCGGGTGCTGAAATCCCGGATCTCGGGATAGCGGTACGCAGCCTGGATGATTCGGGCCAGATCCCAGGCGGTGGCCACGTTGCCACTGGAAAGCCCAGAGGGATCCTCGAAGTGGGCGCCGCTCAGACCGAGCTCCCGGGCCTTGGCATTCATGGCCTGGACAAAGCTGGCCAGGCCACCAGGATAGGTGCGTCCCAAGGCATGGGCCGCACGGTTCTCCGAAGCCAGCAGGGCCAGCAGGAGCGCCTGTTCCCGGGGAAGGCGGGTGCCCACGGGCAGCCGTGAGCGGCTGTGGCGGAGGGAATCCTTGTCATCGCTGGTGATGGTGAGCAGCTCGGCAGGATCGAGGTGGGCGTCAAGCAGCACCATGGCCGTCATCAGCTTGGTCAGGGAGGCGATGGGCACCACGGCGGCGGCCTGCTTCTCCACCAGGGCCTGGCCCGTGCTCTGGTCAAGGACGAGGGCCGAGGCGGATCTAAGGGAGAGCCGAGCGGAAGCCTGGGGCGAGGCCGCGCCCAGCGCCACCCCGAGCAGGAACCACGCGCCTGTTTTCCATCCCCTCATCCTGCCGAGCACCATGCCGACTCCAGAAGATTTCGATTGTCATCACTTCTTCCCAGTCTATCGGATCTGGAGGTCCAAAAATCAAGGGATCATGGCCACAACAGGGCCAGCAGGCTCAGGTCGGTGACGGCCCAGGCGGCCAGGCCCCAGTACATGCCTGTTTCATGCTGTTGGTCGGTCCAGGTGCGCCAGCCGCGCAGCCAGGGGAGGAGGAGGGCCAGCCAACCCAGCAGCGAGGGGATGAGGAACCGCGGATCGCGTCCCAGGGCCAGGATGCCGGCCAGGAAGAACCCGTGGGCGGCCAGGGCGGCGAGAAGTGCAAGGCCCAGGCTTCTACCCACGCCCACCTGGATCACCAGGGTCCGGTCGCCCCTGCGACTGTCCTCGGCGACCTGGTAGATCTGGGTCATGGGGTAGAGGGTGGCGAACAGAAAGGCGAAGCCGGCTGCTGCCAGCAGGATGGGGCGGGTGAAGGGCCGCCCGGTCAGAGCCCAGCCGGCCAGGGGGGTCAGCAGGCCGAATCCGACGCAGTTGATGAGCAGGTCCCAGCCGGCCCGGGCCTTCAGGCGGGGCGGGGGAACCGAGTAGAGAATGCTCATCACCACGCAGCCCAGGTTGATGAGGGCGAAGGGCAGCGGGAGCAGAAACCCGAGGAGGGTCGAGGCCCCCAGGAGCCACGAAGAGAAAGCCACCAGATGCTCGGGGGGCTTGGGCGGTGCCTTGAGGTACCCGATATCCCCCTCGTCCTGGTCGAAGGCGCTGTTGATGGCCAGCGTCCCGCCGTTCATGAGGGCCACGAAGACGAACCAGCCAAGGAGGGTGGGCTGGGCGCTCAGAGTCCAGCCTGTGGCCAGGAGGGTGCCCAGCAGGAAGTGGGCGGACATGATCGGCCATTCCAGAGGGCGGAGGTGCAGCAGGTAGGGCATGGCCCTGGGGCCGATGATCGTTTCGAAGAAGCGCCGGAGGGGGAAGCGGCTCCCCGTCATGCGATGCCTTCATGCCGCAGCGCCTGAATCTCCCCGGTGGGACGCCGGGGTTCCACCAGGGCCTCCATGGCCGCGAAGAGGTGCGGCACGCTGAAATCGGTGTCGACGCACATGCCGTGGGGCAGGACGAGCGGAATGACGTAGCAGGGGATCTCGGGCATTTTGGTCAGCCCCTTGAGCAGTCGGTCGGTGCAACTCACGGCCACGACCAGGTCGGGGCGGTACTCCCGGGCCTCGCGGTAGGCCTTGTGGCTGCGGTTGGTGATGCGTCCCTCCCAGCGGTTCAGCAGGGCCGCGTTCATGTAGTCGCCCACAGGGCACAGGCCGCAGTCGTAGCAGGCCTGCAGGTCATCGAGGATGCCCGCCTTGCAGCGGGACATCTGGATGCAGTGGGGCAGGAGGATCAGGGCGCGCCGGGCCCGGCGGCCGGTGAAGGCCGCGCGCACGCGCTGGTTGTTGTACCCGCAGAAGGCGAGAATCCAGGCCTCCTCCATGCCCAGCCGCCGGGCCAGAGGCAGGAGGGTGTTGGCCCACAGGCTGTCCTGGCGCATGACCGTGGTCCGGTTCCGAAGGAACGCCTCGCCGCGGAGGAAACTGGGCCAGGCGGCCGCCAGGGCGCCGACGCCCGACAGCATCCACCACCCGCGGCCTCCGGCGTGCATGGCCGCAGCCAGGAAGGAGATTCCCGCGAACGCCAGCGGAACACCCCGGCGGACCAGGAGGAACGCCAAGCCCCGCTCATCCGGCAGGGGGCCGGGAAGGGCGGGGACGCGGAGCTCCTTCACTTGGCGGCTCCAGCAAGACCGACCATCTTTTTGAGATCGTCATCCTTCCAGCGCAGGCCACCCCCGAAGAAGATCGTGCGCAGGTCCTTGTTGCCGATGTCCTGGACGCCGGCCTGGATGTAGGCGCCCTTCCAGAACTGGTAGCTGCTGGTGAAGCGGTAGCGGGGGTTCGGCTTGTCGTCGCGCTTCGTAAAGTCGTAGGCCAGGAAGCCGAGCCGGAGCCGATCGTCATCCAGCAGGCGGAACTCCAGGCCGCCGCCGCCCTTGTTCTCGACGATGCCGGCCGAGAAGATGGCCGGTCCGAGGCGCTTGGCGAACTGGGCCGAGGCCGTGAAGGCCTGGTCCGTGGTCACGGTCTTGGTCCGTTCCACCACCGTGATGGGCTGGCCCGTGATCGGGTCAAGCTGGGTGACGGTGCGCGAGCTCTCGCCCAGCTTGCCATCGGGCGTGGAGGCGAAGCCCAGGGAATACCAGTAGTCGGGCCGGGGGACGATCTCGAGGCCCAGCCCCACGCGGCTGTCCTTGCGCTTCTCCCACTGGGCCGCGTTCATGTCGAGGCGGAAGTCCATCTTGTTGAAACCGCCCAGCAGGCCATTCACGTTGTCCACGGCCTCGTTGATCTTTTTGATGGTGGTCTCGTCGTTCAGCAGCTTGCCGATGGTGCCTTCGCCCTTGTTGACCCGGTCCGTGAGGACCTTCAGGTTCTCCGCGGTGCCCTGGAAGCTCTGGGCGAGCTTGCGCACGTCGCCCACGACGCCCTTCAGCTCGGGCCGGTTCTCTTCCAGGATGGCGTTGAGGTTCTTGCCCACGGCCTCGAACTGCTGGGCCAGCTTGGGCAGCTTGTCCCGCAGGTCGGTCGAAAGGGCCTCCACGTTCGCCAAGGTGTGGTTGATGGCCCCGTGATTCTCCTGGGCCATGGACCGGAACTCGGCGGTCAGCACGCGGATGTTGTCCACGATCTCGTCGAGCTTCTGCCGGCCCTGTTCGCCGCCGATGGACTGGTTCAGGGCCTGGGTGACGCCCTTCACGTTGATGCCGATCTCGGAGAGGGTCTCCATGAGGTTGTCGAGGCTGACCCCGGCCTTGCTGGGCAGCGGCTTGCCTTCAGGGAAGGGCCCCTTGGCGCTGTGACCCGGATCGAGGTCGATGAACTTCTCGCCCAGGATGCCGATGGAACCGAGGGAGACGACCGCGTCGGCGTAGACAGGGACCTCGTTGGACAGGCCCAGCACCACCCGGGCCTTGCCGTCCTCCAGCGCGATGGTGCGGACGTCCCCCACCTTGACGCCGGCGATGCGCACGGCGCTTTGCAGGTTGAGGCCCGCCACCTGCTGGAAGTAGGTGAAGCGCTCGTTCTGGTTGCGCTTCCCGCCGAATTCCAGCTTCTCAGTGCGGAAGATCAACACGGCCGCCAGGATGATGCCGCCGGTGAAGAAGAGGCCGACCTTGGTTTCGAGCTTCATGAATGGGCCTCCTGAGACTTGATTTTCCGCTTCGGGGGGGGAGGGTCCTGAAGGAAGGGACCATCTGCGTCGCCCCGAAGGAACTGCTGGATGACGGGGTGCGGATTGACCTTGAAGTCCGCCGGGGCTTCGCAGGCGAGGCACTCCCCCCGGAAGATCAGGGCGATGCGGTCGGCGATCTCGAAGGCGGACTTGAGGTCGTGGGTGATGGTGATGCTGGTGATGCCCAGCTCGTGCTTGAGGTCAAGGATGATCCGCCCGATGACATCGGTCATCACGGGATCCAGGCCCGTGGTGGGCTCGTCGAAGAGCAGGATCTTGGGTTTGAGGGCGATGGCCCGGGCAAAGCCCACGCGTCGCTTCATTCCGCCCGAAAGCTCCGCCGGCTTCAGTTTTTCGGTCTCCTTCATGCCGACCATGGACAGGCACTCTTCCACCCGGGCGCGGATCTCGGCTTCGGTCATCCGGTGGTGTCTCCGGAGACCGAAGGCCACGTTCTCGAAGACCGTCATGGAATCGAACAGGGCCGCCATCTGGAAGCACATGCCGATGCTCTGGCGGACTTCGAAGAGCTCATCCCTCGAGAGCTGGGCGATGATCTTGCCTTCGACCGCCACATGGCCCGAGTCCGGCGTGAGCAGTCCCATGATGTTGCGGAGCAGAACGGTCTTGCCCGTCCCGGAACCGCCCAGTACGACCAGGCTCTCGCCCTCCTGCACCTGGAGGTTCACGTTGGACAGCACGACCTTGGGCCCGAAGGCCTTGGAGAGGTTGACGACGTCGATCACGGCCATGTCGTCAGACCAGCAGCAGCTTGGTGAGAAAGAAGTCTGAGACCAGGATCCACAGCGAACTCGTCACCACGCTGCTGGTGGGGGCGTTGCCCACCCCCTCGGCGCCTCCCTGCGTGCGGTAGCCCTTCCAGCAGCCGACCAGCGCGATGATCATGCCGAAGACGAAGGCCTTGTAGAGGGCGATGCGGAGGTCGCGGAAGGCCAGGAGCTTGTAGAACTCGTTGCCGTAGACGTAGGCGCTCTGGCCCTCCACGCCGACGAGGATCAGGTAGCCGCCCCAGAACCCGATGTAGATCGACACGACCGTGAGGATGGGGACCATCACCATGGAGGCCAGCAGCCGTGGCACGAACAGATAGTGGATCGGGTCCGTGGCCAGGCACTCGAGGGCATCGATCTGCTCGGTGACCTGCATGGTGCCAAGTTCCGCTGCCATGGCGGAGCCGACCCGGCCGGACAGCATCAACCCCGTGATCACCGGGGCGAGTTCCCGCATGATGGCCAACCCCTCCACCTGGGAGGCCAGCCCCTCCGCCTGGAACTGCTTGAAGCCGTAGGCGAGCTGCACCGCGAACACCATGCTCACGGCCAGGCTGGTGAGGGCCACCACTGGAATCGAGTTGACCCCCACGGACTGGAACTGGAACAGCAGGTTCTTGCCGTCGAAGGGGCGCTTGAAGATGGCGGCGAAAGTCCGGCCCGCCAGGACCGCGAAATCGCCGAACGTATCCGTGGCCTTGAGCACGCCTGCGCCGGCCTTGTCGAATAAAGTCAGGACCATGGGACTCCGAACCTAAAGGATTAGCTTAACCCAGTCCCCTTCTTCTGCCGGACCCGGAGCTTCGAGGCGCCACCTTCGCGGGTGGCCTGGGGCGTGCGGCTGAGGGCCAGTGCATCGGCGGGAACATCCCTGGTGATGGTGCTGCCGGCTCCGATGAGGGCGCCGTCGCCGATGACCAGAGGGGCCACCAGCTGAGTGTCGGAGCCGACGAAGACGTTCCGCCCGATGAGTGTGCGGTGCTTGTTCACGCCATCGTAGTTGCAGGTGATCACTCCCGCACCGATGTTCGTGCCCTCGCCCACTTCGGTGTCCCCCAGGTAGGCGAGGTGGTTGGCCTTGGCTCCGCGGTGGAGCTTCGCCTTCTTGGTCTCCACGAAGTTTCCGATGTGGACCTTCTCGCCCAGGTCGGTGCCCTCCCGCAGCCTCGCGAAGGGACCGATCTTGGATCCCTCGCCCACGAGGGCCCGCTCGATGACGCAGTAGGGGCGAACCTCCACGCCCGGCCCCAGGGTCGAATCCGCGATCACCGTGCCCTGGCCGATGCGGGAGCCCTCCCCCACGATCACGGCCCCCTCCAGCCGGACGCCAGGTTCCAGCAGGACATCCTGGTGCAGCTGGACCCGAGGTCCCACCAGGGTGCTGCCGGGATGGAGGAAGGTCACGCCTTCGGCCATCCAGTGCCGCTCGATGCGGCGCTGGGCCGCGGCCTGGAGTGCCGCCTGATCGAGTCGCGAGTTCATGCCCGCCAGTTCCTCGGGATCGCAGACCTCCACGGCCACCGGGAGCTCACGGGCCACCGCCACCACGGCATCCGTCAGGTAGTACTCCCGCTGGGCGTTGTCGTTGGTGAGCGCCAGGAGGGCCCGGCGGAGGCTAGGCCAGGGCAGGGAGTAGGCGCCGCCGTTGACCCGCTGCACCGCCAGCTCTTCGGGCGTGGCGTCCTTGGCCTCCACCAGCCCAGCGAGCCGCCCATCCGGATGCTGTAGGACGCGGCCGTAGGCTCCCGGCGCGGGCAGGTCCATGGCCAGCAGCAGCGCCTCCGCGGCGCAGAGGCGGAAGACCGTGCCCGGTGTCGTGAGGGGCACATCTCCGCAGAGGATGACCGCCTGGCTGGCCTTGAGCCGGTCGAGTTCGGGGATGCAGGCCTGGAGGGCATGGCCGGTGCCGAGAGGCTCTCCCTGGTCCACGGTGGTGATGGGGCCGCGCAGGAGTCCGGCTTTCTGCCAGGCCTCTAGGGCCGCTTCGACCTGTTCCTTGCCGTGGTGGACCACCACGACGATCCCGCCAAGGTCTTCGGGAAGGGCCCGGAGGACCCACAGCAGCGAGGGGTCGCCGAGGATGGGATGGAGGACTTTGGGAAGCCGCGATTTCATGCGGGTTCCGAGGCCCGCCGCCAGGATCACCGCCACCGTGGACATGCCACCTCCCGCATCCAGCCTACAACAGCCGGGGGTCGGGTCCATGGTGCTCAGAGCAGGACGGCCGGCCAGATGCCGCGCAGGGCGTTCAGGCACCACAGGCGTCCCTCCTGGACCGACGCGAGGGACAGGCTGCCGACTTCGATGCGGAGTCGCCGCGAGCGGGCCCAGTCCGGCAAGTCCAGCCGTTCCGCCAGACTCGCCACCCGGCCCTGGGGCGGTGGAACAACCAGGAGGCCTCCCCGTTCGAGGGCCACCGAGGCGATGGCCGTTTCCGCCAGGGTGCCGTCGTTCCAGAGGAGCAGGGCGTCCTCGGCACCCGCCTCCCGGGCGGCGGACAGCACGGCCAGGCTCCAGGGACCGGCCAGCCCCTTGTGAACGATGAGAGCCTCCAGGCGCCTCGCCTGCAGGGGGTGCGGAAGGGCCTTCAGCCGGTAGGGTTGGGAGACGGTCGGAAGGGCCTCCAGGCAGGCCGAGAGCCGGGCGGCATCCGGGTGGAGGACCAGACGGAGCGCCCAATCTGTCCGAGATGTTTCCACGCGCAGCCAGGCCTCGACCTCCGGCTGGATCCCAGCCAGCCAGGGGACCTCCGCGCCCAGGGCGGCAGCCCCGGCCTGAAGCCGGAGCAGGTGGGCCTGGAGGTGGCGCGGCCTGCCGCCGTGGACGGGCAGGGCCGTCCTCGGTAGGCCCATCCGGCTCGGACTGGGCGGATCGAAAGGGCGGCCCAGTCCAGGTCCGAACCACCGATCGGTGCTCATGCGCCGGAGGGGGGCCGCAGGTCCAGGACCGACCGCCCGGCCAGCCGCAACGCCAGGGCGACGGCTTCCATGAAGTTGCGGGAATCCGCCACCCACCTTCCCGCCTTGTCGAAGGCCGTTCCGTGGTCGGGGCTGGTGCGGATGAAGGGAAGGCCCAGCGTCAGGTTCACGGCCCGGGTCGGCTCGAGGAGCTTGACGGGGATCAGCCCCTGGTCGTGGTAGAGGGCCACCACGAGATCAAACTCCCCCTTGGAGGCGCGCTGGAAGACGCTGTCGGAGGGGAGGGGCCCGAAAAAGAGCGGGGCGGGGTGGGCGTCCGATGGGCCAGGGGTGGAGAGCACTTCCAGTCCGCGCTGCCCCACCGGGAGGTGCTGCCGGGATCCGGGCGCCATGGCAGGCGGGGGCGGGGCGGGATCGCTGGTGAAGCTCAGGAAGGCTGCCTCGGCCTGCATGATGGCCTCTTCCAGCATGCCCTCCTCCTCGCCGAAGGCTCCCTGCTCCCCGGCATGGGGGTTCAGGGCGCAGAGCGCCACGCGCATATCAGTCTTCCCCGTGAGCTGGATGAACCGGTCGGCGGCGAAGATGAGTGTCTCGGCCACACCGTCCGCCGTGATGGATTCCACGACGGAACGCAGGCTCTGGTGGACCGTGTGGAGGACCACGTTCAGCTGGGGGCTCACGAAGGCCATGCGGGTGCAGGCGCTGCCAGAGAGGTCCCGGAGGAACTCGGTGTGCCCGGGGATGTCGTACCCGGCCAGGTGGGCGGCGGCTTTGGCCATGGGTAGGGTCACCAGGGCATCGGCGGCGCCTGCCATGGTCATCAGGGCCGCGACCCGAATGGCCTCCACCGTGGCCCGGCCGGAGGCCGCAGAGCCCTGGCCCAGCCGCAATTGATCGGCCCCGAGCTCGGGAGTGGGATCCAGCCACAGGGCCTCGCCCAGAACAACCTGGGGGGCTTCTCCGAGAGCCAGCACCTGCAGGGTGCGGGCCTCGCAGGTAAGGGGCACGGACGCGCCGGGTTTCGATGCCACCCAGCGCCAGGCGACCGGGGCGCCAGGCAACCCCTCAAGCAGATCCACTCCCGCCTTGCTCCCGACAACGGTGACATCCGCCCAAGGCTTGAGGGCCGGAAGACTTCCCAGGAGAAGCTCGGGGCCGATGCCGCAGGGATCCCCCAGGCTGACGATGATGTGGGGGCGGCGGCTCATGGGGTTCCGTGCGCTGGATGGCCGGGGTTCAATCGTAGACCGGGATCTCGACCTCGGCCGCCAGGGGCTCTTCCTTCTTGGCGGTGCGGCTGCGGCGGATCCGGGGTTCTTCTTCCTGCTTGTAGATGTATTTGATGTTGTGCTTGGGCACGAGGACGTTGGGTTCCTTCACCCGGTTGATCTTCAGGCAGTGCTTGTCGTACCACTCGATGACGCCGCGCACCTTCTCGTCGTCCTGGAGCACGATGACCATCGGAGTCTTGGACTGCATCTGCTTGAGGTAGTAGAAGCTCTCGGCGTTGGTCTGCTCGGGGGGCGCGATCTTGCGCCGCGGGCTACCCAACCCCTGGGGGGCCGTGGCCGCCGCGGGATTCACCGCGGGGTTCGGCTCGCCACTGGCGGTCATGGCCGGAGGCACGGGAGTCATGGCCTCCGCCCCACCGCCTTTCGCAGGGATGCCAAGCTTGTCCTTCAATTCACTTAGGTTCGGTCGGATGAGCTTCCGGTTCATGGAGAATCCTGGTCCAGCGGGCGGTGCGGAGATGTCAAAGGCATCGACCATGAGTCAACCCCCGCTCAAACCCGCAGAGCCAGACCCATGTGGGGCGGACTGAACGCGTTGAAAGGGGATGAACCACTGTGGCAGGTGCCAAGTGGACCGTGCAAGGGTGTATGCCGAGTTGGATGCTTGAAAGCTTGGAAAAGTTTACGCCTGATCCGAAGGAGGCGCCATGGCCTCTTCCGCCGCGTGCACGGGCAGGAAAATCCGGATGTGCGTGCCCGATCCCGGCGTGCTCTCGACTTCGATCCGCCAGTCCATCGCTTCGATGAATTTGTAGACCAGACTCATGCCGAGGCCCGACCCTTCCTCGAAGCTCCCGGCGAAGGGGACAAAAAGTCGCTCCAACTGATCCGTGCCCATGCCGCAACCGTTGTCGGAGATCGTCAGGCAGATCGTGGCGCTTGAGACCAGACAGGACAACCGGACCGAGGGATCCGGCAGGTCCTTCACGGCCTTCCGTGCATTGCTGAGAAGATTCATCAGGGCGCGGTGAAGGCCCGTGGGATCGGAGCGGAGGCTCACCATCGGGACGGGATCCGTGGCCAGGGGCAGGCCAGCGGTCCTTGGGTCCATCTCCCAGCTCGATCGGATGTCCTCGATGACCTTTGGAAGAAGCAACGCCACTCCGCTCGGCGGCTCCGGTCGGGCGAAATCCAGGAAGTCGGAGACGATGTCGCCCACGCGCTGAGTCTCCCGTTCCAGGATGCCCAGCACTCGGGAACGGACATCTTCGGGTGCTCCCTCCTTCTGGAGCAGCTGCACGCAGCCGCTGATGGAGGCCAGGGGATTCCGCAGTTCGTGGGCGAGACCGGCGGCGAGCTGGCCGATGGCTGCGAGCCGTTCGCTGATCCGGGTGCGTTCCTCCAGCGCCTTGAGGTCCGTGAGGTCCTGGAAAAGCAGGAGCTGTCCGGATTCACGGCCGGAGGCGCCGCGCAGCGAGGCCAGGTGTCCGCCGAGGATGCGCCGGCCGCGGCCTGGGACGGACAGTACCACCTCGAAGCGATGTTCCCGGCCCTGGCGCCAGGGCAGGGGATCGCCGAGCTGAAGCAGTTCCTGGATCGAGACCCCTGGATCCACCGGCACGCCCAGGATGGTCCTGGCCGCGGGGTTGGCCGAGGTGACCCGGCCTTTGAGGTCCAGCGTGATCAGCCCTGAGTTCATGGATTCGACGACTCGCTGGTGGAGTGCCGAGAGTTCATCGACGGCCGCTTCGCTGACGCGGAGATCGATCCTGAGCCGGTCGAGGTTCCGCCGAATCAGGACTACCAGGAGCGTGGCGGCGAAGACCTGGAGCGAGGCCGTGCCGAGCAGGAATGAAAGCCGGCTGGGGTCGGGATCGATGAGTTCGCCGGACAGGCCGAAGGGCGGGATCACGCCGAAGCTGAAGCCGAGCACCAGGACGACATGGGTGATCGAGGAGACGACTCCGACCCAGACGATCTCCACGGTTCCCAGATAGAAGGCCGAGGCCAGCACGGGGAAGATGTACAGGGTGGCGAATCGTTCCTGCACTACACCCTGGAAGGCGATGACGAGCGTCACCAGGGCCAGATCCAGGGCCAGGTTCCAGCGGATCCAGGGCGCCCTGGGCGTGGGGAACAGCTGGCCCATGGCCATCAGGCCACGCCCGGATTCCCACAGGGACTCGATGAGCATCAGCAGCAGAGCCGCCAGGTAGGTCGATTCGTGGGGACCCGAGGCCCGTCCTTCCGCGGGAAGGGCGGCGTGCAGCACCAGCAAGCCGAAGCTGGCGAAAAGTCGGAAGGAAAGGGGCAGGAAGGGGGCGCTGGCATCCGACACGCCCAACCTGCCCCAGGTGCGCTGGAGCATGTCAATCATGGTGCCCGAATCTGCCATTCTAGTGACATGGCCGATTCCGCCGCCTCATCGACTCCTTCCCTCCGTGCCGCCGGCATGCGGCGGACGCCCCAGCGGGAAGGCATCCTGCAAGTGCTCAGGGATTCCGACCGGCCTCTCACCGTGGAGGAGATCTGGGAGCGCATGCCCGAGCGGCGATCGGGGCTCCCCACGGTCTACCGGAACCTCGAGCGCTTCGTCCGGGAAGGCTGGGCGGAGAGCATTCTCGGAACCGACCAGGTCATGCGGTTTGTCCGCTGCGAGTCGCGTCACCACCACCACCACCTCCAGTGCGAGCGCTGCGGCCGCACGGTGGAGGTGGATGCCTGCGGTCTCGATGAGTCCCTGAGGCACCTGGAAGCGCTGTCGGGATTCCGGATCACGCGGCACCAGCTCCAGCTCTTCGGCCTCTGCGGGACCTGCCGATCCGAAAAAGACCGTTGACCGGATCGCGCGCCATTGCTAGGCTTGATGTCTCACGCGGGTGTAACTCAGTGGTAGAGTGCAACCTTGCCAAGGTTGAAGTCGTGGGTTCAAATCCCATCACCCGCTCCACTGCCCGGGCCGCGCAAGCGGCCCGCACTGTTCAAAGCCACACTGCACCAACGCAAGGCGCCGTCGCCAAGTGGTAAGGCCCGGGACTGCAAATCCCGTATACATCGGTTCGAATCCGATCGGCGCCTCCAGCACAGCCCCCGCAAGGGGGCTTCCTGTTGTCGGCGACCTCCTGGCTACCTGCGGGAGGCGGCCAGGCCCAGGATGACCCCGAGGGCCAGGGACCATAGCGCGGCGAGGCCTAGCTGGAACTCGGAGGGCAGGCTGAAGGTGAGGGTATGCGCCGGGATCCAGAACCAGACCAGGGTGACGATCGCCGGCAGCATCCCGTCGAATCCCTTCCGGCCCAGGATGAGGTTGTCCTCCAGCCGATGGAACAACATCATCTGGGGCCCGAAGAAGAGGTTCGTCAGCGTCGAGAGGGAGAAGGCCCACCCGATCCCGGTAGACAGGAAGGCCGGAAGGATATGGTGATCGAGGAGGGCCCGGGTAAAGCCCTTCATGCCCACGAAGCCCGCCTTGATGACCAGCCCGAGCAGGGCCCAGGCCAGCACCTTGAGGAGCACCTGCAGCGGCGTGCAGGGGAGGGCCAGACGACGGGCCTTCAGGGAGGCGGCCCCCAGCTCGCCCAGGGTGCCAAGCAGGCCGAACTGGACCGCGGCGGAGAGGAAGGGGTGGGCGACGACCCAGAGCCGGTAGCTGTTCATGGAGGAAGGCTAACCAGGGGCGGGGAGGGCAGGGGTCACAGGACCGGCCGGCCGTCGATCCAGCCGCCGCCCAGCACCTCGCCCTCGCGGTAGAAGACCACCGCCTGACCCGGCGCGATGGCCCGCTGCGGTTCGGCGAAGGCGACCTTCACCCGGCCGTCGGGCAGTGGGATGACCAGGGCCTCCGCTTCCGGAGCGCGGCTGCGGATGCGCGCCTCGCAGGCCAGCGGACCTGCCGGAGCGGCGTGGACCCAGTTGACGTCCCGCGCCACCAGGTCATGGGCCAGCAGGTCCGACTCGACCCCCACCCACACGGTGTTGGTGGCTGGATCGGTCCTCACCACGTAGAGGGGGTCCGAGAAGGCCACGCCGAGGCCACGTCTCTGGCCCACGGTGTGCCGCCAGAAGCCCTGATGGCGTCCTAGAATCCGACCATCCAGATGCCGGATGTCCCCTTCACCGACGCCGGGGTCGGAACCCTCGGCTTCGATGAAGGCATCATAGCGGTCCTGGGTGACGAAGCAGATCTCCTGGCTTTCGGGCTTCTCGGCGAGGTGCAGGCCCAACTCGGCCCCCAGGCGGCGGACCTCGGGCTTGGTGAGATGGGCCAGGGGGAACAGCGTGCGCGCCAGGGTGGCCTGGGTGTGGTGGAAGAGGAAGTAGCTCTGGTCCTTGGCGGGGTCCGAAGCCTTGCGGAGGTGCCAGTGGCCACCCTCGCGGGCGATGGTCGAATAGTGGCCCGTCGCGACGAAGGGCGCTTCCAGTGATTCGGCCCGATCCATCAATGCGGAGAACTTGAGGTGTTGATTGCAACGGATACAAGGACTCGGAGTTTCTCCGTCCAAGTAACCCTGGATGAAGCCCTCGATGACCGTAGTCCGGAACCGGGCTTCGAAGTCCATGACGTAGTGGGGGAAGCCCAGTTGATGAGCGACCCGCCTTGCATCATGGAAATCATCCAAAGTGCAGCACTTCCCTTCGGAACCTTGAGCACTGTTTTTCTGGAATAGCTGCATGGAGATTCCGACGACCTGGTATCCGGCCCGAGCCAGAAGCGCGGCCATGACCGAGCTGTCCACGCCGCCGGACATGGCCGCGAGGACCCGGTCCCCGTGGCGCAACGTGGGATGCTGCTCCAGGGGAGCGAGGGCCCGGTCCAGCAGCGAGCTCACGGTCAGGTCCTCAGCCGGCGCAGGCGCAGGAGGGAGACCGACAGGAGCAGAAGCAGGGGCGCGACCACGCCCCAGTAGGCCGGGACCTCCGAGGCCCGGGCCGCCCCTCCGAAGAGCGTCTGCAGGCCGAGGAACACCAGGCCCGCCACCAGCCCTGCGCCCATGGCCTGGCCCCTCCCCTGCCTGGGGCCGGGGAAGGCGAAGGAGAGCATGGCCAGCACCAGGCAGGGGCCCGCGAGCCAGCCGAGCAGTCGGTTCCACAGCATGTAGGCCCGCTCTGGATCGGGGGCCCAGGCCTGCCAGCGGACCAGATCCAGGGTCTGAGCCTCCTCGGCGCTGGCCGTGTTCCGGAGGGCCCGGGACGGAAAGAGGCGCTCGGCCGGTGGTCCCTGGATGAGGCGCAGGCCACCCCAAGCCAGAGCCTCGGAATGCGCCTCGCCCATCCGCCACCGGAGAAGGATCGGGGCCTCACCGGGGGCCTTGAGGGGGAAGCCCCAGCGCTGATCGGCCTGGAGGTGCCAGAGCACGCCCGTGGAGCCGAGGTAGAGCCATGGACGCGTGGAGAACTGCCCCTGGGGCCGGTTGAGGATCTGCCGGTAAAGCGCGTTGGCCTTGGTCATAGCCCGTGGCGCCAGGCCGATCTGCAGAATCAGCGTGAGAGCGGCGACCAGGCCCCAGGCCCAGCGACTGCTCCACAGCCAGCGCAGCAGGCTGACGCCGCCCGCCCGGAGGGCCAGCCACTCCCGGCTGAGCGCCGCCTCCGAGAGCGTCAGGAGGGTGCCGAGGAGAAATGAGATGGGCAGCGCCACGACCAGGAATGGGGGCAGGTTCCAGAACCAATACTGAATGAAAACAACAAAATGAATTCCATTCTTCGACAGGTCACCAGCCAGGCTGGCGTACTCCACCAGCAGGTTCAGGACGAGGAGGCTGCCCAGGGCCGAGCCCCAGTTCCGCCACCAGGCCAGGGTCGACCAGTGGCGCAGGACCCCGTGCTGGGTCCCCTTGCCGTGGAGCCAGGCTTCCATGGCATCCCGGCGTTGTTTCACCTGGTCCAGCAGGGGTGCCAAACCCTTCCGAACCGGACGGAAGACCGCGCCGAATCCGCCCTCCATGGGGTTGGATCGGTGGGGTTTCAGGCGTTCCCGGAGCAGCAACCAGCCCCCGGCCAGGAAGGGGAACGGAACCAGGAGGAGCGGGATGACCGATTTAATTTTTTCGTTCATCCACATGTTTTCAAAGTACTTCATGACAAGGTAATAGAGCATGATGATGGCGAGGCTCTTGAGGATGGCCCCGCCGCGATGGAAGCGCGGGTGCCCGAAACCCGTCGCAATGCCCAGGAGCAGGAGGGCTGCCGCGGCCAGGGGCAGGGTGGTTCGCCGGCAGAACTCCATGGCCGCCTTGAGGCGCAGCTCCCTTGATTCGCGATCGAGCTGGGATGCCCGCGGGCCGGCCCGGAGGATGCCCACTAGGGCGGCCGAACTTTCGTAGCGCAGGGGGGTAGGTGGCAGCAGGCGGGCTCCGGGCGGGATGGCGAACCGGAGGACCTGCTTCTCCTGGCTCAGGTGGATGACGCTGCCCGAGCCTGAGGTCTGGTAGAGCGCCCCCTGGAGGCCGGTCAGGTGGAGCTGCAGCTCGGAGGAGCCGTCCGGCTTGGCCTCCAATGCATAGGTCATGGTGGTGGCCGTCAGATGCTGGACCCCCTGGGGGGTGGACTCCATGATGTGGACCTGACCCTCGGGAGAGACCCAGAAGGCCGAGTTTGGGGCCCCCGGAGGAAACCAGGGTGGAGACCCGGGCCGGAGGAACCGCGCCTTGGCATCCTCGGTCATCCGGACCCGCACCGACTGCTGAACCCGGGCCGCGGCGGGCACCAGGACATGGGCGTTGAGGGTGGCCAGGAGGACCAGCCAGAAGGCCATCTTCAGCCAAGGGGCGGTCCAGGTCCGCCGTCCCGCTCCCAGCCCCTGGGCGGCCACCAGCTCGGAGCCCTCCATCAGCTGCTGGGTTCCGATCAGCCCGCCCAGGACAGCCGCCATGGGCAGCACCAGCCCGAGGTTCTCGGGCATGGAAGTCAGCAGCATCGGCAGCAGCCAGCGAAGCGGGGCGCCCTGGGAGAAGATCTCCTTGGAGATGGTGACCATCTCCCAGGAGAGGAGGAGGAACCCATAGAACAGCAGGGCGCCCAGGAAGGGGGTCGCCCAGCGTCGGAGGACATATCGGGACAGAACGGATGACACCTGGAAGGTCCTGATTTTAGTTTCGATAATGTATATTATGTAACCTTGAATGTCCACCGATGAACGCTTGGACCATTTATAAGACCTTGGCTGCCAGCAGATCGTGGATGTGGAGAACGCCACAGGGGGTGCCCTGCCGCATCACCACGAGGAAGGTGATCTTCCGGGCCTCCATGATGCCCGCGGCCTCCAGGGCCAGCGCCTGGTCTCCGATGGTGGCGGGGGTCCGGGTCATGACCTGATTGGCTGAGAGTTCCAGTGGGTTCCGTCCCTCCTGTTCGGCCTTCTCGAGGGCGCGGCGGATGTCCCCATCCGTGATGACGCCGGAGAGCACCGTCCCCGCCAACACGCCCGCCATTCCGAGCCGACCTTCAGTCATGGCCTTCAGGACCATGGTGAGCGAAGCCTCGGGCCCAACGACCGGCCAGAATTCGTGCATCAAGGACTCCACCTTCACTAATTTGGCGCCCAGACTTCCACCGGGGTGATTGAGGGCGAAGAGATCCCTGGTGAACCCCTTCCGGGCCATCAGGCTGCTGGCGAGGACATCGCCCCAGACCAGTTGAAGGGTTGTGCTGGCCATGGGGGCCAGATCCAGGGGGCACCCCTCGCCTTCTGGGAGGCGGTAGCTGAAGGTCCAATCGGCCGCCTGGCCCAGGCTGCTGTCCGGCTTCGCGGTGATGGCGGCGATGGGGATGCCCAGCCGGAGGAGGCTCGGGAGGAGGCGCACCACCTCCTCGCTTTCGCCGCTGTTCGACAGCGCGAGGATGGAGTCCTCGGTCGTAACCATGCCCAGGTCCCCATGCAGGGCCTCCGCGGGGTGAAGGAAGAATGCAGGACAGCCGGTCGAGGCAAGGGTGGCCGCGATCTTCTGGGCCACCAGTCCCGACTTGCCCATCCCGGTCAGCACCACCCGACCGCTTCTGCCCACCGCCATGCGGACCCAGCCGTCCACGACCTGCGGATCCCAGGTTTCCCTCAGTTCCCGGAGCGCTCCCTGGGCCGCGTCCAGCACGGCATTTCCGACCTCGAGCGC
Source organism: uncultured Holophagaceae bacterium (assembly GCA_963751095.1). Classification (GTDB taxonomy): domain Bacteria; phylum Acidobacteriota; class Holophagae; order Holophagales; family Holophagaceae; genus Geothrix. The sequence continues at coordinate 9,587 of CAVVTK010000022.1, read as the reverse complement.
TCCAGCGGCCTCGTTCTCATCCTTCACTGTTTCGACTCCGATGCGTTGGCGAGCAAGGTGTTCATGCTACCAGCCATTCTCCCCCTCTTCCCCCTGCCCCAGGTCGTGCTGTTCCCGCAGACCTTCCTGCCGGTCCGGATCTTCGAGCCCCGTTATCAGGAGATGACGGTGGAGGTGCTGAACTCCCATCACCACCTGATCCTCACCCTGATGCGGGAACCCCCGGATCCGGGCTCCCTGGGGGAGACCGCTCCGGTCTTCGAGACGGGCTGCCTGGCCGAAGTGGTGCGGGCCGAGCCCCTCACCTCGGGGCGCTGGAACCTGCTGCTCCAGGGGAAGGAGACCATCCGGATCCTGGAGGAACTCCCGGGGAAGCCCTTCCGCCAGTGCCGGTATGAAGCGATTCCGTTCAACGCCTCCATGCTCTGGCCCGGTCCCCATCGCCGCCATCTCATGGAGTCCCTCCACGCCTACGCGGCCGCGGAAGGCATCGAGGCCCAGCTCAAGGAACTCCTGGATCTCCCGCTGGAAGATACGAGCCGTCTGAACACCCTGGCCATGGCCCTGGACTTCGAACCCACCGAACGGCAGTTCCTCCTCGAATCCGAGGATCTGCCGACCCTCGCGGACCGCATGCTGCAACTCCTGGATTTCGCCGTGGGCGGCCGCTCCATCCGCGGGCTGTGACCCTGCACTCCCGAATCCGTTTGCTACACTGCCTCTGGCCCTGTAGCTCAGCGGTCAGAGCTGGCGGCTCATAACCGCTTGGTCGTGGGTTCGAACCCCACCGGGGCCACCAATCCGCAGGATTGCGGATTAGGACCGGCGCCAAAAGCGACGGCCCGAAGGGCGCCGGCACAGGACGTGCCGGCGTCACCATTTCGCAGGATTGCGAAATAGGACGGAATCGCCGGAGGCGATTGCCGCCCGAAGGGCGAGGGCACAGGAAGTGCCCTCGTCACGAGGCGAGCTGCTGGGACTTTTGTTCCGACCGCCTGGTGCCGCCCCGAGGCTTGGCCCTGTGGCGCGGGTTCGCGCGCTAGACGATCCACTTCCTCAACTCGCCCTCCGCGAAGATCAGATGGCCGAGCATGGCCTCGGAGGCGGCCTTGGGTGACCTGGACCGGATGGCTTCGAGGATCTCGGAGTGCTGGTCGATGATCTTCTGGGCGTTCTGGATGTTGTCGTGGTACAGCTGGCGCCGGGCCACGGAATTGGCCTTGGCGAACTCCTCGGACACGGTCTTGAACAGCTTGGTCAGCAGGCTGTTGTGGGTGGATTCGGCCACCGCGTAATGGAAGGCCGCGTCGTACTCCTCGCCCTTCTCCGGATCGAGCACGTTCAGCCGCTCGCGCATCTTCTCGAGCATGGCTTCGATATGGTCCAGTTCCTCCTCCGTGGCCCGCTCCGCCGCGAGGCCCGCCGTAGCGGTCTCGAAGATCCGGCGCATCTCGAACATGTCCAGGAGCGAGCTCCGTTCCACGGCCAGGAACATGGCCAGGGGGCGGATGATGTCGTCGGTCTCGGTGCCCCGGACGAAGGTGCCCTCACCGGGCCGGATGTCAATGACGCCGAGCATCTCCAGGGTCCGGATGGCCTCGCGCACGGAGGCGCGGCTGACCTGGAACTGGTCGGCCAGTTCCCGTTCTGCAAGCAGCCGGTCACCGGGTTTCAGCCGCCCATCCGTAATGAGTTGCTTGATCTGCTCGACGATCTCCTCGTAGAGCCGCTTGGTTTTGATGGGTGAGAATTCCATGGGGTCGCTTTATGAAAAAATCTAACTGTTGAAAAAAATGCTACATGGAAAGTGTGATCAAAAATACCACTCTTCAGTATGGTCTGACCACTAGACCCATTGTAACCTTCGCCCAAGCTCTTTTCCAAAACCCTACCCCCCCATCTTCTTCCTACCCCCTTTTGGAGGCCGCATGACCCCCTGGACCCAAGTCTATTCCCCCGTCATGGGGAATATCTTCATTTCCGCACTGGTGGCCGCGCTGCCGGTCTTCGTGCTGCTGGGCTTTCTGGCCAAACATGTGAAGGCCCATTATTCAGCCATTCTGGGCCTGATCACCTGTCTGGCCGTGGCCATCCTCGTCTACAAGATGCCCGCCGGCATGGCCGGCATGGCCGCTGTCCACGGCGCCCTGTTCGGCCTCCTGCCCATCGGCTGGATCGTGCTGAACGCCATCTTCATCTACGACATCACCGTGAAGTCCGGTGACTTCGAGGTGGTGAAGCACTCCATTGCCGGGTTGGCGGGCGACCGCCGCATCCAGGCCCTGCTGATCGCCTTCAGCTTCGGCGCCTTCATCGAGGGCGCGGCCGGCTTCGGCACTCCGGTGGCGATCTCCGCCGCCATGCTCATCGGCCTGGGCTTCCGGCCCCTTCAGGCCGCGGGCCTGGCCCTCATCGGCAACACCGCCCCTGTGGCCTACGGCGCCTTGGGCAGCCCCCTCATCGCCCTGGCAGGGGTCACCGGGCTGGATCTGAACCTGCTCAGCGCCGCCGCTGGCCGCATCCTGCCCATCTTCTCCCTGATCGTCCCGTTCTGGATCATCTGGACCATGGCTGGCCGGAAAGCCATGATGGAAGTCTGGCCTGCCTGCCTGGTGGCTGGTGGCAGCTTTGCCATCGCCCAGTTCGCCGTGAGCAACTACCACGGCCCCTGGCTGGTGGACATCATCGGCGCCATCATCTCCATGGCCTCCCTGGTCCTCTTCCTGAAGGTCTGGCAGCCCAAGACCATCTGGCGCTACGAGCATGAGCGCGACGAGGCCGAGGCTGCCAAGGTCGAGCAGACCACTGGCAAGGTCGTGAAGGCCTGGATGCCCTGGGTGTTCCTCTCCCTGTTCGTGTTCGCCTGGGGCACCCCTCAGGTCAAGACCTTCCTGAATGGCGGCACCAAGGCCGCGCCCAACTTCTTGAACGGCTACACCGTCAAGACCTTCGAGATCCCCAAGCTCCACAAGATGGTCGTCAAGGCTCCCCCCGTCGTGGCCAAGCCCTCCCCCGAAGCCGCCGTCTGGACCTTCAACTGGCTCTCCCTGACTGGCACCAGCCTCATGCTGGCCGGCATCGTCAGTGGTCTGCTAGCCGGGTTCAGCTTCCTGGAACTGGTCAAGCTCTGGGGCAGGACCGTCAATCGCGTGAAGATCTCCCTGCTCACCATCGCCGCCATGCTGGCCTTGGGCTTCGTCTCGAAGTCCGCGGGCCTGGATGCCACCATGGGGCTGGCCTTTGCCAGCACCGGAGCACTGTTCCCGTTCTTCAGCGCCATGCTGGGCTGGCTGGGCGTTGCGTTGACAGGCAGTGACACGTCCTCGAACGTGCTCTTCGGCGGCCTGCAGAAGATCACCGCCGAGCAGCTGGGCTTGAACCCGATCCTCACCGCCGCTGCCAACACCACCGGCGGCGTCATGGGCAAGATGATCGACGCCCAGAGCCTGGTCGTGGCCTCCGTGGCCACCAACCAGCAGGGCGAGGAGGGCACCATCCTCCGCTACGTGTTCTGGCACAGCCTGGCCCTGGCCGCCATGGTGGGCGTCGTGATCTTCTTCTATGCGAAGGTCCTGCCCGCCAACTGGATGCCCCAGCAGCCCCCACCCGCTCCCGTGGCTGTCGCCCCCGTGACCGCGCCTGCCGTTCCGGCTACCCCCGCGGCAGCGCCCGCCCCCGCCCCGGCCAAGTAGGCCACGCGGACTTCAGACGAATGACCTGAGTCCCGCCGACATCCCCAACGTCGGCGGGACTTTTTGATGCCCTCTCCCGCTCCGAGGATGTTTCTCATGACCACTGCCACCGCCACCTCCCTGAGGGATTCCCTAGTCGCCATCGTGGGCCCGGGCCGCGTGCTGGACCGGCCGGTGGATCTGATCGCCTTCGCCTCCGATGCCAGCTTCTACCGCCTGATTCCCAAGGCCGTGGTCTTCGCGGGGAGCGTCGAGGACGTGCGCGGGCTCTTCCGGCTGAGCCATGAGGCGAAGGTCCCCATGACTTTCCGGGCCGCGGGCACCAGCCTGTCGGGCCAGTCGGTGTCGGACGGCATCCTGGTGGAAGTGGCCCGCAACTGGCGCGGCATCCAGGTGCTGGAGGGTGGGGCCAAGGTGAAGGTCCAGCCCGGCGTCATCGGCGCCCACGTGAACCACGCCCTCAAGTTCTTCAAGGCCAAGATGGGCCCCGATCCGGCCTCCATCAACACCTGCACGGTGGGCGGCATCCTGTCGAACAACTCCAGCGGCATGTGCTGCGGCGTCACCCAGAACGCCTATCACACGCTCGAATCCCTGACCTTCGTCCTGCCTTCGGGCACGGTGATCGATACCGCAGCCCCCGATGCCGACGCACGCTTCCGAGAGGCGGAACCTGAACTGGCGCAGGGCCTGCTGAACCTCAAGGCCGACCTCCTGGCCAATCCCGCCCTGGCCGAGCGCATCAGGGCCAAGTACAAGATGAAGAACACCACGGGCTATTCCCTCAATGCCTTCATCGACTTCGACCGGCCCGTGGACATCTTCCGCAACGTGCTGGTGGGCTCGGAAGGCACCCTGGCCTTCATCGCCGAGGCGGTGCTGAAGTCCGTGCCCGACCTGCCGGTGAAGGTGACGGCCTTCCTGCTCTTCCCGGATCTTCATGCCGCCTGTGCCGCCATCATCCCCCTGCGGGATGCGGGCGCCGCGGCCCTGGAGCTGCTGGATCGCGCCTCCCTGAAATCCGTCGAGAACCAGCCGGGCATTCCGCCCAGCATCAAGTCCCTGCCCGAAGGCGCGGCCGCCCTCCTGGTGGAGTTCCACGGCAGGGACGAGTCCGTGCGCGCCGAGCTGGAGCGCACCGCCCTGGCCACGACCGCGGACCTTAAGCTGATGGAACCCGCCCGGTTCACCCACGACCCCGTGGAGCAGGCCCTCTTCTGGAAGATCCGCTCGGGCACCTTCCCCTCCGTGGGAGCGGTCCGCAAGCGCGGCACCACGGTGCTCATCGAGGACGTGGCCTTCCCCATCGAAAGCCTGGCAGACGCCGCCGTGGATCTCACCAGGCTCTTCGCCAAGCACGGCTATGACGAGGCCATCATCTTCGGCCACGCCAAGGACGGAAACCTCCACTTCGTCATCACCCAGTCCTTCAACGACCAGGCCGCCGTGGACCGCTATGAGCGCTTCATCGACGACGTGGTGGAGCTGGTGGTGAAGAAGTACGACGGCGCCCTGAAGGCCGAGCACGGCACGGGCCGCAACATGGCCCCCTTCGTCGAGGCCGAGTGGGGCCCCGAGGCCAAGGCCGTCATGGAGAAGCTCAAGGCTCTGGTGGACCCCCTGCATCTGCTGAATCCCGGCGTCATCATCAACGCCGACCCCAAGTGCCACGTGGCCGACCTCAAGCCCATGCCTGGTGTGGAGGAGGAGGTCGACAAGTGCATCGAGTGCGGCTACTGCGAGCCCAAGTGTCCCAGCCGTGAGCTCACGCTCACGCCTCGCCAGCGCATCGTCGTGCGCCGCGAGATGGCCCGCCTGGAAGGCAACCACGAGAACCCCGCCCTGCTCTCCTCCCTCCAGGAGGCCTTCCCCTACATGGCCCTGGACACCTGTGCGGCCGATGGCCTCTGTGCCACCGCCTGCCCCGTGAGCATCGATACGGGCCAGCTCACCAAGCGCTTCCGCCGGGCCAGCCACAGCCGCCGCGCCCAGAAGATCGCCCTCTCCGTGGCGCGCCACTTCGCCACGGTGGAGCCGGTCATGCGGGTCGCCCTGCGCTCCGGGCACATGGTGCAGAGCCTCTTCGGCCCCAAGGTGATGCCCTTCATCACGCGGGCCATGAAGGCCTTCGGCGCCTCCCACCAGTGGAGTCCCGAGATGCCCAGGGCCGCCAAGGCGCCGCTGCCCGTGACCTCCCTCGAAGGCGCCCAGGCCATCTATTTCCCCGCCTGCATCTCCCGCATGATGGGCCACCTGCCCGGCGAGTCCGAGGAGCTGAGCCTGGTCGAGGCCCTGGTCAAGGTCTCGGCGCGGGCCGGCGTGCCGGTCCACATCCCCCTGGATGTGGAAGGCACCTGCTGTGGCGTGCCCTTCTCCTCCAAGGGCTTCGACGAGGCCCATCGCTACACCATCAACCATGCCATCGAGAAGTTCTGGGAGTGGAGCCAGGAAGGCAAGCTGTCCGTGGTCATGGACACCAGCCCCTGCACCTACGGCGTGGTCACCAGCCGGGCCTACCTCACGCCCGAGAACCAGGCGAAGTTCGACCAGCTGAAGATCATCGACAGCACGGCCTTCGCCTACGATGTGCTGCTGCCCAAGCTGCAGGTGGCCCGCAAGGTGGGTTCCGTGGTGCTCCACCCGGTCTGTTCCCTCACCAAGATGAACCTGCTGCCCAAGCTCGAGGGCGTGGCCCAGGCCTGCGCCGACAAGGTCGTGGTGCCCCGCGACGCGGGCTGCTGCGGCTTCGCGGGGGACCGCGGCTTCACCCACGCCGAGCTGACCGCCTCGGCCACGAAGCATGAGGCGAAGGAAGTGAAGAGCCAGTCCTTCGACGGCCATTACGCCAGCAGCCGAACCTGCGAAGTGGGCATGACCCGCTCCACGGGCGAGATCTACCGCAGCTTCCTGTACCTGCTCGAATCCGCGACCCGCCCGGAGGTGGCCAAGTGAGCGAGAAACCGACGAAAGTCTATTTCTACGGCACCTGCCTGGTGGACCTGTTCTTCCCCGACGCCGGCATGGCCGGCATCCAGCTCCTGCGCCAGGCCGGCGTGGAAGTCGTCTTTCCTGAGGGCCAGACTTGCTGCGGCCAGCCGGCCTTCAACTGTGGCTACTGGGAGGAGGCCCGGGATGTGGCCCGCACCCAGGTGGCCCTCTTCCCCAGGGATCTGCCGGTGATCCTGCCCTCGGGCAGCTGCGCCGGCATGATGAAGGTCCACTATCCGGAACTCTTCCACGGGCAGCCCGACGAGGCCCAGGTGCGCGCTTTCAGTGCCCGGGTCTACGAGCTGACCCAGTTCCTGGTGGACGTGCTCGACGTGCAGCTCAAGGACCTGGGCGAACCCGTGAAGGTCACCTGGCACAGCTCTTGTCACGCGGTCCGCGATCTGGGCCTGAAGGGCGAGCCCCAGGCCCTCATCGGCCAGCTGGCCAACGTGGAGCTGGCGCCCCTGACCCGTGAGCATGAGTGCTGCGGCTTCGGTGGCACGTTCTCCGTGCGCCAGCCGGAGATCTCCGGCGTCATGTCCTGCGACAAGGCGGCGGATGCGGAAGCCACGGGCGCTTCCGTGGTGCTGTCCACGGACGGTGGCTGCCTCCTCAACGTGAATGGCACCCTGGAGGCGAAGCAGAGCCCGCTCCGCGTCCAGCACATCGCCGAGTTCCTCTGGGAGCGCACCCATGCACGCTGAGAAAGAAATCCTCTTCCGCGATTCATCCGCCAAAGCCCTGCTGGATCCCCAGCTCCGGGCCAACTTCCGCCGGGCCATGGAAGGCCTCATCACCAAGCGCCGGAACCAGTTCCCGGATCCCCGCGATCTCCAGGACCTGCGGCACCTCAGCACGGCCATCCGCTCCCGGAGCCTGCTGAGCCTGCCCGAGCTGCTGGAGCAGTTCGAGGCCAACTGCACGAAGAACGGCATCCAGGTCCACTGGGCCGAGACCTGCGAACAGGCCAACGAGCTGATCCTGGGCATCATGCAGGCCAAGGGCGCCAAGACGCTCGTCAAGGGCAAGAGCATGGTCTCCGAGGAGATGCACCTCAATGCCTTCCTGGAATCCAAGGGCATCGAGGCCCTGGAGTCCGACCTGGGCGAGTACATCATCCAGCTCGATGGCGAGACGCCGAGCCATATCATCATGCCCGCCATCCACAAGAACAAGGATCAGATCGCCCGGCAGTTCAGCCAGAAGATCAAGGATGCGAAGTACACCGAGGACGTGGACGAGCTCACCGCCATGGCCCGCAAGGTGTTGCGCGAGAAGTTCCTCCACGCCGACGCGGGCCTCTCCGGCGTGAACTTCGCCGTGGCAGAGACCGGAACCCTCTGCCTGGTGGAGAACGAAGGCAACGGCCGCATGAGCACCCACGTCCCGCCCCTCCACATCGCCGTCATGGGGCTGGAGAAGGTCGTGGCGTGCCTCGAAGACGTGGCGCCCCTCTACGCCATCCTCACCCGCTCCGCCACGGGCCAGGCGGTGAGCACCTACTTCAACCTGATCAGCGGCCCCCGGGGCGCGGACGAGAAGGACGGCCCCCGGGAGGTCCACCTCGTCATCCTCGACAACGGGCGTTCCCGGATGTACGCCGACCCCCAGCTCCGCGCCACCCTGCGCTGCATCCGCTGCGGCGCCTGCATGAACCACTGTCCGGTCTACACCCGCATCGGCGGCCACGCCTACGAGGCCATCTACCCCGGCCCCATCGGCAAGATCCTCACGCCGCAGATGGAGGGCGTGGGCGTCCGCCATGACCTGATCCATGGATCCAGCCTCTGCGGGGCCTGCTCCGAAGTCTGCCCCGTGGAGATCCCCATCCCCGAGATCCTCGTGCGCCTGCGCCGCGAGGCCACCCACGAGGATGTGGGCTCGAACGTGCTCGGCCGGGGGACCGGCCGGACGGCCACCGAGGACTGGGCCTGGCGCATCTGGGCTGGCGTCCTCAAGCGGCCCGCCCTCTACCGGGTCGCCGCCTGGTTCGCCACTCGCTTTGGCCAGGCCCTGCCCGCCGGGGCCCCACTGATCAAGAACTGGACCCGAACCCGCACCAAACCCGTTCCGGCCCGCCGCTCGCTCAGCGAGCGCATGCGCGCCGAGGGAGGCTCCCATGTCTGATTCCCGTTCCACCGACGCCCGCACCGCCATCCTTGGTCGGCTCCGCGCCTCCGGCGGGTCCGGCCCCCTTCCCGACCTCGACACCGCCGTCCTGGAGCGCCGTCAGTGGCCCGCCGCTGAACGCGTGGAGCGCCTCCGCAAGGGTATGGAGGCCGTCCACACGGAATTCCTCGAGGCCACTCCGGCCACCTGGCCCGCCGTGGTCAGGGCCTTCTGCGACCGCGAGGGCCTGAAGAACCTGCTCTTCGGCCCCACCTGCGAGGCCGGGGCCGAACTGGCCAAGGGCTGGGCCCCCGGGGGCACCCAGCTGATGCCCTACGACCGTCCCGTCGAGGCCTTCAAGGATGAGCTGTTCACGGGCGTGGACGCCGGCTTCACCAGCACCGTGGGCGGCGTCGCCGAAACGGGTGGCCTGCTGCTGATGCCTGGCTCCGCCGAGCCCCGTCTCATGTCGCTGGTGCCCCCCATCCACATCGCCCTGCTGCGGGCCTCCACCATCCAGGACTCCTTCTGGTCCGCCGTGAAGGCATTAGGCTGGGGCCGCAGCCTGCCGCCCAATGCCCTGCTGATCTCCGGCCCCAGCAAGACCGCCGACATCGAGCAGACCCTCGCCTACGGCGTCCACGGCCCCAAGCGCCTCATCGTGGTGCTGGTGCAGGATCTCGCCTAGACCCAGACCCGCCCCCGCGCTAGACTGTCCCTTCGTGGCTGGGTAGCTCAGGTGGTTAGAGCGAGGGTCTCATAATCCCTAGGTCGGCAGTTCGAGTCTGCCTCCAGCCA
>CAVVTK010000021.1:0-20593 GCA_963751095.1 uncultured Holophagaceae bacterium | reverse complement strand
TCATATTCCGCAAACGTTCAGGGCCAAACGTTACGGACCCTGCGGGGTCCGTTTTTTTAGCCTGTCCTGGACGGCATCATTTGGGCGCCAAGCGTATCGCCCCATCCAGTCTGATCACCTCGCCGTTGAGCATGTCGTTGGTGATGATCTGGTGTACCAGCTTGGCGTAGTCGGCTGGCCGTCCCAGGCGCGGCGGAAAGGGCACGCCGGCAGCCAGCGCATCTTGGACCTCTTGCGGCATGCCAAACAGCATGGGCGTGCCGAAAATCCCCGGTGCAATCGTCATATTGTGCTGCACACGACCCGCGCATGATGCGCGATGCTCTGTGCACGGCGGACTTCAATAAAGCGGGCACGACACCATGACCGACAAGCAGGTACTGCAATTTCGAATCGGCGAGGGCTGGGACACGCACGCACTCGTGGCGGGGCGCCCGTTGATACTGGGCGGCATTCACATTCCGCACAGCTTTGGCTTGGCCGGGCACTCGGACGCCGACGCCTTGGCGAAGAACGCGAATCCCTGGCTGCATTTTATGGCGACAGGTAAGAAGGCGAAGAAAACCGTACAATCATCTGGTAAAAAATAGACGCACCATCTATTTTAAAACCGCACTTTAGATGCATTGATTATCAATAGCTGATTTATTTGGCATGGCTGTTTAGTTCGTCTTATTCTTCGAGTTGCCTGAAAGCGTACTGCAACACCCTACAACATCAACCATGATATACGAATTAGAGAAAAGAATATGGACTGACAAAGACTTCGAGAATATGGGTTGGCACGACTCCCAAAACCCCAAAACCCCTATCGCTTAAATCTCTGTGTGTAGTAGAATATAAATTAAATATGAAGAGAACCAAGCAAGTGTACCATAAGGAAGGTGATGATGTGCCCAAATACGTCTCTGGCTGCAGACAGTTCGACGGAGAAGACCCTTGTAAGTGCACCTCCCCTTGTTCTGCTTTACTTTCCTACTCGGTGCTTATAAAGATGTAGATTTCGCTGAGAGAATGAAGGAAAACGCTGACCGTTAGAAACAAATGATTATCAGAATCAAAAGAGGGAAAAGGACTTCTTGAAAAGCCAGGAAAAGCAAGAAGAATAGTATGATACATCTAGCATTTAAAGGCTGATATAGGAATTATGCAGAACAGACTCTCGCTTTGAACCAAATGAGAGGCATGCTAGAAGATGAAATGAGTGCCAAGCGTAATGCCATGATGAAAGAGCTCCAAGAGGAAAACAAGCGTCTTGCCAAAGAGAAGAGAGACAAGGAGAGAAACTGGAAGAACGATTAGGAGAGGAAGAACCAGTTCGAGATCTCCAAGGTGAATGGGTCAGACCTCATGACTGAGAACCCTGATGCCACTCTGAACACGACCAATGCCAACAGGTTCATCCCCTATAACTTCAAGGGACTCACACCAGAGCAGAAAGCTTAGATTGAATACGAGAGATAGTAGTAGATCGTGCAGAAGAAGCATCTGCAGGCTATGCAATCAGAGGAGGAGCGCCAATGGGCCATGTAGCAAGAAGCGAACCGCCAGTTGATGCTACAGAACGAGATTGAGTTGTCTGAAAGACAGAGACAGATGGCCATGATGCTCAAGACTTAACATAAAGGCGACAAGGTGCAGAAGGAGCGCTTCTGGACCAATGCCTACGGTGAGCAAATCCCCATTCCTGAACTATGATTGCTTTATAAACTTTAGCTTAAGTCCTTCAAATTTAAATGTATAATTATTAAATCTCTTCAATGGAGGAAAGGAAGCAGCAGAAGCAAGTGAGGACACCTAAAGGGAAGTAAGATCCCAGGCAGAATTAGTTCGAATCTGAAGATTCAGATGACTTGAAAGATGACATTGAGGATGTCAATGCTAGCTATTCAGACTACTCCATTGCCAAAGTATAGTCTACTTCGAACACTTCTCGCTCAGGCAATAGCAGTGGTAGTGGGGGCAGTGTCCGTAAATAGCGCAAGAAACGCTCAGTCTTAACCAATCTCTTCACTCGCTTCACTCGTATGCTGAACAAAAAGGACAAAGCACTTCAGGCGTACTGCACTCCAATGAAAACAACAGCTCTAATGAGACTAAGCAGCAATATGAAAGCTTTGAAGAATAGTTAAAGTAGATTAAAGACTAGCCTGGTGAAATCGCACAGAAAGAAAAGAAGCGGATATTCAAGATTGAAGAAGATATGAGCACCCCAACTCCAGATGCTAATGCCTACCAAGTGACCATGGAAGAAGAATACCACTCTTCTTCTGAGGATGAAGCTGTGAACAGGCCTTAGCACTAGCAATTGGTGGAACAAGCTAAGATGCATGCATAGACGAACGCTCAGTAATAAGATGACTAGGATGGAAATGCCGACGAATACTATGATGAAGAAGAGGATTACGATGAGGAATCTGGAGATGAGCCTTGTGAGATAGTGTCTCACTGCGTGCACCGCTTGCCATTTAAGGGTCAGCGTGTAAACCTCTTTAACTTTCATGCACTGGTGGAGATAGACAAGGAGAGTAAGCAACCAAAGCCTAAGAAAGGGTTCTTCTCCAATCTATTCAAGAAAGACCAACTTAAAGGTGAAAGCATCAGATTCCTTGCTTTCTATGAGGAAAGAGTATTGGTGCTGAAGCAGACTCCTGAGCAGCTGCGCAGGTACGGTAGTCACTTCAATAGCAAGGATATGGAAAAGATCCAGATGCCCAAGATATTCTGGAACGCTTAGGTGCACAGTGTGAGGGAGCTGAGACAGCTGAGGAAGGTAGAACTTGTCAATTATAAACAGATGCTTGAAGCAGAAAGTAGCGGGGAGGAATAGAAGGCAGCATAGCCTAAGACACCTAAAGGTAATTAGAACTCAGATTTAAGACTTGTCCTGCACTGGCAAGATGCTCCAGCCTATGGGAATTTCTAGACTAGTTTGACGAATGAATTGAGTGTAATAGGGAGATAAATGCAGAAAAGGGCAAAGACGAAGTCATATTTGATAAGCAAGAATAACCTAGAGACATTCATCATAGAGCTCTAAGAGAACTTGAGGAGGATACAACATTTCGATGTCCAGTGCATCATTAGCTGAATATATCTTAAATAAATTTTAATTATAAATGTTCGCAGGTGGAGTTGCTACGAGGAACCAAATGATGCAGAGTAGGACTCAATTCTACTCAGGTGATGGTTCTGGTAGGGATGGCTATATTTATAACAATAATGGTGGTTTCTGCCCACCCACAATGGCAACCAAAATGGAAGAGTTAGGTAAGAAAAGTGACCACTTCATTGATTTCTAAGCTTTTTTACATCTCTTAATAATTTTACCTATAGGCACTTTCTATTTCCAAAAGTAACGTGCAAGAGAAAGTCTCCCTACCATTCATTCCAAAGGAGTAGCTTATATCAACAATGGTGGTGGAAGGGACACCTACATTTCAGCCTCTTCGGGTGGTCTCAGATCCATGCATGCTCCAGCTCAGTTCAAACGAACTTTCTACAACAATCTCCGTGTCTATGATAGGGGTCCTGTCTCTCGCAATGTGCGTTCTCGCACAGCTACCAAGTCCTAGAGAAGCGATGTCTTCACCTAGAGCCAGCAACACTTCAATGATAAATTCCTTAGGGAAAGTAATTTCGTGAGACAATACCAGAAAAACCTAGACATGAGGCTCAGTGTGCCTAAAACTCTGGGCTAAAGCTTAAATGGGAAACTAGTTAAGAATAGCGTCATAAACCCTGTGCCTATACACTAGGAGAGGGATCTAAGTGGAGAGAGGAACGATATTATGTATCTAACAAAGTATTCTAAGTGAAAGCAAGACAGTGATTTACTTAACAGTTATCAACTGCTGACTTAACACCACGGGGTTTTGGGGTTCTTGAGGCTGTTCGCGTGGGAACAGTCCACCACGATGTTCTCGGCCAGGCCCGCCTTGCGCAGGGCGGCCTCGGCCAGCGAGACGCTCACGGTGTCGTAGTTGGGGCGGCCGCTGCCCCCCCGCAACACCAGGTGGCCCAGGGCGTTCCCGCGGGTGCGCACGATGGCCGCCTGGCCCTGGTCGTTGATGCCTAGGAAGCTGTGGGGATGGGAGGCCGAAAGAATCCCATTCACTGCCGCGCCGAGGTCGCCATCGGTGGCGTTCTTGAAACCCACGGGCGTGGACAGGCCGCTCGACATCTCCCGGTGGGTCTGGGATTCGGAGGTGCGGGCGCCGATGGCCGTCCAGGCGATGAGGTCGCCCAGGTACTGGGGCGTGATGGGATCCAGGGCCTCGGTGCCGGCGGGCAGGCCCAACTCGCCGATCCGGAGCAGGAACTCCCGGGCCTTGCGCACGCCCTCCTCGATGTGGAAGGAGTCATCCATGCGCGGATCGTTCACGAAGCCCTTCCACCCGGTGGAGGTGCGTGGCTTCTCGAAGTAGACCCGCATGACCAGCAGCAGGGTGTCCGCGACCTCGTCGGCCAGGGCCTTCAGCCGCCGGGCGTAGTCCAGCCCGGCCACGGGGTCGTGGATGCTGCAGGGCCCCACCACCACCATGAGGCGGGGGTCCTCCCGGGCCAGGATGCGCTGGAGGTCGCGGCGGCCCATGGCCACGGTTTCGGCCACGGCATCCGGCACGGGCAGAGCCGCGTGGACCTCGCCCGGCGAGGGCATCCGGTCGAAGGCATCGATGTTGAGGTTTTCGAGGGCCTGGTGGGTCATGGTCGCGGCTTTCCTGTGGAACGAAAAACCCCGATCCCTGGGGAGGATCGGGGTGGTCGGTGGGGGATTCCGGAATTTAGGAGGGACCCTGGCCGCGCCACGCGCGATCCGCGCGGGGGCTCCAATAGGGATAGGTAAACCGGTGGGACATGGGGCTTCCAGGGGTGACTCATCCTGAAGCAAGGCGAGGTGGATTTCAACCATCATACAAAATTGTCGGAGAGAAATTAATTTGATACAATTTTGTAAAAGACGCTCCTGGAGCCCCCATGAACCCGTCAGAGGACGCGCTTCTTCTCTCGCCCCTGCTGGAGCTCAGCCACGCCCTGGCCGCCTCGGACATCCGCTCGGCGCTGCCCCGGGCGCTGGAGATCCTGTCGGAGGCCTTCAGGGCCCTGAACGGGGCGATCCTCCTCGCGGACGAGGAAGGGAAGGGGCTTCGGATCGAGGCCTCCCAGGGGCTGTCCCGTCAGGCGGCGGAGCGTGCCCACTACAAGGCGGGGGAGGGCATCAACGGCCGCGTCCTGGTGAGCGGCAAGGCCGTGGTGCTGCCCCAGGCCAGCCAGGAGCCTCTGTTTCTCGACCGCACGGGCGTGCTCCGGGAGCAGAAGCGGAAGAAGACGGAGCTCTCCTTCTTCTGCGTGCCCATCTTCCTGGATCAGAAGACGGCGGGGACCCTCTGCCTCACGGTGCCCTACGACCGGCACCGCGACTTCGACCGCGATACCAAGCTGCTTCAGATCGCCGCCTCCATGGTGGGGCTGGCCATGAAGGTGGCCCGCCTGGTGGCGGCGGACCGGCAGCGACTGGTGGAGGAGAACCAGCAGCTGCGCCTGGAGCTGCGCGAGCGCTACGACCTGCGCCACCTCATCGGGCACAGCCACGCCATGCAGCGGGTCTACGAGGCCGTGGCCCAGGCGGCGCCCAGCAGCACCACGGTGCTCATCCGGGGCGAGTCCGGCACCGGCAAGGAGCTGGTGGCCCATGCCCTGCACTACAACTCGCCGCGGGCGGAGAAGCCCTTCATCAAGGTGAGCTGCGGGGCCCTGCCTGAGAACCTCATCGAGTCGGAGCTCTTCGGCTACGAGCCCGGCGCCTTCACGGATGCCCGGCACCAGAAGAAGGGCCGCTTCGAGCTGGCCCATGGCGGCACGTTGTTCCTCGACGAAGTGGGCGAGCTGTCCCCGGCCACCCAGGTGAAGCTGTTGCGGGTGCTGCAGGAGCGGGAGTTCGAGCGGCTGGGCGGGGTGAGTCCGGTGAAGGTGGACGTGCGGCTCCTCGCCGCCACGCACCGGGACCTGGAAGCCGCCGTGAAGGCCGGGACCTTCCGCGAGGACCTCTACTACCGCCTGCAGGTGTTTGAGGTGTTCATGCCGCCGCTCCGGGAGCGCCAGGCGGACATCCTGCTGCTGGCGGACCACTTCGTCGAGAAGGTCGCGGCGACCCAGGGCAAGGACGTACGCCGCATCTCCACCTCGGCCATCGACATGCTGGCGGCCTACCACTGGCCCGGCAACGTGCGCGAGCTCGAGAACGCCATCGAGCGGGCCGTCCTCGTCTGTGAAGGAGGCGTGATCCACGCCCACCACCTGCCCCCCTCCCTGCAGACTGCCGAGGTTTCCGGGACCCTGCCGGGTACGGGCCTGGGCGAGGCTGTGGCCGCCTTCGAGCGGGACCTGCTGCAGGACGCCCTGAAGTCCGCCCGGGGCAACCGCTCCCGCGCCGCCCGGCTGCTCCAGACCACGGAGCGCATCCTGAACTACAAGGTGCAGAAGTACGGACTGGAGCCGGAGCGCTTCCGGAACCTCTAAAACTTACAAAAATGTTAAAAAATTATTTAAAAATAACAATTTTGTAATTCCAAATGTTCGTTATCGTGATTTTTTATTTTTTATAAAAATAATAATATTAATACTTAAACATATTTTCTTCATCGATGCCCGTACCGGCACATTCCCTGCCATGGAAAAGCAGCAGAGGGGCCGATGGTCGGTTCCGGGAACTGGGAGGACGGGATCGGATTACACACAACCGTGGCCTGGGTTTGAACAACGGATTCCCACCGGGCTCAGGCCACACCGATCCACCGACTTTCGTAGGAGGACTATTCATGGACCGGCGAAAGCTCTACAGGCTTTTCGCAGTGGCAGTCGCTTTTGCTGCGATGTCGCCACTGCTCTTCGCGGCCGACCCGAACGGCGGCGCCACGGGGGGCATCCAGAACGTGCCCGCCGCCTCTGCCGGTGCACCAACCATCCAGGAACTGGGTGCGGCGGTGGGCCAGACCCGCGTGGCGCTCAATTTCGTCTGGGTTCTGCTGGCGGGCTTCCTTGTGATGTTCATGCAGGCGGGCTTTGCACTGGCGGAGACCGGGTTCACCCGTGCCAAGAACGCCGCCCACACCATGATGATGAACTTCATGGTGTACGGCATCGGCATCCTGGGCTTCTGGGCCGTGGGTTACGCTCTGCAGATGGGCGGCTCAGGTGCGCCCATGGGCGCCGCCTTGAGTGCCCCAGAGGGCATGTCGAAGCTCATCGGTCCCACCATCGGCGGCAACGTCTGGGGCCTGTTCGGCGGCAAGGGCTTCTTCCTGACGGGCGTCGCCTATGATGTCTCGGCCTTCGCCATGTTCCTGTTCCAGATGGTGTTCATGGACACGGCCCTGACCATCCCCACGGGCTCCATGGCTGAGCGCTGGAAGCTGTCGGCCTTCATCATCTACGGCTTCGTCGCTTCGGCCCTGATCTACCCCGTCTTCGGCTGCTGGGCCTGGGGCGGGGGGTGGCTGGCTTCCCTGGCCAAGGTCGGATTGGGCAATGGATACGTGGATTTCGCCGGTTCCGGCGTGGTGCACCTCACCGGTGGAGTAATGGCCCTCACGGGCGCCATCGTACTTGGTCCCCGCATCGGGAAATACGTCAAGGGGAAGGCCCAGGCCATTCCCGGCCACAACCTGCCCATGGGTGTGCTGGGCTGTTTCATCCTGGCCTTCGGCTGGTTTGGCTTCAATGCCGGCTCCACCCTTGCCGGCACGGACCTCCGCATCGCCGTGGTGGCCGTCAACACCATGCTGGCCTCCGCTTCAGGCGCCGCCCTGGCCTATGCCTACACGCTGAAGAAGTTCGGTGCGCCTGACCTCTCCATGGCCGTCAACGGCATGCTGGCAGGCATGGTGGCCATCACCGCTCCCTGCGCATTTGTGACTGCGCCCGTGGCCGTGCTCATCGGCGCCATCTCCGGGATCCTGGTGGTGGCCGCGGCGCTCTACATCGAGAACACCCTCAAGATCGACGATCCCGTTGGTGCCATCGCGGTGCATGGAGTCAACGGCGCCTGGGGCCTCATCGCGCTGGGGCTCTTCGCAGATGGCACCTACGGCCAGGGACTCAACGGCACCGCCGCTGGCGTGACCGGGCTCTTCTACGGGGGTGGCAAGCAGCTCGTCGCCCAGGTCATCGGGATCGGCGCCAACCTCCTCTGGGTGGGTGTCACGAGCTTCACGCTCTTCAAGGTGCTGGACAAGCTGATCGGCATGCGGGTGACACCCGAGCAGGAAATGGCGGGCCTGGATTTCCATGAAGTCTCCGCCCCGGCCTACCCTGGGGATGGCTCCACCGTGAACACCCCCGTGATGATCCTTCCCAAGCCCATGACGACAACCGCACCCATTGGAGGCAAGGCATGAGACTCATCACAGCCATCATCCGGCCGGAGAAGCTTGAGGACGTGAAGACAGCCCTGTTCGCCGCGGAAGTCACCGGCATGACGATCCTCAGGGTGGCGGGCCACGGCGGCGAGAAGATCGCCCTGGAAACCTACCGCGGCGCGCCCATGGTCTACGAGTTCCACGAGAAGATCCAGCTCGAGATCGCGGTCTCGGAGCCCTTCGTGGCCGTCACCGTCAAGGCGATCATGGACTCCGCCCGGACCGGGGAGGTGGGCGATGGCAAGATCTTCGTGCGCCCCCTGGAGCAGGTCATTCGAATCCGCACTGGTGAAGTCGACAATGAGGCCCTCACCCCAGAGCCCATGCGCCACCACTGACCCCGGCAAGCACGAACCACAGCAGGACCGGCCTCCCGCTCGCTGGTCATCAGTCCACCTCGGCGGGATTCCGGATCCACCGGCCTGCCCCACGCAAACACATCCCAACGCCTCCCCTGGAGTTCCTTGTGCGCAAGCTCTGCCTGCTTTCCTTGACGACTGTCCTGGCCGCCCCTCTGATGGCCCAGGCCCCGGCCGCACCCGCGCCGCCCCCCCCACCCTCGATCCTGGGCTTCGCCCTGACCGGCTCCACCACCCTCGGCTCCCAGTACATCTTCCGCGGACTCTCCCAGACCGACGGCAAGCCCACCGTCCAGGGGGAGCTGGACCTGGTCCACCCCGCGGGTTTCTATGCCAGCCTGGCCATGAGCAACATCTCCTGGATCTCCGATCAGTTCGCCGCCGGGCCTATTTCCGCCGGCGTGGAGGTCGATCTGTTCGGTGGCTACAAATGGGGCTTCGCCAAGGACTGGACACTGGACCTCGGGGCCTACCGCTATCTCTACCCCGGTGACTACAAGGCCGTCCCCGGCTACACCCCCAACACCACCGAGGCCTATCTGGGCCTGAGCTACAGCTGGGCCAGCCTCAAGTACTCGCGGGTCGTGAGCGATGGCAACTTCGGCGTCGCCAAGGCCAGTGGCTCATCCTACATCGACCTCAGTCTGGCCTTCCCCTTGGGCGAGAGCGGCTGGACCGTGCTGGCCCATGGCGGCAAGACCACGTACAAAACCAGCGATCCCGCGGTCAATAGCCTGTTCGACTACACGGACTACAGGTTGGGGATCGCCAAGG
This sequence comes from uncultured Holophagaceae bacterium, assembly GCA_963751095.1. Taxonomy (GTDB): domain Bacteria; phylum Acidobacteriota; class Holophagae; order Holophagales; family Holophagaceae; genus Geothrix. The sequence goes on along the minus strand of CAVVTK010000021.1, from coordinate 11,043 downwards.
AAATCAAGGGCTATACCCTCACTCTGGCCGGCACGAACGCGGACACCAAGGATGCCGGCTACAAGAACCTCCTGGGCCGGAACATCGGCAAGGACCGCCTGACCTTCACCATCGCCAAGACCTTTTAGGCGCCACGTGCTGAATCCGGGAACGGCACTCGCCCCCGCAGGGGAGCAGGGCCTGGACTGCTTCCGGGTGCTGGGGCCGTGGTCAGCCATCGCGGGATTTGCGCCCTTCCTGCTGCTGCTGGCGGCCATCGCCATCCTGCCGCTCCTCACGAGGACGTCGGGCTGGTGGGGCCGGCAGTCCAGCAAGTGGATGCTGGCTCTGGCCTGCGGTCTGGCGGGCATCGGCTTCCACCATGCGGTGGCGGGAGATTCGGCCAGGTTGCTGGAAACCCTGCTGGACTACCTGGCCTTCATCACCCTGCTGGCCTCGCTCTACGTGGTGAGTGGGGGCATCCACATCTCCGGGGCCTTCTCGGGCCTGCCTTGGCTGAATACGGCTTTCCTGGCCCTGGGTGCCCTGCTGGCCAACGTCATGGGCACCACCGGGGCCAGCATGATCCTGATCCGACCCTTGCTCCATGCCAATCGCCGCCGACGGCACAAGGTGCATGTGGTGGTCTTCTTCATTTTCGTGGTCTCGAACACAGGCGGCCTCCTGACGCCCCTCGGGGACCCCCCGCTGTATCTGGGCTTCCTCAAGGGTGTCCCCTTCACCTGGACGCTGGGGCTCCTGCCCCAGTGGGCGCTGCTGCAGGCCATGCTGCTCACGGTGTTCCACTTCGTCGACGAGATTGTCTTCCACCGGGAGGAACTGGAGATCAAGCACGCCCTGGCCGAGGATCTCCGTCTGGCCGAGCGCCCGCTCCACGTCGAGGGCTGGGTGAACGTGGGGCTGCTCCTGGGGATCCTGGCGGTGGTGGTCGGCGCGGGCCAACGGCTGCTCCCCCTGCTGCAGGCGAGGTATGGCGAGTCCCTCGCCCAGGCCCTCTGCAAGCTGGCACAGATCCTGGCGCTGGGGCTCATCACCGGAGTGGCACTGTGGCGGAGGCGGAGCCCGGCAGGCTCAGTGCCATTCCGGAGGAACCACTTCAGCTTCGAACCCCTGGGGGAGGTGGCCGCCCTCTTCCTGGGCATCTTCGGGGCCATGCTTCCGGCCCTCGATCTGGTGCAGGCGCATGCCGCGAGCCTGCCGCTGGAACGGCCCTGGCAACTCTTCTGGGCGAGCGGCCTGCTCAGCAGCTTTCTCGACAACGCCCCGACCTACCTCACTTTCGCCTCCCTGGCGGCAGCGAAGGCGGGCCTTGCCGGAGGTTCCCTGGGCGCCCTGGCAGAAGGCTCACCCATGCTCCTGAAGGCCGTGGCCTGCGGATCTGTGTTCATGGGCGCCAACACCTATATCGGGAATGGTCCGAACTTCATGGTGAAGGCCATCGCGGAGCACAGCGGGCTGGAGATGCCCTCGTTCCTGGCCTACATGGGGTGGTCCGCCGCAGGACCTGCTCCCCCTCTTCCTGATCGAGACGCTGGTGTTCTTCCGCTAGAGGCGGGTGTGGGCCGGGCGGAGAGCCTCGACCGGGCCGCTCACGGTCGCCTCCTGATTCCGATAAGCTACCCCCATGCCCCTCGACCCGCGCCTCCTCGAGATCCTCTGCTGTCCCGTCTGCCATGGTGATCTCCTGGAGAAGCCCGCCGGGCTGCACTGCCAGTCCTGCGGCCTGCTCTATCCCATCGAGGACGGCATCCCCGTGATGCTGGTGGATGCGGCCAAGAAGGTGGACTTGTGAGTCCGCAGCGGCGGAGGGCCACGGAACGGCCGTCGACCGCTGCCGTCCAGGGGGTGGCTGCACAGGAGGTGCAGCCATGAGACTGGACCGCGCCCAGGCCGACTCCCTGCTCCAGCGCATGGAAGGCCGCAAAGTGGCCGTGCTGGGCGACGTGATGCTGGATGAGTACCTGTTCGGGGAAGTGAACCGCATCTCGCCCGAGGCGCCGGTGCCCGTGGTGCGGGTGCTGCGGGAACGGGCGGTGCTGGGCGGTGCGGCGAACGTGGCGGCCAACCTCAAGGCCCTCGGGACCGATCCCCTCCTTGTCGGTACCCTGCAGAAGGATGCCGCGGGGGACCGGGTGCTGGGCCTGCTGACAGGCCTGGGCGTGTCCATCTCAGGGCTGGTGCTGGATACCTCCCGTCCCACCATCATCAAGACCCGCGTCATCGGTCAGCAGCAGCAGATGCTCCGCATCGACCGGGAGGATCCCGGCCTGCCCGACGCCGCGGTGCTCCTGGGGCTGAAGGACCGGCTGGAGCGGGCGCTGGGTTCGGCCTCGGCGCTGATCGTCTCGGACTACGCCAAGGGCACCATCAACGAGCCCGTGATGGACGTGGTCCGCGCCCTGTGTGCCGCGCGGGACATCCCCTGGATCGTGGACCCCAAGCCGGCCCACAAGGCCCTCTACCGGGGCGCCACCCTGATGACGCCCAACACCAAGGAGACCTCGGAGCTGACCACGCGCGATGCCAGGTCGGACATGGAGGTGACCATCGCGGGCCGGGCCCTCATGGCCGAGCTGGGCCTGAGGGGCCTGCTGGTGACCCGCAGCGAGCGGGGCATGGCCCTCTTCGCGCCCGATGCCGAGCATGCGGCGCCCTGGATGATCCCCACGGAGGCCCGCGAAGTCTTCGACGTGAGCGGCGCCGGTGACACGGTCATCGCCGCCTTCAGCGCCGCCATCGCCGCCGGCGCCGACTGGCGCGAAGCCGCCATGCTCGCCAACGCCGCGGCGGGTGTGGTGGTGGCCAAAATCGGTACCGCCACCGTCACGCCCGGCGAACTCCTCGCCCACTACCACGAGCAGGAAGCGAACTAGGGCCTGAGTTCGACGGCCAGGAAGAACTTTTCACCCGTGGCCAGGCGTTCCTTCACCTGGGTGAAGTTCAGGTCGAAGGTCTCGGTCTCGCCGGGCTTGATGGTGCCGACCTTGGTGCCACCGGAGGCCACGCCGATCAGGCGTCCCTCCTTGTCCAGCACAGCCACGGCGAAGCCTGGCACCTTGGGGTATTTCCCGGTGTTCGTGACCTCGACCTGGGCCCGCGTGCCGAATTCGGCACCCTTCAGGAGGTTGAAGAACCCGGGCTGGACGACGCGCTTGTTGAAGAAGATGCTGACGACCTTCAGTCCGTCCAGGTCGACGGTCAGGGGGATGACGCGATCCCAGGCGAAGGGGAAGGTCTCGGAATAGAAGGACAGCGGGGCGGTGGGAGGGGCGGCCGCAGGCGCGGCAAGCGCAGCTGGGACGGCCTTGGAGGCTGGTGCAGGGGCCTGAGCTGGAGGTGGGGCGGGCGCCGGGGCCGGAGCTTCGGCGGCCGGGGGCGGAATCTGGAGGGGTGGCTCCTGGGCCAGGCCCAGGGCGGCGATGAGCATCAGCATGTGCATATCAGTTCTTTCCGAACAGGCCACCGAAGAGGCTCTTCTTGGAGGAGGCATCGCCGATACCGGAATCCAGGCTGGGGGCGCCACCACTCCGCTCGCGGCGGAGACGCTCAAAGAGCGGCCGCAGCCCCGGCACCTTGTGGGCCTCCAGCCAGTTCTCGCTGTGCTGCCGGGCCACGAGGTGATTTTCGAGGATGCGCCCCTCCTCCACCCAGGCCATCAGCTGGGGCATGGTGAGGCCGCCGTAGATGTCCTCGCCGATCTTCAGGCGCAGCAGCTCGGCCCCCGTGTCCTGGGCATCAGGAAGGGGGGCGAAGGAGCGGGGAACGGGAGCCGTCGCGGCGGGGCTCCGGGGGGCGGACGGCGTCGTGACCAGGTCCGAGGCGCGCAGCGCCACGGTGGCTTCCGCGGGCACCGAGGCGGCGGCGATGATGGCCTGCATGTCCTCCTGGCTCAGCCGCATGGTCGAGCTGGAGGGCCCCGCCAGATCCTCCTCCGTCAACCCTGAGGCTGTGGGGCTGTCGCCGAGGGTACCTGTGCCGGCAGGGGCGGGCGTGGAGCCAAGGGTGCTGTCCAGGGCGGAGAGGGCGGCCTCCATGTCCATGGCGTGGGAATCCTGGTGGGTCTTCAGGCCCGCGGCGGCGGGCGCATCGCCGAAGAGCTTCTCGATGGCATCCCGGGCCGAGGTGTAGCCCGAAAGGGTGGTTTCCGTGATCTCGGGCGGGAAGGCGGCGGGTTCAGCCTTGGCCTCGGGCAGTGATTCGGGTGCCGCGACCAGCGTCTTCTCCAGGATTTCCTCGTCCTCCACATCCAGGTCGCCCAGGGTGAGGGAGGGCGGGGCGGGCTCGGCGGGGGCCGGCCCATCCAGCTGGACCGACTCGATGGTCTCGGGCAGGGGCTCGGCCGGGGCCGACTCCAGGGGAAGTGCCAGCAGCCGCTGGACCACGTCCCCCACCGGGAAGACACCGCCGCAGGAGAGACATTTTGCCCGGCGGATGACCGGCCTCAACCGCTCGGGGCGAAGGCGGTAGCGGGTGGTGCAGCTCGGGCAATGGATCGCTTCGGCCACCGGGAACTCCTGGCGTTTCGAGCAGGATAGCACCGAGCTGGGGTTTGGCGTCCAGCCGGGCCGGGTATCCTCGAACCACGGAGGCACCGTGCAGGGCGTGTTCATCACCATCGAGGGCGTGGAGGGCTCCGGCAAGTCCACCCAGCTGCTCCACCTGTCGGAGCGCCTGCGCCGCCTGGGCCTGCCCCTGGTGGTGACGAAGGAGCCCGGCGGCACGGCCCTGGGCCGGGAGATCCGGCGCCTCCTGCTCGAGCGCCACGGCAGTGGGGAGACCTGGTGCGCGGAGGCCGAGCTGCTCCTGTTCTACGCGGACCGGGCCCAGCACCTGGAGACGGTGATCCGCCCGGCCCTGGCGGCCGGGAAGATCGTCCTGGTGGACCGCTTCGAGGATTCCACCCGGGCCTACCAGGGGGCCAGCGGCGTGGCGGAGTCGTCCCTGGACCGCCTCAATGAGCTGGTGCTGCGGGGGCTCAAGCCCCACCTCACCGTGATGCTCGACATGGATCCCGAGGTGTCCCTGCAGCGGGTCGAGGTCCGCAACCTCTCGCTGGGGGCCGAGTTCGCCGAGACGCGCTTCGACGAGGCCGAACTGGACTTCCACCGGCGCGTGCGGAACCGGTTCCTGGCCATCGCCCAGAACCATCCCAATCGCGTGGCCCTCATCCCGGCGCGGGATCCGGTGGACCAGGTGGAGTCCGCCATCTGGCTGCGGGTGGCCCCCCTGCTCCGCAGCGCCGGGTTCGGGGTCGACTGATGTACTCGCCGGACATCGCCGGCCACCAGGCCATCCGCGAGCGCCTGCTCCAGCGGCTGCAGGGCGGACGCATCCGCGGCTCGCTGCTCTTCACGGGCCCCGAGGGCATCGGCAAGCGCCGCGTGGCGCTGGAGCTGGCCCAGCGCGAGCTCTGCCTCCGGCGCAGTGCCTGCGGGCAATGCGAAGGGTGCCGCCTGTTCCAGGGCGAGGACCTGCCCTTCGAGCTGCCGAACCTGCTGCGCATCGCGCCAGAGGGCAAGGCGGGCGTCATCCGCATCGACCAGATCCGCGAGGGCCTGGACTCCAACAACCAGGCCCGGTTCAGCCGCGGGGTCATCGAGTGGGCCGCCCTGGCCCCGGCCATGGGCTGCCACCGGTGGATCCTGGTGGAGGAGGCCCACCGCCTCAACGAATCCAGCGGCAACATCCTGCTCAAGACCCTGGAGGAGCCGCCCCAGGACACGCACTTCATCCTGGTCTCCCACCGTCCTGAGGCCCTGCTGCAGACCATCCGCAGTCGCTGCGAGCGCATCCCCTTCGCACCACTGGGCCCCCGCGAGGCCTGGGCCGTGGCCGAGCGGAACGGCTGGCAGGAGGCGGACCGCGACCGCTGGCTGGCCCTGGGTGACGGCAGCCTGAGGCACCTGGATGAGGCCGCCTTCCGCCGCGCCGAAGCCCAGGTGGAGGCCTGGCTCGCCCTGATGGCCGGCCGTTCCTTCGGCGAGGCCGCCGACCCCCTGCTGCCCGAGAAGGAAGTCGCCCTGGCCCAGGGCGAGCAGCTGCGCCAGCCCCTGGAGCTGCTGCTGCGCCTGCTGGCCGACCTGGCCCGGATCCAGGCGGGCGAGCCTCCGGTCCTGGCGCCCTGGCGGGAGGAGTTGGCGGCCCTGGCGACCCCCGAACGGAACCTGAAGTCGCCCCAGGAGGCCGCCCTCCAGGCCCTGCGGCACCTGCCCCGGAACCTCAGCCCCGAGCCCCTGATCCGGGAGGTGGCCCTGTCCCTGGTGTCGTGACCGTCATCACCTGCCGATGGACTAGAATAGGTTTAGGAGCGCCGCCTCCTGAATAGGAGATCCCCATGTCCGAACCCCTCTACGGCCACGACCTGCTGGGCCTGCTGGTGGAGAAGGGCGGGACCTGCGCGCTGGAAGACCTCAGAGCCGCCTCCGAGGCAGTCCATGGCAGGGCCGCGGTCTACTGCAACTGCCACGGCGCCAGCTTCGACTTCGACGGCGTCATCGCCTTCCTGGGCAGCAAGGGCAAGGTTTCGGTGGCCGACGGCATCGTGAGCCTGGGCATGGCACCGGCCTGCCAGCACTGACGTGTGACGTGCCCCCGCGGGCGCCGTGCCCCGGATGTGGTTAGGATCTCGGTGACCCCCTTCACCGCGGATGCCATGGACACTTCCCAGAACCCCCCAATTCCCAGATTCGCCCCCAGGGCGTTCCTGGTGCGGTTGGGCCTTGGCGTCCTGCTCCTCAACCTGTTTGTCCTGCTCATGGCGGTGATCTCGCTCCGGCAGAGCTGGCGCAACCATCAGGACCTGGCCATCGCATCGGCCCAGAATCTGACGCAGGTCCTCGACCGCTATGTGGCGGACACCTTCAGCAAGGCCGACACCGCAGTCTGGGCGGTGAAGGACGAGATCGAGTCCAGGAAGGCCGGCACTCCTGGGGGCCGGGACCTGGAGGTCTTCATCCGGAGGCAGCTCGAGCGAGCGCCCGGACTGCTGGCCCTGCGCACGACCGATGCGCAGGGCGTGATCGACCATGGCGGCGGACCCGACACGGCCGCCATCACCACCCTGGCGGACCGCGAGCACTTCATCCGCCTGCGGGACAATCCCGAGGCCGGCCTGGTGATCTCGAAGCCCCTGGTCGGCAAGCTGACCGGCACCTGGGTGATCATCCTGGCCCGGCGCCTGGAGCACTCCGACCGCAGCTTCGCGGGGATGATCCACGCGGTGATCGAACTGAGCCAGCTCGACCGGGCCTTTGCGGCCCTGGACGTGGGCGCCCACGGCTCCGTGGCCCTCCGCGACCTCGACCTGGGGTTGATCGTTCGCCATCCCAACCCGCTGGGGGCCGGTACGACCATCGGGCAAAGGGTCGTCTCGCCGGAACTCCAGGCCTTCGCCAGGTCCGGTCAAAGCGCCGGAATCTACGCCGCCCGCACACCCTTCGACGGTGTCCAGCGTACGTTTTCCGTGCGCAAAGTGGCCGATTGGCCCTTCTTCCTTCTCGTGGGCCTGGCGGAGCAGGACTACCTCGCCAGCTGGCGACGGGAAGCCATCCAGCAGTTCGCGGAGCTGGGCCTCTTCGCCTGCCTGACCCTGGGCACCTCCTGGTTGATCCACCGCGCCTGGCTGCGGCAGCAGGAGACCCAGGCCCACCTGGAGCGGCTGCTCGCAGAAATGAAGACCCTCGGCGGCCTCCTGCCCATCTGCAGCCACTGCAAGAAAATCCGCGACGACAAGGGCTACTGGAACCAGATCGAGGCCTACCTGAACGAGCACACCGACGCCGAGTTCACCCACGGCATCTGCCCCGACTGCGCGAAGGAAGTCTTTCCCCGGAGCGGCAAGCACAGCACGCTGTAAGGCGGAGTCCCCGGTCTCCGGCCTACAATGGGCGGGGAGGCCCCATGCAGCTGCTCCGCATCAACCACCTGGGCATCGCGGCCACGGGCCTGGACGAGGCCATGGCGCGCATGGCGCGGCTCTTCGATATGACCGCGGACCACACCGAGGAAGTGGCCGAGCAGAAGGTGAAGACGGCCTTCTTCCCCGTGGGGGAGAGCACCCTGGAGTACCTGGAGAGCACCGATCCCGAGGGCCCCATCGGCAAGTTCCTGGCGAAACGGGGGCCCGGCATCCACCACGTCTGTTTCGAAGTGGACGACATCGACGCCGCCGTGGCCCAGCTGCTGGCTAAGGGCGTGCGCATGATCGACCAGGCCCCGCGGAAGGGCGCCCACGGCTGCCGGGTGGCCTTCATCCATCCGGCGGAAACCGGCGGGGTGCTGATGGAGCTGAGTCAGGGGACGGGGGCTGCGTCCTCCCATGGGTGATGCGTACATGCCTCGGAGCGGCAGGTGAACCGTGCCTTCGTGAAGGATCCGGATGAAGCGGGACGCCCGGAGGCCGTGCCCGAGCGCCCCCAGAGCCCCCACCCCAACTACGTGACGCCCGCCGGGCTGAAGCAGCTGGAGACCCTGGCCGTTGACCTCGCCGCCCGCCGCGACCACCTGATCGAGGCGGGCAAGCTCGCGGACCCGCACGAGCTGGCCACGATGCAGCGGGACCTGCGCTGGGTGGAGGGGCGGCTCCAGCGCGCCATCCGGGTGGATCCCGCAGCCCAGGCGCCGGACCGGGTCCGCTTTGGCATGACGGTGGAGGTCCAGGATGAGGCGGGCAGCGTCGAGGCCTACCACATCGTGGGCGAAGATGAGGCCGACGCCGCCCAGGGGAAGATCAGCTGGGTCTCACCCCTGGCCGAGGCCCTTCTGCATGCCGAGCCCGGCGATGAGGTGGTCTGGCGGCGGCCGGCCGGCAACAAGCGGCTCGAGGTCCTCGCCATCCGGCCCGGCCCGGGGGTGTGACCGGCTATCCCACCCACCCCAGATACCCCAGCCACAGGGCCCGCCCGAAGAACACCACGACGGGGGTGGCCAGGGCCAGGAAGCAGCCGAAGGGGAGCATGGTCTGGCCGGAGACGGCCCGGTCGGAGCCGCGGCGCAGGAGCATGAGGGGCAGGCCCACGGCGGCGCCCAGGCCGGCGCCCAGGAAAAGGATCCCCAGCATGGGGGCCCAGCCCCAGAAGGCGCCGAGCCAGGCCAGCATCTTGAAGTCGCCCATGCCCAGGCCATCGGTCTTGCGGATCCACTTGTAGATCTGGTTCATGAGGGCGGGGACGCCATAGCCCACGGCCAGGCCGATGAGGCTGGCCTGCCAGGTGACAGCCGGCTCGAAGCCGTGCCAGACGGGGGCCGGCTGCAGGCCGTTGTGGAAGGCGAGGGCCTGGATGAGGCTCCCGGTGCCGGTCCAGACCTGCACGAGGGTCTCGGGCCGCAGGATCTGGGGCAGGGTGAGGAGCACGCCTAGCGCCATGAGCGGAAACTGCAGCACGTCCGGCAGCATCATCTCGGTGAAGTCCGTGAAGAACAGCACGATCAGCGCGAAGCCGCAGACCAGGCCCTTGAACCAGATCAGGGTGCCAAAGGGGAAGAGCCAGGGCGAGGCGGCGAACAGCAGCCCGCCGAGCAGCTCCACCAGCGGGTAGCGCACGGGGATCTTCCAGCCGCAGGCCGCGCACTTGCCGCGCAGCCACAGCCAGCCCAGCAGGGGCACATTGTGCCAGGGCTTGATCTCCGCCTTGCAGCCGGGGCAGTGGCTGGCCTTGGTGACCACGTTCCGTTCGGCGGGCTCCTCCTGGGGCAGGCGGTGGATCAGCACGTTGCCGAACGAGCCCAGCACCAGACCGAAGGGGGCCAAGAGCAGGGACAGCAGCCAGGGCGGGAGGTCGATGAAGGGCATGGCTCTAAGATAACGGGAGCCTTCCCGCCCTTCGCGGCAGAATTAGGTACAGCACAGATGGCGTTCGACACGGTCCCAGGCGCCGGGCGCCTGGGCCGGTCAACGCCTTGCCGCTAAGCTCAACCAGGAACCGTCCCCATCGCCCAGGAGTCCCCGTGATCCGATCCGCCCTCGTCGCCCTGGCCCTCGCCCTTCCAATGGCGGCCCAGGCGCCCGCCCCCCAGCCCACTCTGGCGCCTGCGCCCGCCCCTGCGACCAAGCCCCGGGTGCAGCTGCTCACCAGCTACGGCCCCATCGTGGTGGAGCTGGAACCGGAGCTGGCGCCGAAGACCGTGGCGAACTTCCTGCAGTACGTGAAGGACGGCTTCTACAAGGGCACCATCTTCCACCGCGTCATCGACGGCTTCATGATCCAGGGGGGCGGCATGCTGGACACCCTCATGGAGAAGCCCACCCGGGATCCGATCCTCAACGAGGTGGGCTCCACCTTCAAGGCCGGCCTGAAGAACAGCCGGGGCACCATTGCCATGGCCCGCACCTCGAATCCCCACAGCGCCTCGTCCCAGTTCTACATCAACCTCGTGGACAACCCCAGCCTGGATCCCCACGGCTTCAGCGAGGAGGGCTTCGGCTACTGCGCCTTCGGCCGCGTGGTCTCGGGCATGGAGGCCGTGGACAAGATTGCCAGGGTGCGGACCGAGTGGCGCCGGGGCATGGGGGACATCCCGCAGTTCCCGGTCTACCTCAAGGACGCGGTTCTGCTGCCGCCTCAGTAGGACCATGAGCGGTCGCCCTTTCCTGCGGCCCCTGATCGTCTGGGTCGCTGGTTCCCTGGCCCTGGCGCTCGCGGTGGCACTCTGCTTCCTGCTGGCGCCCTTCCTGAAGGGAGCGGGCGCTTTTTGGGCGGTGGCCCCGCGCTACATCCGCGCCACGGCCCGGGCCTTCGGCATCCGCCGGGAGCTGGAGGGCTGGGAACACTTGCCGGCGGCGATCCGGGAGGGGGCTCAGCCGGCCATCTTCGCGGGCAACCACACCTCGCTGCTGGACCCACCTCTGATCATCTCCACGCTGCCGGGACGGCCCGTCTTCATCGCCAAGCGGGAGCTGGCCCGGGTGCCCTTCCTGGGCTGGGTGATCTGGCTCGCGGACTTCATCTTCATCGACCGGACCGATCCCCAGGCCGCCCGGCGCAGCCTGGAGGTGGCGGCGGACTGCATCCGGGCCGGCCAGAGCGTCATGACCTACGATCGGCC
>CAVVTK010000020.1:0-91694 GCA_963751095.1 uncultured Holophagaceae bacterium | reverse complement strand
CATCCGTCTGCAGCTGCCCGGCGAGCACCAGATCCGGAACGCGGCCCTTGCAGCCACTTTGGCGATCCGGCTCGGGCATGACCCGGAACAGGTGGCGGCGGGCCTCGGCAAGGTCGCCCCGGAGCCCGGCAGGGGACGCCTCCACGTTCTGCCCAGAGGCGGCTGCCTGCTGGACGAGACCTACAACGCCAGCTCCGATTCCATCCTCGCCTGCGCCCGCGCCCTGCTGCAGCTGCCGGGCGGAGAGGCGGTGGCAGTGCTGGGCTCCATGCGGGAGCTGGGGCCCGACGCCCCGATGATCCACCAGCAGACCGGCCGGGCGCTCCGGGGCCTGGGCTTCGAGAGGCTATGGGCCTACGGGGACCACGCCGGCGACTACGCCGGGGGGTTCGGTCCCGGAGCCCGGGCCTTCCCGGATTTCGAGGCCCTGCGCGACGATGCGCCGGGACTCTCCGCAATTCCGCCCGGAGCCCGTATCCTGGTGAAGGGCAGCCGGTTCTGGCGCGCGGAACGCGCCGTGGACTGGCTCCTCGCCCACTGACCCGCTGACTCCGGACCGTCCATGCTGCCTTGGCTCCTCTATCCCTTCCGCGACGTGGTGCCGGGCTTTTCGGTCTTCCGCTATGTCACCTTCCGCACGGCCATGGCCGCGGCCACGGCCATGGTGCTGAGCCTGCTGCTCGGCCCCTGGGTGATCCGCACGCTGACGGCCCTGAAGATGGGCCAACACATCCGCGACGTGGGCCCTGAGAACCATCAGAAGAAGGCCGGGACGCCCACCATGGGCGGCATCCTCATCCTGCTGGTGATCACGGTCTCGACCCTGCTCTGGTGCGACCTCAAGAGCGGCGCCATCTGGGTGGTGCTGATCGCCCTGCTGGGTTTCGGCCTCGTGGGTGCCTTCGACGACGCGCAGAAGCTCCTCAAGAAGCAGAACCTGGGCCTCACCAGCTGGCAGAAGATGGCGCTGCTGACAGCCATCTCGCTGCTGGTGGCCTGGCTCATTCTGCACTTTGGCTTGCGCGGCGCGGCCACCAGCAAGCTCTCGGTGCCCTTCTTCAAGAACTTCCGGCCCGACGTGGGGATGTTCCTCATCCCCTGGATCTGGCTGGTGATGGTGGGCACCAGCAACGCCGTGAACCTCACGGATGGCCTGGACGGGCTCGCCATCGGCGGCACGCTCATCGTGTCGCTCACCTACGCCATCCTGGCCTACGTGGTGGGCCATGCGAAGATCGCGGGCTATCTGGTGGTGCCCTACGTCCCCGGCGGAGCGGAGCTCTCCGTATTCATGGGCGCCATGGCCGGAGCCTGCCTGGGCTTCCTCTGGTTCAACGCCCATCCAGCCGAGGTCTTCATGGGCGATACGGGCTCCCTGGGGCTGGGCGGCGCGCTGGGCACGGTGGCCGTGGTCATCAAGCAGGAGGTGCTGCTGGTCATCGCAGGTGGCCTTTTCGTGGCGGAAGCCGTGAGCGTGATTCTGCAGGTGGGCAGCTTCAAGCTGCGCGGCGGGAAGCGCATCTTCCGCATGGCCCCCTTCCACCACCACCTCGAGCTGGGCGGGCTGCAGGAGACGAAGGTCGTCATCCGCATGTGGATCACCGCCATCGTCTGCTCGATCCTGGCGCTCAGCTCTCTGAAGTTGAGATAGGCCCAATGATCGGTCGCGGCCGGGTGGGCCAGGGCTGGCCCAGGATGTAGCCCTGCCCCCAGGGCACGTCGGCATCCATGACGGCCTGCAGCTCCTCCAGCGTCTCGATGCCCTCGGCGATGAAGCCGATGCGCATGCGCTGGGCGAAGTGGGAGAGCGCGTTCAGCAGGGCCGCCTGGTAGGGGCGGCGATGCACCTGCTCCACGAGGCTGCGATCCGCCTTGATGAAGTCCGGAGCCAGGCGCGCCATGTGGGTGAGGCTGGCGACGCCGGCGCCCAGGTCATCCACCGCCACGCGCAGGCCGAGGCCGCGCAGCCGGTTGGCATAGCCCTGCAAGACCTCGAGGTCATGCACGCCCTGGGATTCCGTGAACTCCATCACCACGCAGCCGGGATCGAAGGGCAGGGCCTCCATCCAGCGCGGCAGGCAGTCCCAGAAGCCCGGCGCCTCCAGGCTGACGGGCTCCAGGTTCACGAAGTGCAGGTAGCTGTCGTCGCCGGTGCGGGCCAGGGTCTGGAAGGTGGACTCGAGGAAGCGCAGGTCGAGGGCGAGGCGGTCCTCCAGGCACAGCGAGGGATCCTGCAGGAGGGGGCCCACCGGATGGGCGACGCCCGCCTCATCCAGATGCCGGGCGAGGTATTCGTGCGCCATGAGGCGGTTGTCGTTGAGGCGGTACATGGGCTGCACGTGGGGCTCGATGACGCCTTCGCCCCGCAGCATGCTCTCCAGGATGCCCTTCGGCATGTTCACTTCGCCTCCGACCCAGCGTCCTGTCTTCAGTGTAGCGTGGCCAGCCGGGACTGTCGTGGCCGGTCGGGCATTCCAATCACATGCGCAGGCTCCTAGGAGCCTGTCCCAGTAATTGGAGTGCCCCGCGCGTGCGGCGCCGCGCGAGCGAGGCCAGGAAGGCGAGGCGAGCGTAGCGGGCACTACGCGATCCGAGTCTGACGCCGCATCGCGACGCGCGCCGCCGCACGCCCTTCGGGATGGCCCCACGCGGGCGCCCCGCGGCGTCAGGTCCCTTGAACGATGCCACCACATCGCCCTGCGGGCCCTTCCTTGCGGTGCATCCCGCCTGGGACCATCGCGGGGCTTTCGAATACTGGGACAGGCTCCTAGTCTGGAAGGGGAGGCGGCATGCGCACCGTGGTCATGGGAGCAGGACGGTCGGGGCTGGCGGCGGCGCGCTTCCTTGCGGCGCAAGGCCGCCCAGTGGTCCTGACGGACAGCCGTTCTGAGCCCGACCCGGCCCTGGAGCTGGATTTGGCCAGGGCGGGCATTCCCGGCGTCTGGGGCGACCATCCGCTGGCCCTGCTGGAGGGTTGCGGTGAGCTCGTCATCAGCCCCGGCATCCCACGCACCGCGCCCTTCGTGGCCGAGGCCTTGGGCCGCGGCATCGCGGTGATCGGCGAGGTGGAGCTGGCCCACCGCCTGCTCCGCGAACGCGACGACGGCAGCAAGGTGTTGGCGGTGACGGGTACCAACGGCAAGAGCACCACCACGGACCTCACCGCCCACCTGCTTCGGGCCTCGGGCCTTCCCGCCATCGCCTGCGGCAACCTGGGCACCCCCGTGATCGAAGCCGTCGAGTCGGCGGAACCGGGTTCGGTGTTCGTGATCGAGCTGAGCAGCTACCAGCTCGAATCGACGCTGGCCTTCCGTGCCGAAGGCGCGGCCTTCCTGAACCTCACGCCCGACCACCTGGCGCGGCACGGCGACATGGAGACCTACCGGCGCACCAAGCTGCGGATCTTCGAAGGCCAGACGCCGGAGGATCTGCGCGTGGTGCCCGCGGCCCACCCGGAGTGGTGGCGGGATGCTCCGGGCGCCGGGCATACCGCGCGGTTCGGCTGGTCCGGGTGCGAGGCCTGGTGCGACGCCTCCGGCGCCATGACGCTGCTGGGGGATTCCCTGCTGCACCGCTCAGAACTGCAGATCCCCGGCGAGCACAACGTCGAGAACGCCCTGGCCGCCTGCCTCCTGGCCGCCCATGGCGGAGCCACCATAACGGCCCTCCGCGAGGGCCTGCGCACCTATCCCGGTCTCGCCCACCGCATCGCCTTCTGCGGCGAACGGGGTGGCGTGAAGGCCTACAACGACTCCAAGGGCACCAACGTGGATGCCACGCTGACGGCCATCCGCGCCCTCCCCGGGCCCCTGGTCCTGCTGCTCGGGGGCACCGACAAGGGGGCCAGCTACGAGCCGCTGCGCGACGCCCTGGCGGGCAAGCTGCGGCGGCTGGTCTTCCTGGGCGAGGCCATCCCCCAGCTCGTGCGGGACCTCGGTGACCGGCCGCACGAGGTGGTCCCCGCCTTCGATGCCGCCGTGGCCGCCGCGCTGTCCCTGGCCCAGGCGGGCGACCAGGTGCTGCTCAGCCCGGCCTGCGCGAGCTTCGACCAGTTCGACAACTTCGAGCAGCGGGGGGATCGCTTCGAGGCCCTGGTGCAGACCTGGAGCCGGTCATGAGCGATGCCCTGATCAGTGACCTGCGGAACCTGCTGGGCGCGGATGCGGTGCTGACGGAACCGGAGGACCTGGTCCGCTACGAGGAGGGCTGGCGCTACGGCAAGGGCAAGGCGCACTTCGCAGTCCGCCCCGGCACCACCGCCCAGGTGGCGGAGGTCCTGAAGGCCTGCCGCGCCGCCGGGATCCGGGTCATGCCCCAGGGGGCCAACACCGGCCTGGTGGGCGCCTCCACGCCGGACGCCAGTGGCCGCATGGCCGTCCTGAGCCTGGAGCGGCTGAACCGGCGGCTGGAGATCGATCCCGTCAACCGCACCGCCCGGGTGGACGGCGGCGTGCTGCTGAGCGCCTTGAACGAGGCCCTCCTCGCGCATGGCCTGATGTTCCCCATCGATCTCGGCGCCGATCCCTCCCTCGGCGGCATGATCGCCACCAATACCGGCGGCACGCGGCTGCTGCGCTACGGCGACGTGCGCCACAACCTGCTGGGCCTGGAGGTGGTGCTGGCCGACGGCACCGTGGTCGAGGCCATGAACCAGCTGCGGAAGAACAACACGGGTCTGGATGCGAAGCAGCTGTTCGTGGGCACCAGCGGCGTGTTCGGCGTCATCACGGGAGCGGTGCTCCAGGTGGTGCCGGTGCCCGGCCAGCAGGCCACGGCCCTGGTGGGCTGCGCCTCCGGTGACGCGGCGCTGCTCCTGCTGAGGGCGCTGGAGCGGGATCTGGCCGATGTCTTCACGGCCTTCGAGGTCATCAGCGCCGAAGCCCTGGCGCCGGTCTTCGTCCACCATCCAGCGGTGAGGAACCCCTACGGGGCCGCCCAGCCCCCGGCCTACACGGCCTTGGTGGAGCTGGCCTCCACCCTGCCGCCCGCCGCCCTGGACCTGCCGGGCCTGCTGGAGGAGCGGCTGGGCGCTTTCCTCGAGACCGATGCGGGAGAAGGGATCACAGATGTCTTCATGGGCCGGGCCGAGGATCTCTGGGCCATCCGGCACCACGTGAGCGAGAGCCTGCGCCAGGAAGGCAAGGTCCTGGCCTTCGACATCAGCGTGCCGCGCAGCTGCATGGCCGCCTTCACGGAAGCCGCACGCGTCTTTCTGCAGGCCGAGTACCCCTTCGTGCGCTGCTGCGATTTCGGGCACTGGGGCGACGGGGGCACCCACCTGAACCTGGTGTGGGACGAGGCCGCCGCGACCCGGCCCGCCGCAGACCTGGTGCCCGAGCTGCAGACCCGCATCTACGACCTGGCTGTGAAGGGCTTCGAGGGAAGCTACAGCGCCGAGCATGGGGTGGGCCCGCACAACCAGCGATTCTACGAGGCCTACACCTCCGGTGTCATCCGGGCCCTCAGCGGGACGCTGAAGCGTCACCTGGATGCGGACGGCATCCTGGGAACCACCAGGCTGGACTGAGCAGCATGATCTCCACCTGCAAAACGGCCCCCGGTTCCGGGGGCCGTTTTGCAGCAATGGGAGTTCTACGAGTGGGAACGGGGCTTCTCCACCCAGAACCGGGCGGGGGCGTAGCAGATGCCCATGAGAACCAGCTGGCTGACGCAGAAGGTGGTGAGCGCCACGAAGGCCTTGTCCATGAAGCCATAGGAGTGCAGGCCCACGCCGAGCATGTTCACGCCGAACCAGGAGAGGGCGGTGATGACGTTGCCGAAGATGGCCATCACCATGGTGCCGCGTTCCCGCACGTAGCCAGCCATGCGGGCGTGGAGGATGATGGCGTTCCACAGCACGATCAGCAGCGCGCCATTCTCCTTGGGATCCCAGCCCCAGAAGCGGCCCCAGGACTGATCGGCCCAGATGCCGCCCAGCACTGTGCCCACGAAGCTGAAGAACAGGGCGAAGCAGATGATGCCGTAGGCCATGTCGGCCAGGGCCTTGTCTGTTTCCGGATCCACCTTGGGGGCGATGTGCTTCTTCAGGGCGTAGGCGATGGCGATGGAGCCCGCGAGGAAGGTGCCGGAGTAGCCGATGGTGATGGTCACCACGTGGGTGGCCAGCCAGAAGTTGGAATCCAGCACGGCGCGCATCATCTCCATGGTGTCGCCCTCGGTGCCCAGGTTCTGGGCCACGATGAGGGAGGCGAAGCCGGCTGCGGCGGCCACGGCGGTGCCAAAGCCCTTGCGATACATCCGCTCGACGATGAGGCCGAGGATAACGGCGCCCCAGCCCACGAACACGGCGGAGGAGTAGAGGTTGGTGACGGGGGGGCGGCCCTGCAGGATGATGCGGGCGGCCAGGCCGATGGTGTGGACGATGGCCCCGGAGAGGAGCAGGGCATAGGCGGTGGGCCGCAGGATCTCGGGCTTGTAGATCCAGGAGATGCAGAGCGCCAGGAAGGCCACGAAGTAGATGGACAGGCCCACGAAGAAGGGCTGGGCCCGGTTGAAGACGAGCTCGTTGGAGGCGTGGCCGAGGGCGTCCGGCTTCAGGGTGGTGACCACGCCGTTCATTTCTGAGAGGGCTGCATTGAAGCTGGTCGCGTCATCAGCCACGTAGGCGGCGTTCAGCTTGGCGAGGGGGACCAGGCCGGGATGCACCCCGGCTCCGGAGTTCGCGGCGGTCAGGGCCTGGCCGACGCTCTGCCAGGCGTCCGGCGTGGCCGCCGTGGTCGGCGGCAGCATGCGGAAGTGGGCCAGCTGGGTCAGGTCCTGGTGGCGCAGGGCGGCCTCGGGGGTGCCGAGGGACTGGAGCTCCCAGCCCAGGCCGGGGGAGCCGGCCAGCTGCAGGGTGTTGCGCAGCTTGTAGTAGAGGTAGACCCGATCGAAGAGGTTCACGACCGCGCTCTGGAAGCGCGTGCGCTTCTGGGCAGAAATGGGCTGGGCCGAGGCCGCCTGCTTCTGGACCTCGTCGAGATGCGAGGAGAGATCGGCGAAGCTGAAGTAGTTGCGGTTCTTGGTCTGCTTGGCGCCGATGAGGCTGATCACTTCCGGATCGTCGATGACGAAGATCGGCTGCTGGTCGGCCACCTGGGGGCGGAACAGCACGTCGAGGAACCATTCGTCGGGGCCCACCATGCGGCCGTCGTAGCGGAAGCCCTGGCGGCTGTGGATGGCCAGCAGGGAGTTGCGGGCGAGGGAATCCAGCGGCTTGACGCGGCCCCCTTCGAGGATGGGCAGCGTGCCGAAGCCGTTGACGTTGAAGCCGCGGGCCTTGCCGCCGGGCAGGGCGAAGATGAGTGCGACCAGCAGGGCCAGGATGCCAGCGCCCCAGGCGAGGTATTTCTGTACGAAGGTCATGATCAGCCCTCCTTCTTGTCCTGGCGGCGCTTCAGGGAGCGACGCAGGACGATGGCGAAGTGCACAAGCAGGCCCAAAGACACGAGCACGCAGGACACGTAGGGAAGAAGCCAGCCGGGATTTTCAACCACGGAAAGGACGGAAAGGGTGTCGTTCTTGCCAAAGCTCGCCTGGTAGAAGGTCTTGCCCTCGTACCGCAGCGGCTGGTTCATGTAGATCAGCACCTCGCGGGACTCGTTCCGGGAGGGATTCACCACCTGGACCAGGCTGGAGAAGTTCTTGGGGATGTCAGTGCCGGGGTACACGTCGTGCCGGAACTGCTTCAGAGTGAAGGCGTAGGGCAGGTACTGGCGGCGCAGGCGCATGGCCAGCGTGTAGGTTCGGCCTTCATGCGTGAAGGACTGGGGGGCGCCCAGGGCCACGGAAACCAGCCAGGTGCCGTAGCTGCGGCCACCGGCCACGGGCTCGACGAAGGCCGAGGTCTGGTTCATCTCGTTGTCGGCCGAAACCACCGGCCGCTCGACGATGGAAACGCCCGCGCCCACACCGGCCGTCGCCAGGGATGCTGGCGCACCGGGGGTCAGATTGGCCAGTTCTGCATTGGCGTAGAACTTCTTGACGTTCAAGGTGATCGGAGTGCCGGGGATGGCGACATTGCCGCCCTTGGTCAGCAGTGTGTCCGGCACCGAGTAGACCTCGTCCCAGGTGGGATCGGTCACATCGATGACGGCCAGTTCCATCTGCTTGTAGCTCTGCACGAAGTTGACGGTCTGACCCACCTCGACGGTCAGGTTGGTGTCCACCTGCATCATGCCGGCCACGAACTCGCCGGCGAAGAGGACCACCAGGCCCGCGTGGACCAGCCACATGCCGGACTTCTGCCAGCTGAGCTTGATGTCGATGGTCTTGGCCATGAGGTTGAGGGTGAGCAGCAGGCCCACCAGGGCCCCGCCGGGGAAGGGCAGCCTCAGCAGCAACGGCTGGTTCCAGACGATGAAGCTGCGCATGTAGGCGTTCACGGCGCCCTGGGTGCCCATCTCCACCTGGGCCAGGGTGCAGAACAGCACCAGGCACATCAACAGGGCGAGCAGGACGATGGTGAGCTGGAAGGACTTCAGGAAGCCCCAGACTCGGGAGGCGTAGGCGTTAATCAAGGTGCAGGCTCCCCAGGATGGTCATGAAATCGGGCTTGGCCTTGGCCACAGGATCGGCGTCGCCCGTCAGCTTCAGGAACCAGGTGTTCCCGTCGGGCGTGGCGACGTAGCCAGCCACCATGCGGCTCTTGGTCTGGCCGTCGCTGGTGAAGTCATACACGTTGACCGCGCCGACCTTGCTCTTGAGCGTGGTGCGGGACTTGGCCAGCCCCGCCTCGTCGAGGGCGGGCAGTGCGATCTGCCCACGCCAGCGGTTCACGTTGGCCAGCTCGCCGCCAGCGGGACCCGGCAGCACCACCACCGTGGCCTCCAGCTTGCCGGCATAGGGCGTCCTGAAGGTGGCGAAGCGCATGCCGCCGCCAGGCAGCTCGCTCCAGCCCTTGGGCAGGGACCACTTGAGGGAACCCTTGGGCTTGGGGGGCGGCGGCACGTCGGAGGGCTCGCCGGTCCGCTCGCCCATGGGCTTCGGGGGCATGGCGGGCGCAGGGGCCGGCGCCAAGGCGCTCTCCTTCGGCACGCGGTAGTGGGACACTTGCTCGGAGCTGCAGCCGAGGCCCAGGAGGAGCAGCCCAACGCCCACCAGGGCGACGGACGTGGCGGGCAGGTGGCTTGAATGAGAGGGGGGGGTGGACGGATTCGGCAAGGGACTCCTCGATGGACACTCCAGAATACCGGACCCGGCTGTGAATGAACAGATCGAAATTCTGCAAATGTTATAGATCAAACGGCTTAACCGCCGCATCAATGGCGGCGGCCAACCGGTGATCCAGCTCTGTGATGCCGCCCGCGTCATGGGTGGTGAGGGTGATCCGCACATGGCCCCAGCCGAAGGCGATATCCGGATGGTGGTTCAGGCCTTCGGCCGGGCCCACGATGGCGCTCACCAGGTTGTAGGCCGTGAGGAAGTCCGGCGTCTTGAAGGTCCGGACCAGGGTGCCGTTCTCCTCCCGCCAGCTCATCGCATCGCCTCCAGCTCGACCAGCTCCGCCTGTAGCAGCCACTCGGCGGGATGCTCCGATGCCCGGCCGGCCAGCCTCCGAAGGTCATTGTCGTTGATCGGGCCCCTTTCCCGCAGGGCCCGAACCTCGACGTAGAGGGCCGCCAGGTCCGCCGGGAGGGCCTGGGCCTTGCGGTCGCGGGCCTGGGCCTCGGCCTCCCCCTCGGCCAGGGCGGAGGGATCGCCGAACCAGGCATCCCAGGCGCCGGGATCAGCCGGACCGCCAGCCACCGAGGGCAGGCTCCCGCTCAGGAAGAGCAGGGCCCAGCTGGGCAGGTCCAGGGGGCGGCCATCCTGGTGGCCCCGCAGGTTGATCACCTCGTGCTCGCCCACCCGGAAGCCCGTGAGGAAGAGCCCCGAGGGCAGATCCAGGCTGAAGGCGCCGCGATGGGGCAGCAGCCCGCTGCCGAAGGCCACCAGCGCCTCGCCGGGCCAGGGCTGCTCCCCGCCCTGGCCGTGGCGGGAGAGCTGGACGGGGCCCTCGATGCGGGCCAGGGCCGTGGCCAGGCCCGGCACCAGCTCACCCCGGGCGGGGATCCGCGCCACCACCTTGCCGGTGAGTTCCAGGCCGTCGTCCAGCACCAGATGGTTCACGGTGCGGGCGCGCAGGGCCTCCTCCAGGCCGTGATCGCCGCCGCGTCGCCAGCCGAGCGTGGCCTCAAAGGCCTCCAGCACTTCGAAGAGGTGGTCGAAGTCCCGCGCCACGAAGAGCTGGGGCTGCATGCGCGTGATGTCGTATTCCGTGTCGGCGCAAGAAAGGCTGAGGGGCACCTTCTTCACCGCCGGGGTGAGGCAGTGGGCCGCCTCGCCCAGGCTGCTGAGCAGGCCCGCGCCGTAGAGCTTCGGATCGTCGAGGCTGCCCACCAGGCCGTACTCGGCGGTCCACCAGTAGAGGCGACTGGCCTTGGTGCTCTCGCTCACGTAGCGGCGGCTGGCGCCCGCGGCGTGGAGGCGCTCCTGGGCCAGGCGCACCTCCTCTTCGCTGGCGGCGGGATCCTCCTTCACCACGCTGAGGTTGCGGATGGCCTCGTAGACCGCCTGGTCCTCCACGGACGCGATGGCCCTGAATCCTGCTTCCCCGCAGCGCTTCAGGTACTCGGCGTAGCGCCGGTCCGCCAGGATGGGCGCGTGGCCGGCGCTTTCATGCACGATGTCGGGAGCCGGGGTGTATTCGATGTGCTCGTGGCTGCGGATGTCCGCGGCGATGGCCAGGACACCCAGGGACTGCAGCTCCGTGAATACGGCGGGGGGGATGAAGCCCCGCACGCCCACGGCTGACCAGCCCAGGGCCTCGAGCTTCGCGTTCATTTCGTCCAGGCTGGGGATGCGCTCCAGGCCGATGCCCGTCGCCGCCAGGCCTGTGAGGTAGCTCGCGTGGGCCGTGTCCTTCAGGCGCTCCGCCAGCCGGTGCAGGATGTGCCGCCACACGGCGTGGTCCCGGGGCGTGTAGGCATCGTGATCCTGGTCCACCACAAAGCGGCGCAGGTGGGCGGGCAGGCGCTCAATGGCACGCCGGGTTGGGGATGGGACGGGGAGCATGGCGGTGTCAGGCATCATTGAAGTCTAATTTGGAAACAATCTGTCCGGGGTTTTCAATTCCAGACGCTGCCCAAATCGGAGGCTACGCTGGTGCCATGCCGGCCTTCGACCCCTGGGACCCCTACCGCGACCTGCGCTTCGCCGGTACCCGGGAACACCCGGAACATGGCACCTGCTTCATCGCCGAGGGCCGCATCCTGGTGGAGGATCTGCTGGCGGCTGGCCGCGCCGGGGGGTTGAAGGTGATCTCCGTGGCTGCCACCACCACCGCCGCGCTGGATCTTCAGGAACGGCTGCCGCCGGACACGGAGCTGCTCACCATGGAACCCGCAGCCCTGTCGGAGCTGGTGGGCTTCCCCTTCCACCGCGGCCTCATGGCCTGCGCCCAGGTGCCCGCGCCGCCGCCCGCCGAGGCCCTGCGCGAGGCCCGGCGCCTGCTGGTGCTGCCGCGCCTCTACGACAGCGAGAACCTGGGCCTGCTGCTGCGCAGCGCCGCCGCCCTGGGCCTGGATGGCGTGCTGGCGGGACCAGGCCCGGGCCAGTGGACACGGCGCACGGTCCGCGTCTCCATGGGGGCCGTGTGGCGCATTCCCTTGTGGCGCGTGGAGGATCCCTGGGAGCGCCTGGCGGACTGGCGGGCCGCTGAGCCAAGCTCGGAGATTGTCGCAGCCGCTCTCACCGAGATGGCCGAAGACGCCCGCCGCTGGCAGCCCGCAGCCCGCTGCGCCCTGGTGATGGGGCCCGAGGACACGGGGCTGGACGTGGAGCAGCTGGCCCGCTGTGACCGCGCCGTGGCCATCCCCATGGCCTCGGGCATGGACAGCCTCAACGTGGCCGCGGCGGGCGCGATCCTGATGTACCAGATGATGGCGGGCGCTCAGGGATAGCAGACTGTCACGGTGAAGGTGCCCCGGTACTCACCGAGCCGCTGGTGGGCGTCCACGGTCAGGCGCCCGCCCACCCCGAACGTCAGGCCACCGGGGGGCAGCATGCCCACGAGGGCCACGCTGGCCTGGAAGCCATCCACCCGCATGGGCGTGCCGGGCCCCGTGAGTTGGATCTGGCTGGGCAGCTGGATGCTGTAGGACGATCCCGGGGGCCCCTGGAGGGAGAACTGTGCCGGGCTGGGATCGCCCTTGAGCAGGGCGGGGCCCGCGGTTCCTGGGGCCCGGTAGCCGCCGCTGGCCAGGACCTCGAAGGTGCCGCTCTGGGCGCCCGGAAGGAGCCCGCCGAAGCGCAGGGGGCTCAGGTTCACCAGGCGGAAGGGGGCGCGGACCAGGGCGGAAAGGGTGAATGGCGCATTCACAGTGGGGAGCCCCGTGACGCCCAGGACGTTGAGTTGGAGCTTGGCCTGGGTGGTGCGGTACAGCCCGGGCGGGGTGTTGGCGGCGACCTCCAGGTGGCCGCCCAACTTGAATTCAGCCTGGCCGAGGGCATCGAAGACCCCCTGGATCTCCATGGCCGGCTGGAACTGCGTGACCCGGGCCGAGCCACCCGTGGGGCTCGTGAGCATGGGCATGCGGGGATCCACCTTGAGGGAGTAGCGGGCTCCGGGAGGGCCGGTGAGGCGGAACCGCGCGGGATCGCAGGGCGGCTGGGCACCGGGCTGGATGCCGCTCCCGTCGGGGATGAGCAGGCCGCCATCCGTGAGCGTGATGCTGCCGCCCGCGGGGCTGACCAGCAGGCCACCGAAAAACAGGTTCTGGATCACCTGGATCTCCGGCCGGATCACCGGCCGGGACTGGGCCTGCCCTGAGAGGGAAAGGGCGAGGGTCGGCAGGAGCACGAGAAGGACATAAGGTTTCACGGCTGTCTCCCTTGGGGTACGGATTCAAGCGGGATGACTTTGGGCTGATTGCCGCCCTTGAAGAAATACGGGGGCAGGGCCGCCAGGGCGCGGGCGGCGGCCTCCCGGGTCGGGAAGGAGCCGAAGCAGACCAGCCGCAGGTCGGTGCCTCCTCCGGCCGTGGCGCGGAAGGGACGTAGGAACACGTCGGAAGCCAGTGGGCCCAGAGCGTCGCGGGCGCGGCTGATGGTGTCCTCCCGGGTGGCGGCCACCAGCAGGATGGTCCAGGCGGGGGCCGCGGGCGCGATGGCAGGATCCGGCGTGGACACGGGCGCGGGCGCCGGAACCTGGGTGGGCGCAGCGGGCGGGGGCCATGGGGCATTGGCCGACACAGGGGCAGGGGCAGGCGGTGCGAGCGGTTCCAGGGTGAAGTCCTGACCCTCGAACAGGTTCTTTGCCGTCTCAATGCGGACCTGGCGTGCGGGTGGTTCATAGAACCGGAGGCGCGCCACTTCCTGGGGGGAGATCCGCAGGGTGTATTCGCCCAGGGGCAGGTCGCGCAGTTCGAAGAATCCGTCGAAGGCGCTCCGCAGCACCCTCACGCGCTGGCCTGCGGCATTCAGGAGTTCCACTTCCACGCCGCCGTAATCGATGACGCCTTCGGCCCGGCGCAGCCGCGTGGTGCCGGTGATCTCGCCGAAGGCCTGGATGGGGAAATCCAGCCGGGTGGTCTTGCCGGAGCGGGGAACGATGCGGTAGGCCCGCACGGTGGACTGCTGGGCCGGGTCCTCGAGGCTGCCCTCATCCACCAGGACCGGCACTTCCTGGCCCCGTGAAAGGTGCGTGGTGAAGACGGTCCTGGAATCCTGGATGCGGTTCTCGATGGGCGCATTGATGGTCTTGAACTGGGCACCTTCGATCACCCGTTCGCCGGGATCCCGCGTGCCGTTGCCGTTGGAATCCAGGAAGGCCTGCGCGGAGACGGCGCCCATGGATGCCATGGGCTGGGCGCTTGCCACCCATGTGCCCGTGCGCGGCTCCCGGCCCAGGGAGGTCTGGAGGCGGAGGCCCACGGTGTAGCTGGAAGCCTTCGCGTAGTGGACATCCAGGCCCCAGGCGAAGCGTCCCACCATCCGGCTCACCAACCCGATGAAGGAGGCGTCCCTCAGGGACCCACGGGTTCCCTTTGCCATGGCCCGATACAGGGTGCCGCCCGGGGACTGGAAGTCCGCCGAGGCTCCCCAGCCGGTGATTTCCGAACGGCCGGCTTCGCGCTTGAACGCAAGTTCCCCCTGGAGGCCCACGGTGCGGGCGTAGGAGGTGACGAGCAGGTTCCCCTCAAGGGGCGCCGGCCCGCGGCGGCTTGATTCCGCCGTGCGGTACAGGGACTGACTCACGCTCAGCATAGGGAAGGTGGCCGAGCATTGGAGGCGGTCCCGGCTGCTCCACCCGCCCGTGGCGTATTCGTCCACCGTCCGCGAGACGGTGAGTCCCAGCGGCACCTTGCCCAGCGAGAAGGAGCCGTACAGATCGGCGGCCATCTCCGAGCGGAGGGGCTTCATCACACCCAGGGCGCTCAGGATGCCTGTGCGCTGGAATCCCCGCCGGTACTCCGTGCGCTGGAAGGTGAAGGTGGAGTAGTCGTAGCCGGTGCGGAGCAGGCCGGAGGCGGCCAGCCCGGGGGGCTTTCCCGCCTCCCCCTGGTCCATGGCGCCGTTCATCTGGAGGGACAGGTAGGAGAAGAGGCTGCGCAGCCCGGCTTCGGTGTACGTGTGGTACCCGTCCGGCAGCGCCACGCGAGAGCTGCCTGCGTTGACGGCCAGGTAGGAGGTCAGGCCGTAGTCCGCCTCCAGGAAGGTGGCGGGGCGCTGGAGATCGTCCAGGTGGTTGAGTTCCGAGGGATCCAGCGTGGACACTTCGAGACGCGGCCTGAGCGCGGCCACGCGGTAGTAGAAGGTGCCCGGCGGCGGCTGCTCGCTGGCGATATCCATTCGATGGTTCTCCTCCCGCCGCTCGCCGAGGGGGCCGTGGAACACCAGGCGGAACTGGTTCAACCCGAACCGGAGGGGGACGTCCCGGAACTGGTACTGGCCGTCGGGCCGCGCGCGTTGGAAGCCCAGGAGCGATCCGTTGTGGAAGAATTCCACGGTCCAGCCTTCGGGGAGAAGGCCCTGGAAGGTCCGAGTGGCGAACTTGGATCGGTAGCCGATGGGGAAGTTGTCCACAAGTACCCCTCGTCCCTGGGGCAGGGCTCCGCTGATCTCCAGGGATGGGGCCTGCTGGAGGTCGCCCAGGGTCACGCGCCGCGCATGCATGGGGCCCAGCAGCTCGCCCCGGGGATCCTCCCGGAACAGGGTGGCGCGGGCGTTGCGCAGCTTGCCGTCGGAATCGCGGGTGCCGTAGGCGTTGGCGCTCATCCAGAGCAGATCCCCTCCGAGGAAGGCCGAGGTCTGGGGGGGCGGCGAGCCCGTGGCGCGTCCCCGGCTCCAGTACAGCGAGAGGTCGGCCATGGGTACGTCGAGGAAGCTGTAGGGCGTGGAGTGGGCCTGGCCAATGGGCGGGCCGTCGATGTCGGTCTGGGTGGGGTTGAGGTTGCCCGCGCCGTACCTGCGGTCGCGCTCCCAGGCTTCCTGGATGGGCAGCTTCTCCAGCGCCTTCATGGTGAGGACGGCGGACTTGAGGCTCACACTCACCTCCAGGGGGAACCACGCCTGGAGGAGCCGGGCCTGGACGAACAGCTCCTGCCCCCGGCGGATCACCTGGCCGGGCTGCAGGGTTGATGCCCGGCCTTCGACCTCCACTCTGGCCGCGGCAAGGTCGAGCGCGAAGCGGCGCTTCGGGGAGATGAAGAAACCCTCCGCCCGACCGCGGTCGGCCTCGACCTGGATGCCGAACTGGAGAAGGCGGCACAGCTCTCCGAACGGCACCAGGGGGCCGTCAGGGGAGGGGTAGGCGGTGATCGTGTCGGCCAAGGGGACGCGCCCCAGGAAGGGCTGCACCAGCATCGCCTCGGCTTCATCCAGGCCGGGGGGCGCTGGGGTCTGGGCCATGCCCATGGAGGCCACCGCGGAGAGGAGGAGCGGCAAGATCCAGTTAGGGCGCAACGGCGGGGCTCCAGCGTAGCTCAGGGGAGTTCCAGGAAGGCCAACGAGGGCGCGAGCTTCAGGTCCACCGGCGTGAAGGCGATTTTCAGGCGTGCACCCTTGAGGGAGGCACCCTTGTCGAGCTGAAGCGGGAGCGAGATCTCGCGCGCGGCGATGCACGGATAGACCGCGAGACCCTTGGCCAGAGCCAGGGGCGTGCCCTTCTTCAGGCTGCCTCCCCGGTCCAGGGTCACCTCGAAGTCGCCGAGCACGCTGCGGTTTCCCTGACGGGCCAGGCTGAGCGTGACGAGGGGCAGGGCTTCCGGGGTGGCGGGCGGGACATAGGCCAGCTTCTCAAAACTGATGGAGGCCCGGGTCTCCCCGTGGCGGAGGATGACGGGGATGGAGATGCCGTACACCGGCCGGATGGTGATGGAGAGCTTCTGTTCAGCGGCACCATCCTCTGGCTGGGGCACCTCTGCCGGGGGGATGCCCTGGAACACCAGGTGGGAGCGGTACTCGCCCTCCGGCAGGCCCTCGGGCTTGCGCACCTGGATGCGGACAGTCTGGGCCTCGCCGGGGGCCAGTTCCACCTGGCGGGGTGTGTAGCGAACCAGGTCCGCCGCGGTGGTTTCCCCCGGGGCCTTGACGCGGTCCTGCAGCTGGCCGCTCGGGGACATGTCCATTTCCTTGAAGAAAATGCGGTAGGTGGCCGGGGTCTTGCCCTGGTTCTTCAGCATCACCTCTCCCGAGCGCTGGCGCCCCTCCAGCACGATCCGGGTCGGGAGAATCATGAGGTCCCCGGCACCCTGGCCCAGGCCCTTGCGGGGATCGGGCTGTTCCCCTCGCCCGGGTAGCGCGGCCAGGAGACAAACGAGGGAGATGAGGGCGCGAAGCGAGGACATGTGGAAGGCTCCCGGGGGATGACACACACCAAGGGGCCACGCCGGATCCGGAGCAGCCCCTTGGCCTGGAGGGTGGGGAAAACGCTTAGTTGTAGGCCACCGTCACGCTGAATTGGCCGTGATAGTAGCCGGGCGTGGGAGTTGTCGGGAGGGTCAGTTTGCCGCCCACCCAGATCTTCGTCTTGCCGGTGGCGCCGATGGAGCTGGGCGCGTAGGTGTCGAACTCGGGAACCCCGAGCTGGATGGGGATCACCGCCCCGGTGGAGGTGTTCGTGATGAACACCGAGTTGTACTGGGGGAGTACCACCGAGAACCCGGCCCGCGGGTTGCCTGAAACTTCAAACTCGGCGTTGTTCCATCGGTTGTAGTGCTTCTGCACGGTCTGGATGCCCTGGGTATCGGGCTCTCGCGTGCCGCCCCCTTTAGCGGCGTTCTGCTCGATCTGGCCACCGGTGAACCCGGTGTCGAGGATGACTTCCCCGAACCAGAGGTCCTGGCACTTGGTGAGCGTGATCGGCGGCCAGAGGGACACCGAGGCGTTCGCGGAGGTGAAGGACTGGTTTCCATCGGCCCAGGCCCAGCCGGTGGCGGCCGACAGGGCGATGAGGCTTGCGAGGATTCTCATGGGAGATCTCCAATCTCGGGAGAGGGGCTGGCCCTCTCCCGGGGCAGTCGCAAGGGCTAGTTGTAGGCAACGGAGACGTGCACGGTGCCGGTCTTCGCGCCGATGACGCCGGCGGGGACCACCAGCTTGCCGCCCACCCAGAAGTGCTCCTGGGTGGTGCCGGCGAGGGCGACGGTGCCAAGCGGGGTGGGGGCCACGCCGCACGGGGTGACCCCGCTCATGGTGGTGTAAATCTTCACGCCGTCACCCATGTCCACTTCGGGGTCGAGGGTGGTGGTATAGCTGAGGCCGCTGTCGCGGTTCACGTGGAACCAGGCGGCCGAAGCGGCATTGCTGTTGTTCTTCATCGCGCAGTTGTCGAAGTTGATCAGCGTCGGCTGGTAGGCGGCGGGCATCTCGACAGAGGCCGGCTTGGTCACGTCGTTGATGACGATCTGGGCGAAGTCCAGCTTGTCGCCGAAGACGTTGTAGATGCCGATGGGGGAGTAGATCTTCACCGCTGCATCGGCGGTGGTGCTGGAGGAGTTGCCATCGGCCATGAGGGCGCTGCAGCCGGCGACGAGGGCGAGGGTGATGAACGTGCGCATGGATTCTCCATCTTGCGGAAGCCCAAGGCCAGGCCCCGCAGGGCCCGGTCAGGACGTGATATAAGGGGGGGCTGGGAGTCCAGATGGGCTCACAGGTGGGTCAGGCCGAAGGCAGGCGCATGCCCGGGACGATGCGCGTGCGTTGGCCGGTGGAAGCGGCTTCGAGGGCCCAATCCGGGCTGACTCTGGCTGCGGTTGATGCAGATCAGGATGGGGTCGGAAATGCCCAGAGACAAGCGGAGAAATGGTTAAAATTTATTAAAAAATCGGCATTCGAAATCAATGAAATCGTATTCATATTGATAAAAAATCAAGCATTTGGAAAATTTACGACACTCGCAATGCCAATCCTCGCGCGGCAGCGGTGCAGAAGGCCCCCGCCGCCTAGCCAGCAATGAACCCCAGCCCCCACTCCGTCCTGAAGCGGGTCGGATGGGCCGGGTCGTCCTCCAGCTTCTCGCGGAGTTTGCAGACCAGCACATCCACGGCTTTGGCGCTCCCGTGGTGGTCCTTGCCCCAGACTGCATCCCTGAGCCAGTCCCGGGTCAGCACTCGGCCTGGGTTCCGCAGGAAGGCGGTCAGCAGGATGAACTCGCGGGGAGTCAGATCCACCTCTCGACCGCCCTTGTAGACCTTCATGCCCAGGAGTTCCGCGCGCAGATCCCCCTGGGTGAGGACCAGAAGATCCTCCGACTGGCGGGTGCAGCGCCGCAGGACGGCATGGATCCGGGCCATCAGGACCGTCGGCTCGAAGGGTTTGACCAGGTAGTCGTCAGCGCCGAGGTTGAGGCCCGACACCTTGTCGGAGTCCTCCCCCCGTCCGGTCAGCATGAGTATGGCCAGATCCTCCCGGCAGGCGCGCATCTGCTTGCAGACCTCGAATCCATTCATTCCAGGCAGCCCGACATCCAACAGCGCCACTTGGAGCGGCTCGCGGTGGAAGTGATCCATGGCCTCCTCGCCGCTGCCCACGGCCGTGACCTTGAACCCCGATTTCTGCAGAACGAGGCGAATGTAGGTTCGGGCCTCGGGGTCATCTTCCACCACCAGTGCGTGGCCCACCGTCCCCCCGGGAGCCAATGCCGGTAAGTCGAGGTGGCTCGACCGCAACGAGGAGGTGGGGGGGGGAACTGGGGTACGAGCCTGAAGCAGGTCGAGGTTCATGGTCCACCAGGGGCTCGCGGTCATCTTGGATGTCCGACGAGCAGGGGATGATCCTATCCTCTTTTTTTCGGGCTGTCAGATCACGAATCTTTGTTTTTTCATAAATAGCCTCTGTTCATAGTTTACTTTCATGACTTCAAAGTTGATTCATGTAGGGCGAGTTGCGCCACGCTTCTTCCCGTCCGCAAGGAGCCCGGGAATAGGCGGCCTCCTTGGGGAGTAGCCGCGAAACTGGCCAGCCGGCTGGGTGGCGGGGCAGGGCATGGCACCTTCGGATACGTTGGATGTAGCCGAATCAGCCAACGCTCCGACCAGCGAGGTCCAGGCGGAAGACCTCCACCTCGTCGCCCGGCGCGTAGGTCGTGGTGCCGGTGCGGCGGAAGGCCAGGGCCTCCAGCAGGCGGATGGACGCCGCGTTGCCCGGCGATACGATGGCCAGCAGCCCGCCCAGGCCCAGGTGGTCGCGCCCCCAGGCCACGCAGGCTTCGGCGGCTTCCCGGGCGTAGCCCAGGCCCCAGAATTCCGGGCAGAGGGCATAGCCGAGGTCCACCTCCGGCAGGGTATCGCGTCTGATGAGGCCGCACATGCCCATGGGGTTGCCCGTGGTCCGGTGCTGCACCAGCCACAGCCCGTGGCCGTGGGCCGCGTAGCTGGCCAACGGCCCTTGCGCCAGGTAGTCCGCCGCCTGCTCCAGGGTGCGCACGCCCTTGTCGGCGATGTTCTCGATGAAGGAGGGCTCGTTCAGCAACCGCAGGATGAAAGGTGCGTCGTCGACGACGAAGGGCCGGAGGATCAGTCGCTCGGTGAGAATGGGGTCCATCTGTCCAGGATTGCCCAGGTGCTTTCGGCTGCCAACCACCCACGCACCTTGAGGTAACCTCTGGATCCCTGGTCTAGAGTGAAGATTCTGCTTCAAGGAGCTGCCATGACCCTCGCCAAAGCCTACGCCGCCACCTCCGCGACCGCCCCCCTTGGGCCCTACCAGTTCGAGCGCCGGGCCGTGGGCCCGCACGATGTCCAGATCGAGATCGCCTACTGCGGCATCTGCCACTCGGACCTGCATCAGGTCCGCAACGAGTGGGGCAACAGCGCCTACCCCATGGTTCCTGGTCACGAGATCGTGGGCAAGGTCACCGCCGTGGGCGCCCACGTGAAGGGCTTCAAGATCGGCGATCTGGCTGGCGTGGGCTGCCTGGTGGACAGCTGCCGCACCTGCCCCAGCTGCAAGCGCCAGCTCGAGCAGTTCTGCGAGAAGGGGGCCGCCTTCAGCTACAACAGCACCGAGATGGACCGGAAGACTGTCACCCAGGGGGGCTACTCCGACCGCATCGTGACGGACGAGGCCTTCGTGCTGAAGATCTCGCCGAAGCTCGACCTGGCCGCCGCCGCGCCCCTGCTCTGCGCGGGCATCACCACCTACTCGCCCCTGCGCCACTGGAAGACCAAGGCGGGCGACAAGGTGGGCGTGGTGGGCCTGGGCGGCCTGGGCCACATGGCCGTGAAGCTCGCCGCCGCCATGGGCGCCGAAGTGACCATGCTGAGCACGTCCAAGTCGAAGGAGGTCGACGCCCGCAAGCTGGGCGCCCACCACTTTGGGCTCACCTCGGAGGACGCCACCTTCAAGAAGCTGGCGGGTCACTTCGACCTCATCCTCGACACCATCTCCGCCCCGCACGACTACAACAAGTACCTGGGCCTGCTCCGCGTGGAGGGTTCCATGGTGCTCCTGGGCGTGCCGCCCGAGCCCACCCCTGTTTCGGCCTTCCCCCTGATCATGGGCCGTCGCAGCCTCAGCGGCTCGCTCATCGGCGGTATCGCCGAGACCCAGGAGATGCTCGACTTCTGTGCTGAACATGACATCGTCTCGGACATCGAGCTGATCCCCGTCCAGCAGGTGAACGAGGCCTACGAGCGCATGCTGAAGAACGATGTGCGCTACCGCTTCGTGCTGGACATGAAGACCCTGTAGCCCGCCTGATGCACGACTCCGGAACCGGCCTATCCTGGACAGGGTCGCCCCGGAGCCGTGCCATGTCCTCCAGCCTGCCCGCCAGCATCCGGACCTCGCTCCTCCTGGGGAGCCTGGTCCTGGGTGGGGCCTGGGTTGCCCCGGCCCAGGAAACGGATGCGGCCATCTTCCAGCGGTACCGGTCTCTGGACTCCGCCATCGGTCAGGCGGACCGGGCGGTGGGCGCGGGCCACTTCGAGGAGGCCCACAAGCTGTTGCAGCCCTGCCTCCAGAAGCAGCCGGACCACTTCGAGGCCCACTTCCTGCTGGCCCGCATGGCCTATGAGGCCCGGGACTTCGAGGGCGTCCTGGCGCACCTGGCGGTGGCTGAGCGCAGCCTGGCCGTCCTGAACCGCCGCTACCGCGATCTGACGGACTACCTGAAGGCCCGGATCGAGCTCGAGGAGCAGACCGCACGGTCCAACCTGGAGGCCGTCACCATGCGCGTGTCGGACCCCACCAGCTGCGTCGCGCCCTACCTCGCCGCCCTCGAGCGCGAGGTGGAAGCGGTACAGGCACGCAAGGGGCCGCTCCATGACCACGAGAACCCCTACGGCGTTCCAGCCAGCCACCGGTTCCTGCGGGGCAATGCGCTGTACCGCCTCGGCCGCCGTGGCGAGGCCCGGACCCAGTTCCGGCAGGCCGTGGTCACCGATCCTGCCCATGCGAACGCCTGGAACAACCTGCTGGCCCTGGACCTCGAGGCGAAGGATCCAGCCTCGGCCCGCCAGGACCTGCAGCGGGCCGAGGCTGTTCGCGTGGCCATCCGCCCCGAGCTTCGGCAGGCCATCCTCGCCTCGCCTTGAGGGTGCAGGCCCGGGGCCGCCTCAGCTCCAGGGTCTCGCTTCGATGCGCAGGGTGCCCTTCAGGCCGGGATTGGTCTTCTGGTCGATGGCGATGTCGAAGGCAATGCCGTCGTCCTGCGGGCGGGTGACGGCGTCCTTGCCGGGCTTGCCGGGGTTGTCGCCCTGGAAGCCGTACTTGATGCGCCATCCCCCCGGGGCCGCAGCATCGGGGAAGGCCTCCACGATCACCAGCTCCCGCATGACGTAGCCGCCCTCGAAGTGGCGCTTCAGGAACAGGATGCCATCCACCTCGTAGTCGGGCACGAGCACCTTGAGGTCGAAGGCGAAGCTCACGGAGCCGGAGGCCTTCACGCTCTTGGCCGGATCGAGGAACACGGAGAAGAGGTGGGGGCTCTGGGTCCGGTCCGGCTGCCGCTGGCTGCCGGGGGCACCGGGGAACAGGGCCTCGTAGGTGCGGAAGATGGCCGAGTGCTCGCGCACCTCGCGGCGGGTCATCTGCCACTGGCAGCCGCGCACGCTGGCCGCGATCTCGAACTGGTACGAGGCCCGAACCTGCTTGCCGGCCTTGAGCTCCTTCAGCACCTCGGCGGGCAGCGTGATGTCGTCGATGTCGAGGATGCCGTCTACCCGCAGGGCCCCGAAGAGGAACCGCGTGAGGTTCTGGTAGCCCTCCTCGGAGTTCACCACGCCATAGGGGCCCGAGTGGCTCCGGTGGACGAAGGCGCGCGGGGAGCTGACTTCGCGGCCATCGGCGCCCCGGCCGTGGGTGGTGGCGTTCTCGAGGCGCACCAGCCCGTCGCTGGCCTCTCCGGCGGCCCAGGCCGAGAGGCCCCCGGCCACGGCGTAGTCGCGGGGGTTGGTGCCCACCAAGTTGAAGATCCGCTCCGGCGGGAAGTTGGTCACCACGGAGACGTCATCCCCGCTGGGCACGGCCAGGTAGCCCGCCATGCGCTCGCGGTTGAAGTTGTTGATGTCGCCGAAGGACAGCCAGCCCGGCACGTTGCGCACGATGCGCATGTCGATGCCGTTGTGCGGGGTCGCGTAGGTGTACAGCTTGTCCACGGCGGCCCGGGCCTGGGCTTAGCCCAGCTGCGGGTTCTGCAGGAAGGCGCGGCAGATGAGACCGCCCATGGAGTGCGCCACCAGGTACACGCGGAAGTCCACCGGCGCGATGCCGAGCTTCGGGTTGGCGCAGACCTTGTTGCGAAGCCTCAGGATCAGGGCATCCAGCCCCTTGGCGAAGCGCTCGATGGGAGGCGTCTCGCCGGTGCCGAAGTCCTTGCTGGCCTCGTCGTAGTAGCGGTAGATGATGACGCTTCGGTAGGGCACCACGCTGTCCGGGCGGTCCACGGCCACCAGATCCTCGCCGTCCACGAACACATCGTTGTAGCCGTGGTCGCTCATGAGGCGCACCAGGGGCGACTCGAAGTAGAAGCGCTTCACGTCGCCGGTCCAGGCGGTGCGCGCCTTGGTCGAGCCGATGTTGAAGCCCATGTACGGATCGGCGACGGTGTCCTCGATCTCGCCCTGGGTGGCGGCGAAGCCGCGCACGTAAATGATGGGGTGGTAGGGGTGCTGGGGATTGGTCGGCATGGCGCATCTCCCGCGGGTGGACCGGCTGGATCCATTCAACCCACTTTGTACACCAATTGTAAGATTCCGTGACAAAAGCCTCCAGCCTACTTCATGGAGTGCAGGCCGATCATGTTCCCTTCCGTGTCGACCAGCAGGGAGATGAAGCCGAATTCGCCGATGGCCATCTTGGGCCGATGAATCTGTCCGCCGGCCGGGACTACTCGGGCCTCCTCCACGGCGCAGTCCTCGCAGTGGAAATAGACCAGGGTGCCCCCGCCGCCTGAGGGCACGCCAGCCACCTTCACGAGGGCGCCGGAGCATCCGTAGCGCTCCATGTCGGAAGGGAAGGCCCACATCTCCAGCTCGTCCAGCGGCGCGTTCAGCTGCTCCAGGGCCACCTGGAACACGGCCTGGTAGAAGGTCCTGGCCCGGGCCATCTCCTGGACGTAGATCTCGAACCAAGCAACGGCGTTGCCACTCATCTCAACCTCCAAGGAAAGGAAGGGGTGGTCGAAGTTAGCAGGTCTTCCCGCGTGCGTGGACCCTTTACCGCGCGGCGCCGCATTTCGTGAGCCGGGGCCCCATGAACAACAGGGAGGCGATGGCCAGGGTCGGCAGCAGCAGGGCTGACAGCACGGAAGGCGCGCCCACCAGGGCCGAGGCCAGGATGGCCGCCGCCCAGAGGATGGCGTTGGCGATGAGGTGGTTCCGGTTCAAGGGGACCTCCAGCGGGTGGTTCCCATGAGTACGGCCCAGGGGTGGAGGGGTTTAGGGCCGGAAGGGCGCGGGCAGCAGGATCGGGTTGACCGAGGTGCGCCGCCCCGGGCGGCGGCGCTTGAGGTCGTACCTGCAGATCCAGGTGGTCTCCTCGGCCTTGGTCCTGGCGGGAGTGAGGGTGCGGGCGAAGAGGTAGCGGCCGCCCGCATCGATCCGCAGATCCTCGGGGCGCTCCTGGGCGGCCAGGAGGAGGCCCGCGGCGGCCCCGTCGATGGTGATGACCGGGGGGCGCTGGCCAGCCACCACGCGGACGAAGCCCCCCTGGGGCAGCGCCACCCGCTCGTCCCAGCCCAGCGATGGGCCCTGCGGATCCGGCAACACCTGCATCCGCAGGGGCGTGGCCTCCAGGAAGGCCTGGGTGAGCAGCTGGTCGGCGATCTTGCCGTAGCCCACGTAGGCGCCCAGCGCCGTGAAGGTCAGGACGAACAGCGTGAAGCTGACGAGGTAGGTCATGGGCTTGAAGGTGATGCGCATCCTGGGAAGACCTTTCGAGCGGCCCGGGGCCGCGGGCCTGAGTCGTCGGCCCGATGGGGATGGAGTTGGCCTCAGCGGATGGCGTACCAGGGCAGGGCGCTGGTGCCGTCCGGGTTGCCGGCGTCCGGATAGAGCCGGCCGGCCTGGATCCGGAACCAGGGCGTGGTGCCGATCCCCTGGGGATGTCCCTTGTCGGGGTACACCTTGTCGCCGCGGACCGAGAACCAGGGCGCCGTTCCGACGCCGTCGGGATGGCCCACGTCGGGGTACAGCTTGCCGTCCCGCAGGGTGAAGAAGGCGGAGGGGCTCACCCCGTAGGGATGCCCCGCGTCAGGGAACAACCGCTCCATGTCGTACCTCCAGGTGGTGGCTTCAGGAAGCAGTGTACGGGATCGGGCGCCCAGGTCAGCCCGGGATCTCGGCCTCCACCGGCTGCACCAGCAGGAGCGGGGATTCCTGCCGGTCCAGAGCCTGCTCAGGGCATGGGCGCGGCGGGAGGTTGCCACAGCTCGACCCGGTTCCCCTCGGGATCCATGACCCATCCGAACGCGCCGAACTCGGATTCCTCCACCTTCGGATCCACCTCGCAGCCTTCTGCGCGGAGCGCTTCCAGCACCGCGTGCAGATCCTCCACCACGTAATTCACCATGAAGGGGGACCGGCTCGGGGCGAAGTACTCCGACGTGTCCGGGAAGATGCTCCAGACGGTCACACCCTCAGGCTTGTTCCAGGGGAAGGCCGTTCCACCCCAGTCCTGCACATCCATGCCCAGGTGCCGCTGGTACCAGGCCCGCAGTTCCTCCGGATTCCCGGCCTTGAAGAATACGCCACCGATGCCGACGACTCGTTTCATGGCTGACTCCTTGGTTGGAATGACGCCTGATGACGATACAACGGATGCTGCGCGGAGTCTGGGACCTAGCCGCCCACAGCTTCCGGCTCAGCCATCAGCAGCCGGTTCTTCGGGGTGATGTCGCCGGGGATGCGCTGGGTGAACACCTGGTACCCATGGGCGCGCAGCCGGGCCGCCCGGGTGGCGTCCATGGCCAGGGGGCCGTCCATCCAGCCCTCCAGGCCGCCAAGGTCGCCCTGCCTGAGGTCGTGGCAGCAGGGCAGCACCGCCACGGAGGCCCCGGCTTCCACCGCCCGCTCCAGGATCAAGTCGGTCAGCCCACCACAGGCATGGGCGGAGACGACCAGATCCCCCCGCTGGAGCGGCACCGTTCTGAGATCCGCCTCGATGTAGGCGACCCGGCCCTGCAGGCGCGGCCACTCGGCGCAGAGCGCGGCTTCCAGCGTGGCGGCGCTCTTCGGGATCCTCCGATCCACGGCCAGGGCCCCCGGCGAACTGTCGTCCAGCAGGAGGAGAACCTGCGCCAGCAGGCCGTGGCCGCAGGCCAGATCCACGATCCGCCCCCCGCGGAACCGGCGCCGCACCCTTCTCGCCACCTCCCAGGCCTCGTAGAGCTCCTTGCGCGGCAGGCAGCCGGCCCGGCAGATCGCCCGGGCGATGGCATCAAAGAGGGTGTCCCCCGCGAATTGAGGGAGGAGGGTTTCGGTGAGCCGATTGCGTGAGGAGCGATCCATGGCGGCAGGGAATCCTTCTGGGGCCTGTAAGCGTGGATGAAGGTCGTGCGCCGGCCCGGCTATCGGGCCGAGGCCCTGTTCAGGGCCGCGGAGGCGCGGATGAGCGCCTTGAAGGCATCCTTATCCACCTCGTCACCCTCTTGGAAATCGATGGTGCGCCGTGCCTTGCCCTCAAGGCTGGCGTTGAACAGCCCGGAAGGATCGCTGAGCGAGGCGCCCTTGAGGAAGGTCGGCTTCACGACGCGCTTGTAGGTCTCGCCCGTGCAGATCAACCCATCGTGGGACCAGACAGGAACGCCCCTCCGCTTCCACTCCTCCACCACCTCCGGGACCGCCTGCCTGAGGAGCGCACGGAGCTGGGAGAGCGTCCTGCCTCTCCAGTCGCCCAGCTCCCGGGTCCTCGCATCGATCAGTCGGGAAGGGGATTCGTCCTCGGTCGTTGCGCTCCGTTTCATGTCGTTGGCAGCTCCATGGGGTGGCTTCCACCTTGCGCAGTCGTACGGAGGGTCGGGCCGGTGCCGATTTTAACGAGAGAAGCCGGGCGAGGGTTTCTGATTACGGCCCCGTGAGGCCAGCACCGCACAGGTGCCGTTGAGGATGCAGAGATAGGCTGCGAACGCGGTGTGTTCAAAGGTGTGGGTTTGAACTGACAGGAGGCTGATTCCAAAGCCGAGGGCGCTGACGGCATAGGCAACCCAGCTCTCTGAATGGGGGTGCCGATACGACTTGATGACCGTGGGCAGTCCCGCCAGCATGTCGGCGACCAGCGAAAACAGGATGGCCAGGTTCGGGCGGTCGGTGATGGCCCAGAGGATCATGCCGAGGATGGCCGCTGCCATCAGGAAATGGTCGCGCGGTTCGCTCTTCCAATAGGCCTTCTTGTTGAAGAAGGATGCCGCGACGATCAGCAGCGGCGTGAACCCGGCGGCGAACGACGTCCACGAGATGCCCGCGACGCCCTGCGCCCTCTGGGCGGCGAAGATGATCATCGGGAAGATGCCCCAGAGCAGCCAGGAGATGCGGTTGGGCTGGGCTCTGCCGGCGATGGTTTCGTACACGTAGTACAAGCCGCCGAGCGAACCGATGATGGCGCCGATGGTCGTGCAGTATTCAGGAAGCATGGAGGTCCGGCGAAGGTGGGGGACGACCTGGTTGATCACTATTGGCGCAGGATCTTGTCCAACGGTCTGCCCTTGGCGAGCTCGTCGATCAGCTTGTCGAGGAATCTGATTCGTTGGGTGATGGGATCCAGAATGGATTCAACGCGGACGCCGCAGACGACGCCCTTGATCTCGGAGCTGTTCGGGTGGATGGCCGGGGCCTGGTCGAAGAAGGTCTGGAAGTCGATGTTGTGGGTGGCATGCCGGGCAAGCTGTTCGCGGGTGTAGCCCGTCAGCCAGCAGATGATCGCATCGACTTCCTCCTTCGTCCGGTTCTTGCGTTTCGCCTTCTGCACGTACAGTGGGTAGACGGTCGTGAACAGCAGCTTCGAGATCTCGCGTGCGGCCATCGTACCTCCCATGAGCCTGCATGGCTCCCCGGACCCGGGCGGCCTGAAGCTAGCCCCAGACGCGCTTGCCTCCAACCCAGGTGCCGAGGATCTGGCCGGGGAGGTTCCAGCCCTTGAAGGGGGTGTTGAAGGACTTGGACTGGATGAAGGCGCGGTCGACCTGGACCTTCTGGTTCGGGTCGAAGAGCACGAAGTCGGCGGGGGCGCCGGGCTTCAGGCTGCCGAGGCCCTGCTTGTCGAGGTGGAAGACCTTGGCGGGTTCCCAGGCCAGCAGGCTGATTGCCTTGGCCAGGCTGATGACCTTGCGGTTCACCAGCAGCTCCAGCGTGAGGGGCAGGGCAGTCTCCAGGCCGATGACGCCGAAGGCGGCGATGGGCAGCTCCACCTCCTTGTCGTCCCAGCCGTGGGGCGCGTGGTCCGTGGCGATGGCATCCACGGTGCCGTCCGCGATGGCCGCCAGCAAGGCCTGGATGTCGGCCTCGGTGCGCAGGGGCGGGTTCATCTTGTAGTCGCTGTCGAACTTCATCAGCTCCTTGTCCGACAGGGCGAAGTGGTGGGGCGTAACCTCGCAGGTGACCGAAAGGCCGCGGGCCTTGGCCTCGCGCACCATGCGCATGGAGCCCGCGGTGCTGAGGTGGGCCAGGTGCAGGTGGCCACCCGTGTGTTCGGCCAGCACGATATCGCGGGCCACCATGGCCTCTTCGGCCGCCGCGGGGATGCCCAGGCAGCCCAGGGAGGCGCTCACGGCGCCCTCGTGCATGTAGCCCTTGCCGGCCAGATCCTTGTCCTCCTCGTGGGCCACCACGGGCACGTCCAGCCAGCGGGTGTATTCCAGGGCCCGGCGCATGAGCGAGGCGTTGGAGATGGGCAGGCCATCGTCGGAGAAGGCCACGCAGCCCGCGGCCTTCAGCGTGCCCATGTCCGCCAACTCCTCGCCCTTCATCTCCCGGCTCACGGTCCCGATGGGGAAGTAGCGGCAGAGGTCGGCCTTGGCGGCGCGGGTGAGCATCATCTCCGTGATGGCCACCGAGTCGTTCACGGGCTTGGTGTTGGCCATGGCGCAGACCGAGGTGAAGCCCCCCGCCACCGCCGCCCGGCTGCCGGTCTCGATGCTCTCCTTGCGCGTCTGGCCCGGCTCGCGGAAGTGCACGTGCAGGTCCACGAAACCCGGGCACAGCACCGCGCCGCCGCCATCGAGCACCTCGATGCTCTCGCGTTTCGGGATCGCCGCCGCATCGGTCGCGATGGCCTCCACCTTTCCATCCACCACCAGCAGCACGCCAGGACCGTCGAGGTTCTGGGCCGGGTCGACCAGACGGACATTCTTCACGAGGAGGGACATGGGGGACTCCGGGGATGGGAATAGTCTAGCGGGGGCAGGAGTCTGGAGTCTGGAGGTACGGCTTCCTGGAGCGGCGCTTT
Source organism: uncultured Holophagaceae bacterium (assembly GCA_963751095.1). Taxonomy (GTDB): domain Bacteria; phylum Acidobacteriota; class Holophagae; order Holophagales; family Holophagaceae; genus Geothrix. The sequence continues at coordinate 62,330 of CAVVTK010000020.1, read as the reverse complement.
GCGCCGCGATTCCTTTTCCTACTCGCAGGCCGCAGGCCTGGGAGCCCTCCGGACTCTAGGCTGAGCTACTCCATCCGATAGTTCGGCGCTTCCTTGGTGATCATCACGTCATGGGCGTGGCTTTCGCGGAGGCCGGAGCCGCTGATCTCCACGAAGGTGGCCTTCTCCTGGAAGTCGGCGATGCTCTTGCCGCCGCTGAGGCCCATGCCGGCGCGCAGGCCGCCCATGAGCTGGGTGACCAGGTCGCCCATCTTGCCCTTGTAGGGCACCTGGCCCTCGATGCCCTCGGGCACTAGCTTGGTGTCGTCCTTGCCTTCCTGGAAGTAGCGGTCCTTGCTGCCCTGCTTCATGGCGCCCAGGCTGCCCATGCCGCGGTAGGCCTTGAAGGTGCGTCCGCCGTAGAAGATGGTCTCGCCCGGCGCCTCGTCCGTGCCCGCGAAAAGGCTGCCGATCATCACGGCGCTGGCGCCCGCGGCGATGGCTTTGGCCACGTCGCCGCTGAACTTGATGCCGCCATCGGCGATGCAGGGCACGCCGGCCTCGCGACAGGCCCGGCTGGCCTCGGCCACGGCCGTGATCTGGGGCATGCCCGCGCCGGTGACGATGCGGGTGGTGCAGATCGATCCGGGTCCGATGCCGATCTTGACGGCGTCGGCACCGGCGGCGCAGAGGTCCTTGGCGCCCTTGTAGGTGGCCACGTTGCCCGCGATGAGCGAGACCGCCGGGTGGGCCTTCTTGAGCGCCTTCACGGCATCCAGCACGCCCTGGCTGTGGCCGTGGGAGCTGTCCAGGCAGAGCACATCCACTTGGGCTTCCACCAGCGCGGCGGCGCGGTCCAGCAGGTCCTTGCCCACGCCCAGGGCGGCGCCCACGCGCAGGCGGCCAAAGCCGTCCTTGCAGGCGTTGGGGTACTCGATGGACTTCTCGATGTCCTTGACGGTGATGAGGCCCTTGAGCTGGCCCTGGCCGTCCACCACCAGCAGCTTCTCGATGCGGTGCTTCTGCAGGATGGCGCGGGCTTCCTGCAGCGTGGTGCCCACGGGCACGGTGACCAGGTTCTCCTTGGTCATGGCCTCACGCACAGGGATGTCCCAGCGGGTCTCGAAGCGCAGGTCGCGGTTGGTGAGGATGCCCACCAGCCTATGGCCTTCCACCACGGGCACGCCGCTGATGCGGAACTTGGCCATCAGGGCCTCGGCGTCGCGGATGGGGGCGTCGGGCTCGATGGTGATGGGGTCGGTGATCATGCCCGATTCTGAGCGCTTCACCTTGTCCACCTCTTCGGCCTGGCGCTCGGGGCTGAGGTTCTTGTGGACGATGCCGATACCGCCCAATTGGGCCAGGGCGATGGCCATGCGGCTCTCGGTCACCGTGTCCATGGCCGCCGAGAGCAGGGGGATGCGCAGGGTGATGTCGCGGGTGAGGCGGGTGCCCAGTTCCACCTGGTTGGGGTGGAGCTCCGAGTAGCCCGGCACCAGCAGGACGTCGTCAAAAGTCAGGGCGCGCGGCAGGGGCAAGGTCAGCATGGGGATTCCAGGATCCGGACCCGCGGCCTGCGGGACCTTGCAGCCCATGGTCGCACGGCCCCGGGGCCGCTTCCACCCTCAGGGGCTGCCCGCAGCGCAAACCATCCGCCGCCGGGCCCTGCCAGGGCCCCCAGGCGGCGCAGTCGGTCTGCGCCCGCTCGCAGCGCGGCTGGAAGGGGCAGCCGGGCGGATGGTCCTGGGGGGCAGGCAGGAAGCCGGCTTCGCGGGTGGGCTGGTGTCGGGCGGCTTGCAGGAGCCGGGCCGTGTAGGGGTGGCTGGGCGCCCTGAGCAGTCGGGCCAGAGGGCCGGCCTCCATGGCCGCGCCGCCGTACAGCACCAGCAGGCGCTCGCAGACCTGCGAGGCCACGGCCAGGTCGTGGGTGATCCACAGGAAGCCCAGGCCCCGCTCCCGCTGGAGGTCCCGTATCAGGGCCAGGAAGTCCCGCTGCACCAGGGGATCCAGGGCCGTGGTGGGCTCGTCCAGCACCAGCAGCTCCGGATCGCAGGAGAGGGCCATGGCCAGGCAGAGCCGCTGCCGCTGCCCGCCGCTGAGCTGGTGGGGGAAGCGGGCCAGGAAGGCGCCGTCGCCGGGCAGCCGCAGGCGCTCCAGCAGGGGGCCCAGCCGCCGCAGAGCGGCGGCTGGGGTCTCCTTCCGGTGGATGCCCGGCAGCAAGGCCAGGTGCTCGGCCAGGGTGAGCAGCGGGTTCAGGGCTCCCAGGGGGTCCTGGGGCACCCAGGCCAGCCGGGCGCCGCGGATGGCGTCCCGGGGCGGGCCCGGTCGGTCCAGGCGGGTCCCGAAGGCGCTCAGGGTCCCGCTGACCTGGACTACGCCCGGGGGCAGCACGCCGAACAGGGCCCGGGCCAGCAGGCTCTTGCCCGAACCGCTCTCCCCGACCAGGCCCAGGCGCTCCCCGGGGGCCAGGGCGAGGCCCAGGGGCCCCAGCAGGCGCACCCCATCCGTCCGCTGCAGGACCAGTCCCTCGACGATCAGGCTCATGCCCCGAGGATTGCATGGAAGTGGTGGTTGTCAAAAGGGTTCCAAAGTCTCTGCAGATAGGCCTTGACGCCCTCCGGGGCGGTCCTAACCTTGGTCCACCCGATCACCCTGCGGAACCTGAACCGGTCCCGCCCTGGCATGGAGGAGTCATGGATTTTCTGCGCCCAGAACTTCAGGAGCGCCTGATGAAGGAACACTTTGAATTCCGCAAGCTCATGGAAGAACACAAGTCCGCGGATACGCGGCTCGGTGATCTCCAGAAGAAGCCCAGCCTCTCCGCCAAGGAATCCCTGGAAGAGGTGGAGTTGAAGAAGATCAAGCTGCGCGCCAAGGAACGGATCTACCACATCGTGCAGGAGGCCTCCAAGCGAGCCGATCAGTAGGCCGCCGCACACGCAGGAGAGGCCCCGGGAATCGGCCCGGGGCTTCGTTTTGTGACAGGCATGAACGAAAGATAGGAACCGCGAAAGGCGCGAAAAGGGCCGAAAAAGCTTCATTTTCGCGTGCCCGAAGGGCTTTCGCGCTTTTCCCGGTTTCTTGTCTTTCTATGACGCTAGGTATCTCGGGCGATAGGGCTCACCCACCCAGTACACGAGCTCCAGCAACTCCTCCACGTCCCACAGCAGCACCTCAGCCCGGGCCCCGGGGTACAGGTGGCCCAGGTCGCCGTGGCGCAGGCTGCGGGCGGCGTGCAGGGTCATGGCCGTGAAGGCCTCTTCGAAGGTCAGGCGCAGCTGCAGGCAGCCCAGGCGAAGGATCGTGAGCGGATCCACGCAGGGGCACGAACCCGGGTTGAAGTCCGTGGCCAGCGCCACGCGGCAGCCGGCTTCGATCATCTTCCGCGCCGGCGCCCAGTCGCGCATGCCCAGGAACAGCGTGGTGCCCGGCAGCAGTACGGGTGTGACATCGGCCTTGGCCATGGCCTGCATGCCCGCGTCGCTGCAGAACATCAGGTGGTCCGCGCTGGCGGCGCCCAGCTCCGCGGCCAGTTCGGCGCCGCCGGTCCAGGTGAGCTCATCGGCGTGGACGCGGGGGATGAGGCCCAGCCGCTTACCCGCCTCGAAGATGCGGCGGCCCTGCTCGCCGCTGAACACGCCGGTCTCCACGAACACATCGCAGAAGCGCGCCACGCCGGGATGGCGCCGCACCAGCTCCGGCAGCCAAGCCTCCGCCACGGCGCGGGCGTTGGCTTCGGCATCGCCGCTGAATTCAGGCGCCAGGTCGTGGGCGGGCAGGAGGGTGACATCGAGGCTCCAACCGCGCCGCTTCAGTTCGGCGTAGGCGGCCGTGAGGCGCGACTCGGCTTCCAACTCCAGGCCGTAGCCGGTCTTGCATTCGAGGTGGATGACACCCCGCTCGCGGAAGGCCTGCAGGCGCTCCTCGCCCGAAGCCACCAGTTCCTCCACCGTGGCACCGCGGGTGGCGCGCACGGTCTCGCGGATGCCGCCACCCTCGGCGGCGATCTGCTGGTAGCTGACACCCGCCAGGCGCCGGTTGAACTCGCCGGAGCGGTTGCCGCCAAAGAGCAGGTGCGTGTGAGGATCCACGAACCCAGGGCTGGCCCAGGCGCCGCCACCATCGACCCGGGGGGCATCGGCCCAGGCTGCGGGCAGGTCTGCGTGCCGGCCCAGCCAGGCCACCCGGCCGCCTTCCATGGCCAGGGCCGCGTCCGGGATGCGGTCCACCACCCAGCTCCGGGTGGGATCGGGGGTCAGCAGACCCCGGAGGTTCACGAGCACGCGGCGATCCGACATGGGACCAGTCTGCCAGGGATCCGGACTGTAAAAAATCACGCCCAGGTCCCTTGCGGCCGGGGCCCGGCTTGGTAGCATCGCTCGACACCGGAGGTTCCAGTGCGGGGCAGGGGAATGGGAATGCGACACATCGCGCAGGGATCGTGCGTGCTTGCCCTGAGTCTGGCGGCGCTGCCGGCCTGGACGCAGGGGCCCTCACCCATTCCGGCCTGGGTTGCGGAGCGGATCCGGAGTTGGAGCGTCTCCCGCTACGATGCGGCCGGCAACCAGCAGTGGACGGGGAAGCAATGGGATCAGGCCGCCTGGGGGGACCAGCTCGCTGAGGCCCGGTACCGACTTCGGAATGCCCAGGATCGACGGGCCGCCTTGTGGGCCCTGACGGCCTGGCCCGTGGACCAGTGGGATGCCGCAGCCCGGAAAACCGGCGGCGCTGAGGCCGCGCAATTCCTCTACCGGCGTGGCTACAAGCAGTGGGGCAAGGACCCCTACGCCTACCTGGGCTCCCCGGATCGCTTGGAGCGGCCCTGGACCCACGGCCTGGGTCTGCACCTGGACAAGGGCGCCTGGCGCTTCCAGTGGATTCCCAGTCCGGCGCTGTTCACGCAGGCGGGCCAGGCGGCGCTGCCCAAGGGCATGGAGCAGGCGGCCCAGCCCGGCGTGCTCATCCACCTGAAGCAGCTGCGGCCCGGCCTGGAGAAGCTGGTGGCCCTGGCGGGCGGCGCGGGCGCGGCGGCGAACGGCGCGCCCACGGGCCTGGTGCCCGCCCTGGCCCAGGGCAGCCGCCTGGGTTTCGCGGTGCGCCACCTGGAGCCCTGGCTGAAGCAGGCCTCCCCGGCGCTCGAGCCCCTCGCGAACCGCGAGGCCTGGGTGCTGCACTACGGCACGGTGCGCGAAGGCGGCCGGAACCTGCAGGGCACGCTGGTGTTCATCCCCGGCGACCTGCCGACCCGTACCCAGCTGGTGATGGCGCTGCTCAAGCTGAATCCCCTGAGCGCGGGGGCCCGCAGCCGCGTCGTGAAGTGGACGGGTTCGGGCACCACCACGGAGGTCCAGCAGCTGCGCGGCTCCGGCGGCGTCTTCCACCTCATCCAGAAGGCCGAGGGCACCTGGATCAGCGACCGCGAGGCGCCGCTGCGCGCCCTGCTGTTCCCGGGGGCTGAGCCGACCCTGGGCGAGCGGCAGGAGTGGGCCCGGGTGGCCCTCTCGGCCATGGCGCCCGATACAGAGCTGTCCTTCTGGGTGGCGCCCCGCCTCGGCGCGGATGCCGCCTTCGAGATCCAGGCCATCCGCCGTCGTCTCGCCAATGCCCAGCAGGGCACCTGGCCCAATCCCTTCGTGGCCAAGGCCGCACCCCGCACGGGAGCCCTCACCGTGGCCCTTGGCGCCGGTCCCACCGAGAAGCTGGTGGAGGCGATCCTGCGCGTGGACGACGCCAGCGACTTCCGCCTGCCCCAGATGCCCGAGTTCGCCAACGGCGGCCAGGCCCTCGGTCCCGCGCAGCTGAAGGCCTACCAGGACGCCCTGGCCCGGGCCCAGGAGCGCCAGCGGCAGCGCGCCTCGCTGCGGCAGGACGCCGCGGCCCTGCAGGCCTGCCTGGATCTCCGCGGCGCGGCCCTGCTCTGGAACGGCTGGGTGGGCGCGCCCGCGCTGAATCACGCCGAGAAGGCCTCGCTGGCGGAGCTGGCGCGGCTGCGGCGCGAGGATCCCTGGCGGGCCATGCAGGCCCAGCGCGATGGCAAGATCGGGGCCTTTGGCGGCTTCGGTGAGCCAGGCATGACGCCCAGCCTGGCCCTGGCCCTGCCGGTACAGAGCGCGAAGCGCCTCCAGCTTGAGAACCTGCTGAAGAAGCTCACGCCCCGGCTCTTCAAGGGCCAGAACCAGAAGCAGCCCTTCGGCACCGCCGAACTGCACCGCGTCATGACCACCCAGGCCTTCCGTCCCGCCTGGACCCTGGTGGCCGACACGCTGGTGCTGGGCACGGATGAGGCCGCCGTGAAGGCCGTGGCCGCGGGCCTGCAGGGCCAGGCGCCCACCCTGGCCGACAGCGAGTCGAAGGCCTGGGCCCGCATGGAGCTCGATGGCGCGCGCACCGCCAAGGAGCTGGAGAACCTGCTGCTGGCCTTCCTCCGCAGCCGCACCGGCAGCGGCTGGTGGATCGGCGAGACCACCACCGGCGACGAGGCCGCCGCGGAGCTGGCCTTCAGCCTCGGCCCCTTCCTGGGCGCCGTGAAGGCCCTGGGGCCCGTGCGGATCGACTGGAACTGGACCCCCGGCGGCCTGGAGGGACGGCCGCGATGAAGCCCGTTCCCACCCTGGTCGCGGCCTCGGCCGTGGTGGCGGCCGCCTTCGCGGCCCTGGCCCCCGTCCGCCATGGGGTGGTGGTGGAGGCCGACCCCGCCAACCCGGTGCGCCATGTCCGGGTGGAGAGCTGCAGCCTGCTCGGCCTGAGGCGCCCCGGCTGGGGCGTGGCCCTGTCCGGGGCCCCGGCCTGGGGCAGCGCTTCCGCGGGTTTCTACCTCACCGCCGACCACCCGGTGGCGGTGGTCGTCACCGCCTGGCCAAGTTTCAGACAGTCCCTGTCCATCGCGCCCACGTCCGCGGCCTTCGCCGCGGCGCTCGGGGAGGAGGGTGATCGCGAGGCCTTCCGCACCTGGTTCGTGGCGATGCTGGAGCAGCAGCTGGAGGGCCCCAGTCCCGCCTGGGAGCCCGCCCAGAGGGACTGCGCGGGCCTGTTGCGCTTTGCCTTCCGCGAGGCGCTGGCGAGCCACACCACCGCCTGGCGGGAGCGCGTGACCTTCGCCGCGGGGCCGCCGGGGCAGGATCCCTCGCCCCGCTTCGCCCCGGACTGGCGCCAGGGCTTTCCGACTCCCGAGGGTCCCCAGCCCTTCGCCAAGGGGGCCTACCTGCGCCGCCTCTCCTGCGTACCCCTGGGCCGTGAGCTGCAGCTGGCGCGGCCCGGCGACCTGATCTTCTTCGCCCGGGGCGGGGCCCACGCCCAGCCCGACCACGCCATGGCCTTCGTGCGGCCCGATGTGGACGGCGCGCCCATGCTGCTCTACCACACTGGCCCCGAGGGCAGCGGCACTGCTCGCCAGCCCGGCGAGCTGCGTCGCGTGCGCCTGGATGACCTGCTGCACCACCCCGATCCCGACTTCCGTCCCCTGCCCGAGAACCCCGCCTTCCTGGGCCTCTACCGCTGGCGCCTGCTGGCGGGCGAAGCCCTTGAACCTTCCTCTCCAAGGTCCTGACATGCGCTGGTTCCGATCCGCCCTCACCCTGCTGCTCCCTGCGCTCCTGCTGCTGCCCACCATGGGCACGGCCCAGAAGCGTGCGGCCGAAGGCCCCTGGCGGGAAGGCGGCTGGACCGGCGCCTTCGCCACCCTGCGGCCCACCCTACCGGGCAAGCCGGGCCAGCTGGAGGCCGCGGGCCCGATTCCGGCCGAGGCCCGCATCCGCATCTACCGAGTGGAGGATCCGGACGCCTTCCTGAAGAAGGTGCTGCTGGAGCGCGGCACGGCCGTGGCCGAAGGCGGGCGCGGCGTGCAGGATCCCCTCGACGTGCTGCGCGAGGCGGTGCTCTGGGGCGGCCGGCGCGCCTTCGTCACCGTGCACCGCACCGCCACCCAGGTGCTGCGAGACGCCGCCAAGCAGACGGACCGCCTGACCTCCGCCAGGACCAGCCCCGCGCGGGTGCGCGAAGGCTCGGCCCTGCCCCTGGAAGGCCAGACCGGGATCACCTTCGTGACCGAGCTCGTGCCGAAGGTGAGCGAGGACATCAGCGGGAAGAAGGGGCATGAGGATGACGAGTCCGGCGACGAGGGCTTCCTCAGCCGCGTGGAGCTGCCCGCCCAGCCCGCGGGCCTGTACCTGGTGGAGGTGCTGCGCGGCAGCGAGGCGGCCTATGTCCCCTGGATGGTCACGGACCTGGCCCTGCTCTCGGAGCAGGATGGCGCGAAGCTTCGCGTCCAGGCCGTCGATGCCCGGGATGGCGCAGTGAAACCCGGCGCGGCCGGTCAGCTCATCGAGGGGTCGAAGCTGCAGCCCCTCGCCTTCGACGCCACCGGCCGGGCCGAAGCCATGGTCACGCCCGGGGTGCGCCGGGTGGTGCTGGCGCGCAGCGGCGCCAGCCTCGCCATCCTCGCCAGCGAGGGGCAGAGCGCGGCCTCGGTGCGCCAGCGCCTCTACGCCTTCACGGAGCGCCCCCTCTACCGCCCCGGCCAGGAGGTCTTCGCCAAGGCGATCCTGCGCCGCGTGGAGGAGGGCGAGAACCGCGTGATGGGCGGAGCCCAGACCCTGGCCTTCACCGTGCTGGATCCCGAGGACACCAAGGTCACCGAGGGCCAGGCGAAGCTCCTGAACGCGGAGACCGGCACTTACGCAGCCCAGTTCAACCTTCCCGGTGCAGGCCGCCTGGGGCTCTACCGCATCGTCTTCCAGGGGCCCCAGGGACCGGGCCAGGCCGAGTTCAAGGTGGAGCAGTTCGTGAAGCCCGCCTTCGAGGTGAAGGTCACCACTGAGAAGACCAAGGTGGGCCTGGGCGATGCGCTGACCTTCCACGCCAATGCCCGCTACTTCTACGGGGCCGCCGTGCGGGGCGCCAAGGCGGATTGGTTCCTCTACAAGGTGGTGCCGCCCAAGTCCAAGTGGATCTGGGACGACGAGGACTCGGGTCCCGCGCCGGAGCTGATGGAGAGCGGCCAGCTGGAACTCGATGACGAGGGCCAGGCCGACCTGCCCAGCTTCAAGGCCGAGAGCGACGGCCTCTGGCGCATGGTGGTGAAGGTCGCGGATGCCGCGGGCCAGCGCAACAGCGGCCAGGCGCAGGTGCGCGCCGCCGCCGGCGACCTGGTGCTGATGATCGCCGCGGACCGCCAGGTGGCGCTGCCGGGCAAGCCCTTCCAGGTGACGGCGCGGGCCCTGGATCTGGATGGCAAGGAGGTGCCGGGCATCGCCATCGCTCTGCGGGCCGCCCGCATCGTGGCCCTGAAGGACAGCGCCTACTGGTGGTCGCGGCCCAACGCCCTGAAGCCCGGCGAGACCGTGGCCTCGGCCCAGGGCCCCCAGGCCATGCTGAGCATTCCCGAAGGCGGCGCCTTCCTGCTGGTGGCCGAGGCGAAGGACTCCAAGGGCCGCCCCGTGGTGGCCCAGCGCCAGATCACCGTGGCCGCGGAAGGCACGCCGCTGCCTGCGGTGCCCGACCTCCGCGCCGCCGCCGACAAGCCCGAGTACCAGCCCGGCGACACGGCCCGGATCCTCGTGCAGCTGACCCGCCCCAAGCTCACCCTGCACTGGGCCATCGAGCACGAGGGCCTGGGCCAGCGCCAGAGCCGCGCGGTGGCGGGCACCACAGCGCTGGTGGACATCCCCATCACCGCTGCCATGCAGCCCAATGTCTGGGCCGTGTTCGAGATCGTGGCCGAAGGGCGCCGCCAGCTGGTGGAAGTGCCCATCCGCGTGCCCAAGCGGGACCGGCGCCTGTCGGTAGCCGTCACCACCGACAAGGAGCGTTACCAGCCCGGCCAGCCCATGAAGGTCTCCGTGGTCGTCACGGATGCTGCCGGTAAACCAACGGCCGCCGACCTCAGCGTGGGGGTGGTGGACGAGGCCATCTATGCCCTGAGCCAGGAACTGCACCCCGATCCCGTGCGCTTCTTTCATCCCACGCGCCGCCATGGCGTGCTGCGTTCGGGATCGACGGACTGGAGCTTCCACGATCTGCTGCGCCGCCAGCGCCCAGTGTGGAGCCTGAAGCAGACGAAGCGCGGCGACTTCAAGGCCGATGACGACGACAAGGTGCGCCAGAACTTCAAGGACACGGCCCACTGGAATCCATTTGTGGCCGCGGGCCGCGATGGTTTGGCCAGCGTGGACCTGGTGCTGCCGGACAACCTCACGGCCTGGCGCGCCACGGCGACAGCGATCACCAGCGATACCAAGGTGGGCGTGGGCCGCAGCTCCAAGCCCTCGTCCAAGCCTCTGCAGGTGGCGCTCACGCTACCGCGCACGCTGAGCGTGGGCGAGGAGGCCCGGGCCATCGCTCTGGTGCGCAACCTCTCCGGCCAGCCCATCAACGGGAAGATCAGGCTGGAAGTGCAGAACGGCCGCTTCGCCGGCACGCCCGAGGGCACGTTCAGCCTGCAGGACCAGGGTGAGTACCGCTTCGCCCTGCCGCTGTTCTCGGACAAGACGGGGCCCCTCACCGTCACGGCCCGCGTGGAAGGCGGCGGCCTCAAGGATGCCGAGCGGCAGAAGGTCACCGTGCAGGACCAGCTGGTGCCCGCCTCCATGTCGGGTTCGGTGGTGCTGGATGGGGGCTCGCAGACCTTCACGCTCCCTGCGCCGCCCGCCGCCAAGGGGGACGCCATGCTGGTGCTCACCCCCGTGGGCAACCTGGAACACCTGGCGGCGCCCTCGCTGCCCTACCTCATCGGCTATCCGTACGGCTGCGTGGAGCAGACCCTGTCCAGCTTCGTGCCCAACCTGCTGGTGGCGGACCTGGTGAAGCAGGGTGCCATGCCGAACCTCGACTGGAAGCAGCTCACGGACCTGGACCGCAACATCCGCGACGGCGTGTTCAAGGTCTATGGCTACCAGCAGCCCAACGGCGGCTGGGGCTGGTACGCGCCCAACGACTTCGGCATGGAGGCCAACCTCCACACCACGGGCTACGCCATCCAGAGCTTCGCCACCATGAAGCGCCTGGGCTACGCCGTGGACGAAGGCGTCTACCGCCGGGGCCGCATGGCCGCGCTGAGCCTCTTCCAGCAGGTGGCCCGGCAGGCGGACCAGGGCGGTCGGGTGGCCGGCTCCAAGAGCCCCGATCCCGAAGGCGACGCCGCCTTCCTGCTCATGGCCCTGGCCCAGACCGGGGAGCCCCTCGCGGGGCTCATCGACAGCTCCGCCGACAAGGTGCTGGCCGGGAAGTGGGCCGGCACCCACGTCCACGCCATGGTCGCGTTGGCGGCCGCCGCGGCGAAGCATCCCAAGGCCATGGCCCTGGCCGAGCGCCTGGAGCAGCGGGCCGTGGTGAAGGGCGGCCTGGCCCGCTGGGAGGGGCGCCGCGAGACCTGGTGGAGCTACAACTCGGGTGACATCGTCCCGAGTGTGATGGCCCTCAAGGCCCTCTGCCTGGCCCGTCCGCAGTCGTCGCTGATCCGCCAGGGAGAGACCTTCCTGGCCTCGGAGTACCGCGGCTACGGCTGGTATTCCACCTGGAGCACGGGCCAGATCGTGGACCTGCTGCCCTACCTGATGAAGACCCGGAAGCTGGACTTCGGTCCGCTGGCCATCCAGGCGGCGGTGCAGGGCGGGCCCTCCTTCGAGTTCAAGGAGCGTCCCGAAACGCGGCGCTGGAATGCCCGGGAGCCCCGGCCCGGCAGCTACGTCATGGCCGAGCCGAAGCCGGTGACGGTCACCGCCAGCGGCAGGGGTCTGCTGGTGTGGACCTATGCCTACCAGGTGCCGGGCAGCGCCGCGGGCGTGCCGAAGGGCGAGGCTTCCTCTGCCCTGCGCCTGGCCGTGACGCGGAACCTCTGGCGGCTGAAGACGCCGCAGCAGACCGGGAATGCCCGCCAGGGCTGGGTCCGCGAGCCCTGGACCGGCACCATGAAGGCCGGTGAGGAGGCCTGGATGCAGGTGCAGTTCCGCACGGACCGCGACGCCGACTACGTGATGCTGGAGGTTCCCATTCCCGGCGGCCTCAACCCCACCGTGAAGCTGGAGGGCTTCGTGCTCGAAGGCAAGGCCTTCACGGAGGAGGGTTCATCCGATGTCTGGACGAAGCCCCGCATCGAAGTCCACCCGGACAAGGTGACCTTCCTGTTCCACCGGGCCTGGAGCTGGAACACGCACACGGTGCGCATCCACCTGCGGGCTGGCATGGCGGGCAGCTACCGCCTGCGGCCGGCCAAGCTGAGCCTCATGTCGAACGAGGGGCAGTGGGCCACCTGCGATGGCCTCGACCTCAAGGTGCAGGACGGAGGTGCGCGATGAGACCGCTGCTGATGCTGGCCCTGCTCCTCGCCGCCCCTGGCCTGGTCGCCCAGAAGGCGGCCAAGCCCAAGCCCCCGGTGGTGGCCTCCTATGCGCCGGACCTCAAACTCTGGCGCCTGGAGATCGCGCCCGACCTGGGTGGCTGGTCCAGTGATCGCACCGTGAACCTGCGGCTCAAGCTGGTGGATCCGAAGGATCCGAACCCCCCGAAGGACGAGCCCGGGCGACGCTATTACGACGACTACGAGGACGAGGGCGGCTACGATCCCGGCGGGGAGGACACCCGCACCGCCGAGCAGCTGCGGCAGGCGAGGCTGGAGCGGGAGGCCGAGACCGCCCGCCAGGCCTGGCGGGCGCGCACGCTGAAGGTGTGGTTCAACGGCGCGACGCTCAGCTGGTCCGTCCGCGTGGGGCACACCCTGAACACCGACCTGACGGCCCAGAACGGCGAGAATCGGCTGGAGGTCCTGGAGCCGGACTCGGGCCTCCGGGTGGTGCGCAGCTGGTGGGTGTCCACGGCGCGGACGCGCCTGCGGGTGGTGTCCATCCACGCCAACGACGAGTACACCGGCGGCAGCCTCCAGGTGCTGGAGCCCGATGGCGCCGTGGCCGAGGGCGGCCGCCGCACGGCCTCCGGCGGCATGCTGCGCTGGTCCGGCGAATACACCCACGACACCCCGCCGCCCGGCACCTACACGCTGAAGTGGATGGGCGGCTGGCGGGGCGGCAAGCCCGCCCGCATCAAGGTGGAGGCGGTGCTGGATGGCGGCACCGACCAGGAGCGCCGCTGGACCTGGGAGCGCCTCATCCTGCCTGGCGCCGGGCCCGTGACCATGGGGACCTTTGATGTGGAACCTTAGAGTGCTGCTGCCGGTATTCCTCGGCACCCTGCTGCTGGCGGCCCAGCCCGCGCCCGCTCCGCTGAAGGAGCCCGCCCTGAAGCCAGGCGAGGGCTTCGCCATCACGCTCGGGGACGGCGAAGTGCGGAGCTACGGGGAGGCGAAGAAAGATGCTCCCATGGGCAGCCTGGCCAAGCTCGTGTGGCTGCGCATGGAGGGGGCCGACTGGGCCAGCCGGAACGTGCGGTTCAAGTGCACGGGCGCCGCCGGGCCCTTCGTCTGCTGGAATCGCGAGGGGCACGGCCGGGTGGATCTGGGCAAGGCGCTGCAGGAGAGCTGCAACCTGGCCTTCCTCTTCTGGATCGAGGATGCGCAGACCCACTGGAAGGCCGATTACGGCGAGGCCGCGGCGCGGGTGCGGATGGAAGAGGTCTTCGCGCCCTTCCTGGGCCGGCGGTTGCCGCCCGGCGAGACGCTGCCGCCCCTGACGGCGGCCTGGGTGGGTGATGGGGACCTGCTCCGCACCAGCCCCGAGGGCTTCCTGCGCTGGCTGATGGAGCCGGAACAGGCGGAGGTGGTGGCCTTCGGCAAGCGCTTCCTGGCGGGCACCTGGGTGGAGTTCCAGGCGCTGTTCGGCAAAGAGGACTGGTGGTTCAAGACCGGCACCGCCCCCGTGCCCGGAGAGCCCGCGGCCACCAGCGCCTGGGTGGCGGGGGGCCACGGATCGGCCCTGGTGGTGTTGCACCTGCCCCGGGGACGCGGGAAGGCCGAAGGGCTGGCCCGCATCCGAGAGATCCTGGGATTGAAGTCCAAATGATGATTCTGGTCGCGCCGGCGCCGCCCTTCACGCCGCCGGCCTTCGAGGGGGATCCCGGCGCCCAGGCGCAAATCGAGGAGGCCCTCCGGGCGGCCTTGGCGGCCACGGCCGCCCAGGGCGCCTGGCCCGCCGGTCCCTGGCGGGTCCGCGTGCATGCGGATGCCGCGGCCTTCGAGCGGGCCACCGGCGCGCCCCCGGGGCGCAGCGGCCAGTGGGTGGGGGAGGTCCTGCACCTGCGTCCCTGGGAGCAGCTGTGGCGACGCGACCTCGGCGCCATCCTGCGCCATGAGCTGACGCACCGGCGGCTGACTGGCCTGGCTCTGGCGCGCTGGGAGGAGGAGGCCCGCTGTCTCTGGGCGGAGTCCCACCGGCGCCCGTCGAAGGCGTGGCCACCGGCCCCCCCGGCCGCCCTGCAGGCCCGCCTGGACCGCGCCCTGGCCGGAGGTACCACGCGGGAGCAAGCCTGGGCCTACCGCTGGCTCCGCGCCTGGCTGCGCCGCGAGCCCCTGCCCGCGCCGCCGGAGCGGACGCCGGAGCCCGAGGCCTGGGTGAAGGAGGCCCTGACGGCGGCCGATCCCGTCACCGTGGTCTGGCCCGCCGAGCGGCTGCGCGGCCCGCTCGTGGTGAACGGCCAGGGGCTGCCGCACCGCATCGGGAGGACCTGGCGCTTCCGGGGCCGCGTGCGTTTCCCGGCGGATTTTCCCGTTCGCGACCTGCGGGGCCTGGTGCGGATCAGCGCCGAGGCCCAGGGCTGGCGTCTTGCCTGGACCGCCTCGCGGGCCGCCTGGATCGCCGCCGCCACAGATGGAGAGCTGGGTGCCGATGCGCCCTTCGAAGCCCGCCGCGCCCTGGCCGCCGTGCTGGGCCGCTGGCTGGAGGGCCATCCCCGGCAGCACGGAGGGGGCGCGCTCTGTCCGCTCACCCACTGCGCCGTGGTGCGGGGCGCGGCCTCGGCGGATACGGCCGGGGCTGTGGCGGTCTCGCCGGAGCTGAACCTGGACGTGCGCTGGGCCTTCTTCACGGGCTCGGCCGGTGGCCGCGCCCTCAGCCCCCGCAGCGTCTGGGGCGAGGGACCCGTCGAGATCGGCACAGTCGCCGAGGTGGCCGGGGATCGCTGGGCCACCTGGGAACGCACCCTCAGTGCCGCCCAGGTCGCCGCGCTGAAACGGGACGTGAAGCCCGGCCTGAGGCCGGGCAAGCTGGGCCTCCGGCTGGGGGATTCGGGCCCCTATGCCTTGGAGGATCTGCGCCTGGCCGCGGGCCGGCGCTTCGGCTGGACCACTTGGCCCAGCAACGCCTGTGAGGGCGGCATCCAGCCGGACGGCTCGCTGCGTCTGCGCGGCCGCGGGTGGGGCCACAACGTCGGTCTCTGTTTGGCCACGGCCCGCTTCCGGGCCGGGCAGGGCGCCACCGCCGAGCAGATCCTGGCCGAGGCCTTCCCCGTGTCGTGGCGGCTGCCGTGACCTGGTGGGTGTACCTGCTGCAGTGCGGCGATGGCACCCTCTACTGCGGCATCGCCCTGGACGTGGCGGCGCGGCTGGAGCAGCACCAGGCCGGAAGGGGCGCCCAGTACACGCGGGGTCGCGGGCCGCTGGAGCTGGTCTATCGTGAGGGTTGCGACAGCAAGGCCGAAGCCCTGCGCCGGGAGCGGGCCATCAAGCGCCTGCCGCGGGCAAAGAAGGCGGCGCTGGCCGGGCTCACCTGAGCTCCCAGCGCAGCACCGTGGCAGAATGCGGCATGCGCTCTCTGCTCGCCCCCCTGCTGCTGACCCTCCTCGCATCTGCCTGTTCCACGCCCATCGTCGTGCATCCGCCCGCGGACCGTCAGGAGCGGGAGGCCCTGGCCCTGCGGGAAGTGACCCGCCTGGGCCAGGCCGGCGACTGGCTGGTGATGCGGGGGTACCACGCCACGGACAACCTGGTGAGCGCGCTCACCGCCGAGCCCTTCAGCCACGTGGCCGTGCTTGATCTCGAGCGCGGCCAGGTCATCGAGGCCGAGGGCAAGGGACTGCACACGGCGCCGCTGGCGGACTTCCTGCATCGCTCCCACCGCGTGATCCTCATGCGCCCCATGTGGGCCACCACGGCGGAACGACAGCGGGCCGCCGTGGAGAAGGCCCGGTCCCTGGTGGGACGGCCCTACGACTTCACCGGGCTGGTGGGGCTGAACGTGGCCGACCGCTACTACTGCAGCGAGCTGGCGGTGGCGGCCTACGCGCCCCACGCCTCGCGGAAGGACCACCTGCCCCTGGTCATCCCGCCCGGGGACATGCACTTCTGGGCCACCATCCTCTGGGACAGCGGGCCGGTGGCGACGACGCGCTGACCTGGGAGCGCTTCAGCGTCCCGTCGCCATCTCACCCAGCAGGCCCGCCGCCGCGATGCGCGGATTCTCGGCCTTGAAGAAGGCATTGCCGGCCACCAGCGCATCGGCGCCAGCACGGACAAGGTCGCCGGCGTTCTTCAGGCCCACGCCGCCATCCACCTCGATGAAGAAGGGGATGCCGCGCTCAGTGCGCAGCGCGTCGAGCCGCTTCACCTTGTCGAGCACCCGGGGGATGAAGCTCTGGCCGCCGAAGCCAGGGTTCACGCTCATGAGCAGCACGAAGTCGAAATCGCCCACCAGATCCACGAGCGTATCCACCGGGGTACCGGGGTTCAGCACCACGCCGGCCTTGCCGCCGGCCTGGCGAATGGCCGCCAGGGTGCGGTGCAGGTGGGGATCAGCCTCCTGGTGGACGCTCACCCAATCGGCACCGGCCTTCACGAAGTCTGCGGCATAGCGCAGAGGCTCCACGATCATCAGGTGGCAGTCCAGGGGCAGGGTGGTGGCCTTGCGCAGGCTTTCTACCACGGGCAGGCCGATGGTGATGTTGGGCACGAAGCGGCCGTCCATGACGTCCACGTGCACCACCTGGGCGCCGGATTCCTCGATCATGCGCAGTTCCTCGCCCAGCCGCGTGAAGTCGGCGGAGAGCAGCGAGGGCGCGAGCAGGGGGGAGGCGGGACGGAGGTTCGCGAATGGGCTCATGGCTCTAGTGTGCCAGGGGCACTTCCACCCCGTTCACCCACAGCCGGCCTGGTTTCACTTTCCGGAGGGCTTCCGGTGTGATCTCCCCCAGGGGCGCCTGCACCCACAGCAGGTCGGCCACGGCACCCTTCTGGAGGGTGCCCAGCTCCTTGGCCCGGCCCAGGGCCGTGGCGTTGCCGCTGGTGTAGGCGCGGACGGCCTCCATGCGGGAGAGCCGCTGGCCCGGCAGGAAACCGCCGGGGGGATTGCCTTCAGGGTCCTGGCGCGTCTCGGCAGCGGCGAGGCTCATGAAGGGATTGGCGTCCTCCACGGGGGCATCGCTGCCGAAGGCGAGCAGGGCGCCCCCTGCGGCGAAGCTGCGCCAGGGGAAGGCCTCGTCCACGCGCCCGGGGCCCAGGCGGGCGGGGGTCCAGCTGTGGTCCGAGGTGCAGTGCACCGGCTGCACGCTGGCCACCACGCCCAGCCTGCCGAAGCGGGCCGCATCCTCGGCGGTGACGATCTGGGCGTGCTCGATGCGCGGGGGCAGGGTGCCCTTGCCCTTCTTCATGGCGTTGGCCAGCAGATCGAGGGCTGCCCGGTTCGCCGCGTCCCCGATGGCATGGATGGCAGGCTGGTAGCCGGCGCGCAGCGTGATGGCGGCATCGGCGCCCACTTTGGCGGGATCGGTGACCCAGAGGCCCCTGGTGGTGGGCTCGTCGGCATAGGGGGCCAGCAACCGGGCGCCACGGCTGCCCAGAGCGCCATCCAGGTAGAACTTCACGCCCTGCACCTGGAAGAAGGAAAGCGGCTTGCGCTTGCCGGGCCGCAGCTCGCGCAGCATGAGGTCGTGGTCGTGGGTCAGGTAGGCGAAGACGCGGATGGGGAGGGCGCCGGCCTCGGCCAGCCGGCGGTAGGCGACCAGTTCGCGACCGTCCACGCCCATGTCAGCCACCGCGGTGAAGCCATCGGCCCGCAGGGCCAGCAGGCCGGCGCGGAGCCGGGCTTCCACCTCGGCCTCCGTGGCTGCCGGGATGTGCTTTGTCACCAGCTCCATGGCCGCATCCAGCAGGATGCCGTTGGGGCGCCCGAAGGCATCCTTGAGGATGCGTCCGCCCTCGGGATCTGGTGTGTCGGGGCTGATGCCCGCGATGGCCATGGCCGCGGTGTTCACCCACACGGCGTGTCCGTCCACGCGCTGGAGGCAGGCCGGGCGGGTGCCCGTGAGCGCATCCAGGTCCAGGGCCCGGGGGAAGCCCTTGGCGGGCCAGCGGTTCTGGTCCCAGCCCCGGCCCTGCAGCCAGCCCTCGGGATGCATGGCGGCCCATTCGCGGATCCGCCCGAGGGTCTCTGGCAGGTTGTCCAGGCCGGCGAGATCGACCTTTCCGGCCAGGGATCCCAGGCCGCCCACATGGGCGTGGCCCTCGATCAGGCCGGGCAGGAGGGTGCCGCCCGGGAGATCGACGCGCTGGGCCTTCGGATGGGCTCGAGTGAGGGCCTCGACGGAACCCACGGCCAGGATCTTCCCCTTCTGCATGACCACGGCCTGGCCCTTCTGCGGACCCTGGGAAGTCCAGACATCGGCGCCGGTGAGGAGCTGGATCTGGGCGGGGGGTGGCGGCGGGAGGGGCATGGCGGGTCCTTGGGGCGTTCTGGGAAGCATACCGATGCTTGAGGCCCTCGCGGCTAGGGCTGCCGTGGAGACGACCAGGTCACCCATGAGTCATTTGGAATTTAGAGCAGGAGGGACGTGGTGGACTGATAGAAAAAAACGGCTGCCATTGTGTTTAAAACGTTGTAAATACTTAATTTTTCGAATCAATTCCGTGACATCGATCACTAGCGGGGACGAACTGGTTCAGACACAATTTACCAGTAGGTCAAAAAAGGATTCAGCATGACCCCGCCCTGGACTCAAGGAGCAAGCTGGCTGGATTCCCTCTCTGGAGGAATCGCCACCGAGACCGGAGCTTTGCCCTTCGGTGCCTCTCGCTGGTCCAACCCGCGGGAAAGGAAGCAGATGGTGGCCCGGACCCGGTGGCTGCTGCTCGGCATCCTGGGTTTCTATGGCCTCTTTGCCGGGGGTGTCTTTTCCTTCAGCGCCTATGGCTTCTTCCTGAGCAGGGCCCAGCTGGCGCTGCTGGTGGTCTCGGTGGTGGGTGTGGCCTCCTGCAACCTGGTGTTCCAGACCCGGTGGATCCAGGACCGATCCTCCCGGATTCTGGATCACACGCCGATCCTCCTTGACCTCTTTTTCGTCACTGTCCTCATCCACCTCAGCGGCGGGGCCGAAAGCTGGTTCTGGCCAGCCTACCTGATCGTCACCATCGAGGCTTCCTTCCTGCTGCCTCGCCAGTGGGAGGTCTGGGCCGTCGGCGCCGCCGGCGGCGCCATGTACGGGCTGATGCTCGCCGGGCACTACCTTGGCATCCTGCCCCCGGTGGCCATGCCCTTCTCTACGGCCGCCCTGCACGGCAACGCCCTGTTCCTGGGGCTCATCTGGTCCTGGGTCGCCATCCTCAATGCGGCGGTTGCCTTCATCTCGGCCTACCTGATGTCCGTCATCCGTTGGGACCACCAGGCCCTCAAGAACCGCGAAGTCCAGCTCCAGCAGTTTGTTGACGGCGCGAACGACCTCATCGTCTGCCTCACTCCCGAGGGGCGGTTCATCTACGTCAATCCTTTGTGGATGAAGGTCATGGGCTATGACCTTGCCCACCTGGAGCAGAAGACGTTCTTCGATCTCATCGATCTTGAGCACCGCGCCCGCGTCCTGAAGGAATTTGGCCGGGCGATGCTGGAGTCCACCGGGACGTCCATCGAAGCGGAATTCCTGGGCAGGAACGGGAAACACCTGTCGGTGGAAGGCCACATCGCCCCCACCCTGCATGAAGGCCGGCCCCTTATGGTCTGGTGCATCTGCCGGGACGTGACCACTCGGAAGCAGGCGGAGCACCAGCTCTACCGCATGGCCCACTACGATGGCCTCACGGGTCTGCCGAACCGTTCGACTCTCATGAACAGCCTCGAGGAGGCCCGGGCGCTGGCCGAAACCTCCAGCAGGCGTTTGGCAGTGCTGTTCATCGACCTGGATCGCTTCAAGCTCATCAATGACACCCTGGGGCATTCCGTAGGGGATGAACTCCTCCAGGTCGTGGCCAACCGCTTCCAAGGGGCCCTCCGTGACTCCGATATCGTCTGCCGCATCGGCGGGGACGAGTTCATCGTGGCCCTCACGGACCTCCAGGATTTCAAGGAAGTCGCGACTCTCGCCGGGCGCGTGCTGAAGCCGCTCGCCAAGCCCTTCCAGATCGGCGGCAACGAGATCTTCGTCACCGCCAGCATCGGCATCAGCGTCTACCCGGAGGACGGCGAGGAAATGGAGGCCCTGGTCAAGAAGGCCGACATCGCCATGTACCATGCCAAGGACGTGGGCCGGAACAACTACCAGTTCTACAAGTCCCGGATGGATGAGGACGCGAACCGGCGGCTGCTCCTGACCAATAGCCTGCGGAGGGGGATGGAGGCAGGTGAGTTCAGGGTCCACTACCAGCCCAAAGTGGAGGTCGACACGGGCCGCATCACGGCACTGGAGGCGCTGGTGCGCTGGCAGCACCCGGAACTGGGCCTGCTCCCCCCGGATGCGTTCGTCCCGCTGGCTGAAGAAGCGGGACTCATCCTCCCCCTGGGCGAGTGGGTGCTGCGGGAAGCATGCCGTCAGGCGGCCGTCTGGCTCGAGGGAGGGCTTCCGCCCATTCAGATCGGCGTCAACCTCTCCGGCTTCCAGCTGCAGCATCCCGACCTGATTGATTCCATCATGCGAATCCTCGATGAGACAGGCTTCCCGCCGCACTGGCTGGAACTGGAAATCACCGAGACGGTGGTGATGCAGAACACTGCCTTGGCCATCACCGTGCTGGAGGAGATCCGGAGCCATGGCATCCAGGTCTCCATTGACGACTTTGGCACCGGGTATTCGTCCCTCGCCCAGCTGAAGCGCTTTTCCGCGAACACGCTAAAGATCGACAAGTCCTTCATTCGCGATCTGGAGCACTGTCCGACGGACGCGGCGATTGCCACGGCCATCATCGCCATGGCCTCCTGCCTCAACATGCAGGTGGTGGCCGAGGGGGTCGAGACGGAAGGGCAGATGGCCTTCCTCAAGGAGAAGCAATGCCACGGGGCGCAGGGCTTCCTCTTCAGCGCCCCGTTGCCCCCGGAGGAGATCCCCGGGCTCTTCCCGAATCCCCTGAATGAGCGGCCGGTACCGACGGAAGGCGCGGTGGTGGCCTGACGCCCGGTGCTATGTTGATGCTTCGGAGGGCTCATGTACCAGAAGGATTTCCTGGAGCAGGTGCGCGCACAGCTGACTGTGTCCGAAGACCCGACAAAGCTGCGTGAGAGGAGCTTCGAGACCAGTTCTGGCATCCCGCTCAAGAACAGCTACACCCCGGCGG
Source organism: uncultured Holophagaceae bacterium (assembly GCA_963751095.1). GTDB lineage: Bacteria > Acidobacteriota > Holophagae > Holophagales > Holophagaceae > Geothrix. Next base: position 40,942 of record CAVVTK010000020.1, on the reverse strand, counting down.
ACCTGGCCGGCTTCGATCCCCTCAAGGATCTGGGGGCGCCGGGGAAGTTCCCCTTCACCCGCCATGTGCAGCCCTCCGGCTACCGGGGCCGCCTCTGGACCATGCGCCAGTATGCGGGCTTCGCCACCGCCGAGGAGAGCAACGCCCGCTACCGCTACCTGCTGGAGCAGGGCACCACGGGCCTCTCCGTGGCCTTCGACCTGCCCACCCAGATCGGCATGGATCCCGACCACGCCATGGCCCTTGGCGAAGTGGGCAAGGTGGGCGTGAGCATCAGCTCCATCCACGACATGCGGCGACTCTTCCAGGACATCCCCCTGGACAAGGTCAGCACCAGCATGACCATCAACGCCCCCGCGGCGGTGTTGCTGGCGTTGTACCTGGCCGTGGCCGAGGAGCAGGGCGTCCGCCTCGATCAGGTGAGCGGCACCATCCAGAACGACATCCTCAAGGAGTACATGGCCCGCGGCACCTACATCTTCCCGCCGCGCCAGAGCCTGCGCCTCATCACGGACATCTTCGCCTTCTGCGCGGATCAGGTGCCGAACTGGAACACCATCTCCATTTCCGGCTATCACATCCGCGAGGCCGGTTGCACCGCGGCCCAGGAGATCGCCTTCACCCTAGGCGATGGCATCGCCTACGTGCAGGCGGCTCTGGATGCGGGCCTGAAGCTGGAGGTGTTCGCGCCGCGGCTCAGCTTCTTCTTCAACGCCCACAACCAGTTCTTCGAGGAGGTGGCCAAGTTCCGCGCCGCCCGCCGCCTCTGGGCCCGGATCATGAAGGAACGTTTCAAGACGACCGATGCAAAAAGCCAGATGTTGCGTTTCCACACGCAGACCGCGGGCAGCACGCTCACGGCCCAGCAGCCGGACAACAACATCGTGCGCACCACGGTCCAGGCCATGGCGGCCGTGTGCGGCGGCACCCAGAGCCTGCACACCAACAGCCGCGACGAGGCCCTGGCCCTGCCCACCGAGGTGAGCGCCCGCATCGCCCTGAGAACGCAGCAGATCCTGGCCTTCGAATCCCGCGTGGCAGACGTGGTGGATCCCTTCGCGGGGAGCTACTTCGTGGAGTCGCTCACGGACGAGTTGGAGGCCCGTGCCTCCGCCCTGCTGGCCCGAGTGGATGAGCTGGGCGGCATGGTCAGTGCCATCGAGAAGGGCTTCCCCCAGCGGGAGATCCAGAACGCCGCCTACGCCTACCAGAAGGCCGTGGAGCAGGGCTCGCAGGTGGTGGTGGGCGTGAACAGGTTCACCGTGACCGGCGAGCCGAAACCGGACCTGTTACGGGTAGACGAGGCCCTGGGCGCTCAGCGCCGCGCGGCCATCGCCAAGGTGCGGGCGGGCCGGGATCAGGCCGCGGTGGACGCCCGGCTGGCCTCGCTGCGGGAGGCCGCATCCGGCACCGATAACTTGATGCCGCGCATCCTGGCGGCGGTCAAGGCCGAGGCCACCGTTGGGGAAATCTGCGACACCCTGCGTGGTGTGTTCGGGGAATATCAGGAACAGCTTGTGTTCTGAGCCAGTTGGAAGCCCTGGTGGGGCGGGCTGTTGAAAGTGGGTACCCTAATTGCACTCATCCCCCAGAACTTGTCCCGGCGATCGGGACACCCCACTCCAGGAGGCACCATGCGCATTGCCACCCTCATCGCCACCGCGGCGCTGATCCTCGCCGTTCCCGCCCAGGCCAAGATGCCCTGGGTGAAGAAGGCCAAGGAACTCGGCCACGCCGAGATCAAAGACTGCAAGGCCTGCCATGTGGGCATGGCCAAGAAGGGCGGAGAACTGACCGAGCGCGGGAAGTTCCTCGCGGACATGAAGACCCAGAAGAAGGCTGCCGAAGTGGACCTGGCCTGGCTGAAGGAATACAAGGGCAAGTGATTCCTGGGCAGGCTGGAATCGCGGCCCTGGCAGCAATCAACCCCAACTCACCCACAACGGAGCAAGCATGCGTCGCACCCTGTCCGTCACCCTGATCCTGGTTCTCGGGGGCCTTTCCGCCCAGGCCAAGCTGCCCTTCGTGAAGAAGGCCAAGGACCTCGGGCACGCCGAGATCACCGGCTGCCAGTCCTGCCATGTGGACAAGATGCCCAAGAAGGGGGCCTCCGATCCCAACGAGCGCGGCAAGTTCCTCCTCAAGATGAAGGCCGAGAAGAAGGCCGCCGAGGTGGATCTGGCCTGGCTGAAGGACTACAAGAGCAAGTGAACTGACGGAAGGTTCGGTCATAGGCGCCGGGGGGCCATTCCCCGGCGCCTTCTTGTTTTTTCCAAGACCAACGCAAATACCTCCAGTTGTCGTGATCTAGATCACCGGCAGGTCGCACTCCGATGGACTCTCCGGCTAGGGTTTAGATGACAAATGAGGTGGCTATGCGACTTCTGCTTGCTGGATTGCTGTCCGTCGCGATGTCTGCGGCCTCTCCGGGCCCCAAAGACTGCGCCTCGTGCCATGACGTGGATCTCGCGGTCTTCGCTGCGTCCAAGCACGGTAGCCTGGGTTGCGTGGGCTGCCACAGCAGCATCACGAGTCTGCCGCACGCCGACAAGCCGAAGCCCGTCACCTGCGCCGTCTGCCACGAGGAGCAGGTCAAGGCCTACTCGAAGAGCGTGCACGGCCTCGCCAAAATCAACGGCATGACGGACTCGGCCACCTGCCAGTCCTGCCATGGCTCGGTTCACAAGATCCAGTCCAGCAGCCAGCCGACCTCGCCGGTGAACAGCAAGAACCTGGCGGACACCTGCGGCGCCTGCCACTCCAACCCCGACTTCCTCGTGAAGCACAAGATTCCTTTCGCCAAGCCGGTGGAGGCCTATCGGTTGAGCGTGCATGGCCGCGAGGTGGCCAAGGGCAATGCCGCCGCGCCCACTTGTTCAAACTGCCATGGCAGCCACGACATCCTGGCCTCGCAGAATCCCCTGGCCCGGGTGAACCGCGCCAACGTGGCCGATACCTGCGGGGCCTGCCATAACGAGGTGCAGGCCGTCTATGCCGACAGCGTGCACGGACGGGCGGTGAAGCGCGGGTCCCATGATTCGCCCACCTGCACGGATTGCCACGGCGAGCACAGCATCCTTGCCCCGAAGGAGCCCGGATCCCTGGTCAACTCGGTCCGGGTCTCCTCGGTGACCTGCGGCCGCTGCCATGGCGATGAGCGTCTGAATTCCCGCTACAGCTTCGGCGACAAGGTACCTGCCTTCCAGGACAGTTTCCACGGCCTCGCCATCCGCGCCGGCCAGAGGACAGCGGCCAACTGCGCCTCCTGCCATGGCGTGCACAACATCCTGCGCTCTGAGGACAGCCGCTCCACAGTCCATCCCGCCAACCTGCAGAAGACTTGCGGGCAGTGCCATCCCGGGCTTGGCGACAAGATCAGCAAGGGGCGGGTCCACGTCCGCACCGCCGGTGGCGCCGAGCACATCTCGGTCCAGTGGATCCGCTGGGCCTACTACGCGCTCATCCCCATGACCATCGGCTTCATGCTGTTCCACAACGGCATCGACTGGCTTGCCAAACTGCGTCGACACAAGCCGCACCACGGCACCGGCGAGCAGCTGCCGCGCATGAACAAGCTCTTCCGCATCACCCATGGCATGGTGATGGTCAGCTTCGCCGTCTTGGTCATCACCGGGTTCGCCCTGAAGTTTCCCGAGGCAGCCTGGGTGCAGGCCATGGTGCTCCACGGGGCCGGGGCAGCCAGGGCCATGCTGCATCGCGTCGCGGCCGTGGTGATCTCGGCGGCCACCGTCATGCATTTCATCCACCTGGCCCTGGTGAAGAAGGACCGCGTGATCCTGAGAGAACTGCTTCCGGGCTGGCAGGATGCCAAGGACATCGCCAACACCATCCGCTTCAACCTTGGCCTGACCGACAAGCGGCCCACCTTCGGGATGTTCGGCTACGCGGAAAAGATGGAGTATTGGGCCTTCATGTGGGGCACCGTGGTGATGGCCGTGTCCGGCCTGCTGCTCTGGGCCCAGACCTGGAGCCTGCGCCACTTCCCCACCTGGGTCCTGGATGCGGCCACGGCGGCCCACTGGTACGAGGCCATCCTGGCCACGCTCTCCATCCTTGTCTGGCACTGGTACCTGGTGATCTTCGATCCCGATGTCTATCCCATGGACCTGGCCTGGCTGACGGGCAAGGCCTCCGCTGATCACCTCCGGGAAACCCGGCCTGAGTACTACCGGCAGCTCAGGGAAAAGGACTCTCCGGAAACCGGCTCCGAAGCTGCAGACGGCCCCGGCCGCTGACCCAGGGATTTGTGATCTCGGTCCGGCAAACTTAAACAACCTTTGAGTGGATAATAGAGGAGAATCCCCTCCGGGGGCCCGTCCTGTGTCACCGCCTCCACCCACGAGGATCGATCATGCTGCTGGATTCGCGCCTGCCTATCTCCCCCCGCCCAAGGTCACGGTGGGCCCTGCCGCTGGCCTGCGTGCTCCTGCTCACCGCTCCGGTCCAGGCCGCCGGTGGCAAGGCTGTCAAGGAAAGCTGCTTCGACTGCCACGGGGACAAGGATGCCGCCAAGGAAGGGCCGGGCGGCAAGTCCATCTCCCTCTTCGTGGATGCAGCGCGGTTCGGCCAGGCTGTGCATGGTTCCCTGTCGTGCAAGGATTGCCACGCGCAGATGCACAAGGACCACCCTGGGGACGGCAATCCACCCCCCAAGGTGGCCTGCGGAACCTGCCACTCCGACCAGGAGAAGGTCTACCAGGGCAGCATCCATGGCATGAGCAAGGCCATGGGGGCCTCCGCCGCTGCCAACTGCACGGACTGCCACGGCAACCACTACATCGGACGCGTGAACCGGACCGATTCGCCGGTCTACAAGATGAACCTGCCCAGGACCTGCGCCAAGTGCCACGCCAACAAGGGCATCACTGACGAATACAAGATGAAGTTCCCCAAGGTGGGCGACCAGTACCAGGAGAGCATCCACGGGATGGCCCTGCTCCAGAAGGGCCTCATCGTGGCGCCGAGCTGCAACGACTGCCATGGGGTCCATGACATCAAGCGCAGCGTGGACCGGAGCTCGCCCATCAACCATGCCAATGTGGCCAAGACCTGCGGCAAGTGCCACGTCACGGTCGAGGAGATCTACAACAAGAGCATCCACGGCCAGCTGCTGGCCAAGGGCGACCCCCGCGGGCCGGTCTGCATCCAGTGCCACTCCGCCCACCAGATCGAGACCCCCGCCAATGCCCATTTCAAGGCCGGCAGCGACATGATCTGCGGCAAGTGCCACGCCGATCGTCTCGAGCACTATCGGGACACCTACCATGGCAAGGCCATGGCCCTGGGCAAGGCCAACACGGCAAGCGCCGTAGCCGCCTGCTATGACTGCCACGGACACCACGACGTGCGGCGGGCTGCGGACCCGGAATCCCACCTGTCCACCGCCAACATCGTCAACACCTGCAAGCAGTGCCATCCGAAGGCTTCGGCCAGCTTCACCAAGTACGCGCCCCACGCCAACCCCATGGACCGCAAGAACTACCCGGTCCTCAATTACGTCTTCATCATCATGACCAGCCTGCTCGTCTGCACCTTCTCCCTGTTCGGCGGTCACACCCTGCTCTGGCTGTTCCGTTCCATCTGGCTCTACCGCCATGACTCCAAGCAGTTCCGGGAGGCCAAGGCCAAGCTCCATGAGGATGACGAACAGTTCACCCGTTTCCAGCCCTTCGAACGGTTCCTGCACATCCTTGTTGTCACGAGCTTCCTGTTGTTGACGATCACCGGCATGCCGCTGAAGTTCTACTACACCGACTGGGCCAGGGCGATCTTCAGCTTCTTCGGCGGCGCCGAGGTGGCCCGCACGCTCCACCACTTCGGCGCGGTGGTCACCTTCGTCTACTTCGTGCTCCACCTGAGCACCATGTTGAGCCATCTCTGGAAGCATCGTGCCTACCTCAAGGATCCGGAGACCGGAGCCTTCCAGTTCTCACGGATCTTCAAGGCCATGGCCCACCCGGATTCCATGATCCCCACCAAGCAGGACGTGAAGGACTTCGTGGACCACAACAAGTGGTTCTTCGGGAAGGGACCGCGACCCGAGTTCGACCGCTGGACCTACTTCGAGAAGTTCGACTACCTGGCCGTGTTCTGGGGCGTGTTCGCCATCGGGGTTTCCGGCCTGATCATGTGGTTCCCGGAATTCTTCAGCAGGTTCATGCCGGGCTGGATGATCAACGTCTCTCTCATCGTGCACTCCGATGAGGCCCTGCTGGCGGCCGGCTTCATCTTCACGGTCCACTTCTTCAACACGCACTTCCGCCTGGAGAAGTTCCCCATGGACACGGTCATCTTCTCTGGCCGGATCTCCAAATCCGAGATGCTCCACGAGCGCAAGCGCTGGTATGACCGCCTCCTGGCCGAAGGCCGCCTGGACGACTACCGCGTCAAGGACGAGTGGGAAGCCTGGAAGGGCATCGCCCGCAGTGCCGGTTACATCTTCTTCAGCATCGGCCTCGTGCTGCTCGTCCTCATCATCTACGCCATGACGTCACGCCTCTCCCACTGAGGCTGGAATGAACGCGGTGAGGGTCCGGTTCTCCCGGGCCCTCATCCTGTTCGAATAGCCATGCCGGGTGGCCCGGATTTCGACACGACGCCCCGTGATGAGGGTCACTGCGCCGGAAGGGCCCCGATCTTCGCCACTGTGGCACAATCATGACATCCACCTTTGACTCGATCTGGATGTCGGGTCCCCTAACTGGAGTCTCCATGCGCCGCATCACCCTGCTCACCGCCCTGCTCGCCCTGGCCGTCGCCCCTGTGGCCAATGCCAAGATGACCACCGTCAAGGGTGCCAAGTGCACGACCTGCCACTCCGCCATGCCCCCCAAGAAGGACAACCTCACCAAGGTGGCCGCCGACATGCTCGCCAAGTACAAGACCGAGGCCTCCTGCAAAGACTGCCACAGCTGGGTTGATGGCAAGATGACCAGCAAGAAGGCCAAGTAAGACCGAACGATTCAGACCTGACGCAAGAGAGCGGCGCCGAAAATCCGGCGCCGCTCTCTTGTTTACTCTCGACTAGAGCCCGAGCAGGGTGCGCGCCTCCGCCTCCATCCGATCCAGCAGGGCCGTGTCTGTGCGGCTCTGGAGGTAGACCTTCAGCTTGGGTTCCGTCCCGCTGGGCCGGAAGGCTGCGAAGGCGCCGCTTTCCAGGCGGAACTTCAGGGCATTGCTGAGGGGGATGGGCAGGGCGACCGCGCGGTGGTCGGGCCGGTCCAGGATCATCTCGCTGCGACCCTCGCCGTGCCACAGCCCGGTCTGGAAGTCCTCCCAGCTGACGACCTTCTCGCCCCCAAAGGTGGCCAGGCCGGCGGTCCGGATGCGGCCCATGGCCTCGGCGAAGCGCTTGGCGCCACCGGGACGGGGATCCTCGAGGTTCACCAGGCGGTTGTGGAAGGTGCCCACCCGGGCCATGAGGGCGTCCACGGCCTGGAACAGGGTCTGCCCTTTGGCCTTGTAGTGGCCGGCCATCTCCGCGACCACCAGGGCCGCCGTGACGCCATCCTTGTCGCGCAGGCTGGGGGGCAGCAGCATGCCATAGCTCTCCTCGGCACCGAAGGCGTAGGCCTCGCCCAGCTGATCGAGCCGGTCCATGCACACGGCAATGTTCTTGAAGCCGGTCAGGGTCCACACCACGGGCAGGCCATGGTGGCGGGCCACCTCGGACATGAAGTCCGAGGTGACCACGGTGCTCACCACCGCGCCCTCGCGGCCCTTCCCGGAGCAGAGGTAATCCAGGGTGAGGGCGGCCAGGTCGTTGCCGCTCATGAGCTCCCAGGCCCCGTTGCGCTTGGCCACCACGCCGATGCGGTCCGCGTCCGGATCATTGGCGAGGATTACTTCCGCATCCATGGCCTCGGCCTCAGCCAGGGGGGCCGCATAGGCCGCGAGTTCCTCTGGATTGGGCCGGGGCGCCGTGGGGAAGGTGCCGTCCTGGATGCCCTGGCTGGGACTGACGGAGAGCGGGATGCCCGCCTGCTCGAAGAGGGCGGGCACGAAGGCGATGCCCGTGCCGTGGAAGGGTGTGTAGAGGATGCGGGCGGCGGTGAAGGGCTTGGGATCCTGGAGCAGGCCGAGCCCCAGGGCCAGGTAGGCGTTCTCCACTTCTACGGGGATGGGCCTGATCCGCCCGTTGGGGGCGACCGGCGGCACGGGCACGACGGGCAGGGTGGCCATGTGGGCCTCGATCTCCACATCCCAGGGATCCACGACTTGTCCGCCAAGGTCGTTGTAGGCCTTGAAGCCGTTGTATTCCTTCGGATTGTGGCTGGCGGTGATGATCACCCCGCAGGCTGAGCCCAGGGCCTTCATGGCGAAGCAGAGGAAGGGCGTGGGCAGGGGGCGCGAACCGAGGAACACCTGGTAGCCGGCGGCGGCCAGCACGGCGGCGCTCTCGGCGGCGAACACCTCGGAATTGATGCGGGTGTCGTAGCCCACCACGGCCACCTTCCCGCCTGGTGCGTGGTGCTGGGCGATGGTCGCCAGGGCCATGGTGGTCCGGCGCACGTTGGGCTGGTTCATGCGCCGCAGGCCGGCGGCCATGAAGCCGCGGAGGCCCCCCGTGCCGAAGGCGAGGGGCTCGAAGAAGCGGTCCTCGAGCTCGGCGATGGCCTTGGGGTCGCCACCCTCGGTGGCCTTCACCAGCGGCTCCAGCTCCGAACGGAGTTCGGCCTCCAAGTGGGGAAAGGAGAGGTACTGCTTGGCGGCATCTAGGGACATGGGGACCTCAAAAAAACAGTCAAGTGCTCAAGCCACATGCTTGGAAGTATGCCTGCCTCCAGGCAGAAAACCCATCGCGGGGGATGCCCCAAGATCAATGAAACCGGTTACCACCAGGACGCCAAGGCACCAAGAAAGACCAAAGAATTTGCTTTTTCAGATCTTGGTGTCTTGGTGCCTTGGTGGTGATCTTTCTTCTGGTTTGTTGAATCTCGCCTCACGCACCACCCAGGGCGATGTCCTCAAGAAGAATGCTCAAGCCCGCGCTGCTGCCGTACCAGCGGAGGTCGCTGCCCAGGGCCACGATGCGGGTGAGGAAGTCCCGCAGGTTGCCGGCGAAGGTGAGCTTGTCCACGGGCTCGGCCAGGAGGCCATCGCGGATGCGGATGCCGCTGGCGCCCACGCTGAGGTCGCCGCTGACCGGGTCCACCGTATGCAGGCCCATGATCTCCGTGATGAGCACGCCGTTTCCGGCCAAGTGGTAGAGCGCCTCGGTGCCCGTGTCTCCGGGCAGGGGGAACAGGTTGAAGGTGGTGGCGCCTGGCTGGCTGCCGAAGCCCCGCCCCGCGCTGGCCGTGGGCGCCACGCCCATCTCGGCGGCGGTCTTCAGGGTGTGCAGGTAGGTGCGGAGCACGCCGCCTTCCAGCAGCACGTTGCGCCGGGTGGGCAGGCCTTCCGCATCCCAGGGCTCCGTGCCCAGGGCGGGGCGGCCAGGCGCTTCGGCAAGGCGTCCGTCATCCACCAGCGTGAGCAGGGGGGAGGCGATGGTCTCGCCCAACTTCCCGGCAAAGAGGCTGCGCTGCTTGAGTACGGATTCCGCATCCAGCATGCCGGCCACGATGCCGAGGAGCTCCACGGCGACCTCGGGATGCAGCACCACGGCGTATTTCCCGGCAGGCAGCCGCTGGGGATTCAGCTTCCGCTCCCCCTTGAGGGCGGCTTCCGCGCCGATGGCGGCGAGATCCAATCCTGGCCGGCGGGAGACGTCCCAGTGCCAGGCGGCCTGGCGCTCCTCGCCCTGGGCCACGGCGAGTTCGATGGAGGCCGAGCAGCTGGACCAGACATCCGGGGTGCGCACGCCCTTCTGGGTCAGCAGCAAGCTGGCGCCGGAGCCATCGCTCCACGTGGATTCCCGCACGGCGGCGACCTTGCTGGAGGCTTTCCGGGCCTCGGCCTCGAGTTCCATGGCCCAGCCGATTCGCTGCTCGGGAGTGATGGCTTCGATGGCCGCATCGAAGCGGCTGGGCAGGTCGTCCTCGCCGGAGGGTTCCGCCTGGCGCAACCAGGGGTCCTCATCACCGAGGGCGCTGAGCTCCCAGGCCTGGGCGAAGAGGTTCCGGAAATCGGCGGCGGCGAGATCCGTGGTGGTGGCCAGTCCGGTGCGGAAGCCCTTGTGGCCCGCGCGGATCACGCGCACGCCGAGGCCACCGCGCTTGCTGACGGTGAGGTCCTCCAGCTGGCCGTTCTGGACCTTGGCCTTGCGGGAGCGGGACACGGACATGAACGCCTCGGCCCCTTCGGCGCCCAGGTTCAGCGCATGCTGGATACCTTCCTGGAGGCGGTCCTCCAGGGATGCGGGAATGAAGGTCGGGACATCGCTCATCTAGATCACGCTCGGCAGGGGTTCCGCGGTGCCGCCCACCACGAGGGCGGGGCAGAGGATGGTGGGGAGGGCGTCGCTGACGGGCACGCCCTGGCCGTCCTTGCCGCAGGTGCCGATGTCGAAGTGGTGCAGGTCGTTCCCGATGCGGGTGAGGCCCTTCAGCACCTCGGGCCCGCAGCCGCTGAGGGTGGCGTTCTTCACGGGATACATGGCCACGCCGTTTTCCACCCAGTAGCCCTCGGTCACCTGGAAGACGAAGTTCCCGGTGACGGTATCCACCTGCCCGCCGCCCATGTGCTTCACGAGCAGGCCCCGGTCGAGATCACGCAGGATGGCCTCGGGGGCTTCGGAACCAGCGGCCAGGAAAGTGTTGCGCATGCGGGGGATGGGCAGGTGGCGGTAGCTTTCGCGCCGGCCATTGCCCGTGGGTTCCGTGGCCATCTTCCGTGAGGTCTTCCGCGACTGCAGGTACGCCTTCAGGATGCCGTTCTCGATGAGCACCACGCGGCTCACGGGGTTGCCCTCGTCGTCGATGGCCTGGCTGCCGCGCTTGTGGGGCAGGGTGCCGTCATCGATGATGGTCACGCCCTCGGCGGCCACTTTCTGACCCAGCTTGCCTGCGAAGGAGCTCATGCCCGCGAGCGCGAGGTCGGCTTCCAACCCGTGCCCGCAGGCCTCGTGGATCATGGTGCCCCCGGCGCTGCTGCTGAGCACCACGGGGAAGGTGCCAGCGGGCGCGGGCTGGGCATCCAGGGCCTGCATGGCCAGGCGCACGGCCTCGTGGATCATGCCTGTGACGGCCTCGTCGGTGAAGAGCTCGAAGCCCCGCGTTTCACCCAGGGGCTGGTAGCCCGTCTGGAGCTGGGTGTCATCGCCGGCGGTGACGTTGGCGCGCAGCACCACCTGGGTGCGGTGATCTTCCGTGATGCGGCCGGACCAGGCGCCATCCTGGCGCTCAGCGGCGGCGATCCACACGCGCTGGGTGCTGTCGCCGTAGCCCACGGAGACCTGCCTCAGGGCACCGGGGCGCAGGGCCTCCGCATGTTCCCGGGCGAGGGTCTCGGCCCGCCGCACCAGGGCCACCTTGTCACCCAGCGGCACCTGTCCGGGATCCTGGACCACGGGGCTGGGGGTCGGGAAGGCCCGGGCGATTAGGGCCGGAATGACCGCGGCGGGGCCGTTTCCAGGCGCGGCCAGGGTTCGCGCGGATTCGGACAGTTCCTCGAAGGTCGGGGAGATGAGGTCCGCGAAACGGGTGGTCTCACCTTCGACCAGGCGCAGGCTGGCGCCGAAGGTCTCCGAGGCCAGCACGTCCTCCATACGGCCATCGTCCATGCCCAGGGCGTGCGCTTGCCGCCGTTCCACATAGACTTCACCGTAGTCGCCCCCACGGCTGAGCAGGTCGGTCAGTACCAGGCGCAGCTGATCGGCGCTGAAGGGTGCAGGCATGTCGGGTCTCCACGTCCGCGCGCGGCGGACCTTCCAGTCTGCCAGAAGGGTCGCCTCCGCCCCGGCGAGAAGCTCGGAGAGGTCCCTTCCATCGTTCTCGATCACGAGGTCGGCATGCAGGGCCCGCTCAGAGGCCGTGGCCTGGGCGCGAAGGCGCGCCAGACCGGCATCCCTGGTCAGTCCGTCCCGCTTCATCAGGCGTCCTAGCCGAAGTTCTTCCGGTGCATCCACCACCCAGAACGCATCAAAGTGGTGCGCTCGGCCCCGCTCCACCCAGAGGGCCGCGTCGAGCACCGCACCGTGAAGGCCCGGCGGAAGTCCACTTAAGCGCGCCTCCAGCAGGGCTTCGATGCGAGGGTGCAGGATCGCGTTGAGCCTGGTGCGGGCGACAGCGTCCGCGAAGACATGGTCGGCCGTCCAGACGCGGTCCAGGTTGCCATCAGGCTGGAGGGCGGAGGGACCGAAAGCATCAACCACCGCCCTTAGACCTTCACTTCCGGGAGCCACCGCCTCCCGCGCCAGGGCGTCCGCATCAATGACTGCCCACCCGCGGTCCCGCATCCAGGAGGCGACGTGGGACTTGCCCGCGGCGATGCCACCGCTGAGGCCCAGGAGGGGGAAGGGAGGGGAAGCCAGGGAAACACCTCGATGGGGCATTGTGCCCCACCCCGGCGAAGCCAGGAACTTGATTGGGTGGAAGCGGGTTACCCAGGGTCAGCGCGCCCTATCCAATCCTGGCCCGGCCTTCTACACTGGATCCTCGAACGACCCAGCTTGAGGTTGCATGAAAGACGCGTCCCCCGAACAGGCCATGGATCTGTCCCAGCTGGAAAAGCCGGTGCTTGAGCTGGAGGCCCAGATCCGGGCCATGGAGATGGACCCTTCCCAGACCAAGGAGCGGGAGAAGCTGGAGAAGAAGCTCGACAAGCTGAAGGCCGACCTGTTCACTAACCTGACGGATTGGCAGCGGGCCCAGCTGGCGCGGCACCCCAAGCGCCCCTACACCCTCGACTACATCGAGCGGCTCTGCGAGCGCTTCGACGAGCTGCATGGCGACCGCCGCTTCGGCGACGACGCGGCCATCGTGTCGGGCTTCGGCTGGATCGAGGGCAACCCGGTCATGGTCATCGGCCAACAGAAGGGCCGGGACACCAAGCAGAAGATCCTGCGCAACTTCGGCATGCCCAAGCCCGAGGGCTACCGCAAGGCGCTGCGCCTCATGAAGCTGGCGGAAAAATTCCAGCGGCCCATCCTCTGCCTCATCGACACGCCCGGCGCCTACCCTGGCGTGGATGCCGAGGAGCGCGGGCAGGCCGAGGCCATCGCCCGGAACCTGCTGGAGATGGCCAAGCTCGAGGTGCCCGTAGTGGCCGTCGTCATCGGCGAGGGCGGCAGCGGCGGGGCCCTGGCCCTGGGCGTGGCCGACCGTGTGCTCATGATGGAGAACGCCATCTACTCCGTGATCTCCCCCGAGGGCTGCGCCTCCATCCTCTGGAAGGACGCCAGCCAAGCCCCCAAGGCCGCCGCGGCGCTCAAGCTCACGGCCCCGCACCTGCTGGAGCTGGGCGTCATCGACGGCATCGTGAAGGAGCCGCTGGGCGGTGCCCATTCCAACTTCGACGCCGCCGCGGCGGCCCTGAAGGACGCCATCATCGAGGCCTTCTCCGAGCTCTCCGACCTCTCCGCCGAGCAGCTGGTGGAAGAGCGATACCAGAAGTTCGCCCGCATGGGCAGCGTGGGCTGATGCTGCCGGTTCGATGGCGCCTCCGCCGGGAGATCCCGGCGGGCTTGGCGCCCTGGAAGGGCATGGCTGACACATGGGGCCTGGAGCCGAGGCTGGCCCGGCTCGCCTGGCTGCGGGGCGTGGATCGCAGTGAGGATCTGGCCTGGCGGCTGGATCCATCCTGGGCTCGCAGCACGGACCCGCACCTGCTGCCGGGCGTGGACGCGGCCGTGGCGCGCATCCGCAAGGCCATCGAAGGCCGGGAGCGCATCGTCGTCTACGGCGACTACGACGTGGATGGCGTCACCGCCACAGCACTGCTGATGCGCACCCTGGAGCGGCTTGGCGCGGAGGCCTCCTTCTTCATCCCCAACCGCTTCTCCGATGGCTACGGCCTGCACCTGGATTGCATCCAGGAACTGAAGACCGCCCGCGATCCGGGCCTGCTCATCTCCGTCGACTGCGGCGTGCGCAGCCTGGCCGAGGTGGTGGCCAGCGCGGAGCTGGGCCTCGACTGGGTCATCACGGACCACCATGCCCTGGGGGTCGACCTGCCGCCCGCCTGCGCGGTGGTGCATCCCCACCTCGGGGACTACGCCAATCCGTACCTCGCGGGCGTGGGCGTGGCCTTCAAGCTGGCCCAGGCCCTGCTCGGCGCGGTGCCCCATCCCACGGGCGCCGATGCGATCTTCCTGGATGGGCTGCTCAAGCTGGTGGCCATCGGCACCGTGGCGGACGTGATGCCCTTGGTGGGCGAGAACGCTCTGCTGGTGCGCCGGGGGCTGGATTCCCTCAGCGGGCGGAACGGGCCTGGCCTAGCTGCCTTGCTGCGGGCCGCGAAGAAGGAGGGCGCCATCGGCGCCCAGGACATCGCCTTCGGCCTGGCGCCGCGGCTCAACGCCGTGGGCCGCATGGGCGGTGCGGAGGACGCCGTCCGGCTGCTTCTCACCAAGGATCCCGGCGAGGCGGACCGGCTGATGGCCCGCGTGGAAGCGCTCAATCTGGAACGGCGGGCGATCCAGCAGGAGGTGGCCGAGCGCCTGCCGGCGCCCTCTGAGGCGGCCTTCGATCTGGTGCTGGACCCGGCGGCTCACAAGGGCGTCATCGGCATCGTGGCGGGCCACCGCATGCGCGCCAGCGGCCGTCCCTCGGGCGTGTGCACGGTCATCGACGGCGTGGCCCACTGCAGCCTGCGGGCCCCGGAAGGCTATGACCTGGGCGAGCTGCTGGCCCTGGCCCAGCCCTTCATCCTGGGCGGCGGCGGCCACCGCGTGGCGGCCGGACTCAGCTTCGTGGCAGCCCGGTTCCCCTTCGTGCTGCAGGCCCTCCAACGGGGCGCGGCCCTCCAGGCCGAAGGGCGGGAACGGTCGGTCCTGCTGCTGGATGGCGGGCCAGAGGATCTGCCCGGGGATGCCGATCTGGCCCGACTTGAGCCCTTCGGCCAGGGCTTCGCGCCACCTCTGGCCCGCGTCGAAGGCACGGTCACCTTGTCCGCCGTCTTCAGTGCCGAGCACTGGAAACTGAGGCTGGCCGGCCTGGCGGATCCCCTCACCTGGTTCGCCAACCACGAGCGCCCCAGCCAGCCCCGCGTGGATGACCGGCTCTGCGTGGCCGCGGCCCCCCAGGGCAGTACCCGCTGGGGGCGTTCCTGGCTGGTGGATTCGGTCCTCGGGGAGGCGCTGCCGTGAAGGTATCCGCGCTGCTGCAGGACATCCCGCCCGCCCGGCACCCCCTCTGGCGGCGCCTGGGCTGGGGCCTCGTGGCGGCCACTCTCGGGTTCACGCTGCGCTTCCTGGCCAACGGCAGCGAGGGCATGCCGGGCCGCACGGTGGGCGGTGACGCGCTCTTCGGCGAAGGCACCAAGGGCACCAAGGGCACCGTCACCGAGCAGCTGGGGCCAAACCGCATGGTGCTCGCCTACAAGACCATCTCGGGCTCCGAGCAGGACCTCCTCCTGGAGCAGGTGACCGGCCGCCTCGACGAGCAGGCCGGGCAGTGGCGGCTGCTTTCGCCCAAAGCGCGGCGGCAGGCCGGCGTATGGACCCTCCAGGGCCCCATGGACCTCGGCGTGGCGCAGCCGGGGACCACGGTTCCTCTCGGCAAGGGCCACATCGAGAGCGAGGGGCCGGCCATCCGCTGGAATGGCGGTGAGTGGGAGGGCCTGGCGCCCCTGCGCTGGGAGTCCCTGGAAGGATCCTCCCGGGGCATCTGGAACCTGCCGGCCGGCTGGCGGCGGGAAACGGACGGCAAGCTGCGCGTGGAACGCGGTCCTGTGCGCTGGCAGGCCCCCACCGGCGGCGCGGCGGCTCCGACCCTCCAGGCCATGGACGCCGAGCGCCTCTGGGCCACCCCAGGCTTCCAGTCGGGCCACCTGGAGGGCGTGAAGGCCAGGCTGAGCGAGGGCTCGCTGCAGGCCTCCGTGGCGGACCTCGCCCCGGATACCGTCACCTGGCCCGGGCCCCTGTCCTTCGAGCGGGCCGATGGCTGGCGCGGCGAGGCCCAGAGCGGCCGGGCCCCCAGGCCCCAGCCCGGCGCGAGCTTCCAGCAGGTGGAGTTCCGGTCCTTCCGGGCCCGGCGGGCCCTGGTCGCCGGGGAGGAGCAGCTCAGCACCGATGGCGCGCGGTGGACCCCCGCGGGCCTGCGACTGGAGGGCAGCGTGGTCTGGGACCAGCCCGTGGATGGCCAGCGCCTCACCCTGAAGGCGCCGCGGGTATTCATGCGCGAGGCCACCGGCAAGGATCTCCCCGAAGCCCTGCCAGTGGGCCATGCCGTGGCGGAGGGCCAGGCCCTCCTCACCTGGGGCCGGCGCACCCTCTCCTCGCCCCGCATCCAGGTGGAGCGCGCCACGCGCCGGTGGACGCTCCAGGGCCCGGTGCTGGGCCGGGGGGAGGACGGCACCTTCACGGGCGGCTCGGGGCATGGCGATCCCCGCGCCTGGACCATCGAGGGGCCCGTCCAGGTGAACCTGTTCACTGGCGGCAGCCTGCGGGGGGCGAAGCTGGTCTGGGAGGATGCCCTCTGGACGCTGACGGGCCGGCCCGCGGCCTGGTCCCGGCTGCGGGAGCGCCTCTCCGGCCCCCGCATCCTCCGCAAGGCAGAACAGGTGAGCTTCCCCGAGGGCCTGAGCGGGGCCCTCGCAGCGGCGGATGGCGACCTCTTCCTGCGGGCCGAGCGAGGCCAGAGCGAGGCCCAGCGGGTCACCCTCAGCGGTGGGGTCGAATGCCAGGGGCAGGGGTGGCGGCTGGCCGCGGACACCGTGACCGTGACCCTGGGTACCGATCGCACGGTGAAAGTGGTGCAGGCCAAGGGCTCCGTGTCCCTCCGGGGCCGGCTGGGGGAGGGGCAGGGCGAGGCGCTCGAACTGGAGCCCGACACCCGGACCGTCAAGTGGCAGGGACGCGTGCGCGGCAAGGGCGCCGGTTCTGGCTGGTGACGCCCCGCCGAATGTGGGGCATCATCATGGGAGAAACCTCGTATTAGGAGGCAGTATGCCCCGGCTCGGTTCCCTCGCACCTCTGGTCTGCCTTCTCCTGGCCGTGCCCTTGACCGGCGGGGCTCCCAAGGCCACGGCCGAGGCGACAGCCCCCAGAGAATCGCCCTTGGGAGCCTTGCCCTTCCGGAACCTGGGACCGGCGGTCACCTCGGGCCGCGTGGCAGACATCGCCATCGATCCGCGCAGGCCGGACACCTGGTACGTGGCTGTCGCCTCTGGCGGCGTGTGGAAGACGCTGAACGGCGGCACCACCTGGACGCCCCTGTTCGACAAGGAGACCTCGTTCTCCATCGGCTGCGTCACCCTCGACCCGCGCAATGCCAACACGGTCTGGGTAGGCGCCGGCGAGAACAATTCCCAGCGCTCGGTGGCCTACGGCGACGGCGTCTACCGCAGCCTGGACGGCGGGAAGAGCTGGGAGAACATGGGCCTCAAGGCCAGCGAGCACATCGGCAGGATCCTGGTGGATCCACGCGACAGCCAGGTGGTCTTCGTGGCCGCCCAGGGACCCCTCTGGAAGGAAGGTGGAGACAGGGGCCTCTACAAGACCGCCGACGGCGGGAAGACCTGGAAAGCCGTTCTCACCGTGGACGCCCACACCGGCGTGACGGACGTGGTGATGGACCCGCGCAACCCCGACGTCCTGTTCGCGGCCACCTACCAGCGCCGCCGGCATGTGTGGGGGATGGTGAACGGGGGACCGGGATGCGGGATCCACAAGAGCACCGATGGCGGCCAGACCTGGATCCGCCTCAAGGAGGGGCTGCCGAAGGAGGACCTGGGCCGCATCGGCCTGGCCATCCCCGAGGGCGAGCCTGACACGGTCTACGCGACCATCGAGGCCGCCAACAAGACGGGCGGCTTCTTCCGCAGCACGGACGGGGGCCAGACCTGGGAGCGCCGCAACGAGCAGGTCTCCGGCAGCGCCCAGTACTACCAGGAGCTCTTCTGCGATCCGAAGCATCCTAAGCGCGTCTACGCCATGGACACCTGGATGCAGGTGACCGAGGACGGCGGCAAGACCTGGCGCCGGGTGGGGGAGACCTCCAAGCACGTGGACAACCACGCGCTGTGGATCGATCCGGCCAACTCCGAGCACCTGATCTCCGGGTGCGACGGCGGCGTCTACGAAAGCCGCGACCGCGGCGCCACCTGGGAGTTCAAGGCCAACCTTCCGGTCATCCAGTTCTACCGGGTGGCGGTGGACAATGCGCAGCCCTTCTACACGGTCTACGGCGGCACCCAGGACAATTTCACGCTGGGCGGCCCCAGCCGCACGCGGAACCTCCACGGATCCACGGCCTCGGACTGGTTCGTCACCCAGGGGGGTGACGGCTTCTACAGCCAGGTTGACCCGGACGATCCTGACACGGTGTATTCGGAGAGCCAGTACGGCGGGCTGGTCCGCTTCGACCGCCGCACCGGCGAGCGGGTGGAGCTCCAGCCCCAGCCTGCGCCGGGTGAGGAGCCCTTCCGTTGGAACTGGGACGCGCCGATGATGCTGAGTCCGCACAACGGCAAGCGGCTCTATTTCGCCGCCCAGAAGCTCTTCCGCAGCGACGACCGCGGGAGCAGCTGGACCGCGGTGAGTCCCGACCTGACCCGGAGGATCGACCGGAGCGGCCTGAAAATCATGGACCGGGTGTGGAGCGTGGACGCGGTGGCCCGGAACACCTCGACGAGCTTCTTCGGCAACATCGTGGCACTCACCGAGAGCCCGAAGGTCCAAGGCCTGCTCTACGTTGGCACGGACGACGGCCTCATCCAGACCAGCGAGGATGGCGGCAAGACCTGGCGGAAGCTGGACCGGTTCCCCGGCGTGCCCGATCTCACCTACGTGTCCTGCCTGGCCGCGAGTCCTCATCAGCCCGGCACCGTGTATGCGGCCTTCGACAACCACAAGGCGGGAGACTTCCGGCCCTACCTGCTGCGCTCCCGCGACCGCGGCCGGACCTGGGAGTCCCTGGCCGCCGGACTGCCTGAGCGGGGCAGCGTCTACACCCTTCGCGAGGATCCGGCACGGGAGGGACTTCTCTACTGCGGCACGGAATTCGGCCTCTTCTTCAGCCTGGATTCCGGGAAGTCCTGGTCGAAGTTCACGGAGCTGCCCACCACCGCCGTGAAGGATCTGGCCATCCAGTCCCGGGAGGGAGACCTCGTGGTGGCGACCTTCGGCCGGGGTTTCTTCGTGCTGGACGACCTCACACCGCTCCGGGAAGCACGATCCGAGCTGCTGGAGCGGGAGGCCCACCTCTTCGGCCTCCGGCCGGCCTTGGCCTATGTGCCGGCCGTGCCCTTCGGCGGTCCTGGGAAATCGTTCCAAGGGGACTCCCTCTTCCTGTCGCCCAATCCGCCCTTCGGCGCGGTCTTCACCTACCACGTTCAGGTGGAACTGGAGATCCAGAAACAGCAGCGCCAGGCCAGGGAGAAGGCAGCGGTGAAGGCCGGTCAGAACCCGGCCATTCCCTCCTGGGAGGCCCTGCGGGCCGAGACCCGGGAACTGGCACCAGAGATCGTTCTGACCATCAGCTCGATGGATGGACAGGTCCTGCGACGCCTCACCGACAAGGCCGGGAAGGGGCTCCACCGGCTGGCCTGGGACCTCCGTCTCCAGAATCCGGCCCCCATCCAGGTGAAGGCCGCGCATGAGCGGGACCCCTGGGACTACGGCGCGAAGGGGGCCCTCGCCGTTCCCGGCCGCTACCAGGCCAGCCTCGGCTTCCTGATGGATGGCGTCCTGAAGCCCGTGTCCGGTCCCGTCGCCTTCGAGGTGAGACCGCTGGATGGGGGCCGTCTGAATCCCGCCCAGTGGGCCGAGTTCAGCGCCTTCTGTGCCCGCATGGGCGACCTCCAGCGGCGGGCCATGGGCGCTTCCGAACGGCTGGCCGAGGCGAAGCACCGCCTTGAGCATGTCCGCAAGGCCCTGTTCGAGACACCAACTGTCCCGGAGGCGCTGCTGGCCAAAGCCAGGGGTTTGCATGGCGACCTGAAGGATCTGAGGGATCTCCTGGAGGGCGATGCCACCATCGCGTCCCGGCAGGAACCCACCGCCCCGGGCATCCTCGGACGGATCGGGGATGTCACCAGCAGCGTGTGGGGAACGACTCAGCTCCCGACCCTGGCCCAGCGGCAGAACCTGACCTGGGCCGAAGAAGGGCTCGGCGGCTTCCAGGGCCGGTTCGACAGCGCCTTGGCGGCGCTGAAGGCCCTGGAGGAGGCCCTGGAGAGCGCCCGGGCGCCCCACACGCCGGGACGGGCCACGCGCTGAGGCCTGGAGTGCCTGCGGGGCAGCCCAGGCCCCGCAGGCACAAGGGCGCCCTCGTGTGTTCTGATAGAAGGATGGCTGACTCCACCCCCTGCCTCGAGGCAGTGAACCTCCAGAAACGCTATGGCGACCGCACGGTGGTGCGGGATGTCAGCCTCTGTGTGGGCATGGGCGAGGTGGTGGGGCTCCTGGGACCCAACGGCGCCGGCAAGACCACCACTTTCTACATGGTGGTAGGCGTGGAAGCCCCTGACCGTGGCACCATCCGCTGGCTGGGCCAGGACGTGACCGCTCTGCCCATGCACCGCCGGGCCCGGCTGGGCATCGGCTACCTGGCCCAGGAGGCCAGCGTGTTCCGGGGCCTCACCGTGTGGGAGAACCTCATGGCCCTGGGTGAGCTTCAGCCCATTCCCAAGGCCGAGCAGAAGGCGCGGTGTGAACGATTGCTGGGTGAATTCCACCTGGAGAAGGTGCGCGACACCCTGGGTATGAGCCTCTCCGGCGGAGAGCGGCGGCGCTGCGAGCTGGCCCGGGCCCTGGTGACAGAACCACGCATCATGCTGCTGGACGAACCCTTTGCCGGCGTGGATCCGAAATCCGTGCTGGAGATTCAGGGCCTCATCGGCGACCTCAAGGCGCGAGGCATCGGCGTGCTCATCACCGATCACAATGTCCGGGAGACCTTGCAGATCGCCGACCGCGCCTATATCTTGGCGGACGGGATGATCATGAAGAACGGCCTGCCCAGCGAAATCGCAGAGGATCCGGACATCCGCCGGGTCTACCTGGGCGACCGGTTTAGGCTCGACTGATGGCAGCCGGTCCCTTCCTCTCCCAACGCCTGGCCCAGAGCCAGACCCTGGCCTTGACCCCCGCCATGCAGCTGAAGCTCAAGCTGTGGCAGATGAACCTGCAGGAGCTGTCCCAGACCATCGAGCGGGAGCTGGAGGAGAATCCCCTGCTGGAGCTGGCCGACGACAGCGACGAGGTGCCCACCCTCGAGGCCATCGAGGAGGGCCGCGACTCCGATGTGACCGAAGGCTCCGCTGAGCAGATGGCTGATCCCGTGGAACTCCCTGAGGGGGTGGACACGGTGGATCTCGGACCCATCCTGGATTCGGCGGGCGAGATGAATCCCGAGGGGGATCTGGAGCGGTTCACCGAAGAGGGCGTGGCTCAGGTGCAGGAGACCGAGCTGGGCGCCGAGAACAGCTGGGACCAGGATCTGCCCCGCACCAGCAACCTGCCGGAAGAGGACCGCCTCTCCTGGGAGGACCGGCTCAGCGCCTTCGAATCCCTCCAGGACCATCTGGTCGGGCAGCTCTACGAGACCCTGGAGCACGAGGATCCCCGCGCGCCGCTGGTGGAGCGGCTCATCGACCGGCTGGATCCCAAAGGGTTCATCCGCATGGATCCGGACCAGCCCTCCCTGGAGGCCACGCCCGCCAAGCTGGCCGCGGACCTGGGCGTCACGGAGGAAGCCCTGCGCGCAGCCCTGGACGTGCTCCAGGAGTTCGATCCCTCCGGCGTGGGCTGCTTCACGGTGCAGGAGTGCCTCCTGCTGCAGCTGCGCCATGCCGGTGCGGAGCCCGACGACCTGGCGGTCCGCATCATCCAGGATTTTTCGGAGCTCCTGTCCCAGCGCGACAGCGCCAAGCTGCGCCGGGCGCTGGGCTGCACGGAAGAGGAACTGGGCCTGGCCATGGAGCAGCTCAAGCACCTCAACCCCTCGCCTGGTCGGGCCTTTGATCCCGATGGCGAGCGCGTGGTGAAGCCCGATGTGGTGGTGCTCAAGGGCGAGGATGGCCACTGGAAGGTCTACCTCAACGATGAGGGCCTGCCGCGCCTGCGCGTGAACGGCGAATATCCGCGCTTCATGGCCTCCAGCGAGGCCAAGTCTGACAAGGATTTCATCCGCGAGCGCTTCCGCAGCGCCCGGGATTTCATCCGCGGAGTGGAGGATCGCAACCGCACGGTGTTGCGCGTATCGGCCCAGATCGTGGAACTGCAGAAGGAGTTCATCGAGCACGGCATCGAGCGGCTGCGCCCCATGGTGCTGCGCGATGTGGCCGAGGCCACGGGCTTCCACGAGAGCACCATCAGCCGCGTGGTGAAGGCCAAGACCATCCACACGCCCCAGGGGCTCTTCGACCTGAACTACTTCTTCTCGGCCCGGCCCAAGGATTCCGACGTGTCAGCCACCGTGGTCAAGCACCGGATCAAGGCCTTCGTGCAGGCGGAGGATATCGCCAAGCCCCTGTCGGATGAGGCCATTGCCAGCCTGCTGGAGCGGGATGGCATCAAGGTGGCCCGCCGCACCGTGAACAAGTACCGAGAGGAACTGAAAATTCCTCCAGCTTCCCAGCGCCGGCGCCGATAACAGGGCCGGATCCCAAAATCCCGGGCCGACCGGCCCCTTTCAGGAGTACCCCATGAAGGTCAACTACACCGGCCGCCACATGGAGCTCACCGAGCCCCTGAAGCAGCTCACGAAGGAGCGGCTGGACAAGATGGCCACCTACCTGGACGACATCATCGACGTCCACGTGATCCTGAGCGTGGAGAAGCATCGCCACGAAGCGGAGATCACCCTGAAGACGCGTGCCAGCGCCTTCGTGGCCTCGGCCACCACGGATGACATGTATGCCAGCATCACCCAGGCCGTGGACAAGCTGGAGGCGCAGGCCCACAAGCAGCAGGACAAGCGGAACACCCGCCCGCACGAAAGCGCCAAGGCCGGGGCCGTCGAGGAATAGCTGAAGCATCTTTTACCTGCAAAGGCGGCCCTGCGGGGCCGCCTTTGGTATTCTTGAAGGTCCGGAGTCCGCCATGCCCGATCCCACGCATCTCTACGCCCCCAAGACCTGCACCGATCCCACCCAGATCTGCGAGAAGTGCCGCTGCGCCTACACCCTGGAGCACTTCCAGCACGGCGTGGAAGGCCAGGACTGCGTCTGCCGGCGCTGCCTCCAGGTGATGGGGTACAAGGTCTAGACATGCTCAAGACCCTCGCGACGCCCGAGGACATCCTGCTTGGCGTGCTCCAGGGCCGGCGGATTTCCGCCGCCGAGGCGCTGATGTTGTTTGAAAGCGCGGAACTGCCGGATCTGGCCGTGGCTGCCACGGCCGCCCGGGACCGCCACAACGATCCGCGCCGCGTCAGTTACGTCATCGACCGCAACGTCAACTACACCGATGTGTGCAACGTCTACTGCACCTTCTGCGCTTTCTACCACAAGCCCGGCGACACCCGCGGCTACGTGCTCACGAAGGAGCAGCTGAAGCAGAAGGCCGAGGAGACGAAAGCCATCGGCGGCACAGGCTTCCTGCTGCAGGGCGGCGTGAATCCCGACCTGCCCTGGGACTACTACCTGGACCTGGTGCGCTACCTCCACCGCGACCTGGGCATCTGGGTCCACGGCTTCTCACCGGTGGAGATCCAGATGATGGCCATGCTCAGTGGCCAGACCCTGGGCAAGACCATCGCCGACCTGCGCGAGGCGGGCCTGGGCTCCATTCCCGGCGGCGGCGCGGAGATCCTGGTGGACCGCATCCGCAAGAAGATCGCGCCCCTCAAGGGCGGCCGCGAGAAGTGGCTGGAAGTGATGGAAGCCGCCCACGAACAGGGCGTGAAGACCACGGGTACCATGATGTTCGGCATCACGGAAACCTCGGCCGAGCGCATCGAACACCTGGAGGCCCTGCGCGACCAGCAGGACCGTGCCCTGGCGCGGAACAACGGCGGAGGCTACACCGCCTTCGCGGCCTGGCCCTTCCAGAGCGGCCATACGCCCTGGGAAGGCAAGGTGCCCAAGCCCACCGACGTCGAGTACCTCCGCACCATTGCCGTGGCGCGGATCTTCCTCGACAACTTCACGCACATCCAGAGCAGCTGGGTCACCATGGGCCGCAAGACCGGCCAGCTGGCCCTGCACTACGGCTGCGACGACATGGGCAGCCTCATGCTGGAGGAGAACGTCGTCAGCGCGGCCGGAACCTGTTACACGGTGAACAGGGATGAGATGAACCGCATGATCCGCGCCGCTGGCTACGAGCCGTGGCAGCGGGACAATATCTATGGCAAGGTCCGCGCCTGACCGAGAGGAAAAGCTGAGACAGGATTAACAGGACGAAATGCAGGATTAACTGTCTACGCTTTTGTCCTGAACGCTTCAATCATCATGTCCGCCAGCGGTCGGATGCGCCCGGGTTCGCTGAGGTAGGCGCCGCGGGCGGCCACCAGGCGGGCAGAGGAGGAGCCCAGCACGGCGGTCTCCACCAGGCCGTGAGCTCGGAGGGTGCCGCCGGTCTGAACCAGGTCCACGATGGCATCCGCCAGACCCAGCAAGGGCGCCAGTTCCGCGCTGCTGCTGAGGGGGACGAGTTCGGCGGTGAGCCCCTCCCGCGTGAGCCAGGCTTCGGTGGCCCTGGGGAACTTGGTGGCCAGGCGCAGGTGGGGCTTGGCCCGGAGCGAATCCAGCGAAACGCCTTCCTGGGCGCAGAGGGATAGGCGGCAGGCACCGAAGCCCAGATCCGCCAGCTCGAGCAGGTCCATGTCCATCTCGTCCAGGGTGTCCGAGCCCACGATGCCCAGGGAGGCCACGCCCGCGGCCACGTAGCGGGGCAGGTCCGCGCCCTTGAGCAGCAGGGCCGCCACGCCCGGTGTCGC
The DNA here is from genome assembly GCA_963751095.1 of uncultured Holophagaceae bacterium. Classification (GTDB taxonomy): domain Bacteria; phylum Acidobacteriota; class Holophagae; order Holophagales; family Holophagaceae; genus Geothrix. The sequence continues at coordinate 15,995 of CAVVTK010000020.1, read as the reverse complement.
GGTGGGGATACGGAGCACCCGCGACTTCAGGGCTTCGGCATCGAGGGCCAGCGGCGTGCCCGCAAGCTTCGGGACCAGTTCGTCGCCGAGGCGGCCCTTGGGGAAGGCGATGAGGAGCGTGGAGGCGGTCATGGCAGGGGCTCGAAGAGGTCGGGGCGGGTTTCGGCGAGATCGAGCAGGCGCGACAACCGCACGCAGAAGCCCGCCGCCTGCCAGGGGCGTCCCAGGTCGGGGAAGAGGCGGTCGTAGCGGCCGCCCGCGGCCAGCTCCTGCTGGGCGCCCGGGGCCCAGAGTCTCAGTGTGGGGCCGGTGTAGAAGTCCAGCCCCGCCACGTCGGCCAGGTCCACGCGCAGCTCTAGGTTGGCGGGGAGGATGGGCAGCAGTGCCTTCAGGGCCCGGTCCATGTGCTCCCGCTCGCCCTCCAGGAGGTGCGCGTAGGGGCTGGACCCCAGGGCGTCGAGGGTCCTGGGGCCGTCCAGTTCGGACAGCAGGGCCTCGGCATGGGTCGTCAGCCTCGCGGCCGCGGGATGCCCCTTCAGCACCTCACGGACCCGGTGTGGCGCGCGGCGCGAGAGCGCCGCCACCACGCCGTCCGCCAGGCCGCCGGACAGCCCCTCGGCCTCCAGGGGGCGTCGCACCAGGGCGGCATGGCCCAGGTGGAGGATGGCGTTCTTCAGGCCGATGGCGCCCGGGATGGCCATGAGCAGGCAGGCCAGCTCGACATCGGCCTCGTCGGAGCGTTCCCCTTCGGGCTGGATGCGCTCGCAGCCCACCTCGAAGCGCTCCACCGCCTCCCAGGGCTGGACGGGGCGGCGGAACACTGCTCCTGCATAGGCCACGCGGTCCGGCGGCGCCGCGAAACCGCGGGCGAGCAGGCCCGCCAGGGCCACCGTGAAATCCCAGCGCAGGGCCACCAGCTCGTCGCCATCGAAGAAGCGCAGGGCGCCCTCCGGGATGGCTTCGCGCAGAACCAGCGATGGGTGCAGCTCGCGGTAGCCCTGGGCCGCGAGCAGGCCCATGAGGGCGGCCTCCCACCGGCGGAGCCGCGCGGCGGAACCGAAGAGCAGATCAGGGAAGTGGGGTGTGCGGACCGGCATCAGGAGGGCCCTCCGGCGCGCCTGGCGTGGCGGCCGTGCAGCACCTCCACCACGTCGAGGAGGCTGGCGCCCCGCTCCACCAGCAGCATATCCAGGTGGAAGAGCAGGTCCGCGGCCTCGCCCAGGAAGGCCTCGCGGTCGTCGTTCTTGGCGGCGAGGATCACCTCGCCAGCCTCCTCCACGACCTTCTTGGCGATGCGGTCCACACCCTGGGCGAAGAGCTTCTGGGTGTAACTGCCGTCCAGGGAGGCGGCGGCCTTCCGGGACTTCAGCAGCGCCTCCAGGCGGCCCAGCCAGGGCAGGGTGGCGGGCCAGGGATCGCCTGCCTCAGAGTCGGCGTCGAAGCAGCTCTCGGTGCCTCGGTGGCAGCTGGGGCCCTCGGGATCGGCGAGGATGAGTAGGGCGTCGGCATCGCAGTCCGGCCGGATCTGGAAGAGCTTCAGCCGGTTCCCGCTGCTCTCACCCTTGGTCCAGAGGGCCTGCCGGGAGCGGCTCCAGAAGGTGACGAAGCCGGTCTCGAGGGTGAGCCGAAGGGCCTCGCGGCTGAGCCAGGCCACCATGCGCACGGCACCAGCGCGGTCTTGTACGATGCCCGGGATGAGGCCGTCGGAGTCGAATCGGAGGGTGTCTGGGTTCATGTCAGATCCGCACGGAAAGATCGTTCTGGGCCAGGTAGGCCTTGAGGCGGGGGATGGGCAGAATGCCCTCGTGGAAGAGCGTGGCGGCCAGCACCGCGTCGGCCCCATGCTCCAGCGCCTCCAGGAAGTGGATCTCCAGGCCCGCGCCGCCAGAGGCGATGAGGGGGATGGGCAGCTGCGAGGCCAGGTCGAGCAGCTGGATGTCGAAGCCCTCGCCGGTGCCGTCCCGGTCCATGGAGGTGAGCAGGATCTCGCCCGCGCCAAGCTCGTTCAGCTCGCAGAGCCAATCGAGGGCTGCGCGCTCCGTGGGCTCGGTGCCGCCCTTCAGGAACACTCGCCAGCCCAGGGCGTCATCGCGCTTCACGTCCACCGCGGCCACCACGCACTGCCGGCCGAAGGCATCCGCCAGCTCGGACACCAGGGCGGGGCGCAGCGCCGCCGCCGTGTTCACCGCCACCTTGTCCGCGCCGGCCCGCAGCAGGCTCCGGGCGTCCTCCACGCGGGAGACACCGCCGCCCACGGTGAAGGGGATGCTCAGCTCGTGGGCCACTTCGCGCACCCAGGCTTCGCGCGTTCCGCGGTTCTCGATGGAGGCGGCGATGTCCAGGAAGACGAGCTCATCGGCCCCTTCGGCGTCGTACCGCCGGGCCAGATCCACGGGGTGGCCGAGGTCCCGGAGGTCCCTGAACTGCACGCCCTTCACGACACGTCCTTGTTTCACGTCGAGGCAGGGAATGATGCGCTTGGCGGGCATCAGACACCCCCTTCCAGTGCCGCACGGATCTGAGGATCATCCAAGGGAATGAAGCCTTCCATCAGGGCCTTGCCGCTGATGGCTCCCACGATGCCTGGAACCTTGCCCAAGGGCACCAGATCGGTGAGGTCCTTGAGGCCGCCGGAAGCTTGCACGTGAAAGCCTTCGCGGGCCACCCAGGCCGCTGCTTCGATGCCGGGGCCTTCCAGGGTCCCGTCGCGGCTGATGTCGGTCACCAGGGCGCGGTTGAAGCCGAGGGTGAGCAGGGCTTCGAAGACATCCGTGGAGGCGCAGGCGCTGGGGGCCTGCCAGCCCCGGGTGACGATGCGGTCGCCCTTGAGGTCGAGGGCCGCGATGACGCGATGGCCCGAGAGGCCCTTGAGGTACGCGGGCTGCTCCACGGCCAGGGTGCCCACCACGGCATCAAAGCCCAGGTCCAGCACACTCTCGATGGCGGCCCGGTCCCGCAGACCACCCCCCAGCTGGAAGTGGATCTCAGGGAAGCGCGCCGGGAAGCCGGTGAAGCGCCCCTGGAGCGGCCGGCCGAAGGCACCGTCCAGGTCCACCAGGTGGATGCGCCGGGCGCCGGCCTCCGCCAGCTGGCCAACCCAGTCCTCGGGTTCCATGTCGTAGAAGGTGGCCTGCTGCGGATCGCCGTGGCGCAGCCGCACGAGGCGGCCCTGCATCAGGTCGAGGCTCGGAATCAGTTGCATGGCACCTCCGGCTGCGGGGCCGTCACGCCCATCCAGGCGAGGGCCGACTGGAGCAGGAGCAGGCCGGCGCGTCCGGATTTTTCCGGGTGGGGCTGGAAGCCCATGACATTGCCCCGGGCCTCCACGGCGGCGAAGGGGCGGCCGTGCTCGGCCACGTAGATGGTCTCCACCGTGGGTGCCAGGGCGTAGCTGTGGACGAAGTAGAGCCAGCCGCCGTCGGGGTCGGGCAGGCCCGGGTGGGCGCGACGCTGCTGGACCTGGCTCCAGCCCATGTGGGGGACCTTCACGCCCGGGCCGAGGCGCCGGACGATCCCCGGGATGAGCCCCAGGCCCGAGGCGCGCGGCGCCTCCTCGCTGCCTTCGGCGAGCAGTTGCAGCCCCAGGCAGATGCCGAGGAGGGGCCGGCCCTCCGCCACCAGGCTGGGGAGCACGCGCCACCAGCCGCGCTCGCGCAGGGACCGCTGGGCGGCCTCGAAGTGGCCGACACCGGGCAGGATGACCGGTCCTCCGGGCGCGGCCTGATCGGGCGTCGCCGCCCGCTGATAGGGTAGTCCCAGCCGGTCCAGGGCACCTTCCAGGGAGGCCAGGTTGCCGGCGTCGTAGTCGATGAGGGTGATGATGTCGGCGGCACTCATGCGGAGAGGGTCCCCTTGGTGGAGGGCACGCCGCCGCCCTCGATGCGGGTGGCCTGGCGCAGGGCCCGCGCCAGGGCCTTGAAGAGGGCTTCGACCTTGTGGTGCGTGTTCACGCCGCGCAGCAGGTCCGCATGGATGGCCAGGCCCCCGCGCATGGCCAGGGCCACGAAGAACTCCCGGACCATCTCCACCTGGAAGCCATCGCCGAGGATGATGGCGGGCAGCTCTGCGTGAAACTCGCACCAGGGACGGCCGGAGAGATCCACCACGACCCGCGCCAGCGCTTCGTCCAGTGGGACGTAGGCGTGGGCGTACCGGGCCAGGCCCGCGCGATCGCCCAGGGCCTCCTTCAGGGCATCGCCGAGGCACAGGCCCACGTCCTCAACGAGGTGGTGGCTGTCCACGGGCAGGTCGCCCTTGGCCTCGATGGCGAGGCCGAAGCCGCCATGCCTGGCCAGCTGCATCAGCATGTGGTCGAAGTAGCCCAGGCCGGTGCGGATGCGGGCCTCGCCGCCATCCAGCTGGAGGCTGAGGTTCACTTCGGTCTCGGTGGTGGCGCGTCGAAGGCTGGCGGTCCTCATGATGGCTCCTGGTTCAGCATCGGCAGGAAGTCGGGCAGGGTGGTGGATTGGCCGTCGCGGGGCCCGCAGAAACGCGCGCGGTCGGCGCCAACGCCCACGAAGCGCCAGGCCAGCTCGGGCCTTAGCTCTGCAGCGGCATGCAGGCAGCGCGCATCGTCCACCGTATCCCCGACGAACACGATCTCCTCGGCGCGGAAGGCATCCGCCAGCTGCAGCAGGCCGGCGGGTTCCGGCTTGCGGAGGTGGGGCGCGGCATCGCAGATCGCGGGCAGCTGGAAGCCCAGCACGCGCCAGGCGAGCTCGAGTTCCTCGGGAGGGCGTCCGGTCAGGATGGCCAGATCCCAGCCGGTAGCTTGGAGCTCGGGCAGCGACACGAGTGGGCGCTCCATGCGGATGGTGTCGGCGTAGTGCTTCTGCACCACGGCCTGGGCCACAGGCTCTAGGGCCCGGAAGCGGGCTTCGAGCTCGGGGAAGCCCCGGCCCATGGCGCCTTCCACGCACGGCTGCAGGTCTTCGTCGCCGAAGGTTTCGGCGAGAGCCAGCGCCCCGGCCGCGAGACGGAAGTCGTTGTTGAAACCGCCCAGCCGCTTGAAGGCCATGTAGGTCTCATCTGACCAGGGCAGGGCGGGGCGCAGCTCGGCCAGGGCCCTGGCCACGGCCTCCATGAAGCTGCGGTCGGCGTCGATGAGGACGCCATCGATGTCCAGGACGAGAAGGCAGCGCCGGGGTCGTGGCGCTGGCGCCGGCAGCGAAGCACCGAGCACCGAGGCGACACGGGCCGTGGCCTCCTCGGTGCCCAGGGTGATCCGGGTGGCGTTCGCGCCGGGCAGGCGGCGCACCTTCAGGCCTGCAGCTTCCAGGTCGTCCGAGGGATCCGGTGATACATGCAGGAAGTTGCCGCCGCTGGGGGCGGCGCGGTGGGTGGGCAGGGCCGCGGCCAGGCGATCCCGCCGTTCGGGAATGACCCGTACGGCCGCTTCGAAATCGGCGGCGAAATCCAGGGCCACGTCCAGGGCCTCGAGGCTGGCGGTGGGCAGGGAGTAGGGCAGCTGCAGCGTGGCGAGCCTGGAGATCAGGGCGGGATCGCCCACCAGGTAGCCGATACGCCAGGCCGCCGAGGCCAGGGCCTTGCTGAAGGTGCGCAGCAGCACCAGGTTCGGGTAGCGGTCCACGGCCAGGCGGTGGGTGGCCGGGGCGAACTCCGCGTAGGCCTCATCCAGCACCACCAGCGGCGGCTCGGGGCGGGTCGCCGCCGCAGCCAGCAGGGGCTCCACGGCTTCCGGGGTGATCCAGGCGCCCGTGGGATTGTTGGGCAGGGTGAGCCATATCTGGCGGCAGTCCAGGGCGCTGAACCAGGGCTCCAGCGGAAAGCCCGTGTCCTGGGGCACCAGGCGCACGCGGCCGCCGTGGCGCCGCACCAGCAGCGGATAGAGGCTGAAGCCGGGATCGGGAATGGCCACCCGCTCGCCAGCACCGAGCCCGGCCATGGCCACCAGATCCAACAGCGCGCCGCTGGAGGGGCCCAGCAGCAGGCCACCCTCCGGCGCGCCCAGACGGCGGCGCAGCCGTTCGGTGAGCTCGCCCTGGCGCTCGGGGTACTGGTGGAAGGGCATGACGCGGAGCCGCGCCAGCAGGGCGTTCCGGGGCGCTTCGGGCCAGTCCTGGGCCGGCTCGTTCATGTGCAGGCGCACGCCCGTGGGCGGCTCGGGGGGCCGCTGATAGGCGGGCAGGTCGGATAGGTCGGGTCGCAGCAGGGACATGGGTGACTCTGAATGAGGGTAGGAGAAAACCAGGCTTCCAGGGAGTGGAGCAGGGCAGAGCGCGACTGAATGCAGCGCTCCCTAGGGGTGATGGCCGCGGAGGGCGGCGCTGCGGCCGTGGTGGGTGAGGCCCTCCGCTTCGGCCAGCCGTTCCACCCAGGGGGCCATGGTGGCGGCATCGGCGGGGGACAGGCGCAGCAGGCTCTGCCGCTTGAGGAAGGTGGCCACGCCCAGGGGGCTGGTGTAGCGCGCGCTGCGATCCGTGGGCAGCACGTGGTTCGGGCCCGCGCCGTAGTCGCCGAAGGCCTCGGCGCTGGCGCTGCCGATGAAGACGGCGCCTGCGGTGGTGAGGTAGGGTAGCCAGGTTTCCGGATCGCCCACGCAGAGTTCGAGGTGCTCCGGGGCCCAGGCCTGGGCCAGGGCGATGGCCAGGTCGCGGTTGGAGCAGACGAGCCGTCCGTGGCTGGCCAGGCTCTGTTCGAGGATGGCGCGACGCGGGGAGGCAGCGGTGCGGGTCTGCAGCTCCGCTGCAACGGCCTCCAGCAGGCGGCGGTCTTCGCTCACCAGCACGGCGGCGGCGTCGGGATCATGCTCGGCCTGGGCCAGCAGATCTTCGGCGAGCCAGGCGGCATCGGCACTGCTGTCCGCGAGCACCAGCAGTTCGGTGGGGCCCGCCAGGGCGTCGATGCCGCAGGTGCCGATGAGCTGCCGCTTGGCTTCGGCCACGAAGCGGTTGCCGGGTCCGGCGATGAGATCCACGGCGGGCTCGCCGAAGGCCAGCCAGCCCAGGGCCTGGGCCCCGCCGAAGGGATAGAGCTCGGTGAGGCCCAGCTCCGCGGCGCAGGCCAGCACCAGCGGATCCACGCCCCAGGCGCCAGGCAGGGTGGCGGCGGCCTTGGGCGGCGTCACGCCCACGATGCGATCCACACCCGCGACCTGGGCGGGGATCACGGTCATGGCGAGGGTGGAAGGATAGAAGGCCCGGCCGCCGGGAATGTAGACGCCGGCGGTCATCAGGGCGCACCACCGCTCGCCCACGGTGCCGCCACCGGGCAGGGGCAGCTCCAGGTCGCGGAGACACCCCCGTTGGCCCACGGCGAAGCGGCGGATGTTGGCGATCATCTCGCGGAGGGCGGCCATGAGCTCCGGCCGCTGGCGATCCAGGTTGGTGCGGGCGGCTTCCAGAGTGGACGCTGGAATGCGCAGGCCTGCGGGATCCAGGCGGACGCCATCCAGGCGCTCCGTCCAGTCCAGCACCGCTGGCAGCCCGTCCCGACGCACCTCCGCCAGGATGGCCGCCACGGCCTTCCAGGTGTCCTCTTCGCTCTCCCCGTTCCTGGCCAGTGCGGCCACCCACCTGGGCAGCTCCGCCCGGTTCGTCAGGTCAGTGATGGGGATGAAGTAACACCTATGCACCTCGGAGGTGAAGGCTCCAGCCTGCCAGCTTCAGGTCGCCGGTCGCAACACCAAAATTCCCAGGCGGTCCGGATCAGGCGGGTTGCGCCACCAGCGGATGGAAGAAGAAGCTGACGTTCGCGGGCTCGGCATCCTCGGTCCACTCCCAGCAGCCGGGATCGGCGAGGATGGCCTGGGCCAGGGCCACGTGCATGGCGTGGCCGGCGGCATGGGCTTCCACGAGGCCCAGCAGAGGTGCGCCCAGCAGGGCCAGATCGCCCACCAGGTCGAGCATCTTGTGGCGGACCGCTTCATCTTCGTAGCGCAGGGATTCGTTCAGGGGGCCATCGGCGCCGAAGACCACGGCGTTGTCCAGGCTGCCGCCGAGGGCCAGGCCCCGGGCGCGCATCATGTCGATCTCCTGGGCCAGGCAGAAGGTGCGGGCGGCGCCCAGCTCCCGGCGGTACTTCTCGGGTGTCAGGCTCAGCTCGCGGCTCTGGCGGCCCAGGGCCGGGATGGGGAAGTCGATGACGTAGCGGAGGCGGAAGCCGTCGAAGGGGAGGGCGCGGATCCAGCGGTCACCGTTCCGGATCTCCACGGGGCGGGTGATCTTCAGGAAGCGGCGGCGGCCTTCAAGCCCCTGCACACCGGCTTCCAGGATGGCGTCCACCCAGGGGGCGGCGCTGCCATCCAGGATGGGCAGCTCTTCGGCGTCCACTTCGATGCGGAGGTGCTCGACTTCCAGGCCCGACAGGGCGGAGAGCAGGTGCTCGATGGTCTGGAGCCGCACGCCATCCTTCACCAGGGTGGTGGCCAGGACCAGGTCGCCGGCGAGGTCGGCCCGGGCGGGGATCTCGGTGCCCGTGGGGGTGTGGACGAAGACCAGCCCGGACGGGATGGCCACGGGCACCAGGCGCACCGAGCAGGGGCGGTTGCCATGCAGACCGTGACCCGAGATCGTGATCTCGCGGCTCAAGGTCTGGGGTGTGGTACAACGGGGCATGATTGGGCCTCGTGAAGATCTAAGCCATTTTCATGCCGTTATTCTAACTAAATCATTTCATGATTTAGTTGGTGATAAAAAGAATAGAAGTGTGGGTTGGGCCACCACACTCTGTGGCTGCTCAGCGCCGCCGGGCCCGCTCCCAGTCCTCGGGGGTGGTGAGCTTCAGGTTGGAGCTTGGGCTGGGGATGAGCTTCACGGCCAGGCCAAGGCGTTCAAGCAGGGCCGCGTCATCGGTGGCGGCGTAGCCGGCCTCGTGGGCCGCATCGAAGGCCTGGAGCCAGGTGCCGAGCCGGGCGATCTGGGGGGTCTGGGCCCGGTAGAACTCCTCCCGGGGCTCGGTGCGGAGCACCCGGCCGAGCGGATCCACCCGCTTGAGGGTATCGGTGGAGGGTTCCCCCAGCAGGACGCCGTCGAACCGGTTGAGGGCTTCCAATGCCTCCCAGAGGGGGGACGCAGGTGGGAAGGGCCGCACTGCATCGTGGATCATCACCGGGGCCAGGGGCTGGTCGGGCAGGGTTCGGAGGGCGAGCCATACGGATTCCTGCCTGGTTTCGCCGCCCTGGACGACCGTGCAGGGCACCTGGAAGGACCAGCTGCGGGCCTCCTCCATGTGGGACTCGGGGACGGCCAGGGCGATGCCAGCCAGCCGGGGCATGCCGGGGGCCAGGAAGGCCTCGACGGTCACCTGCAGGAGGGGGCGGCCATCCCAATCGCGGAACTGCTTGGGCAGGCCGCCGCCCATGCGCATGCCCCGCCCGCCGGCGGGAATGACCAGGAAGGGGCGCAGGGGGTCAGCGCTGGCGGGTAATGAAGGGTTCGACACCGCGTTCCTTCAGGAGCTTGGCGATCTGCTCGGCGGCCTGCTCGGCATCCCGGCGGGTCGTGTAGCTCCCGACCCGGACCCGCTTGACCGACAGGCCCCCGCGCGTGACGGCGCTTTGCAGGGTGACAACGCCGAAGGTGTTTTCAAGCTCTTTTGTAAGCGATTGAATATTCTTTGGATCCGTGAGTGACGCCACCTGCACGACATAGGGGTCGGCCTGATTGCTGACGGCATCCAGGGCCACGGGAAGCCCCATGGCATCCACGGACCTCAGCCGGACCCTGGAGGTTCCCTGGCCCAGAAAGCCCAGTTCCTGGGCGCCCCGGCGGGACAGATCGAGGATCCTGCCCTTGACGAAGGGACCCCGGTCGTTGACCCGCAGCACGGTCCGCTTGCGATTCTCCAGGTTCTCGACTTCCACGAAGCTGCCGAGGGGAAGGGTCCGGTGGGCGCAGGTGTACTGTTCGGGGTCGAAAATTTCCCCGTTGGCCGTGGGCCGGCCGGAGAAGCCATCGTCATTGCCGCCATACCAACTGGCTACGCCCTCTTCCGTGTAGGCTTGGGCGTCGGTCGCATTCCCCCCGTTCCTGGAGCCGGTACTGGCCTGGGGAAGGGAGCTGGGGGGTCGCGTGCAGTGGAGTGTAAAGCTGAGAATGACCAGGGTTGCTACACGGGGGGTGCTCCACCGCATCAGGCGGAGTAAACCACCCTTTCCAGGCGCCACCGGGACGGGAGGATCGAAGGCGATCTGGATCTCGTGAATCCACGAGACACAGGCCTGACTCCAATTGGTGGGATGAAAGGGTGACAGCATTGGGCTCCACAAAGATCATTGGACCGTTATTTATCGGACCAGCTCGTATACATATTAAGTATGAGCGCCTTTAGATCGTTTGTAAAGGACCGGCATTGCAACAGTGCATATATCGAGCACTTGTTTCGTTTAGAAGACGCTACTGGCGGTCGGGGATCTGGGCGACCCGAAACGGCTTGGGGCGGTTCCCCTCTGCCAGGAAGGGCGGAGGTAGCTTGATAGCAGCCGCCTTGGCCGCCGCCTCGGACCCGAAGGCCCCAAGGAACACCTGGTAGCAGGTCCGGCCGTCCCGCATGGTCATGGGCACCAGGAACAGATCGGGATCCTGGCCCTTGAGCAGGTCGGCGGCGTGCTGAACCGTGCTGCCCTGGCAGGCGATCTCAAGCCGAAGACTCCATTTCCCCTGCAGGGCCTTCCGTTGGGCGGCGCCCTGGGCCAAGGCCCGTTTCCAGTCGCCCTGGGCGATGGTCTGGAGGCGGTCGGCCCTGGAGGCCGCCTCCTCCTTCGGGGGGCTGGGGGGCTTGGCAGCCAAGGGTTCGGGCTTCTTCTCCGGTTCCTGGGTCGGCGGAGTGGGCTTGACCACTTCAGGACTGGGCCTGACTGCTTCGGGGGCTGGCGTCGGGGGTGCCACCGGTTTCACGGCCGGGGCTGTGGTCTTGGGGGCGGTCTCGGCTGCCTTCGGCGCTGGGGGAACCGCGGCCTTGGGGCGCCGGAACCGGCTGAAACCAAGCCAGGCCAACCCGGCCAGAACCAGGACGGCGGCCAGAACCAGGGGGCGCCGGGACGCTTTTGGTGCCTCGGAGGGACGAGGTGGCGCAGGCTCAGGGCGTTCCGTGCTCCCCTCGGCCTCATGGTGGATGGGCAGGGCTGGCTCTGGCGCGAGAGGGGCCGGTTCGGCTGGGAAGGGATCCTCCAGCTCATCCTCGGGACCAAGGCGGTCCAGGGCTTCGGACAGGTGCTCGAGGTTGGTGGTCGGCCGCTGGCTGGCATGGATCTCGGCAAACAGGGAGGGCGGGGCGGGCACTGGCTCGGGCAGGGGCGGCGTGATGGGCGCCTCGGCCGGATCGAGGGCCAGTTCCAGAGCGCGGCGGTCGAGCGGGGGGAGCTCATGGAGGCGCGCCCAGCCCATCTCACGGAGGAAGAGGATGAAAGCCCCCAGGCGGAAGGGCTCGACGCCGGCTTCCCGGCTCAGCTCCATCAGGGTGCGGCTGCCATCCAGCAGGCCCGGCAGCTTGACCAGGTCAGGGGGCAGGGTGAGCTCCAGAAGGCGCCTGCCCTCCAGCACCACGACCTGGTTCAGGGGACCGAGCTCTTCCAGCACCCTCTCACGATCGGGGAGCTTCAGGACGCCGGCCAGCAGCATGGCGGCCGTGTCGAAGGGCAGGCGGACTGTGGTGGCATCCAGGTCCTTGGCCTCGAAGACCGGCACCTGGTCTGTGGAGGCGAGGCTGGCCCACACCACCCGCTCCACCTGGGCCCGGGCTACGTCCAGCAGATCCCGCTGGGTGATGAAGCCCATTTCGATCAGGTTTTTCCCGATGGACATGGAGGGATTGAGGTTGGCCATGGCGTAGTCGAGCTGGGCCTGGGTGATCTTGCCCCGCTCCACCAGGAGGTGGGTCAGGCGGTCCAGCGGGTGCGTGCTGGCCGCGAAGACGATGTCCCCCGCCTCCAGGAAGACCGTCCGGTGGGGTTCCTGCCCCAGCTTCCACAGGCCGGTCACGCGTCCCCGGTGCCTGGCGAACAGATCTTTGAGGGCCGGAAGGCTCATGTGATCACCCATCGCTCAAGCTTGAGTTTGCCCACCTTCACCAGGAGGGAGGTCCCGGAGTGCAGCCGCAGCCGGAAGGCCGGGTCTGCGGCCTTCTGTCCATCCAGGCTCACCGCGCCCTGGCCGATCAGCCGCTCGGCCTCCTTGCGGCTGGTTGCCAGCCCGCGGTCCACCAGGAGGCGGGACAGCTGGACCTCGGACTCCGTGGCCGCCATGGCGATGTCGGGGGCCTGCTCCTGGCTGCGTTCCGAGAAGCGCCGGACCCAGCGTTCCTCGGCTTCACGGCCAGCCTGGGTGCCATGGAAGTCGGCCACGATCTGGCGGGCCAGGGCCTTCTTGGCATCCATGGGATGGCCCTGCTTGAGGGCCTCGATATCGGCTGGCAGCTTGTCCGTCAGCAGCAGGTACCAGTCCCACATGAGGGTGTCGCTCACGCTCATGGCCTTACCGAACTGGGTGTCCGGATCCTCCATGAAGCCGATGTAGTTGCCCAGGGACTTGGACATCTTCTCGACGCCGTCGAGGCCCAGCAGCAGCGGCACCGTGAGCACCACCTGGGGCTTCTGGCCCGAGGCCTCCTGGAGGATGCGGCCCTGCATGAGGTTGAAGAGCTGGTCGTTGCCGCCCAGCTCCACGTCGGCCTGGAGGGCCACGGAATCGTAGGCCTGGGTCAGGGGGTAGAGCAGCTCGTGGAGGGCGATGGGCTCGCGGGCCTCCATGCGCTTGGCGAAGTCATTGCGTTCGAGCATCTGGGCCACGGTGAACCGCGAGGCCAGGCGGATCCAGCCCTCGCCGACCATGCTGCCTAGCCACTCGCTGTTGAAGCGGACCTTCGTCGTTTCGGGATCGAGAATCTTGAAGACCTGGGCCTTGTAGGTCTCGGCGTTGGCCAGCACTTCCTCGCGGGTGAGGGGCGGCCGTGTGGCCTTCTTGCCGGTGGGATCGCCGATGAGGCCGGTGAAGTCCCCGATGAGGAAGGTGACCTCGTGGCCCAGCTTCTGGAACTGGGCCATCTTGCGGATGAGCACGCCGTGGCCGAGGTGCAGGTCCGGGGCCGTGGGATCAAAGCCGGCCTTGATGCGCAGGGGGCGGCCCTCCTTGAGCTTCGCCTCCAACTGCTCGACCTTGTGGCAGGTAACAGTGCCCTTCGTGAGCAGGGCGAGGGCATCAGATACGGATCCGGAAGCTGCAGTCATGACTGCATCTTGGCGGAAAAAGCCTGCAGGCTCAATGCGGAAGGGCCTGGGGCTAGCGGACGTCGAGCTCCACCACCTGGCGTGGGCCCCCGTCTCCGGGTTTCCTTGGCCCCTCAAAGATTACATAGACGGCCCGGCCGGACTGGGGACTCCAGCCGATGCTCACCCGTCGGCTCCCCTCGTAGTTGATCCGCAGCCCGTGCTTCGTCATCAGGTCTGGCGTCAATTCAGGGGCGGAAGTCACCTCCTTGTGCCAGCGGGAGGATGCTTCCAGGAAGGCGGTCTGAGTGGGCCAGGTCTTTGCGAGGGCTGGGTTGGCAGCATAGAGGGCCTGACAGCCCTCGGGCGATCGCAGCTGCTCCACGACAGTGCGGAACTCCTCCCAGTCCGGCCGGAATTTCTCCATGCCCATGCCGACGACCTTCTTCGCGAAGCCATCAGGGTCCTTCTTGAATTTGTTGACAAGGAATGCGCCTGCGCCGAAGCAGGTCACCAGGCCCACCAGGAAGACGAGGCCGCAGCCCAGCATGATCTTCCCCCAGAGGGGCAGGCCCGCCTTGGCTGGGACGCCGTGGCCGCCGTTGTCCCAGGATCCATCCGCCATCGCAGGCTCCTACAGGAGGTTGCTCGCCAGCTCCGCCAGCTTGCTGCGCTCACCCTTCTGCAAGGTGACGTGGCCGGAGATGTCGAGGTGCTTGAAGTGTTCGGCCAGGAAGCTGAGGCCGTTGGTGCTGGCGTCCACGTAGGGGTTGTCGATCTGGTGTGGATCACCTGTGAAGATCACCTTGGTGCCTTCGCCGGCCCGGGTGAGGATGGTCTTCACCTCGTGCGGAGTCAGGTTCTGGGCTTCGTCCACCACCAGGTACTGCTTGGGGATGCTGCGGCCCCGGATGTAGGTGAGGGGCTCGACGCTGAGGTAGCCCGCCTCCTCCAGCTGATTGGCGGTCATGGTGGTGCGCTTCCGGGCCTCGGTGTTGGCGCCCACGATGAACTCGAGGTTGTCGTAGATGGGCTGCATGTAGGGCCGCAGCTTCTCGCTGATATCACCGGGCAGGTAGCCCAGATCCCTTCCCATGGGCATCACGGGCCGGCTCACCAGGATCTTGTCGTAGGACTCGTCATCCACCACCTGCTGCAGGCCCGCGGCGATGGCCAGCAGGGTCTTGCCGGTGCCGGCCTTGCCCAGGAGGGTGACCACCTGGACGGCGGGATCCAGCAGCAGCTCCATGGCGAACTGCTGCTCGCGGTTCCGGGGCTTGATGCCCCAGGGCCAGGCCTCCATGCGCCGCAGGGGCCGCAGGAGCCCCTCGCCGGCCATATGGCGGGCCAGGGCCGTGTGGCTGGGGTTGGTCTGGTCCACCAGGGTCAGGAACTGGTTGGGATTCAGGTGCAGGTCCGGATCGGGCGTCAGACCGCCGTCGTAGAGCTGGTCGACCTTGGCGGGATCCACCTCCCAGGACTTGTGGCCCGTGTAGAGCTCGTCCATCTCCACGCGGTCTGTGGTGTAGTCCTCGGCCTGCACGCCGATGGCGTCGGCCTTGATGCGAAGGTTCGTGTCCTTGGTGACCAGGACCACGCGGTCCTTGCAGGTGTGGAGGATCTCGCGCGCGCAGGCCAGGATCTGGTTGTCGGCCTTGTGTTTGTCCGCGGACAGGATGCCGATGTCCAGGTTGTGGGCGGCCACGTCAACTTTGAGGGTGCCGCCGCCTTCCAGGGGCACGCCCCGACTCAGGCTCCCGGTGGCGCGCAGCTTGTCCAGCAGGCGGGAGACGCTGCGGGCATTGCGCCCGACTTCGGTCTGGTCCTTCTTGAAGTGATCCACTTCCTCAATGACCACGATGGGCAGCACCACGTCGTGTTC
Organism: uncultured Holophagaceae bacterium; assembly: GCA_963751095.1. GTDB lineage: Bacteria > Acidobacteriota > Holophagae > Holophagales > Holophagaceae > Geothrix. The sequence continues at coordinate 951 of CAVVTK010000020.1, read as the reverse complement.
CTGGAAGTGGAGGATGGAGTTCGGATCATGCAGGAGGACGTTCGTATCGAGGACGAAGACCTTCTTGCCGGATGGCGGGACCAATAGAAACCTCCAGGGCTGCACGCACCCTACCACCAAGCGGCCACCCTTGCACGGCTGGGATTCGACCTCGGATTGGTGTGAGAATGGCCCCCTGTCTGGAGGCCCGTCTCATGAGGATGCTTGCCATGGCCCTCGCCATCACCAGTGCACTTTCGGCCCAAACGCCCCTGATCTACCCGCCCACCCGGAAGGCGGACGTGGTGGACAACTTCTTCGGCGCCAAGGTGGCCGATCCCTACCGCTGGCTGGAAGACGACAACAGCGCCGAGACCAAGGCCTGGGTGGAGGCCCAGAACAAGGTCACCTACGGCTACCTCGAGCAGATCCCCCAGCGGGGGAAGATCCGGGAGCGCATCACGAAGCTGTGGGACTTCGAGAAGTTCAGCGCCCCCTTCAAGCGCGGGAAGCGCTACTTCTATTCCTACAACACCGGCCTGCAGAACCAGGCCGTCCTGTTCGTCACGGAGGATCCCAAGGCCAAGGGCCGGGTGCTGATCGATCCCAACACCCTCAGCAAGGATGGGACGGTTGCGCTCAGCGGCATCAGCCTCACCGAGGACGGCCGCCTCATGGCCTACTCGGTATCGGTGGCCGGCTCCGACTGGCAGACCTGGAAGGTGCGGGACGTGGCCACGGGCAAGGATCTCTCCGATGAGATCCAGTGGTCCAAAGCCAGCGGCGCCTCCTGGCGCAAGGATGGCAGCGGCTTCTACTACAGCCGCTACGAGGCACCGAAAGAGGGCGGGGCGCTCACGGGCGTGAACAACAACCACATGCTCTGCTTCCACAAGCTGGGCACGCCGCAGGCCGAGGACGTGCTCGTCTACCAGCGCCCGGACCAGCCCGAGTGGTACCTGGGCGGCTCGG
>CAVVTK010000019.1:0-91635 GCA_963751095.1 uncultured Holophagaceae bacterium | reverse complement strand
GCATCGAGCTACCACGGCCAGCGCCACGAAGAGCGCGTCCTCGAGGATGACGTCGCGTGGGCTGCGCGCGGCCAGGCGACCGAAGCAGCCGCAGCCTTCCGTGTTGCCGTGCGCCCAGGCCCAGCCCGTGACGCCGACGAAGAAGAGCAGGAGCGCCGCCGAGGCCGCAAAAGCCCAGCGTGGCTTGAAGAACGTGACGTGCGCCAGGGCGAGCAACCCCTCCGCCAGGATGAAGAGGCCGGCCAGGACGCCGCTCCAGGCCGCGGGCGTGATCCCGTGCGCCGTGATCTGGTCGGCGAACGCGCCCGGGTCGAGTGCCTTCAGGAACGCCGCCGAGCCCCAGACGGCCGCGAGGCCCAGCGCGGCCCCGACGCGGAGGATGCGGCGCGCCACGACGACGCTACTTGCCGCTGCTGAAGAGGATCAGAGGCCAGGTCCTGCTCCACCGACTTCGTGGGTTCTTCCGGTGATGCGCCCAGCTCCACCCCGCCGGACAGGACCACGAACGTCGGCGTCTTGCGGATGGCGTACTTGTTGATCTCCGCCTCCGGCTGGGAGTAGTCCTCGTCGATGCCGTAGTAACGGACCGTGATGTTCGGGTTGTTCACGTCCTGGATCGTGCGGATGAGCCGCGGCAGCCATTTCTTGCAGTAGGAGCACCAGGTGCCGAAGAAGACGACCACCTCCACCGGCCGCTGCGCCGTCCGGAGGAGCGAGAGGGCGGCCCCGTTCGGCGTGTACTGGCGCGCGGCCAGTGCGTATTCCTTCTTCGCCAGCAGCGTTTCCAGCGGCAGGAGTCCGACGAGCGGGGGCTCCGGCGCCAGGCGGGCCTCCGCGGCCGCGATCTTGAACACGATCTCCGCGCCCTGCTGAGTGAACGGGGCGCCGGGGGTGGCCCGGGCGGGCTCCAGCGTGGCTCCCTCGGCCGTGGTCGACACGGCCGCCCGGGGCAGCGTGGCCGTCGTCTTCGTCTTCAGGTTGAAGAGCCAGGCCAGCCCGCCCTGCGAGGGGAGCGCGAGCAGGGTCTGATAGTCGGGGCTCTGGAACACGCGCACGAGCTCGTCCGGCTGGCCCCCCACGACCACGGTCGTAGCCGGTCGCTTCCTTCCACTCGGGGGCCCGGTCGACCGGCGGAACGGGGGCGATTTTCGTTCCGACGCCCGGCGCGGGGGGTTTCACGGTCTCCTTCGACACCGCGCGCTTCGGGACCGGCGCGGCCTTTTCGTCATTCTCGGCCTTTGGGCGGGCACAGGCCCCCCCGCTCATGCCAGCCAGGCAGAGCGCCACCAGGGCCGCTCCGATCAGGCGATCTCCATGCTTCATCGTTTTCCTCGCAGGCATCGGGGCCTTTCGGGACAGCTATCGGGAGCCGGACGGGCCGGCAAGACCTCTGGTACCACGCTAAAGCCGGGCGGTTCCCCGCACGCGTTCCTCGACGAGCCGAATGCCCTGCAGCGTCAGGTCGGGATCGACGACCTGGATCGTCTCCGAGAAGCCGGCGATCGGCCCCGCCAGACCTCCGGTGGCGACGACCTTGATGGGGCGATCCGCGTCGGCGGTCCGCATTTCCTCGAGCAGGCGACGCACGATGCCGTCGATCTGCCCGACCGCGCCGTAAAAAATGCCGGACTGCAGGTGCTCCTCGGTGGTCTTTCCGACGGCGCGGGCCGGTGGTTTCAATTCCACGCGGGCCAGCCGGGCGCCGCGATTGAAGAGCGCCTCGGCCGAGATGCCGATACCGGGGGCGATGGCGCCGCCGAGGTAGTTGCCTCCGGCGTCCAGCACGTCGAACGTCGTGGCGGTCCCCATGTCGATGACGAGACAGGGCGCGCCGTGGCGGGCCAGCGCACCCACCACGTTGACGATGCGGTCGGGCCCCACGGAAGACGGATCGCGCACGAGCAGGGGCACGCCGGTGTCCAGCCCGGCGTCCAGCGTCAGCGAAGCGGCGGTTGATCTGGTTGCGCTCGAAGAAGAGGATCTCGCGGGCGGCGACGAGGGTGGCCTCGTAGCAGGTGGGCATCTTGAACTGGCCGGCCTTGACGTTGAAGCCCTTGACGGGGGCCCAGGTCAGGACGAAATCCTGCAGGACGTTGTTCGGCGCGGCGGTGGTGTTGCTGTTGTTGGGGTCGAACATGAGGTTCCAGCTGATCGTGTCCGTGACCGTGCCGCTCATGTAGATCTCGGAGCGCTTCACCGCGAAGTTGTTCTCCTGGAAGCGGGAATCCAAGGTGTAGTACTTGGCAGCGTTGCCGGCGCTGGGGGCAGCGGTCCCGTTGTTGCGCAGGTTGTTGTCCATCATCTGGGTGGCCCAGAACTCGAGCAGGACGCCATCGATCTTGACGGTGGGCGTCTGGGCCGAGGCGAACCCGGCGGTGAGCAGCGCGGCGATGCCGGCGATGCGGGAGATCTTCATGGGTGTTCTCCTTAGTGGGGAGGGTTGGGGGGCGAGGGAAAGTCCAGGCAAAGGGCGGTCTGACCAACGGACCATCGTGCCTAGGGTGGGATCTGTCGAGTTCAAGCTAAACGGGCCTCAAGATGGCGTCCATTAAAAAACCCTGAAGGTTCCCGCCCTTGTGATGCAGCGCACAAAAGGGTATCCACGTTTCAGTGAATCCATGGAAACAAGGGTGTTACGAATTGATGACCAAACAAATCTCCCGGTCGGTAATTCTCGGCCGGCGCTTGTTTCATTTTTTCCACCGCCTTGGAAAAAAATTCGCATCCACCAGGATCCGAACCAGTTGTGGATCAGATGATCCTGATCATATGTGAAAAAACACGCTACTCGCCAAAGGCGATCCCCAGATCCCGACCGGTCTGCAGGGTGTCGCAGTCCAGGGGAACGGCCTTCATGCGCCCCGCGACCTCCTCTAGGGGCACGTAGTTCACACCCGCCAGGGCCAAGGCCACCATGATGCCGCTCTGCCCCTCCTCCAGGGCCCGCACCGCGGCGGTGCCGAAGCGCAGGGCGGCTAGCCGGTCGAAGCTCGTGGGGCTGCCGCCACGCAGCAGATGCCCCAGGACCACCACCCTGGAGTCCTTGCCCGTGCGCGCCTGCAGCTCTTTGGCTACCCACTCTCCGATGCCGCCCAGGCGCTCGGCATGTCCAATCTCCGCCTGCTCGAGGACCGAGCGGTGCCCCGTGACGGGGGTGGCCCCTTCGGCCACCACCACCAGGGAATACATGCGCCCCACCTGATCCCGGGCCCGGATCTTCGCAGCGACCTTGTCCAGGTCGAAGGGGATCTCGGGGATCAGGATGGCGTGGGCGCCGCCGGAGATGCCTGAGTTGAGGGCGATCCAGCCCGCGTAGCGCCCCATCATCTCCACCACGAACACGCGCTGGTGGCTTTCGGCCGTGCTGTGCAGACGGTCCAGGCACTCGGTGGCAAACCCCACGGCCGTGTCGAAACCGAAGGTGGTGTAAGTCTTGTCAAGGTCGTTGTCGATGGTCTTGGGCACACCCACCACGCGCAGGCCCTTCTGGGAGAGGGCGTGGGCGATGGTGAGGGAGCCGTCCCCCCCGATGGACACCAGGGCATCCAGTTCCTTGCGGGCGAAGAACTCCAGGATCTCATCCGTCCGATCCACGTCCTTCACTGAGCCATCCGGCATCTTCAGGGGGAAGTGCAACGGATTGCCCTTGTTGGTAGTGCCGAGGATGGTGCCGCCCAGGTGACCGATGCCCCGCACCCGGTCCCGGGTGAGGCGGAACGCCCCTCCTTCCGGAAAGCGCTCGGGAAACAGGATGCCGTTGAAGCCCTCCCGGATGCCGTAGCACTCCCAGCCCCGGTTGGAGGCGGCGATGACCACGGCGCGGATCACGGCATTGAGGCCAGGGGCATCGCCGCCCCCGGTGGAGATGGCGATGCGTCGGATGGGGTTGGACATGGCGGCACTTCCTGTTTGATGTTTTTTGAGGTGGAACCGACTAGGGCAGCGGCACGGAAACGGCCTCGGCCTTCCAGATGTCCCGGGCATACTCGCGGACGGTGCGGTCGATGGAGAACTTCCCCATCCCCGCCACGTTCAGGATGGACCTGCGGGCCCACTCCCGGGGATCCGCGTAGGTGGCCGAGACCTGTTCCTGCCCTTCCAGGTACGAGGCGTAGTCCGCGCAGTGGAAGTAGTGGTCCGAGTCCAGCAGGATCTGGCCAAGGGAGTGGAAGCGCCCGCCATCGAGCGTTGCGATGGTCTCGATGGCGCGCCGCAGCTCGGGATTCCCTTGGATCCAGTCCCCGGGCCGGTAGCCCGAATCGCGCAACCGGACGATGCCTTCCGCTGTGTGCCCGAAGATGAAGATGTTGGCTTCGCCCACCTCGTCCTTGATCTCGATGTTGGCGCCATCCAGCGTGCCGATGGTGAGGGCGCCGTTGAGGGCGGCCTTCATGTTGCCGGTGCCCGAAGCCTCGGTGCCCGCTGTGGAGATCTGCTCGGAAAGCTCCGCCGCCGGGAAGATCAGCTCGGCCAGGCTCACCCGATAGTTCGGCAGGAAGGCCAGGCTCAGGCGCCCTTTGGTGGCAGGATCAGCCTGGATCGCCTGGGCCATGGCATTTGTCAGGTGAATGATCTGCTTGGCCACCCAGTAGGCCGGGGCGGCCTTTCCGCCGATCATGACCGCCCTGGGCACCCCGGCGTCACCGCCGTCGCGAAGGCGGTTCCAGAGCGTCGCCACATGCAGGAGGTTCAGCAGCTGCCGCTTGTACTCATGGATCCGCTTCACCTGGACGTCGAACAGGAAGGTCGGATCCAGGCCGGATTCCAGCGTCTGCCCAGCCCAGGTGGCCAGTGCTTCCTTGTTGGCCCGCTTGACCCGCGTCCAGCGCTCCTGGAAGGCCGCGTCATCGGCAAAGCGCTCCAGGCCCCGCAGGGCATCCAGATCGCGGATCCAGCCTTCACCGATGGCCTCCGTCACCAGGCCCGCCAGGCCCGGGTTGCACTTGAGCAGCCAGCGTCGCGGGGTGATGCCGTTGGTCTTGTTGTTAAGGCGGCCCGGAAAAAGCTCGTTCATCTCGGCAAAGGTCGAGGCCTTCAGGATGTCCGTATGGAGCTGCGCCACGCCGTTGACGGAGTGGCTACCCACGATGGCCAGGTTGGCCATCCGCACGCTGTGGCCGTTGTCCACGATGGCCAGGCGCTGGAGCTTGGCATCGTCGAAGGGGTAGCGCTCCCGAACCGTCAGCCGGAAGCGGCGGTCGACCTCCTCGACGATCTCCGCATGGCGGGGCAGCAGGTTGCGCCACAGCTCCATGGGCCAGACCTCCATGGCCTCCGGCAGGATGGTGTGGTTGGTGTAGGCGCACACCTGCTGGGTCAGGGCCCAGGCCAGATCCCATTCCAGGCCCTCCTGGTCCAGCAGCACCCGCATCAGTTCCGGAACCACCAGGGCTGGGTGGGTGTCGTTCATCTGGACGGCCACCTTGTCCGGCAGATCTTCCCAGCGCCAGCTGGGCCGCTTCTTGAACCGGCGCACCACATCCTGCAGGGTGGCCGACACGAAGAAGTACTGCTGCTTCAGGCGCAGCTCCTTCCCGGCGCTCTGGTCGTCCGCGGGGTAGAGCACCTTCGAGATGTTCTCGGAGATGGTCTTGTCCTCCACGGCCCGCACATACTGCCCCGAGTTGAACCGCGCCAGGTCGAACTCGCGGCTGGACTTGGCCGACCAGAGCCGCAGGGTGTTGACCGTGCCGTTGCGGTACCCCGCGATGGGCGTGTCGTAGGCCATGGCCCAGACATCCTGCGTATCCACCCACTCCACCCGGTAGCGTCCGTCGGCGTCGAAGTGGCCCTGGGTCCGGCCGTGGAAGCGCACCGGGAAGATGGCGTCCGGGCGCTGGATCTCCCACGGATTGCCGTAGCGCAGCCAGCCGTCCGGGAACTCCGTCTGCTGGCCGTCGATGATCTTCTGGTAGAAGATCCCGTACTCGTAGCGGATGCCGTACCCGTAGAAGGGCAGCTCAAGCGTGGCCGCGGCGTCCAGGATGCAGGCGGCCAGGCGGCCGAGGCCCCCGTTGCCCAGCCCCGCGTCCCACTCCTGCTCCGTGATGTCCTCCATCCGGAACCCGAGCTCCGCCATGGCCTGGCCATACACGTCTCCGGCGCCGAGGTTCACCACGTTGTTGAGGAGCGCCCGCCCCATGAGGAATTCCAGCGACAGGTAATAGACCCGCTTCGCGTCCTGGTGGTAATAGGCGCTCTGGGTGCTGAACCAGCGCTCCATGAGCCGGTCGCGGACGGCGAAGGCCAAGCCCTGGTAGACATCGAAATCCGATGCCGTGTGCGCATCCTTGGCGATCGAGTACATCATCCGGTGGGCGAAGGCGTCGATGATCTCGGGCACCTGCATGCCGCCCGCACGGGGCGTGGGGATGTTTCGAGGTCCGGCGGTCATGGATGCGCTCCCTTCGGTTCAGCGGTCTTCAGCCCTGCGGGTGCAGCGGCAGTGCCAGCGTAAATGTGGTCCCCTCGCCGGGCATGGATTGGACGCTGATGCGCCCCTTGTGCTGGTCGACCATGACCGCCCGGGCGATGGACAACCCCTGGCCGGTGCCCTTGCCAACCTCCTTGGTGGTGAAGAAGGGATCAAAAATCCGCACCTGGATCTCCGGAGGAATCCCGGCACCGTTGTCGGTGACTTCCACGATCGCCTCGTCCCCGATGCACTGGGTCCGGACAACGATCCGCCCCAGGCCGGCGTCGCCCCGCCCGGCCCTGGCCTCCTCGATGGCATGGGCCGCGTTCACCACCAGGTTGAGGATCACCTGGTTGAATTCCCCCTGGAAGCAGGGTACCAGCGGGAGGTCGGGAGCGAAATGAGTCTCCAGCTCCGCGCAGTATTTCCAGGCGTTGTTGGACACCGTGAGCGTGCTCTCGATGGCCTTGTTGAGATCCGTCGTCTGGCGGGTCGAATTCCCCGGGTGCGAGAAGTCCTTCATGGCCGAGACGATCTTGGAGACGCGCGCCACCCCGTCGAGGGACTGCCGGATGGCCTTCGGGATCTCGAGGCTGAGGTAGTCGAGATCCAGGGCCTCCAGCCGCCGCTGCAGTTCCTCGGGCGCCGGGAGCCTCCCCGCCTCGAATCCTTCAAAGAAGGCGATCAGCTCACTGAAGCCCTGCCCCAGGAACTGGCAGTTGTCCCCGATGAACTGGATCGGCGTGTTGATCTCGTGGGCGATCCCCGCCGCCAGCTGGCCGATGGCTTCCATCTTCTGGGCATGCCGCAGCTGGATCTCCATGGCAGCCTGGTTTTTTTTCAGCGCCAGGGCCGCCGAGCGCCGCTCAATGGCGTAGCGGGCCATGCGCCGCATGCCATCCGGAGGGATCCGGCCTTTCATGAAGTAGTCGTGGGCCCCCTCCCGCATGGCCTGAAGGCCAAGCTCCTCGTCCGCCACGCTGGTCATCACCAGCACGTTCGCGTCCTTCGCTTTGGCCTGTACGGCGATCAGGGTGGCCAGGCCACGCGAATCCCGCAGATGAAGATCCAGGAACACCAGGGCGAACACTCCGGCTTCCAGAAGCTCCAGGGCCTCGGCAAGGGTGGTGGCCCGCTGGACTTGGCCGAACCCCGCCTTGGGCGACAAGAACCCCGCCAGGAGGTCCGAGAAGTGGGGATCATCCTCCACGATGAGGATGCCGTCACCGTGGTCTGGGGGGGGCAAAGGGCGTTCCGTGGCGGTGGACACCGGCGTTCTCCGGCGGAAGAGGGCCTGTTGGAGGGTTCCTGGTGCCCTTCATCGGCAGGCTCCGCGCCCAGAGTTAGTAGTCCGACATCCCACTGCTTTTTCGCCCCCTGTGGCATGCTTTGTCGGTATTCAGGTCATCCATCGCCACGCCGATAGCCAAGGGGAAGAAAAGCAACGCCCGAGCCTTATCTTCGACTCGGAGTCCAAGGAGTTCGGTCTGTGGCACGAATCGCGATCGTGGACGACAGCAGGCTGGCGAGGGCCTTTGCCGCCACCTCGTTGAAACAAGCCGGGCATGACGTGACCGAGGTCGATCCCGTCAGTCTCAGCCAGGTCATGGACACGCTCAGGGACCTGCAGCCTGCTCTCCTGGTGCTCGACCAGCAGATGCCCGCCTTCTCGGGATCCAGCCTGGTCCGGGCCTGCTTCGAGGATGATGCCCTGTCCGCGGTGAAAATCGTGATGCTCACAGCCCAGCGGAACGAGGACCTGAACCACCGCATGGGCAAGCTCGGCGTGCACGCCATCCTCCACAAGCCCATCACCCCCGTGGACCTGAACCAGGCGGTGGCCAAGCTGGCCGGCGCTCCACCCCTGGCGTGAGGACGCGTGGATCAGTCCTGAGCAGTCTGGCTAGGCGCGATCATGCCAGGGACCGAACGCAGGATGGCCTTGGCGAGGTCGCTGGGAGGCATCGGTTTGGCCAGACAGGCCTTGAAGCCGGCTTCCAGCATTCCGTTACTGCTCAGGTCAAGGTCAGGGTTGCCACTGAGCAGGATGGTCGGCAGGGTGGGATCCACCGCCCAGATGGCCTTGGCCAGCTGCTCACCGGAGAGATCCGGCATGGTGTGATCCGTCACCAGCACCTGGTAGGCACCAGGCTCCCTCAGGAAAGCACGGAGGGCTGCCCTGGGATCGCTGAAGGAGGAGACCTGAAAGCCCATCTGGGCGAGGCTGGCATGTAGCATCTCGAGCAACGGCACCTCATCATCCACCAGCAGGACGTGCCCCTGTCCGGCCGGGCGGGGGCCATCTCCTTCCGGCGCCAGGCCGGCGCCTACCGCATGAACAGGCAGGTAGACCTTGAAGGTGGTGCCCACGCCCGACTGGCTCTGCACCATGACGCCGCCGTTCATGGCGCTGATGATGCCATGGGTGACGGACAGGCCGAGGCCGGTGCCCTCATTGACTGGCTTGGTCGTGAAGAAGGGCAGGAAGATCTTGTCCAGGTGCTCCGGCGGAATGCCCTTGCCCGTGTCCGTCACCTCCAGGCAGAGATACTCGCCCGATTCCAGGAGGATGTTCATGAGGCAGGGGGTGGCAGACCGGTGTTCATCGGACAGGCGGACGGTCAACCGGCCGGCCGTGCCTCGCATGGCGTGGCCCGCATTGGTGCAGAGGTTCAGGATCACCTGATGCACCTTGGTCGGATCCCCCAGCACGAACTTGCCCCATGCCTGCAGGTCCAGGTCGAACCAGATGGAAGTCGGAACGGTGGCCCGGAGCAGCTTTAGCGACTCTGAGAGCAGGCTGTGAAAGTCGATGGGCACCAGTGGCCCCACGCCATGGCGGCTGAAGGTCAGGATCTGGCGGATCAGATCCCGGGCGCGGTTGGCCGAGAGCTGGATGACTTCCAGGTCATGCTTCACCTTTGGATCGCCCAGGTCCCGTGCGAGCCCCAACTCCGCATGGCCCAGCACCGGCATCAGAATATTGTTGAAGTCGTGGGCGATCCCGCTGGTGAGTGTGCCGATGGTCTCCAGGCGCTGGGACTGCTCCAGGAGACCCTGGAGCTGGCGCTCCAGCGTGATGTCTCGCGCCGTGCAGAGGTAGTTCTGAAGCTCCCCCTGATTGCTGAAGACAGGGGAGATCACGGATTCGGCATCCCAGAGCCTCCCGTCCTTCCGGCGGTTCAGGATGTGGCCCTTCCAGGTCTCCCCGCGCAGGAGGGCCTCCCACATGGTCCGGTAGAACGCAGGGTCATGCTGGTCGCTCTTGAAGAGCCTTGGATTCTGCCCCAGCAGCTCATCGCGCCGGAACCCGGTGATGGCCTCCGCGGCGGCGTTCGCGTACAGGATGGAGCCCTTGGCGTCGGTGATGACCACCATGTCGGGGGTCTGGCCGATGGCCGTGTGCAGCAGCCGGAGCTCATCCTCGAACCGGCGCTGCTTGCGCCTCAGGTCTGATTCCTTCAACTCGCGCTCGATGGCCGGCACCAGGCGGGACAGATTCCCCTTGATCAGGAAATCGTTGGCCCCATGGCGCATGGCCTCGACGGCCGCCCCTTCGTCCAACACCCCGGAGAGGAGGATGAACGGCAGATCCGGATCTTGTTCCCGCAGGTACCTCAGGAGTTCCAGGCCGTTGGTTCCGGGCAGGCTGAAATCCGAAAGGACCAGGTCCCAGGTTCCGGACGCCAGCGCGGACCGGAAGCCCTCCATGGAATCCACCCGGACGCTTGCGGAATTGATTCCGTGGGTCCCCAGGTACATGAGGACGAGGTCGGCGTCCTCGGGAGAGTCCTCGATCAGCAGGAGGCGGAACGGTTCAGACATGGTTCACCTCAGACTGGGATGTGCGACCTTGCAGGTGAGCCAGAAGGCCTGGATGGCTTCGACCAGCTGGACCTGCGCCGGAAAGGCCATGGGCTTCTGAACGTGGGGTTGGCCCCGGCGGCATAGGCGGTTTCGATATCGGATGGCATTTCGGAAGTGGTCAGCACCACCACAGGGACCAGCCGGGGGACAGTCCCCCACGATGAGCATGACCGGCCGGCTCATGGCAGGTCCTTCGCGAGCTTCGGCAGGGTGAAGGATAGCGTTGCGCCACAGTCCGGGGACGCTTCGGCTCGGATCTGCCCCCCGTGCCGGCTCACGACCCGCTTGGCGATGGCCAGGCCGATGCCGGTCCCGGGGAAGTCCTCGGCCTTGTGCAAGCGCTGGAACGGAGTGAACAGCCGGCTGGCCTGGGAGGACGCAAACCCGGCGCCATTGTCCCGAACAGCCACCTCCACGGAACTGCCCGTCACGGATCGAGCCGCCACCCAGATCCGTGGATCGGGCGTGCGGGTGGTGAATTTCCAGGCGTTGCCCAGCAGGTTCTCCAGGAGGATCCGAAGCATCCGGGGATCCCCTTCCACCAGAATGGGCCGCTCCACCAGCCAGGCCACTGACCGGCCCGGATCCGCCTCCTGCAGCCTGGCCAGCACCTGCTCGGCCAGGCCGCCAAGGTCCACCGGCATCATGACGAAATCATCGCGCCCGATGCGGGACAGCTGCAGGAGATCCTCGATGAGCTGGGCCATGCGTGTGGCGCCCCCCTGGATCCGGTTCAGGTGGCCGATGCCCTCGGCCGACAGAACGGATCCATCGTCGCGGCTCAGGGCCTCGGTGAATCCGTTGATGGTCCTGAGCGGCGCCCGGAGGTCGTGAGACACGCTGTAGGCGAAGGCTTCCAGTTCCTGGTTCGCTGCCTCGAGCTGATGCGTCCTCACCTCGACCCGATGCTCCAGGTCACGGTTGAGGTGCCGAATCTCCGATTCCATGCGCTTCCGTTCCGTGATGTCTTCCACCACTTTCAGGATGTAGCCCGCCTCGTGCTCCGTCGGAGCCACGAGCGACGCCAGCAGCTGGACCCAGACGACGGAACCATCCGAGCCCAGGTACCGCTTCTCCTGGATGAAGCTCCCCCCCATGTCCTGCAGAATGTCCTGGAACAGCACGCCTTCAGGCAGCTGGTCCTCGGGATGGGTGATCGTTGAGATGGCCATGCCGATCAGCTCCAGCGGGTGGAGGCCCAGGATGTCCCCGAACCGCTTGTTCGCCCTCAGGATCCTGCCATCAAACCCCAGGTGGCCGATGCCCACCAGGGCCTGGTCGAAGGTGGCCCTCAGGCTCGCCTCGCTGGAGGTGAGTTGCCTCACCACCATCTGCCTCGCGTAGGCATTCCAGAGATCCCCGGCAACCACCTCGAGCTGGCCCACATCCACCTCGTCGTAGTCCGCCGGCTTGTTGCCCACGCTCACGACCATGCGGACCTTGCCGGACTCCACGACGGGGACGACCACCTCGCGAACCAGCGGGATATGCCCATCCGGCATGCCCTTCCCGCCGGTCCTTTGCGGATAGTCGTTGTGGACCACTGGCCTTCTCAGCCTGACCGCATCGGCCCAGATCCCGGCCATGGCCACTGGGTAGTGGGTGTCGAAGCCGGCGGTGCTGTGCTTCATGGCGCCCGCCGTCCAGGCCGTCAGCTCCAGGGTCTCCTGGTCCTCCGGCAGCAGGTGCAGGAAGCCCACTGCGCTTCCGGAGAGGCGGGCAATCCGCTCGAGTCCCTCCTTCAACAGTTCCTTGCCGGAGTGGCTGTCGGGAAGCGAGGCCAGGTCCAGCATGATCTGGAGCTGGTCCACCCTGGCATGCAGTGCCTGTTCAGCTGCCCGGCGCTCAGAAATGTCCAGGACCACGGCCAGGAAGACCTCCGGGCCATCCGGACCAGCCAGCTGCACATGGACTTCGACCGGATAGTGGGATCCATCTGCCCGGCGGTGGACCGTTTCGAACGAAACCCTCCTCTGTTCAGGTCGCAGCAGCGGTGCCAGGGCCCTCCGGAAGGTCTCCTCGTTGAACTCGGGCTGCAGGTCCAAGGGGGAGAGGGCCCCCACTTCGCTGGCCGAGTAGCCAAGGTTCTCCAGTGCGGCACGGTTCACGTACTCGAAATGGAGGTCCTCCCGCCCGAAGACATAGATCTCGTTGAAGCTGGATTCCAGGATGCGGAGCAGGCGCGCATTGGCTTCCACCGCCCGCACCCGATCGGTGGTGTCGTGGACGATGGAGTAGAGCAGCGTCTGGCCTTCGATCTTAATCGGACCGCTGTAGACATCGACATTCCGCAGGGACCCGTCCGCCCGCCGATGCACGAACTCGAAGTGATCCCGGGAGACCTCGGCCGCGGAGCCGATGTGGCTCCTGATCTGATGCGGAGGCAGGGTGTTGATCTGCCTGATGTTCATTCCCTGCAGCTGGTCCCGCGACCAGCCGTAAAAGCGGATGGCTGCGGGATTCGCATCCACGACCCTGCCGTCCGAGGGGTCGATGAGCAGCTTGACCGCGTGGTTGTTGTCGAAGAGGGTGTGGTACCGCAGCTCGCTCTCGCGGAGCGCCTCCTCCGACTTCCGGCGCCGGGTGGTATCGCGCGCCGTCACCGCCACGCCGATGACGTCGCCGTCCTTGCTGCGGGTGGGGGTATGCCACACTTCGAAGTAGCGCCGCGCATGTTCATCCGTGCCTGACATGCCCTCTTCCATGAAGGACTCGCCTCCCAGGGCGCGGTCCAGGTTGGCCTTCGCGGTGGCGCGGTCTGCCAGGGCGGTCTGATGGTCGAGGAGACAGGAACCGAGGCTGATCTCGGCGCCGTACAGGAGCCGCATGGCATCAGCGTGGGCCCGGTTGAAGCTGGTGTAGCGGTATTCCCGATCCAGCGAGAAGATCGGGCCCTCCGCGCTCTCGATGATGCCGGCCAGCACCGCGTGGTGCTTGGCGAGGGTTTCGGCGGCCAGGCGCTCCTCGGCGATGTCACGGAAGGCGCCCACCACCTTCACCACCTGGCCGTCCTTCAGAACGACCTGGCTCGTGGCATGAACCCAGATGCGTCGACCGGTGGCGGTGAGGAGCTCCAGATCCAGATCGAAGTTCTCGCCCCGGTCGATGGCCAACTGAACCGCCCGGGTGATGACCGGCCGCCATTCCGGGGCATAGAACTGGATCGACGTCTCGACCGTCGGCGTGTAGTTGGCCGGGTCCAGCTCATGGATCCGGAAGACTTCCTCGGACCAGAAAAGCGTGCCCGCCTCCAGGTCGATCTCCCACCCCCCCACTTTGGCGATGGCTTCCACCTGGCGCAGCAGCCGGTGCACCCGCCGGTAGTCGCTGCTGGTCTTCCGGCGCTCGGTGATGTCCTCGCCGGAGCTCAAGGTGCCGATCACGCGGCCCGCACTGTCCCGAAGGTAAGTGTTCTGCCAGCGGACCAGGCGCACGCTGCCATCCCGGCACCGCACGCTGTTTTCGAACTCGGCGGCACCCTGGAGGTCCCCCGCCATGATCTTCAGGAAGGCCGGATACACCGTGTCCAGGCCTTCAGGCTGGGGCAGGCACGTGGCAAACCAGTTGCTGCCCTGCAGCTCGGCCTCGCTGTAGCCCAGCAGGTCCTGGCCGGCGCGGTTGATCATGGTCAGGCGGCCCTCGACATCCAGGGCCAGCAGCATGGTCATTGTGGCATCGAGATAGGTCTGGCTGGAGACCCCGCTTTCCTGCGGCGCCTGGCCCACCCCTGCTTCCCCGCTGCGGGCGAGTTCGGCCTCGTGCAGCCTCTCCAGATGCAGCTGGAGGCTGTCCCGGAAGCGCGCCATCAGCTCGATAACCCGATCGTCGAAGGCGCCCTCCCGGGTATCGAGAATGCAGAGGGTGCCGAACAGCTCGCCGCCAGGCCAGGACAGAGGCAGGCCGTAGTAGGAGACCATGCCCCGCTGGAGCCCGGGATTGTGGTCCCATTCCGGGTCGTTTCTGGCATCGGCCACCAGGAGTGCTCGCTGTTCACTCAGGACCCGCTCGCAGTAGAGGCCGGTGGCCAGCGGCGAGCGCTCGCCGGAACGGAAGGGGTTGCCGCTGCTGCGGCTGGCCAGGAGCGTTTCGAGGTCGTGGGCATGCACCCGCGTGACCAGCGCCGCCGGGATGCCGGCCAGCTCCGCCAGCAGGTCGACCGTGACCTGCCAGGTCTCTAGCGTGGCCTGCGGAACTGGAATGGCCTCCCGGACCGGGTATCTACCCAACATACCCTCCATGAGGCGACTGAGTGCTGCCGGGAGATACTGCGCTCAGGCCCAGCCTGCCGGCGGTGGCGGAGTCACGGCATGCCGAGGGCATGGCGGTCATGGCTTCACTCCCCCGTCACGAGGATCGGTTCCCGGATGCCGGAAAGACGTGCGAAATTCCGCAGTTTCTGGAGGTGGGCCAGGGCGATGACCGTGCCCTCCGGAACCACGAGCAGCCCATCATTGGTCTCGATGCCTTCCAGAAGCACCTGGCCGACTCGAAGCTCGTGGAGGGTGACCTGCCTGCTGGGCACGGGCACAGCTTCTGTGGCCTGGCGCTCCAGGCAGCGTTTGAAGGCCCGCAGCACCTCCAGGTCGTACCAGGTCGTCCTCCCCTCCATGTCATGGATGGCGGAGATGGGGGTAATGAACTTCGGCAGCAGGCGCTCGTAGTCCCACACCACGCGGAGGATGCGGCCGCCCAGGGGGATGTCCTGGTCTTTCCGGTCGTCCGGAGGGTACCCGGTCCCGTTCAGGTTCTTGTTCATGTAGAGCACCGCCTCGGCCACTTCCTCCAGCCGGGGGATGTTCCGTATGAGGTCCGCGCCGATCTCGGGGATCCGGTTCGCAAGGTCCCGCTCGGCGCTGGTGAGGAAGGTCCCGGTCTGCAGCTTGGTGGCCACCGCTTCGGGCACCGTGAGGATCCCGATCTGGGACAGGATCGACGCGATGCCGAGCACCCAGGGGTTCTTCATGTTCATCTCCCGCGCGATGGCCTCCGCGTGGGCGGCCATGGCCTGGGCCCGCCCGAACGAGATGGGATCGAGGCAGGAGAGCAGCTCCACCAGCATGCGGATGGCGCCCTTGAGCGTGTCCTCCACCAGGGACCGCTCGGCCGTGATCAGCTGATGCTGGCGCACCGCCAGATCGAGGGTCTGGCCGAGCAGCTCCGAGTCGCAGGGCTTCGTGAGGAAGCGGAAGATCGACCCGCGGTTCACGGCCTCCATGGCCGTGCCCTGGTCGGCATTGCCCGTGAGCATGATGCGGACGGTGTCCGGATGCTGGGCCATGGACCAGGCCAGGAAGGTCACGCCATCCATCCCGGGCATCCGCATGTCGGAGACGACGACGGCATAGGGCCCGCGGTCCGCCATGCACTCCAGCGCCGCCTCACCGCCCAGCGCCGTGTCGAGGGCGAACCGCCCGCGCAGAACCCGGCTGTAGGCCTGCAGGACGTTTTCCTCGTCATCCACCAGCAGGATCTTCGGCTTCATGGACTACCTCGAGGCAGGGGCGTGGAGAACCGGGATCTGGTCGGGCATTCCCAGGACATCCGCCAGGTTCCTCAACAGCTCGAGGTGGCCGTGGCCGAGGCGGAGCCCCTGCCCCAGCACCAGCTGCCCAGTGCTGGTATGCAGGTCACCGGCCAGGACCAGGCCCGGAACGAGCTCCTCCAGGCGCATCAGCCTGGGCACTTGGGTCACCCGGGCCGTCCCGAGAAAGCACTGCTCCATGGCGGCCAGGATAACGGGATCGTAGGCCTTCCCGCGGAGCTTCAACTCCTCGAGGGCCACCGCCGGGCTGCCGCGATGGGTTTCCAGGGCCGTGAAATCCTGAACTCCCTTGAGGATGCGCGCCCCGAGCGGAATGTCCTGCCCAGCCAGGCCTTCTTCGGGCACGCCCGAGCCATCGAACCCCTTGGCCTGGTAGCGGATGATATCGGCCACGGACTCCAGCCGCGGAATCGCCTGGATCATCCTCGCCCCCAGTTCGGGAACGCGCAGGAGAATGGCCTGGGTCTCAGGTCTGAAGGCCTCGGCCTTGATTACCTCCCGCGGGAGGGCTATCCGGCCGATGGGGGCCAGCAGCGCGGCCACCTCGATGGCCCAGATGTCTCCGGCCTCGAGGTGCCGGGCCACCTCCACGCATCTCCCGCGCACGGACAGTCCCAGGCTGAAGGCGGCGGGATCCACGCTCGCCAGCAGCTCCGCCAGCACCTCGATGGCACCCGTGAGGGTGCCTTCCAGCAGTTCCCGTTCCGCCCGGACCAGGTCGTACTGCCGCTGGCCTGCCAGGATCGCCAGCTCGAGATCCTGGGGCGAGCAGGGCTTGGTGAGGAACCGGAAGACCCGCCCCTGGTTCACGGCATCGGCCGCGGTCTTCTGGTCGGTATTCCCGGTAAGCATGATGCGGGTGGTGTCGGGGCAGATGGATTGCGCTTCCGCCAGCAGTTCCAGTCCCGACAGGCCGGGCATCTGCATGTCGGCCACGACCACGCCGTAGGGCCCGTGCCCCAGCAGCATCTGGAGCGCCTCGGGCCCTCCCTGGGCCACATCGAGGTCGATGTTCTTGCGCAGCACCCGCTGATAACCGCTCAGGATGTTCCGATCGTCATCCACCAACAGGGTCCTGTGGGTCATGACAGCTCCTTTTCCGATGTGGCTGCGCAGGCCGAGGCCCACGCGTCCAGGTGTCCGGCGAGCCCTGCGCGCTCCAGGGATTCAAGACTGAACCGCCCTGATTCAAACAGGGTGGTGCCCCCCTTCGCCCCGCAGATCACATCGGCTGCATGGACTGCCAGGGCCGTGCACATGCCCTCGCCCTCGAAGGCGCGGGGACGGTGATGCAAGCTCACGATCCTCAGGATGCCGGCCGGCAGCCCCCACAGCCCCAGCAGGTAGGCACCGACCTCCGCGTGGGTGACGCCGAACATCTCCTGTTCCGCCGTCGGCAGCAGGACATGCTCGTCCGTGACGAGCTCGACCGTCCGGTTGTACAGGTCCGGGAAATTCGAAGCGAGAATCAGCACCCCCACGTCATGGAGGATCCCGCCCACGAAGGCCTCCTCCTGGTGGGGGCGCGTCATGCCTTCGGCCTGCGCGATGGCCTTGGCGCCGGCGGCCACGGACATGCTGTGATGCCACACGTCGGAAATCCCGAAGCTGCGGGTCTGGAAGGGCGGGGACTGCTGGAAGATGCTGTTGCCCAGCACCAGATTCTTCATGATGTCGATGCCCAGGTACGACACGGCCTCCTGGGGGCTGGCCATGGTCCGGCGCAACCCGAAGAACGCGCTGTTAACCAGCTTGAGGACCTTCGCCGTCATCCCGGGGTCTTTCTGGATGATTCCCCCCAGGACCTTGGGATCGGACTCATCCCGGTCGAGGGCCTGCTTCAGCTCCAGGTACACTTCCGGCACATTCGGCAACCGGTCGATGGCGCCGATCACCCGCCTCACTTCTTCATCCACCAGCTTTCCTGCCAGGTTGCACGCGTTGCGCACCATGGCCTTGAGCTGCTCGGGATCGCAGGGCTTGGAGATGTACTGATGGGCCACTCCCACGCACTGGGTGACCAGCTCTTTGTCGGCATGCCCCGACAGCACCATCCGGACCGTGGTCGGATGGCGCCGCATGACCTCTCTCAGCAGCTCAGCGCCATTCATGACGGGCATCCGCATGTCGGAGACGAGCACGTCGAAGGGATGGCTGGTCATCAACTCCAGTGCCTTCGCCCCGCTCTCAGCGAAGACCATGTCCCATTCGCCCCGCAGCGGCCGGAGGATCCGCTGGAGCCCCTGCAGCACCATGGGCTCATCATCCACGAAGAGAATCTGCTGTTTCGTCATGGTGGCCTCAGGCATCCGGTCCGGGCACAGGCAGGAAGAGCCGGAAGGTGGTCCCCCGACCCGGAATGGACTCCACGAGGATCCTTCCCCCGTGGTTGTCGACGATGACCTTGTAGGCGATGGCCAGGCCATGGCCGGTCCCCTTCCCCACGGGCTTGGTGGTGAAGAACGGCTCGAAGATCCGCTGCTGGATCTCCGCCGGTATGCCCGCCCCATCGTCGGATACGAAGACCTCGACCTCCCGCGGGTGGAGGGTGGTCCCCACGATGATCTTCCCCAGCTCGCCCGGGGGACGATGCTCCTTCACGGCCTCGATGGCGTGGGCCGCATTGACGATGAGGTTCAGCACCACCTGGTTCAGCTCGCCTGGGAAGCAGGGCACCAGCGGAACGGCCTCATCGAATGCCATGGCCAGGTCGGCCACGTACTTCCATTCATTTCGGGACACCGTAACGGTGCTCTCGATGGCCCGGTGGATGTCCGCCAGCACCTTGGATTCGCTGCCGGGGTGGGAGAAGTCCTTCATGGCGCTGACGATCTTGGAGATCCGCGCCACACCATCCAGGCTCTGCTGGATGGCGTTCGGGATCTCGGTCCCGAGGTAATCCAGGTCCGTGCCCGCCAGCTCGGCCAGCGCCCTGCCGGCCGCTTCACCCGCCGCCCCGCCCATGGCCTGGATCTCCGTGAAGTGGGCCATCAGCCGGCCCATCAGGGAAAAGGCTTCATCGAAGGAATCCCGCAGGAAGGTGGCGTTGTCCCCGATGTACTGGGTCGGAGTGTTGATCTCGTGGGCGATGCCTGCGGCCAATTGGCCGATGGCCTCCAGTTTCTGGGCCTGCCTCAGCTGGACTTCCATGGCCGCCCGGTTCTGCTCAGCCTCCTTGCGTTCAGTGACGTTCCGGGCCACGACCAGCGCCCTTACACTGCTGGCGTCCGGGTCCGGAATGATCGCGGCGGTGCTCTCGAAGTGGAGCCAGCGGCCATCCTTGTGCCGGAGCCGGTATTCGAGCCCCTGCGTGGGGCGCCCTTCCATGAGGTCCCGGAGGGCCTGCGAGACGCGATCTGCGTCCTGCGGGTGAAGCAGTTCCAGGGAGGACAGCGCCAGCATTTCCTGGGCTGAATAGCCCAGCACGAACTGGTAGGAGGGGCTGTTGTAGAGCCTCTGTCCCTCGCTGTCGATGATGGCGATCAGGTCGACCACGTGGCGATGGATGGCCGAGAAAAGGGACTCATTCTGCCTGAGGGCCTCTTCTGTCTCCTTGAGGCGGGTGATGTCGAGGAGGGTGGCCACATGGCCGGCAATGTCCCCCTCGGCCTGGAAAAACGGTGCCTTGCGGAAGAGGGCGTGATGGACGGTTCCGTTGGCCAGCGTCCTCCGGAAGGAGGCCTCATGCAGTCCGGAGCCGCCCGCGCCCTGGACATCCGCCTCGGGAAGCACCTCCGTCGCCAGCACCCCGAGAATGTCATGGGTCGGGCGGCCCAGGAAATCCTGGAAAGCCTGATTGCACCCCAGGATGCGGCCGTGCGTGTCCTCGTAATAGATGGGGTTCGGCAGGGTTTCAATGAGGGTTCGCAGGAACTGGAGATTCTCGAACTGCTCCCGCTCAAGCGCCTTGCGCTCGCTGATGTCCCGGACCACCCCCACGGCGGACCAGGCATCCTCTTCCTGGAGCGCCGAGAGGCTGAACTCCACCGGAAATTCCGTGCCGTCCTTGCGCCGGGCGATCAGCTCCGTCACCTTGCCGATCGCCCGCCCGCGCCCGCTGGTGCTGAAGGTCGCGAAGGCCTTGCGGAAGGCCGGGTGGAAGCGCTCAGGGGCGATGAGCTCATGCAGATCCTTCGCCATGGCCTCCTGCTCGTTGAACCCGAAGATGCGCTCGGCAGATTGGTTCCAGAAGGACACCCGGCCCCTGGGGTCCATCATGACGATGCCATCCAGGGCAGCCCCCGTGATGGCCCGGAAACGGCTTTCCGTGGCCTTCAGTTCAGACCTGGCCTCGACCGCGGCGGCCCGCATCCGGCTCTCGGACAGCTCGCGCTGGATGGCTGGCATGAGGCGGGCCAACCTGAATTTGCTTACGAAGTCCTTGGCCCCGGCCCGGAGCGCTTCGACCGCGGCCTCCTCGCCGATGCGGCCTGAGACGACGATGCACGGCAGGGTGGGGGCCAACCGCGTGGCCTCCTTCAGAACCTCGAGCCCATCGAGGGTGGGCAGGGCGAAATCCGTGAGCAGGAGGTCCCAGTTGCCAGCCGCAAGGGCCGCCCGGAGCGGCTCCATCTCCTCAACCCTGGCCACCTCGCAGTCCAGCCCCTCCGCCCTCAGGTGTCCCTGGAGCAGCAGGGCATCCTCTTCCGAGTCTTCCACCAACAGGATTTTGACGGGCGGCAGACTTGCCATGGTGCGTCCCTCGGGCCGGGCCTTGCGCTCGCGCTGAAGAGCCACCCACGGATCAGGGCCATGAGCCGGACTCCATCCAGCTCCTATCGGCCAACCCCGCCCGAACCTCAGTTTGGACATTCCAGTGATGGCGGCGTCGGCTTTTCGGGAGGCAGGAGGGAAGCTCAACACCTTGAGGCAAGCCCACCCAGGACGGCCCTGGCGTGGTGGCCATCAGCCAAAGAAAAGCCCCTGATTTCGCAGGGGCTTTAAGTGGTGGTCCCGGAGCGACTTGAACGCCCGACCCTCAGATTCGTAGTCTGATGCTCTATCCAGCTGAGCTACGGGACCGCATTGAAAGAACCCTTTATATCACAGCGTTTACTCTACCAGATCACCCCGCATCATGCACACCGACTCCGTGAGTTGCACCTCTATTGCACCTGGAGCCTTCAGCCGGTCGAACGATGACCTCCCCTTCCCTCCCCATCCCCGGAGGGAAAAATGGCTGGCTTCAAGAACGGGCTCCAGAAGGTTGGAGGCGTTTACCACTACTGCTTCAGGATTCACAAGAAGCAGTTCAAGGGCAGCACCCGAGCCCATGACCTTCAGACGGCAAAGAAGATCCTGGAGAACAAGCGCCTAGAAGCCCTCCTAGGCAAGCCCACCAGCCAGAAAGAAGTCCCGACCTTCTCTGCCCTCGTCAAGGAATGGCTGTCGGCACATGCCAGGACTGCCTCTGCGGGTCACTGTCAGGGAGTAGAACACATCTCCCGGATCTGGTTGACGCCACACCTCGGCACCATTCGCATCGATCAAGTCACCCAAGGCATGATCCTGGAAACCCGTTCCCGAATGCTGGAGGCGGGTCGATCCATGGCGACTGCGAACCACTTACTGCGGGTCGTGAAGCTCCTGTGGAATTACGCTGTGGCAGCAGGATTCATCGAGCAGGTGCCCTTCAAAGTGAAGGCGCTTCGGATTCAGAGGAAGCCACGCCCTACAGTGCCTGCATCCCGCGTCCCGGACTTCCTGGCTGCGGTGGATGCACAAAGCCATTCGCCCCAGGCAGCGGTGATGCTCAAGGTAATGCTCGGCATGGGCATGCGCGAATCAGAGGTCATTGGAATGCGCTGGGCATGGTTCGACCTCGATCAACGCACCTACACCGTAGGCAAGGCAAAGGGCAAGGAGGCGCGTGTCCTACCCGTCCCTGCTTGGCTCTGGAAGGACATTCAATCTTTGCCTTCAACCCTTAGCGGGCTCGTCTTCCCTGGTGAGGACGGAAAGCCACACCATTCGCACTTCTGTAGGAGGGTGCTTCAAAGGGCTTGCAAGGATCTCGGCTTAGTTGGCGTGACGATGCACCGGCTTCGCAGTAGCTTCGCCTCCCTCCACGCCGAGGCAGGTACTCCGATCACTGAGATTCAGGGAATGCTCGGACACAAAAACATTGCAACCACGATGATCTATGTAGAAACCAGCCTGGATGCCAAACGAAAGGCTCAGGACACCCTCAGTCAAAGACTGAAGCTGGCGTGATGGGAGGCATAAGAGTACGGCTCCCGGTTCGTCTCGTGGTGGCTCGGCATCAGCGTCCGATTTGTTCTGTTATGGATTATGGTTCGTGTTCAGGTATGCGTTATAGCTTGTATCTATTATATCTATTGGTACTTGAATGGCTTCGGTGGGGTCTTCCAGAATGACCCATCGAACCTTACCTCCACATCATCAGCCATCGCCAGCCATCCCACGGACTTCCTCAGTGCCTCGTAAACCCGCACCACTGCCGGGAGCAGATCCCGCCTTGTGCCGCCCTGATCAGCCGAAGAAGGCTGGCAAGGGCAAGGTTCCGCCGAAGCTCCATGGAGACATCAATGGGCTTGAGCTTGCCTTCGTGGAGACTCGCCGCCGCTTGGTCGGTACCACGGTGCCGGAGTCGATCTTCTTCCTGATGCAGAAGCACCCCGGCAGCATTAGCGGCTTCTATGAGGATGCGGTGAATGGGTTCGATGGGAATCTGCCCGCCCTGGTGGAAGCCGCTGTCCTGTTCGTGAAGCAACGCAAACTCAGGGCAAGCTCAGATCCCATCAGGACTGCTAACGGTCGCGTGTACATCACGACCCTGGAGCGAATCCAGGAGATCGAGAAGGCGTTGGCATCAGTACGTGGAATGTCGCGGGCAAAGGTGCTGGCAGGACTAATCCAGCTCTACCAGGGCTAAACCAAGGATCCTCGTATGAAGGTAATTTTTATTACATCCACCCTTCTTTGCACAGTCGCCCTGGCGGGGCAGCCTCTCCGCATGTCAGTAGAGGAAGTAAGAGCATGGTCATACATACAGGATGACGACTACACACTGGAAGAACAGCAGACGCTTGCCCTCGTCAGCAAGAGCCCTAAACGAACCAGAGACGCACTCGTCACGATCCACCAGAACCGCATCCGGGATTTACGGGTGGTCCTAGATGGCATCCAGGAACACTACGACCGGCATAAGGGGCGATGCGGAGAAGAATGCTACTGGGGAAGCACGGGGTATCTCGTCAGGGATCGTAAGGGCAAGTTCAATGGGCTGGAACCACATCTAATAGCTGAACGACTTGAAGTTAGGGCTCTACTACTCACGGACGCGATGGAACGGCTGAAGCGCCGGAAGCTCTGAAGTCATTTTTAGCACCCTTAGGGGAGACAACTCGGCTCACCCAGCCAGCCTGCGGCAGCCGTAGGCGTTTGATTACATCAGATCTCTGACAACCAAATACATGATGGAACCGACTCGGTGGGCGTTGTGGAGTGACGCCTGCCGAGATTCAAAGGACGGCTCTCGGTGCTAACCGTTCCTGAGTGCGTAACTCTGAGCATCGTTCGGATCACCCGAGCAGAAGCCATTCTCGGATGCCTTCGCCATAAGCATCTCAGCCTCTTCCACAAGCGCCTTCCAGTTGCGCGTTAGGATCATATAAACAGCGTGGACATCCTGCTTCGTCCAACCTTGTGCCCCTTCCCAGTCCAACCGTGACCATTCCCCTGACGGGTCGAAATCCTCATCGAGTGATTCGTACAAGATATTTTCTAACTCGGATTCATAAATTTCTTCCGAGGGGTCGGCTGAATCGATGTACTCCGCGAATATCCCAGCAATGGCGAGGCGTCGATGTCGCAAGGGAGTAAGTTCGGTACCAATGTATCGAGTGGTGCCTAACCACAGATTCTCGTCATTGCGGTTATCCCCGGTGTTGCGCCAGATTGAGGGATATCCGCCCATTCCATAGTGACTGGCGACATAGGCGTGTCCACACTCGTGGATTGCTATTTTTCGCAGGAAGAAGGCTTCCTGTTCCTGGGCTGACATCATGACTGATACTCCTGATTCGATCATGTCTCGTTAGGTTTTCGTCCGAGACACAACATTGAGTGGCGATTCCAAAAAATGAATTCATGCCAGAATGGTCCTATCATCACCTAGAGGTCGTGTAATGGCAACCGGTCTTACTTGAACCAAGAGCGGATTTCTCTTAAAAATCACCCTGATCTGCGTTAGTCCTGATGCACTGAATATCTGTCCTTCCGCCTTCCCTCAGCATCCCGCTCCATTGGCACCGCCCAGCACCTCGGTGCATGCAGTCCTTGTTTGCTTTCCTCAGATAGGAGAAACCGATGACCTCTGAAACAGTTATCAGTATCTTGGCGACCGGTGGATTCACGGCATTCGGAGGAGCC
Organism: uncultured Holophagaceae bacterium; assembly: GCA_963751095.1. GTDB lineage: Bacteria > Acidobacteriota > Holophagae > Holophagales > Holophagaceae > Geothrix. Next base: position 67,417 of record CAVVTK010000019.1, on the reverse strand, counting down.
TTTCTGATAAAGGTGTTTGTAGAAAGTGGGATCAAGAATGTTGTAAAATTAAATTTCGATAAACAACTTGAAAGCTACAAAACCACTTTGAGTACCGAATTAGAGGGACTTAAATCATCCCTAAAAAATTCTGAAGTATATTTTGAACTACAGCTCAAAGCACTTACTGAATTACGGGCTCTATACAGAAAATTCCTCCCCAGAAAGACGCACCCGGACATGGAGTGGGATGAGGCATGCCGAGAGATTGCTGATAAATTTCCAGCACATGCTGATTCTCTTTTAGGCTATCTCTGCGGTCACGAGGCGGTCCTTCCTGAAGTTGTTCGTGAAAAGGTTGAGCAAGCTCACCACATGGCTTCAGAGGGGAGATTTGAGTACTCCTGGGATTCAAAAATCGAGGCTGCTCTACCGACAGAGGAAGGAGAAAGAATTGCGAATCGGCTTAATGATGTTCTGGTAGAGGCAATTAAGAGTTTCCAAAGCATTCTTGAAAATAAAATTGGACTTCAACAACGTTCCTAACCATCACCTCACCTCGTAACTCTAACTGAATAGAGGACTTATATCGTTGCTCTGGATTATCCGAATTAGAGTTGACATTCGTTTTTTATTCGCCATCCTGGATAGCCCAGGAGGTGCCCATGGATGTCCAAGCCCACACCACCCCGGAGAGTAGACAAGCCCTGAGCCGGTACCTGCGGGATCGGCGCATGACGACCTCCATCCATCAGACCATCACGGCACAGACACTGAATGACCTGGAGGAGGCGTTGCGGCTGCTGAAGGGCATCCACCATCCCTCAGAGTCTTGGATGGAGGAGATAGAGGGCTTCCTGGCGAAGAGAGCCCCGAGCCCAGCACCCTACGACGCCACCGCCTTGCCGGGGCTCCTTGAGAGTGAGGAGAGTCACCCCGCCTAAGTCCCTGGAACGCCCCTATGGGCAACATCGAGCGATGGTAAAAAACAACAACAGTTCGAGTGAAGTCCCGCCTGGCTAAAGAAGCAAACTGGCGGCAGCAATGTCCCCATTCGGCGTTTTGAGTGGGCGTGGGTTTGAGATCCCTGCTCTGAATTCGCCTCGAACCTGGGGGCAAATTCGCTTAAAGTCGCATTTTTCACATTTTTCAGCTTTTGGACGCATCGGGAAGTCACGCGCCAATATCCCTGCCACTGCCCATTCAACATTCTCAACGGCGATTTCAATCGCCTCCGAGACGACTGGAATCTCGATCCTTTGATTGTCCTTAAGGAGATGAATCGCACCGGTTGTAGCGGGTTCCTGCAGTACCTCCCGGGCAGCCTTGGCGTATAACTGAACCTGAAGCGAGAGTTCCGTCCAATCAAGAGCTGGATTGGTTTCCGGATTCTCCCCACCCGCCATCGTTTTGAAGTCCAGCACCTGTGTCTCGATTACGCTTCCTGCTTCATCGATATGAAGCATCAAGTCGATGGAACCTGTAATGAGGCAGTTCTCCGCTGGAATTTCAAACCTAGCTTCCACCTGCCGACGGTGAGAAAAGTCGTCAGAAAAACTTGCTACATAGTCCATCGCTATTTGCTCAGCCTTATCCCGGGCGCGTTCATAGGGACCAGGATTCGTGGTCGGATTCCGGCTTGGCGCAACATGCTTCAGGTGAAAATTTTCTTGAACAACTCGTTGCGCATCGGCTTGGCTTGGCGGAGTATTCGGGAATTCTTCATGGAGTTTCTCAATTGCCACGTGAACTACTCGACCATATCCGAAGAGTTCTGGCACCTCTGGGCTAAACCCGAACCCCTTTCTGAATCGATAGTCCATAGGGCACTTCAAGTAGTACTTCACGTCGCTGAAGGAAGTTGGAAGGGTGTTGTCTTCAACTCTCGCCCGCCTTGGGGCAGCCACCAATCCAGTCGGCAGATGAGTAGGATCTGTAGTTAGTTCTGGGTGAGCCAATCGGCGCGAGAATGGGGAGGGTGGATTTACTCGGCGTCCGCCGGGCAAACTAGCACTACCGGAAACGTACAGGTACCTTTCTGCTCGGGTCAACGCGGTATAGAAAAGACGCGCCTCAGAGAAGGAGGTGCCCTGGTAGGCGCCACCCTGGATGGCAGTAGCGATCAAGTCGCGAGGCACAAGCCCTCGATAATCTGATCGCCGGGTTGGGAACCGCCCAGGCTGTACGTCAACAACAAAGACAACGGGAAACTCGAGTCCCTTCATTTGATGGACCGTGGTGACTGTGACGGCATCAGGGCGCATAGTGACGTCCTCGGTGCTGACGTCGTAACCATCCTCTGCTACATGATTAAGGAAATGAACAACGTTCTGAAACCTAGCTGTCGAATCTACGCTCAAGAATACCGATTCAACGTCCTGCAGCATTCGACTATAAAGCCCAATCTCCCTCATCACCTCGTCTGGCGGGAAGGCGTGCTTAATTCCAAGAGCATCGAGAAGGTCCATGAGTAGTACTCTGGGGGAATAGCCGGCTTCGGGTAGTCCCTGATGGAGCATGTATTTTCCGTCCCCACTCAGACAGAACCCTCAGCACAGCTGCCTGATTTGCCCGGGGAAATGCCGTGGCTAGGGAGTTGCTGAATAACTGGAGGGAGGCTGTCCGGTCAGGGTTTCCTGTGGCTAGTAGAGTGAAAACCTCTCTGAGTGCTGCAACCTGCGGTCTATCAAAAACACTTCCTCCGGCAGCCAGTGTGAACGGGATATTTCTCGACTGGAGTTCACCTGAGAAAGCGTGATGCCTGGGATTGCCATCCCCCTCTTGAGATTTCGTCGATCGCATTAAAATGGCAAAATCGGCAGGGGTCAAACCACGAGAAGTTCCGTCTCGCTCTACATACTCAGTGCCCAGTAACGACTGAATACGGTCAGCAACCCAAGTCGCCTCTTCTGCCCGGACGGGGAAGAAGTGGACGCCAAAGTGTCGAGGCTCCGGATTCCGGTGGGAGGTTGGATTTTTGGGAAGCCTTTGCGCACCTAATTCCTGTCGTACAAACTCACTAGATGCCTCGACAATAGCTTCGGTACTTCGGAAGTTGATTCCAAGGGTATGTTGCCCTGCAGTAGGGTACCTCGTGGTGAATTCGAGGATGTTTGAGACATGGGCTCCCCTAAACCCATAGATCGACTGATCGTCATCCCCAACTACAAAAATTGTTCCACCCTGGCGATGAATGGCTTGGATGAGTTCCTCTTGAGCACCTGATACATCTTGATACTCATCAACCAGCAAATGCCGGACAGCGCTAAGCCGTTCAAGAATTCGTCCCGGATGCCGAGCCCCGTCAGCCACAAGGCGGATCATCGAAGAGAAGTCTAAAAATTGATCCTGATTCAGTGCGGCTTCGACTCCCTCCAAGATACTGCCGAGGACGCTATCCCTTGCCCGAATGGCACTCAACGGGACGCCTTCATCTCGTGCGACATTCCAGGCGCTCTGGACTGCCCGCAGGGTATCAAAATAGCCGTCGCCTGTTCTAGCCCTTAGCGTGTGGATTCCGAGCGCAGGGTAGCGGGACATCAGAAACAGCATGAATTTGTTCGAGTCAAGAACATCGAATTGGCGGAAGCGGGCATCTGCATCGCCTAGGATGTTTTGGCAAAAGCTGTGAATGGTCCCTATGAACATCTTGCCGATCAGATTCACACTCTGCCCGGTCTGAACTAGAACCTTGGCAACTCTGCGCTTGATCGAATCAGCAGCTTTATCTGTAAAGGTGATGGCTACGATTTGTTCGGGTGGAACCCCGCTGGCGATGAGATTTGCAATTCGATATGCAAGGGTCTGAGACTTACCTGATCCGGCACAAGCAACGCAGAGAACCTCCCTAGAAGGGTCTAGGGCGGCTGCTGCCTGTTCTGCCGTGAGAGCCGCAGTCAGGATGTGAGAAATGTCTGGCATTACACACTCCTTGCCTTTCTAGCAAAATCAGTCAACCAGGGCTCTGATTACAGCTTTAGCCTGGATCCGAATGAACGGGGGAGGCAGGGCATTTCCAATCATCTGGGCTGTGGGGAATTTCCCCTTTCGCATAGAGAACTTGTACTTTTTAGGGAACCCCTGAAGAAGGGCTGCTTCTCTAAGAGTGATACATCGATCTTGTTCCGGATGAAGAAAGCGTCCCTTTGAAGGGTTTACACATCCGCCTGTAATCGTCGGTGAAACAGAATCCCATCGCATTCGACCATACACATCCTTGAAGCCATCGCATTTCTGATGACAAGGAAGCTGCATTGAGAGAGGCAAATCCCTTCGACTCCCACCATCCTTTGGAATCCGCTTAATCAGGGAAGTGATCCGTGGGTCGCGTCTTTCTGGGAAATCATGCAAGGAGTCTCCGCTAGTTCCGGGAGGTGGCAGCTTTGAAATCGCGCCCCTAACGGTAGCCTTGTGGGTTGTTGGCTCCACAATCGGGATCTTCCTATTCAACCCGCCCAGCAGAATCAGCCTTTTCCTACGTTGTGGGACCGAATATCCCGCCACATCAATAACACGATGATCCAACCGATAACCGAGCCCACGGAGGGAACGTGTCAGTGATGAAAACCTAGGATCAGCAAACAACCCGGGAACATTCTCCATCATGATTGCTCTGGGTTTGAATGCCCGAACAAACCTTAAAAATTCAAAAACCAGATCATTGACCGGATCTTCGATGATCCGCCCTCCATTCTGAGTCCTCATAGTCGAGAAGCCTTGGCAGGGCGGGCATCCAGCAAGTAGATCCAATTCCCCAGGGGCAAGCCCAAGGTCGTTCATTATCTGATACGGATCCAAAAGCTTGATGTCTTTCTTCCAAAGCCTGGTGGTCCGGTGGTTCATCCCATAGGTTTCTGCCGCCAAGGAGTCTATCTCAACGGCTCCAATGACTGCGAACCCCGCTTTGCGAAGCCCTTGGGTTAAGCCTCCGCAACCCGAGAACAGATCAATGGCGATCATACTTGTCCTTTAGATAGCCAATCATAGCAGAGGTTAACTAAGATCGGATCACACCGTTTCCGGTTTCTCCTCCATCAAGTCTTCCACGTGGCTTTCCTCAAACACCAGGGCTCCAAGCGATTCCCGGGTAATCCACCGGATGCGTCCGCAGACCTTGATGGCTTCTAGGCGTCCTTGGCGAATCCAACTCGCCACCGTCCGTGGCTTCGCGTTGAGCAACCGGCACACCTCCTGCACGGAGTAGAGCGAACGGGTGCCCATATCGTTGAGGTCGAGTAGGTCTTCAAAAGTCATTTCTGACCCTCCTTACCTATTCGTAGGGGACAGTATGATTCCTACCGATCTGCCTATTCGTTAGGTGTTACTGCCATCGCTTGCATACGACTAATACACCACCTTTGGTTAACCCTAAACCTGTCTCATCTCGATCCACAGATTTGCCGGATCAGGCTGCCTTGATCTCTTGTGGAAGCCCGTGGCTGATCAAGCGGAGTCCTTCTTTCGTGAGTCGGAACCCCAGGTAAGCCCGCTCTGCGCCATGGTGGGAGGACTTCCTTCCCGTTACCTTGCCGACTGCAATGCCGAATGCGGTCTGTGTGACTTCCTCGCCACCGCTCCATACCAGGAAGGCATCTCGAAGTAAGGTCGGATTGCAGATGCCATCAGGCTCGGTGTATTCCGTGAGGAACTTCTGAACTTCGGTTCGGAGGTCGTTCGCTCGGACTTTGCAGACCGCCTTGATATCTGCCTCGCCAAGGGTGGGGTACATGCCCGGCTTGCCTGCTTGTTCGAACTTGTGCTCAATCTCCTTGTCCGACCATGGCGCGGGCTTCCCGTCACTATCTAAACAGCGCGGGTTGAAGTGCTCCTTGATCAGTGAAAGACAGATATGCTTCGGCAGGCAGAAATACAGTCGGAGGTTTGAGGCAGCCACTAACAATGAGCTATGCCCTCTAATCCCAGACACAGAGCGCCAAGCTTGATGTTTGAGGTAATACTTCGCCTTGACGATGCGCGTATCGAACGAGCCGGTAGCTGTGACGAAGACTGAAGGTGCCTGTCGAGTACGGCGGCTCCTGCGAATGGCGGTCATTTGCCTGGGCTTCTTGCTCGCTTCGATACCCAGAGCCTCAAGCGCGGGCAGGCTTGGTGTGACGCGGAACTGATCTGGATCAATGACTGGGAGCATTTCCAGGCTTAATTCCTGTCCATCCCATGGCTGCCATTCGCCGTCTTCCTTGATCCAGAGTTCGTACAGACTGCCTGTCTTGTGAATGGAGCCAGGGAGCAGGAATAGCCAAGTACAGACATCGTGTGTGCCGTGCTGAGAGCCATTGAGTTGAGATGCTGGCTCGGGTACCCGGAACAGGTACTGGGCTCGGGTGGACTCTCCGGTTCGACGGATCATCAGCTTGAACGGCGAGAGATCGAAGCCGAGCCCTTCATGGTCGATGTCCAGATTGGCAACGCCAAGAGGGTTGATCCCCGGCATGTCCGACTGATGGGTAACGCCGCCAAGACTCTGCCCAGCCCAATCCAGTGCCGCCTCCACATGATGGAGAGTCATCAGACGGCTCTTGAGTGCGGTTCCAAAGACAATCCTCTTGGTTCGGCTGGTGACGACTTCTATGGGGACATCCAGATCAAAGAGGAACCGATAGAAGGGCGCGTAGCGAATGAACTGCTCGGGATGGCTGGTGCCTTGGTCCATGGTTGGATACCTCCAGATGCGGGACCGTTTGTCGGTCCTCACCCCTTTCTGGAGGGACAGTGGAAGTGGCTATAAAGCGCGGCTTTAGCTTGGTCTACAAAATGACCAGCCCAGAGCCACCCGGAATCACTTGAAGCCCTGTTGGTGCGGGATATTCCGTAACAGCCACCGTGCTTGGCTCATAAGCTATTAAATATAGGCGGCTTGGATTGAACACGAGTAATCACTTTTGCGCAGACCTATACGCAGTGCGGGCTTCGGACAGGTGGTGTCAACCGACCACCTCTCAGATTGGGTCCACTGCTACCTTGACGGTTGATCGGTCAGCGGGCAGCCAGCCGGACGCCTCACGAGCCCTATAGGCACCTTTGGTTAACCCTAAACCCGCCTCGGGATCGACCGGGGATTCCTTCGAACGAGGGTCTGCGTAATTCTTTCAGACGAGATTCTGGGTATGCCGTGAGTAGGGCGGCTTCGATGGTTCGATTGGCTCTTGAGATCCGATTCAACGGTTGGGCTCTGCCTACCCAGAATGACGGATGGAAACGGCTGGGAGCCTTTCCAGGGTGAGATGGCACCTTCACGGGAAGGGGCTCTAGGCGGGTTGCTCCGTCATCCTGGGTATACCGGTCGTGCCAGAGGGTTCAATTCGTAGTTTGCCCACCCGTATGGCTTTCTCCGGCTGAGAGAAAGTGTAGGAAAACCCCACCCCTTTGATGGCGACCATAGAAATCGACTTTGGATACCGGGGCTGGAAAAGCAGTGGTGAGAGATGAAGTTCGATCTACCGCCCTTGGGTGCTTTCACCTCTGATAGTTGGAATGCGCCTTCAAACCGCGAATCCATGCGGGTTTAAGGGCAATTCGACTTGCACCTCTATTGCACCTGACCTACCTTGAACCTACAACTTCGAGGCGAAGTGGTGGATCTTCGACAAACCGGCTGAACATGAAAAAGCCCCGTCAACACTAGGTTTCTGGGGCTTTGTATTTCGTAAAGTGGTGGTCCCGGAGCGACTCGAACGCCCGACCCTCAGATTCGTAGTCTGATGCTCTATCCAGCTGAGCTACGGGACCGCATTGAAAGAATGATTCTACCGGATCTGCGCGGGCTGTCCATCCCAAAGGCTGAGGGGCTCGGTGGTAGAGGCCGGGCAGCGGAGGCCGGTGAGGTCCGTGGCCAGGCGGTCCATGAGGGCCCGGGCGGTGGTGAGCTTGCCGCCGAGTACCAGAGTGAGGTTCGTGAAGCGGGTGTGCCGTTCAAGGACGGCTTCGCGGCTGAGGTGGGTGGTCTGGCCACCGGCGGCGACCAGGGGACGCACGCCCAGTTCCTCGGCCCGCACGGGCAGCTGCCGCCAGGGGATGGCCGGCAGGTTGACCTCGAGGGCCTCGAACAGCTCGGCCCGCTCGGAGTCCGCGATGGGCACCCAGCCGTCCTGGACCTCCCGCTCCGTGGTCCCCACCTGCAGGAGGCCGTCCCGGGGGATGACGAAGAGGATGCGGCCCTTTGGGCGGCGGATGGCCCAGGGCCGCTCGCAGCCCGGCACCGCATCGAACCAGAGGTGGATGCCCGAGGACAGGCGCAGGCGCTTCCGGGTCTCGCCGAACCACTGGCCCATGGCCCCGTCCGTCCAGGGCCCCAGGGCGGCCACCCAGCGCCGGGCTGTGAGGGTCCGGAGCGTGCCGTCACGGCGATCCCGGAGGCGCAGGGTCTTCAGCTCCCCGCCCGCATCCCCGAAGGCCTCCGGTTCCTGGAAATCCAGCCGGAGGGCCTGGCTGGAGGCGGCCAGGTCCCGGGTCAGTTCGCGGTCCCAGGCCATGAGGTCGGCGTAGGCCGTGGCGCCCTGGAAGGGGCTCCCCGCCCCGCGGGGATCGGCCTCGAAGACGATCCGCGGCACCTTGCCCAGGGTCAGGTGCGGGGGCCAACCCGGCCGCTCAGCGCCCCAGTGGTCGTAGAGGCCGATGCCGAATCGGTGGGCGAAGCCCTCCGCCCAGAACCGGTGAGGCATCCAAAAGGCCTCCCAGCGGCAGCGGCGGGGCGCGATGCGAGCCCAGGTGGCGCGCTCGGCGAGGCCCTCCCGCATCTGCGCGATGTCGCCCGTGAGCAGGTAGCGGATGCCGCCGTGCAGGAGCTGACTGGACCACTGGCTGGTGCCGCCACCCACCTCGCCCTGGTCGATCAGGGCGCAGGACACGCCACGCAAAGTCAGCTCCCGCGCCAGGGCCGCGCCGTGGATCCCCGCGCCAAGGATGGCGACCTCAGTTTCCAGCGTCGGGGGCAGCGTGCAGAGGCCTTCGGGTGGTGCAGGCCAGGCGGTCACGGGCACGGGCTCCTCCTCCGCCCAGTGTGCCCGACCGGAGCCCCGCCTGTCGTCAGCCCCGGAGCCCGCCCCTTGTCGGGGGATCCGTTCGCATGAACCATGGAGACATCCCCGCCAGCTCCGGAGCAGCCCTTGAAACACTCGTGGAAGACCATCATCAACCTGACCGTGATCGTCGGCGCGCTCGGGTACTTTGTCGATATCTTCGACCTGATCCTCTTCCCCATCGTGCGGACGGCCAGCCTGTCGGACCTGGGCGTGGCCCCGGACCAGATCCTCCCCACCTTCGTCTACCTGTTCAATTTCCAGATGATCGGCATGCTGGTCGGCGGGGTGCTCTGGGGCGTCCTGGGCGACAAGAAGGGCCGCATGTCGGTGCTCTTCGGCAGCATCACCCTCTACTCTCTGGCCAACATCGCCAACGCCTTCGTGACCACCATCCCAGCCTACGCCGCCATGCGCTTTCTCGCTGGCCTTGGGCTTTCTGGCGAACTCGGCGCCGCCATCACCCTGGTGAGCGAGGTGCTGCCCAAGGAGGTGCGCAGCTACGGCACGGCGGTGGTGGCCAGCCTGGGCATCACGGGGGCCCTGGTGGCTGATCTCGTCGGCAACAAGCTCGGCTGGCGGGGGGCCTTCATCACGGGCGGCGTGATGGGCCTGCTGCTGCTGGTGCTCCGGATAAAGGTGACGGACTCGGGCATGTTCAAGCAGCTGGCCCACCAGAACGTGGCCAAGGGCAACTTCCTGATGCTCTTCACCAACCGTGCCCGGTTCATCCGCTACCTGCGCGCCATCCTCATCGGCGTCCCCATCTGGTACGTGGTGGCGATCCTGGTGGCCTCGTCGCCCGAGCTTTCGAAGAGCCTGGGCGTGGTGGGCGCGGTGGATCCCGGCCACGCCATCGCCGCCTGCTACCTGGGCCTGGCCATCGGCGACCTGGGCTCGGGCTTCATCAGCCAGTGGATCGCAAGCCGGAAGAAGACCGTGCTTTTATTCCAGACCCTCACGCTGCTGACCGTAATTCTCACGCTCTTCAGCCGCGGCGTAACCGCGCAGACCTACTACCTCCTCTGCGTGGCGCTCGGGTTCTCCGCCGGCTACTGGGCCGTGTTCGTCACCATCGCCAGCGAGCAGTTCGGCACCAACATGCGGGCCACGGTCACGGTCACGGTGCCCAACTTCGTGCGGGGGGCGGTCATCCCCATCACCACCAGCTTCCTGGCCCTGAAGGCCCACTGGGGCATCGTCCACTCCGCCCTCTTCATCGGCCTCTGCTGCCTGGCTTTCGCGGCTCTCAGCCTATGGGGCATGGAGGAGACCCACGCGAAGGACCTGGACTTCCTCGAAGTGGATTGAGCCTCCCCTGGTTTGAATCTTGCGACCTTGATTCAGGATCAAAACACCCCATGTTGGGGGTCTTCATCCGAAGCACCCTGCTTATCCGCAAGGGGCTTCGTGGATGCCGACCCAGCGCTTTCCCTGCGGCGACCCGTCGGCGGGTCGTCCTGCGCCAGGAAGCGTGCTTCCCAAAGGAGGAACCATGGGCAACACCGCAACCATGCACAACGGCGTGAACGTCGAGGAACTCGGCGCCCTCGTGTCCCGGGTCAAGGCGAACCCGGCCCTCGGCAAGTTCCAGTTCCGTTCCAAAGCCAGGTGGATCAACCGCGCTCACTCCCAGAGCACCTTTGATTCCCTCTATGGCGTGGGGGTGAACCACAAGCGGGCCACGCCTCTCTTCCAGGAGTGCGACGAGCCCGCCGCGCTCCTCGGCACTGACCTGGCCCCCAACGCGGGCGAGGCGGTGCTGCATGCGCTCAGTTCCTGCATGAGCGTGACCTACGCCTACACGGCAGCCGCCATGGGCATCGACATCTCCAGCCTCAGCTTCGAACTCGAGACCGACACGGACCTGCGGGGCTTCATGGAGCTGGACAAGGATGTCCGTCCCGGGCTCTCCCAGATCCGTGTCAAGGTCCACCTCGCCTGCAATGGCACCCCCAAGCAGATCGAGGAGCTGCATGCCCAGGTGCTGAGGACGTCCCCCATCTACGACACCCTGCGCAACCCGGTGGACATCAAGGTCTCCACGGGCTGAGCCCGCGCCTGACCAGATCATCGGGAAGGGCCGACGCCGTGGACCTAAAAGACGGCGTTGGCCCCGCCGTCGATCGGGATTACCGCCCCCGTCGTCCAGCCGCTCTCGTCACTCAACAGGTGGGCGGCCAGGGCGGCGACCTCCAGAGTGGTCCCGAGCCGTTTGAGCGGATTCACGCCTGAGAGCTTCGCCAGATCCCCCATGGGATCGGCGCTGGTCGCCAGACGGGCAGCCACCATCGGCGTGTGGACGGGCCCTGGGGCGATGGCGTTGCAGCGGATCCCCCGGGGGGCCCACTCCAGAGCCAGCACCTTCGCCAGCATGTGGATGCCGGCCTTGGCCACGCTGTAGGCCGCGCTGTCGGGGATGGCCCGGAGGCCGATGTTGGAGCCCACCAGCACCACGCTGGCCCCTTCCTTGAGCTTCGGCCCCAGGTGATGGGCCATCAGCCAGGTCCCCGTCAGGTTGGCGGCCAGCACGGCCTCGAAATCAGGGGTGGAGGTGTCCTCCACCGCGCCGGTCTTCAGCGCTCCGGCTCCGAGGAACATGCCATCCAGGGCCCCGCAGGTTCGGGCAAAGGCAGCCACGGCGGCGTCCAAAGTGTGATCCAGCACCACGTGCTCGGCGTCAGGCAGGGATTCCTGGAGCGTGGCCAGATGACGCCCGACCAGCACCAGCTCCGCCCCGCGATCCCGGAACATCCGGACCGCGGCCCGCCCGATGCCGCTGCCTGCACCGGACACCAGGAGCCGCTTACCCGCCAGGGTGCTCACGAGGCCTGCCCTCCACTGCCGCGCATGAGGGACCTCACGGACGGCCCTCGCCGTGGGCCGAGGCCCACCGCACAAGGTGCTGGGCCATCTGCCGGTCCTCCTCGTTGATGTGGTTGATGAGCCAGTTCGTGAGGAAATCCAGCACCTCATCGGTGATGGCGCTGGAATCTGCCTCGTACCGCCGTAACAGCTGGGAGACATCACGGCGCATCTGGTCGTGGATGAGGCGGTGAGCGCCCAGCCCCGGATAGCCGGCGGCTGCCATCGCCGCCTCCTCGTCCTGGAAGTGCTGGTCCACATAGGAGGCCAGGAAGGCCAGCAGGCCGGGAACGCGGGCCTCGGCCTCATTGACATGGATGGCGGACATCAGGGCCTCGATCTGGTTCAGCAGCTCCCGATGCTGCTGATCGATGCTCCGAATGCCCGTCTCCCAGGCCGGATTCCAGACCACCATGCTCATCGGCTACCCCCTGCGGTGCTTCCGTTTCTCAGTTTATGCGCCCAGCCATGTGTCCCCAGGGATTCCCGCATGGGGTTCACCGCCCGCGCGGGACATCCGGCACCACCACGCCGCCGCTGACAGCCCAGGTCAGGGCCTGGTCGGCGTTGAGGTCCACGGTCCGCACTTTGGCGGCGTCGAGCATGATCACGTAGCCGGAGGTGGGGTTGGGCGAGGTCGGCACGTAGACCGCGATCATGCCCTCCCCGCCGGGGACGGCCCAGGAACAGTCCCGGCTGGCCACGAAGCCCAGGGTGAAGGCCCCCGGGTGCGGCCACTCCACCAGGACCACATCCTTGAAGCTGCCGCCCTGCCCCGACTGGATGGCGCCCATGAGCTGGCGGGTCGCGCCATAGATGGATTTCACGACCGGCACGTGGAGCATCAGCTCGTCGAGCCAGGACAGGATCTGGCGCCCGATGAAGTTGCCCACCAGGGCGCCCACCAGGAGCAACAGCAGGATCGTGGCCAGGGCCGAGAAGAGGGCCAGCCCCCAGGTCGGCGGATCCGGAACGTGGATCTGGTGGGCGACCCAGGTCAGGGGACCCCGGAAGATGCCCACCAGGGCCGTGAAGATCGCCTTGAGGATCCAGAGCGTCACCACCAGGGGCAACAAAGTGAACAGGCCGGCGAGGAGGTACTTGCGGAGCATCAGGAATCCTTTGGACCGGTCAGGTGGCTGTTCTCCGCCATGATGCGGGGCCCCACCACCCTCCAGAAGCCGTGGAAGTAGGAGATCGCGCTCCAGATCGCCAGGATGACAGCACCCCAGAGGAGCAGGACGCCCATGCCCCAGAAGAAGCTGTAGGGACGGTTCAGCTGGATGAAGAAGTGGAAGATCTCCCGCTGGGTCCAGTCGTAGAGCCAGTAGTCGAGGCGGGGGCCGAGGATCAGGCAGGAGATGGCCGCCACCTGGAAGCCCATCTTCCACTTGCCGATGGTGCCCGCGGGAATGGTGAGCCCCTCCTCGCTGGCGATGCCGCGCAGGCCCGTGATGGCGAATTCCCGGGAGAGGATGATGAAGGTCATCCACGCGGGCGCCAGGTTCAGCTCCACCAGGGAGATCAGGGCCCCGGCCACCAGCAGCTTGTCCGCCAGCGGATCCAGCAGCTTGCCCAGGGTCGTCACCTGCTTCCAGCGGCGGGCCAGGTAGCCGTCCAGCCAGTCGGTGATGGAGGCCACCCAGAACACCACGACGCCGATGACCTCATGGTTGGTCACCTTGGTCATGAGCACCACGACCAGGACGGGAACCATCAGGATGCGGATGAGCGAAAGCAGGTTCGGCAGGTTCATGGGGTGGGGATCAACTCCAGTTCCAGCCTAACGCCTTTTACAGGACTGTTATGCCACCGCGCACCAGGAGCTTCTGCCAGCCGCCGTCCGGGACCTGGTCGAACCTGCCAGCCTCCTGGCCGCCATGGGCCAGACTCGCGGCGGAGAGGTGGACCGGGATGCCTCGGGCCCGCAGGCCCTCCAGGATGCCCACCGCGCCAGGGTCATCCAGCAGTTCCACCGCCTGGTGGGCCAGGCAGAGCCAGGGTGTGCCCGGCTCGAGCTGCTCGAGGGTCTCCAGCAGCAGGCGCCGCCCCAGGGCCCGATCCCCGGGGGCGAAAGCTGAACGGAGCAGCAGCACCGGGCGAATCGCCGGAGCGGCGGGCGACACCAGAGGCACGGGCCGGGAGGCCTGAGCCACCTGCAGCTCCCACAGCGCCCCCTGGCGGACCACGCGGACCGCCCTTCCCTGCTTCTCGAGGAACCCGGTGACGTTCACCCGGAGCAGGTCGTCCTCGCCCCGGATGCGCATGGGCTCGCCGGGGTGGTCTGCCAGCAGCCCCCGCAGCTCGAGGAGGGCCTGGAAGACCGTGACATCAAGCAGCTCGAGGGTGAGGATATCCATGGGAGGTGGCCTTCTCGTGCCAGTTGAACACCTGGATCCGCTGGCGTTCAAGGCCTGGCTTCGATCCGAGGCCCAGTCCGCGGGCTTCGCCCGGGTCGGCTTCGCGGCCTGCGATGCGTTCCAGGCGGAAGAGGCGCGCCTCCAGACCTGGTTCCAGGAGGGGCGCGGCACCCTTCTGCCTTACTTGGATCCGACAACCCTTTTGGATCCCAGGGCGCTTTGGTCTCCGGCCCGCGTGGCCCTGGTGGGCTTCTTCCCCTACGCCCGGCCTCAGGCCATCCCGGGTTCGGCGCCCGGCAGCCTCAAGCTGAGCCGCTACCTCTGGGGCCCCGACTACCACATGCTCCTGAAGCCCCGGCTGGCCCGCCTGCTGGAGGCCGCCCAGGCCCGCTGGCCCGGCCTCGAAGGCCGCGTCTGCGTGGACACGGCCCCCCTGCTGGAGCGGCAGCTGGCGGCCCGGGCCGGGCTGGGCTGGCAAGGCAAGCACACCCTGCTCATCGCCGGCAAGGATGGCTCCTGGGGCTTCCTCGGCGTGCTGCTGCTGTCCGTGGACCTGCCCGTGGATGAACCCGTGGTCACCGAATTCTGCGGCACCTGCACCGCCTGCCTGGAGGCCTGCCCTTCCGGAGCCCTGGAGCCCTTCCTCCTGGATCCGGCCCGCTGCCTCACCACCTACACCATCGAAACCGAGACAGTGCCCCCCGCCGGGGTGGGCGCGGCCATGGCCGACAGCCGCTGGGCCGCCGGCTGTGACGCCTGCCAGGAGGCCTGTCCCTGGAACCGGGCCCCGGTCTGGGGCGATCCGGCCTTGTGGGGCGGCCCGAGCCCGCTCCACACCCGTTCCGCGGAGGATCTGCCCCGTGGCGCGGCCCAGTGGCGGAAGCTCACCCGGCGGACCGCCCTGAGGCGCGTGCGGGACCGCCACTGGCGGGCCACCCTGACCCGGATCCTCGGCCCGTGATTTTTCATTGGAAGTGTTTGGCTTTTGCCCATATAAACGAACTTCCGGCCAAAGGTGGCCGCCTGGGTTTGAACCCTAAGGAGGCCCCTCGGATGCCCATGAAGCACTGGACGGTCCAGGACGCCGCGAGCCTGTACGGCATCCGCGAGTGGGGAAACGGCTACTTCGGCATCAACGCCAAGGGCCATCTGGAGATCACCCCCACCAAGGACGAGTCCCTGAGTTGCGACGTCTACGAAATCGTCCAGCACCTCAAGAAGAAGGGCATCCGCACCCCCGTGAACCTCCGCTTCCCCCAGGTGCTGGCCCACCGGGTGATCGAGGTGAACGAGGCCTTCCGCCACGCCATCATCGAGTTCGGCTACGAGGGCGGCTACCAGGGCGTCTACCCGGTGAAGACCAACCAGACCAAGGAGGTGGTCGAGGAGATCATCCGGGCCGGAAACAAGTACCACTACGGCCTGGAGGCCGGCTCCAAGCCCGAGCTGATGATCGCGCTCAGCCTGGATCTGCACCCCGAGGCCCTGGTGCTGTGCAACGGCTACAAGGACGAGTCCTTCATCCGCATGGCCCTGCTGGCCCGCAAGGCCGGGCGCAAGGTGGTCATCACGGTCGAGAAGATGACCGAGCTGCCACTGATCCTCAAGGTGGCCAAGGAACTGAAAGTCGAGCCCCTCATCGGGCTGCGCGCCAAGCTCAACGCCCAGGGCTCGGGCAAGTGGGAGACCAGCGCGGGCGACCACGCCAAGTTCGGTCTCACCACCCGCGAGATCCTCGACGCCATCGAGGTGCTGGAGAAACGCGACCTGCTGGACAGCGTCATCGAACTGCACTTCCACATCGGCAGCCAGATCACGGACATCCGCAAGATCAAGTCGGCCATGAAGGAGGCCACCCGCATCTACGCCAAGCTCCGCAAGATGGGCGTGCCCATCCGCTACCTCAACGTGGGCGGCGGCCTGGGCGTGGACTACGACGGCTCCAAGACCACCTTCAGCAGCTCCATGAACTACACCATCTCCGAGTACGCCGCGGACGTGGTCTACACCACCAAGGACATCTGCGCCCAGGAGCAGGTGCCCATGCCGGACCTGCTCAGCGAATCCGGCCGTGCCATCGTGGCCTACCACCAGGTGGTGGTGGTGGACATCATCGGCCTCATCGACACCACGCACACCAAGTACACCGTGACGCTCACGGGCAACGAGCCCCAGATCCTCAAGGAGCTGGCCTACACGCGGGACAACATCTCCATCAAGAACTTCTCGGAGATGTACCACGACGCCATCACCCAGAAGGACGAGATGCTCACGCTCTTCAACCTGGGCTACCTGGGCCTGGAGGACCGCAGCAAGGGCGAGACGCTGTTCTGGGAAGTCTGCCGCAAGCTGTCGCGCATCCTCAGCAACAAGAGTCTGAAGTACGTGCCGGAGGAGTTCCAGGATCTCAACAAGAGCCTGGCCGACAAGCTCATCGCCAACTTCAGCATCTTCCAGTCCATGCCGGACCACTGGGCCATCGAGCAGCTCTTCCCCGTCATGCCGATCCATCGACTGAAAGAGAAACCGGGGCTGTCCGCCACCCTCTGCGACATCACCTGCGACAGCGACGGCAAAATGGAGAAGTTCATCGACCTGAAGGACGTGCGCGACGAGATCCCCCTCCACGAACCCCGGGGCGGCGAATCCTACTACGTGGCCTTCTTCCTCACGGGTGCCTACCAGGACATCCTGGGCATGCGGCACAACCTGTTCGGGGCGCCCAACGAGGCGCACATCATGGTTCACGAGGACGACACGTTCAAGGTGCAGCACATCGTGAAGGGCGACACCGTGGACCACGTGCTGCGCAGCGTCCACTACGATCCCGACGTGCTGATCGCCGGTCCGCAGACCAAGCGGAAGGCCAGCGCCAAGAACGATGCCGCTGAGGCCCTGCGGGTCCTCCTCACAGAGGAGCGGAAACTCCATACCTACCTGGAGATTTGACCGCCCTCCAGGATCCCGGGCCGCTGGCCGCGCGTAACGGGCCGTCTGTCATTCTTGGGATCCACAAATCCGACACGATTCAGAGGTGAGAACCTCAGCCCTTCGGAGCCATCAGGCGGAACCCCTCCATGGAACGGCCCCCCCAACACTCCTACCTCTCCCAGTTCCGCCGCTTCCCCTACTGGTTGCGGGCAGCGGTGTTGATGTCGCCCTGCTACATGCTCTGGATTCTCACGTCCCCAGTAGCCACCCCCCTGAACCGGGGCCTGGAAGTGGGCTACCTAGCGGCCCTCCAGGGACTGACCGTGTGGACCCTTAGGCGCGCCATGGAGCGAGCGGACTACCCCAGGCAATTCAAGGAGAGCCTGGGCTGGATGGCACTGGGCTGCTTCGTGTCGCTCCTCGCCACCCTGGCCCTGCCCCTCGCCATCCTCTTTCAGAAGAACGCCCTGGCACTTGGTTTTGTTGATGTGGCCTACCTCTGTTCGTACCCTCTGATCTTCATTGGGCAGGCTAGGCTGCCTAGGGCCGATCACCCCCTGCCCAGCTGGACCCGGACTCTCCTTGACGGGGCGGTCTTCGTCATCGGCGTCGGTGCGCCACTGGTGGTTTTCGCCATCTATCCGGCCCTGGCCTCGGGCATCAACCTCAAGTCCATGTTGGGGGCCACCTACCCGGCCATGGCCTTCCTGGGGGTCATGGCCCTCAATCTGGTCCTGCTGAGGTGTACGCCTCTCCCCAACGGAACGGCCTTCTACCTGCTCCTCATGGGATTCGGCATCTCCTGGATTGCCGATCTGATATTCAGCCTCCAGCTCAATGGTGGTGAGGCCTTCGCCGACCTGAAGTACTGGAGCATTCTCTGCACTACAGCCTCTGCCACCCTGTGTCTGGTCGGCGGCTGGCGCATCCTCATGGATCCCCTCCCGGAGAATCCACCCCGCCCGGCACGCTTCAGCCCAGTCCCCATGATCACCATCGTGCTGATATCGCTTTGGATGGCGTATCTGGTCGGCACCGGGCTGGATGGATCAACTCTCCAGCGCGTGCTGGTCGGAGTCCTGCTCCTGGTCTTCGTGCTCATGCTGCGGGAGACTCTCGCCTTCCGGGACAGCCTGCACCAGGCCACGGCAGAGGCGGCCCTCGAACTTCGCGCCCGCTTCGAGGCCCTGGTTCGCCATTCTTCCGACATGATCCTAGTGATCAATCGACGAGGGGTCATCGGCTTTGCCAGCCCCGCCGCAAACAGGGTTCTGGGCCTGAGCGCAGAGGCCCTGGGCGGGCGTCGGCTCTTGGAATTTGTCCATCCCGATGAAGCCATCGCGACCTCAGCCTTCCTAGACCGCTTGGCCCTTCAGCCGAGCGCGGCCCTCAGCCACCGGTGCCGGCTCCAGCACACGGATGCGAATTGGCGCTTCATTGAAATCTCGGGCAGCAACCTGCTGGGTGACCCGGTAGTCCATGGGCTCGTACTGAATACCCGGGACATCACTGAACGCCAGCGACTGGAGGAGCAGCTCCGCGAAGTCCAGAAGATGGAAGCCGTGGGCCGCCTGGCGGGGGGTGTCGCCCACGACTTCAACAACCTTTTGGGGGCCATCCTGGGCAACGTCGAGTTGGCTGAGATGTCGCTCCCCGAGGGTCATGGCGTCCTCCGCGACCTGAAGCGGATCCATGGGGCCGCCACTCGCGGTGCGACCCTCACAGGTCGCCTGCTTGCCTTTTGCCGGCGGGAATCCCCGGAATCCCAGGTCATCCATCCCGGCGAGCTCATCCATGGGATGGCACCGCTCCTGGAGGGCCTCCTGGGAGAACGCATTCGCCTCATCCTGAGCCTGGACCCAGCCGTCTGGCCCATCACCGTCAACCCGAACGATCTCGAGCAGGCCCTGCTCAACACCGCCGCCAACGCCCGGGATGCCATGCCCGAGGGAGGTGAGCTCACAGTGACCCTGCGCAATCAGACCCGCGAAACCCCCTGGGTGACGGCCTTTCTTTCCATGCCGGCCGGGGATGGGGTGGTTCTCGATATCCTCGATACCGGCGTTGGCATGGACGATGCCACCCTTCAGCACCTCTTCGAACCCTTCTTCACCACGAAAGGGCGAGGCCGGGGCACTGGCCTTGGGCTGGCTTCGATCTTCGGGATGATCCAGGCATCCCATGGCGGGATTGATGTTCAGTCCCATCCGGGCCAGGGCACCACCATCAGCCTGCTGTTTCCAAGGTCATCCAAACCACTGGAGCCCGTGACTGAAACCTCCGGGCCCCACCGCATCATGGGATCCGAGACCATCCTGCTGGTGGAGGACGAACCCATGGTCCGTGAAACCACCCAACGCATTCTCAGTGGCAGCGGCTACCACGTGCTCGATGCGGGCCACGCCGAGCAGGCCCGGCTCATCTTCAGCCAACACCCTGGCAAGGTGGACCTCCTGCTAACGGATGTGATCATGCCTGGCGACAGCGGCCCGGTCCTGGCCGCAGAGCTGATCCGGCTGGATCCGGGACTCCGGGTGCTATACATGTCGGGCTACACTGCTGACGAGCTCGGCCCCCACGGCCTGGCACGCATCGACGCCCCCCTGCTCCGAAAACCATTCACCATCGATCAGCTGTCTCGCCGCATCAAGACCGTGCTGGCAGGACCGCCCGGGCAAATCTAGGCATCCTGCTCCCAACGACCTTCCGGCTTCTGCTTCCAGAGCCAGATGATGTAGTCCACGTTCTTGGGCACGGCGCCCAGGGCCTTCAGCCGGGCCATGTTCTGGCCGCGGTGGTGCTGGCTGTGGAGGCAGACCTGCAGGAGCGCGTCGGACACCGAGATCACGCAGGGCGGATCCGGAAACCAGGGCACCCGGACGGGGCGGGCGAGCGAAGCGGCATCCAGCCCATGGCCCAGGGCCTTGAACACCTGATGGGCGGCCTCGCACCGGCCCTTCAACGCCTGGAAGTCCGGCAGGGGCCGCTCCGGGAGGAGCACGGGATCGCCCTTCAGCACCTTCAGGAACGCCTCCTGGGTGGCCACCAGGTGGTCGGTCCGCGTGCGCAGCTCCTCATCCTCCAATAGGGCGGAGCGCTCCCAGGCCCGGAAGAACATCGCGTCCGCCCAGGCGTGGTGGCCGAGGAGATCCTTCAGCGGGCCGATCATGGTTCCCCCATCGCTGGGCGGATTCTACCGGAGGTCATCATCCCGGGGAGTCGGGATTTCCCGGACAATGGGCCCAGGTCATCCCCTACAGCCACCTGGAGGAACGAATGGACATCCATCGCATCGGCGTCGTCGGTTGCGGACTCATGGGCTCGGGCGTCGCCCAGTGCGCGGCGGAGGCCGGGTGCGAGGTCTGGGTGAAGGAGGCCGATGGGGCCCTGCTCACCCGGGGCCTGGCCCGCATCCAGGGCGCCTGGGACCGGGCCGTGGCCAAGGGCAAGGCGACGGAAGCGCAGCGGGAGGCCTGGGCCGGGAACCTGCATGGCACCCTCGTCTTCCCGGACCTGGCCACCTGCGACCTCGTGGTGGAGGCCATCCCGGAGCGCCTCGACCTCAAGCTGCAGACCTTCGCCGAACTCGATCGCGTGCTGGGCGCCTCCACTCTCCTCTGCACCAACACCTCCAGCCTCTCCGTAGCCCAGCTCAGCCCTGTCCTTTCCCCTCACCGCCTGCCCCGCCTCGCCGGACTGCATTTCTTCAACCCCGTGCCGGCCATGCCCCTGGTGGAAGTGGTCCGTACCCTCGCCACAGACGAGGACACCCTGGCCTCGCTCCGCGGCTTCGTCCAGCAGCTTGGCAAGACCGCCGTCATGGCCCCGGATGCGCCCGGTTTCATCGTGAACCGCCTCCTGGTGCCCTACCTGCTGGACGCCATGCGCTGCGCCGAGCAGCGGCTGGCCAGCGTGGAGGACATCGACACGGGCATGAAGCTCGGGTGCGGGCATCCCATGGGGCCGCTCCACCTCAGCGACTTCATCGGCCTCGACACCATGCAGAGTGTGGCCGAGGTGCTGTTCGAAGCCTTCGGGGAGCCCCGCTTCAAGGCCCCTGCCCTGCTCCGGCAGCTGGTCGCCGCGGGCCGCCTGGGCCGCAAGACCGGCATCGGGTTCTATCGCTGGGAGGGCGAGAAGCGCCAGGAGGCCCTGCCGCTTTGACCCACTCCGGGTAGGCTGGCGGCATGCTCGACCTCCTGCTCATCCCCGCCGCCCTGCTGTTGGCGCTCGCCCTGGGGGCAGTGCGCCGGGGCGAGCACCGGCTGCATGGCCACCTGATGACGACCGCTTTCACATTCATCGGGCTCCGACTACTGCTGCATCCACGGAGTCTCGCCCGGCATCACCTCGCGACCTGGCTCCTCATCCTGGCCGCTGCCGGGATGACCATTTTTCTGGGGCGGCAGGCCCTGGCCTGGCGCGAGGCACGCAGCACCCAGGCGGCTTATCCCCGGATCCACCGGGCCCTGGGCAGTGTCACCTTGATCGGACTGGGGCTCACCACCCTCGTATGGCTGCTGCGCGACCGAACCTGATCAGATTCCCAGGGATCGCCGTACCTCGTCCATGCGCCGTCGGCTGATGGCGATGCGCCCCGTGGCCATCACCAATTCGTCCTCTGCCGTCATCTCGCGCACCGCGTCCAGCCGCACCAAGGCGTTGCGATGAACCCTCATGAAGCCATGGTCTGAGAGCCGCTCCTCCCAATGGGTCAAGGTTCCATCCACGGGCAGGCGACCATCCTGGGTCCACGCCACGCAGTCCCCCAGGTCTGCCACCAGGGCCTCCACCTCCTCCGGCCGCAGAAGCCGCGTGGCGCCCTTCTTCCTCACTGGCAGCCGCAACCACTCCTTCTGCAGCGGCTCCTCCTTCGGCCGGACGCGCGAGATGGCCTGCGCGACGCCCACTCGGGAAATGGGCTTCAGCAGGTAGTGGACCGCGCCGCCCTCGAAGGCCTCGAGGGCGTGCTGCGGGTAGGCCGTCACGAAGACCACCGATGGCCTGGGAGCCGGCAGCATGTGCATCAGCTCGGTCCCCTTGATGCCGGGCATTTCGATGTCGAGGAACACCGCATCCGGCTGGTGCTCCGCAATGGCCGCCAGCCCGAGGCGGCCGTTCTCCGCCGAGGCCGCCACCATGACTCCCGGCAGCTCGGACAGAAGCTCGACGAGATGCTCCCGAGCCAGGGGTTCGTCCTCGATGACCACGATCCGGATCATGCCTGGCTCCAACGGAAGCTTGCGCGATGCCGTCCGCCCTCGAAGCCCATCTGCAGGTCCTCGGGCCGCACCAGCCGCTGCCGCAAGGTCTCCAGAGCCGTGCCGGTGCCCCTCGCGGTGCTGATCCCGGGACCCGGATCCTCGACCCACAGACGGAGCCATCCGCCCTCCCGCGCCCCGCCGATGCGCACCTCCCCGCCCTGCTCAAGGGGGGTCACGCCGTGCTTGATGGCGTTCTCCACCAGCACCTGGAGGGACAGGGGAGGCACCTCGGCCAGTTCAAGCTCCTCCGGAATCTGGATGGTCACCCGCAGCCGCCTACCCAGGCGGGCCCGCTCGATGCCCAGGTAGGCCTCCACAAAGGCCAGCTCCTGTTTCAGGGGCACCAGGGGGTGGGCCATCACGTCCATCACCTGCCGGAAGATCTCGGCCAGCCGCTCGGTGGTGGCCTGGGCTGCCTTGGGATCGGCCTCGATCTGGGCGTGCAGGGTATTCAGGGCGTTGAAGATGAAATGGGGGGCCAGCCTGGCGGCCAGCGCCTGAGCTTGGGCCGCCTTGGCCAGGGTGCGCTGCTGCTCTGCCTCGGTCCGGTGGCGTTCCAGGTGGTGCAGCAGCCTGGCCAGGATCACCGTGAGCAGGAGCCAGGTGGCCGCCTGCACTCCCTGGGGTATCTGGGGAAAGGGGTTGGCACCGGCCGGGATGGCTGCGGCTTGAGGCGCGCCAGCTCCCCGCCACCCTGCCTGGAAACCCTCATAGGCATCGTGCGCTGCAAAGGGAACCTGCAGCACCAGCCAGACGAGTGAAGCGGAGAAGGCCGTCAGAAACAGGGCGCGGCGCCACCCCCGACCAGCCACCTTGAGGCCCATGAACCACAGGGCGAAGGAGAGCCCGAGGGTAACCCCTCCGAGGAACCCATCCGCGACACCACTGGAAGGGGCGGATGAGGCAGAAAATAGACCGCCAAACGCGTTGTAGAGGCTCCCGGCCAGCACCAGGGCCGACAGGAGGGTGCGCTTGCCACTCGATAAGGGTTTCCCCAGGAAGGTCTCCCGACGCCACCACTGCCGAATCGATGCTTCGTTCATGGCCGCTCCCCCATCTCCCCAACAGTCTGGGGGCGCCGCCTCCCCTTCATACGAGACCCTGCCGGACGGAGGGCAGCTCATCTCGAACGGCTCACCAGGAGTCCTGAACGGTCCGGCCCGCCTCCGCGTGCCGGAGCGCCTTGAGGCCGATGTCCCGGCGGACCTGCATGCCGGGCCAGTGGACCTGCGACAGGGAGGCCTCGATCACCGCGCGGGCCGAGGCCAGGTCCGGAGCGGAGGTGGCCAGGTTCAGCACGCGGCCTCCGTTCGTGAGCCACTGTCCGTCCTGGTTCCGGGTACCGGCATGGATGAGCGTGGCAGTGGGATTTCCGAGGGTGATGGGCACGCCCTTCCGGGCACCCTCGGGATAGTCCTCCGCCGCCAGCACCACGGTGATGGCCGTGTGGGGCTTGAGCTTCAGGTCCCTGGACACCAACCGGCCCTCGGCCACCTCCAGCAGCAGGGCCGCCAGATCCTCATCCAGAAGCTGCATGAGCACCTGCGTTTCCGGATCGCCGAAGCGGACGTTGTACTCGAGCAGTTCGGGGCCCCGGGCCGTCCACATGACGCCCAGGAACAGGACACCGCGCGCGTTCAAGCCATCCATCAGGAGGCCGCGGACCGTGGGTTCCACCAGTCTGGTGCGCATGAGCTCGATGTCCTGGGGGCGGAGGAAGGGGAGCGGCCCGAAAGCACCCATCCCACCGGTATTCGGCCCCTGGTCCTGCTCGAAGATGCGCTTGTGGTCCTGGCAGGCGGGCAGCAGGGCGTAGGCCGCATGATCGGCATCCACGTCCACCAGCACATGGAGGGACAGTTCCATGCCCACCAGGGGTGCCTCGAAGACCACCCTTCGGCTGGCGTCCCCGAACTGCCCGGCCATGAATGAACGGAAGGTGGCCAGTGCCTCGGCCTCGCTCAGGGCCAGCACCACGCCCTTCCCCGCGGCCAGGCCATCGGCCTTCAGCACGATGGGAAAGCCATGGGACCAGGATCGGATGAGGGCCTCACCCTCGGCCAGGTCCGTCACGGTATGGCTCGCCGCACAGGGGATGCCATGCCGCATCATGAAATCCTTGGCGAAGGCCTTGCTGCCCTCCAGCCGCGCCGTGGCCGCGTCGTGCCCGAAACAGGGAACCCCCAGGGCCCGGACCGCATCTCCGACCCCAGCCACGAGGGGAACCTCGGGTCCGGCCACGACCAGGTCCGGGCGGTGGACCGCGCACCACTCGGCCACGCTGGCGGGCTGTTCGAGATCCAGCTTCACGCAGTGGCCCAGCTCGGCCAGGGCATCGCTGCCCGGCGCCGAGACCAGCTCCACGGGCGCGGCCGAAGCCCTGAGCTTCAGTGCCAACGCGTATTCCCGGCCGCCGGAGCCGAGGAGCAGGATCTTCATGGGACCTCCCGGAGCTTCCAGTATCGCCCAGGCCGGACGCCGCCGGGGTCCCAATGCCCCGGACGGTTCACCCCGGCTGGCGCTCCGTTGGCGGTGTCTTGCGTCGCCCCGCCCCTGGATCCTGGCCGGGATTCCGCCCCTCCCCATCCTGGTGGACGTCATCCCACGCCCGTCGGATCGCCGCTCCGGGCTCCATCCTTTCCAGCCGCCGCAAGGGATGCCGGTGGCCCACCCCCCGGAGGCACCATGAACCGCTTTTCGACCTCGCTCAGTGTGGCCGCCCTCGCGCTGGCCGGCCTCGCCCTTTCCGCGGAGGATTTCCAGCCCCTGATGAAGACCATCCAGGCCACCTGGCCTGAGAAGCGCCACATCGGCGTGATCTGCAACTACCGGGCGAACGAGTCCCAGGTCTGGGCCCTGGCCAGGGCCGCCGGAGAGGGCGCCCTCATCACCGTGGTGGACGCCCGCACTGCCGACCAGTCCAGCGCCGCGGCCTACCTCCTGGCCAACCAGAAGGCCGACTGCCTGGTCCTCATGCCCGGGGACCGCACCTTCCGTGATGGCTCCTTCGCCGCAACCGTGGCCGTGAACCGCCTGGCGAGCCGGGGCGTGCCCGCCATCGGCACCACGCCCGTGGCCCTGAAGCAGGGCGCGGTCTTCAGCGTGGGCGACGGCACCGAGGGCCAGATCCTGGTCACGGACCGGCTCATCGGCACTGTGGACGTGATCCTGCCGGACCCGGCCAAGGCCAGCGAAAAGGCCAGCCTGGTCCTGCGGCGGGAGGGCATGGCCACGGTCTCGGTGCGCGTCGCCGAATGACAAGTCCAGATCCAGAACGGGAGCCCGGCCATGCCGGGCTCTCTCGTTTAGAGCCACTCCCCGAACTGGTCCCGGAAGGTGCGGCTCAGGGTGAGCTTGGTGCCGTCCCGCATGATCACCAGGTGATCCCCGCCGGACCAGGGCTGGAACTCCTTGATGCAGTCCAGGTTCACGATGGCCGAGCGGTGGATGCGCCGGAACTGGGCCGGATCCAAACGGCCCAGGACCCCGGTCATGGTCTGGCGGAGCAGGTGCGAGGTGCCCTCTACGTGCAGGCGCACGTAGTTGTCCTCGGCTTCGATCCACTGGATGGCGGCGGTCCGCACCAGGACGTGCCGGTCGCCCTGCTTCACCAGCAGGCGGTCCACCCAGGGCCGCTCCTGCCGCAGGCCGTCGATGAGGGCTTCGAGGTTGGGCCCGGTGCCGTCCTTCTGGTGGATGCACCAGCGGCGGGCCCGCTCCAGGGCCTGGTGGAAGCGCTCCACCGAGAACGGCTTCAGGAGGTAGTCGAGGGCATGGACCTCGAAGGCGCGCAGCGCGTGCTGGTCATAGGCGGTGATGAAGAGGGTGGGCGGCATGGCCTCGGCGCCCACGGCTTCCACCACCCCGAACCCATCGAGCTCGGGCATCTGGATGTCCAGGAACACCAGGTCCGGCTTCAGGTCCTCGATGGCCTTCACGGCCTCGAGGCCGTTGTCGCACTCCCCCGCCACGTCGATATCCGTGGCCCGGCGCAGCAGGTGCCGGATCCGCTGCCGGGCCAGCGGTTCGTCGTCCACCACCAGGGCGCGGAGGTTCATGCTTCACCCCCAGATGAATCGATGGGCAGGCGCAGGATGACCAGGGTTCCCCGGCCCGCGGCGCCGAACAGGTCCAGGTGCCCCCGGCCCCTGTAGAGCAGGCCCAGACGGGACCGAACATTGGCCAGGCCGACGCCTTCCCGGCCGGGCGCGAAGCCCTCGCCATCATCCTGGATCTCCAGGACCAGGCTGCCGGCCTCCCGGCGACCCCGGATCGTCAGGGTCCCACCCTGTGGCCGATCCGCCAGCCCGTGCTTCAGGGCGTTCTCCACCAGGGGCTGGAGGATGAAGCTGGGGACCCGGAGCTCCATCAGATCGGCCGGGATCTGGACCTCGACCCGGAGCCGGTCCTGGAAGCGGATCTGCTCGATGGCCAGGTAGTCCTGGATGAAGGCCAGCTCCCGCCGGAGCGGCAGCAGCTGCTCGTGGGGGGCGTCCAGGGTGGTCCGGAGGAAGTCCCCCAGGCGGCTGATCATCTCGTCGGCGCCATCCGGATTCGAGTGGACCAGGGCGGAGATGGAGTTGAGTGTGTTGAACAGGAAGTGGGGCTGCAGCTGCATCCGGAGCGCCATGTTCTGCGCTTCCGCGAACCGGGTCTCCAGGCGGGCGGCCTCCACCTCCCGCGCCTTGTACTTCCGGTAGATCCTCAACCCGTGGAAGGCCGCCACCACGGCCCACATGAAGAGCAGGTTCGTGTGGAAGTAGGCCCGGTAGAAACGGGGCAACCCCTTCAGCACCATGGCCAGGTCCAGGGGCTTCTTCCACTCGTCGGACTGCACCCACAGCGAGATCAGGTAGGCGATCAGCAGGCCCAGGGCCGCCACGCCCACGCTGGCCAGCAGGTGGAGCGCCCAGACCCGCCAGTGGGACCAGGCTAGGGTCTCGATGGGCCGGTGGTTGGCGAGCCAGAGCAGGAACAACCCCAGCAGGCCCCAGGTCCCGTTCTGGAGCAGGTTCAGCACCAGCATGCGGAACATCGAAGCCGAGGGGTACATGGCCAGATCCCAGCTGGCCATGTAGAGCCCCATCAGGGCCCAGATGCCCCAGTACCAGCTCCACTTCGGACGCACGTGTTCCATATGCCCCCAAGCCTAGATGAGTGAACGGGATCCCACCAGCGATCCAGGGGCGAGGCGAGGGTTTCGGGGGGTGACCCGCGGTTCGAACGGATGCCTCGGTCAGGAATGCCTCCCGTCACAGCGGCCTTGGGAGTAGCATGGCCCCGCCGGGAGGTTCCCCATGGCCACCATCACCCTGAACGGTCACCCTACCCAAACCTGCGGAGAGCTGCCGCTCGTCGGCCACGCCACTCCGTCCTTCACCCTCACCCGCAAGGACCTGAGCGAGGTCGGCAGTGTGGAGCTGGAGGGACAGCGGGTGATCCTCAGCATCTTCCCCAGCCTGGACACCTCCACGTGCGCGGAGAGCGTCCGGAAGTTCAACCACCTGACGACCGACCTCCAGGACGCGGTGATGCTGTGCGTCTCCATGGACCTGCCCTTCGCCCAGTCGCAGTTCTGCGGCGCCGAGCGCCTAGAGCGAGTGGTGACCGCCTCCGCCTTCCGCCACCTCGACTTCGGCACGGCCTTCGGCGTCACGATCATCGATGGCCCGATGCGGGGCCTCCTCGCCCGGGCCGTGGTGGCCCTGGATGAGAATGGAACTGTCGTGCACACCGAGCTGGTCTCGCAGCTCACTCGGGAGCCGGACTACGACCTGGCCATCCATGCCATCCGGAACCGCCACCACCCCTGTCCCGAGGATGCGCTGGAGAGCTCCGAATAGACGAAGCGGGCCGGTGAACCCACCGGCCCGCTTCGTGTCCTGAACGCGTCAGGCCTTCGCCATCAGCCGGGCGCGGGTGTAGGGGATGAGCCCGCCCGCATCCATGATGCCCTTGCGGGCGGCGGGCAGCTTCACCTGCTCGAAGGCCTTGCCCGTGTTCTTGTTGAGCACCTGGTCGGCCGTGATCTCCAGCTCATCGCCCTCGCTGGCTTCAATGGTCGGGCAGATCACGACCTGCAGGCCGAGGTTGATGCTGTTCTGCAGGAAGATGCGCGAAATGCTCTTGGCCACGATGGCCACCTCGTGGCCCTTCAGCGTGGAGCAGGCCTGCTCGCGGCTGGAACCGCAGCCGAAATTCTCGCCGCCCACGATGATCGAGCCCGCCGGGAAGGCCTTGGCCTTGAGCTGGGCGTTGAACTCCGTGCGGTCGAAGAAGGCGAACTGGGGCGTCTCGGTGGGCAGCACCGTGGCCATGAAGCGGCCCGGGTAGATGTCGTCGGTGCTGATGTCGTTCTCAAGCTTGATGATGACCTTGGACATGGTTCAGCCCTTTCTCGGATCGGTGATGACGCCGGTGATCGCGGAGGCGGCGGCCACCACGGGGCTGCACAGGTAGACCTCGCCCGTGGGGTTGCCCATGCGCCCCTTGAAGTTGCGGTTCGTGGTGCTGAGGGCCACTTCGTTGTCGCCCAGGGCACCCTCGTGAACGCCCAGGCAGGGGCCGCAGCCGGAGTTCATGACCACGGCGCCGGCCTTCATGAAGTCGTGGATGTAGCCCAGGTCCAGGGCCTTCGCGAAGATCTTGCTCGAGGCGGGAAACACCAGCATGCGGGTGCCCTCGGCCACCTTCTTGCCCCGCAGGATGGCCGCGGCGTCGGCCAGATCATCGAGACGCCCGTTGGTGCAGCTGCCGATGACGATCTGCTGGACCTTGGTACCGACCACGTGATCGATGGACTTCACGTTGTCCACCATGTGCGGGCAGGCGATCTGCGGCGCCAGGGCGGAAACATCGATCTCCACGGTCTGCACGTAGGTGGCATCGGCATCCGGTGTGACGCAGGGAATCGGCTCGGTGACTCCCGCCTCCTCGCGAAGGTAGCGGACCGTCTCCTCGTCGCCGGGGACGATGCCCGAGGTGGCGCCCGCCTCCACGCTCATGTTGCAGATGGCGATGCGGCCGCTGGTGCTCATCTTGCGGATGGTCTCGCCATGGAACTCCAGCACCTTGAAATTGGCGCCCTGGGCCGTGAGCTTGCCGATGAGGTGCAGGATCAGGTCCTTGGGGCCCACCATGGGCGGGAACTCGCCCTTCACCACCACCTTGATGGTGGCGGGCACCTCGATGTTCACGGCGATGCCCAGGCTCCAGGCCGAGGCCATCTCCGTGGCGCCCACGCCGAAGCTGAAGGCACCCAGCGCGCCGTGGCTGGTGGTGTGGGAGTCCGTGCCCAGCACCACGAAGCCGGGCCGCACATAGCCGTACTCAGGGAGGATCTGGTGGCAGATGCCGCCCACGTCACCGCGCACGTCATGGAACTTGGTGATGCCGTTGGCGGCCACGAAGCCGCGGATCTTCTTGTGGTTGGTGGCGGTCTTCGGGGACTCCGCCGGCACGCGATGGTCGAAGATGATGGCGATGCGGGAGGGATCCCACACCTTGGGTTCGATGCCGGTCCCCTGGAACACCTCCTGGAACTGGTTGATCACCAGCGCCGCGTTCTCGTGGGACATGGCGAGGTCCACCTGGGGCTCGACCACATCACCGACTTTCACGGTGGCCTGTCCCGCTGCGCGGGCCAGGACTTTTTCAACGACGGTCATGCCCATGGGGACCTCCTCAGATGACGCCTTTGGCTTTCAGTTCAGCCTGCTCGGCCTCGGTGAGGCCGAGCGAGGAATAGATCTGCTGATTGTGCTCGCCCAAGGTAGGGGGAGCGGTTTCCACCTTCCCGGGCGTCTTCTCGAACAGCGCCGTGAGCCCGAAGACCTCCACATCGCCCACCCCCGCCACAGCCACCTTCTGAAGCACCTGGCGATGCTGCACCTGGGGCTGGCGCAGGGCGTCTTCCAGGCTGAGGATATCCCCGCTGGGCACATCCTTCGCGTTCAGTGCCTCCACCCAGAAACCGGTAGGTTTCTGGGCCAGCTTCGCCTCCAGCATCGGCGTGAGAAGTTTCCGATTCCTTTTCCGCGTGTCGCGCTCCTGGAACCGGGGATCCGTCTTCAGCTCAGGGACCTCCAACACGTCGCAGACCGCCTCCCACTGCTCCTGCTTGTTGGCCGCGATGTTGATGTGGCCATCCTGCGTGCGGAAGGTGCCGCTGGGTGCCGCCGTGAAGTTGTCATTGCCCATGAGCACCGGCTGCTGGCCACCGATGAGCAGGTTGGCCGCCACCCAGCCCATGAGGGGCATGATGCTGTCCAGGAGGGCTACATCGATGAACTGCCCCTGCCCCATGCGCTCCCGATGGAAGAGGGCCGCCATGACGGCGAAGGCCGCGTTGAGACCACCCACCGTGTCGCAGACGGGAAAGCCCGTGCGCAGAGGGCTCAGGCGCTCATCGCCATTGACCGCCATCTCGCCGGACAGGCCCTGGATGATCTGGTCGTAGGCGGGCTTCAGGGCGTCGGGGCCCGTCTGGCCGAAGCCCGAGATCGCGCAGTAGATGAGCTTGGGATTGATCTCCGCCAGGCTCTTGTAGCCCAGACCCAGCCGATCCATGACGCCGGGGCGGAAGTTCTCCACCACCACGTCGGCATCCTTCACCAGCTTGCGGAAGATCTCCTTCCCCTCGGGGGACTTGGTGTTCAAGGTAATGGACAGCTTGTTGCAATTCTGGGCCAGGAAGCTGGTGCCCATGAGCTGCTTGTTCAGTCCCGGCGCGATGCCCAGCTTGCGGGCCAGGTCGCCGTCCTTGGGGTTCTCGACCTTGATGACCTCGGCGCCGAGCAGCGCCAGGTGCAGGGTGGTGAAAGGGCCGGACAGCACGTTCGTGAGGTCCAGGACCTTGATGCCTTCGAGAATTTTCTTGCTCATGCCATGACCTTCGCCTGAATGGGCCCGGTCTTATAGACGCAGCCCGGGAGTTCACGACCAAAGTGCTTGGCCACATCCTTCGTGATTCCCACGAGCGCCGCCAGGTCGATGTCCGTGCGCTGCCCGGTGCGCTGGAGGCCATGTACCAGATCCTCCGTGGCCACGTTGCCCGCAGCGACCTTGGTGAAGGGGCAGCCGCCGAGGCCGCCGAAGCTGGTCTCGATGGCCTTGGCGCCCGCGTCCATGGCCGCGTAGACGCTGGCCATGCCCAGGCCGTAGGTGTCGTGGATGTGGGCCGTGATCTCGGCGGCAGGATCGAGTTCCAGCACCTTGTGCACGTAGTGACGGACCTGCGCGGGGTGCGCGTGGCCCGCCGTGTCGGCCAGGCTGATGGAGGTCAGCCCCGCCTCCAGGTAGGCCGCGACAATGGCCAGCACGCGAGCCTCGTCGATGGCCCCTTCGAAGCCACAGCCGAAGGCGCTCTGCACGCTGACTTGCACCTTGCGGCCGGCCTTCTTGCCTTCCATTGCCGTGGCAATGATGCGGCGGGTGGCATCCTCGGTGCTCATGCCCGTGTTTTTGCGGCTGTGGGTGTCAGAAGCCGAGACGCCCATGCAGATGAGCTGGACGCCCACCTCCATCGCCCGCTCCAATCCCTTCTCGTTGAGCACCAGACCCGACAGCATGGCCCGGTGGGTTTCCTTCGCGAGGATGCGGAACAGCTCGTCCGTGTCCGCCATCTGAGGCATCTTGTCGCCCCGCACGAAGGAGCCCAGCTGGACGATGTCCACGCCGGATGCCGCCACGCGGCGGATCCAGTCGAGCTTGACCTGGGTCGGCACCACGGTGCTTTCGACCTGCAGGCCATCGCGGGGACCGACTTCGTGGATGAGGATGGGAGCCATGGCGCGCCTCAGAGTTTGCGGGCAATCGCTTCGCCCATCTCGAGCGTGGTGGCGCTGCCGCCCATGTCGTAGGTGCGAACCTGGCCTTCGGCGATGACGGCGGCAGTGGCGGCTTCGAGTCGGGCGCCCTTCTCGGTCTCGCCCAGCCAGTCCATCATCATCTTGGCGGCGAGGATGGTGGCGATGGGGTTCACCTTGTACTGGCCCGCGTACTTCGGGGCGCTACCGTGGCTGGGTTCGAACACGGCCAGCTTCTCGCCGATGTTGCCGGAGCAGCCGAAGCCCAGTCCGCCCACCATCTGGGCCGCGAGGTCGCTGATGATGTCGCCGAAGAGGTTGGTGGCCACCATCACGCCGTAGTTCTTCGGGTTCTTCAGCATCCACATGGTGATGGCATCCACATTCGCATCGTCCATCTCGATGCCGGGGTATTCCTTGGCGATGCGCTTGCCCGTCTCAAGGAACATGCCCTCAGTGGCGCGGACCACGTTGGCCTTGTGTATGACCGTGACCTTGGGATAACCGAACTTCTGCGCGTACTCGAAGGCGGCGCGGATGATGCGGTCGCAGCCCTTCTGCGTGTTCACCTTGCAGGTGATGGCGAACTGGTCGCCGGGGATGTCGGCGAAGTGGCCGAAGGGCTTGCTGAGCTTCCGCAGGCTCTCCTTCAGCTCGTCGGGCACGGGGCTGAATTCCACGCCGGCGTAGAGATCCTCGGTGTTCTCGCGGAACACCACCATGTCGATGCCTTCCTTGTAGTTCAGGGGATTGCCGGGGTAGGCCTTGCAGGGCCGCAGGCAGGTGAAGAGGTCGAACATCTGGCGCATGCGGACGATGGGGCTGCGGTAGATGAGGCCCTTGCCCTTGAGCTCGGGCACCAGCTCGGCCTCGGCGTCCTTCACGGGCTTGGAGGTGATGGCGCCGAACATGGCGGCGTGGCTGCTGTGGAGCAGGTCGATGGTGCGCTGGGGGAAGGATTCGCCTTCCTTGCACCAGAACTCCCAGCCGATGTCGCCGTGGGTGTACTTCGCATCGAACTTCAGGGCGTCGAGGCAGATCTTGGCCGCCTCCATGACTTCGACGCCGACGCCGTCACCGGGCAACCACGCGATGTTGAACTGGCTCATGTTGGGCTCCTGCAGAAGGGGACTGGGGCTGCGGTGCGCCAAAGCACCGGACCCGCCAATGATGACCTCCCCGTTAAATTCGGGCCCGGACAGCCATCACAAAACCCCCCGAAATCGCATGATCCTGGGAGCCTGCCCGACAAAGTGTCAAATCACTTGCAGGCCAGCCAGCTGTCTCCGGTCCTGACTTCGGCGGCTAGCTTCACGCCCAGGGCGCCCAGGTCGTCGGCGCCCTCCATGGCCTCTTTCAGCAGAGTCGATGCACGCTCCACTTCCTCCGGCGGTGCCTCCATGAGCAGTTCGTCGTGGACCTGCAGCAGCAGGCGCGCCTTCAGGCCCTCGGCCTGGAGGCTGCGGTGCAGGCGCACCATGGCCCGGCGCATCAAGTCCGCCGCGGTGCCCTGGATGACGGTGTTCACCGCTTCGCGCAGGCCCCCGGCCTGGAAGCGCTTGTCGCTGCTCTGCAACTCGGGGATGCGGCGGATGCGGCCCCAGTGGGTGCGGACCAGCCCATCGGCGATGGCCTTGGCCTTGGTGGTCTCGATCCACTCGGCCACCTTGGGCATGCGCTCGAAGTAGCGCTCGATGAAGGCCTTGGCCTCCTTCTGGCTAACGCCGATGTTGGCGGCGAGGGCGAAGGCCCCCTGGCCGTAGAGCAGGCCGAAATTGACGGCCTTGGAGGCGCTGCGCTGGTCCGAGGTGACCTGGTCCATGGACACGTTGAAGACTTCGGAGGCGGTGCGGCGGTGGATGTCCTCGCCGGCTTCGAAGGCGCCCAGCAGCACGGGGTCCTCGGCCACGGCCGCCACCACCCGCAGCTCGATCTGGCTGTAGTCCGCGTCCAGCAGCACCCAGCCCGGCTCGGGCACGAAGGCGCCGCGGATGGCGCGGCCCTCCTCGGTGCGGATGGGGATGTTCTGCAGGTTGGGATCATTGGAGGCAAGGCGCCCCGAAGCCACCACCGCCTGGTGTAGTTTGGTGTGCACGCGCCCCGTCACCGGGTTCACCATCTGCGGCAGGGCTTCCACGTAGGTGCCCAGCAGCTTCACCATCTGGCGGTGGCGCAGCAGCTCCCGGGCGATCTCCGCATCGTGCCTGGTGGCCAGTTCTTCCAGCGTCTCCTCGTCGGTGCTGGGCACCTTGGTCTTGCCCGTGTACTTCACAGGCTGGTAACCCAGCTTGCCAAAGAGGATGGCGCCCAGCTGAGTGGGGCTGTTGAGGTTGAACGGCTCGCCGGCGAGTTCGAGAACCCGGGCCTCGGCCCGCTTCCGCTCGCCGTTCATCTGCACGCCGAGTTTGGAGAGGACTGCCAGGTCGAGCCTGACTCCGTGACCTTCCAGGGCCGCGAGGACCTCCACCAGGGGCAGGTCCACCTCCTCGTAGAGCCGCTTCAGCTGGTCATCGGGGAAGGTCGCCCGCAGCTTGTCGCAGAGCTGCAGGGCCAGGTCGGCATCCTCGGCGGCGTACTGCACGGCGTGGTCGAAGTCGGCTTCATCGAAGCGCTTCTGGGCCTTGCCCTTGCCCACCACCTCCTCGAAGGCGATGGGCTTCACGTCCAGCAGGCGGACGGACAGGTCATCCAGGTTGTGGCGGACGCCGCTCTCCAGCAGGAAACTCAGGATCATGCTGTCGTCGGCCAAGCCGATCACCGGCAAGCCGTGACGGGCCAGCACCTGGAGGTCGTACTTGAGGTTCTGGCCGCACTTTCCGACCGCGGGATCGGCGAACAGGGGGCCAAGAATCCGCCGCGCTTCCGCGAAGGGGAGGTTGCGGGAATCCAGGTGCGGCGCCAGCTCCGCGAAAAAGGCTGCCGCGTCGCCCCGAAGGTCGAGCAGGGCCTCCGGCAGGCCGCTGTCGGGCAACAGCCCGGGCAGCGAACCCTCCGTATCCGCCGTGGCCGGCTTCAGGTGGGCCAGGGGCACGTAGAGACCTTCGTTCGGCGCCCACGCCAAACTCAGGCCCACGATATGCCCCCGGGTGGGATCGATGCTCGTGGTTTCGGTATCCAGGCCGAAACGGCCGGCGGCCCGGCAGGCGGCCACGGCCGCTTCGAGATCGCGGAGGGTGGCGGCCGACCGGTAGGTCCGCGCGCTGCCCGCCTGCTGCGCACTCTGGGTGAACTCCTTGGTCAGGGACTGGAAGCCCAGCTCCTTGAAGGTCTCCCGGGCCTTGGCCTCGTCCACGCCGGGATAGGCGAGGTCCTTCGGGTGCAAGGCCAATTCCAGATCCGTCACCACGGTGACCAGGCGCTTCGTGAGGTCCAGCCACTCGGAGGCGGTCTCCAGGCCTTCGCGCTGCTTGGGCTTCAGCTCGGCCTTGGAGGCGATCACACCGTCGAGGCTGGTGAATTTTTCCAGCAGGAGCGCGGCGCCCTTCTCGCCGATGCCGGGCACGCCCTTCACGTTGTCGGAGGCATCCCCCACCAGGCTCAGGAAGTCCACCACCTGCTCGGGCCACACGCCCATGCGGGCCTTCACGCCCTCCCGGTCATGCCACACCTCGCCGTCCTTGGTGTTCAGCACCTGGATGCGCAGCTCGTCATCCACCAACTGCAGCAGGTCCTTGTCCGGGCTGACGATGACGGCGGGCAGCCCCATGGCCGCGGATTCCCGGGCCAGGGTGCCCATGACATCGTCGGCCTCGTACCCGTGGAGCTCCACGATGGGGATGTTCAGGGCCTCCACCAGCTGACGGATCATGGGGATCTGGGGGCGCAGGTCCTCGGGCATGGCATCGCGGTTGGCCTTGTACTCCGGATAGATCTCATGCCGGAACGTGGGCTCCGGCGTGTCGAAGACACAGGCGATGTGGCTGGGTTTGTGCTTCTCCAGCAGTTGCAGCACCAGCCGCGTGAAGGTGTAGGCCGCCCCGTTCTTCAGCCGTGGATTGGCGAAGTAGCTTCGAAAAATGAAGGCGAAGGTATCGATGAGGTAGAGGCGGTCTTCGGGCATGCCCCCAGTCTGGCAGGGCAGGCTGGAAATCAAGCCATCCGCCCCGCCGGACGATGCGACGGGTGCATCGCCTTGCATAAGGAGTCCGCCATGAGCCTGCGTTCCATCCTGACCATCGCCACTGTCTGCCTGGCCTGCACGCTGCAGGCCCAGGACCAGAAACCGAAGGCCCAAGCCCTCGTCAAGGAGGCGGTGGCCTACGCGAAGAAGAACGGCAAGGAAGCCCTCCTCAAGGAGACCAACCATGGCCAGGGGCGCTTCCATGTGAAGAGCGGAGATGACCTCTACATCTTCGTCTATGACGTGGCGGGCGTCTGCCAGGCCATCGGCTTCCAGAGCCAGATGGTGGGCGTGAACCGCTTGGGCGTAAAGGATCCAGACGGGAAGCCGTTCCTCCAGGAGATCATCAACCTAGCCAAGACCAAGGGGAGCGGCTGGGTGGACTACAAATACCCCAATCCCAAGAGCGGGAAGATCGAAGCCAAGACATCCTATGTGGAATACCTGGATGGACTGGTCGTGGGCTGCGGCATCTACAAGTAGCTCAGACACCATAAACCCGGCGCAGGAGGAACTCCCACCAGGCCGCTGGCAGGAGGGCCCTCAGTTTGCCCGCCCAAAATGCATCGCGACCGATGACGAGGCGCCGGGGAGGTCGCGGCGCGTTCAAGGCTCGGAGCATGGCCTGGGCGCATTCGCCCGCTTCCATGGCGTGGCGGTCCGCCTGACCGTTGCGCAGGGCCAGGTAGCGGCCGAGCACCGCCTCGTACCGCGTGCCCCGGGCCCGTTCCGGCAGGTCCCCCCAGGCCCTGGCCAGGGTGTCCCGGAACGCGGTGCGGACAGCGCCCGGCTCCACCAGCACCACCGCCACCTCGCGTCCCACCTCCAGGCACAGGCTTTCCGCCAGGGCCACCACCGCATGCTTGGAGGCGTTGTAGGCCCCGGCCAGGGGTATGGACAGGCGCCCGAGCATGGAGGCCACCTGCAGGATCCGAGCGCCGGGCTGGCGGCGCAGCAGGGGCAGGAAGGCGTTGGTGACGGCATGGAGGCCGATGACATTGGTTTCGAACTGCGCCCGGAGTTCCTCCGGGCGGATGAGTTCCAGGGGGCCCGCCTGGGCGTATCCCGCATTGTTCACCAGGGCCTTGAGTGGCAGCTCCGCGCAAGCACCGGCCGCGGCGGCAATGCTGGCGGCATCGGTCACGTCCAGCCGCAGGATGCGTAGGTCCTCTCCCGGCGGCAGGTCCGCCAGCGAATCCGGGGTTCTGGCCGTGGCCACCACGCCCCAGCCCGCCTCGCGGCAGAGCGGCACCAGGGCCCGCCCGATGCCGGTGGAACAGCCTGTGATCAGCACCCAGTTCCGCATCTGTTCATTCTTTCACACCCTGCAGAACGGGGCGCCCGTAGCGCCCCGTTCTGCAGGTACCGCCTCCGGCGGAACTACTTCTTCTTCGCGGGGGCCTTTGCGGCAGCCTTCGATTCGATCTTGGTGGCCACCTGCTTGTAGGTCACGGTCACCTTGTCGCCGGCCTTGATGGCCTCCTTCCCGGCGGTGCCGCCGTCCGTGTAGAAGCGCCACTCCTCCTTGCCGAGGTCGAGGGTGAAGCTGTCGGCGGCGACTTCCTTCACGACGCCGGTCTTCTGGTAGCTGGCAGCGGCAGCGGCCCAGCCGAGGGCGGCACCGAGGATGGCGGTGGCGGCGAAGGTCGCGATCGACTTCATGCGCATGGGGCTCTCCTTGAAAAGGTGCCCCAAGGCTAGCAGGTTCAAACCAGGGCCAGCAGCCCCACCAGGTAGAAGCTGAAGTCCACGCTCAGCTCGAAGCGGTTCTTCCCGGCCGTGAAGCGCTCGTGGTAGAGCCACAGGTAGAGCACCGGATAGGCGGCGCAGATGACAAGCACCAGGGCCACGGCCAGCGGATGGCCCTGGCTCCGGTTCTCGTAGGTCAGCCAGAGGGTTCCCGCCAGCAGGGTCCCCAGCAGGGCGATGAGTACGGCCTTGGTGGCACGCTTCCCCAGCAGGATCGGCAGGGTCTCCTTGCCCACGATCTGGTCGTTCTGCATGTCCCGGAATTCGTAGATGACCGTGCGCACGAAGGCCAGGACCCCCACCAGGAAGACGGCCGCGAAGGCGCGCAGGTCCCAGGCCCGCCCCTCCTGCCAGACCGGCGTGATGACGACCACCGTGGCCAGGGCCAGGGCCACCACCACATCCTTGGATCCCGGGATGCTCCGCAGGCTGATCTCTCTGGCGCCCAGGTGGAACCGCCGCTTGTAGGCCGCTCCCACCAGGCAGGCGCCCAGCACGACCGCCAGCACCTTCACGCCCAGGCTGGCCGCCAGCCCCAGGGTGAGCACCACGGCCGAGGCGGCGGAAATCAGGAGGATGGTCCGGTGGCGCTCGAGAAACCGGGCCCGCGCCGGGCCCTTGGCCCCGAGGCCGAGCGGATCCAGGAAGGGACTGAGCAGGTACATGGCCACCACGTAGGCCGCCGTCAGGACGGGATAGCGCCAGCCCAGGGGCAGGCCGAGCCAGCGGTGGACGCCCAGGGTCATCAAGCCCGCGCCCACGGCCATGAGGGAGGAACTGCCGTAGGCCCCCTGCAGGAAGCTGCGCCAGCGGCTGGGACCATCGCCCAGCTGCTCGAGCACGTCCACCACTTCGTCCACCAGCCAGGTGGGCGTAGAGGCGCCCGCGAGCACGCCGACGGTCTCCTTGCCCGTGAAGCCGCCCAGGTCCAACTCAGAGGCCGTTTCCACGTATTGCACAGGCTTGCCGTAATGCTGGGCCAACTCGGCCAGGTGCTTGGTGTTGCTGGAGGCCTTGCCGCCCACCACGATCACGGTGTCCACGGTGCGGGCCAGCTCCCGGGCCTCGTCCTGGCGCATCCAGGTGTCCTCGCAGATGGTGTTCTCCAGGACCGCCTCCCCCGCGCGGTTCCGGATGTAGTCGCTGATGGCGTGGTAGTCCTTCACCGTGAAGGTGGTCTGGGCCACCACCAGCACCTTCCGCAGCTGCTCATCAGTCAAGGCCTCGGCTTCGGCCAGGTTCGCCACGATCACCGAGCCGCTCTCCGCGAAGCTGCGGTGGGCCACGCTCTCGGCATGGCCGTGGCTGCCCAGGATCACGGTGAAGTAGCCCTTGGGGCTCCACTTCTTGATCTTGTGGTGGACCTTGGCCACCTCGGGGCAGGTGGCGTTCACGATCTTCAGCTCGCCCCTGGCCTGTCGCTCCTTCAGGCCGCGCAGGTCCTGGATGGGGATGCCGTGGGCCCGGATCACCACCGTGCCGTTCTGCACCTGGTCCGGGGCCTCGGCCACGGCCACGCCCCGCTTCCCGATGAGGTCCAGGGCCTGGGGATTGTGGATGAGCGGACCCAGGGTCTGCACGGTGCGGCCATCGTTGCGCACCGAAGCCTCCAGCACCGCGTCCATGGCGCGCTTCACGCCCCAGCAGAACCCCGCGGTCTTGGCGACGATGACCTTCATCCCGACCCCACAATCCTGACCAGGTTGGTCAGGTTACTTATCATACCGCCAGCGGGGCCCCGGCGCACGGAGCGAGATGGACCGGACCGCCGCTGGCTGTCTCAACATCCAAGGGGTCGGGGGACCGGCCATCCACTACTCTGGATCCCACGGCCCCCGCTCCCATGAGGCTCCATGGACCCTGCCCCCCTCGACAAAGACCTGCCACTGAAGGAGGACATCCGCCTCCTGGGCCGGTTGCTGGGTGACACGGTGCGGGAGCAGGAGGGGGACGAGACCTTCCAGCTCATCGAGCGGATCCGGCAGAGCGCCGTCCGCTTCCGCCGGGCCCAGGATGCCGGGGCGGGTGACGAACTGAAGGCCATCCTGAGGGACCTCAGCCCCGGCCGCGCCATCCTGGTGGTCCGCGCCTTCAGCTACTTCTCCCAGCTGGCCAACCTGGCCGAAGACCAGCACCACATCCGGCGCTCCCGGGCCCACCGCATGGGGAACGCTGCGCCCAGGCCCAGTTCCCTGGGCCACGCTCTGCTTCGCGCCGCCGAAGCGGGATGGGGCGCCGAGGGGCTGCGGACCTTCTTCGCCAGCGCCCAGGTGCGTCCGGTGCTCACCGCCCATCCCACCGAGGTGCAGCGCAAGAGCATCCTCAATGCGCAGATGGAGATCGCCCGCCTGCTGGACGAGCGGGACCGCAGCGCCTCGACGCCCCGGGAAACCGCCCTCCGGGACGAGCACCTCCAGCGCCAGGTGCTGCTGCTGTGGCAGACCCGCATGCTGCGCCCCCAGCGGCCCGCGGTGGGCGACGAAGTCGCCAGCGCCCTCTCCTACTTCGAACGCACTTTCCTGCGGGAGATCCCGGCCCTCTACGCGGACCTGGAGGACCGGCTCGCGCTCGATCCCGCCTGGGGCGACGCCGAGCTGCCGCCCTTCTTCCAGCTGGGCAGCTGGATCGGCGGGGACCGGGATGGCCATCCCTTCGTCACCGCCGAGGTGCTGGAGCAGACCCTGCGCACCCAGTCCCGCACCATCCTGGATTTCCTGTTGCAGGAGCTGCAGGCGCTGGCCTCGGAGCTGTCCCTCAGCCTCCAGGTATCCCGGGCCTCCCAGGCGGTGCTGGACCTCGCGGCCCACGCCCCGGCCCCCTCGCCCCAGCGGGCCGACGAGGCCTACCGGCTCGCCCTGACCCTGATCTCGGGACGCCTGGCCGCAACCCGGCAGGGAGTATCGGATCCTGAGTCCCCCACCTCCCGAGGACTGGCCCCGTACCGGACCCCGGAGGACCTGAAGATCGACCTGGACACCCTGGACGATTCCCTTCGCAGGCATGGAGGACGGCGGCTGGCCCGGGGGCGCCTGCGGGAGCTGCGGCGGGCGGTGTCGGTCTTCGGTTTCCACCTCGCCCCGGTGGACCTGCGGCAGGCTTCCGAAGTCCACGGCCGGGTGGTGGCCGAGTTGTTGGAGGCGGTCCTCCCCGGCACCGGCTACTTCGCGCTGGATGAGCCGCAGAAGATCGTCCTGCTTGTGGCCCAGCTGGAAAGCCCGCGCCCCCTGGCCTCACCCTACCTCCCCTATGGCGAGGAGACCCGCCAGGAGCTGGCCCTGTTCCGGGCTGCCGCGGAGGCCCAGCAGCGCCTGGGGACCGAGGCCCTGCCCAGCTGCATCATCAGCCACACCGAAGGCGTCTCCGACCTGCTCGAGGCCACCGTGATGCTGCGGGAGGCGGGGCTCCTGCGTCCGGCCGAAGGTCGTCTGGACCTCAACCTCATCCCGCTCTTCGAGACCATCGAGGACCTCCAGCGCTGCGGCGACATCATGGATGGCCTGCTGCGCATTCCCCTCTACCGCCGCCTGCTGGCCAGTCGTGGCGGCGTGCAGGAGGTGATGCTGGGCTATTCGGACAGCAACAAGGACGGGGGATTCCTCACCTCGCGTTGGGAGCTCTACAAGGCCGAGCTGAACCTGGTGGCGGTGGCGCAGCGCCATGGCATCCAGCTGCGCCTGTTCCATGGCCGTGGCGGATCCGTGGGCCGGGGCGGCGGCCCCAGCTACGAGGCCATCCTCGCCCAACCGCCCGGGGCCGTGCAGGGCCAGATCCGCCTGACCGAGCAGGGCGAGGTCGTCGCCGCCAAATACGGCCACCCGGCCGTGGGGAGGCGCAACCTCGAGGTGCTGGTGGCGGCCACCCTGGAGGCCAGCCTGCCCGTTGGGAGAGGCACAGAGGCGGATCCACAGTTCATCCAGGCCATGGATGTCCTGTCGGGCGAGGCCTGCAAGGCCTACCGCGGCCTCGTCTACGGCACCCCGGACTTCGAGCGCTTCTTCTGGGAATCCACCCCCATCGCCGAGATCGCCCAGCTCAACATCGGCTCGCGACCCGCCAGCCGGAAGACCGGACGCGCCATCACCGATCTGCGGGCCATCCCCTGGGTGTTCAGCTGGAGCCAGTGCCGTCTGATGCTGCCGGGCTGGTACGGTTTCGGCGCGGCGGTCCGCGCCTTCCGGCGGGAGCGTGGCGAGGACGGCCTGGCTCTGCTGAAAGAGATGCACGCCCGTTGGCCCTATTTCCGGAGCCTGCTCTCCAACATGGACATGGTGCTCGCCAAGGTGGACCTGGCCATCGCCTCGCGCTATGCCGACCTGGTGGTTGACGCCGGGCTACGCGACCGGATCTTCGGCCGCCTGCAGGAGGAGTGCGAGGCCTCCGTCGAGGCTCTGAAGGCCATCACCGGCCAGGCTGACCTGCTGGAGGACAACGCGGCCCTCCGGCGGTCCATCCAGCATCGCTTCCCCTACCTGGACCCGCTGAACCACCTGCAGGTGGAACTGCTGCGCCGCTACCGCGCCGGGGATGGCGACGACCGCACGACGCGGGGCATCCTGCTCACCATCAATGGCATCGCGGCAGGGCTGAGGAACAGCGGCTGATCCCTATACAAACTGGGGCCCCCACCTTCCGGCAGGGGCCCCGTCCGACTTCAAATCACCTCAGTCCTCGGCCACCGCAAAGGCGGGAGCCACGGGCAGGGTTTCCTTGGCGGGCTCGATCTCCTCCGCTGTCCTCCAGCCCCAGGCGCCGATGACGGCCTTGAAGGTGAAGAGGATGACGGCGAGGGCGCCGATGCCGAAGACCACGTCGCCCGGCATGCGCAGCCAGGTGAAGGTGCGCATGAGGGGGCTCTGCACCACCTCGGCGCTGCGGGCATACCAAGTGCCGTGTTCGAGGCTCTGGGCGATCTGGTAGAAGCCGCTGGGGATCAGCGAGAACACCAGCATCAGCACGAGGCCGATGTTCAGGCCCCAGAAGCCCACCTTCAGCCACTTCTCATCCCAGGCCTTGTCCGGTGTCATGCCGCGCAGGGCGAAGAGCATGAGCGAGATGGCGAGGAAGCCGTAGACGCCGAAAAGCGCGGCATGGCTGTGGATGGGCGTGGTGTTGAGGCCCTGGCCGAAGTAGAGCACCGAGGGTGGGTTGATGAGCATGCCGAAGACACCGGCGCCGATGAGGTTCCAGAAACAGACCGCCGCGAAGAACTTGAAGGGCCACTCGTAGCCGCTGCCGATGACCTTGCCGGCCTTGAGGCTCTGGGCGATCTCGAAGCCCACGATGGTGAGGGGCACGATCTCCAGGGCGCTGAACACGGAACCGAGGGCCGAGATGGAGGCTGGGGAGCCGGTGTAGTAGAGGTGGTGGAAGGTGCCGATGACGCCGCTGCCGAGGAACAAGCCCATGGAGGTGCTCACGGCGCGCAGGGCGGTGCTTTCGCGCAGCAGACCCATGCGGGTGGAGAGCAGCGCGATGGCCACGGTGGCGAAGACCTCGAAGAAGCCTTCCACCCAGAGGTGGACCACCCACCAGCGCCAGTATTCGGCCAGGGCGACGTGGGTCTCACGGGTGTACATGAAGCCCGCGGAGTAGAAGAGCGGGATGGCGATGGCCGACAGCACGAAGAGCTTCAGCAGTCCCAGTCGGCCCTTCTCGCCCTTCAGGGCGGGGAGCAGGGCGCGGAACACCAGCACCAGCCAGATGAGCATCCCCGCCGTCAGCAGGATCTGCCAGAGGCGGCCCAGTTCCACATATTCATAGCCCTGGTGGCCCAGCATGAAGGAGCCGGAGAGCTTGCCCAGGATGGCCTGGTGGGCGCCGGCCAGTGCGCCGACCACGACCACCACGAGCGCTGCGAGCAGGCCCGCCACGCCGAACCACTGCCCCTTGGGTTCTTTCGCGCTGAGCTTGGGGCCCAGGTAGAGGCCCGTGGCCAACCAGCAGGTGGCAATCCAGAAGACGGCCAGCTGCAGGTGCCACGTGCGGGAGGCCGCGTAGGGCAGGATGCGGGAAAGATCGACACCGTAGAGGGCGTTGCCTTCGACGGCGTCGTGGGCGGTCAGGACGCCCATGCCGATCTGCACCAGGAACAGCGCCATGGCCACGGCGAAATAGAGGGCTGACCAGCGCTGGCTGGGAGTGGCGGGCGCCGCCGGAATGGCCTGGGGCGAGGGGA
The DNA here is from genome assembly GCA_963751095.1 of uncultured Holophagaceae bacterium. Taxonomy (GTDB): domain Bacteria; phylum Acidobacteriota; class Holophagae; order Holophagales; family Holophagaceae; genus Geothrix. Next base: position 23,133 of record CAVVTK010000019.1, on the reverse strand, counting down.
ATTCCTCGGCGGGCTGGCTGGCGTGGTGCCAGATCATGAGGCCGACGCCCCCGATCAGCAGAATGATCGAGAGGATGCTCCAGAGGTGGCTGATGGGCGTGATGGTGTTGCCCACCAGGGGTTCCTGGGGCCAGTTCTGGGTGAAGCTGTGGTTGACGCCGGGGCGGCGGGCCGCGGCGGTCCAGGCGGTCCACAGCCAGAAGTCGGCCACGCGCTCGCCCTCCTGCATGGTGGGGATCCAGCGGGCCGGAATGGCGGCGCCCTTGTCGCCTTCCACCGCGATCTTCGCCAACTCGGCGCGGGTCTGCCGGTAGGCGGCGGCCTGGGCGGCGCCCAGAGTCAGGGTGCCGGTGGATGATTCATACCTATTATTCTGAAATATGGATATGGTTCCAGCCTTGGCATCCGCTGCGGAACCGCCCTGGCCCTTCACGCCATCGAGGGTGTGGGAGGCCCACTGGTGCAGCGCCTTGGCGGTCCAGTCCGGCGCCAGATAGGCCCCATGGCCCCAGATAGAGCCGATGTGCTGGCCACCATGGCCCAGGTAGCTGACCTGGCCCTCTAGGATCTGGCCGGGTCCCACCAGCAGGGTGCCGTCCTCGGCCACCACCCGCTGCGGAATCGGCGGCGCATTCTGGGCGATCTGCCGCCCGCCCAGTCCCAGCACGCCAAAGCCTGCCAGGAGCACCAGCAATACCAGCCACCATCTTGCCTTCATCGGAACCTCCATCAGGGCGGATCTGCTCGCCGGAAAGCAGTGTTTCATGATTTTCCATATTTAGGACCAACTATTCCTAATTGTGATCCAGGGCACGCAGCCCCGGTCCCTGGGGCGGGCCCTTCTGGCAAAACCCCTGCCCAATCGCCGGAATTCCAAGTACCTTGGGCTTGGTTCTTCCGGTCTGTGAAAGGGAATCTGCGTCCATGGCCCACCCCGCCCTTCTGCCCGTCGTCCTCACGTGCAACACGGACCTGCGCTTCATTGACCTGATCCAGGTGGTGGGTGCGGAGTTCCTCAAGCACCTCAGCTTCACCCAGGAGGACGGCGAGCGCCTTTGGCTGGCCATCCAGGAGGGCATCGCCAATGCCATGCGCCACGGGAACAAGCTGCAGAAGGACAAGCCCGTGAAGGTCACCTTCACCCCGCGGGTGGACCGCTTCGAGATCCGCATCGAGGACCGGGGGCCGGGCGTGGACCTGGAGGCCCTGCCGGACCCGAACCTGCCAGAGAACCTGCTCAAGCCCGGTGGCCGCGGCGTCTTCTTCATGCGGCAGGTGATGGACGAGGTCCACATGGAGCGCCGGCCCGAGGGCTCCACCCTCGTGCTGGTGAAGGCGCGCAAGGTGCGCGAGCCCCATCCGTGAATCCGGACCAGTGGCGCCGACGGGCCCTCTGGCTCTGCGCCCTGACCATCGCCTACAACCTCGTCGAGGGGCTCGTCTCCATGGCCTTCGGCTGGGCGGACGACTCCATCGCCCTCTTCGGCTTCGGCGCCGACAGCTTCATCGAGGTGGCTTCGGCCCTGCTGGTGCTCTGGAAGCTCCTGGACCACGGCAACCTCGCCCGTGAAAGGAAGGCTACCCTGGGCATCGGCTGGCTCTTTCTCGCCCTGGCCACGGGCATCGCCGGAGGCGCGATCCTGCAGATGGCGGCCCGGCGCCACCCGCCCACCACGCTTCCGGGACTGGTCATCTCAGCCCTGTCCCTCGCCTGCATGGTCTTCCTGTGGCGCGCCAAGGGGGCGGCCGCCCGGGCCTTGGACAGCGCCACCCTGGAAGCCGACGCCGCCTGCAGCCTGGCCTGCATCCAGCTTTCGGCCGTGCTCTTCGCCGGCAGCCTGCTGTTCCTGCTCCTGCCCGCGCTGTGGTGGGTGGATGCGGCGGCGGCCCTGGGCCTCGCCCTGCTCATCGGCAAGGAGGGCCTCGGCATGGTGAAGGCGGCCCGCAGCGCCGCCTTCACGGGCGGCTGCGGCTGCGGACACTGACCAGAGCCCTCAGCCCTTCAGGGCCACTCTGACGGTCGCCATGCCCAGGAAGGTCAGCAGCAGCGACCCCGCCAGGTGGGATGACACATGCGCCAGGGCCCAGCCGTACTCCCCGCGGCCCAGCAGACTCACGGCTTCCGCGGAGAAGGTGGAAAAGGTGGTCAATCCGCCGAGGAAGCCCGTGATCACGAACAGGCGCAGCTCCGGGGAGAGCCCCGGGTGCTGCGAGAAGAAGGCCACGGCCAGGCCCACCAGATAGCCCCCGACCAGGTTTGCCGAGAGGGTGCCCAGGGGCAGCGCGGGGAAGCGGGCGTTCAGCCAGGCCCCGAAGCCCCACCGCAGCCAAGCGCCCAGCGCCGCGCCGATGCCCACGGCCAGGGCCGGTCCGAAGTTCATCGTCCTGCCCTCCCCTCAAGCGGAACCCACCGGACGTGTTTCATTTCACCAGCTCCCCTGCCCTCACGAAGCGCACCCGGCCCTTGCTGCGGGGCAGGAGCTTCTCCAGGGCCTCCACCGTCTCAGGATAGATGTGGCCGATGATCAGCGCGGCCCCATCCTTCTCGGCCAGCTTGAGGGCACGCTCCCACTGCTTCTCCATTTCGGGGAAGGCCTTGTCGTCATCGAGGAAGACGCGGCGCTGCACGGCGGGAACGCCCAGTTCCTCGGCCAGGTCGTAGGCCACGCTGTCCTTCTCCGTGCGGCTGTCCACGAAGAAATACTTCCGCGCCTTGACCTCCTGGAGGACCCAGGCCATGCGCGTCCGGTCGGGCGTGATGCGGCTGCCCATGTGGTTGTTCACGCCAGTGCGGTGGGGGATATCATCCAGGGCCATCCGCACCCGGCGGCGGACTTCGGCCTCGGGCAGGTTGTAGAGGATTGCATTGGGGCCCGGATCGCGGCCCGGTCCTGGATAGCCGATGGGCTCCATGGGCAGGTGGAGCATCACCTCCTTGCCGAGGCGGTGGGCGATGTCGGCGCTCTCGCGGGTGTGCTCCTGGTAGGGCAGGACCGCCACGCTGAAGGGCACGGGCTGGCTGCACAGGCGGGTGACCAGCTCCGGCTGGATGTAGCCGAGGTCATCGATGACGAGGGCGATGCGCGGGAGGGCTGGTTCCTGGCGCGAAGGCCTGGTGGCCTCCGCGTTCGGCTTCGCCTTCGGCTCAGCGGGTTTCCTTTCGGGTTTCCTGGGTTCGGGTTTGGGAGCTTCCTTCTTCGCGGGGGCCTCCCGGCGGTTGCACCCCTGCTGGCCCAGCAGCAATCCCGCGCCCAGTCCCAGGGCCAGGATGAGCAGGGCCCAGCCCACCAGGGCCAGGGTGGACGTGCGCCGGCCCTTGGCTCGGGCCAAGCTAGGAGGCCTTCACGGCGGCCGGCGGCGCGACTGGAGGTGGTGTCTGCAGGGCCGTCATGACCCGCGCCAGCGCATCCTCCGTGTCGGCCATGCGGAGCACCTGGTCCGGGACGATGCCCTGGCGATCCAGCTTCTCGCCCCCCAGGCCCACCCAACGCCGGGAGACCAGCTCCACGGCACCGCCCTGCTTGAGGGCGAAGCGGGTGCGTTCCACGCCCAGGCCCGGCGTGCGCTCGCCGAAGGTGCGGACGCCGCCCTTCTTCAGGCAGGCGGCGAGGACTTCCGAAGCCCCGAGGGTGGATCGCCCGATCAGAAGGGCCAGGCGGGTGAAGGGCGTGCCGGTGCCTGCCACCGCGAGGCTCCGCTCGGGCTTGCCGGCCTCCTGCAGGGTGGCGAAGGTGCCCTTCATGCCCAGCAGGCCGGCTACGGCCGCAGCTTCCTCCACGGACCCCTTCTGGCACTGGCGCAGGTCCAGGACCAGGGTCTGCCCATGATCCGCTGTGGCCAGGGCCTTTCGGATTTCCTCGGCGCGTCCGGATCCCAGGTCCGGCAGGGACAGGAGCAGCGATCCCTGCCCCTGCTTGAGGGTCAGGGCACCGGGGGCCAGCCGCTGCCGGGTGATGGTCGTCTTGGTGAGGTCGCCGGTGGCGTTGTAGCGGTAGAGGTCGAGGGAGGATCCTTCCGGGCCGCGCAGCTTGCGCTCCAGGGCCCAGGCGCTGAGCCGGCCCACGGAGTCGCCGTCCACCTTGCGGATGACATCGCCGGCCTGGAGCCCAGCTTTGGCGGCGGGTCCTCCGGGCGTCACGGCGACCACCGTTCCGTAGATCCCCCGCTTCACCACGATCAGGCCGGCCTCGGCCGGACCCGGGTCGGGCAGCCGCACGTCCTCGGCGGTCAGATAGGCATTCAGCGGGTGGGAGCGCTCCAGGACTGCCTGGACGCCACCCGAAACAACCTTCTCCATGTCGGGGGGGTCCACGTAGTTCTGCTGCACCAGGGACAGCACGTCCTGGATGTCGGAGAGCCCGGCGAGGGGATCCTGGGGCGCGGCCTTCGCGCCGGCCTTCGGCTGGGGCTTCGGCGGATTGCCCTGCTGCACCACCGGCAGGGTGAAGGCCGCCACCAGGGGGAGCGACAGGACCGAGAGCCAGGTGCGCGCGTGCATGCGGACAGTGTACGAGGAAACGGCCCAGGGGCCGTAGGCTATCGGTCAGGCACTAAGAGTGCCTAACAAAACCCCCACGGGGCCGCGCGAGGGTCACCGGGCGAGCGAGGCGAGGAACGCGAGTCGAAGCGTAGCGGGTACTACGCGCGACGAGCGTGACACTGCATCGCGACGCCTGCCGGCCCTCGCCCGGAGGGAGAAAGCCAGGTGGGCGCCCCGCGGCGTCACGGCCCTTGAACGATGTCCCGCATCGCCCTTCGGGCCCTTCCTTGCGGTGCATCCCACCTGGCTTTCTCGCGGCCCGGTCGGGGTTTTGCTAGGCACTCTAAGGCTACGCCTTCAGGTCCAGGGTGGCCTGGGCCAGCTCGTCCGCGGTCTTGATGACCTTGAGGTTGGCCTTGTACATCAGCTCGAAGCCCATGCCCTGCACCGCTTCAGTGGCGAGATCGACGTTCGACGGGGCGGGGCCGGCGGGTGAGGGGTCCACAGAGACCCCTGACACCCGCACCCCCCCCGAGGCTTCAGCCACCAGGTCGACGCGCTTGGCCTTATATCCGTCCGACAGCTGGTTGGCCACGTTGCCGGCCTGCACGGCCAGCCCTGCGCCCGAGGCGCGGAGACCGGAGAGTGCGATGCCGACGACGTCCATACCGAACCCATCGGCCGTCCGGTGCCAGGACTTGACGATTTTTCATCAGGCCTGCTTAGGTCCCTGGAACCAGTTGCTGCCCGACTGGAAACCCTTCTGTTTTGCCGCCATCTGGGCGTGCCGGTCCTGAGCGAGCTGGATGAGCCGAGTCAGCAGCTCCCCATAGGGCACGCCGCTGGCCGCCATCATCTTTGGATACATGGAGATGCTGGTGAACCCGGGGATGAAGTTCAGCTCGTTGAGGAAGATCCGTCCCGTCAGTCGCTCCAGGAAGAAGTCCACCCGGGCCATGCCGTAGCCGTCCGAGGCGGCGAAGGCTCGGCCGGCCAGCTTGCGGACCAGGTCGGCCAGCTCTTCGGGGATCTGGGCCGGGATCTCCGTGCGGCTCTTGCCGTGGAGGTACTTGTCCTCGAAGGTGTAGAACTCATCGGCCACGATCACCTCGCCGGGCTGGGAGACCAGGGGCTCGTCCCCGCCCAGCACGGCCACCTCGATCTCGCGGATGTCCAGCCCCTGCTCCACCAGCACCCGGCGGTCGAAGGTGAAGGCCCGGTCGAGGGTCGCGGCCAGATCCTCCGTGCGCTTCACCTTCTCGACGCCGATGCTGCTGCCCAGGTTGGCGGGCTTCACGAACAGGGGCAGGCCCAGCTTTCCGCAGTCTCCGAGGCAGACGGTCCGCTCGCGGATCCAGCGCTCCTCGGTGAGGCCCACGTAGGGCACCACGGGCAGCCCCTCGGATTCCCACAGGCGCTTGGTGATCCACTTGTCCATGCCCGCAGCCATGGCTAGCAGGCCCGCGCCGGTGTAGGGGCGGTGCAGCAGCTCCAGGTAGCCCTGGATCTGTCCGTCCTCGCCGCCGGCCCCATGCAGGGCGTTGAAGAAGAGGTCCGGCAGAGGCGTCGCCTCGGCGCCCTCCTCCAGGGGCAGGAAGGGATGGCCGCTGCGCCGGGGCAGCTCGCCCCCAGCCAGGCGCGCGAAGGGATCGCCGGTCACCACCCACACGCCGTTCCGCGCGATGCCCATGGGGCGCACGGTGAAGCGGGCCGGATCCAGGTGCTCCGCGATGGCCCTGGCCGTGACGATGGAGACTTCGTGCTCGGGGGATTCCCCGCCAAAGAGGAGGCCGACGCTCAGGGTCTTGTGCATGCGTCCACTGTACTCCGAACCCGAGGTACTTTCACACCCGCGCGGGGCCGATGCGCTAGGCTGAGGGCCTATCTTCGGAGCAATCGTGCGGTCGGCCATCTATCCAGGCTCTTTTGATCCCGTGACTCTCGGCCACTGGGATCTCGTGCAGCGGGCGGCCAAGCTCGTGGACCGCCTGGTGGTGGCCGTGCTGCACAACCCTGCCAAGGTCCCAGCCTTCACCGTCGAGGAGCGCGTGGCCATGCTCAAGGAACTGACGGCCCCCCTGCCGAACGTGGAGGTCACCACCTTCCACGGCCTGCTCGTAGATTTCGCCAAGGCCCAGAACGCGCAGTTCATCGTCCGCGGCGTGCGAGCTTTCAGCGACTTCGAGTACGAGTTCCAGATGGCCCTCATGAACCGCAAGCTGGCCCCAGAACTGGAGACCGTCTTCCTCATGCCCAAGGAGAAGTACAGCGCCGTCAGCAGCCGCCTGGTCCGCGAGATCGGCACCATGGGGGGCAACCTGTCCGAGCTGGTGCCTGAGGCCCTCCGGGAGCGGGTGGCCCAGAGGCTGGCCAAGTAGGGGATTCCGCGCCACGGGCCCAGAAACTGGAGCGGCCGACCCCGCGATCCGATACCTTCACCATCATGATCCTCCGCCGGTCCCCCGTTCGATGGCTGCTCTGCCTGCTCCTGGCCCTCCCACTGAAGGCCCAGGTGGAGGGCAACTTCCCCGTCCGCCGCTACGGCACAGACCAGGGACTAGGCAGCGAGGTGGTCTCCGCCATGGTTCAGGACCAGGAGGGCCGGCTGTGGGTCGGCACCGAGGGGGGGCTCTGCTTCTTCGACGGAAGCCGCTTCTCCTCCTATCAGGGCCTGTTGCCCTCAGGCTTCGTCCAGAGCCTCAGCGTGGACCGGGATGGCTCCTTGTGGGTGGCCACGGACGGAGGTCTGGCCCGCATCCACCATGGCAAATCCCAGATCTTCGGCGAAGCCAACGGTATCCCGCGGGGGTCCGTCCACGAGGTGGTGAGGGATGCCGAGGGCCATCATTGGATTCTCACGTCCGATGGCATCCGGATGGAGCGGTCTCCTGAACAGTTCACTGTTCCGATGCCCTGGCCAGGACAGGAAGCCCCGACCCATCTGTTCGCCGATCCATCCCTTTCGGGCGCCTGGGCCACCACCTCGGGCACCATCTGGCATTGGCGCGAGAACAGCTGGTACCAGGTGACCCCACCCCGGTTCTCGCCCGGTGAGACCCTGCGGGATGTTGCTGTCGACGGCCAGAAGGATCTGTGGGTCCGCACCAGCAGCTCCCTCTGGCGCCTGCCGGCCGAAGGGCCCAGCACCTGGATCAGGATCCGGATGGCGGGCGGCTACAGCCATATCTCCAAGCTCAGCCGGGATTCGCAGGGCTGGGTCTGGGTGGACAACACCGAGGGCCTGTGGCGTGTCCGGGGCGACCGCCGGGTGCAGTTCGGCCATGCCCAGGATGATGCCCGCGGCGGCATGGTGGATCAGGAAGGCGGGTTCTGGTTCCGCACCGACAAGGGGGTCCTCAGAGTCCTTGGACACACCCGCTGGCACACCTACCATCCTCCGAACGGGCTGCCACTCGACACGACGTGGCAGATGGTCCGGGACCGCCGTGGCCGCCTTTGGGTGGGCATGGACAAAGGGCTCTGGGTCGAGGACGGAAAGCGGTTCAGGCGGATCCTGGCGGGCCGGTTCCTGAACCTCTCCCTCGGTCAAGGCGACTCCCTGTGGGCGTCAGGCAGCCCGGCCGGGACGGTCCACCTGATCGATACGAACACCCTGGCCGCCAGGTCGCTCCGCATCGAGGCCCTGCCCGTGGCCAGGATCACCGCCGGGTTGACCGTCGACCGGGAGGGCCGGCCCTGGCTGGCGAACGAGGATGGCACCGTGGTCCGGGGTACCCGGGTAGGTCCCAGCTGGTCCTGGGAGCTGGTGCCGCGAGAAGGTCCTCCGCCCCGCGAATTGCGGGCCCTCCTGGCCCTGCCTGGGGGCGAGGTGCTGATGCTGTCCGACCAGACCGCCGCCCTGTACAGCCGGGGGGCCTGGCACCCGGTCCCGGACGTTCTGCCCGAGCTTCCCTACATCGCCGCTGTCGGTTCCGGCGGCCAGGTGGTCATCGGCTACAAGACCAAACCCGTGTTGACCGTCCACAAGCTGCAGGGCGATACGCTCGCACGAACGGGAACCCTCGATTTCCCCGCGGAATTGAAGACCCTGGTCCTCTACAGCCTCGGTGTCGGCGCAGACGGAACGATCTGGGTGGGCACCGGGCTTGGCCTCGCTTGCACGGATGGCCGGGATCAGCAGCGGCTCCGCCTGCTGGGCTCGGAGGACCGCATCATCCACCCGGAGTGCAACCAGGGCGCCCTGCTGGTGGAGAAGGACCGCGTCTGGATCGGCACCCCCTCCGGCCTCCTGAGCCATGACCCCCAGCCGATTCCGCCCCCCCAGGCCCTGCGGCCACCGGTGATCCTCTCCGTCCGCGTCGCGGCCAGGGAGTTCGACCTGGGCGACCCCGACCCGGAGTTGCCCCGGGAGCGCAACGAGCTGGAAGTGCTGTTCATGGTCCCCAACTACCAGATCCAGGATGCCCTGATCTACGAGGCCAGGCTGTCCGGCGTGGATGCCGACTGGACCCGCCCGGAGACGCCCTACCTCCGCTACATCGGACTGCCTGCCGGCCCCCACGTGCTCGAGCTTCGCGGCCAGACCCGCGAGGGCGTCCTGGGCCCCGTGACCCGCTTCCAGTTCCGGGTGCGTCCGGCCTGGTGGGAGCGCTGGTGGATCCGCGTCCTGGGGTTGTTTGGCCTGGCTGGCCTGGTGGTCCTCGTCGTGAAGGTCAGGCAGGCCCAGCTGGAGCAGCGTAACCGGGAACTCATCGACGAGGTGGCCCGGCAGACCTCCGCCCTGGTGGCCGCCTCCAAGGCGAAGAGCGCCTTCCTGGCCAACATGAGCCACGAGCTGCGCACACCCCTCAACGCCATCCTGCTCTACTCCGAGATCCTCCAGGAAGACATGAAAGATCCTGCCCAGGGGGGGCTCCGCCAGGATGCGGGCAAGATCCAGAGCGCAGGCCAGCACCTGCTGGGGCTCATCGACGACATCCTGGACATGTCGAAGATTGAGGCGGGCCGCCTGCGCCTGGAACTCCAGCAGATCGAGCTCCGCCCCTTCCTGCAGGATCTGGACGCGACCATCCGCCCCCTCGTGCAGAAGAACGGCAACCGCTTCGAGCTGGAAGTCCTCAACGTGCCGGCGCGGGTCCATTCAGATCCCACCCGCCTGCGGCAGATCCTCGTGAACCTCCTCAGCAACTCGGCCAAGTTCACGAAAGGGGGGCTGGTGCTTTTGAAGGCCTGGTCCGAAGGGGACCACCTGCTGGTGATGGTCCAGGACGATGGCATCGGGATGTCGCAGGCTCAGCAGGCCAAGGTTTTCGAGGAGTTCGTGCAGGCGGACGAGAGCACCACCCGGAAATACGGCGGCACCGGCCTGGGGCTCACGCTCGTGAAGAAGTTCACGGACCTGCTGGGCGGGAGCCTCGCCCTGCACTCGGAACCAGGCAAGGGCACCACCTTCATTCTGAAGCTGCCCCACATCGGCCCGACCGCCAGCCAGGTCTCTGGGTTCTACCCCGTGGAACCCCCGCCAGTCCAAAAGGAGCCTTGATCTGGCGGATCAGTCAAAGCCCGGGGATCGGCCACTGAGCGGACCATGGCTCACGCCTTCAGTCGTAACCTCTGAATGGCTTCGGACAGTTCCAGCAGGCGGTAGGGCTTTGACAACAGTCCCGCCGCCCCCTGGCTAAGCAGGGTCTGGACCTCCTCATTCTCACCGTACCCGGTGCAGATGATGATCGGCACGGACGCATCGACCTGCCTCATCAGAGCAAAGGCCTCCAGGCCGCTCATGACCGGCATCTTGAGATCCAGAAGCACCGCCAGCAGCTCGCCGTGCCGCTCCTGGTAGACCGTCACCCCGGCCTGGCCGTGTTCCGCGGTCTCAACGCAGTAGCCGAGGCTTTCCAAGGCGCTCCGGGCCACATCCCGGACGAGGGGCTCGTCCTCCACCACAAGGACGACTCCCTTCCCAGCGCCAAGCGCCCCTTCCTGTCTGCGCGGGTCCGGGGCAAGGATTCCCTTGGGTAGCAGCACCCGGAAGGTCGTCCCCACACCCGGTCTGGAGTCGACTTCGATGGCGCCATGGTGGGCTTCGACGATGCCATACACGGTGGACAACCCGAGGCCCGTGCCCGTTTCACCAGCCTTCGTCTTGGTGGTGAAGAAGGGCTCGAAGATCTGGTCGAGGATGGCCGGATCCATGCCCATGCCCGTATCAGAAACCTCCAGCAGGACGTAGGTCCCCACCGGCAGCCTGATGGCCAGGGCCTCGGCGTCCCCGAGGTGGATACCGCGAGTGGAGATGGCGAGTGAACCGGGGTTGGGCATCGCCTCGATGGCATTCAGGCAGAGGTTCATGAGCACCTGCTGGATCTGCAAGGGGTCCCCGTCGATGGAGAGCCCTTCCTCCAGCTGGGTGCGGACCTGCAGGTCCGGGTGGAGGGTGGGCCCGAGGATCGACAGGCATTCCTGCACGGCCTGGTCCAGTCCTACACGCTCCACCCGGTTCTTGCCCCGCCGGCCAAACGCCAGCAGCTTGGCGGTCAGTTCGCCGGAGCGGCTGGCGGCAGCGAGGATGTTGAGCAGGAATTTCTGGCGCCTGGGGTCCGTCTCCTGCTCCAGCAGGAGGTCCGCATAGGCCATGATGCCGCTCAACATGTTGTTGAAGTCATGAGCCACGCCTCCCGCGAGGCTGCCCAGGCTATTGATCTTTTGGGCATGGGCATCCCTCACCTGCTGTTCGAGGCGATGCTGGTGATCCACGGCCTCCAGCGCCCGGTTGACGTCCGTTACCAGCCGCCCGATTTCATCGGTCTCGTGCCCTGGAGGGAACTCCAGGCGCAAGCCTTCATGGGTAGCCAGCCCACCGAGCCGGTCAGAAATGACTTTGATGGGTCGTACCACCGTGCCCATCACCGTGATGGCCACCGCCACCCCCACTACGGCCGCCATGACCAGCACCAAGCCCCGCAGCACCCACACGTACCGGGCGACGCCCCGCGCCGCCTCCGCCGCATCCGGAAAGACCCGGATCTCGCCCACGGTGGTGTTCTTGGCAAAGGGTGAAGGCACCGGGCGAACGATCTCCTGGGTGGTGGGGATCCCGCCCGGTCGCCTCGCCTGAGCCAGCATGCCCTCCGGCCCCCGAATTTCCACCATGGCGATGTTGGAGGAATTCAGCAGCCCCAGGGCGGTCTCCTGGGCCAGGCGCTGGTCGCCCACAAAGCAGGCGGCGCTGGCCGACGGCTCTACCACCGCCAGGAGCTCGGAGACCTGGGCCTGGGCGCGAGCCCCCTCGTAGCGTTGGGCCAGCCGGCCCACCAGCCCATTGACCAGCACGCCAATGCCCAGCGCCACCCCGAGCACCAGCAGCGTGGTCCTCAGGACGATGCTCGACCGGATCCGGCGGAAGCGCACGCTATCGGCCCAGATCCAGGACGACCCGCACCCGGCGGTCCACCAGGGCCCCGTCCACCACACCGATGGCGCCCCGGTTCCCAGCCACGAGTTCCAGCACTTCCTGGGCGCTGTCCACCTGGCGCGGCGGCTGGGCCTGGCCCGAGAAGAACAACCGGGCCCAGTAGGCATTGATATCAGGCAGGTCTTTCTTCACCAGCAGCTGGTAGAAGCGGGCCCGCATCGAGGCGGGCTGGGCCTGCTCCACCGGCAGGGCCACGAGGCCGGAAGGCAGCCGCTTCTGGCGGCCCATGAACAGATTGGTCACCTCGTCGTGGGTGAGTTTTTCCACGCCGCTCTGCAGGTTCACGATCACGACCGGCTCGCCTGCCGCAAGGGGGGCGAGCAAGGTCATGGCCAGGAGGAGCGGGGTGAGGAGTCGGAGGAGAGCCAGTCGCATGGCGCCCTCAGAACACGAAGTCGAGGACGACGGAGGCGAGGGTGGCCTTCCCATCCCAGCCGGGCTGGGGCTGGAGCCAAAGCAGGGTGGCGTTGGGGTCCGCGGACATCCGGTCCACCTGGACCTTCAGCGCGACCTTTGGGTGAATGTCCCAACGCAGGCCCAGAGCCACGGCCTTCTGGTTCGCGTTACTGGAGGCGACGAAGGCCTGGATGCCGCCCGCCAGGGCGGCGCCCTGGGCCCCAAGCCCCGGCAGCGCACCCACGTATGGGGTGGGGTTCGCAGTGGCGATGCGGGAGAGCAGCAGATAGGGAACCACCTCCCCCACCCGGTAGCCCAGCGAGGCATAGCCGGAATTACAGGAAGAAAAGAGGCCTGAATTCGAGCGGATCCTGGCGCCCACGACGTCGAGGCGGAGGGGGCCCTGCTGCCAGTTCAAGCCGGCGGAGTAGTAGTGGAATACCCGATCCTTCAACACCATGGCTTCGGCCTGCTGGGCGAGGGCAGGGTCGTTCATGAGCGTGGCAAAAGTCAGGACCCCCTCCCGGAGGCCCACCACAGAGGGAATGAAATCCCGGGCCGGCTGGAACCGGGCATAGGCCACCCGGAAATGGAGGTTCTCTCCCTGGAACTCGGCCAGCGAGCCCAGCAGCTTCCCCCCCTTCAGTTCCTGGTACTCGCCGTGAACCCTGGTGGGCATCTTCTCCCAGGCTTGGCCGGCCGAGACCTTCAAGCGCAGGCTTTGGCCCTCGCCAAGGGAGGTGCTCCAGGCCACGTCACCACCATCCATGCTGAAGACCTGCAGGGGTCCGTAGAAGTCCACCGGTGGACGCGCCCACAGGTTGGAGAAGCCGACATAGCGGGACTCGGCCAGCTGGAACACATCCCAACCCAGCCTTCCGACCCGTACCTGGACGCCCGAAGTCGGCGCGTAGCTGAGGAAGGCCCAGGACAGGTCGGGGGTGAAGGTCTGGTCATAGCGGTACTTGCTGACCACTTGGCCCACGAAGCTGAAGTCCTCGCTCAGGGAGACGTTCACCTGCAGCCCCAGACGGCTGTCCAGCCTCGGATCCAGGCTGCGCGTGGTTCCGTGGGGCTGGGAGAGCTCCCGCAGGTACTCGGCTTTGTCGGTGGTAGAAGCGGCCAGGCCCAGGGTTCCGAAGCCGCTGAAGCGCCAGCCGGGATCAACGTCCTGGGCGGTCAGGACCACCGGCAGCGCCGCGAGGACCGCCCAGCAATTCAGCCTTGTCATCATTCATGTCTCCAAGCCATGGCTGTCCCTGGTACCCGCCAGGGCAGAGGTGGAAAAGAAAATCGCGAAGGCAACAGCGCTTCATCGACATTAACCACCTGGAGATGAAGTTCTAATAGGAATTCGCTGCCGGGCTTGAACCTGCTCGTTCCGGAACATCCCGGGCTCAGGCCAGGTGTCGGCTCAACTGATCTCCGCCAGCTGCAGGCGGGCCTGCTCCCGCCTCAGCCACTCGGCCTGGGCTGTGCTCAACCCCAGGCCGACCGCCCGGTCGGCGGCCGCGCGGCAGCGCGCCAGCAGGGCCCGGTCCCGCACGAGATCTGCCACCTGGAACTGCGGCAGCCCCGCCTGCCGGACGCCGAAGAACTCGCCGGGCCCGCGCAGCTCCAAGTCCCGCTGGGCGATGCGGAAGCCGTCCTGGGTTTCCACCAGGGTCTTCAACCGCTCGTTCTCCGAGTCGCTGATCATGAGGAAGTGGCTCCGGTGCTCGCCCCGCCCCACGCGGCCGCGCAGCTGGTGGAGCTGACTCAGGCCGAAGCGCTCGGCGTGGTCCACCACCATCACTGTGGCATTGGGCACATCCACGCCCACCTCGATCACCGTGGTGGCCAGCAGGAGCTTCGCCTCGCCTGATACAAAGCGGCCCATGCGGGCGGCCATGTCATCGGCCTTCAGGCGCCCATGGACCACCTCGATGGCCTCATCGGGGAAGATGCCCCGCAGCAGGGCTTCCATGGCCTGGATGTCCCGCAGCTGCACCTTGCCTTCGTCGGACGGATCGATGCTCGGGCTCACCACGAAGGCCTGACGCCCCTCGGCCAGCTCCCGGCGCACCTGCTCCCAGGCCCGGCCGGCCGTTCCGGTGGAGTACAGCCGGGAGGTGATGGGCTGCCGCCCGGGGGCAGCTCGTCCAGCACGCTCTGGTCCAGGTCGCCGAAGACCGCCAGGGCCAGGGAGCGGGGAATGGGCGTGGCACTCATGACCAGCCAATGGGGATCCCCGCCCTTCTCCTTCAGGGCCTCGCGCTGCTTCACGCCAAACCGGTGCTGCTCATCCACCACCACCAGCAGGAGTCGGTGGAAGGCCACCGCCTCCTGGAACAGAGCGTGGGTGCCGATCACGTAGCGCGCTTCGCCGCTGGCGATGCGCGCCAGAGCGGCGCGCTTCTCCGCGGCCTTCATGCCACCCAGCAGCAGCTGGAGGGCCCCGGCCTCGCCTCCCAGGTAGCGGCGGAAGCTTGCGGCGTGCTGCCGGGCCAGGACTTCCGTGGGCACCAGCAGGGCGCCCTGCCCGCCCGTCTCGGCCACCATGGCCATGGCGAGCAGGGCCACCAGGGTCTTGCCGCTGCCCACGTCGCCCTGCAGCAGGCGGTTCATCACCCGGCCCGAGGTGAGGTCCCCCACGATCTCCTTGAACGCACGCCGCTGGGCGCCGGTGAGGGGGAAGGGCAGGAAGGACCGGAGGCGCTCCCGCAATTCGGGGGAGGTGGGGACCTTCTGCCCCGGCCGCTGCAGGCGCCCGGCCCGCCGCCGGGCCACTCCCAGGGCGAAGGCGAAGAGCTCTTCCGAGGCCAGGCGCCGGTGGGCCGGCGTGGTGCCCGCCTCCAGGTCCCGCGCCTCGCTCTGGTCCGGAGGATCGTGCAGCAGGCGCAAGGCCGTGAGGGTGTCCGGCAGATCCCTGGAAAGCTCGAGGGGCAGCCACTCCTCGCCGAGGTGGACGCGACCGAGGGCCTCGGCCACCAGCTTCTGCCGCACCCGGCCCGGGAGGGGCCCCAGCTTCCGGTAGAGGGGGAGGTAGCGCCGCACCCAGCCGATGTCCCCGCTGCGCTCCATCACCTCGAACTGGGGCCCGCGCATCTCGGCCCCGTGGCGCCCCGCCGAGAGGGTGCCGAACACCAGCAGCCGGTCCCCCACCTTCAAGCTGCGCCCCAGGTAGGGCTGGTTGAACCAGAGCAGGCGCAGCGTGCCGGTGCCGTCCGCCAGCAGCACCTCCGTGAGGGCCATGCGCTGCACCCGCGTGGTGCTCTGGCGCAGGTCCTGGATGGTCCCCAGCACGGTGACCAGGCCTGGTTCCGGGGCCTCGAAGCCCCGCATCTCGAGGCTGCCAAGAGGCTTCAGGCTGCCGCGATCCACGTAGCGGTAGGGCAGGCTCCAGAGCAGCTCCTGGAGCGTACCGATGCCCGCCTCCTGCAGCGCCGCGGCCCGCGCCGGTCCCAGGCCCCGGAGGACCGTGACCTTGGAGGAGAGGGGGAGCGGAGCGAGCGACATGGCAGCAGACTCAGCCTATCCGCACCCCCATGGCCTCCACCATCCGGGCGACGCAGAGGTCCCCGTACCAGGCCCCGTGGGCGGGATGCTCCAACTCGCCGAGGCCCTTCATGAGTCCGGGGAGGTCCCGTACACCCGCCTCCACCAGACCCTGGATCTGGAGGCGCGTCCGCCCGGGACCATGGGCTGGGTGGTCCTCCGCCAAGCGCGCCAGGGCCTGACCCAGCCAGGGCAGCGCCGCCAGGCTGGCACCGGCCAGGGCCCCCCAGCCGCCTTGCAGGAAGGTGCCCCAGAGGCGCCTGGCCTCCACGAGCGTGTCGGCTCTGAGGAGGGTCCTCTCCGCGAAGCAGCGTGGCAGCGCGCCGGGGGCCATCCGGCCCACCCCGAGCCGGAGGGGGACGAAGTCCGGCAGCGTGCCTTCCGGCAGGGCCCCCAGCACCCAGAGCAGACAGGCCTGCTCCCAGGGATCCGGGCCGAACCAGAGCACCGGTTCCGTGGACCGGGCCAGATCCTGAAGGTGGGGCGCGTCCCCCAGCTCCGCGAGGGGGACTCCCCACCAGGTGGCGCGCAGCGCAGCCAGGTCCCGTTCGTCTGCCGTCCAGGGACCCACCGCCGGGGAATCGCGCCAGACGCGGAACTCGCCGGGCAGACCGGACTTCCGGTGGACCGCCGCCGCGGCGTCGCCGCAGTGCAGGTGGATCAGGCCGGGGCGGGCAGGCAGTGGGATGCGTTCGGACATGTGTCCGCCAGCATACGACCGGGGCCACCCCGTGCCCAGGGTGGCCCCGAAAGGTTACACAGTGGCTGCAGCTCTACGCGTGGGCGGCGGTGCGAGCCATGGCCTTGACCAGGGCCTGCTCCAGATCGGCCCAGAGATCCTCGGGGCCTTCGAGGCCCACGGAGAGCCGCATGAGGGACTGGGACACGCCGGCATGTTCGCGAGCCTCGGCATTCACCACGCGGTGGGTCAGGGCGGCGGGATGCTGGATCAGCGTGTCCACGCTGCCCAGCGACACGGCTGGCGTCATGAGCTTCACCTCGGACATCACCACGGAGGCGGCGTCGAAGCCGCCCACCAGCTCGAAGGCCATGAGGGAACCGGGGCCCTTCATCTGGCGGCCCAGCAGGCCCTTGGGATCCTGGCCGGCGAGCCCGGGAAAGTGCACGGCGGACACCGCAGCGTGCTTGGCCAGGCGCTCGGCGATGATCTGGGCACCCGCCTGCTGCGCCCGCACGCGCAGGGGCAAGGTCGGCAGGCTGCGGTGCAGCAGGTAGGCCGCCAGCGGGTGCAGCACGTTGCCGGTGATGACCCGGACCTTGCGCAGCTCCGTGGCCCAGTCGTGGTTGGTGGCCACCAAGCCGGCCAGCACGTCGCCGTGGCCACCCAGGAACTTCGTGGCGCTGTGCAGGACCAGGGCCGCGCCGTGCTTGATCGGATTCTGCAGGACCGGGGTGGAGAAGGTGTTGTCCACCAGCACGGGCACCTTGCCGGCCTGACGGACCACATCCTCCAGATCCAGCAGGGCCAGGGTCGGGTTGGCGGGGGTCTCGACGATGACCATGGCCGTGTCGGGGCGGAGGGCCGCGGCGATGCCATCGGCCTCAGCCCAGGTCACCTCCAGGCCCAGCATGCCCGAGGCGAGCAGGTGGTCCGTGCCGCCGTAGAGGGGACGCACGGCCACGATGTGGTTGCCGCGCTGCTTGGCGGCCATGAGGCTGGCGGTCACCGCCGCCATGCCGGAGCCGAAGGCCACGCACGCCTCAGCGCCCTCGAGCTGAGCCAGGGCCTGCTCATAGCGGGCCACCGTGGGATTGTAGAGGCGGGAATAGACCGGGCTGCCGATGGGCAGGCCGCCCATGGCCATGGCCTCGAGGCTGCGGCCGCCCTCATCCAGATCCTGCACGGGGTAGGTGCTGCTCAGGTCGATGGGCATGGCGTGGATGCCCTGCTCATGCAGCACCTCGCGGCCGGCGTGGACGGCCTGGGTTTCCAGCGACTGGGGAAGCGAGGGATGGGCCATGGGAAGACTCCTATGTCCCCAATGTAGGTTCGATCAATTCGGCGATCCGCCGAATTGATTTCGTGAAACAATGCCAATCATGGAACTTGACCGAATCGACTGCGAGCTAATCGAGCATTTGCAGAATGATGCTCGGCTCTCCAATAAGGAACTCGCCTCGGCCGTGGGTCTGGCGCCCTCCTCCTGCCTGGCCCGCGTGCAGCGCCTGCGCAGCGAAGGGGTGCTGAAGGGGGCCCACGCCGAGGTTGATCCAGATGCCCTTGGCGTGGGCCTCCAGGCCCTCATCGCCGTGCAGCTCCGCCAGCACAGCCGCGCCCAGGTGAAGGCCTTCTGGAAGCACGTGCTGGGCCTGCCCGAAGTGCTGGCGGTCTTCCACGTGGCTGGCACCCACGACTTTCAGGTCCATGTGGCCGTGCGGGATGCCCACCACCTGCGCGACCTGGCCCTGGACGCCTTCACCACCCGTCCCGAGGTGGCCCACATCCAGACCAGCCTCATCTTCGAGTGTGCCAAGGGCAAGGTGATGCCGAACTACCGGGCCCCTGGCCGCTGACCGCGGCGCGATGGCGACAGCCTCAAGCCGCGGATTCCAGGGCAGAATGGGCCTTTCGGGAACCCCCATGACCACCCTCGGCACGCCCCTGTCCGCCTCTGCGACCCGCGTCCTGCTCCTTGGCTCCGGTGAGCTCGGCAAGGAAGTCGCCATCGAGCTCCAGCGGCTGGGCTGCGAAGTGATCGCCTGCGACCGCTACGCCAATGCCCCCGCCATGCAGGTGGCCCATCGCAGCCATGTGTTCTCCATGCTGGACGCCGCTGAGCTGCGCCGGATCGTGGATCTGGAGAAACCACACCTCATCGTGCCGGAGATCGAGGCCATCGCCACCCAGGAGCTGATGAAGCTGGAGGCCGAGGGACATACCGTGATCCCCTCGGCTCGAGCCGCGAACCTCACCATGAACCGCGAGGGCATCCGCCGTTTCGCCGCGGAGGAACTGGGGTTGCCCACGTCTCCCTACCGGTTCGTCTCCACAGAGGCCGAGCTGCGCGAGGCGGTGAAGGCCCTGGGCCTGCCCTGTGTGGTGAAGCCCATCATGTCCAGCTCCGGCAAGGGACAGAGCGTCATCAAGGCCGAGGGCCAGATCGGCCAGGCCTGGGCTTACGCTCAGGAGGGCGGCCGGACCGGGGCCGGGCGCTGCATCGTGGAGGGATTCATTGCCTTCGACTACGAAATCACGGCCCTGACGGTGTCCGCCGTGAACGGCATCCAGTGCTGCCCTCCCATCGGCCACATCCAGATCGACGGCGACTACCGCGAGAGCTGGCAGCCCATGCCCATGAGCGAAGCCGCCTGGGACAAGGCCCAGACCATCGCCCGGAAGGTCGTCAAGGGCCTCGGCGGCTACGGCCTCTTCGGGGTGGAGCTGTTCGTCCGCGGCGAGGAGGTCATCTTCAGCGAGGTGAGCCCCCGTCCCCACGACACAGGCCTGGTGACCCTGGGCAGCCAGAACATGAGCGAATTCGCCCTGCACGCCCGCGCCATCCTGGGCCTTCCGGTCCCTCCTGTCGGGTTGTTGTCGCCCGCCGCCAGCGTGCCCTTGCTGGGGCACGGCGAGGGCATCCCGAGCTTCCATGGCCTGGAGCAGGCCCTGGCGATTCCAGACAGCCAATTGCGCCTGTTCGGCAAGCCCGAATGCAAAGGGCACCGCCGCCTGGCTGTGGCCATCGCCGCCGCCGCGACGCCGGAAGAAGCCCGGCACAACGCCAAGGCCATGGCGGCCGCCATCACCATCGAACTACAGTAGACCGGCTTATTCAGAGATGACGCGCTCGATGCGCCGATCCGGCACCAGCCACATCAGGGCCACCACCCAGTAGAGTCCGAAGCCCACCCAGCGGTTGGTGAAGGAGAGCAGGATGGCGGCGGCGTAGATGGCAATGGACAGCTTGCCCTTGAAATCGCTGCCCACGGCGGATCCGAGCACCGATTCCGCACCGTGGTGATGGATGAGGCACTGGCTCAACAGGTAGTAGGCCAGGGCCGCCATGATCAGCACCCCGCCATAGAGGGCCACGGGCCGGGCCGCGAAGTGGTTCTCGCCCATCCAGGCCGTGGCGAAGGGCACCAGGGATAGCCAAAAGAGCAAGTGGGTGTTGGCCCACAGGATGGGACCGTTCACCTTCTTCACGGCGTGCAGCAGGTGGTGGTGGTTGTTCCAGTAGATGGCGATGTAGATGAAGCTCAGGGCATAGCTCACGAAGGTGGGCAGCAGCGCGGCCAGAGCGGCGAAGGAGTCGCCATGGGGCACCTTCAACTCCAGCACCATGATGGTGAGGATGATCGCCAGCACGCCGTCGCTGAAGGCCTCGAGCCGGTTCTTCCCCATGGTTGACCTCGGTGCGCGATTGTTCCACGGCTCCGCAGATGGTCGTCAAGCCTCCAGGTGCTTGGCCGCCAGCCGCTGCAGGGTGTTGAACCCGCGGAAGGTGGCCTTCACCTGGACCGTCTTCTCGAACACGGCATTGGAAAAAGTGGATTCGCTCTGCTTCGACTGGCAGAGCCACCACACCTCGCGGCCCGCGGTGCGGAAGGCGTCCAGCTCCGTGCGCAGCCCCTGGAGCCGCGCCTCGGCCGCGGCCGTCAGGGGCTCCTGCAGGAAGGCCACGTTCAGGGCCAGGGCCCCGGCCACCTCGGCCGCGCTGAAGGGACAGCCCTTCACCAGGGACGCCAGCTCCTGGTCCGATCGAAGGAAGGTGGCCACCTCGTAGCCCAGGGCCTGCGCCAGGTGGCCTTCGATGCGCTTCCGCAGGGCCGTTTCGCTGGATTTCACCCCATCGAAGACGACGTTGCCGCTGGCGATGAAGGTCTCCACCCGCTGCAGGCCCACCTCCTCGAACAATTCCTTCAACCGCGCCATGGTCACGGTGTGGCCGCCCACGTTGATGGCCCGTAGGAAGGCGAAGGTGCGGCTCATGGCGCACCCCGGGCATCCAGCACCCGGTCCGCCAGGCGGCCCAGGTCCCCGCTGCCCTGGCTGTTGGCCAGACTCTTGGCCAGGGCCACCAGCATGGCCTCGCTCGCCAAGGCCGGCAGGTGGGGCACCAGGTCCGCCGCCGCCGCCGCCGCCAGGAGCTGGTGAGCGTGGTTGAAGGTGGGATCGTTGCGGGTGGCGGCCTCGGCCAGGGTCTCCAGCACAGCACCGGCCTTGCCGCCCCGGATGAGGCTCTGGGCCTGACCCATGGCCTGGGCCGCCTCGCTGTCCAGGATCGCCTCCAGCAGGGCCTCCGGCGCGACGGCGGACACCAGCCCCGGCTGCACCCGGTCCTCGGGCTCGTCCGTGGGAAAGAGGTTCACCAGGGCCGCGGCCTGGCACCAGATGCGGGGATCCGTGGGGCGGTTGCGGGAAAGGGTGGCCAGGTAGGCGAAGGTCCAGGCGGTCTTGCCTTCCAGATCGCGCCGCGCATCCAGCTGCTTCTCGGCGGCGGCCAGGACCAAAGCGGCCAGGGTGTCCCCGGCCCCCTGCCCGGCCTTCAGCCGCTCCGCGAAGCGGTCCAGCAGGGCCACCAGGCCCAGGTCGCAGAGGTCGCGCACTTGGCCTGCGAGGGCATCGGCGCCGACGCTGGCGTCAGCCCAGGGCACGGCCACCTCGACCCCCTCCAGCCGCTTGGCGGCGCGGCGCGCCCAGAAGGTATCCTCCGGCGTGGCCGCCAGCCAGGCCGCGAGGCCGAACAACCGACGGCCCGTGGCCTTCGGGTGCTCCAGCCGCTCGTGCAGGTCGGCGAAGTGATCGCAGAGGACGGCCTTGTGCCCCACGTTGGCCATGTCCAGCTCCGTCAGCCGCTCCAGCCGCTGGAAATCTTCCAGCCCAGGCACCTCGAAGCCCTGGGCCTCGGCGAAGGCCAGGCCGGGCCGGCGGGACTGGATGAAGCCCTCCAGGTTGCGCCAGCTGCCGCTGCCCTTGGCCGCCAGGACCTGGGCCGCCGCCGGGGCCGACCGCCTGCCCTCCGTGGCCGCCATGTGCAGCTGGATGGCCAGGCCCCGGAGGAAGCTGCGCTCGCCGAGCAGGGGCTGGAGCCGCAGCACCGCCCGCAGGCCCAGCAGGCCGTGTGGGACGTGAGGCTGGTAGGCCTCCCAGTCGATGCGGGGCACCAGCGCCTTCACCGCCTCCCGCACCGCATCGCGCACGCCATCCGGTTCGGAAATCCGTTCGGCGAATGCCGGGAAGAAGCCATCTGTCGGCGTCTCCACTTCCTGTTGCCAGCGCGCTTCAACTGTCATGGTGGATCGATCCATCAAGAACAAACTGATCACCACCAAGGCAGCAAGGCACCAAGGAAAGAGAAAGCCAGTGCTCTTGCAGTTCTTGGTGTCTTGGTGGTGAATTTCCTATTCCTGTAAATTCCATCACGCGCCCCCCAGCGGCAGGTTCCAGGCCGAGGCCACCAGGCGGGCCCAGTGGTGGTTCCAGGCCCGCTTCCAGACAAGGCTGCCTGGCTTCATATCCGAAGCCTCAAGTCGCTGGTGGAGTTCCCCCCGCAGGGCCTCGGCGGCCGGGCCCAGGGCGGTCTCGGCCAGGCCCAGCAGGGTGGCGCGAGCCTCGCGCTCCTGGTCGTGATGCGCCAGGTAGCCTGCGGCCTCCGGCGAAGGGGCCGAGGCCTGGAGGCGCTGCCAGACCTCGAAGGCCGCCTTGACGGCGGGGTCGTCCCGCAGCGCGAAGACCGGGTGATCCGGCTGCGCGATGGGCGCGCCTTGTACGGCCATGCGATCGCGCCGCACCGTGGCCCGGTGGCGCGCGCCGCACAAGCCGACGATTCCGCCTGCGGCATTGCAGGGCTTTGCGGGCATGATGCGCTTCTCGCTGGATGATGCCGCACGGCGGCCCCGACCGGCGTTCCCCTGCTTATTCAGGGCGAACCGGCACCGGCAAGGAACGGCTGGCGCGGGCCATTCACACCTGTGTGCCCGGCAACCGCCCGTTTGTGGTGTTGAACTGTGCCGCCCTGATGGGCACCGGGGGCGCGCAAGCCGAGTTCAGAGTCGCAGGCGGAATGGCAGAAGGCGGAACCCTGTGTCTCAGTTGGGCGATCTGCCGCTTGAGGCGCAGGGTCGCCTTTTGCACATGCTGTCGAGTGACGACCTCGCACGGCGCAGGATCATAGCGACCAGCCAGACCGATCTGGCCCGCAAAGTGGCGGATGGCAGCTTTCGCGGTGATCTGTTTTTCCGGCTGGCGGGGGCGGTGTTATCTTTGCCACCCCATCGGCTGCGGCAGGATTTCGACGCTGCTGCTGGACCGTCTGCTGCG
>CAVVTK010000018.1:0-168180 GCA_963751095.1 uncultured Holophagaceae bacterium | reverse complement strand
AAAACCCCTGGTGGCCATGCACGTGCTGCAGCCCCCGGCGCCCATGCTGCCGGAGGCCCAGATTGCCCTGCCCGACCCTGCCTGGCTGCACACCATGGAGGATCATGCCCGCGAGCAGCTGGCGGACTGGGTGAAGCCCTACGCCGGGGCCTCCGTCATCGTGAAGTGGGGCGGCCCGGCGGAGGAACTGGTCTCCGAGGCCGATCCGGGGACGCTGCTGGTGGTGGCCCAGGTGGGCCACTCCACCCTGGAGCGCCTGCTCTTCGGCAGTACCGCCGCACGGGTGGTGAGGCTGGCTCCCTGTGATGTGCTGGTGGTGAGAACCCAAAAGACGGCATAGGAAGATTCCCCACTCAGCCCAGCCCCCGACCTAAGGCGATGATTGACCTGGGTCTTGGGCCATGAGGTGGCAAAACAGGTCCAGACGGATATCCTTGCCCAAAGCCTTGGTCGGAATGCCTGTATCTGCCCATGCGTGGGAGACGATGTGAACCAATTTGATGTGTTGGTTGCCTGGTTCACCCCCAATTGCGCTGACCGAGACGAGCATGAACGCTCCCAGCATCGCCTGCTGGTGTCTGCCTCGCTGATCACCTCGGCCTTCGCATTGCTATACATGGTCGTGTCCTATGGCATTCGGTTCCATATCGGGATCAGATTGGAATTGGCGTGCTTTGTTCTCCTCTATGCCGTCCTGATCCTGTTCCGCGCTCGGGGCCAATACCGTCTCTGCGCAAATCTGTACTTGGCCAACTGCTACCTGGTTTCGATCCTGGGCTGCAGCTTCTTCTCGGGCGGAAGCCACTCCATGGTGACGCCCTGGTTCGCTCTGGTTCCAATCGTGGGAGTGCTCCTGCTCGGGGCGCGCATGGACACTTGGCTCTGGAGTCTGTTGGCATTCGCCACGCCACTGTTCTATGGTGCGGCGGCCATGGCCGGCTTTGATTTCCCACAGCACTATGACCTCGCGTTCACCCGTGAATTCAGTGCTATCTGCCTCGCCGGGTTGGTGTTGATCCTCTTTGGCATTGCAGTGGGTTTCAACCGCATCGTTAGCCAGGCTCGTCTGGAGATCCACCAGCAGAATGCCACCCTCCGGGAGGCCTTGAGCCTCGAACAAGGGCTTCGGATTGAACTGGAGGCCGCTCAGACCACAGTGAAGAGCCTCTCTGGGCTCCTCCCCATTTGTGCCAGTTGCAAGAAGATCCGGGATGAGAGCGAGGAGTGGCAACCGATGGAACGCTATATCTCCACTCACTCCGAGGCTGACTTCACGCATGGCTATTGTCCGGACTGTGCGGATGCTCTCAGAGCCGAATTCGATCGCATCGAGTCTTAGCCTCCCTGGGCCCGATCCGGTTCCCTTGCTTCAGGACCATCCGAATCAGCGGTAAGCAGGGATGCCGGTGACCTCCTGGCCGATGATGAGGGTGTGCATGTCGTGCGTGCCCTCGTAGGTGTAGACGCTCTCGAGATTGGCCATGTGGCGCATGATCGGGTACTCGTCGAGGATGCCGTTGGCGCCGAGGATGGTGCGGGCCTTGCGGCAGATCTCAAGGGCCACGTTCACGTTGTTCATCTTGGCCATGGAGACCTGGGCGGTGGTGTAGGTCTTGGCATCCTTGAGGCGACCCAGCTGATGGACCAGGAGCTGGCCCTTGGTGAGCTCGGTGACCATCCAGGCCAGCTTCTCCTGCTGGAGCTGATAGCTGGCGATGGGCTTGTCGAACTGGATGCGGGTCTTGGCGTAGTCCAGGGCGCACTGGTAGCAGGCGTCCGCGGCGCCCAGGGCGCCCCAGGCGATGCCGTAGCGGGCCTGGGTGAGGCAGCCCAGGGGGCCCTTCAGCCCCTTCACGTTGGGCAGCAGGGACTTGGCCTCATCCACGATCACGTCCTCGAGTACCAACTCGGAGGTGGTCGAAGCCCGCAGGCTCCACTTGCCCTTCATCTCGGGGGCGCTGAAGCCGGGGGTGCCCTTCTCCACCAGGAAGCCGCGGATGCCGTCCTCGGTCTGGGCCCACACCACGGCCACGTCGGCCACAGTGCCGTTGGTGATCCACATCTTGGTGCCGTTGAGGCGCCACTTGCCACGGGGCTCGCGCACGGCCTTGGTGAGCATGCCGCCGGGGTTGGAGCCGAAGTCGGGTTCGGTGAGGCCGAAGCAGCCGACCTTCTCGCCCGTCGCCAGCTTGGGCAGCCAGTGCTTCCGCTGCTCCTCGCTGCCATAGGCATAGATGGGCCACATGACCAGGCTGCCCTGCACGGAGGCGAAGGACCGCAGGCCCGAATCGCCGCGCTCCAGCTCGTACATCAGGAGGCCGTAGGCCACGTTGGACACGCCCATGCAGCCGTATTCCTCGGGCAGCGAGGGGCCGTAGAAACCCAGCTCGCCCATCATGGGGATGAGGTGCCTGGGGAAGGTCTGGGCCTGGGCGTGCTGCTCGATGATGGGCAGGACTTCGGCGTTGATGAACTTGCGGGCCGATTCCCGGATCATCCGCTCTTCATCGGTGAGCAGGCCCTCGAAGCCCATGTAGTCGGTGATGTGGGTGAAGGTGGCGTAGGCGCCAGCCATGGGGACCTCCTGGTTGCCCTGAAGCCTCGGGCGTGGTTGACAGAATCAGCGCTGCAGCAGCGCGCCAGGGCCAGTCTACCGCTGCGTCAAACCCGAGCCAGAGGCGCATCCCGTTCTACGGGGAGGATGCCTGTCATGTCGCCCATCGGGTTGACGATCTGGAAAATTACGACCTCTGGGTAAGGTCCTCGAGCAGCCGGTCCCCAGTGGCGTGGGGTACCTCGTGGCAGTGGCGGCAGCGGGCCTCGTATGCCTCCGCCGCACCCACCAGTACTTGGCCACCGGTGTGGACCATGCGCTGGGTGCGCCCCGCCAGGGCGCCACAAACCATGCAGATGGCCTGGAGCTTGGTGACGTACTCCGCCTTCGCCAGCAGCAGCGGCATGATGCCGAACGGTTCGCCATTGGAATCCTGGTCGAGACCCCCGGCAATCACCCGCACGCCCCGGTTGGCGAGATTTTCGATGATGGGGATCAGGCCCTCGTCCATGAACTGCACCTCGTCCAGGGCCACCACCTGCGCCTCTGGATCAAGGAGGCGGGCCAGTTCCACGGTGTCCTTCACTGGAATCGCCTCGTGCTTGCGCTGGCTGTGGCTCGCGATGGCGGAGACATCGTAGCGGTCGTCCAGGGCTGGCTTGAAGACCTGGACCTTCTGCTTGCCGATGATGGCCCGCTTGATGCGCCGGATGAGTTCCTCGGACTTGCCGGAGAACATGGGACCGCAGATCACCTCCAGGGAACCCTGGCGCTGGTGCACGAACATCGGAAATCCTTCTTACTTCTTGGGTGTGGGGGCAGGTTCCGGGGGCGGCGCGACCGGCTGAGCCATGGGATCCGGGAATTTCGAAAGGTCCGGGACGGGGTTCATACCATCCAGGGGACGCCCAAGGGCCTTGGCCAGCATGACACCACCATCCTTCGGCGAGGCCAGCCTCAGGGCCCAGGCCTGCCGGAGCCGGGTCGGTCCCTCTGGCACTACTCGCACGTCAACCGGTTGCAGGCTGGCGAGCCCCATGTTCATGGAGCCGCGGTGGTGGGGAACATACAAGGCCAGGGGCAGCGCGAAGGCCAGGGCCACCATGGGCCACAGGACGCGGCTGGCCTCCCATTCCCCAGGTGCCGTTTCAGAATGCCCATCCACCACCCAGGGCCGTACCACCTTCGGGGCATCCCCAGTGATGGGCTCCAGCAGCCCGGCTTCGAGGAGGTCGGCGATGGCCTTGCAGGTATCCAGCTCCTCGTAGCGGCTGACCTGGACCACATCCTTGATGGCCTGCGCGTGGTCGAAGTACGAAAGCACCATCTCCTGCTCATGGGTCAGCCCGGAGGTCCCGTGCTGCATCTGCCCCTTGCCATCCAGGACGGAGGACACATCCCGGTCGATGTCGAGGTGGAGGGCCTGGGCGCGGGGAGACTTGCCGAGCGGCACATCCATGCCGGGCAGGCGCCGCTCCACTTCTGGCCATTCGTCCTGGATGCGGGCCGCTTCCATCAGCACGGTGTCCACGGGGATCGGCACGAAATGGTCCCGATCGAGGTCCGGCGGCAGCATGGAATCGAAGCGGTAGTCGCCCTCCACCCACCGGAACGTGCGATGGAGAATCGAGGTGGCCTGGTTGAACAGGGCGTCCTGGAGATCGGAAGCCGTGACTTTGCCGCTTTCCAGCAGCAAGGTGCCCATGCGCTTCAGGGTCTGCCGCTGGACCTGGACCATGCCCAGGAGTTCCTCCCCCGTCAGGCGCCCCAGGCGGACCAGCATGGTGCCGAGGCGATCCTCCATGCGGACCTGGTTCGAATCGCAGCCGACGATCTCGCCGTTCTCGAAGAAGACCTTGACGAACTCCTGGCCCTGGGAGAGGACCAGCGTGCCGTTCTTGCCCTGGATCTTGATCATGTTGAACAGGGAGAAGAGGTCGAAATCCCGGAGGGATCCTTCCAGTGCCATATCAGGCCCTCCTCAGGACGAGCTTCAGCCAGGAGCGGAGGTAGTAGAGACCCACAAGGGCGGCGCCCACGGCCAGCCAGGTGGAGGTGGGATCCGCCAGGATCTCGCCGGGGTAGCGCACGGAGCGCCCCGTGGCGAGGACCATCCCCACTGCCAGGCAGAAGGGCAAGAACTCGATCAGCGCTTCCCGGGTCTCCCCCAGGAAGGCCAGGTCACATCCGGGCAGGAGCACGATGAGGGTCTTGTGGAGCCAACGGGTGGACTGTTGGTGGTCGGCCACCTCGTCGAGCTTCTTCCGGCGGTTCTCAGCGTGGAGGCCATCCCGCAGAACGAAGAGGTGATGGCACTTCTGGCACACCTCGGTGTCGGGACTGTCAGTGGTGTGGAAGGGCTCACCGCAGCGGACGCACTGGGTCGGGTGCGCCATGCGGACGCTGGCCCGAACCCGCGCGAGGAAAGCGATGAGGCCGAAAATGGGCAGGAGCAGGGCAAAGAGGAAGGCCCGGTCGGCGAGGAGGGAAGTCTCGGTCGCCTGGCCGCTTCCCGCGGCGTCTGCCAAGGCCCGAACCCGCTCGGGCGAATCCGGAAGGGGAATCGGATAGGTCCGGACATCCTTCTGCGCATCGTTCAGTGCGATCAGAAGGGCATAGGCCTCGGGTGCGGCCGCCTGGGCGTCGTCCCGCTTGGAGGCCCCCTGGGCGGTATCCAGCCGGTTGAAGGCGAGGATGCTCTGGTTCAGCAGGACCTCCATCTTCGGACCGGCCTGGAGCGCCATCTCGAATGCTTTGTCGGCGCCAGGTCCGTCGCCCGACTGGCACTTGGCCACGCCGAGGTTGTTCAGGACGGCGGCCTGTTCTGGATGCCGACCCACCAGGCCCTGGAACGTGGATTCTGCCGCCTTCCAATCCTGATTCTGCAACTGGCTCCAGCCCGCCAGGAAGGCCTGGTCGGACGGAGGCAGCAGCCGGAGGGCAGATGGCGCGATGGGCTGGACCTGAGGCTGCAGCTGCAGCGTCAGGAGGCTCGGCTGCGGCTCCCGGGCGGCCCAGGGTTCCAGCGCCGCCAGGGCGGGATGGACCAGCTGAAGCAGCAGGATGAAAGCCGTCACCTTCACCTCGGCCGCGAGCAGGAAGGGGGCGAGCAGGAAGAGCCAGAGGATGGCCGCCACCAGGGGATCCAGCCCGAGGACGACGGGCGCCGTGAGGATCAGCGTGCCCAGGAAGGCCGCCAGGAGCGGTGACACCCTCTTGTGCTTGATGGGTTCCTCCCACAGGTGGCGCAGGACATTCCGATACCTGAGGCCCATGGTCAGGGCCCAGCCCCAAAGCAGCAGAGTCGCGGCGAGGCGGATCATGCCCAAGTGCTGGACCATCCACAGCCAGCGATGGGCAGGATGCTCCACGCGATGTCTCGTCAGCCTCAGGAGGTCGGGGAAACTCCAGAGCCAGCCCTGAATTCCCTGCTGCCGCATGAGGGTGATGCGGGTCCCCAGCAGGGTCGGATGTTCTGGGGCCCAGCGCTCAACCGACTGCAGCCCCTCCAGCCCCAGGGCCACCTTCCCATCCATGCCCTGGTTGCGGGCCCAGAGGGCCATGGCCTCGACCAGAGGGGCCACATCGAGGGTGGAGTAGGTCCGGCGCAGGGCCTCCACTTCCAGCTGGGCCGCACGGACGGCCTCCGCGTCTCCCTTGGCCAGGGCCGCCATCAGATGTTCGGCCCGGTGGCTTAGGGCGATGGCAGGAAGCGGTCCGGCCGCGGCTGGTGGCGGAGGGGTGGCTGAAGCCACGGCCCGGGCCACCGGAACAGGAGGCGCCGCGCCAAGGGAGACGACCAGGACAGCCCACAGGAAGGTGTTCCGGAAGGCCTGCAAGAATCCCATGCTGATCCTCCTGACGCTCATGACTTCGGAGCCGCGGGCATGTCCGCCGCGGGTTTGAGGTCCATCACGCGCATGCGCAGCTGGTAGAGGATCTCCTCCAGCTGGGCCGTTTCGGCCTCCGTTCGTGAGCCTTCCGTCTTTTCCTTCAGCACGCTGAGGAGATCGACGTAGAACCTCGCCATGGCAGGGTTCGCCGGGAGTGGTTCCCCTGTCATCGGATTCTGACCACCCATGCAGAGGAGCGCCATCTCGGCCAGGAATTGCATCAAGGCCGTCAAGGAGGCTTCCGGCACCGCTGGAGTCATGGGCTACCTCGAACACTTTCAGGACTTGTCTGCGGGGAAGCCTACCACAGCCCGAATTTTCCTGCATCCGGCCTGCATTGGCGCTCCTTCCAAAGGCCAGAGTCTTCAACGAGGGCGATTTTTGACGAAAAGCACTCGGTACCAGGACAGCCCTGTGGAACGATGATGAGGTTTGGAGGAAGACCCATGCGACGCCTCGTTCCCGTGCTTATGCTCCCCGCCATCTGCCTGTCGCTCCACGCGGAACAGACCGGCCGGATCTCCGGGAAGGTCCTCAACAAAGAGGGCAAGCCCATCCCCGGCGCCAAGGTCAACCTCAAGCGGGTCGATCGCAACTGGAGCAAGGATCTGATTCCCGACAAGAACGGCAACTTCCTGCAGGTGGGCCTGGAACCCAAGGACTTCACCATGACGGTCACAGCTGATGGCTATGTCACCTATACGGAATCACCCGTGAAGATCCCCCTGGCCGATGTCGTCGTGAAGAACATCACGCTCCTGACGCCCGCAGAGGCCAGGGCACAGGCCCCCGCGGCGGGGGGCGCCCAGGCCGTCCCCGAGGATCCAGGCGCGGCCCTGGATTTCGAGGGCCGTGAAGCCTTCAACTCAGCGATTCCGCTCTACAACGAGGGCAACTACGTGGAGGCCCTCCCCCTGGTGGACAAGGCGTTCAAGACGCTCACCGAGGCCAAGGACAAGCTGAAGGACGAGCAGGCCAAGGCGGACCTCGCCCCAGAACTCCTCAAGATCGAGCGTGTGCTGGGCATCTGCATCGCCCAGGCCGGCACCAAGAAGGAGGAGGCCGAACCCTTCCTCCTGAGGGCCCTGGAGCGCAACCCCAAGGACGAGCGCGTGGTCCTCGGCCTCATCGAGACCAGCAAGGCCAAGGCCGACAAGGCTGCCGAGCAGAAATACGCCACCCTTCTGGAAACCCTGCAGGGGCCCAACCCGGACACGATCTACAACAAGGGCGTGGAGGCCTTCAACGCTGGGAAGACCAAAGAGGCCAAGGCTCACCTGACCAAGGCCCTGGAGATCGATCCCAAGTACGCGCGGGCCCACTACCTCCTGGGCATGGTCGAGTACGCCTCGATGGACCTGAAGTCGACCAAGCTGCACTTCCTGAAGTACCTCGAGATCGCTCCGACCGGGGACAAGGCGGGGGAAGTCCGGGAGATGCTGAAGGACCCCTCCCTGAAGAACATCAAGTAGCCATGCACGCCAAAAAAGCGGGGCCCCGGTCGGGGCCCCGCTTTTTTGGGGAGTAGAAATAGCTCAGAGCAACTCGAGGCTGATGGGGCAGTGATCCGAGCCCAGCACGTCAGCATGGATGCGGGCGTCCTTCACCTTCCCCAGCAGCTCCCGGCTGGCCAGGAAGAGGTCAATCCTCCAGCCCACGTTCCGTTCCCGCGCCCCGCCGCGGGCCGTCCACCAGGTGTAGAGCCCGGGCGTGGCCGGGTTCCGCTCCCGCAGTACGTCCACCAGTCCGGCCCCCAGATAGAGCTTGAAGTCCTCTCGCTCCTCCGGCGTGAAGCCAGGGTTCTTGGTGTTGTCCTTGGGGCGCGCGAGGTCGATCTCCTCTGGGGCCACGTTCATGTCCCCGGTCAGGATGACCTGGTCCCCCGCCTTGTGGTGCTTCGCCACGATCGCGGCCAGATCCTTGGCGAACTGGCGCTTGAAGGGCAGCCGCACCAGTCCCTGCGAGGCATTCGGGAAATAGCCCGCGATAAACACCAGCTTGTCCTTCCGGGAGATGATCATGCGCCCTTCGGCATCGTAGCCCTCGATGCCCAGCCCCTTCACGTGCCTGAAGCCCAGATCCTTTTTCGTGAGGGTGGCTGAGCCCGCGTAGCCCTTCTTGCTCGTGGCGGGGAACCAGCAGACGTCGTAGGCGCTCTCCAGCTGACGCCGGACGCCGAGGTCGACCTCCTCCCACTCGGAGCGGATCTCCTGGAGAGAGAGCGCATCGGGTTCCGTCTCCTCCAGCCAGTCCATGAAGCCCTTCTTCAGGACCGAGCGGAAGCCGTTCACATTCCAGCTGTAGAAGCGCATGGATCCTCCCTCAGGAGATCAGCTTGGCATAGGCACTGGCATCGAATCCAATGATCATGCCCTTGGAATGCACCAGAATCGGCCGCTTGAGCAGGTTGTTGTCCATCACCATGAGGACGATCGCTTCGGCCTTGCTGAGCCGTTGGTCCTTCAAGCCGAGTTCCTTGTACTTGGGGCTTTTGGTGCCGAGCATCGGGGTCGGGTCCTTGGGCAACAGTCGGTCCAGCTCGGAGGGTTCCAGCGGCTTCTTGAAGTAGTCGCGCACCTCCACCTCGACGCCCAACTCCTCCAGCTTGGCCTTGGCGTTGCGGCAGGTGGTGCAGCTCGATTTCATCCAGAGCGTGGCCTTCACAATTCCTCCACGAAACGATCCAGCAGACGGTCGGTCCGCCAGCGCAGCAGGCCAAAAAAAAGAAAGGCGGACCAGCCCTTCATCCGCCCTGCCAAGCGAAGATGAGCGCCTTTGGGGTCGGGCCGAAGGGTCAGTTCGCCGGATTCCTGGGCGCCGCCAACCGTGCGCGACCAGCGAAGCACCAGGCAATCGGCACTGCTCTCCGGGCCGGCCCACTCACTCAAGGCAGACAGGCTCTTGAATGAATGGAGAGGCGCGTGACGCAGCCGTTCTTCGATGTGCTCGTAGGGGGCGTCCGTGAGGAGCTCGGCCTCGAAGCTAAATACGGGAGTGGCCAAAGGGCATCCAGAACAGAATGAAACCGGCGAGGGACAGTGAGGAGCGGTGAGAAGGCGGCCTTCTTGTTCACCGTTCCTCGCCGTTCCTCACTGGTCAAAAAATCACTTCACCAGGAACCCAGGCATCGCATCGCTGGGCGGTGCTACCAGGTAGGGCTTGCTGGCGTTGTCGCTGGCGGCCAGCAGCATGCCGTGGCTCTCGATGCCCATGAGCTTGCGGGGCGCCAGATTGGCCACCACCACCACCAGGCGACCAAGTAGGTCCGCAGGCTCATAGGCCTTGCCGATGCCGCCCACGATGGTGCGTTGCTCGAGACCGATGTCCACCTTCATCTTGATGAGCTTGTCGCTCTTGGGGACGCGCTCAGCCTCGAGGATCTTCCCCACGCGCAGATCCACCTTGAAGAAGGTGTCGGCATCCACGGTTTCGCGGATCTCGGGCACATCCAGGTTGGGCTTGGTTTCGGCCGGGGACTCCGGGGGCAGCAGTTCACTCAATTCCTTCTCCTTGTCGATGCGCTGGAACAGGGGCTTCGCCTCGCCGATGGGCCCGGCGGCCGGGCCGTCGAGGGCGAAGCCATGGAACGTGGTCTCGGCCACCTTCTTGCCGTGTCCCAGGGATTCCCAGAGGGTCTGGGCGATCTCCGGCATCACCGGCGCCACCAGCAGGGCGGTTGCGCGCAGGGCCCGGTAGAGGTTGGCCAGCACCGCATCGAGCTTGGGGTCGTTGGCAGGATCCTTGGCCAGCTTCCAGGGTTCGGCCTTCACGATGTAGCCGTCGAGGGTCCGCAGGTAAGTCCAGAGTGCATCCAGGGCGCCGTGGAAGTTGCTGGCGCGGGCCTGCTCCAGGTACTCCGGAAAGACCGCCAGCAGCTGATCCGTCATCTGCTGGTCCAGCTCATCCATGACCACGGGCATGGGCACCACGCCGCCGCGGTAGCGCTGGATCATGCTCAGGGTCCGCGAGGCCAGGTTGCCCAGGCCGTTGGCCAGGTCGGCGTTCAGCCGGTCCATGAAGCCCTCGAAGCTGAAGCCCCGGTCGTGGCCCACCTGCATGTCGCGCATGAAGTAGAAGCGCAGGGCGTCGTTGCCGAAGCGAAGCAGCGTGTCGGGCCGCACGACGTTGCCCTTGCTCTTGGACATCTTGTCATCGCCCATGAGCCACCAGCCGTGGGCCAGGATGGTGGTGGGCTGGAACATGCCCGCGGCCATGAGGAAGGCCGGCCAGTACACCGCGTGAAAGCGGAGGATGTCCTTGCCCACGATCTGCAGATCCGGTGGCCAGGCATTGGGGGGGCAGCCCGTCAGGTAGTTGAGCAGGGCATCGAACCACACATAGATCACATGCTTCTCGTCGCCGGGCACGGGGATGCCCCAGCTGATGCTGGTGCGGCTGATGGAAAGGTCCTGCAGTCCTCCTTCCACAAAGCGCTTCACCTCGTTGAAGCGGAACTCCGGCTGTACGAAGTCGGGATGCTCCTCGTAGAGCTTGAGCAGCCGGTCCTGGTAGGCGCTGAGACGGAAGAAGTAGGTCTCTTCTTCGAGCTCGATGAGCTGGTGTGCCAGGCCCTGGGCCTGGAGTTCCTTGGCCTGGGTCTCGGTGACGTAGGCCTCGTCGCTCACGGAGTAGAGGCCCTTGTAGGTGGCCTTGTAGATGTCGCCCTTGTCCAGCAGGCGCTTGAAGAGTCGCTGCACCTGGTCCCGGTGATCCTGATCCGTGGTGCGGATGAAGCGGAAGTGGGTCATGCCCATCTGCTTCCAGAGCTCGGTGTAGTTGGCCACCACCTCGTCGGCCAGCTGCTTGGGCGTGATACCCCGGGCCGCCGCGGCCTTCTCCACCTTTTGACCATGCTCATCGGTACCGGTGAGGAAGTACACCTGCTCGCCGCGCATGCGGTGGAACCGCGCGATCACGTCCGCCAGCACCGTGGTGTAGGTGTGGCCGATGTGGGGTCGGTCGTTCACATAGTAGATGGGCGTGGTGACGTAGAAGGGCTTGGACACAGGGACTCCGGATCCTCCAGTTTATCGTTCACGCACGGAATTTGGTCCCGGCTCTTTTCGCTGACGCGAAAAGAGATCAAGAGCCCTTTCGCCAGCAGGTGACCAGGTGATCATCCACCAAGCCCATGGACTGCATGTAGGCATACATGATGGTGGGTCCCACGAACTTGAAGCCCCGTTTCTTGAGGGCCCCGCTCAGGGCCTCGGCCTCGGGGCTCGCCGCGGGGATCTCAGCCAGGGACCTGGGCTGGTTCACCTTCGGCGCACCACCTGTAAAGGACCAGAGGAATGCATCGAAGCTGCCGAACTCGGCTTGGATGGCCAGGAACGCCCGGGCGTTCTCCCGCGCCGAGAAGACCTTCAGGCGATTCCTTACAACGCCCGGATCCGCCAGGATCCGGGCCAGCTCCGCATCCGTCAGGGCCGCCACCTTCACCGGGTCGAAGCCCAGGAAAGCCTTTCGATAGGCCTCCCGCTTGCGCAGGACGGTGATCCAACTCAGCCCGGCCTGGGCGCCTTCGAGGATCAGCTTCTCGAAGAGCCGCTGGTCGTCGTGCTGGGGCACGCCCCACTCCTCGTCGTGGTAGGCGATGTAGAGCGGGTCCGTCCCGCACCAGCCACACCGTTCAGGCATCGGTTCCCCCCATGGCCTTGTTTAACGCAGAATCGGGCGGCCTTGCCGCCCGATTCTGCGCGAGTTAGGACCTTCTAGGCTTCCACCACCGTCGCCTTGACGATCCGGTCGTTGGTCTTGATGGCCTGGACGACCTTGACATCCGCATCCGAGGCGCACTGGCCGAAGACCGTGTGCACGCCATCGAGGTGGCTGGGGGCGCTGCCATTGCAGATGAAGAACTGGCTACCGCCTGTGTTCGGGCCCGCGTGAGCCATGGAAAGGGCGCCCAGCTTGTGCTTGTGGGGATTGCCGGCCGTCTCGCACTTGATCTTCCAGCCAGGACCGCCGGTGCCGGGCATGCCCGAGGCGCCGGCCTTGGTGTTGGGGCAGCCGCCCTGGATGACGAAGTCGGGGATCACCCGGTGGAAGGCCAGGCCATCGTAGAAGCCCGCTTCGATGAGCTTCACGAAGTTCGCCACGGTGCCGGGCGCCTCCTTCGGGAAGAGTTCCAGGTTGATGTCGCCCTTGTCGGTCTGCAGGAGCACGCGGGTCATGGTCACCTCTTTCGGTCAATCCATCAGGATAGGATCCAGTCCGCCTGGAGTCAGCAGCAATTCGGGCCCTGGCCCAGACTTCCGGCCTCCGGAAAGTCCAGGGGGGCCAAAAAATTGGTTGGTTTCCAGGGAGAAGAGAACTAGGCTGAGGCCCTGTTTTACACTTATCAGGTTCTGAGTCTCAAGTTCCTGATTGCCGCCCCCCTTTTTCCCAGGAGAACCCATGACCACCAACCCGATCATCCCGGATCCCGAGAACCCAACTCCTGACGCCGAAGCGCAGGAAAGGGCCGCCCTCGAGGCCAGCCTGACCATGACCTCCAAGGCCACCACGGGTGGGACGGGTTCGATCAAGGTCACCGGCTGAGACCACCCGGAGGCCTTCCAGCCTCCATCACCACATAGGTTGAGTCATCAGCCTCGCCTGATCAGCCATCGGCTTGAATTCCGCCATTAGGTTGCCGTTGGTGGAGAAGGCCGCCTGGAAGCCCAGCCAGGCCTGCTCCGTCAGCTGCCCTCCACCAGCGCTCTGGGTTCGGGCCTTCTCCAGGTCCATGGCCGCCTGCAAGGCGATCGCCTCGCCCAGCCCTGGCCTGGCCTTGAGGACTAGCGCCAGGTAGACCGCACCCCGCGCGAGGCTGGGTGCCTGATTCTGGCGGGTGTTCCGTTCCCACTCCGCGCGGGCCAGGAGCAGCCGGATCAGACTCAGCAGGGTCTCCTGGGAATCCGGACGAACGTCCAGGGCCTTTCTCAGGACCAGCTCGGCCGCCTCGAAGTCATTCCGCTGGGCCTGGCCGCGGCGGCTTTTCAGCCGTGCGGCAGCGGTGCGCAGCTCACCCAGGTACTGGAGGGCATCCCGGCGCTGTGGGTCTTTGGCGAGCACTTTTGCCAGAACCGCCTCCCCCTCGGCCAGGGGCTGAGCCACGTCGCCGGCGGATCCCAGCGTCCCCTCCAAGCGGACTGCAGAAACCCGGCCCAGGTTCACAAGAACCCCAGGCTCGCCAGGGGAAACCAGCAGGGCTCTCCGCAGCACGACCTCGGCCTCCTGGAGCCTTTGGGCCGCGCTGGGACCCACCGCGTACCGCGCCCTCCAGATCAGCAGGCCCCCAAGATTGACGTAGGCGAGCACCTGGCCTGGGCCGACTTCGATGGCCTTGCGGAAGGCCTGCTCGGCATTGCCCGTGACAGCCAAGGGATCCTTCCCCGTCTCCCACAAACGACGGGCCAGCTGCACCTGGGCCACCCCGATGAGGTTGTGTAGGAGGGGGATGCCTGAGTTGATGCTGAGCCCCCGACGGCTCACCTCCAGGGAACGCAGGAGCTCGGACTCGGGATTCTCGCCCCGCTCCTGCTTGCGCTCGGCGAGGCTGAGCAGCACCTGGCCCTGCACGAAGTAGGGGACGAAGTGCTTGGGGTTGAGGCTGCGGGCCTGTTCGAGCACCTTGAGGGCCGCCTGCAGATCAGCCTCGGGGGAGGCGGCCCGCGGCAGGTCCGCCCGCTGCCGGAGGCAGGTGCCCAGGTTGATCCAGGCTGGAAGCAGGTGTGGCTCCATTCGCGTGGCCCGCTCATAGGCCTCGATGGCCCCGTTCAGATGGACCGTCGCGTCCCTGCCCCGCTGCTCCTCGAAATCCGACCAGGTCTGATGGATCAGGCCAAGGTGGTTCTCCACCGTGTAATCCCGCTTCTCGATCGAGAGGGACTCGAGCGCCCGCAGCCCCTCCTCCAACTGCTCCGTCGGATCGAGGTTCCTCTCCAGACGGGCATTGCCCCACTGGTAGTAGGCCTTTCCCAGGGCCGCCCAGGCATCCGCCCGGTCCGGCCCCGCAAGCTGGGCCTGGCGAGCGACCGCCACCGCCTCCTGCACCAGCGAATCGGCGTTCTCGCCGCGGGTGGT
The DNA here is from genome assembly GCA_963751095.1 of uncultured Holophagaceae bacterium. Taxonomy (GTDB): domain Bacteria; phylum Acidobacteriota; class Holophagae; order Holophagales; family Holophagaceae; genus Geothrix. The sequence continues at coordinate 153,663 of CAVVTK010000018.1, read as the reverse complement.
CAGCGAGTCCGCAAGCTGACCGAGCAGCGCGGCCTTCAGGATCAGCGAAGGGACGTGGTCCGGCTGCGCGGCCAGGCCCAGCTTCACGGCAGCGAGTCCCCGCTCGAAGGGAGGCCTGACTTGGCCCAGGCCGTACTTCTCCATGAACAGCGCATTGAGCTCGAGCTCGGCCATGGCCGCGTGGATCACCGGGGCGCTGCGGCCACTGGCCGCCGCCGCCGCGAGATCCCATCGGCCCGCATCGAAGTCCGCCAAGGCCAGATCCCGCTGTCCCTGGTTCCACCACTTCCAGGCCCGGGCCTGCAGGAGGGAGCCCCTGAGCAGCGGAGCTTCGTAGAACCAGGGCAGCTCGTTTCCCAGCACCTTGAGCCGCTGCAGCGATTCGTCGAGGCGCCCCTCGTAGAAGGCCATGAGCGCTTCGAGATAGGCGGGGGAAGGCACGTCGGCGCCCGAGGACTGCCGCAGTAAGGCAAGCGCAGGGGCGCGCAGGGTGGCGTCGATCTGCTTCTTCCGCGCCTCCCGCTGGTCTGAAGAAGGAATGCGCTCGGCCTCCAGCAGCTTCTCCTGGTACTGGCGGCCCAGGACCAGAGCCAGGGCGAAGGCCACGCGCGGCTCGCGGTAGCCCGCATCCCAGGCCATCTGGAGGTGGTCCCGGGCCTTCTCGGCATCATCCAGGGTCCAGTAGCCGCGTCCCAGGGCGTAGTGGCCGGGACCGTTGGCGAGGGCCCCCGCCTGCCTCATGTCCGCCTGCAGCTGGGTCATGTGGGCCTGAACAGCTTTCAGGTCGGGCCGGATGTCGTGCGGCGGAGAGAGCGCTGAATACCGGGCCATGGACTCGATGCGGGCCATGGCCTCCATGAAGTGCTGGGCCAGCCGCTCCCGGCGGCCCGCGTCCAGCCGGGTCTTGAGGGCCACGCCCAGGGCCAGCAGCACCAAGGCCACCGCCACGGTGCCGGTGATTGCCAGGGCCTTGTGCCGCATGAACCGGCGGTGAGTGCGGTAGATGAGCCCTGCCCGCCGCGCCACGACGGGCTCTCCCGCGAGGAACCGGTCCAGGTCATCGGCCAGGGCCTTGGCGGAGTCATAGCGCCGGGAGCGATCCTTCTCCAGGCACTTGAGCGCAATGGCTTCCAGGTCCGGGGGGATGTCGGGGCTGTGCATCCGCATGGGCTCGACATCGACGGAGCCGATGGCGCTGAGGATCTCGAGCGCGTTCGCCCCGGAGACAGCCGGGCGGCCCGTGGCGGCCTGGTACAGCGTGGCCCCCAGGCTGTAGACGTCCGTGCGCCGGTCCAGCAGGCTGATCTCGCCCCGGGCCTGCTCGGGCGACATGTAGGCGGGCGTGCCGAGCACCGAGCCCGTCTCCGTCACATCCTGGTCCCACTCGCGCGCCAGACCGAAATCCATGACGAAGGTCCGGAGCGAGCCGTCCTCCGCCCGTTCCACCATGATGTTCGACGGCTTCACATCCCGATGGATGATGCCCACCCGATGGGCTTCATGCACCCCGCGGGCCGCGTCGCGCAGGACGATGACCTTCTGCTCCAGCGAGAGGTCCGGGGCGGCTGCCTCCAGGGACCTGCCTGCGATGCGCTGCATGGTGATGAAGACCTTGCCCTCCACCTCGCCCACTTCGAAGACCTTGCAGACGTGCTCATGATCGACGCGCGCCTGGGCCCGGGCCTCCACCATGAAGCGCTGGAGGTGCCGCTCATCCTCGATGCGGACGAACTTGATGGCCACCTCGCGGCCGAGCTTGCGGTCGCGGGCCAGGAAGACCATGCCCATGCCACCCTGGCCCAGGAAGCCGAGGAATTCGTAGCGGTCCCAGTCCTTCACCGGGAATCCGGGAATCGCCTTGCCCTGGCTGCTCCCCGGAGAGCCCGGAAAGGCCGAGGCGTCCCCCGCGAGCGTCTCCGCCTGGGAGAGCTGCGGGGCCTGGAACAGGTCGCGCCGATCGCCCATGACCTCGCTCATGCCATTCCCCGAGGTCCCGGGCAGGGACCGGAGATCATGTTGCCGGCCCCGAGCGAGGTCTGGATCTCGTGGGGGCCAAGACGGGTGCCTGCCTGTAGGAACATGGTTTCCTGGGGATGGTCCTCATCATAGGTCAACCCGGGTGGCACAAGCTGGTGTACCTTGCCTCTAATTCACCACCCAGACCCAAGCCATTCCTGACCTTGAAGGCCACATGAAGCCTCTGGTGCTCCACATTCCCGGCCATCCGCCCATCCCCCTGGAGGGTGAGGCGAAATCCTGGACATTGGGCCGCTCTTCGCAGAACGATGTGGCCATCCCGGATGCCAGCCTGAGCCGCCACCACGCCCGCATCAGCCTGAAGGATGGTGTGCCCTACCTGGAAGATCTTGGTTCCCTCAACGGCACCTCCCTCAACGGTGAGCGCATCACGGTGCCGCACCCCCTGCGGGATGAGGATGAGATCCGGCTGGGCCAAGTACCCATCCGCCTGGGCTCGCCCTCGCAGGGACCCCGCGTCCGCATTGGGCCCGAATCGGACGCCTCATCCTCGGCCGGGTCCATCGTGCTGCCGCTGGACCGGCTGCGCGCCGCCCCAGACCGCCGCAGCGAAGCACCGGAGACCCTGCGCCTGCGGGAAGTGATCCGCGAGCTCCAGGCCCTCTCCCTGGAGCTGCTGGAGGACAGCCCGCCCGAGCAGCTGCTCTCCCACCTCCTGGACCGCCTCTGGACGCTGCTGAAACCCTGGCGGGCCGCCGTCCTCATTCAGGACGGCCGGGCTGGCCTCCACACCGTGGCCTCTCGCGGGCCTGAAGGCGACCAGCCCATCCTGCTGGCGCGTAGCCTCGTGGACGCCGCCCTCGAGCGCAAGGAGTCCGTGCTCTTCAACGACTTCGGGGAGGACCAGGGTCTCGCCTCCCCTTCCCTCATGCTGAGCGGCGTCACCTCGGCCATGGTCACGCCCCTGGAGCACCAGGGCGTGGTGAAGGGCCTGCTCTACCTTGATTCCCATCCGCCCCGTCCGCCCTTCAACGAGGAGGACCTGCGTCTGGCCAGCATTCTGGCCCACCTGGCCACGGCCAAGCTGGAGCAGGGCCGGATGCGGGAGGAGGCCCTGGCCCGGAAGAAGGTGGACCAGGAGCTGGACCTCGCCCGCCACATCCAGCAGGGGCTGCTGCCCGGCTTTCCGCCCGAGATCGAAGGCTACGAGATCCACGGCAACAACCTCCCCAGCCGGCAGGTCTCGGGTGACCTCTTCGGCTGGTGGCCCCGGGGTGACGGGCGCTGGCTCTTCTGCCTGGCGGATGTGAGTGGCAAGGGCCTGGGGCCTGGCCTGCTCATGGCCTCCCTGCAGGCGACCCTGGAGGCCTGGACGGAACGGGACCTGTCCACGGCGGACCTGGCCTTCCAGCTTTCCCGGATGCTGGCCCGTCACACCGACGGGCGGCGCTTCGTGACCGCTTTCCTCGCCCTGCTCGATCCCCGGACGGGCTCGCTCACCTACACCAACGCGGGCCACAACCCCGCGCTCCTCCTCCGCCCGGATGGCACGACCCGGAGCCTCGAAGCCCAGGGCCTGCCCCTGGCCATGCTGCCGGGAACCCCGTACGAAGAGGCCACGATCCAGCTGGAAGCCGGGGATCTGCTGGTGGCGTACACCGATGGCATCACGGAGGCCGCCGACCCGGAGGACGCGGAGTTCGGCACCGATGCCCTCACCACCTTCATGGGGGCCCGGCGGGGCGAGCCGCTCCTGGCCTTGGATGCCGCCCTGCTTGGGGAGCTGGACCAGTTCACCCAGGGGGCACCCTACCTGGATGACCGCACGCTCCTGATGCTGCGGAAGACCTGAACGCGGGACCGGCCTGCCTCGAAGACAAACGCCGGGTTTCATCCGATCATGAGAGGCGATGGAACCCTCTGAACCCGATCTGCCACAAGAACCGACCCCCCAGGCCCCGCCCGCCGACCCGGCGAGTCACCCGGCCTCGCCCCCCCCAGGCGAATCCAACCAGCCGGTTCACTCCAGCAGGTCCGGCTTCCGGTCGCTGCGTGAGCTCCTGGACATGATCAAGTTCGAGCACACGGTGTTCGCGCTGCCCTTTGCGCTACTTGGGGCCATCGGGGCCGCCCAGGGGCTTCCCCACCTGCGCACCATCCTCTGGATCTTGGTGGCCATGGTGGGTGCGCGCACGGCGGCCATGACGTTCAATCGCATGGTGGACGAGGATGTGGACGCGGAGAACCCGCGCACGGCAAGCCGGGCCCTCCCGGCCGGCCGGGTGTCGAAGGTGGCGGCCATTGCCCTCCTGGGCGCCGGCATCGTCCTCTTCGGCCTGGCCGCGGGAGCCCTCGGGCCGCTCACCTGGGCCCTCTCCCCCCTGGCCCTGGTCATCATCCTCGGCTACTCGCTCTGCAAGCGCTTCACGGCCTGGGCCCACGTGGTGCTGGGCCTGTCCCTGTCCGGCGCGCCCCTCGGTGCCTGGATCGCGGTCTCCGGACGCATCGAGGCGCCGGCCCTGTGGCTGTCTGCGGGCGTACTGACCTGGACCGCGGGCTTCGACATCCTCTACTCCCTGCAGGACGAGGCCTTCGACCGCTCGAGGGGCCTCCACTCGATCCCCTCGAAGCTGGGCACCCGCGGGGCCCTGCTCCTGTCCCGCGCCCTGCACATCATGGCCCTGGCCTGCTGGGGCATCTTCAACCACCAGATGGGTGGGCACCTGTGGCCCTGGGCCGGGTGGGGCGCGGTCGCGGCCATGCTGGCCCGGGAACAATGGCTGGTGCGGAGCGGAGATCTGACCCACATCGACCAGGCCTTCTTCACCTTGAACAGCCTCATCGGCCTCGTCTTTTTCGCAGGCCACGCCTTGGAATACTGGCTGTCGAGGTCGCTGCTGGCGCCTCTCTAGACCATTGGTTGTAAGAAGACGATTCGCCTGTGCGACTGTTCCCAGGTATGCTGGGGGGCCATGTCCTCACATCAGCCTGAACGCCGCCGCGCCCTGCGCTCCAGCCGCCCTGATTCTGGGCGCTGGCTCACGGTGATGGTGGTCTTCAGCGACCGGACCTTCCGCTGGTCGCTCACCCGCCGGCTGATGCTGTGGGTCCTGGGCGGCGTGGTGGGCTTCTGGGCCCTGGCCATGATCGGCTCCGGCTACGGCCTGTGGGCCACGAAGAAGATCATGAGCTTCGGTCGCCTGGCCAAGGAAACCCAGGAGCAGCAGGAGCAGCTGCGCTCCTCCCTTGACCAGGCGCAGGCCCTCGAAAGCGAAGTGGCCACCCTGCGCAAACAGCACACTGAACTTCTGAAGCTGCTGGACCCCAAGGCCCCGGCTGGATCCCCCCTCCCCGCCCTGCCGGGCCAGCCAACTGCCACACCACTTCCCCCGGGCACCCAGGAGCGGCTCTCGCGCCTGCGGCAGGACCTCGACTACACCTCGAAGCAGGCCGCCGTGGTGCGCGCCCGGATGGAGCCGGTGATCCGGGCCTGGTCCCGCACGCCCTCGATCCCGCCCACCGCCGGCTATCTCAGTTCTTGCTTCGGCGTCAGAGTGAGTCCCTTCTCCAGGGCCAATGAGGAAGGCGACGGCCTGCTCGGGTACCACACGGGCATCGACATCAGCAATGCCATCGACACTCCCGTGCAGGCCACGGCCGACGGCGAAGTCGTGGAGGCCGGTTGGATGGACCGCTACGGCTGGGGCGTGCGCGTCCGCCATACCGAGGACCAGGAAACCCTGTACGCCCACCTCAACCGGCTGGACGCGAAAGTCGGCCAGCGGGTTTCGCGTGGGGATATCCTGGGAGCCATGGGACGCTCGGGCAACGCCACGGGCGTTCACCTCCATTACGAGGTCCGCCGGAACGGGAAGCCCGTGAACCCCCAGCCCTACCTGCGGCTCCAGCGCCAGTGGCTCCGCGCCCTTGGCAAGCAGTCCTGATTCGAGGAGTGACCCATGGCCGTCTTCCGCAGCAGCAAGCCCAAGCCCGAGCCCGCCCCCGCCATCCACTCCCTGCTGGGCAAGGAGGTCCTGTTCAAGGGCGAGGTCCATACGAACTCCCGTAGTTTCCGCGTCGAGGGCGTGGTGGAAGGCACCATCCACTCCACGGGGGAAGTCTCCATCGCGCCGGGCGGTCTGGTGAAGGGGACCATCTTCGCCAAGCACCTGGTCGTCACCGGTCGGGCCGAAGGCATCATGAAAATCACGGACTGCCTGGAGATCCACGGCACGGGCTACGTGGAAGGTGATGTGGAAGTGGGTTCGCTGGTGGTGGATGAGGGCGGCACCCTCCAAGGCGTCTGCGTCCGCAAGGATCAGGCCGAGACTCGCGCCACGGCCAAGGGTGGATCGCTTCCCACCTCCAAACCCGCCGACGCCGAAGCCAAGAAGGCCGACGCCAAGCACTAGTGCACCTCGCCTGAAATACCTGGATCAATCGAGTGCTGGCGAGGTGCACTCCCATCGGGGCATGGCCCCTCTGGCGCCCTTGCGAGCAGACGCGCCAGGGCTGTCACCCCACTGGGGGCACTGCCGTGCCCCCAGACCCCTGCCACGTGGTGCCCACTGGCGCAGGGGATGGTCCAGGTATTTCGCGCGGGCACCACTAGGCATCTGGTTCAGCGGAAGAGCGGCCCCGGATCCGACTTCACGCCCAGGTAGGCGTAGGCGGCGTCGGTGGCCTTGCGGCCCTGCGGCGTGCGGTCCAGGAAGCCCACCTGCATGAGGTAGGGTTCCACCAGATCCTCGAGGGCACCCTCATCCTCGCCTAGAGCCGCGGCCAGGGTACGTAGGCCCACGGGCCCGCCCCTGTGCTTGTGGCAGATGGCCTGGAGGTACTCCCGGTCCAGGGCGTCCAGCCCCAGATCATCCACCTCGTGCAGCTTCAGACAGGCATCGGCGGAGGCCTCGGTGATGGTGCCGTCGCCCTTCACCTCTGCGTAGTCCCGGCAGCGCCGGAGGAGCCGGTTGCAGATGCGGGGCGTGCCCCGGCTCCGCCGGGCGATGGCTTCGGCGCCTTCGGTGGCCAGGTGGATGCCCAGGAGGGCCGCCGAGCGGTTGGCGATGATGGCCAGATCCACGCGGGTGTAGAACTCCAGGCGGTGGACCATGCCGAACCGGTCGTGAAGGGGTTTCGAGATAAGCCCGGCGCGGGTGGTGGCGCCCACCAGAGTGAAGGGGCGCAGGTCTACCTTCAGGGTCTGGGCGCTAGGTCCCTGGCCGATGAGGATGTCCAGCTTCCGGTCCTCCATGGCCGAGTACAGCAGCTCTTCGATGGGCGCCGACAGGCGGTGGATCTCATCGATGAAGAGGATCTCACCTTCCTCCAGGTTGGTGAGGATGGCCGCCAGGTCACCCTTCTTTTCCAGGGCCGGGGCCTGGATGACCTTGCAGGGAGCGCCCATCTCGTTGGCCAGGACGTGTGCCAGGGTGGTCTTGCCGAGGCCCGGAGGGCCGAAGAGCAGCACGTGGTCGAGGACCTCGCCACGCTTGGTGGCGGCCTTCAGCGCGATCTCCAGGCGGGCCTTCACCTTCTCCTGGCCGATATATTCCTGCAGCCTCTGCGGTCTCAGGGAGTATTCAGCCGGGTCCTCGGCGCCGCCGGTGGGATCTAGGTCGGGATGTCGATGCATGGCTCCTATTCCCTCACGGGACTTCCACTTGTGTCCAGCCGATGGACGGATAATCTTGGTTCACGCAGTCCAACCCCGCCTTCCCCTCCACCACCCGGGAGGTGCTGTGGCCCAGCGCTACCAGCTCCTGATCCGAGATCGCCATGGCTTTGAGCGCACCGTGCCGCTCTCGCGCTCCGTCACCCTGGGGCGGCAGAGCCTCTGCGACGTGGTGTTGTCGGACAGCATGATCAGCCGCAACCACCTGCGGATGGAGCTCCGCGACGACATCTGGTGGGCCGAAGACCTGCAGACCACCCACGGCAGCTTCTACAAGGACCAGCAGCTCGGGCGCACGGCCTGGGAGCCCGGGACCCCGCTCCGCCTGGCAGACGGAGCCTACACCCTCACCCTGCTGAGCCTGGACCAGTCCAGCTCTGAACTGCACCTCCAGGCCATCCTGGAGACGGCCCAGCTCCTCGCAGAGGAGGTGGACCTCGAGGACTTGCTCGAGCAGTCCATGGACAAGCTCCTCTCCATCTCGGGCACCGACCGGGGCTTCCTGATGCTGCTCGAGAATGGGGAGCTCGAAACCCGCGTGCAGCGCAACCTGGGGCACGAACTCGAGGGGGCCATCCAGCTTTCGCTCTCCAGCGTCCACAAGGTGTTTGAAACGGGGGATCCCATCTGGATCCTGAACGTGGCCGACGAGCACCATCTGCTCAACCAGCATTCCATCCAGCGCCTCGAGCTGAAGACCATCCTCTGCCTGCCCCTCCTGCTGCAGGGACGGCGGCTGGGCGTGGTCTACCTCGACAGCCGCCGGCCCATCACCGAGCCGCCGGACCGGGAGACCTTCGAGGCCATCGTCGCCCTCTGCGCCATCGCCATCGAGCGGACTCGCCTCTCGGAGGAGAATCTCCGCACCCACGTGCTCGCCACCGTGGGCCAGGTGGCCAGTTCCATCGTCCACGACTTCAAGAACGGGCTGTTCGTCCTGCGCGGCCACGCTGACCTGCTGGAGCTGTCCACCGAAGACCACAAGATCCGCCACCACTGCCGGAAGATCCTGGAGTGCGTGGATCGGTTGACGCACCTCAGCCAGGACGTCCTCGACTTCGCCAAGGTGCGCGAGCCCAAGCGTGAGACCGTGGACCTGCGCGCCTTCCTCGAGGCCATTCTCGAACCCATGGTGCCGCGCGCGGCAGAGCTGGGCGTCCAGCTCCGGGCGGAAGGCCCCATGTGCCTGGTGAAGATTGATCCGGGCCGCTTCACGCGGGTCATGGAAAACATCATGGCCAATGCCCTCGACGCCACCACGGACATGAGCGGGGAAGTGCTCGTGGCCTGGAGCCAGGTGACGGGGGGCGTCCAAATCCGGGTGAAGGATCGGGGCCACGGCATCCCACGGAAGGTGATCAAGCGCATCTTCGAGCCCTTCTTCAGCTACGGAAAGAAGAAGGGCACCGGGCTCGGCATGGCCACGGTGAAAAAGATCGTCGAGGAGCACGGTGGCACGCTGGAATTCCTCAGTGAAGAGGGCCGGGGAACCGAGGTGATCATCACCCTGCCCGAGCACCCCATCACTGGCACCTTCAAGGTCTCGGAGGAATCCACAGGAAACCACCGGGCCCTGGGGATGGAGGGCGCATGACCGCCATCCGAGTCGGCCAGGGCTTCGACGTCCACCGGTTCGCCGCACCCGAAGAAGGCCGCCCCCTGGTCCTGATGGGCTGCGTCATCCACCACGACCGCGGCCTGGTCGGGCACAGCGATGCCGACGTGATGCTGCATGCCCTCATGGATGCCCTCCTGGGCGCTGCGGGTCTCGGGGACATCGGCCAGCACTTCCCCGACACGGATGCCGCCTACAAGGATGCTGATTCTGCCGTACTCCTGGCGCGGGTCATGGGCGACCTGGCGGAGCGGGGCTGGCAGGTGGTGAACGTGGACGTGTGCCTCATCGGCGAGCGGCCGAAGATCGGCCCCCACCGCCAGCGGATGCGGGAGCGCACCGCCCAACTGCTCGGCCTTGCTCCCGATGCCGTGAACGTGAAGGCGACCACCACCGAAAAGCTCGGCTTCACGGGCCGCGGCGAGGGCCTGGCCGCCCAAGCGGTCGTCCTGCTCCAGCGGTCATGAACGCGGGACCTCTGCTCCCTTCATCGCATATGATGGGAGTTCCGGAGGCTTCATGAAGTTCAACGCCCTTCTTCCCGCCATGGTGCTGCTGGGCGCCACGCTGTTCCTGGGGTGCAGCAAAGTGCCCCTGACGCCCAAGACGCCGGTCCCCGCGGGCTCCGTGATCTTCCGGTTCACCCACGCCGTCCGCGGTCCCGTGGAGTTCACGCTCGACGGGGCCCGCATCCCCGTGCAGCAGTCCCCGAAGGGCGCCATCAGCCTCCAGGTGAAGGGGCTGACTCCTGGCAAGCACCGCTACTTCCTCACCAGCCAGCGCGAGACCTTCAGCCCGGACATGGGCGAGATGGAACTGCCCACGGACAAGGGCCTCTACCAAGTCACCCTCGTCCAGAAGCTCGATTCCGTGCTCTACGGCAAGCCTGATCCCCTGCCGCCCGCCGAGGGGCTTCCCGGCGTGACGGCCGTCCTCCTCAAGTAGCCATGGCGGTGGTGGCCCGGACCCGGACGCGGGACCACCTGCTCCGGGGGCCTGGGACCCTCATGGGCCGCTGCCTGGCCGCGGGCCTGCCGGTGGCCTCGGCCTGCTCGGGCCGAGGCGCCTGCGGCAGGTGCGTGGTCACCCTGCTGCGAGGCTCAGACCTGCTCGAACCCGCCGATGCACACGAGACCGAGGTCCTGGCGAGGAACGCCGCCGGCCCGGAGCAGCGTCTCAGTTGCCAGCTCCGGATGCCGGCCGGGGAGGCCGACCTCCTCTTCACCACGGGCTACTGGTGAGGCGTGGGCGCTGGATCTCCCTGACTCTCGCGCCTATGCTGGGCGTCGCCGGCTTCATGGCCTGGAAGACCCGCGCCGTGGCCCGGGAACTGGTGGATCCCCCCTTCTACCGGCCCCAGCCCCTGGCCCGGGTGGACGCGACCTACCGGGAACTGGCCGAGGGTCGGGATGGCGATCCCGGTGGCACCTGGCGGAGCGAGGAGGTGGATGGGCTGCAGCTCTGGCGCTTCACCCGCCCCACACCATCTCCAGGCATCGTGCTCCTGCTCCACGGCTTCGGCGATGACCGCTGGGGCACCAGCCCCGCCCTGAAGTGGTTCCCCCGCCTGGATGCAGCCATCTTCACCTACCGCCGGCGAGATGATGCCCTGCGGCGAGGCGGGCCTGCCCCCGCCGTCACCTTCGGAGCCATGGAATCCAGGGACGTCGTCCGGATGGTCCACCACCTGGAGGCGGCCGGCATCGAACGCCGCCGGATCCTCCTGCTGGGGCGAAGCCTGGGCGCCTCCGTGGGCCTGCTGGCCCTGGCCGACCTGGAACGCGAGGGCCGGGGCCCCCTGGCCGGTCTCATCTGGGAGGGCGCCCCGGCCAGCAGCCGCAGCTTCGCCGAGCGCCTGGTGCGGGGGCCCGAGGATCGCTGGTGGCATGTGCTCGCCCCACCCATCGGGGCCGCCGCCGCCTTCGCCGCGGGACGCATGGGCGGCTACGCGCCCGCGGACACGGATCTGCTCCGGCGCACGGATGGCCTGCGGCTGGCGACGCCCAGCCTCTGCTTCCTGGCCTCCCAGGACCGCCTCGCCCCGCCGGAGGTCCAGCGCTCCCTGGCCGCCCGGTTCCAGCGCAGCCGAGTCATCGAAGTGCCCACCTGGCATCTCCACTGCGCCGAGGTATTGGGCTCCGCCTACACCGACGCGATCCGATCAGCCGTCGACGAGTGGTTTCCCCCGGACGCAGGAAGGGGCCCCGAAAGGCCCCTTCCCGTCCGCTGAAGGACGAACTACTCCTCTTCGTGGGCCTGGCCCGTGGCGCGGATCAGCTTGGGAGCGAGCCGCTGGACGATGGGCTCGAAGACCTTGTTCACCAGTTCCTCATCGTAGGAGACCTCGGCGCCGGTCCCGGCGACCTTCACGCTGGTGTCGTCCACCTTGCCGTCGTCCCCCTTGGCGAACAGGATCTCGCCGGTCTCCACTTCGATGAGGCGGATGTCCAGGCGTCCCGTGAAGGAGGCCTTCTTGATGTTCACGCTGCCGGCCACGGCACCGGCCGTGCCGTCCTTGGTGAGCTTGCCGACCAGGGCGCCCACGCCCCAGCCGGTGCTGAAGCCGGATTCCTTGTAGGCGAAGCGGGTGACCTTGCCGGTCATCACGTATTTCACGCCAAGCAGCTTGCCGATCTTCTGCACCGTGGCGGTATCGACCTCACCACTCTGCTGGAAGTTCAGCTCGGCCCGGATGTCCTGGAGCCGCTCCCGCTCGATGAGGCGGATCTTCCCGTTGGCCCTGTCCATGATCTCGGTGGTGAAGAGGTCCCGCAGCTGGTTGGAGATGGTGCCCATCTGGTTGCCCCAGCCGCCATGGCGCCAGCCGTGCCAGCAGTCGGGGGCCGCCTTGAAGTCGAGGATGGCCAGGCGGGGCAGCTTGGCCTTCTCCTCCTTGGACATCTTCTTCTGAGCAAAGACCGGCGCCGCGATGGCGAAGACGGCCAGGATGGAGAGGATCAGCTTGCGAAGGCGCATGGGGACTCCGGTCGAGAACAGAGGGTCAGTCATCGATGAGCTTGCTGCGCAGCTCCTTGCCCAGCTTGAAATACACCACGCGCTTGGGCGGCACCTGGATGCTCTCGCCGCTGCGCGGATTGCGCCCCTGCCGGGCCCGGCGGTCCCGCAGGCGGAAGCTGCCGAAACCGCGCAACTCAACGCCTTCCCCGGTCTTGAGGGATTCGATGATGCTCTCCAGGAAAGTGTTCACCAGGAGGTCGGCATCTTTCTTCCCCAGTTCGAGCCGCTCCATCAGATGTCGGGAGAGGTCGGCCTTGGTGAGGGTCTCCATCGCTTCCATGGGAACTCCGAGGGGTGAGGGGGCTTAGGTGACGTGAGGGCAGTCCTCAATAAATCCCCATCCGAGCCCTGCGGTCAAGAGGGACATCTTCATCCATTTGAAAAAAAGGGGGCCGAAGCCCCCCATTTGAAGAGGACCGGCGGGTCCCTCAGTCCATGAGCCACTCGAGCAGGAAGCGGGGGCCTTCGCCACTCCCCCCGTGGGTCCGGTAATCCCGCTCCTTGCCGGACCAGCTGCCGGACAGGTCCACATGGGCCCAGGAGGCCTGCCCGACGAACTCGCGAAGGAACAGGCCGGCCGTGATGGTGCCACCCCAGCGGATGCCGGTGATGTTCTTCAGGTCGGCCAGGGGGCTCTTCAGCAGGTCGGTGTATTCCTCTACCAGGGGCAGCTGCCAGAGGTACTCGCCGACGGAGCCGCCCGCGTCCATGAGCCGGTCCACCAGCTTCTGGTCCGTGCCCATCACAGCCGAGACCCCGTCGCCCATGGCGATGAGGGCGGCGCCGGTCAGGGTGGCGAGGTCCACCACGTGGTCGGCGCCCAGTTCGCTGGCGTGGTGGAGCAGATCGGCCAGCACCAGGCGGCCCTCGGCGTCCGTGTTGAGCACCTCGATGGTCTTGCCGCTGCGACTGCGGAGGACGTCGCCGGGCTTGTAGCTGGAGCCCGAAGGCATGTTCTCAACCAGGCCCAGCAGGCCCGTGACCTGGACCGGCACCTCCAGCTGGGCGCAGGCCACCAGGGTGGCCAGCACGATGGCCGCACCGGTCATGTCGTCCTTCATGGTCTCCATGCCCGAGGCATCCTTGAGGGAGAGCCCGCCGGAATCAAAGCAGACGCCCTTGCCCACAAGGACCACGTGCTTCTTCGGCTTCTCCTTGGGCTTGTACTCCAGCTTGACGACCCGGGGGGGCCTGACACTGCCCTGGCCGACGGCCAGCACCGACCGGAAGCCGCCCTTCTCGAGGGCCGGGACGTCCAGCACCTCGCAGTGGAGCTTGTGCTGCTTCGCGAGCTTCACTGCCATATCAGCGAAAACTTCGGGGTAGAGGTCCCCGGCTGGCGTGTTCGCCAGATCGCGGACTCGGTGGCAGGCGGCCACGCCGGCCTCAACCGCGGGCAGCTTGCGGCGCGCCTTGCGGGTATCGTCCCCGTTGGTGAAGATCTCGATAGAGGAAAACTGTTTTGCTTCAGGCTTTCCGCCTTTGAAGGACACGAAATCGTAATTCGCGAGCAGCGCCCCCTCGGTCACAGCCACCTGCACGGCGTCATGGTCGATGGTGGAGGTGGAGGGAGAGAGGATCCCGATCTTCTTCCACTTCTTCTTGAGGCAGAAGCGCCCAGCGGTGCCCACGGCCTTGCGGATCTTGTTGAGCGTCACCTTCTCTTCGTCGCCAAGGCCCACCAGCACCATCCACCGGCTCTCCTTCACACCATTGGGGTGGTGAAGCGGCACAACTTCAAGATAGTCCGCCTTGAAATCCTCCTCGTCCATCACCTGACGAGCGACCTTGCTGATGGCGAGCGGCAGACGGTGGCGTTCACGCCCGGAAAACACCGGAACGATTAAAGCATCTCCGGCAAAATCCTTACCGGTCTGAGAGCTGATATCCACTGAAGGCATGAGAGTTCCTCCTGGGAAATGAGGCTAGATCGATTCGTTAAAAAAGGAAAGTTCATTTTCCGCTCTTTAATTGTCACAAACATGCAGTTTGTTAACGGCCACTTTTCAAACACTAGTCACCTGAGCCAGTTGCGGTTTCCGATGGGATCATGTCCCATGGACCTCGCTCCCCGGCACCGCCAGCCCCTCCTGCTTCCCGGCCCCTGGCCGGCCTGTGCCCAAGGGCTGCTCCAGCGGGGCGCCGCCTGGCTGCACACCGGGGATACCGGGGAGAACCTCCTGGCCTTGCCCGGCCCGGCCCTGGTCTCCCACTGGGATGGCCAAGCCTGGGCCAACCGCCTTGGCGCCGAGCCCCTGCCCGGCTCCCCCTGGGAGGCCCTGGCAGCCGCGATGGACCGCCAGCCGTTTCCCTGGATCGGCGCCGCCACCTTCGAACTGGCCTGTGACGAGGCGGGGCTTCCCCGGAAGCCCCTGGAGGTCGGCGCCCTCGGCCAGCATTGGGTGACCGTGGAGGAAGCCCTGCATGTGAAGGACGGCGAGGCAGAGCTCTGGTCCTGGGGCGATGCCCCCGCAGCCGCTGATCGTTGGATGGGCTTGCTGGCCCCAGGCTTCGACCAAGGCCGCGCAGGCGTGGACCTGACGGCGCTCTGGACGGAAGCCCAGCACAGGGCCGCGGTGGAGCAGATCCAGGCCTGCATCCTGGATGGCGGCTTCTATGTGGCGAATCTCTGCGTCCCTTTCAAGGGACGGCTCGCCGGGGATCCCGTGGCCCTGGCGCTCGGGGCCTTCCAGCGGGCGCGACCGCCCTTCGGTGCCCTGCTGGACCTCGGAGGGCTCCGGCTGCTGAGCCTCAGCATGGAGCGCCTGCTGTCCCGCCGGGGGACCCTGCTCCGCTCCCAGCCCATCAAGGGCAGTGCCCCGCTGACCGGGGATCCGGGGCGTGATCGCGCGGCGGCCGAAGCCCTCGCCGCCGACCCCAAGGAACGGGCGGAGCACACCATGATCCTGGATCTGGTGCGCAACGACCTGGGGCGGGTGGCCGTGGCGGGATCCGTGCAGGTGGTTCGCCCCATGGCGGTGGAGACCTACCCGACGGTGCAGCACCTGGTCAGCACCGTGGAGGCCGCCCCCCGGCCCGGGCTCGGGCTGGCGGAGCTGCTCCGCGCGGTGTTGCCCGGCGGCAGCGTCACCGGCGCCCCCAAACATGCCGTCTGCGGCCACCTGGCGCAGGCCGAGACCGGTCCCAGAGGGTTCTACTGCGGGGCGGTCGGCTGGATCTCCCCCAATGGGGACTTGGACCTGGCCCTGCCCATCCGCACCGCCCAGATCCAGGGAGAGCAGCTGACCTACTGGACCGGGGGCGGCATCACCCGGCGCAGCGATCCGGCCCGGGAGTGGGCCGAGTTGCACCTGAAGACCCGGGCCATCACGGACTGATCAGGCGGCACTGGCCCGCTTCAGCAGCTCCTCGAAGCGCTCGAAGAGATGGGCCCTCGGTCCCTTGGGCTGGCGCTTCAGCACCATGCCTGCCTGCTCCGGCGTGCGCCCGCCCTTGGTCTGGTTGCAGCCGAGGCAGCAGCCCACCAGGTTCTGCCAGGTGGTGGCGCCGCCCTGGCAGAGGGGGATCACGTGGTCAACGGTGGTGGCCTTCTTCGCGCAGCCCTCGTACTGGCAGAGGAAATGGTCGCGGCGGAGGACCCGGCGCTCCAGCCGCCCCAGCAGCAGCTTGGAATCACTGCAGGCCTGGGCGTGGGGGAAGATGATCAGTTCCAGCCTTCCCGCCAAATCGCCGTGCCGTTCGAAGGTGGCTGGATTCAGCACATGGGCCCGCCCGGAAACAACCGCGCAGAGGGCCCGACGGCGGCTGACTTCCTGCATGGGGACGTAGTTCCGGTCCACGGCGATGACTTCGCCGATCCCGTGGCGTTCGCGTCCCTTCAGCATCACCCCCCCGGTGTTTGCCCGAATCCTAAGGCATTCCCAGGGATTGTGAAGGGAATTATTCCCCGCGGTACGGGCCCGGCAGCGTGCCCTGGATCTCCACTTCCGGGAGGGCTTCCACCCCCGCCAGACGCTTCTCCATGCGTTCCTTACCTTTGGAGACCTCGCCGAGCTTGGTGCTGGCCTCATCAAGCTTCTTCTGGACCGAGGCCAGGGATTCTCCGAATTTCCCGAATTCCGTCTTCACCTGCCCGAGCACCTTCCAGACCTCGCCGCTCTGCTTGCTGATCGCCAGGGTCTTGAAGCCCACCTGCAGGCTGTTGAGGAAGGCCGTGAGGGTGGTGGGGCCCACGAAGGTGACCTTGCACTCCCGCTGGATCCGCTCCAGCAGGCCCGGCCGCCGCAGAGCTTCGGCATAGAGGCCTTCGAAGGGCAGGAACAGCAGCGCAAAGTCCGTGCTGTTGGGGGGGGCGATGTACTTGTCGCGGATGTCCCGGGCCTGGGACAGCAACCGGACCTCCAGCGCCCGGCCGGCGGCCTCCACGGCGGGGAGGTCGCCCAGCTCGTAGGCCTCCATGAGCCGCTGGTAGTCCTCCAGGGGGAACTTCGCATCGATGGGCAGCCAGACCGTGCCACCCTCTTCGGCCCCCGGCAGCTTCACCGCGAACTCGACGATCTCCGGCGAGCGGGGCCGGATCTTCACGTTAGCGGCGTACTGCCCGGGCGAGAGGAACTGCTCCAGCAGCGCGCCGAGCTGAGCCTCGCCGAGGACGCCGCGGGTCTTCACGTTGGTGAGGGCCCGCTTCAGGCCGCCCACGTCCTGGGCCAGGGACTGCATCTCGCCGAGCCCCTTCTGCACCTGCTCGAGGCGCTGGGCCACCAGGTTGAAACTCTCGCCCAGGCGCTTTTCCAGGGCCTCGTGCAGCTTCTCGTCCACCGTGCGCCGCATCTGCTCCAGACGTTCCTCGGTCGAGGTCTGGATGGCCGCCAGGCGCCTCTCCACCTGCTGCTGGACCTGGTTCAGCTGCGCGGCCTGCTCGTCCCGGGAGGACTTCAGGGCCTCCTGGGTGGTCGTGACCAGCAGCCGGAAGCCCTCGGCCAGCTTCTCGGCCTGGGCGGTGCGGATGCCGCCCAGCTCGGCCACCAGGGGCTGGAGCTGGGCCACCAGAGCCTGATGGGACTCCGTCCGATCCCGCGAGGCCAGCTCCTCAGCATGGCGCCGCAGGGCGTCGAAAGGGGCGGGATCCGCGGCGGGCCGGCGCAGGCTGGCCCAGGCCGCCACGGCCGCCAGGAGGAAGGTGAGGACGGAGAGTGCGAGGACGAGGTTCATGATTCCATCATCGCGCGACCGGTTCGTCAGGCCGTGTCCAATCCGCCTGCCGTCCCGCTTCTTGCGCCCTGAGTTCCAGACGGGCCACCCAGCCCGTGGGCCAGGGCCCATCTCCGCCCGCCCACTCGACCACCAGGCGATCCCCGGCACCGAGGCTCTCTTCGAGGCCCAGCGACCAGGCGCCCCCGGGCCCCGTGCGGAAGAGGTCCAGGTGGAACAGGCGCCCTCCGGTACATTCGTAGCGGTGCAGGACCGCATAGGTGGGGGAGGCCACTTCCTCTGGATCGCCGCCAAGCCCCCGCAGGAAGCCGCGGGTCCAAGTGGTCTTGCCGGCGCCCAGTTCGCCCTTCAGCAGCCAGGTGCCGCCGGGAGGCGTCAGCCGGGCCAGGGCTTCGCCCAGGGCCTCGGTGGCCTCTTCATCGGCCAGGAACAGCTCAGGCACGCAGGAGCTCCGGCAGGAGCCCCGCGAGATCCGTGGGGAGCAGGCCAGCCCCGGGCAAGCGATCCCCCGCGGCACCATGGAACCAGGCCGCGGCGGCCACCGCCTCGCGCATGGGCAGCCCCTGGGCCCGGAAGCCCGCCACCATGCCCGCCAGCAGATCGCCGCTACCGCCGGTGGCCATGCCCGGGTGGCCCGTGGGATTGATCCAGAGCTCCTCCCGTGCGCCGCCGGCGATGACGCTCTGGGCGCCCTTGAGGAGCAGGACGCCGGGGCGCCCGGCCGCCACCTGCCGGGCCTGCGCCAGACGCTCGTCCATCAGCAGAGGGCGGGACAAGCGGAAGAGGCGGGCGAACTCGCCGGGATGGGGCGTGATGGCCGTACCCGGACGATCCATCCACCGCCGGCCCTCGCCTTCCTTAAGGGCCGAGGCATCCACGACGAGGGGCCCGTCCCAGTCGGGCACCTGGCTGATGCCGCCCGGCCCCACCAGCAGGACATCGGCCTCCTGGGGAACGGAGCCTTGCCAGGCCCGCACCATGGCCTCGGGCACCTGGGCCGCGATCTCGGCCCGGACCTCCGGCTCGGAAAGCACCGTCACCAGGCCTGTCCCCACCCGCAGGGCACCCAGGGCCGCCAGCACCGCGGCGCCGCTCATGCCGAGGCTGCCCGCCCGGATGACCACATGCCCGAAGCTGCCCTTGTGGGCGTTCCATTCCCGGGCAGGAAGCACGGGGCGCTCCAGCAGCTGCATGGCCGCCTTGGGCGCCTGGTCCAGGGGAATGGGGATGCCGGAGATCTCTCCGCAGTAATCCCGCGCCGGGAGCAGCCCATGGCAGACCTTGAGGGCCCCGAAGCAGGCGGTACGCGTGGCGCGGACGGCTTCGCCGGGGAGCTCGGCCGCATTTGGATCCAGCCCCGAAGGCAGGTCCAGGGCCAGGACCGGCAGACCGCTGGCATTCAGGGCCCGCACCCAGGTCAAGGCCGTCCCCTCCAGGGGACGCGTGGTGCCAAGGCCGAAGAGCCCATCGACCACCCAGCCACGCCAGGTCCGCATGAGTTCGGCCGGGTCAGCCGCGGTCTGGACCTCGCCGCCGAGCCCTTTCCACAACCGGGCCTGGATCGCGGCATCCCCTCGCCATTCCGCCCAGATGCTGGGTGCCCAGACCTGGACCGGCCGTCCCTGCAATCGAGCCAGGCGCGCCAAGGCCAGGGCGTCGCCGCCGTTGTTGCCGGGGCCCGCCAGGACATGGATGGGCTCGCCCGGAGGCAGCAGGGCCAGGGCTCCGAGGGCGGCATGTTCCTGGAGGATCAGCGATGGAACGCCCCAGCCCTCAATGGCCTGGCGCTCCGCGGCCCGCATCTCGTCGGCGGTAAGTAGAGGAATCACGCGGCACCTCCTGTGCCGCGCCCTCCGGGCTTCGGCTTCGCCAAAGTGGAACTCCGCTCCTGCTTCGTTCTCATGCGAACAGTTTAGGCCCGTTCCGACAGATATGCCGCTAGGGCCCGGGGGAACAGCTCCATCTCGGCGGCATAGACCCGCTGCTGGAGGCCCTCGGGCGTGTCCCCAGGCAGGACGGGAACCCGCAGCTGGTCGAGGACCAGCCCATGGTCGTACTCGTCATCCACGAGGTGCACCGTGGCGCCGGATTCGACCTCCCCCGCCTCGATGACGGCGCGGTGGACGTGGATGCCGTACATGCCCGGCCCTCCGAACCGGGGCAGCAGGCCCGGGTGGATGTTGAGGATGCGGCGGGCCCATCGCGTCGGAACCGTCAGTTTCTTGAGCCACCCACAGAGGCAGATGACCTCGGCGCCGACTGCCTCCGCCGCCTGGTAGCAGGCCTCGGAAAAGGCCTCGTCCGACTCGAAGTCCTTGCGGACCACTACGGCGATGGGCAGGCCCTCGTCCTGCAGGCGTTGGACGCCCGCGGCCTTGGCCGTGGACGCCAGCCCCAGCACCGGAACAGCCTGAACCCGGCCCTCGCGGCAGGCCCTGAGCAGGTTCAGGGCGTTGCCGCCGGTGCCGGAGACGAAGAGGGCCAGGCGCCTCACTGGAGGGCCGTCAAGACCACCGTATCGGCGATGTCCTGGGCGCTGCAGCCTCGGCTGAGGTCGTTGGCAGGCTTCGCGAGGCCCTGGAGGAAGGGCCCGATGGCCGCGCAGCCGCCCATGCGTTCCGCGATCTTGTAGGAGATGTTCCCGGCATCGAGGTCCGGGAAGACCAGGACATTGGCTCGACCGGCCACGTCGGAGCCGGGCGCCTTCTTCTGGCCCACGGAAGGCAACAGGGAGGCGTCGGCCTGCAGCTCGCCATCCACCGCCAGCTCCGGCCTGCGCTCCTTCACGATGGCCAGAGCGGCCCGGACCTTGTCCACGCAGGGGTGCTCCGCAGAGCCCCGGGTGGAGAAGCTGAGCAGGGCCACCCGGGGCTCCACACCCATGACGCTACGGGCGTTCTCGGCGGCGGCGATGGCGATGTCCGCCAGCTGCTCCGGCGTGGGATCGGGCACCACGGCGCAGTCGGAGAAGATCACCGCGCCCTGCTCGCCGAAGGCGGAGTCGGGGTGGATCATCAGGAAGAAGCTGGAGACGGTCTTGATGCCCTTAGCGGCGCCGATGGCCTGGAGGCAGGCGCGCACAGTCTCCGCGGTGGTGTTCAGGGCGCCAGCCACCATGCCATCGCAGTGGCCGCACTGCACGAGCATGGCGCCGAACCAGAGCGGGTTGTGCACGGCTTCCAGCGCCTGGGCTTCGGTGATGCCCTTGGCCTTGCGACGCTCGTAGTAGGCGCCGGCGAGTTCCTGGAGCAGCGGGCTCGTGGCCGGGTCCACCATGGCGGCGCCCTGCAGGGAGAGGCCCAGGGTCGCGCCCCGCGCCATCATGGCGGTCGGATCACCCAGGATGGTGAGGCGGCAAAGGCCCTGGTCCAGCAGCAGCTGGGCAGCCTGCAGTGTACGGTCCTCACGGCCCTCCGGCAGGACGATGTGGCGCTGCAGCTCCTTGGCGCGGGCCCTGAAGCGCT
Source organism: uncultured Holophagaceae bacterium (assembly GCA_963751095.1). GTDB lineage: Bacteria > Acidobacteriota > Holophagae > Holophagales > Holophagaceae > Geothrix. The sequence goes on along the minus strand of CAVVTK010000018.1, from coordinate 132,743 downwards.
CCATCCAGAGGGTGTGGTTGGTGTGGGACATGGATTCCTCCGTGAGGGTCAGGCCGAGGGCGACGGGGTGGGAACGAGGAAGGCGCGGGCCTCCCGGCCCGTTCGGTTCCAGAAGGTCTCGGCCAGGCTCGGCGCGCCTGAACTGGCCTCGTCGAGATACATCGCCTCCACGCGGTGCATGGGCAGGAAGCGCGTGCCCAGTGCCACCTGATCGGATTCGCCTGTCCGCACCAGGGAGAGCACCTCCTCCCAGGGCGTCAGGTCCAGGCCCCGGATGGTGATGCCGGCCGGATCCAACCTGAGCAGGGCGCCCCAGATGCGTTCCCGGGGAGCCTGGAGCACCACCACCACCAGGTCACTGGGTTCGAAGGGCATGGTCAGGGGCATGACAGGACTCCGGGGCGGATCTTACAGGGCGGGGCCTTCGACGATGAGGCGGCCTTCCGTGAAGCCCTCCATGGCCCAGCGGGGGCCTTCGAAGCCATTGCCACTGGCCTGGACGCCGCCGAAGGGCGCGGCATCCAGCCGGAAGGTGGGAGGCAGGTTCAGGAGCACGCCGCCGGCCCTCAACCTCGATTCCGCCAGGCGGAGGTGCCGCTGGTCGCGGCTGTAGGCGCTGGCCCTCAGCCCGAAGCGCGTGGCCGCGGCCCGCTCGAGGCCCGCCTCGAAGGTGTCGACGCGGGTCAGCACCGTCACGGGGGCAAAGGCCTCTTCGCACTGCAGTGGGTCCTCCTCCGACACACTCGCGAGGATGGCCGGGGGCAGCAGGGCACCCTGACGAACGCCCCGCAGCAGGACCTCGGCCCCGGCTGCCACCGCGCGATCCAGGCTGGCCTCCACCCGGGCGGCCGTGGCCTCGTCGATGACCGGCCCCACCACCGTCGCAGGATCCATGGGGTCGCCCACGGGCAGCGCCTTCACCGCGGCGACGAAAGCCGGCACAAAGGTTTCCCAGAGATGCCGGTGCACATAGATCCTCTGGGCCTTGGAACAGCTCTGCCCTGCCCCCGCCACGGCGGCCGGCGCGAGGTGCCCGGCCACCGCCGCGGCATCCACGCCCTCATCCAGGACCACGGCCCCGTTGCCGCCCAGTTCCAGCAGCAGGCGCTTCCCGGCCAGCACCTGCTCCAGGTGCCGACCCACCCGCTCCGAGCCGGTGAAGCTCACGGCGGCGATGCGGGAATCCCGCGCCAGGGCCTCGGCCCGGACGGGATCCGAGCCGGCCAGCTGCAGCAGGTGATCGGGGGCCGCGAGGCGCAATCGCGCCGCCTCGAAGCTCTCCCAGAGCAGCTGCGAGGTGCGGGGCGCCTGGGGGCAGGGCTTCCAGATGACGCTGCAGCCCGCGCCCAGCGCTGGCGCCAGCTTGTGCATGGCCAGGTTCACGGGAAAGTTGAAGGGCGTGATGGCCAGCACAGGGCCCAGAGGGAACCGGCGAAAGCTGGCCCGGCAGCCGTCGGCCCCATCCATCAAGTCGTAGGGGACGCTCTCCTCGCCGAACGAGGCCACGGCTTCGATGCTGGCCTTCAAGGTCGCCTTGGCCCGTCCGACCTCAGCGCGGGCCAGGGTGATGGGCTTCCCAGTCTCCCGGGTCATTTCCTGGGCCAGCGGCTCGCGAACCTGCGCCAGCTCCTCCAGCCAGGCTTCCAGCAGGCGCTTCCGGACCAGCCTGGAGGCACCGCTCCATGCGCCGAAGGCCTGCGTCGCATGTTCTGCCAATCCCTCCCAGCCCTCTGCGTTCATGTTCCACCGTCGAGATCCGCCGGCATCTCCGGCTCCTTCCAGCATATCCGCCGTTCCGCGCGGCCTCCCAGGAACCCAGTCACATCATGCGGAGCGGGGATTCGCACCCGGAAGCGGCTAGACTGTCAGCAGGAGTACCCCATGACCAAGCCGCTCGTCCCCGCCGATCTCCTGAAGTCCGTTCAGGCCGCGGACAAGCCCGCCTCCACGGCCGCGGCCGGGAAGCCCAAGGCCACCGCCGGCCCCAAGCCCACAGTCCGGGCATCCACCAAGCCCCAGGGCAAGAGTGGCGTGACGCACACCCGCATGAGCAACCGCGGGAAGTAACCTTTCCGGCTAATCGGCCAGATTCCAGATCTGGATGTGGCTGGTGCGCGTCAGCACCTCGGCCACCAGATCTGGCGCTGGCGTTCCGAACGTGCGAACCCGGAAGGCCTCGGCCGCCGGGAGATGCACCACGTGGATCGAAGCGCCACCGGGAAAATCCGGATGCCGGGCCAGGGGCCGGGCCAGCGCTTCCAGGTCGAGCGCCTCCAGCCAGCCCACGGGCAGCGGCGCCATTCTGGCCCCGGGGACCAGGGACCCCACTTCGCGGGCCTGGAGCAGAACGAGGTGCCAGGCGCCGACCACCCGACCCTGCCAGCAGAGAAAGGGCGGCAGCTGGCCAAAACCGACTCCACCCTTGCTCACGCTGGGCCAGGCCCGCAGCGAAGCCAGGCCCACCTCATCCGCCGCCTCCATGGCGAGGATCGCAAGCTCTGGTGAGGCGGGGGGGATCCAGGGTTCGACGCTCAGCATCCCGTCGAGCATCGCATATCGGGTAGGCTGGGGCCCATGTGTACCGAGCGTCAACGGGTGCTGCCCCGAATGGTCTGGTCCCGCGAGGGTCATCCATGAGCCCCAGGCCCGTCATCGCCACCGGCCAGCAGATCGGCGCGGGCTGGAGCCCCGCCCTGTCCATCGCCAAGGCCCTGGCGGCCCTGGCCGAAGCCCGTCGGACGGGGGCCGAAGCCGTGTACTGGCTCGCCGACGAGGACCACGATCGCGCCGAGGTGGCCTCCGTGGTGGGCTGGGACGGACCGCGGCTGCTTCGCCACCGCTTTCGCTTCGACACCCGCCCCGACACCGCCACGGGCTGGCTGCCCTGGACGCAGCAACATCAGGCCGAGGCCACCAGGCTATGGGGACCACTGCCTGAGCCCGAGGCCCCCATGCTGCGCGGCCATGTCCTCGCCCTGGGTCGGCCGCTCTGGGCGCGGGGTCTCCGGGCGTTTTCCCCCACGAACCCGGAGGTGCGCAACCCCATCCAGGCAGAGCTGGAACGCTGGCGCAGTCTGGCTTTGGAGGCCGGACTTGTCCAGCAGGCCGACCGCCTGAAAGCCGAGGGTGCCCCCCTGCCGCTGGACCCGCGCGTCCAGGCCGCCTGGTTTTCCATGGACCCCGGAACGGGCCGGCGGCAGCGCCTGGAGCCCGGCGAGCCGCTCACCAAGGGGCTCTGGCTGAGCCCGGGCGCCGCGATCCGTCCCCTGATGCAGTCCCTGCTGCTGCCGGTCACAGCGGTGGTGCTGGGACCTTCGGAACGCGCGTACTGGCGGCTCTGCGAGCCGCTATGGGAGCAGGTCGGCCTAGCCGCGCCGAAGATCCTGCCGCGCCCCAGCGTCTTCGTCGTGCCTTCCGGGTTCCAGGTGGCCCCCGGCCAGCTTGATGCCCTCCGCCTGGGAGCCTGGGAGAACCTCGGCTCGTGGCCTGGCGTGTACCCGACCGGGCTGGTCCATGAGACTCCGCCGGACCCAGCCTGGCCCCTGCCCATCCAGGAACGCTTCCGGCGCGAGCTGGCCCGCAACCGCACGCGGCTCGGCAAGCTGGACCGGCGCCTCCACCGGGAGGCGGCCGGCCTGAGGCTGGGCGGCGATCCGGAGTTCCTCCGGCAATCCCTCTTCCCCTTCGGCCGCCCCCAGGAGCGGGTGATTCCGGGCGTGCCGTGGCTGAGGTCCGGTGCCCTGCTCGATGCCATCCTGGAGCGCATGGACGGGGCCCATCCCGTCATCCTGGTGGAGGAACCATGAGCCTCACTGCCCCCCGCGACGGGTGCGACCTGCTGGCCATCGGAGCCCACCCGGATGACGTGGAGGTCCACGTGGGTGGGATCCTGGCCCTGGCCTCGGATCGGGGCCTGAAGGCCGCCATCCTCGATCTCACCAGCGGCGATCTGGGAACCCGCGGCACCGCGGAGACCCGTCGCCTGGAAGCGAAGGAGGCGGCCCGGATCCTCGGCGTGACCAGGCTCGTGCTGGATTTCCCCGATGGCCGCTTCACCGAGGAGGAGACCTACCGGGTGGGCCTCATGGCCGAGATCCGCCGACTCCGGCCCCGGGTCCTGATCCTGCCCGCGCCGGAGGACCGCCATCCTGATCACCGTCGCGCCTACCGGCTCGCCCGGGAGGCGGCCTACTACGCGGGCCTGAAGAACTACCCCTGCCCCGGTTCTCCATTTAGGCCCGAGGCCCTGGCCTGGGTGGGCGGCGAGAATCCAGGCGCCCCGGACCTGCTGGTGGATGTCAGCACCGTGTGGGAGCGCCGCATGGCCGCCTTCGATGCCTTCGGCAGCCAGTTCGATCAGGATCCCTCGCAGCCCGTCACGCGCATCGCGCATCCCGCCTTCCGCCGGGGTGTCCTGGGCCGCGCCATGCACTGGGGCTCGCTGCACATGTGCGACTGGGCCGAGGCCCTGTGGTGTGAACGCCCCGTGCCAAAGGCCCTGACCGGCCTTCTTGCCCGCCTGGAAGAGCCTGCGTGAACCGCTTCGAGTCCGACCTCCTCGCGCAGATCCAGCGCCGGGGCGATGCCATGAGCGGCCGCGTGCTCGTGGCCTGTTCGGGCGGCGGCGATTCCGTGGCCCTGCTGCTCCTGCTCTGGACGCTCCGCAAGAGCCTTGGGCTGGAATTGTCGGTGGCCCATGCCGATCATGGCCTGCGGCCGGAATCAGCAGAGGATGCGGACTTTGTCCGCCAGCTCTGCCGGGCCCTGGATCTGGATCTGGCCGAGGCGAGCCTAGGCGTCCGGGGCCACGCGCGGGATCAGGGCATCGGCCTCGAGATGGCCGCCCGGGAGCTGCGTTGGGACTGGCTGCGCCAGGAGGCCGAGCAGGCCCGGGCCGCGGCGGTGGCCACGGGGCACACGCTGGATGACCACACCGAGACCGTCTTCCTCCGGCTGGCGCGGGGTGGCGGGCTGGGTTGCCTGCATCCCCTGGCACCGCGCCAGGATCTGCGCTGGTCCCCTCTGGCGGAAATCCGGCGTGAGGATCTGCGGGCCTACCTGGCTTCGCGGAAGGTCCCCTGGCGGGAGGACGCGAGCAACGGCGAGCCCTTCACCCCGCGCAACCGCTGGCGGCACCTGCTCGTGGAGCTGAGGCAGGAGGCCCCCGACCTGGATCGCCACCTGTTCGAAACGCATCGACAAGCGGAGGAGGCCGAGCGGCTGGCACAGAGCCTCATCCTGACCTGGGAGGGGTCCCGCTGGTTCATCGCGGATGGAGGCATCGCCTTCAAGCGCGAGACCTGGGATGAGGTCCATCTCCGGTGGAGCCTGGAATCCGCCTTCCGTCGCCTGGGCTGGGCAAGGGAAGCTGACCTGCTGCGGAACCTCACGCCCTGGCTGGCCGAGCGCCTCGCCCATGGCCGCCAACCCTCGTCTTGGGGGAATTTCCACCTAAACCCTGAACCTGCCGGCGGGTATCTGCATCTAAGACAAGGTCCGCTGCCTTCCCGGACCTAGTAAACTGGAGGGCCACCTGGGCTCCGGCCCCAAGGAGTGACCCTTTGAATTCCATGATGAAAAGCGTGCTGGTCTGGTTGGGCATCATCGCCCTGTTGGTGCTGGCCTTCCGCCAGATCCCCCAGAACAGCAAGCAGATCGAAGTCCCCTTCTCGACCTTCTACACCGAGGGCGTGGCCGGCAAGTACAAGTCCGTGACCCTGTCGGGGTTCGACATCGAGGGCACCTACAAGCAGCCTGAGAAGAATGGCAAGACCGGCCTGGAAATCGACAAGTTCCGAACCGTGGCGCCCCCCATGCAGGATCTGGGCAAGGTCATCCTCAGCTGGAAGACCGAGGGCCAGATCGAGGAGTTCAAGGCCGCCAAACCCAGCGAGAACAATTTCGCCTACGTGCTGATGTTCTGGGCGCCCCTGCTGGTCTTCGTGGTGCTCTGGTTCGTCTTCATGCGCCAAGCCCAGATGGGCGGCAACAAGGCCATGAGCTTCGGGAAGGCCCGGGCCAAGGGCCTTTCCGGCAGCGCCAAGCGCACCACCTTCGCCGATGTCGCAGGCTGCGACGAGGCCAAGGAGGAGCTGAAGGAGATCGTGGAGTTCCTGAAGGACCCCGCCAAGTTCCTGAAGCTGGGCGGCAAGATCCCCAAGGGCGTGCTGCTCATGGGCCCTCCGGGCACCGGCAAGACCCTGCTGGCCCGGGCCATCGCGGGCGAGGCCAAGGTCCAGTTCTTCTCCATCTCCGGCTCCGATTTCGTGGAGATGTTCGTGGGCGTGGGTGCCAGCCGCGTGCGCGACCTCTTTGAACAGGCCAAGAAGAGCGCCCCCTGCATCGTGTTCATCGATGAGATTGATGCCGTGGGCCGCCATCGCGGCGCCGGCCTCGGCGGTGGCCACGACGAGCGCGAGCAGACCCTGAACCAGCTGCTGGTCGAGATGGACGGCTTCGAGGGCAACGAGGGCGTCATCCTCGTCGCCGCCACTAACCGCCCCGACGTGCTGGATCCCGCCCTGCTCCGCCCCGGCCGCTTCGACCGTCGCGTGGTGGTGGATCGGCCCGACGTGAAGGGCCGCTTCGAGATCCTCAAGGTCCACACCGCGGACAAGATCCCCCTCAGCCCCGACGTGGACCTGGAAGTCCTGGCCCGCGGCACGCCCGGGTTCGCGGGCGCCGACCTGGCCAACCTCTGCAACGAGGCCGCCCTCACCGCCGCCCGCGGCAACAAGAAGTGGGTGGAGATGCATGACTTCGAGCAGGCCAAGGACAAGGTCTACATGGGCACCGAGCGCCGCAGCCTGGTCATGACGGACGAGGACAAACGCATCACCGCCTACCACGAGGCCGGCCACACAGTCGTCGCCGCCGTGGTGCCACAGAGCGATCCGCTGCACAAGGTGACCATCATCCCCCGGGGCCGTGCCCTGGGCGTCACCTGGCAGCTCCCCCTGAAGGACCGCTACAACACTACCCGCGAGTACATGGAGAGCCGCATCGCCATCGCCATGGGCGGCCGCATCGCCGAGGAGATCTTCTTCAACCAGCTGAGCACCGGCGCCTCGAACGACATCCAGCAGGCGACAGACATGGCCAAGTCCATGGTCATGGAATACGGCATGAGCGACAAGCTGGGCCCGCTGAACTTCGGCGGCGGCCAGCACGAGATCTTCCTGGGACGGGATTTCACCCAGCACCGCGAGATCTCGGAGGACACGGCCCGCATGATCGACTCCGAAGTCCATGAGTTCGTCATGCGCAACTACCGCAAGGCCAAGGCCGCCATCGAGAGCCACCGTGAGCAGCTGGTGGCCATCGCCGAGGCCCTGCTGGTGCGCGAAACGCTCGACGGCAACGACATCGACATCCTGATGAAGGGAGGCACCCTGCCTCCGCCCAAGGCCGGCAGCACGCCCACCGCGCCTGCCACGGTGGAGGAAGGCCACTCCACCGACCCCGGACTCAACCCGGCCCTCAAGCCCGCGTGACCATGCTTCCGTTTGATTGGGGACCGCTCCTGAAGGGCGGTCCCCTTTTCATCGGCATCCTTAACCTCACCCCCGATTCCTTCAGCGATGGCGGCCGGTTCCTGGCGCCGGAAGCGGCCCTGGCGCAGGCCCGGGCCCTGGTGGCGGCCGGGGCGGGAATGCTGGACCTGGGCGCCGAAAGCACCCGGCCTGGCGCCGCGCCCATAACCGCCGCCACCGAGTGGGGGCGCCTGGAGCCTGTCCTGGCCGTCCTCCGCGAGCAGCTCCCCGCTATCCCCCTCAGCCTGGATACCCGTCACGCCGACGTGGCAGCCCGCGGACTGTCTGTGGGCGTGGTTGTGCTCAACGACGTCACTGGCTTCTCCGACCCCGGCATGCTGGAGCTGGCCTGCGGATCGGCCTGCGGCCTCATCGCCATGCGCAGCCGCCGGGAGGGCACCGGCTTCCACATGCCGCCCTACGATGATCTCACTCCGAGGGATGCCGAGGCGGCCATCCGGGAGCTGTGCGCCGTCCGTGACCGCCTCCTGCAGGCGGGCGTCTTCGGGACCAGAATCCTCCTCGATCCGGGGTTCGGCTTCGGCACCACCTTCCGGGAGGACCTGGCCCTGTGGCAGGACCTGCCTCGCCTTCCGAAGGCCCTCGCCTGGCCCGTGGAGCGGTTCTGCCTCGGCATCTCGCGCAAGCGCTTCCTGGCCACCCGCGCCGGAACGCCCGGCCTGCTGCCGGGCCTCCGCGACGGGCTCACGGCCGAGGCCCACGCGAAGGCGCAGCGGTGGGACTACAGGGTCTTCAGAACCCACGCCATCGGGTAACCTTGCCTTATGAGCATGAAGCACGAGCGAAGTGCCAATTTGGCAAAGCCGAAGCACGCACAGCGTGCGATAGGTGGAGGTGCCGCGTGAGCCTCCGCTACTTCGGCACTGATGGCATTCGAGGGGTCGCCCTGCGCTCTCCGCTCACCCTGGAGGAGGTGACCCGCTGGGGGGCCGCCTGGGCCCAGGTGGCGCGCGTGGCAGGCGTCCGGCGGCTGGTGGTCGGGTGGGATCCCCGCTCCAGCTCGGGCCCCATGTCCGAGGCCTTCATCCTGGGCGTGGGCCTCGGCCTCAAGGTGCTGGTGCTGGGCTTGGCCCCCACGCCTGCGGTGGCCTGGAACGTGGCGAGGCTGAGCGCCGAGGGCGACAAGACCTGGGGCCTCATGATCTCCGCCAGCCACAATCCCCCGGAGGACAATGGCCTCAAGGGCTTCAACGAGCTTGGCGAGAAGCTGGAGGAGGACCAGGAGCGGGCCATCGAGGCGGCCTTCGCGGAGCTCGCCGAGCCCACGACGATCTCCGCGCCGCCGGCTCGCCTGGAGCTGCGGCCCTACCTCGACCATCTCGAAGGCATCACCCTTCCCTCCGACTTCCGCGTGGTCATCGACTGCGCCCACGGCGCCACAGCGGAGGCCGCCCTGGAGCTGTTCCGTGGTGGCGAGATCCACTGGCTCGGCGTCCCGGCGGATGGGCCGAGGATCAACGTGGGCGTCGGCTCCACGCACCTGGATGCCCTGGCGGCCACCGTGGTGGCACGAGGCGCCGACCTGGGCATCGCCTTCGATGGCGACGGCGATCGCTGCCTGATGGTGGACGATGCAGGCAGGGTGGTGGATGGCGACCAGATGGTCTGGCTCCTGGCCCAGGATCGCCTAGCCTGCGACGACGCCCCGCCGGGCGTGGTCGGCACACTGATGACCAACGGGGGGCTGGCCCAGGCCCTGCACCACGCGGAGGTCCCCTTCGTCCGCACCGCCGTCGGCGACAAGTATCTGCTGCGCGAGATGGCAAAGCGTGGCTGGGACCTGGCCGCGGAGGCTTCCGGCCACCTCATCCAGAAGCGCGTGGGACCCAGCGGAGACGGACTTGCCGCGGGACTCTCCATTCTGCGTGCGCTGCTGCACCGGTCCGCAGACCAGCGCTGGGACTGGACCTTTCGGCCCTGGCCCCAGCGACTCGTCAACCTGCTGGCCCGGGACCGGAAGGCCGTCGAAACCTGCAGCGAACTCGGCGCCGCCATGGCCGCCATCGACGCCCGCTGGGGCGATGGCGTCAGGCAGGTGATCCGCTGGTCCGGCACCGAACCCAAGCTCCGCCTCATGGTGGAGGCCCAGGAGGCCGCCTGGGTGGACCAGGCCCTCCGCGAACTCGAAACCGCGGCCCGCCGCGACCTGACCATCGCCTGACATGGCCGCCGACGTCCGCCGTCCCGTCGACCGCTGGCTGGTGCTCTTCGCCTTGGCCCTGGTGGCCGTGGGCATGGTCTGGATCTACTCCGCATCCGCCATCAAGGCCTCCCAGAACCACGCGGCGGCCACAGCCTTCCTCACACGCCAGCTCGTGGGCGGAGGCATCGGCATCGCCTTCATGCTCGCCCTCTCGCAGGTGGACCTCGCGACCCTGCAGGACCACCCCCGTCCGCTGATGGTGACCTATTTCGTCCTGGTCGGGCTCCTGGTGGCCGTGCTCTTCCTCGGCCCCAAGATCAACGGCGCCCATCGGTGGATCCGCCTTGGCCCCGCGAGCCTCCAGCCTTCGGAGTTCTTCAAGCCCCTCTCGGTGCTCATCGCCGCTTCCTGGATGATCCGCAATCGGGAGGCGTGGACCAACCACAGGGATGCCCTTCCCAAGCTGCTCGGGCTCGCCGGTGTCCTCCTGATCCCCCTCGCCCTCATCCTGCGCGAACCCGACTTCGGCACCACCTTCCTCATCGTCTTCGTGGCCCTGATGGTCGTATTCCTGGGCGGGGCGCCGAAATGGATCTTCGCCGTGGCGATTCCCATTCTCGGGGCGCTCGGCGCGGCGTTCATCGTGCTGTCACCCTACCGCCTGGATCGGGTGAGAACCTTCTTCAACCCCGCAGCCGACCCTCTCGGCAAAGGTCATCAGGCCCTGCAGAGCCTCGTGGCCGTGGGCAACGGGGGCTTCATGGGCGTGGGTCTGGGGGGCGGCAAGCAGAAGTTGTTCTTCCTGCCGGAAGCCCACACGGACTTCATCTATGCGGTCATCGCCGAAGAGGCGGGCCTCATCGGCACCGTGGCCATCCTGGCCCTCTTCCTCGCCATCCTCTGGCGCGGCTACCGCATCGCCCGGCGGGTGGGCGATGGCTTCCTGAAACTCTGCGCCATGGGTTTCGTGCTCCTGCTGGTGGCGCAGGCCCTCATGAACATGAGCGTGGTGCTCTCGCTGGCGCCGAACAAGGGGATCCCCCTGCCCTTCCTCTCCTACGGACCGAACAGCCTCATCACCAGCCTCATCTGTCTCGGCTTGCTGCTCTCCATCAGCAAAGATGTCTCAGCCTAGGATCGTGGGCTCGCTGTCATCCTCGTCCACCAGCACGATGTTCGACCCGCCGCCCAGCAGCACGGCATCCTCGTACATGTTCTTCAGCTTGGGCTCGAAACGGTCGGCCTGGCCAAGCCGGGGATCCGGGTCGAAGTCCACTCCCATGCGGATGAGCCCCGTGATGCCGGCCGGTTCGAGCCCGAAGACGGCTCCCAGCAGCTTGAGTGGGTTGACCGCCTGGTGGGGCCCCATGCAGGTGTCGAAGCGGAGCCCTTCGTCGATCCACCGCATGTCAGTGATGATCATTCGAAGATCAAGGGGCGCCTCGGCTTTCGCCGCCCCCCGCTCCCAGGGCCAGACGCTGGCCTCCAGGAAGGCCGTCACTGCCGATTCCGCCTGAGCCCGAAGCCCCGGCTCCACCTTCCAGGTCCAAAGCGACAATCGCGCCAGCTCGGCGGGTGCGGTCGCGTACTCCGGCAGGGGAATCCACTGATCGATCCTGAGTCCCTCGGGAAGGCGCAAATTCAACCGGGCCATCAGCTCCACCGGTTCCTCCGCCGGTTCCCGCTTCAGGACCACGTCCATGGATTCGCCTCGGCTCCCGATGCCCGGGGAGAGCGGAAGGCCGGTGGTCAGCAGCGGCCGTGGCCGCTTCCCGAGATCCAGGGCCAGGCTCAACCCCTCGAGGCGGAAGGCCTGCAGGAAGAGGGCATGCAGATCCCCGTCGTCGAAGTCGAGAGCGCCTGCTTCCTTGGCGTAGGTGAATCGGATCAGGGTGCGGCGGGTGTCCAGCTGCCAGCGGGCGGCCCGTCGTTGCTGGGCAGCGGCGGCGAGTGGAGTGAGCCGCAGGGCGAGGTCCTTGACCACTGCCTGGTCCACCGCCTCCGGGCGCAGGGATCGCAGCCGTTCGAGACCCTCCTCCACCAAGCCTTCGGTTCTGATCGCCTCGATCACGGATTCAAGGCCGGCCGGGGAGCGCCCTTCCGCCAGATCACGAAGCACTTGCAGGCAGTTTGCTTCCCTGCTGGGCCTGGAGGCTTCCATGAGCTTCAGGGTGGCCTGGAGGCGGTTCTTCCGGGCCAGGGCTGCAGCCGGAATGGCGGGGTGTATCGGGCGGTTGCTCACGACTTCAGCATAGTGGTCCATGGAGCGAAGGGGACAGGAACCCACCGGTCCGACCCTGCAGAAACCGAGGTCGAGCACCTGCTGAACAACCTGGCTCCCGGGCGATTTCCACATCCACTGTGGGAAGTCGCCGGGCGAACCCCGGGAATTCCTTTCCGCACAAGCCACTTGAGCCCTTGCCCACATTTGGTGGCAGTTGTGTGGAACATCTCCCAGTTGACAAGTGCTCGTGGGTTCGTTCCAGCTTCCTTCTTTTGCGTTCCGGACGATGGCACGGCAAGCTGTACTCCACGCCATGATCCACGATCCCTACATCATCCCCCCGCTCCCGCCCCAGTGGCCCTTCGAACCCGGCGCCGCCCTGCGTCCGCTGGGATGTCGCCTGAACCTTGAGTTGCCGGGCCTCGGCGGCGGCTGGCGGGTCTGCACTCCGGGCGGCGCAGTCCCAACCGGGGAACCCGTTCCGCTGGCGGGCGCCTTCGGCCGTGGTGGCGTCCTCCGCGTGGGTGATCTCGTCCTCCGGCCCTACCGCCGCGGCGGGTTGCTGCGCCATGTCAACGAGCGGACCTATCGCACCCACCTCCGCTTCGCCGCGGAGCACGCCATCCATCGCGGCTTGTGGGAGGCGGGCTTCCCAACCGTCGAGCCGGTCGGCTACGCGTGGCGTCCCAAGGCCCTCGGCGTCGAGGGTGTGCTGATCACCCGGCTGGCCGAGGGTGAGCCCTGGCCGCGTCGCTGGGATCTCAGCCCGGAACGCGGCGCCGACATCCGGCGTCTCATCGGTTCGCTCTGCGAATGGGGCCTCTGGTCACCCGACCTGAACGCCACCAACGTGATCCTGCCGCCTTCGGGAGGGGCCCTGCTGCTCGACTGGGACCGGGCCCGCTTCGAGCATGCCGGCCCCGATCTCTGGCCCCGCTACCGGGCCCGGCTCGAGCGCAGCCTCCGCAAGCTCGGCGCCCCGCCGGAAGCCTTCGCGGTCATGGCAGCTGCACCGCATCCGTGATGAGCACGGGCTTCACCGGCAGATTCAGGAAGTCGCTGCGCTTGTTGCTGGTCTTGACGGCCTTGATGCGGTCGACCACGTCCAGGCCTTGCACCACCTTGCCGAACACGCAGTAGCCCCAGGTCTTGTCGTTGGCCTTGCCCTTGAAGTCCAGCGCCGGGTTGTCCACCACGTTGATGAAGAACTCCGCCGCCGCGCTGTGGGGATCCGGCGTGCGGGCCATGGCCACGGTGCCGCGCTTGTTCTTGAGTCCGGCGGCCATGGAGCGGTCGGCTTCATTGGGAATCGAGGCATCGGTGCGCTTCTTCCCCAAGTAGTCCACATAGCCACCGCCCTGGATCATGAATCCGGGGATGACGCGGTGGAAGATCGTGCCTTTGTACTGGCCCTTCTTCACGTACTTGAGGAAGTTCTCCACGGTTTTGGGGGCCACCTCGGGTTCCAGTTCCATCACGATGACGCCCATGTTCGTGGTCAGCTTGACCTTCGGCTTGGGAGCGGCGCCGAGACCGAAGGCGGCGATGAACAGAAGGGCGGCGATCAGGGGACGCATCAGGATCTCCGGGGGGAAGCCCCAGCATACCTGTACCGCGAAGACGCCTAGTAGGCTCCCAGGCTCCTGGCCAGGGCATCCCGCTGCCCCTTGAAGCCCTGCTCGTCCCGCGCCTCCTTGATGAGTCCCTTGGCCTGATCCCGCTGCCCCAGCTTGACCAGGGCCTGGGTCCTCATGAGGGCCACCCACCCTCGCTGCTCCGGCGCCACGGGTTTCGCGGGATAGAGGGCCAGGGCTCCGCGGGCATCACCGTGCTGGAAGCGGAGATCCGCCACCAGGATGGACAGGGGTTCTTTCACATCCGGCTTCTCGGTGGCCCGCTTCAGCCAGCCTTCGGCTTCCTGGAGCCGCTGGGCCCCGCTTTCCGGAGCGGCCACGGGCCGCTGCAGCAGGCGGAGAACCCCGGCGATGCGCTCCGGGCCTGGTTTCGCGCGCCCCAGGGCGGCTCGGAGCGGCGCCCAGTGCCCCAGTGCGCCTTCCGCGCGGGCCCTCAGGAGGGCTTCGTCTGGAGTGTCACCTTTGGGAGGCAGCATGCGGAGGACGGCCTCGGCCTGGGCCTCCGGCTGCACCTTGGCCAGGGCCGCCCTCCGGAGACCCGCCCGCTCTGCCGCAGGTGCTTCTGGCAGGAGGCGGGGGATGAGGTCGAGCAGGCCCTGGGCAGCCAGCAGCTCCACGACGCCCTTGCGGGCGGCTGGCTCGAGTGCCGTGAAGGTTCCGGGTTTCAGGCGGGCCAGCAACTCGCCCGGAAAGCCCTTTTCCAGCCTCTGGCCCACCCAGGCATTCCAGGCCTCGCCCCAGAGCTTTTTCACTTCGGGCACCGTCTCCCGGGTCGCGGAATCCATGCGATCCACCAGATTCAGGGCATCCTCCCAGAGGAGCTTCCCGATCAGCAGGCGCAGCTCCACCACCTGGGCGGTCCGCTTGGGAAGCCCCTTGCCCCCTTTCCGCACCTCGGCCAGCAGGGCCTCGGCGCTGGGCAGCCCCTTGGCATCCGGGAGGCTCCCATCCGTGAGCAGGTTTGCAAGCGCCAAGCGGGCGTCATCGGCCTGGGCCGATCCCGGATGATCCTTGATGAGCTTCCTCAGGACCTGGGCGGCTTCCTGCGCCTCTCCGGCGCGACCCAGCAGGCGGCCCCACACCAGGTCCACGCGGGGCACCAGCTCGCTCTTGGGGTAAAGATTCAGGAAATCCTTCCGGGCGCCCTGGGCCTGCTCCCGCTCCCCGACGGCGCACAGGACCTCCACGATGGCGGCCAGGCCCTGCTCACTGGGTTTTTCCTGACCTACGAGGGGCCGCAGGGACTGCACGATGGGCAGCGCCTCTTGGGGGCGCTCCTGCTCAACCAGGGCCCAGATCAACAGTTCCTGGGGCTTCCGCTTCTGCTCCGAGGGGATGTCCGAGGCCAGGGCCTGGTGGAGCCGCCCCTCCGCCTCCTTGTACCGGCGATGGGCCACGGCATCTTCCGCGAGAATCGTATGCGCCTCTCCCATGAAGGGGGATTTCGGCCATTGCCGCTCGAGCTTCTTCAGCGCCACGGTGGCAGCGGGGAGGTTGCCCATACGCGCTTCGAGGACACCCTGGGCATACAGGACCAGTTCCCGCTCAGGGGCCTTGCTGGATCTGAAGGTATGGGCCTTGAGCCGCCCGAGTGCGGCCTTGATGGAGGCTGAATTCTCGGCACCAAGGGCTCCCCTTGCCAGTTCCGCCACCTCGGCATCGGACATCCGCCCGGCGGAGGCTTTCGCCGTGGGCGGGTGCTGTTCGGCCTTCACGGGTGCCGCATGCTGGGCCGGCGAGGGCAGTGTGACCAGCAGGAAGAGCCAGCCTGCGCAGCCCCGGCTCAAGCTCATGCGAGCCACCGGGCCAGGAGGTTCTTCTTCCCCTGTTCGAATTCCTCTTCGGAGAGCAGTCCCTTGGCCTTCAGCGCGGCGAGGCGCTCCAGGTCTGCCAGGGCATCGGAGCGCCCGGGCCCCCCGGAAGGGGCCATCTGATTCGCCAGGATCTCCATGCGGCCTAGGGTGGTCTCCAGCCGCTCCGCGCGCTCGGTCAGGGCCTTCACCTTCTCCCGGAGCTCGTCCCGCTCATGGGTGAGGGTTCTTCGTTCCATGAGACGCCGCAGGGTGTTCCTGAACTGTTCGATCTGCATTGGCTTGGTCACGAAGTCGAAGGCCCCGAGCTCCATGGCCTCGGTGGCCTCGCGGACGCTTCCGAATCCCGTGAGGACCAGCACCGTGCAGCTGGGGTTGCGGTTCAGGGCGCACCTTAGCACGTCCATGCCGGTCTTGCCCGGCATGACCAGGTCCGTGATAACCAGGTCGAAGGGCGGCTGCTCCGCCTTGAGCTTCCCTTCGGCCTCTTCGCCCGTGGAGGCGGTCACCACTTGAAAGCCCTCGGCCGAGAGCAGCGTCGAGAGCGTCTCCCGGGGCATGGGATCGTCGTCCACCAGCAGGAGGCTGGGGGCAGGAAGCTGGGGTGGAACGATGGGCCGGGTCAAGGGACATCCTCAGGCTGCACTAACGATACCCTTTCGGCCCGTTGGGCTGGGAACTCCAGCGCGGACCTCATGCGGCACCCCGGAGCCGGTACACGAAGGCCAGCACCTGGGCCACGGCCTGGTAGAGGTCGCGGGGGATGGGCTTGCTGACCTCGACCGAGCGATAAAGGGCCCGCGCCACTTCGGGCCGCTCGAGAATCGGCACCCCGGCCTCCTTGGCCTTCTCCCGGATCCGGAGGGCCAGGTGGTCGAGACCCTTGGCCACACAGACCGGGGCCAGGGTCTTCTCGTCGTAGCGCAGGGCCACGGCCACGTGGGTCGGATTGGTCACCACCACCGTGGCCTTGGGCACTTCGGACAGCATGCGGCGCCTCGCCGCCGCCATCATGATGGCCTTCTGCCGCTGCTTGATCTCGGGGCTGCCGTCGGCGTCCTTGAACTCATCCTTCACTTCCTGCTTGGTCATGCGGATGCTCTTCTCCCACGACGTGCGCTGCCAGATGAAGTCGGCGACGGCCAGGATCAGCATCGCCAGCATCACGTTGCGGTAGAGCGCAAAGACCGTGGCCTGGAACAGGTTCAGCGACTGGCCCAGGGACAGCTTGAGGGTGCCCAGCAGGGCCGGGATCCGCGGTTCCAGCACCACATAGGCCACCCAGGCCAGCAGGCCGAACTTCGCCAGGCTCTTGAGCAGATCCACCAGGGCCTTCGACGAGAAGAGGCGCTGGAAGCCCTTGGCCGGATCCAGCTTCTCGAATTTCGGCAGGAGCGGCTTCGCGCTGACGGTGAACCCACGCTGGGCGAACCCGGTGATCAGCGCCATCAGGAGGTTGACGAGCAGGAAGGGCAGCAGGAGCCGTCCCAGGATCATGAAGACATCGCCCAGCAGCGTCACCCGGCCCGCATCCGCCAGGGCCCCCGGCCGGGCCAGCTCGAGGAAGTGGGCCACCTGCTTGGCCATCAGGGCCATGGTGGCCCCGCCCAGCCCCAGGAACAGGAAGAAGTTCCCCCAGAGCAGGATGGCCCCGTCGAAGTCGGCGCTGCGGGGGACGGAGCCCTCCTCCCGGGCCTTTTGCCGTCGTTTGGGGGTGGCCTTCTCAGTCTTGCCGGGATCGTGCGCCACCTCAGCCTCCCAGCAGCTTCAGGGCCAGTCTCGGGGCGGAGGCCAGGAGCGGCGTCAGCCAGGGCGCCAGCTCACGGAGGACCAGGCCCAGCACCGTCATGCCCAGGGCGATCTTCAGCGGGAAGCTAAGCTGCAGCAGCTGCAGCTGGGGCATGAACTTGCCCGAGATGCCCAGGATGAGGTCGATCAGGAACAGCACGGCCAGCACGGGGAAGGCCAGCTGGAAGCCCTTGGCCAGCATCTGCCCAATCAGCGTGATCAGGCCGAAGGCCTGCATCGGCACGCCCTGGCCCATGGGCGCGATCCGGTAGCTGTCCACCAGCGCCAGGATCATCTGATGGTGCAGCCCAGTGAGGAAGACCAGGAGGGCGGAGATCTGCATCATCAGCGAGCCGGAGATCGAGGCGCTCTGAGAGGTGGCGGGATCCAGGAACTGCACGAAGGAGAACCCCATCTGGGTATCCATGAGGGTTCCGGCGAAGGACACCGCCTCGAGGATCCAGGCCACCACGCTCCCCAGCAGGAGGCCGATCGCCAGTTCCGAGGCCATCAGCCCCGCCAGCTCTGGCAGGCCCGAGGGGAGCTGGGCCGGAACGGGGATGACCGGCAGCAGCACCGTCGTCAGCAGGGCGCCCAGGGCCGCACGGAGCTGCAGCGGCACCTGCTCGGAACCCAGGATCGGCAGCGTCGCCAGCAGGCCAGTCATGCGGGTGAGCACCAGCACCCACAGCACCGCCTTGGCGCCCGTGATGGCCCAGACGGAGGTGCTCATGAGCGTCGGGGTCACGACCGCCTCAGGTCAGCTGTCGAACGACGGCGTTGAAGTCCGTGAACATGCGCGTGGTGAACCGGAGCATCACCTGCATCATCCAGGGGAAGCTGATGGCCACCACCACCATCACCGCGATGACCTTGGGCACGAAGGCGATGGTCTGGTCCTGGAGGCTCGTCACCACCTGGAACACGGAGACGATCAGGCCCACCACCAGCGACACCAGCAGGGCCGGCCCGGCCACCAGCAGCGCCGTTTTTAAGGCGTCCTTCCCGAGTTGGGCGATCACCAGTTCGTTCATCCGGTGTACCCCCTCACCAGGGAGCCGACAATCAAGTACCAGCCATCCACAAGCACGAAGAGCAGCACCTTGAAGGGCAGCGAGATCACCACCGGCGGCAGCATCATCATGCCCATGCTGAGCAGGATGCTGGCCACCACCATGTCCACCACCAGGAAGGGCAGGAAGATCATGAAGCCGATCTCGAAGGCGGTCTTCAGCTCGCTGATCAGGAAGGCCGGCAGCAGGCACTCCATGGGCACATCAGCCTTGGTCTTCGGCGCCGGGGCCTTGGCGATCTTGAGAAAGAGCGACAGGTCCTTCTTCCGCGTGTGGCGCAGCATGAACACCTTCATGGGCGCGGCGGTGCGGTCCAGGGCCTGGTCCGTGGTCAGCTCATTGCGCTGCAGGGGCTGCAGGACGGTGCTATTAATTTCCCGCGCCGTGGGCGCCATGATGAAGAAGGTGAGCACCAGCGAAAGGCTGATGAGCACCTGATTCGAGGGCGTCTGCTGAGTGCCCAGGCCCTGCCGGAGGAAGTGCATCACCACCACGATGCGGGTGAAGCTGGTGGCAGTCATGAGGATGGTCGGGGCCAGGGTCAGGATCGTCAGCAGCAGCATGGCCTGCAGGCTGGAGCTGAGGGCCGGGCCCGAGGGCGCCTTCCCGAAATCCACGGTGACGGAGGGCAGGGGCGCCGCCTGCTGCGCGCAGAGGCTGAGGCCCGCCGTCAGCAGGAGGAGCGTGGGAAGCCAGCGCAGCAGCCGGTTCATTGCCCTCCCCCACCCTGCCTGAGCATCGCTTCCATCTCCTTGACGGGCACGGGGCGGCCCAGGTCCACCTGGCGGTCCAGAGCCTCATCGAAGGTGCCCGGCTCGCCCCGGTCGCCCAGATCCAGCCGCGAAAGCAGGCTGATGCCCTGGGGCGCCAGCGCGATGAGGAACCGCTCCCCTTCGACGTCCAGAATCGACACGAAGCGCCGGTCCCCCAGGGCCAGGGTCTCCTCCACCCGCAGCTTGTGGCCCCCGCCACCGGGGATCCGGCCGCGGCCGTATTTCTTGAGGGCCCAGAGGCTCGCGCCCGCCAGTCCCAGCACCAGCACCAGCGATCCGAAGGCCCGCAACCCCGAGGGGGGTGCCTCCACAGGCTGGCCAGGCGTCGGTTTTCCGTCCTCCAGCGTCAAGGGAGCCTGCAGTTCCTTTTCAGAAGCCGTGGGCGGAGGGGCGGATCGATCCTGCGCCTGGGCCCCAAGACCCAAGCCCGCCATCAATCCAAGGAAAAGCACCCACCGTCGCAGCACGACAAACTCCCGACACAGCACGGGAGAGGGGCGAGAGGGATGCCAGGGCCAGCACCGTTGCGGCCGGGTCGCCGTGGGCGTAGGGTGGAAGCCTCATCTCGCGATACTTGAAGGAGCTGCCATGCCCTCGTTCCAGCTCACCGTGAACGGCCGCGTCCGCACCGTGGATGCCGAGGCCGACACCCCGCTTCTCTGGATCCTCCGGGATACCCTTGGCCTCACCGGCACCAAGTTCGGCTGTGGCCAAGGCGTCTGCGGCTCCTGCACCGTCCACCTGGATGGCAAGGCCGTGAAGTCCTGCCAGACGAGCCTGAAGGAGGCCGCCGGACACACCGTCGTCACGGTGGAGGGCCTCTCGAAGGATGGGACCCACCCGGTGCAGCAGGCCTGGCTCGCCGAGGACGTGGCCCAGTGCGGCTACTGCCAGCCCGGCATGATCATGACCGCCGCGGCCCTGCTCAAGCACAAGGCCCATCCCACGGACGGCGACATCGACGCGGCCTTCGCGGATCATGTCTGTCGCTGCGGCACCTATCCCCGCATCCGGAAAGCAGTACTTCGGGCCGCGGGAGGTGCGAAATGACCAGCCGCCGGGACTTCCTCAAGGTGACCGGAGCCGCGGGAACCGGTCTCGTCCTGGGCCTGCACCTAGAGGCCAAACCCAGGCCCGGTGAGGCCGCCAAGACCGAGTTCAAGCCCAATGCCTTCCTGGCTCTGCGGCCGGACGGCACGGTACGGATCACGGTCCCCAAGACCGAGATGGGCCAGGGCGTCCGCACGGCCCTGCCCATGGCGCTGGCAGAGGAACTGGACCTCGACTGGTCCCGCATCGAGGTCGTCAACGCGAACCCTGGGCCCGATTTCAAATCCATGCAGACCGGCGGCAGTACCAGCGTCAGCAGCACCTGGAACCCGCTCCGCAAGGCCGGCGCTACCGCCCGTCAGATGCTGGTGGCCGCCGCCGCGGACCAATGGAAAGTCGACCCGCAGGCGTGTCGTACCGAGAAGGGCTTCGTGCTGGGCCCCGGCGACCGCAAGCTCGGCTACGGCGACCTGGCCGAAGCTGCGGCCAAGCAGCCGGTGCCCAAGGATCCGCCCCTGAAGAAGGGCAGCGAGTACCGGTTGCTGGGGAAGCGCATGCCCCGCTTCGACGGCCCGGCCATCGTTACCGGCAAGGCCGTGTTCGGACTCGATGTGCGGCGCCCCGGCCAGCGCTTCGCCGCCGTGCTGCGCTGCCAGGTCCCCGGCGGCCAGCCCAAGGCTTGGGACGAGGCCAAGGCGAAGGCCGTGAAGGGCGTGAAGGCCGTGGTGAAGGTGCCCACGGGCCTGGCGGTGGTCGCCGACAACACCTGGGCCGCCTTCAAGGGCCGCGAGGCCCTGGCCGCCAGCGCGACCTGGGAGGAAGGCGCCGGAAGCCAGTTCAACTCCGCGGATCTGGAGAAGAGGATGCGGACGGCCCTGACCGGGCCCGGCGATGAGGCCCGGAAATTGGGCGACGCCGAGAAGGCCCTCGCCGCCGCCGCCAAGGTGCTGGAGGCCGAATATGCCTTTCCCTACCAGGCCCACGCCACGGTGGAGCCCATGAACGCCACGGTCCAGCTCCAGGCCGAAGGCGCGGAGCTGTGGACCGGGACGCAGTCCCCGAACCGGGCCCAGAACACCGCCGCGGCCGCCCTGGGCCTCAAGCCCGAGCAGGTGAAGCTGAACGTGGCCCTCATCGGCGGTGGCTTCGGTCGCCGCCTGGGCACGGACTTCAGCACCGAGGCCGCCCAGGTGGCCAAGGCCCTGGGAGGCGAGCCGGTCCAGGTGGTATGGGACCGGGAGGACGACCTCCGCCATGACCTGCACCACCCCGCCACCCTGCATCGGATGCGGGCCGGCCTGGACGCTTCGGGAGGCCTGTCGGCCTGGGCGCACCGCATCGCCGGACCCTCCATCCTGCGGTCCTGGATGGGCGGCCAAAAGTCGCCGGCCATGGCCTCAGCCGAAGGCAACGGCGCCCTGGACATCCCCTACGCCATCCCGGCCATCCGCGTGGACTACGCCGAGGTGGAGGCCCCCACGCCGCTCGGCTGGTGGCGCGGCATCGAGATCGTGCCCAATGTCTTCGCCCGGGAGTGCTTCCTGGATGAAGTGGCCCATGCCACCGGCAAGGATCCGCTCCAGCTGCGGCTCGACCTGATGGGCAGCCAGGGCATCGTCAAGTTCGGCCGGGACGAGGCCGACATCCGGCGCCTGAAGAAGGTGCTCCAGGTGGCCGCCGAGAAGGCCGGCTGGGGCCGCAAGCTGCCCCCGGGCCGGGGGCTTGGCCTGGCCTGCCATGCCTATGATGGCCGCACCTATGCCGCCGAGGTGGCCGAGGTATCGGTGGAGAAGGGACAGCTGCGCGTCCACAGGATCACCTGCGCCGTGGACTGCGGCTTCGTGGTGAACCCGGCTGGGCTGGAGGCCCAGGTGGAAGGCGGCATCGCCTTCGGCCTGTCGGCGCTCTTCACCCAGATCACCTGGGACCGGGGACGCACGGTGCAGACGGGCTTCCACGACTTTCCGGTGCTGCGCCTCGCGGACATGCCCGCCATCGAGACCGTCATCGTCGCCAGCGCCGAAGCGCCCTCCGGCATGGGCGAGCCGCCCGTGCCCCTGGCCATCCCCGCGGTGCTGAACGCCGTCTTCGCGGCCACCGGCAAGCGGATCCGCCGGGTGCCCATCGGCGCCGACACGTTCAAGTGAAAGAGCTCCAGGACATCCTGCGCCTGGTCCGCGAGCGCCCAGGTCCCCTGGCGCTCGCCACCCTGGTGCGCGCCGAGGGAGCCAGCTACCGCCGCACCGGGGCGCGGCTGCTGCTGGACGCCAACGGGCCGCTGCGGGGCTCCCTCAGCGGCGGTTGCCTCGAGGGGGATGTCCAGGCGCGGGCGCTGGAAGCGCTGGCCCAGGACAGGCCGAAGCTGGTGCAGTACGACCTCCGCGGCGAGCTCGACCTGGTCTGGGGCAGCGGCAGCGGCTGCGAGGGCGTGCTCGACATCCTGGTCGAGCCGCTCCACGGCTTCCCCCACTGGATGGCCTGGATCGAGCAGGCCTGGGCTTCCAGGACCGGCATCGCCCTCCACACAGACCTGGATCCCGATCGCTTGGGGCAGCGGGATCTCCTGACCCAGCCTGGAGATCCGGGCCCCGGCTTCACGGAGTCCATCCATCCTCCCCTGGCGCTCTGGATTCTCGGCGCCGGCGAGGACAGCCGCCCCCTCGTCCACCTGGCGAAGGCGCTGGGCTGGTTCGTGGGCGTGGTGGATCACCGGCCGGCCTTCGCCCAGCCCGCGCGCTTTCCGGAGGCGGATGCGGTGCGCGCCGGCCATCCCGCCCAGGTGCTGCCCACCCTGCCCCTGGACGCCCGCAGCTCGGTGGTGCTCATGACGCATCACTACGCCAAGGACCTGGAAGCCCTGCGCCTGCTCCTGCCCTCGCAGGCCGGCTACCTGGGCCTCATGGGCAGCCGCGCCCGGGGTGCCAGGCTCCTGGGGGAGCTGGCGGCGGAGGGCCTGCATCCCGATGCGCGGCTCCACACGCCCGTGGGCCTCGACCTTGGCGCCACGGATCCCGAAGGCATCGCCCTGGCCATCCTGGCTGAGGTCCAGGCTTTCGCCACGGAGCGTTCCGGCCTGCCGCTGGGCGGGACCCGGACCCGGGTCACGCCGTGATCCCCGCGCTCATCCTGGCCGCCGGCTCCGGTCGGCGCATGGGCGGCCCGAAGGCTCTGCTCGTGCTCGACGGCGAGACACTGCTCCAGCGAATCGTGAGGATCGCCCAGGCGGCCGGCTGCACGCATGTGCTCGCCGTGGTGGGCGACTGGGACCCCGGCGCGCTGGATCCGTCGGTGAGCGTGGTCCGGAACCCCGAAGCCTCCGAAGGCATGGCCAGCTCCATCCGGGCGGGCCTCGCCGCCCTGCCCGGTTCCACGGCTGCCGTCCTCCTCCTCGCCATCGACCAGCCGGCCGTGGACGCGCCCCTGCTCCGGCGGCTCCTCCAGCTCCACGCCGCGCAGGAGGGCACGGCTCCCG
Organism: uncultured Holophagaceae bacterium; assembly: GCA_963751095.1. Lineage (GTDB taxonomy): Bacteria > Acidobacteriota > Holophagae > Holophagales > Holophagaceae > Geothrix. Next base: position 109,222 of record CAVVTK010000018.1, on the reverse strand, counting down.
TCGCCTGCGCCTATGGAGGCAGCCTCGGCATCCCGGCGATCCTTCCGGCCCGATTCTTCCCGGAGCTGCTGGCCCTGGAGGGCGACCGGGGCGCCAAGCCCATCCTCCTCCGCGAGAACGCCCCGGCCATCCCCTTCCCCGATGGAGCCTGGGATCTCGACACGCCGGAGGATCTGGGCCAGCTTACGCGCTGAGCGAAGCCTTCTTCTGCAGGTGGTCGTAGCGCTTGCGGGCCTGCTCCAGCTCGGACAGGTGGGTGCCGGCCCACTCGCAGAGGGCGCCCATGGGCTCGATGAGCGTGTGCCCCAGTTTCGTCAGTTCGTATTCGGTGCGGGGCGGCACTTCGGGATAGACGTGGCGGGTGACCAGACCATCGCGCTCCAGCTTGCGCAGGGTCTGGGTGAGCATCTTCTGGCTGATGCCCCCCACCTGCCGGTGAAGGTCGCCGTAGCGCTGCTTGCCCCGGGACAGCAGGTAGATCAGCAGGGTGGTCCACTTGTCGGCAATGAGATCCAGGGCCTGGCGCGTGGGGCACTGGGCACTGAGGACATTCGGGGCCAGGGAACAGGCTTTACGAACCATTGGGTGCCTACCTTCCAAAATAGTGCCTACTTTCATTTCGATTGTAAGCACCTAGAGTTTGTGTCAAGGGCCATTCGAATGCAAGTGCCCGATGAGGAGGCAGCATGACTTAGGTCGCCATCGTCTTCGGCAGCCCCACCTACATGGGCAGCGTGAGCGGCCCCTTCAAGACCTTCATGGATGCCAGCTCCAGAGTCTGGCTGGAGCAGAAGTGGAAGGACAAGTTGGCGGCGGGGTTCACCATCAGCGGCAGCTTCAGCGGCGTCATGGCCCAGGCGGGCCAGGTGGCCCCGGACGTGGAACCGAACGCCGCGGATCGCAAGACCGCCGAGCGTATCGGGCAGCGGGTGGCCGCCGCCGCGCGCTGGGCCAGGGTTTCCTGACCTTGGCATCCCCGACCCGGGAGATTGTCATGACGGAGAAACGGCCGGATTCCGTTAATCTGGACGTCTGAAACAGGAGTCCCGGCATGTCCGACCTCATTCCCCATTTGACTGACAAGACCTTCGCTGAAGCCGTGGCCAATGGCACCACCATCGTGGATTTCTGGGCACCCTGGTGCGCGCCCTGCCGCGAGATCGCCCCGATCACGGAGCTCCTGGCGGCCGAATTCAAGGGCAAGGCCGCTTTCGCCAAGCTGAACGTGGATGACTACACCCCGCTTTCCGAGCAGTACGACGTCCTGAGCATGCCCACCCTGGTGATCTTCAAGGATGGCGAGCCCACGGATCGGATCGTGGGCTCCCTGCCCATCGACCAGCTCCGGACCCGCATCCAGCAGGCCATCTGAACGCTTCACCTTCACACTCCGAGGAACCCATGAGCTCCATCCCAGGCGAGAGCCTGCTCCAGCAGCTGAACTGGCGCTACGCCACCAAGAAATTCGACGCCACCAAGAAGATCTCCGCCGCGGACTGGACCGTGCTCGAGGAGGCTCTGATCCTTACGGCCTCCAGCTACGGCCTGCAGCCCTGGAAGTTCATCATCGTCACCGACCCGGCCCTCAAGGCCAAGCTGCGGCCCGCCTCCTGGAACCAGTCCCAGGTGGAGGACTGCAGCCACCTGGTGGTCTTCGCCGCCAAGCTGGACGTCACCGAGGCTGACCTGGACCGCTTCATCACCCGCACCGCCGAAGTGCGCGGCAGCACCTTGGAGAGCCTCGCCGGCTACAAGGGCTTCATGATGGGCGACCTCGTCAACGGCGCCCGCCATGCCGTCATCCACGAGTGGGCCGCCCGCCAGACCTACATCGCCATGGGCAACCTGCTCACCTCCGCGGCCCTGCTGGGCATCGACGCCTGCCCCTTCGAAGGCATCGAGCCCGCCAAGTACGACGAGATCCTCGGCCTCAAGGGCACCGGCTACGCCACCGTCAGCGCCTGCCCCGTGGGCTACCGGGCGGACGATGACAATTACGCCGCCGCCCCCAAGGTGCGTTTCGAAGCCAAGGACATCGTCGACCACCGCTGATCTCCATCACTGACGGAACGTGCGTGGCGTGGGAAACTTGGGGGTTCCGCTGGAGCCCCCATGTCCACCGCTTCCGAATCCCCCGTCATCACCGCGCCCCGTGGCACCCACCTGCACTGCAAGGGCTGGGTGCAGGAGGCGGCGCTCCGCATGCTCATGAACAACCTGGATCCGGAGGTGGCCGAGCGACCCGAGAATCTGGTGGTCTACGGCGGCCTGGGTAAGGCCGCCCGCAACTGGGACTGCTTCCACGCCATCGTGAAGGAGCTGAAGCACCTGAACGACGACGAAACACTGCTGGTGCAGAGCGGCAAGCCCGTGGGCGTGGTGAAGACTCACGCCGACGCGCCCCGGGTGCTCATCGCCAACTCGAACCTGGTGCCCAAGTGGGCCACCTGGGAGGTCTTTCGCGAGCTCGATCAGAAGGGACTGATGATGTACGGCCAGATGACGGCCGGGAGCTGGATCTACATCGGCAGCCAGGGCATCGTGCAGGGCACCTACGAGACCTTCGCCGAGGCCGCCCGCCAGCATTTCAACGGCACCCTGGCCGGCACCCTCACCCTCACCGCGGGCCTGGGTGGCATGGGCGGCGCCCAGCCCCTGGCCGTCACCATGAACGGCGGCGTCTGTCTCGCCATTGACGTGGATCAGACCCGCATCCAGAAGCGCATCGACACCCGCTACCTGGATGAGTGGACTGACAACCTGGACACGGCCCTGGCCCTGGTGGATCAGTACGTGGATGCCCACGAGGCTCGCAGCATTGGCCTGCTGGGCAACGCTGCCGAGCTGCTGCCCGAAATCCTGAGGCGCGGCCATGTCCCCCAGCTCGTCACGGACCAGACCTCGGCCCACGACGAATACAACGGCTACATCCCCGCCGGCATGACGCTGGAGCAGGCCACCGTGATGCGCAAGGATGAGCCCGAGGCCTATGTGCAGCGCGCCCTTGCTTCCATGCGGACGCATGTTGAAGCCATGATCGAGTTCCAGCGCCTCGGCTCGGTGACCTTCGATTACGGCAACAACATCCGCGCCCAGGCCCAGCGGGCTGGCTGCGAGAACGCCTTCGCCTTCCCCGGCTTCGTGCCCGCCTTCATCCGGCCCCTCTTCTGCAAGGGCATCGGACCCTTCCGCTGGGCCGCGCTCTCCGGTGATCCCGAGGACATCGCCGTCACCGACGCCGCCATGATGGAGCTGTTCCCCGAGAACGAGGGCATGATCCGCTGGATCAAGGCCGCCCAGGAGAAGATCGCCTTCCAGGGGCTGCCCGCCCGCATCTGCTGGATCGGCGCCGGCGAGCGCCACCTGGCGGGCCTGAAATTCAACGAGCTGGTGCGCACCGGCAAGGTGAAGGCCCCCATCGTCATCGGCCGCGACCACCTGGACAGCGGCAGCGTGGCCAGCCCCAACCGCGAGACCGAGGCCATGAAGGATGGCTCGGATGCCGTCAGCGACTGGCCGCTGCTGAACGCCATGACCGCCGTGGGTGGTGGTGCCTCCTGGGTGAGCTTCCACCACGGCGGCGGCGTGGGCATGGGCTACAGCCAGCACAGCGGTGTGGTCATCGTGGCCGACGGCACCGAGCGGGCCGAGCGCTGCATCACCCGCGTGCTCTGGAACGACCCCGCTATGGGCGTCTTCCGCCACGCCGACGCCGGCTATGAATCCGCCCGCGAACACGCAGAAACCATCGGCCTACACATCCCCATGAAGGGCTGACCATGTCCCGCCCCTGCCCCTGCACCTCCAAGCACCCCTATGACCGCTGCTGCGGTCCCTACCACTCCGGGAGCAAGGTTCCGGAGACCGCCGAGCAGCTGATGCGTTCCCGCTTCTCGGCCTACGCCCTGGGCAAGGCGGACTACCTCATCACGACCCGCCCCGAAGCCAAGCGGGCGGAGGAGAACCGCGAGGAACTGGCCGCCTACTGCAAGTCCGTCCAGGCCGTCGGGCTCAAGATCGTCGCGAAGGAGAAGGGGGGCAAGGACGACGACACGGGCATCGTGACCTTCCATGCCAGCCTCCAGTCCAATGGCCGTCGCACCCTCCACATCGAGACCAGTACCTTCGCCCGGGAGAACGGCCGGTGGGTGTATGTGGACGGGGTCGTGAAGACATAAAAGATCGACTTCTCACGTCTGGATGTCAAAGGAACCAATGAAGGTCCGCTGCCCTCCCCGACAGGATGGTGTTTTTTTACCCACCCGTCTTTTTCCTGGACAAGGCGTTAAAACTCAAGAGACAACGGCCGCCTTCCGAGGGATTCTCTGAGGGCAAGCCATGGAAGCAGGACCCATCTTCATCCGCCGGGCCGATCATGGGGCCCGCATCCTGGTGGTCGACGACGACGCCCTCACCCGGCGCAGCCTCCGGGCCATGCTGGAGCGCGCCTACTACCAGGTGGAAACCGCCGAGGGTGGCGTCGAAGGGCTGAGGCTGCTTTCGTCCTACAAGCCGGACCTGATCCTCCTGGACATCCAGATGCCCGACATGGATGGACTGGAGGTCTGCCGCCAGATCCGTGAGCTGCCGAACGGTGACCTGCTGCCCATCATCTTCCTGACTGGGGATGAGCGGCAGGACATCCACTCCCGGGCCTTCCAGGTCAAGGGGGACGACTTCCTGCGCAAGCCCGTCCTCTCGGCGGAACTGGTCGTCCGGATCCGCAGCCTCATGCGGCTCAAGCGGCTCCAGGCCGAGATCCAGGCGGAGCGCGACAACCTGCTCGATCTCCAGAAACAGCGGGAGCAGCTCTTCGAGTTCATCGTCCACGATCTGAAGAATCCCCTCTCGGCCATCCAGGCCGGGCTGCAGCTGCTCGACGAGCGGGAGGACGGCAGCGCCACCTCGCAGGGCCAGCTGCGACGGCTCCGGGATACCTCCCAGTACATGGGGCGGATGATCCAGAACATCCTCGACCTCGGACGCGCCGAACAGGTGGGACTCGAACTCCACAAGACGCGAATTCCCCTCTGCCATTGGATTCCCAGCATCCTGAAGGAGGTCGAGTCCCTGGCCCAGTTTCGTGGCCATGACCTGGCCTGGAGCTGCCCTCCGGATCTCGAGATCGAGGCCGACCAGGAATTCCTTCGCCGGCTGCTCCTTAATCTCCTCGACAACGCCCTGAAGTATTCGACTACCGGGTGCTGCACCAGACTCGAGGCCCACCGCACGGAGAGCGGCGTCCGCCTGGAGGTCCGTGACCAGGGCCAGGGTATTCCTGAGCACATGCGGGAGCAGATCTTCCAGAAATTCGTGCGGCTCGAGGAGGGCCAGCGTGACACTCGCTCCAGCTCAGGGCTGGGGCTGGCCTTCTGCCAGCTGGTGGCCGAGGCCCACCAGGGACGGATCTGGGTGGAGGAGAACCAGCCCAGGGGCAGCGTGTTCATGCTGGAACTGCCTGGGATTGGCCCCATCCCCTGATGGCCGGTCCAGGTTTTGGACCTGCATTCCCCGATGCTGGGCCGCGCCGTTCTGTATCCAGGCTATGACCGGCTCAGTGGCCCCCGGGCTCTTTCTCGCCGGCCTGTACCGGGAAGTCCAGCTGGTTCTGCCTGGGCGGCAGCGGGCAGGTCGCGAACAGCGTGAAGGCGCAGGGGGGATTGATGGCCCGGTTGAAATCCAGGATGACCTTGCCGCCCTTTGGCATGTCGGCATAGAGGAAGCGCCCGGCCGGGTAGGTGCCGTGGGCACTGGTGGCGTCCTTGAAGATGATGAAGAGCTCCGGGTGCTCTCCGTCCTCGAGCATGGGCTCGAGGGTGACTTCGCGGCCGGCCACCTTGAACTTGAGGAGGCCGGGAGCGGTCATGGGCTCCGTGGTGCCCAGCACCGTGGGAATGGCCCGGGTCTGGGGCGTGGCATACGGAATGAACTCTGCCTCCACGCGCCAGCTGGCGTCCACCGGATAGCGGGGCACGCCGTGGAAGGCGTTGCGCGCGGGATTCTCGGGATCCTTGATGCGAACGCCCAGCCGGGTTCCTCGGCGGATCAGGTAGAACTTCACCCGCCCGGCCGTGAACACATCCGGCGTTCCGTCGGCGTCCGACTTCAGCACGGCTTCGGTCGCGGGTTTGCCGTTGAGCAGCAGGCCGCTGCCGGGCAAGGGCCTGAACCGCACCGTCGTTCCTTCCAGGACGAACAGACCCGCCTTGGCCGGCGCGGCCCACTCCGGCAGCAGCACCGTGGAGCCCGGGGCCGAGCCGAGCGTGTTCTCGCCCTGGTTCAGCCAGTCCCGGCCGATGAGGGAGAGCCAGCCATCCTCCGCAGCCAGCCTCACCTCCCGCGATGCATGCCAGGCGTCCACGGCTGCCTTATAGGCATCCTGGGCCGGAGCCGCCAGACAGAGGAGTGCGAGGGCGGGAAGGAGGGAGCGAGTCATGGGCACCATCGTACCTCGACGGGGACCGCGCGGGACGGGGATCCGGTCTAGGATGGTGGCTGCATCCGATGGTTGGAGTCCCCATGCGCCTCGCCGCCCTCTCGCTGGTCCCAGTCCTGGCCCTGCACCTGGGGGCCGGGGAAGTCCCCCGCCGCCCCATCCACACCTATTCCATCGTCGCTCGGGATCCCGTGACCGGGGATCTGGGCGTGGCGGTGCAGAGCCACTGGTTCTCGGTCGGTTCGGCCGTGCCCTGGGCCGAGCCAGGTGTGGGTGCCGTGGCCACGCAGAGCTTCACCGAGCCCAGCTATGGCCCCCTGGGGCTCGCGCTCATGAAGGCGGGCAAGTCCGCGCCCGAGGCCATGAAGGCATTGCTTTCGGCGGATGCGGATCGGGAGGTGCGCCAGGTGGCCATGGTGGACGCCCAGGGCCGCACCGCGGCGCACACCGGCACCAAGTGCATCCAGGCCGCGGGGCACGAGGTGGGCGAGGGTTTCACGGTCGAGGCCAACCTCATGGACAAGGCCACCGTCTGGCCCGCCATGGCCAAGGCATTTCGCACCGCCAAGGGCGACCTCGCGGATCGCATGCTAGCGGCCCTCCGCGCCGCCCAGGCCGAGGGTGGCGACATCCGCGGCCAGCAGAGCGCGGCCCTCCTCATCGTGAAGGGCAAGCCCTCCGGGCAACCCTGGAACGATCGCCTCTTCGACCTGCGGGTGGAGGACCACCCGGACCCGCTGAAGGAGCTGGGCCGCCTCGTCCAGCTGCGCCGGGCCTACCGGCTCATGGATGAAGGCGACGGCTTCGTCACCGCCGGCAAGTGGGCCGAGGCCAAGGTCGCCTATGAAGCCGCAGCCAAGCTGGCACCCGGCATTTGGGAGATGCCCTTCTGGCAGGCCGTGGCCCTGGCTTCCAGCGGTAAGCGGAGCGAGGCCCTGCCCCTCTTCAAGCAGGTCTTCGCCGCCGAACCCTTTTGGAAGCGCCTCGTGCCCAGGCTCGCCGACGTGGATCAGCTGCCCAAGGATGCGGCCCTGCTGAAGGCCATTGAGGCACAGTAGCGGCCTATCACTTCTCGGTGGGGCTGTGCTCGATTTTCGGCGCCAGGATCATCCGTAGGCCATAGAGTACGGCGCCCACGAGGATGAAGCTGTCGGCGAGGTTGAAGGTCCAGTAGTGCCAGGTGCCGAACACGAAGTCGAGGAAGTCCACCACGGCGCCGCGGTAGAGGCGGTCGATGCCGTTCCCCAGGGCGCCGCCCAGGATGAGCCCCAGCGCAAGGCGCTCCCAGGCTGGCGTCTCCTTCGCCAGGAAGAGCCGGCCGAAGTAGATCAAGGCCGCGAGCCCAGCCAGGGCGAAGAGCACGTACCGCACCGAAGCCGGAAGCCAGGTCAGGCTGCCGAAGATGGCGCCCCGGTTGAAACCCAGGGTGAGGTAGAAGAAGCCCTTGATGACGGGCAGAGATTCCGCTTCCCCAATGGTCTTCAAAACCCAGGCCTTGGAGCCGAGGTCAGCGACAAGCGCCGAGACCGGCACCAGCAACCAGCAGAGCCGGCGCACTAGCCCACCACCGTGGCGCAGCGGACGCAGAGGGGGGCATCCTCGCCGGTTCCGTGACCGCCCTTGTGGTTCCAGCAGCGGGGGCACTTCTGGCCATCGTGGGTGGTGACCGTGACGAGGGGGCCAGTGGCGGCGCTCGAAGCTGCGCTTCGAGCGAGGGAAGAAACCACGAGCAGGTCATCCAGTGATTCGCCGAGGGTGTCGAGCAGGTTCCAGTCTGCCTGATCGCTCAACGCGACCTGCACAGCCGCATCCAGGCTGGTGCCGATGGTCTTGGCAGCCCGGTGGGGCTCCATCGCCGCTTGTACCGCGCCTCGAACCTCCCAAAGCTTTTCCCATGCCTTGTCCTTTCCTAACTCAGCGGCGAAGCCGCTGAGCAACGGGAACCTCTGCTCATGGACACTCCCCTCACACCCAGGAATCTGCTCCCAGGCTTCGTCGGCGGTGAAGCTCATGACCGGTGCGAGCAAGGTGCAGAGCCCCTTCGCCAGCTCCCAGCAGGTGTGGCGGCAGCTGCGGCGGCGGGCGGAATCCAGGGCGTCGCAGTAGAGCCGGTCCTTGATGATCTCAAAGTAGCGGCTCGAGAGCTCCAGCTGGCAGAAGCCGTGGATGGCCTGGGTGGCGCGGTGGAACTCGAAGCGGGTGTAGGCGTCCCGCGCCTCAAGGGTGGTGCGGGCAAAGGCGTCCAGCACCCAGCGATCCAATGGGGCGAGCTCCGCATCGGCCACGGCATCCTTGGCCGGGTCGAAGTCCGCCAGGGCGCCCAGCAGGAAGCGCAGGGTGTTGCGGATCTTGCGGTAGGCATCGGCGCTGCGGTCGAGGATCTCCTTGGAGATGCGGATGTCCTCGCTGTAGTCGCAACTGGCGGCCCACCAGCGCAGGATGTCGGCGCCCAGGGTCTTGAGGATCTCCTCGGGGGTGATGACGTTGCCAAGGCTCTTGGACATCTTCTGGCCCTTGCCGTCCAGCACGAAGCCGTGGGTGACCACCTGCTTGTAGGGCTTGGTGCCCGTGGCGGCGAGGTTGAACAGCAGGGAGCTGTGGAACCAGCCCCGGTGCTGATCGGAGCCCTCCAGGTAGATGAACTGGCTGTAGTCGGAGCGGCTCAGTTCCGGGTGGGACTCGCAGACCACCGAGGCGCTGACGCCGGAATCGATCCACACATCGAGGATGTCCGTTTCCTTGAGGAAGACGGTGGACCCGCAGCGGCATTTGGCCCCGGCAGGAACAAGGCCTTCCACAGGCAATTCGGACCACGCCTCGATGCCGCCCTTTTCGATGGCGCTGGCCGCCTTTTCGAAGATGGAGGCGGCCACCAGGGGCTCGCCGCAGGCTTCGCAGCGCAGCACGGTGATGGGCGTACCCCAGGCGCGCTGGCGGCTGATGCACCAGTCGGGACGCCCGGCGATCATGGCGTGGATGCGGTTCTGGCCCTGGGCGGGGATCCACTGAGTCTGCTCAACGCCTTCGATGCCCAGCTCGCGCAGGGTGCGGCCCTTCCCAGCCAGTTCCGAATCCATGGTGATGAACCACTGCTCGGTGGCGCGGAAGAGGATGGGCGTCTTGGTGCGCCAGCAGTGGGGATAGCTGTGGGTGAGGGATTCCTCGTGGAGGAGTGCGCCGAGGCGCCGGAGCTTGTCCACCACCAGCGGGTTGCACTCGAAGATGTTCTTCCCTTCCAGATCCGGATCGTTCACCCCGGGCAGGAACTTGCCATCGGGACCCACCAACTGGAGCAGGCCCAGGTGGTGGGCCAGGTTGAAGTCATCCACGCCGTGATCAGGCGCGGTATGCACCAGACCAGTGCCCGTGTCGGCCACGACATAGTCCGCCAGCAGCACGGGGCTCGCCCGGTCGATCCAGGGGTGTCGCGCCGCGAGAGTCTGGAACGCCTTGCCCTTGCGGATCTCCACGGTATGAAGCTCGATCCCCAGTTTCTTCGCGAAGTCCTCGCGCAGGGTGACGGCCACGATGAAATGGCGGTCACCAGCGCGAACCACGGCGTAATCCAGGTCTGGATGCATGGCCACGGCCAGATTGCTGGGCAGGGTCCAGGGCGTGGTGGTCCAGATGGGCACGAAGAGTGGCGTGGGCAGCTCCATGCGCCGGGCCTCGGCGTCCATGACAGGGAAGGCCACGGTGATGGCGGGGCTGGTCTTGTCTGCGTATTCCACCTCGGCCTCGGCCAGGGCCGTGCGGGCGCCATAGCTCCAGTGCACGACCTTCAGCTTGCGGGTGACGCTGCCGCTCTCGAACAGCTTCGCCAGGTGGCGCACGGTCTCGGCCTCGTAGGCGGGATCCATGGTCACGTAGGGCTGCTCCCAGGCGCCCAGCACGCCCAGCCGCTGGAAGGCCGTGCGCTGGGTGTCGATCCACTTCTGGGCATAGGCGCGGCAGCGCTGCAGGAAGTCGGCGCGGCTCATCTCGCGGCGCTTGGGGCCCAGGTCCTTCTCCACCGCATGCTCGATGGGCAGGCCGTGGCAATCCCAGCCCGGCACGTAGGGCGACTCGTAGCCCTCCATCCAGCGGGACTTCACCACCACGTCCTTGAGGATCTTGTTCAGCGCGTGGCCCATGTGGATGGCGCCATTGGCATAGGGCGGACCATCGTGCAGCACCTCGCGGCCCTTGCCCTTCCCGGCCGCGTTGTCGGCCTTCCGCTTGGCCTCGATGCGGCGATACAGGTGCTCGGCCTTCCAGCGCTCCAGCCGCCTGGGCTCACGCTGCGGCAGGTCCGCCTTCATGGGGAAGTCGGTCTTCGGCAGGAAAACAGAGTACTTCTTAACCGGAGCTTGCTCGCTCATCGGCGCCCTCGTGCGTCGGGGGGCGCACCCAAGCGCCCCGGGGTTGATCTTCCAGTTCACCATGCCAAAAGGCCCGTCACAAGCGAAAGGGCTTCGCCATAAACGGCTTGGCGGCCAAGGGCCGCCAAGTAGGCCGCGCCATCGGCGCGGTGCATTTCCTGTAGCCTGCAGCCTTCAGACTTGGCTGGTGCAGTGCTTGCAGCGGGTGGCCTTGAGGGGCACCTGCTCCAGGCAGGCGGGGCATTCCTTGGTGTCGGGCGCGGCCGCGGGGGCTTCTTCTTTTTTGATGAATCGGCCCAGGAGCTTGATCAGCACCAGGAAGATCACCAGGGCGATGATCAGGAAATTGACCGTCGCACCCAGCACGGCGCCGATGCGGAACTTGCCGAGGACCCACTCTTCCCACTTGATGTTGGCGGGCAGGACGTAGGTCACCAGGGGCATGACCATGCCATCCACGAAAGCGGTGACGATCTTGCCGAAGGCGCCGCCCACGACCACGGCCACAGCCAGGTCGATGACATTGCCTTTCATGATGAAGGCCTTGAATTCGTCTTTCATGGACATGGCGTCTCTCCGTATAAGTCGGTGGGGGCCGAAGCCCCCACCTGACGGTCAGTGCGGCTACTTGGTGGCCTTCTTCGCGGGCTTCTTGGGGGTGGGGGTGAGGGCATCGACGATCCCCGTCTCGGTCTTGCGGACCTCGGCCTTGCCGTCGCTCACCTTTACATCGATCTCGACCCGGCGGTTCTTGGCCTGGCCTTCCTTGGTGGCGTTGTCGGCGATGGGCTTGTCGGGGCCGACGCCCACGGTGGTGACCTTCGAAACGGGAATGCCCGAATCCACCAGGACCTTGGCCACGGCATCGGCGCGGCGCTTGGCCAGGGCCTTGTTGAGGGCCTTGCCGCCCAGCGAGGAGGTGTGACCGCTGACTTCCAGCGTGTAGGCGCCAGGATAGGCCTTGAGGCCATCGGCCACCTTCTGGATGGCGGCGGTGGCATCAGCGCCAAGCTCAGCCTTGTTGTTGGCGAAGTGGAGCACGGCCTCATCCAGCACGATCTTGGCCGGCGGGGGCGGCGGCGGGGGCGGCGGCACGGGCTTGGCGATCACCTTCGGCGGCTCGGGGGCCGGAGCCGGAGGCGGGGGCGGGGCCACCGGCGCAGGCTTGGGCTCAGGCATGGGCGCCACGGGCGCCGGGGCTGGCGCGGGGGCAGGCACGGCCTTCCGACCGCCGCCCCAGGTGTAGCCGAGGCCCAGCGTGACCAGGTATTCCATGCGGGACTTGGGCAGCTCCACGCTCACCGCCTTGGCGCTCAGGTCCAGCAGGAAGTTCTCTGCGGGCTTGCCCATGAGACCCAGGCCGGCGTGGTAGTTGAAGCGGGTAGTGTCCTGGCCGCTGGGCGTATAGTCCTTGCCGACCTTGGTGCCGCCAAGGCCCGCCGCGAGGTACGGATACCAGTTGGCGGCGCCGGGGCGGAAGTTGAACAGGCCCGAAAGCAGCAGGTGGGTTTCCTCGCCCGAGGGGGCGCCTGGGATCTTGTCGGCCTTCAAGTCATGGCGCAGGGCCCGCAGGTCAATGCCCCAACGGTCGGTGTACCAGTGGCCGGCACCCGCACCGAGATGGAACTGATCCTTCAGATCAAACGAGATCGGGAAGTTCTTATCCTTGTCGAACATCGTCTGGCCCACATACCCGGCGACCCAGGCGGTCCCCTGCTGGGCAGAAAGCGTCAAGGCGGTCCCGGCAAGCAGGAACAATACGGTTTTTTTCATCTAGTCCTCCAAGGGTGAGGTGTGACCTCCATCACACCCTAGCCGTTCTGGCTGAATGATTCAAATGAAAACACGCGGCTTACCCTTCAGGAATCCCCGCGATACCCCATGGCCTGCCGGGATCCCCTTGGCATTTTTCAATCGTCATGACAACCGATTCCCGGTTCATGCCCGATATCCAAGCTGATTCTCTGGCTAGGGAGATCAGGGCCGCAGGAACCTTACAAGGGCCGCCTGAGGGAATGGCGCCAGGTGGGGGCAAAAAAAAGGGGGGCCAGGAAATTCCTGGCCCCCCTTTCCATGCGACCGCCTTCCCTACTTCCCGGCCTTTTTGATGGGTTTCCGGGGGGTGGGCGCAGGCAAGGTCGCCTCCACCACGCCCGTGTCGGTTTTTCGGACCTCGGTCTTGCCGTCCTTGACCTTGACGTCGATTTCAACGCGCCGGTTCTTGGCCTGGCCATCCTTGGTCTTGTTGTCGGCGATGGGCTTGTCGGGGCCCATGCCCACGGTGGATACCCGCGAAGCGGCCACGCCGGATTCGATCAGGACATTGGCCACCGCATCGGCGCGCAGCTTGGACAGGGACTTGTTCATGGCCTTGCCGCCCACGGAGGAGGTGTGTCCACTCACCACCAGGGAGTAGTCACCCTGGTAGGCCTTGAGACCAACGGCCACTTTCTGGATGGCGGCCTTGGCTTCGGGACCCAACTCAGCCTTGCCATTGGCGAAGTGCAGCACAGCCTCGTCCAACACGATCTTCGCGGGAGGGGGGGGCGGAGGCGGGGGCGGCACGGGCTTGGCCACAACCTTGGGCGGTTCTGGAGCCGGCGGTGGAGGAGGCGGAGGCGGAGGCGCCACAGGCTCTGGCTTGGGCTCCACCTTCGGCGCGGCTGCCGGTACAGGTACCGGAGGGGGCGCCGGAGCGGCCTTTCTGCCACCCCAGGTGTAACCCAGACCCAGCGTCGCCAGCAGTTCGGTCCGGGCATCCATGTGGGGGCCAATGCGAACCAATTTGCCACTCAGATCCAGCAGCAGATTGTCAGTCAGCTTTCCCATGATCCCGGCACCACCGTGATAATTGAACTTGGTGGTGCTGTCGCTCTTGCCGGAGAAGGGGGAACCGATGTTGGTGGCTCCCACGCCACCGGACAGGTAGGGATACCAGTTGTTGGCACCACGCCGGAGATTCAGGAGGCCTGACGCCAGGAGATGAAGTTCCGGGCTCTTGGAGGCCCCTGGGACGTTTTTGGGTTGGATGTCTGTGCGCAGTGCCCTTAGGTCGAGACCGAACAAGTCGGTGTACCAGTGCCCGACTCCAGCGCCCAGATGCAGCTGGTCCTTCAGGCCCGACCCGCTCCCGAACCTGGTCCCGCCGAGGTGTCCTGCGACCCAGGACTGTCCTTGCTGGGCCTGGACCACCAGCGTGGATCCAGCCAGTACCAGAAAGAGAAGCTTTCTCATGGTTGCCTCCGTCTTGGGCGGAACGCCAGTCCCGCGTGTATAAGCACCTGATCTCATCGGCAGTCTGACCGAGAACCGAAGAATCATCTTATCGACATGGTCTTCAAAGGCAGAGTGGAATGCTCCCGGAGGGGCACCCGCCTGGACGTGCACCATCGCCATGGCCCCAGTGGTGCTGATCTTGTGCTGGTGTTGTGCTCATCCTGCATCCTCTCAGTATCGCCTGCGGCGATATCAAGGCCTCCTGCTCAGACTTCCGGCACCACCACGGTAATAAGGGGCGCTCCAGTTTCCACGGTGGCGCCCTCTTGGGTATGAACAGTCGCCACGGTCCCATTCACGGCCGCCTTCAGCTCGTTCTGCATCTTCTTGGTATCGCCTGCGGCGATACGCAAGGCCTCCCACCTCAGGCTTCGGGCGCCACCACTGTGATGAGGGGCATCCCCGTCTCCACCGTGGCGCCCTCCTGGACATGCACGGTTGCAACGGTTCCGGTGGTGTTTGTCTTGAGCTCGTTCTGCATCTTCATCGCCTCCATGACGAGGAGGGTCTGGCCTTCCTGGACCTGATCTCCGACTTTCACGAGCAGCTTCACGATCTTGCCAGGCATGGGGGAGGCCAGCAGGCCTCCGCCTGCCCCGGCCCCACCGGTGCCGGACAGGAGGGCGCGGCGGGGGTCCACCAGGGAAAATTCATAGGCTCCGTCGTACAGCATGGCGCGGTAGGCATGGGCTTCGGGATCCGGGGACTTGGCCTGGTCCAGGCGAACCTCCACGGAGCGGCCCTCCATGAGAATCGAATAGCAGCCGGGCTCCAGTTCGAGAATGTCGATGGGGTGGGCCTGGCCCTCCCAGACCAGCGTCGTCACGCCGTCCTGGTGGCTGAGTTCCACCTCCTGAGTGTCTTTGCCGAGGATCAGGGAACGTTTCATCTGCTTCTCCTCAGCTACAGCCGGTTGAACCGGCCCCAGTGCTTCCACGCGTCCGGCATGCCCTCGCCGCCGGCCACGGGTTGTGCGGCGCGGCGCTGTTCCGTCTCGAGCTCGTGCAGCAGGGCCGCGGCCACGGCGAACTTCAGGTCCGGCCCCTGCTCCTTCCGCTTCCAGAAGGGCTTGTCGAGCATGCCGGTATGCAGGGCGCCTTCGCGGAAGGGGCCGTGCTCCATGAGCGCCTCGTGGAAGGCGATGTTGTGGCGGATGCCCCCGATGCGGTACTCGCCCAGGGCCGCGCGCATGCGCTCAATGGCTTCCAGCCGCGTGGGGCCCCAGGTGCTCAGCTTGCTGATCATCGGGTCGTAGAACATCGGCACTTCCGCCCCTTCGTAGACGCCGCTGTCGTCGCGCACATTGCGGCCGCTGGGCGTGCGCAGGTAGGTGATCCGCCCTGGGCTCGGCATGAAGTTCTTGTCGGGATCCTCCGCATAGACCCGGCACTCCATGGCCCAGCCGTTGAGGGGGATCTCCTTCTGGGTCATGGGCAATTTCTCCCCGCGGGCCACCAGGATCTGCCACTTCACCAGATCCAGGCCCGTGATCCACTCGGTGACGGGGTGCTCCACCTGCAGGCGGGTGTTCAGCTCCAGGAAATAGAAATTCCGGTCGGAGTCCGCCAGGAACTCGACGGTGCCCGCACCGACATAGTCCACGGCCTTGGCCACCTTCAGGGCCGCCTCGCCCATGGCCCTTCGCATCTCGGGTGTCACGTGCGGACTGGGTGCCTCCTCGATGACCTTCTGGTGGCGCCGCTGCACCGAGCACTCCCGTTCGTGCAGATAGACGTGATTGCCATGGGTGTCGCCGAAGATCTGGATCTCGATGTGACGGGGCTGGACGATGGCCTTCTCCACGTAGACGCTGTCGTCGCCAAAGGACGAGAGCGCCTCGCCACGAGCCCGGGCCAGGGAGGCGGTGAATTCCTCGGCCTTGTGCACGAGCCGCATGCCCTTGCCGCCGCCACCCATGGCGGCCTTGAGCATCACGGGGAAACCGATCTTCTGGGAGGCGGCCAGCAGTTCTTCATCAGCCATGGTCTCCTGGATGCCTGGCACCACGGGACAGCCCGCCTCCAGGGCCACAACCCGGGCGGCGGTCTTGGAGCCCATGCTCTCGATGGATTCGGGCCGGGGCCCGATGAAGGTGATGCCCGCGGCCGCGAAGGCCCGGGCCGCCCCGGCATTCTCGGAGAGGAAGCCATAGCCCGGATGGACCGCGTCGGCACCGCTGCGCCGGCATACATCGAGGATCTTCTCAACCACCAGGTAGCTCTCCCGCGCCGCGGCGGGCCCGATGCAGTAGGCCTCGTCCGCCATGCGCACGTGCAGGGCACCACGGTCTACCTCCGAGTACACCGCCACGGTGGGAATGCCCATCTCGCGGCAGGTGCGGATCACGCGAATCGCGATTTCCCCGCGGTTGGCAATGAGGATCTTGGTCACGGGCATGGGTGGACCTCGGATTCAGGCATGACGCTCGGATTCAGGCATGATGGATGGCGATGAGAGCCTTCAGACTAGCAAACCCGCTCCTCGCCATCACCCTCGGCCTCCTGATATTCGGATGCGGACGGAAGGGCGACCCCATCCCGAGGCCCCGCGCCGCGGCCCAGGCCATGGATGTGCGCCTTGAGGGGCTCCGCCAGATCCGGCTGGTGCTCCCCTCGGCCGACGTGAACGGTGGCCCCCTGGCGGGCGTCGAGGTGGTGCGGGTGCTCTACCTGGCCCTCGGGCTCACCAAGCCCACGCCCGAGGATGTCTTCAGCCGTGGAGAGGTGGTCCTGGAGCGGCGGCGCCCGGACCTGCCCGGCCCCGGCTCGACCCTCCTCATGGACCTGAAGTCTCTGCAGCGGCCCCAGGGCTGGATCGTGGTGGTGGCGGTCCGCGTGGGCAATGTCCCCGGCCGCCCCAGCGAAGTGCTGCCCTGGCTGGACCCGGTGCTCTGAATCAGTTCCGCGCGGCTTCGAGGCGAGCAGCCCACCACTGCACCACCGCCCGGGCCAGCTGATCCTTCGGGAGGGGTCCCAGGGCCGGATGCGCCCCCTGGGCCGTGAGGGGCGTGAGGGTGTTGGCCTGGGCCCCGAAACCGCGACCAGCCTGTACATCATTGACCAGGACCGCATCCAGGTGCTTCTTCCTCAGCTTTTCCTCAGCATGCTCCAAGTGCCTCTCGCTTTCGGCAGCGAAGCCCACCGCCCACTGATCCGGCCGCCGGGCCGCAGCCAGGGTCGCCAGGATGTCCGGAGTGCGGACCAGCGTCAGGGTCTCGGCCCCGTCGGCCTTCTTCATTTTCTCGCTGGAGGAAGCCTCGGGACGCTGATCCGCCACGGCGGCGGCGGCCACGAGCCCTTCCGAGTCGGTCCAGCGCGCCTCGCAGGCTTCCAACATCTGCTGGGCGCTCCGGACCCGCGTCGTCTCCACGCCCCAGGGCGCCGGGAGGTCACCGCCGAGCACCAGCTGGACCTTGGCGCCCACGTCCCGGAAGGCCCTCGCCAGCTCGATGCCCATGGCGCCCGTGCTTCGATTGGTGAGGGTGCGGACCGGGTCCAGGTCCTCCCGGGTGGGCCCGGCGGTGATGAGCACCCGGCGGCCATCAAGGCTGGCCAGTTTAGGGGTGCCGTGGACCTGGATGGCCTCGGCGATCACAGCCACCTCCGCCAATTTTCCTGCCCCTTCCTCGCCGCAGGCCAGGACACCCTCGCCCGGCTCCACCACGGCATGGCCGAAACTGCGGAGCCGCATCAGGTTGGCCTGCACGGCGGGATGCTCCCACATGCCGGTGTTCATGGCCGGCGCCCACAGCACGGGGGCCCGGGTGGCCAACAGGAACGTGCTGAGCAGGTCGCTGGCCAGGCCGTTGGCGGCCTTGCCCAGGATGTTCGCGGTGGCGGGCACCACGGCCACCAGGTCTGCCCAGCGGGCCAACTCGATGTGCTCAATGCTGGGGTTGGCCCGCCACTCGCCCTGGTCCGGATTGGCGCCGTAGCAGGGCTCGCCCGTCAGGCTCGTGAGGGTCAACGGCGTGATGAACCGGGACCCCGCCTCGGTCAGGATGCAGCGCACCCGGTGGCCCTGGTTGGCCAACAGCCGGGCCAGCTCAGCGGACTTGTAGGCGGCCACGCCGCCAGTGATGCCGAGGATGATCTGCATGAGGTCGACTCCGGGAGCCCATCCTACTCTAGGAACCGGCTCGAACCGTTGCCGGAACACCTTTCAGCTGTTATGCTTCCAGGTTCGGAGTGCCCCATGACCCAGCGCACCATTGTTCGTGTCCCTGATGAAATCGCCAACAAGTACCGCTTCGTCGTCATCGCGGGCAAGCGTTGCGAGCAGCTTCAGCGCGGCGCCTTCCCCAAGGTCGAGGTCGTCGTCCCCGTCAACAAGCACGGCCAGGCCCAGGATGCCCCTAAGCTTGCCTCCTTCTGGGGCCAGGTGGCGGTGGCCGAGGTCGAGGAGAACCGCATCGCCTTCGAAGAGGCCGAAATCCTCACCATCGAAGACACCACTGTGGTTCCGATCTCCGGCGAATAGACTCGGAGCTTTCCACGATGAGCCCCCGGTGACCTGGGGCTTTTTCGTGCCCGAGTGATATTTCCACAACCAGTGAATTAGACCCTTGCGCCCCGGTCGTTCGAGGTCGATGATTCAACACACGTTGAATTGGACCCCCATGCCCCTGGTACCCTCCCCCCGCTCCCGCGGACCGAAGCCAACCCGGATCGATCCTGACCAGATCCTGGATGCGGCCCAGGCCGTTTTCGCCCAGGAAGGACTTCGGGCGGCCAGCCTCAGGGCCATCGCCCGCCATGCGGGCTGCGATCCGGCCCTGATCTACTACCATTTCGACAGCAAGGAGGCGCTCTTCGGGGCCCTGCTGGGACGCCGCTTCCCCGGCGTGCTCCGCGAAGTGGAGGAACTCTCGGACGCCAGGGATCAGCGGCCATCCTCAGAGCGGCTCTGGGCCGTGCTCCTGATCTACCACCGCCACCTGAAGGACGATCCCGGCATCCGGTCCATGATCCGCGGCGAGATCGTCCGTGGCGCCGAAGGCCTCACCCACCTCATCGAGGAGCAGATCCGACCCATCACGACCTGCGTCCGGCGGGTCGTCGAGCAGGGCATGGCCCGCGGCGAGCTCCGACTCGATCTGAGCCCGCTGTTGGTGACATTCTTCCTCGTGAAGATGCAGCTCGAGATCCTCGACGTGCTGCCTGTGGTGCTGCCCCGCCTCATGGCCATGCCAGCCGACGAGGCCGTCCACACCGGCATGAAGGCCTGGTTCGAGCTGTTCTGGCGCGGCATCGCGCTCGATCCCTCCGCCTCCCTGCCTCCCCTGCCCACTCCGGTCGACTGAGGTTTCCCATGCTCAAGCTCAAGCTCCTGCTCCTTCTGCCTCTCATCCTCCTCGGCTGCCGGCGCGATGAACGGCCCCTGCTCAATGGCCGGGTGGAAGCCTACCTTACCGACCTGGGGCCGCGGGCGGGCGGCCGTCTGGTGGAACTGTCTGTCCGCGAAGGCCAGCGCGTGAAGGCCGGGGACCTGCTGGCCCGGGTCGCGGCCGAGGAGCTGGAGGCCGCCGTGCAGCGGGACCAGGCCGGCTTTGACAGCGCGGATGCCAAGCGCCTGGAACTGGACCGTGGGAGCCGTACAGAAGACATCGCCCAAGGCGAAGCCCGGGTGCAGGATGCCGCGGCGACCCTGAGGCTGGCCGAAGACAGCCTGGCCCGTGTCCAGCGCCTCTTCGGCGAAAAGGTGCTGTCGCAGGCGGACCTCGACAATGCCCTGGCTGGCCGCGATCGCGCTGCCGCCAATCTGAACCTCCAGTCGAAGGCACTGGCGGAACTCAGGGCCGGGGCCCGCATCGAGCAGCGCCAGGCGGGCGGCGCCGAGGCGCGGAAGGCTCAGGCCGTGCTTCAGCAGAGTCGCCTGCAGGCGGGTTTCACGGAGGTGCGCGCCCCCTTTGATGGCGTGGTGACCCACCGCCTGAGGGAGCCGGGCAGCGTGATCACCGCAGGCCAGCCGGTGCTCACCCTCGCGCGCCTCGACCAGCTTTGGGTGCGGGTGTACCTGCCCCAGACCCTGCAGGGGCAGGTGCGCCTGGGCGCACCGGTGACGGTGATCACGGCCGACAAGAGACTTCTGGAGGCCTCCCTCGATGAGATCGGCTCCGAATCCGAGTTCACTCCGAAGATGGTGGAGAGCCGGGAAGAGCGCGTGAATCTGGTCTATCCCGCCCGTGTGAACCTGCCCCAGGGCTGGGACAAGGGCCTGGTGCCCGGCGCAGCCGTGGACGTGCGCCTGGGGGGCCCTTCGCGATGATCCTGCTGGAGGCCCGCGCGCTCAGCTGCCACTTCGGCCCGAAGGTGGCCGTCCAGGGTCTGGATATCACCCTGGCCGAAGGCGAGCTGGTGGGCCTCATCGGGCCCGATGGTGCGGGCAAGACGACCACCTTCCGAATGTTCACCGGACTGCAGCGGCCCACGGGCGGCGAGCTGCACCGGCACCTGGGCCGGGAGGGCATCAGCTATGTCCCCCAGACCTTCAGCCTCGCTCCGGACCTCACGGTCGAGGAGAACCTCCGCTTCCAGGGGGGCCTCTTCGGCCTGCCGGACCTGGACACACGGATGACCAGCCTGCTCGAATCCGTGGACCTGGCAGCCTACCGGACCCGGCTGTCGGGGGCCCTCTCTGGCGGCATGAAGCAGAAGCTCGCCCTCTGCGCCGCCCTGCTCACCCAGCCCCGCCTGCTGCTGCTCGACGAGCCCACCACGGGGGTCGATCCCGTCAGCCGGCGGGAGTTCTGGGAGCTCATCCACGCGGTCCACGACCAGGGCGTGGCCGTGTTCTTCTCCACGCCCTACATGGACGAGGCCGAGTACGCCCACCGGATGCTGCTGATGAACGAGGGGCGCGTGCTCGAGGAGGGCGATCTGACCACCCTGCGCCGGAACCTGCCGGGTCTGGTGTTCCGCATCGTGAGTTCCCGCCGACGCGAGGCGCAGAAGGCCCTTGCCGCCCTTGCGCCGCTGGACCTGTTCGCGGAAGGCGACATCCTCCGCGTCCGCTTCCCCGAACAGGAACCCGCGCCGCTCCTGGCCCACCTGGCGGCCCTGCCGGGCGTGGAGCAGGTCCGGCAGGCGGAGGCGAACCTGGAGGATGTCTTCCTGCACGCCCTCACGGCTGGAGGCAGCGATGCCTGAGCCCGTGCTGGAAGTGAAGGGGCTGACCCGGAGGTTCGGCGCGTTCACGGCCGTCTCCGACCTCAGCTTCGAGGTGCAGGCGGGGGAGATCTTCGGCTTCCTGGGGCCCAACGGCGCCGGCAAGAGCACCACCATCCGCATGCTCTGCGGCGTGCTCGCCCCCAGCGCCGGCGAGGCTCGCGCCCTGGGCCGCAACCTGTTCACCGAAGCCGACCAAGTGCGGGCCCACATGGGCTACATGAGCCAGAAATCCAGCCTCCTCACCGATCTCACAGTGGCCGAGAACCTCCGGTTCTTCGGTGGCCTGTACGGGCTCGAGGGCCGGGCCCTGGCCGCGGAAGTGGAATTCCGGCTGCGCGAAATGCAGGTCTGGGAACACCGGGACTTGCTGGTGGCAGCCCTCTCCACGGGCGAGCGGCAGCGGGTGGCCCTGGCCTCGGCCACCCTGCACCGCCCCCGGATCCTCTTCCTCGACGAGCCCACCAGTGGCGTGGATCCCCTGCGCCGGCGCCTGTTCTGGGAGGCCATGGACGAGCTCGTGGCCGAGGGCATGAGCATCCTCGTCACCACCCACAACCTCGGGGAGGCCGACCAGTGCGACCGCCTGGCCTTCATCCTCGGGGGGAAACTCATGGCCTATGGGCGTCCGCGGAGCCTCAAAGAGGCCCTGGGCCGCCAGCTGATCGAACTGCGGACCGAGCAGTTCCGGGCCCTCCAGACGGCGGCCCGGGCCCATCCCGAAGTGCTGGCCGCCGAGCTGCTGGGCCGCAGCGTCCGCCTCTCCCTGCCCGCCGGCCTGGACCCCGCAGGCCTGCTGGACCAGCTGCGGCGCGAAGGGTTCGCCTTCGAGGCCCTCCCGCCCGAACCCCCCTCGCTGGAAGACCTGTTCGTGGATCTGGTCCAACGCACTCGAGTCGCCTGAGGTACGCCATGTGGAACCGCATCAAGGCCCTGGTCTGGAAGGAATTCCTGCAACTCCGGCGGGACCGGCTGACCCTGGCCTTCACCCTGGGCATGCCGCTCATGCAGCTCGTCATCTTCGGGCTCGCCATCAACTACGACGTGAAGCACATGCCCGCCGTGGTCCTGGACGAGTCCCAGAGCCAGGAGAGCCGAAGCTTCGTCGACGGGCTGGTGGCCACCCAGTACTTCGACGTGAAGGTCGAGGTGTCGCTCGGAAGTAGACCTGCGCAGGGCCATCGACCGCGGCAAGGCCCAGGTCGGCGTCTGGTTTCCGCCGGACTACGCCCGCCGCATCCGCTCCGGCCAGACCGGTGAAGTGATGATCATCGTGGACGGCTCCAGCCCCACCACGGCCTCCAGCGCCATGGCCACCGCCTCCGGGCGTGGGCCAGCTCCGGAACACCCAGCTGCTCTTCGACCGCATGGGCTACGGCGGCGCGGCCAAGCCCGTGATGCCCGTCGAGGTGCGCATCCGCCCCTGGTACAACCCGGACCTGCGCAGCCCCACCTTCATCGTGCCGGGCCTGGTGGGCGTCATCCTCTCCATGACCTGCATCATGTTCGCGTCCAATGCCATCGTCCGCGAAAAGGAACGCGGCACCCTCGACCAGGTGCTCGTGACGCCGGTGACGCCTCTCGAACTGTTCGCCGGGAAGGTCATCCCGGTGGTCGTCATGGCCTACGCGCAGATGACGGTCCTCTTCGGCGTGGCCCACCTCTTCTTCAAGGTCCCGGTGGCCGGTTCCGTCCCGCTGCTCTACGCCATGGCCGGCCTCTTCATCGTGCCCATGCTCGGCATCGGCATCCGCATCTCCACCATCGCCCAGAACCAGGGCCAGAGCGCCCAGATGAGCATGCTGACGATCCTGCCCTTCGTCTTCCTCAGCGGCTACATCTTCCCCCGCGAAGGCATGCCCCTGCCCTTCTTCCTGATCGGGGAGCTGATGCCGCTCACCCACTTCATCATCATCATCCGGGCCCTGGTGCTGCGCGGCGTGGGGCTGGAGGCCTTCTGGCCGGAGGTGCTGAAGCTGCTGGCCCTCACGGCCCTCATCTGGACCGTGGCCATCCGCAGCATGAAGCGGGCGGAGGTCTAGCGGAATTCGTAGCTTGCCAGGCTGAGGCTGCCCAGCTGCCAGCCATCAAACAGGGGCTCTGGCGGCGGTCCCTCTGGCTCCCATGGCCACGAAGAGCGGGTCCAGGTGCTCCGAGGTGGGCACGGATTCCACGGCACCCGGAGCCTGCCGCCAATCCGCCAGGGTCGCCTCGTCCCCGGCGGCCAGCCGTTCGTGGACCCAGTTCTGGAAGGCCGCGGCCCAGGGCCGGGGTTCGGTAGCGCCCTGCCAGTCCAGGCGGCCCAGGTTGTGGACGATGCCGCCGCTGCCCAGGATCAACACCCCGCAGTGGCGCAGCGGCGCCAGGGCCCGCCCTGCGGCCAGCAGCATCTCAGGTGTGCGGGAGTGGGGCAGGGACAGCTGCACCACTGGGATGTCGGCCTCGGGCCGCAGGTAGCGCAGGGGCACCCAGGCCCCATGATCGAGGGGGCGCTGGGCGTCCAGCACCGCCTCCAGGCCCGCCTCGCGCAACAGCCACGCCGCCTCTCCGGCCAGTTCTGGAGATCCGGGCGCCGGGTAGTCCAGCGTGTACAAGGCCTCCGGAAAGCCGCCGAAATCATGCATGACGCGGGGCTTGGCGGCGGAAGAGAGCCGGAATGGGCCGGGCGCCTCCCAGTGGGCCGAGCAGACGAGGATGGCCCGCAGGGCCGGCAGGCGCCGGCCCAGGGCCGAGACCGCCTCACCCCAGGCCTCTCCATCCAGGGCCAGGATGGGGGAACCGTGGGCCAGGAACGCAGAGGGGAGAAGGGCCATGCTCATTTCACCACTATGATTCGTTCAAATGCATGTTGAAACTCTTTTTCGAAATTCACCCCCTCCAACCTTCATGCCGACTGGGCTCCAGCATTGGGTAAGCTACAAGTCATCCCCGGAGCCCGCATTGAATCTCAGGCTTGGCGTCAACGTCGATCATGTGGCCACCCTCCGCCAGGCCCGAGGAGGCCATGAGCCCGAGCCGGTCGCCGCGGCGCTCCTGGCCCAAGGCGCCGGTGCGCATGGCATCACGGTCCACATCCGAGGTGACCGCAGGCACATCCAGGAGCGGGATCTCCGGGTGCTGAAGGAGGTCCTCGCCGTACCCCTGAACGTGGAATGCGCGGCGTCGCCTGAAGCCCTGGAAGCCGTCATCCCCATCAAGCCCTCCTGGGTGACCCTGGTTCCCGAGAGCCGCGAGGAACTCACCACCCAGGGTGGCCTCGACGCCATCTTCCTTCAGGGGATGCTGAAGCCGGTGGTCCGCGAGCTGCGCGGCGCGGGCATCCACGTCAGCATCTTCGTCGATCCCGTGCTCGACCAGGTGAAGATGGCCGCCAAGCTGGAGGCGGACGCCGTGGAGCTGAACACGGGCACCTACAGCGACCTGCCCATGGATTCGGATCCCTCCCTGGAACTGGGCCGCCTGCGGGACGCGGCCCGGCTGGCCAGCCGCCTGGATCTTCGGGTGCTCGCGGGCCACGGCCTCACCCTCCAGAACGTGGGCCCGGTGGCTGCCATCCCCGAGGTCGAGGAACTCAACATCGGCCACAGCCTCGTCGGCAGGGCCGTCCTCGTGGGGCTGGAACGGGCCGTCGAGGAGATGCTCACGGCCATGGGGGAGGCGCGCCCATGAGCACCGTGCTGATCGTCGATGACGATCCTGGCGTCCGCCAGATCCTGCGGGAGTTCGTCGAGCTGGAAGGCCACCGGGTGCTCGAGGCGGCCGACTCGAGCTTCGCCCGGCGGGCCATGGCACAGGAGCGGGTGGACCTGATCTTCCTGGATGTCCTGATGCCCGGAGAAAGCGGAACGGCGCTCTGCCATTCCATCAAGGATGACCCGGAAAGCCAGGGTATGAAGGTGGTCCTCCTCACGGGGTTCGATGGTGAACGGGCCTGGTCGCAGGGTCTGCGGAGCGGGGCGGACATCTTCCTGGTCAAGCCGGTGAACCGGGAACGGATCAAGGTGTTGCTCGAAGAACTTCTGACGCCGGAGCGCCAGGCATGAGCAATCTCCGCGGCACCCTGGAGAGCATCTCCCTCACGGACGTGGCCCAGTTGCTTCACGTCAACCGGAAGACGGGCATGCTCCAGGTGAGTTCCGGCAGGATCAGCGGCGTGCTGTACTTCTCCAGTGGTGAGGTCATCCACGCGGAAACCCTGTCGGCCAGGGGCGAGATGGCCGCCTTCGAGATCCTGGAGTGGGACTCTGGCCACTTCGAGTTCCTCACCACCCAGGTCCAGACCCCGGCGACCATCCGGCGCACAGTCCCCGACCTGCTCATGGACTCGGCACGCCTCCAGGACAGCCGGAAACGCCTGCATACGATCTTCCCCCGGCTGACGGCCGTGCCCTGGCCCACCCTCCCCGCCCCACAACTGCTGGAGGGCCTCAAGCTCTTCACCGAGGAGCGCAAGATCCTGCCGTTCTTCGATGGCTACCGCGACTTCCAGGACGTCATGTCCGCCTCCGGCCAGCATGATGTGGCCGTGATGCAGGCTGCGGCCATCCTGAAGGACGCCGGGCGCCTGGAGGTGCTGGAGCCCGATGCCCACGTGACTGTCATCCTGCTGAAGACGGGTCTCTTCAAGAAGGGTGGCCACCTGCAGTTGCCCAAGGCCATGGAGGGGTGGTGGACCGCCCTGGGGCCCTACCGGCAAGGCATCCAGAACCTCCGGGTCATCTGGCCCAAAGGACCGGCCGTGGAACGGGTCGAGTTCGTGACCAGCCTCGCAGACCAGCAAGTGGCCATTCCGCGGGAACTCATGCTGGCCTGGGGTTTCACCGAAGGATCCCATGTCAAAGTGAGGCCCGCGCCCTGAGGGCACCCCTGGAGTCCCCATGAATGAAACGCCTGAAGAGCAGCTGCGGGAAGGCACCCCGGAAAGCCTGGTGGAAGAGTTCCAGAATCGCAGGGAGCGTCTCGACCAGCGTCTCCTGAGCCTCGAGCACCTCATCGCGGATCTCCGCAGCGAGTTGCAGGGAGATTCCCAGGCCAGCCTGCACCGGCTGGCCGAAGCCGCCCAGGACATGGCCAATGGCAGGGTCTACCAGAAGATCGACATCGAGGCCAAGGGAGAGCTCGGAGCCCTGGTCTCCAGCATCAACCAGACCCTCATGAACCTGCAGCAACTGGACGCCTCGGTGAAGCACCAGAGCACCCAGGTGCCGGAACTCGCCGCCCAGCTGGACGCCATCACCTCAGATACGGAGGAGGCCACCCAGAGCGTCATGAACCGCCTGGACACGCTCATGGCCGCCTCCGACGACGCCACCCGCGCCGTGCAGGCTTGCCAGGATGGTCTCGCCATGCAGAACCAGCGCCAGGCCGACCTGCACGCCGCCATTGCCGGGTTCCTCGATCGGGCCGCGGCCGGGGAGGAACAGAACGCCCTGGCCCAGGAGGTTCTGGAGTATCTCTTCGCCCACCAGGTGGCACCCCCGCCCCAGGAGGTGGACCTCCATCCAGCCAAGGCCATGCTCCAGAAGGTCAGCGACGAGGCCTTCGAGATCCTGAACATCCTCCAGTTCCAGGACATCACCCGCCAGAAGATCGAGAAGGTCGTCATCCTCCTCAAGCAATTCCAGGGCGGCCTGAACCGGCTGCTGGTGATCTTCAACATCCACAGCGCGGGGCTTGGAGACAGCCAGGGCTTCTCGGAGCGCAAGGTCGCCACCCAGGACCGGATCTTCGATACCAGCCTGGAGGCCGACAGCCGCAAGGACAGCGTCGACGACATCATCGCCCAATTCAAACTCGCCGGCGGCAGCTGAGCCCGCCAGCTAGACCAGCCCAATCTCCAACTCGCCGAGCCCCTCGATGCCGCAGCGGACGCGGTCGCCCCGGACGATGGGGCCGACGCCAGCCGGCGTGCCGGTGAAGATGAGATCGCCGGGTGCAAGCGCGACGAATCTGGACACGTGGGCAATGATCTCGGAAACCGGCCAGATCATCTGGGACAGGTCGCCCCGCTGCTTCTCCACGCCGTTCACCTCCAGCCAGATCGCGCCCCGGCCGAAGTGCCCTCCGGCCGCCACGGGCAGGATGCGGGAGATCGGCGCCGACTGGTCGAAGCCCTTGGCCGTGTCCCAGGGCTGGCCCTTGTCCTTCGCCTTCGCCTGCAGGTCCCGTCGGGTCAGGTCGATGCCAACGGCATGGCCGTAGATGTGGCCAAGGGCCTCGGCAGCCGGGATGTCCCGGCCGCCTGTCGCCAGGGCCACCACCAGCTCGACCTCGTAGTGGAGGTTTGACGTGAGGGGCGGGTAGGCGATGTCGCCTCCGCCCGGAACCACCGTGTCGTGGGGCTTGCCGAAGAAGAAGGGGGGTTCGCGTTCGGGATCCATGCCCATCTCGCGGGCGTGGTCGGCGTAGTTGCGGCCGATGCAGTAGATCCGGCGCACCGGAAAGACCTGCGCGGTCCCCTCGATGGGGAGGGCGGGCACTGCGGGAACGGGAACGACCGCATCCATGGGGCACTCCTGGAGATCCTGGTTCAGCTCTTGGCCCGCGGATGGGCCTTCTCGTAGGTACGGGCCAGCTCTTCCAGCCCCAGGTGAGTGTAGCGCTGGGTCGTGCTCAGGCTCGCATGGCCCAGCAGTTCCTGGATGGCCCGGAGGTCCATGCCACGGTTGAGCAGGTGGGTGGCGAAGCTGTGCCGCAACGCATGAGGGCTGACCCGGGATCGGACCGCCGCCGCATCCAGGGCCCCGCGGAGCATGGCCCGCACGCTGGTGGGCGTGAGGCGGCCCCCGCGGAGGTTCAGGAACAGGGCCGGGGTGGGCGGCAGCGCCTTCGCCGCCAGAAGGGTGGAGCGGAAGCCCAGGTAGGCCTCGATCACCTCCGCCGCCTGGGCGTGATAGGGGACCAGGCGTTCCTTGCGCCCCTTGCCGAGCACTCGCAGGGTTCGCTGTTCCGAGTACAAATCCTGTAAATCCAGGCCCACCAGTTCCGAAACCCGCAGGCCCGAGGCATAGAGGAGCTCTAGCAGACAGGCAAGGCGCGCCGTGGGGAAATCGACCTGGGGAGGAAGATCCAGGAGCGCGAGGGTTTCCCCTTCCGTGAGGAAGGCTGGCAGCCGCTTCGGCTGCTTGGGATTCCGCAGGCCAGAGGCGGGGTTCTTCGTGATGCGCCGGGTCTCCCAGAGCCACTTGAAGAAGCCCCGGACGGTCGAGAGGATGCGCGCCTGGCTGGCCGGATCCAGGCCGCGATCGCCCAGTTCCAGGGCAAAGCCGCGCAGGGTCCGGGGGGTCACCTCCCATGCCTCCCACCGGGCCCGGACCGCGTGCTCGAGAAGCTTTCCCAGGTCACCCTTCTGGGCGCGGGCGGTGTGCGGGGAGACATCCCTGGCGCGCTGTTCAAGGTGGTAGGCCTGGACCCCCTCGCTCAGCGTCAATGTGCCCTTCCCTGCTACCATGCCGTCACATCCCCTTCATGTCCGGAGTCATTGTGGCGCAGCCCATCGAAACGATTGCCCAGCTTTTCTATCAGGCCGTCGAGAGGAACCTTCCCGATGCCCTGGCATTCAAGCGGAATGGGGTCTATGTGCCCATTTCCCACGCCGAACTGGTGGCCCTGGTCGAGCGCCTCTCTCTGGCCATGGCGGCCCGCGGGCTCCAGGCCGGCGACCGGGTGGCGATCCTTTCCGAGAATCGCCCAGAGTGGGCCATCACAGACCTCGCCTGTGCCATCCAGGGGCTCCCGGACGTCACCATCTACGCGACTCTGAATGCCCCCCAGGCCGCCTACATCCTCAAGGACAGCCAGTCCCGCTGGGTGGTCTGCTCCGACCGGCCCCAACTGGACAAGGTCCTGGCCCAGTGGGATCAGCTTCCGCAGCTGGAAACAGCAGTCCTGATCGATGGCGATCTGCCCGAAGGGACCGGACGCAGCCTCATCTCCTGGGCAACCCTCCAGGAGGAAGGTCAGGCCATGGAAGCCCGCCGGCCCGAAGTGAAGCAGTGGGGCGAGCAGCGAAGGGCCTCAGATGTCCTGACCCTTATCTACACTTCCGGGACCACGGGCGACCCCAAGGGCGCGGTGCTCACGCACGGCAATCTGGCCTCGAACGTCGTGTCTTCCGTCGAGGCGGTGAAGATGGAGGAAGGCCACCGCTGCCTCAGCTTCCTGCCCCTCACCCACATCTTCGAGCGCATGGCCGGCCAGTTCCTCATGCTGCACATCGGCGCCGCCATCTACTACGCCGAAAGCGTCAACACCGTCCCGGCAGACCTCCTGGAGGTCAGACCCACGGTCCTGGCCTCGGTGCCCCGGATCTACGAGAAGGTGTATGGCCGCATCTACGATGGTGTGGCCTCTGCGAGCCTCGTCAAGCGTCTGATCTTCCACTGGTCCATGGTGGCGGGCAGGCGCATCGTGACTCAGCTCTACGAGGGCAAGACCCCCGGCGGGTGGAGCGGCTTCTGCTACGGCATCGCGCGCAAGCTCGTCTTCGACAAGATCTCGGCCAGGCTTGGCGGCCGTCTGCGCCTGGCCGTCAGTGGTGGCGCGCCCCTGGGGGGCAAGATCATGGAGTTCTTCTGGATCGTGGGCGTGCCGATCCTCGAGGGCTACGGCCTCACGGAGACCAGCCCGGTCATCACCATCAACCGCTTTGGAGAGGTGCTGCCAGGCTGTGTCGGCCGCCCCCTCTACAAGGATTGGAACGGCCGTCCCTTCGTGAAGATCGCCGAGGATGGCGAGATCCTCTGCCAGGGACCGAACATCATGGTGGGCTACTGGAACAACGAGCAGGCCACCCGGGAGGCCGTCGACGCGGACGGCTACTTCCACACCGGCGACATCGGCCACCAGGATGACCAGGGCCGCCTCTACATCACGGACCGAAAGAAGGAGCTCATCGTCACCAGCGGCGGGAAGAAAATCGCCCCCCAGCCCATCGAGAATCTGCTCAAGGGCGACAAATACATAGCCCAGGCCGTGCTCATCGGCGATCAGCGGAACTTCATCAGCGCGCTGATCGTGCCGAACTTCGACAGCCTGGCGCGCTGGGCGGGCTACAAGAAGCTCCACTTCGCCTCCCATGCGCAGCTCATCCAGGATCCGATGGTCCTCGCCAAAGTTGGGAGCCGGCTGGAACGCGTCAATGAGCACCTGTCGAACTATGAGCGCATCAAGAAGTTCATCCTGCTGGATCACGAGATGACCCTCGAGGGTGGGGAGCTGACCCCCTCGCTGAAGGTCAAGCGCCGGGTGGTGAACCAGATGTACGCCGACCGGATCGAGAACATGTACAGCGAGCCCAAGACCTGATCCCGGTCCCCGCCAAACTCAGATCCTGGTAGCCTTGACGATCCATCATATGGAGGACCGCCTTGCGCTTTCGTGCCGCCCTGCCCATTGTCCTGCTCCCGGTGATTGGATTCAGTTGCAAGGCCCCCGAGGCTCGCGCCGGGAGCTGGTCCACCCTCCCCAGCGGCCTCGGCATCGTGGACCTGGTCCAGGGACAGGGCACTACCCCCCAGTTCGGTCAGACCTGCGTCGTCGAAGCCCTGGGCTGGATCGAGGAAGGCGGCCTGAAGGGCAGAACCTTCATGGACACCAGGAAACGGGGTTTCCCCGTCAGTTTCCCGCTGGGCGGCGGCCGGGTGATCAAGGGCTGGGAGGAAGGACTCGCCACCATGAAGAGGGGCGGCAAGCGGCTGCTCCGGGTACCTCCTGCGCTCGGCTACTCCCCCCAGGAACTGGGGCAGGACATCCCCGCCGGGGCCACCCTGATTTTCGAGCTGGAACTCCTCGACCTCCGATAGCCTTTGGGTCGCAGACTCTCGAGGTGATTTCTGACGCCCCCCGTCACACCGAAGGCCCCGATTCCCCTCCGGCCCCTTCCGCCGGACCCGGCCGCGCCTGCCCCGTTCCGCCCAGGGAAGCTGCTGCGCGCGTTCCTGAGCGTCTGCGCGATCATCGTCATCACCGAGCTCACCATCATGGTCCTGCTGGAACCGGTCTTCGGAGCGGACCACTTGACCATGGCCTTCGTGGATTCCGCGACGCTGATCCTCGTCTGTTTCCCATCCATCTACTTCCTGCTCATCAAACCCATGGTCCGCGACCTCTTCGACAAGGCCGAGGCTGAACGGGCGCTGACGGAAGTCCTGGCCTCGAATGAATTCCTCCGCCAGGACGCGGAGGAGCGGATCCGCGCCGAAGCCCTCGAGCGCACCAAGGCCGATGCCCGCATCCAGTTCCAGGCGCGGATCCTGGCCGTGGTCCAGCAGGCCGTCGTCGCCACGGGCAAAGGGGGGGTCATCCTCTACTGGAATCGGTTCGCCGAGTGGATGTTCGGCTGGACCGAGGATGAGGTGAGAGACCAGACACTGGCCAAAGTGACCGGCTTCACCTCGGAGGCGGCCAAGAGCGGACTCTCAGGATTCGGAGCCGTGAAGGGCTGGACCGGAGAAGTGAAGGCGATCCGCCGCGATGGTTCCTCCTTCCCCGCCTACCTGACCTGCTCGACCATCTGGCGCGGCGATGGCTCCGTGGCCGGCTTTGTCTACACCTTCATGGACATCACCGAGCGGAAGTCGGCGGAGGCCACGATCCGAGACTCCGAGGAGAAGTACAGCACCGTCGTCGAAAACTCGCCCACAGGGATCTTCATCTACCGGAACGGACGGCTGGAGTTCGCCAACCAGCGCTTCTTTCAGATGGTGGGCCGGTCCCAAGACGACCTCGCGGCCATGGACGTGGCCGACATCATCCACCCGGACGACTGGGCCATGGTGCGGGAGATGTGGCGGCGGCGGCTGGCGGGCACGGGAGCCACTCAGGACTACGAGTGCCGCATCCTCCACTCGGGTGGCGAGACCCGCTGGATCAGCGGCAGGACGGCCCTCATCCGGTACGGAGGTGAGTTCGCCCTCCTCGGTAACATCCAGGACATCACGGAGCGCCACAAGGCCGAACAGGCCCTGCGGGACTCCCGCGAGACGCTGCATCGGCTCTCCGCCCGGCTCATGTCCGCCCAGGAAAGCGAGCGCCAGCGCGTGGCGCGTGAGCTCCACGACAGCATCGGCCAGTCCCTGAGCGCGGTGAAATTCATGGTGGAACGCGCCCTTGATGAGCAGGCCGCCTGCGGACCCGAGAGTCCCCAGACCCGAAGCCTTCGTGCCGTGGTTCCCGTGATCCAGTCCTCGGTGGAGGAAGTCCGCCGCATCTCCATGGCGCTGAGGCCAACCACCTTGGATGACCTGGGGCTCCTGGCCACCATCGCCTGGTTCACCCGGGAATTCCAGACAACCTATCCTCACATGGAAGTGGAGCGCCTGACCGAGGTCGAGGAGTTCGAAGTGCCTGAGATCCTCAAGACGAACATCTTCCGGATCATGCAGGAGGCCATGAACAACGCGGCCAAGTACAGTCAGGCCTCGAAAGTCACCGTGGTCCTGAGGCAGGTACTGGGGGATCTCCAGCTCGTGGTGGGGGACAACGGGGTGGGCTTCAATCCCGGGGAAGTGCGCCGGCATACGTCCGCCGGAGGGTTCGGGCTCGCCTCCATGCGGGAGCGGGCCGAGCTGTTCGGTGGTTCCCTGATCCTCACGTCGTCCCCAGGCGAGGGGACCATGGTCATCGCCCGCTGGCCCCTGCCGGATGAGCCTACTTCGTGACCAGGCCCTTCTCGATGGCGTAGGCCGTCAGGGCGGACACGGAGTGCAGGTTGAGCCGGTCCATCAGGTTCGCGCGGTGCTTCTCCACCGTTTTCGGGCTGATGCAGAGGTACTCGGCAATGTCCTTGGTGCGGTAGCCTTCCGCGATGAGCTTCAGCACTTCCCGCTCGCGGCTCGACAGGTCGTCGAAGCCTGGTCGCAGGGAGATCCCGTCCTTTGAGCTGAGATAGCCAGACACGACCGTGGTGGCAATGGCCGGGCTGAGGTAGCGCTCCCCATTCAGGACGCTGCGCACCGCCATCGTCAACTCGGAGGACGAGGAATCCTTGAGCACGTAGCCGTCGGCCCCATTCTGGAGAGCGGTGAAGACGTAGTCCTCGGTCTTGTGGACCGTGAGCACCAGGACCTTGGTGTTCGGGCTGAGCCGCTTGATCTCCTTGAGGGCCTCCAGCCCGTTGGAGCGGGGCATGGAGAGATCGAGCAGCATCAAGTCCGGCATCAGTTCCTCGGCGCAGCGGATCGCGTCCCGGCCGTCCGTGGCTTCTCCGACCACTTCCAGTTCCGGCCGGGCAGCCAGCAACGCTTTCAAGCCCTCTCGGAGGATCGTGTGGTCCTCGGCGATGACCAGCCTGTGTTTCTGTTCCGGGGCCATGGCCTTCCTCGGTCCGAGTGAACTTGAGGTCACAGCCTAACGATGATGGGTAGGTCTTGACTAGGGCCATTCGGGGCCATGACTACAGGGTTCCCCTGGGGGCGGGTGGGTGAAAGCCCTGAGCCGCCAGCTTCCTGGGGGCCATAGCCCCTGACATTCGACCGGCGCCGCCTCATTGGCGGATAGAATCCAAGGGAACGCCCAAGGGAATCCATGAAGATCCGCCTCCGGAACCTGACCCTGATCATCCTGCTGGCCGGACTGTCCCCGGCACTCTGGGCCGGCCCCAGGCCCGCCCAGAAAGCCAAGGGACCTGTCCCCAGGGGGAACTGCGCCGTGTGCGGCATGTACGTCGCCAATTTCCCCGAGTGGGCCGCGGTCATCTCCTTCAAGGATGGTGCGCAGGCCTGGTTCGATGGCCCCAAGGACCTCTTCACCTACCTGCTCGACCTGAAGCACTACGCGGCGAAGCGGAGTAACAGGGACATCACCCTCATCCAGGTGAAGGACTACTACGGCCTGAAGCATATTGACGGACGGGCGGCCTTCTTCGTGCTCGGCAGCGACATCATGGGCCCCATGGGCAGGGAGCTGGTGCCCTTCGCCAACGAGTCCGCGGCGCGGGACTTCCTCAAGGACCACCGCGGCGTGAAGGTCCTGACCTTTTCTGAGGTCACCCCCGACACCCTGAAATCCCTGGAGTGACGGCTATCCTGTGAGGGACCGTTCCCGATGGCCCGACCGCCCATGCGCAAATCCACCCTCTGCCTGTCCCTGATCGGCGCCCAGGCGGCGCTGTTCCTCGGCATGCTCCTCCATGCGAGAACCCAGGCCGCGGCGGCCGCGCGGCAGCGCCAGGCCGGCGCGGCCCTGGTGCGCAGCCTTGGCCTCACGGACCTCTGCCTGTTCACCGAAGCCCGCTACACCCGGCACCCCGCCATGGCCGACCGGCACGCCGCCTTCCAGGACCACCCCTCGGGGCTGGACCATTTCCCCTCCGGTTCCCTCTTGGCCCCGCCGACCTTCCCGAGTCCCCATGCGCGCACCCCTCCAGCGGTACCGAAACATCCTTGATTTCGCTCTCTCCTCGCTGCTGCGGAGGAAGGGCCGGAACCTGGCCCTGCTTGGCGTCTACACGCTGGTCGTGTTCGTCCTCGCCTCGCTGATCTTCTTCGTCCAGGCTCTCAAGCGCGAGGCGCGGGAGCTGCTGGTGCAGGCCCCGGACATGGTGGTCCAACGCATGGTCGCCGGCCGCCACGACCCCATACCCGTGGCCCAGGCCGAGGCCATCCGTGTCATCCGCGGCGTCGAGGAGGTCCAGCCCAGGCTGTGGGGCTACTACTACGATCCGGTCTATGGAGGAAACCTCACCGTCATGGCCACCGACGATCGGACGCTGGCAGCCGACGCGGTGTGGATCGGCCAGGGCGTCGCCCGCAGCATGAGGGTGCAGGAGGGCGACCTCATCAGCCTGCGCAGTTACGCCGGGCTGCCGAGCCTTTTTGCTGTGCAGAAGGTTCTGCCCGGAGACTCGGAGCTGGTGTCCTCAGACCTGGTGCTCATGTCACCCGGGGATGTCCGGGCCCTTTTCAACTTCCCCGAGGGCCTCGCCACCGACCTCGCGATCACCGCGGGGAATCCACGGGAGCTGCCCACCATCGCCGCCAAGATTGTCGAGCGCTTCCCGGATACCCGGCCCATCCTGAAATCCGAGATCCTGCGGACCTACGAGGCCATCTTCGACTGGCGCGGCGGCCTCATGGTGGTGGTGCTGGCCTCGTCGATCCTGGCCTTCGTGATCTTCGCCTGGGACAAGGCCACGGGTCTCTCCGCCGAAGAGCGCCGGGAGATCGGCATCCTCAAGTCCATCGGCTGGGAGAGCGCCGACGTGTTGCTGCTGAAGGTCTGGGAGGGGGCCGTGATCTCGCTGACCGCTTTCCTGAGCGGCGTGCTGCTGGCCTATGCCCACGTCTTCTTCTTTTCGGCTTCCCTCTTCGAACATGCGTTGAAGGGCTGGTCCGTGCTCTTCCCGCGCTACCGGCTGCTGCCCGCCCTCGATGCCTACCAGCTCACGGTCCTGTTCTTTCTCACCGTGCTGCCCTACACCGCAGCCACCCTGGTGCCCATCTGGCGGGCCGCCACGGTGGATCCTGACGCGGCGATGAGGTCCTGACCATGATCGAACTTGTCCAGGTCGAGAAGACCTACGCGGCCGGATTGGCCACGCCGTTTACGGCGGTGGACGACGTCAACCTCACCATTTCCGCGGGTGGGCTCACCGTGCTCAAGGGCCCCAGCGGGTCCGGGAAGACGACCCTGCTCACCCTGATCGGCTGCATGGCCCGACCCACCTCTGGACGCATCCACCTCCAGGGCCTTCCAGCCGGGACGCTGCCCGGTCACTCGGAAGGGGATTCCCTCGAGATCACCAGCCTGCCCGAGCGCTTCCTCACAACCATCCGCCGGCGGACCTTCGGGTTCATCTTCCAGCAGTTCAACCTGATCCGCGGCATCTCCGTGCTGGAGAACGTCCTCCTCCCAACCTATCCCACGGGTGGGGACCACGCTCAGGCCGAGGCCCGCGCCATCCAGCGGCTGGAAAGCCTGGGACTGGCCCGCCACCTGCACGCCCCAGTCGATCGTCTCTCCGGAGGCGAGGCCCAGCGCGTGGCCATCGCCCGGGCCCTCATCAACGATCCCCTCGTGATCATCGCCGACGAGCCCACCGCCCACCTCGACTCCAGGCTCTCGGAGGACTTCATGGCCCTCATGGGCCAGTTCAAGGCCGCAGGCAAGACCCTGCTCATCACCAGCCACGATCCGATCGTGTACGACTCCCCCCTGGCGGACCGCGTGGTGGAGATGCGCGATGGGCGGATCGTGGCGGGCGCATGATCCAGCACCCGGGCATCCTCGCCCTCCTGCTGGCCTCGGGCATGATCAGCCTGCTGCTCGCGGCCGCGGGCTGGCAGGGCCTGCGAATCCTCCGCGGCTGGGACCTTCAGAGCGGCAGCGAGGAGCAACTCGACCTGGAGCGGAGGACCTACCTGGTTTCGACCCTGGTCACCACGGCCCTCGTGATCCAGATCCTCTCGCTCTTCCTCTTCATCTACACGGCGGACGGCCTGCACACTCAGTTCGTGGGAGCCATGTGCGCCGCCGGTTCCCTGGCGGCGAACGGTTACGGTTACCCCACCCTGCTCATGAAGGTGGCCACCTGCCTGGTCGCGGGCGCCTGGCTGATCCTCCAGCGGACCGACACCCGGGGGCACGACTATCCGCTCATCCGCCCCAAGTACGCCCTGCTCCTGGTCATCGTGCCGCTGGTCTTCGCGGAGACCTGGCTCCAGGCGAGCTACCTCCTGGGCCTGAAAGCCGACGTGATGACCTCGTGCTGCGGCAGCCTCTTCGGCCAAGGGCGGCAGGGCTTCGCTTCAGAGCTGGCCAGCCTGTCGCCCGGCCTCATGCAGCCGGTGTTCTGGGTCACCTTCACGGCTCTGCTGGCAGCGGGGGGGATCTTCCTGCGCACGAGGCGGGGCGGAGCCGCCTTCTCCCTGCTCAGCCTCGCCTTCCTCGGCGTGGCGGTGACCGCCCTGCTCTCCTTCTTCTGCCTCTACATCTACGAACTGCCGACCCACCACTGCCCCTTCTGCCTGCTCCAGCGGGAGTACGGGTTCGTGGGCTACCCGATCTACGGAACGCTGCTCGGCGCGGCCATGGCCGGCCTCGGCGTGGGAGCCCTTTCCCCGTTCCGCCAGTGTCAGAGCCTGTCCCCCAGCCTCCCGAAGATCCAGGCCCGCCTGGTGTGGACGAGCCTGTCCCTGGCCCTGGCCTTCACGCTGATCGTGGGGATCTGGATGGCCCTGTCACCCTTGAAACTCTAAGTTCGTCCCTTGCTCCCGATGTAACCGCGGACCGCCGCCTCGGTCTCGGGCAGTTGCAGGCCCGCGAGCTT
Source organism: uncultured Holophagaceae bacterium (assembly GCA_963751095.1). Classification (GTDB taxonomy): domain Bacteria; phylum Acidobacteriota; class Holophagae; order Holophagales; family Holophagaceae; genus Geothrix. Next base: position 71,716 of record CAVVTK010000018.1, on the reverse strand, counting down.
GGCGATCCGCAGCGCCTCCTCCAGGGGCATGCCCTTGTCGAGCACCAGCCAAGGGCAGATCGCGGCCGCGGCCCGGTTGCCGTTGCTGCAGTGCAGCAGCACCTTGGCCCCCCGCGGCAGATCCCGGAGGAGGGCCCGCAGGAAATCGAAATCTCCAGCAGGCGGCGTCTTCCCGATGGCGTACCGCAGGTACTGCACGCCCAGCTCCTGCATGCGGACCGACTCGGATTCGCAGTTCAGGTTGGCTTCCCCGTCCCGGCGCAGGTCGATCACGTGAGTGATGTGCTGCTTCCTGATGGCCACGCAGGTCTGGTCATCCGGAGCGCTACGCAACACAAAGACGCCTGGGCGCACCTCCACGGCGCCCGGGATGGCCGAATCCTGGGCCGTGAGGACCAGGGCTGGCAGCAGGAGGAGCAGAGTCCGAGACACGGAACCCTCCACGACATCGCCTGGCTCGCCAGGCTGGTTCGCGAAGACCACCGATGGGACCTCAGGCTGGAGCCCCGGTCCCATCGGGCGGGTCTCAACGTCTTCAATGTAGGCCTTTGGGTCAGCTATTCAATGGCCCGGCTTATACAGTCCTGGAAAAAGGCGTCTTGGCGCTGAGCTTGGCCAGGTAGGCGTCGAAGGGCTGCACCAGGTTGCGCACGAAGCGCCGCCCCAGGTGGGTGATGAAGATGCCCTCGGGACGAACCTCCACGGTGCCTTGGGGGACTTCCTCCAGGAGTTGCGTGACCGCATCCGCGAAGAGGAGGGGGCCGTCCACGCCGAACTTCTCCTGCAGCTCCGACCAGCGCAGCTCGAAGTGGCCCATGAGGTGGTGGATCACCCAGCGGCGCAGCTCGTCATCCTCGGAAAGCCGGTGCCCCTTGTGGATGGCCAAGTGGCCGTCGCGGATGCTGTGCTCCCACTTGGAGAGGATCTTCTCGTTCTGGGCGTAGACGCCCGCCACGTTGGAGATGGCGCTGGGGCCGAAACCCAGCAGATCCGATCCCGCCTTCACGGCGTAGCCCATGAAGTTGCGGATGAGCTTCCCGTCCTGCACTGCCTTGGCCATGGGATCGTCCGGATGGGCGAAATGGTCCATGCCGATGGCCACGTAGCCGGACTTCTCCAGGATGTCGGAGGCCATGAGCAGCAGGTCCAGGCGCAGGTCCGGCGAGGGCAGCGTCTCCGCGGGGATGCTGCGCTGGAAGGGCATGATGCTGGGCAGGTAGGCGAAGCCGTAGATGGCCATGCGGTCCGGCGACAGTTCCAGGGTGGCTTCCAGGGTGCGGCGGAAGGTGTCCATGGTCTGGCCCGGCAGGCCGTAGACCAGGTCCAGGTTCACGCCCTCGAAGCCCAGCTCACGGCACTGCTTCATGGCCAGGAGGGTATGGTCCCAGGTCTGGCCGCGGGTGATGAGGGCCTGCACGTTCTCGTCGAGGTCCTGCACGCCGAAGGAGACGCGGTTGAAGCCCATTTCGCGCAAAGCGGGCAGCTGGTCCGGTTCGAGGAAAGTGGGATCCACCTCGATGGCGATCTCGGCGCCCGGCAGGAACTCGAAGCGGTCCTTGAAGAGCTGGAAGGTGCGCTTGAGATCGGCTGCGTTCAGGTAGGTGGGCGTGCCGCCGCCCCAGTGCAGCTGCAGGGCCTTGCGGCGATCCTTCAGGTGGGAGCAGACCAGGTCCAGCTCCTTGGTCACTGCCTCCAGGTAGGCTTCCACGGGATCGTACTGGGGGCTCACCACCACGTTGCAACCGCAGTAGGCGCAGCGGCGAGGGCAGAAGGGGATGTGCAGGTAGAGGGAGAGGGCCTCATCCCTGCGGGCATCGGCGCGGTCCAGGGCCGCGAGGACCTCGGGCTCCGGGAAGTCGTCGCTCCAGGCCGGCGGCATGGGATAGCCCGTGTAGCGGGGCCCGGGGCGGTCGTAGCGGCGGATCAAATCAGCGAGTTGCGACATAACAGGAATCCTTCAAGACCCATCATCAGAGAAAAGGACAACTGACTACCGCCAAGACGCCAAGAGCGCCAAGGACAACCTCTTTGATGCTTTTCTTGGCGTCCTTGGCGTCTTGGCGGTGTTCATTCAAGCCTTCACTTCATCGAGAACCGCCCCCACCACGGCGGGGTCGGTTTCTGGCGTGAGGCCGTGGCCGAGGTTGAAGATGTGGGGGTGTCCCTTCATGGCATCCACGATGGCGCGGGCCTTGCGGGTGGCGGTTTCCTTGCCAGCCAGCAGCGCGACGGGATCCAGGTTGCCCTGGAGCACCATCTTGGGGAAGCGGCGCCGGGCCTCGCTGATGGGCACCTGCCAGGGCACCGCCAGCCCCTTGCAGGGCAGGTCGTTCAGGGAATCCGGCAGGTAGCCGGTGCGGGCGAAGAAAAGGGTCGGGGCGGCGGTCACCTGGGACAGCGTGCGCTTCACGGAGGGCAGCGCGAAGGTCGCGTAGTCGTCCGCATCCAATTCACCGGCCCAGGTGTCGAAGAGCTGCACGCCCTGGGCACCGGCCTCGATGTGCAGGTTCAGCAGCCGGGCGGCGGCGTCCGCCAGCTTGTCCATCCACTGCTGGGCCAGTACGGGGTTCTGGTGGATGAAGGCCTTGGCCTTCGCCCAGCTCTTGCTGCCCTTCCCCTCGATGCCGTAGGCCAGCAGGGTCCAGGGGGCGCCCGCGAAGCCCAGCATGGTGACCTTGGGCGGCAGGGCCGCCTTCACCTTCTTGATGGCGTTGCAGACCGGCTCGAAGACCGTCTCGTCCAGGGGACGATTGATGTCGATCTGATCCAGCGTCTTGCCGATGCGGGGCCCGCCTTCGGGAATGGTGACTTCGCAACCCAGCGCATCCAGGATCACGAGGATGTCGCTGAAGATGATGGCGCCGTCGATCTGCGGAAAGCGGCGGATGGGCTGCAGCGTCACTTCCGCCGCGAGGTCCGAGTCATTGAGCAGCTGCTCGAAGGTCACCTTGGCCCGTACCTCACGGTACTCCGGCAGGAAGCGGCCGGCTTGCCGCATGAACCAGACCGGAGGCTTGTCGAGGACTTCACCGTTGAGAACACGAAGCAGGGACTGGGGCATCACATCACCGAAAAAAAACATTCACTACAAAGGACGCAGAGAACGCTGAGTAGATACAGGACAGCAGAAAGATCAGGCGAAGTCCTTGGCCACCGCGGCCACGGCCTGCTGGAAGTGGGCCAGCTCGGGCTCACCATGGGCGGAACCGAGGAAGGCCACTTCGTAGCCGCTGGGGGGCAGGTAGACACCCTGACCCAGGAGGGCCTTGTGCAGGCGATTGAAGGTGCTGATGGCCTCGCCCTTCACAGCGTCGCTGCGGCGCACGCCATCCTGGAACAGCGGCCAGAGCAGGCTGCCGTAGCGCGGGCAGTGGAGGCCTGGGATGGTCTCGAAGGCCGCGGCCCACTTCGCCGCATTGGCTTCCAGGCCCGCGTAGAAGGCGGGGGTGAGCTTCTCCATGGTGGCGAGGCCCGCGGCCATGGCCACGGGATTGCCGGAGAGGGTGCCCGCCTGGTAGACCGGGCCATCGGGCGCGACCACGCCCATGATGTCCTTGCGACCGCCGTAGAGGCCCACGGGCATGCCGCCGCCGATGATCTTGCCGTAGGTGCCCATGTCCGGCGTGATGCCGAGGCGCTCCGCCGCGCCGCCGGGGGCCACGCGGAAGCCGCTGATGACCTCGTCGAAGATGAGGACGACTCCATGCTTGGTGCAGAGCTCGCGCAGGCGCTTGAGGAACTCGGGGCGTTGGAGCAGCAGGCCGTTGTTGGCGGGGATGGGCTCGATGATGGCCGCGGCCAGCTCGTTGCCGATCTCGGCGAAGGTGCGCTCCAGGGTCTCCAGGTCATCCAGCGTGACCACCGAGGTCAGCTCGGCGATGGCCTTGGGCACGCCGGCGCTGGTGGGGGCGCCGAAGGTGATGAGGCCGGAACCGGCCTTCACCAGCAGGCCGTCGCTGTGGCCGTGGTAGCAGCCTTCGAACTTGAGGATCCGCTCCCGGCCCGTGAAGCCGCGGGCGGCGCGCAGGGCGGACATGACCGCTTCTGTGCCCGAGGAGACGAAGCGCATCTTCTCGATGAAGGGCACCATCTCCTTGATCTTGCGGGCCAGGGCCAATTCGCGGCGGCTGGGGGCACCGAAGGTGAGGCCCTCGTTCATGGACTCGGTCACGGCCGCCAGGATGTCGGGATGGGCGTGGCCCAGGATCAGCGGGCCCCAGGACATGCAGAGGTCCAGGAAGCGCTGGCCGTCCTCATCCTCGAACCAGGCGCCGGAGGCTTTCTTGAAGAACTTGGGTGTGCCGCCCACGGCGCGAAAGGCCCGCACGGGACTGGATACGCCGCCCGGGAAGTGGGTCAGGGCTTCGGCAAAGAGGGTGTCGTTGCTCACGAGATCCAGCCTTTCTCCACGGCCTCGCGACCGGCGTAGGTGACGATCATGTCGGCGCCGGCGCGCCGGATGGCGATGAGGTGCTCGTACATCAGCTGGTCGCCGTTCACCCAGCCCAGGCGATCCGCCGCCTTCACGCTGCTGAACTCGCTGGACACGTGGTAGGCGCAGATGGGGGCCAACTGGGCCTCGCGGAGGCGCCAGATGAGATCCAGGTTAGGCAGGGCCGGCTTGACCATGAGCATGTCCGCACCCTCGTCCACGTCGAGCAGCGCATCATTCAGGCCTTCGCGGGCGTTGCGGGGATCCATCTGGTAGGTCTTGCGGTCACCGAACTTGGGGCTGCTGTCGGCGGCATCACGGAAGGGTCCGTAGTAGGCGCCCGCATGCTTGATGGCGTAGCTGAGGATGCTGGTCTGGGTGTAGCCATTCGCATCCAGCAGGTCGCGGATGGCGGCCACGCGGCCGTCCATCATGTCGCTGGGGGCGGCCACGTCGGCACCGGCCTCGGCGTGGCGCAGGGCCATCTCGGCGAGGATCGGCAGCGTCTCGTCGTTCTTCACCACGCCGTTCTCATCCACCACGCCGCAGTGGCCATGGCTGGTGCAGCCGCAGAGGCAGACGTCGGTCATGACGATGAGGTCCGAGCCGAAGGCCTTCTTGAGGGCCCTCACGGCCGCGGGGACGACGCCGTTGTGGTCGCAGGCGTAGCGGCCGTCCGGGCTCTTGGAATCGGCATCGGGCACGCCGAAGAGCAGCACGCTGGCGAGGCCCTTCTTCAGGTCCTTCTCCGCCTGGCGGACGGTGTCCTCCACGCCGGAGCGTACGATTCCCGGCAGGCTGGCGATTTCGCTGCTGCCCGGTTGGGGTTGCACGAAATAGGGCTGGATGAGGTGGCGCGGCCGCAGGTCGGTTTCGGCCACCAGGTTGCGCATGGCGGCGCTGGTGCGGAGGCGGCGGGAGCGGTTCAGCATGGGGACTCCTCCTTCGGGTTCTCTTGAGATGCCAGGTGCTGGGCCAGCATGGCCCACAGCAGGCTGGGCTTCGGTTCGCAGTAGGCGTCGACGGGGGCGCCGGCCCGGGCGAAGGCCTCGGCTGTGGCTTCGCCCCAGGCAAAGCGGCGCACGCCCTGGGAGAGCGGCGCGAGGATCTCGGCCTGAGTGGGGCTCAGAGCCAGGACGCCCTCCACCTTGGGCAGGGCCGGGAAAGGTTCCCGGGCCGCCTCGCGGTGGGTGACCCAGGGATGGATGCGCCAGGCCGATCCCCGCGCCGCAACCTCGAGGTATTCACGGCTGCGCTCACCGCGTACCAGCACGAAATCGCCACCCTCAGGAAACCGTACCTGCAGCAGCTCCCAGAGGGCCTCGGCCCGGGCTTCGAAGGGCAGCCGCACATCCAGGTCCTCGCGCCCCAGAGCATCGGCCGTGCCAGCCCCCTGGACCAGGCAGGTCATTCCCGCAGGCAGGATCGGCGCCGCCACCTTGGCACCGGAAGGGCTCAGGACCAGCAGGGCCTGGACGCGGTTCAGCAGCATGGGCGGGGCTGCGCCCGTGATCCGCAGGGAGGTGAAGGAATAAGGAACCGGCCGCCAGCCGGCCTTGCGCACCGTGTCCGCCAGCGGGTGCTGAGCGGGCCGGGCCAGCGCCAGGCGGGGATGATGGGAGGCGGACGTCATGACAGGCCAATGCCCTTGAGAACGGCGGCCAGCAGCACCTGATCGTCGATACCGCAGGCCTCCGCCCGGCGCAGGTCGCCGTCGGGTGCGTAGGCAGCCTGGAGCAGCAGGGTCCCGTCAGACTGGGGCGTGGCCAGGGCGCCCAGGGGCTGCTGACAGCCGCCGCCGATGCCGGCCAGCACCTGGCGTTCAAGGGTGACGCAGCGGGCCGTCATGGCGTCATGCATGTCCGCCAGCGCCTCGATGAGGTCTGGACGATCCGCCCTCGCCTCGGCCAGCAGGGCCCCCTGCCCTGGCGCGGAAGGCAGTTCCTCCGGCGTCAGCGGCCGGACGGTGAGGCCGGAGAGATCCAGCCCGAGGCGCTTCAGGCCCGCCGCGGCCAGCAGGGTGGCATGCAGGGGCTCGTCCCGGAGGACGCCATCGCGCACGCGCTGGAGGCGGGTCTGCACGTTGCCGCGGATCCAGGTGAAGCGGGCCCTAGGAAAGAGCTGACTGAGCACGCGCTCGCGGCGCACGGCGCTGGTGCCGATGACCAGATCCTCGGGAGCGTCCGGCCGGATCACCATCCAGTCCGAAGGATCCTCACGGAGGGGGATGCAGGCCGGGACGATGCCCGCCGGACGCTCCAGGGACACGTCCTTGAGGCTGTGGATGAGCAGGTCCGCGGCGCCCGCGGCCATGGCGTCCTCCAGCTCCTTGGTGAAGAAGCCGCCGCCCACCTGCTTGTCGAGGGGCCCCTGTAGCCACTGGTCGCCAGAGGTGGAAAACTTCCGCCACGACACCTCGTAGCCCCGGGATTCGAGGAACCGCACCATGGGCTCGGCCTGGCCCACGGCCAGGGCGGAACCCCGGGTGGCGATTGTGACGTGCTTCGTGCTCATGCGGCACCTCCTGTGCCGCACCCTACGGGCTTCGGCTTCGCCAAAGTGGAACTCAGCTCCTGCTTCGTTCTCATGGATTGACCGCCTCTCCGTCTGCGCTGGGCTTGGGTTGGGTCTGGATCAGGGCCCGGAAGGCCAGTGTGCGGCCCCGATTCAGGATCTCCTTGAGGGCCTCGCGCTGGGCCTCGTCCAGGCCCGCCATGGAATCCTCGAGGGTCTTCACTTCCTCTTCCAGGGCGCCCCAGGCCGCATCCAGCCGTTCCTGGGCCGAGACCAGGTGGCGCTTCCGGCCGCGGGCCATGGCCCGGTGCCGGAGCCGAGCCGCCGCGCCCACCAGGTAAGGTTCGGCCTTGAGGGCCGCCTCGGCCCGCTGGGCCCGGGCCGTGGTGGTCTGGGCCAGGAAGGCGTTGAGGTCGATCCGATGCACCCAGGGGAGCTGCTCCAGGCCTGGCTCGGAGTCCGGCGGCAGGGCCAGGTCCAGGATGCGGAGGATGGGCCGCTTCAGGGACTGCCAGGCATCCAGGGTGAACAGGGGCTCCGGGGCGGCGGTGGCCGTGACAATGGCGTCGAAGCCCGCCGGGTCGTGCTGGAGCTGCGCCAGGTCCACGATGGGCAGGCCCAGGGGATCCGCCAGATCATGGGCCTTGCTGCGGGTCCGGTTGGCCACGGCCACCCGGAAGCCGCGTTCCGGCAGGCGCTCCGCCAGATACTGGGTCATGGGGCCCACGCCCACGAGGGCCACGGAGGCATCCTGGGGCAGCCCCTCGGTCAGGTGCTTCAGGGCTACGGTGGCGACGCTGACGTTGCCGTCCGCGAGCCCGAGCCGCGCGCGCAGGCGCTGCCCTTCGCGGATGATGTCCTCCACGACCGTCTGGGCCTCGTCGCCGGCCACGCCCACCTGCCGGGCCTGCACCAGGGCGTCCTTCAGCTGGCCCGGGATCTCGCGATCCCCCAGGTTGGCGGACTCCAGTCCCGCCGACATGGCCAGCAGGTGCGTCCAGGCCTCCTCGCCTTCGTAGCGGCGGAATCCCGGGCCGGGGTCGATGGCTCCGGCCTCGCCACCCCACACCATCCAGAGCACCCGCTGGCAGGTGGCGAGGTAGACGAGCTCCCGGGCGTCGGAGCGCTTCTGCCAGTCTCTCAGATGGGTTGGCAGGCCGTCCCTGACCACATGCTGCGCCACCAGGTCCAGGTCGTGGACAGGCGCGTGAAAGCTGATGAGGACGGGTTCCATATCGGATCCCATCATCGATTGAGGAGGGAGCGGCTCAGTCATCGCTTCGTCATGCCCCCGCGAAAGTGGCGGTCATCACATCGGTTTCTCGGGCTCCAGGTGAACCAGGGCCTCGATGGCCCCCCAGTCCCATTCCCCCAGGCCGGGCAGGCTTCCGTCCCGGAGTTCCTGCTGGGTCAGCCAGGCGTCGTACACCACCAGGGCACACATGGCCTCGGCCACGGGCACCACGCGCGGCGCGATGCAGGGGTCGTGGCGCCCGTGGGTGGCGATGTCCGCCACGTGGCCTTCGCGGTCGATGGTCCGCTGCGTCTTGGAAATGGAGCTGGTGGGCTTCACGGCCAGGCGCACCACCACGGGCGCTCCGGTGCTGATGCCGCCCAGGGTGCCGCCCGCATCGTTCTTCTCCGGGCCCTCCGGCCCCAGCGGGTCATTGTTCTCGCTGCCCCGCCGCCGGGCGCTGGCGAAACCCGCGCCCAACTCGACGCCCTTCACCGCCCCGATGGACATGCAGGCCAGGGCCAGCAGGCCATCCAGCTTGCCGAAGGCGGGATCGCCCAACCCGATGGGCAGGCCTTCGATCCAGACTTCGCAGACGCCGCCCACGCTGTCGCCCTCGGCCCGGGCGGCTTCCACGGCGGCCTTTTGCGCCTCGAAGGCGGCGGGGTCGGCCACCCGCAGGGGATTCTTCTCCACGAAGCTCCAGTCGATGGCCCTTCCTTCGATGCCCGCGATCTCGCGGTTGAAGCCGCGCACGGTCACGCCCAGTGCCGCCAGCTGCTGCTTGGCCCAGGCGCCGGCGGCCACGCGGGCCAGGGTCTCGCGACCACTGCTGCGCCCCCCGCCGCGCGGATCGCGGATGCCGTACTTGCGGTCATAGGTGAGATCGGCGTGGCCCGGCCGGAACAGGTCCGTGATGGCCTTGTAGTCGCCGCTCTTCTGGTTCTCGTTGTAGACCACCATGGCGATCGGATGCCCCGTGGTCCGCCCCTCAAAGACGCCGCTCAGGACCTGCACCCGGTCACCTTCGTTGCGGGGGGTCACCAGGTCCGACTGCCCCGGCCGCCGCCGGTCCATCTCCAGCTGAATGGCCGCCAGATCGAAGGGGAGCCCGGGTTTCACGCCGTCCATGACGACGCCCACGGCGGCCCCATGGCTCTCGCCGAAGGTGACGATGCGGAAGACCCGGCCGAAGGAGGAGGGTGAATCGAAGAGCATCCAGCCATGGTGAACCCGACCACCCTGGGCGTCATCGATTTTCCAGCGAAGGTTCTAGGCCAGCTGGTCCAGGTCCCAGGTGGTGACGCCTTCCGTCGAGAAGGAGGGCAGCTGCGGCCAGGGACTGGGTCCGGTGAAGCCCGCCACCTGGAGTGCGCCGAGATACTCGGCCGCATAGGCGAGGTAGGCGGCCAGGGGACCCTCGCCCCGGATCCCCACCCGGGTAGCCCCGGGTTCCTGCAGTTGGAAGGGCACGAGGAGGCCGGCCATCACATCGCCCGGCAGCCGCTTCAGGGCGTGGTCGAGCGGTGGCAGGCCCTGGAGCAGCCAGCGGAGGCCCTGCTGCAGACCTGCGCTACCCCTCAGCCTCGGCCGGATCACCTTCGCCCCTGGCGGCGCCGTGGGTAGGGCCGGAACCCCCAGCAAGGTCGTGAACTCCTGCCCGACAAACCCGGCCACGGGGGCCCCGGCATCCCCGAAGGCCCAGGCGAGCCAGAAGGAGGCCGGCCCGGTGCCTTCGATCCAGGCACCGGGTTCGGGATTCGCCCCAAGAGCCAGGTGGGACCGGGCCATGCGGGCGGCCCGGTCGGCGAAGGCCCGGGCCCGCTCGAGGCCGCCTTCGAAGGGATCCGGCACGCCCGCGGGGCGCTCGGCGTAGGCCTTGAGCACACTCTTGTGAATGGCGCGGTGGACGCGGAGGTGCCCGCCCGAAAGGAACCTGGACCCCCCGTGCACGCGGTACTCCATCTGCGGCTTGTGCAGGTGGACTCTGGGGCCGATGGCATCCGCCCGCAGCACGAACAGCACGTCATCGGCGAGGTCGTCGGAGGAGAACCCGCCCAGGCGCTCCGCCAGCTCAAGGGTTGCCGCGAAGGGTACGCCGATGGAATCCACGCTGAAGAGACGTTCCAGGGGGAAGGGCTCGGGCCGGCGCCGGATCTTTGTCCGCCGGCCCTGCTCGTCCATCTCCCAGTAGTCGCAGGCCGCCAGGCTCAAGGGATGCTGGGCCAGCGCCCGGCGGTGATCCCCCACGAAGCAGGGCAGCAGCCGGTTGTCGGTATGGATGTAGGAGAAGTCGCGCCCCCGGCCCTTGGCCTTCTCGAGCATCAGATTCAGGCAGGTGCCGGGATCCATGCGCCGGGGCTCATGGATGAAATGGATCCGGGGATCCGCGAAGGCCTCCATCACCTTGGGGGTCTCGTCGGAGGAGTTGTCGAGGATCCAGAGCTCCCAGTCGGGGTCCTCCTGCTTCAGGACGCTCTCCACGGCTTCGCCGATGAAGTGGGCCTGGTTGTAGGAGGGCATCAGCAGCTGGAATGGAACGGGCATGGGCGGAGGGTTTCCCGGAGTCGGACCTGCGGTGGCGGGGCTATGGACATGGGATGATAGCGTCCTCGCTTGGATCGGAGAGCCCCATGGGGACGCTGAACATCGCCATCGATGCCCGCCTGGACCCTGGCATGGCCGGTGGCGTGGAATCCGTGATCCTGGGCCTGGCCCATGGGCTCAGCCGCCTCGAGCCCGGCGACGAGGCCTACCATTTCCTCACCTTCGCCGGTCCGCAACCCTGGCTGGAACCCCACCTCGGCGGGGCCTGCCGCCTGTTGCAGAGCCCCCAGGCGGTGAAGCGGCACTCGGCGCTGAAGGCCTTCGAGCGGGCCCTCCGCCACCGCCTCCGGGCCTGGTTTCCGTCCAAGGATCGAGCCGTGGTGAAGGTCCCGCGTTCCGACGGCACCCTTGAGGCCGCGGGCGTGGATCTGGTCCACTTCCCGCTGCAGAGCGCCTTCCTCACAGCGGTGCCGAGCCTCTACCACCCCCACGACCTCCAGCATGTCCACCTCCCGGAGCTCTTCACCGCCAGCGAGATCCACCGGCGGGAGACCCTCTACCGGGCCTTCTGCGGGCAGGCGGCCCTCGTTCCCGTGGCCTCTGAGTGGGTGCGGCGGGACCTGGAGGCCCAGTTCGGCCTCCCCCCCGACAAGATCCCCGTGGTGAACCTCGCGCCCTTCAACGCGGCCATCGCGCCCCTGGCCCCCGGCCGCCTGGAGACGCTGGCCCGGGACCTGGCCCTGCCCGACGGCTTCATCTTCTACGCCGCCCAGACCTGGCCGCACAAGAACCACATGGCGTTGCTCGAGGCGCTGGCCCTGCTGCGGGACCGGGACGGGCTCCGCGTACCCTTCGTGTCCTCGGGCCGCAAGGGGGACTATTTCCCGGTCCTGGAGCGCAGAGTCCGGGAGCTGGGACTGGTCGGCCAGGTCCACTTCCTGGGGTTCGTAAACCATGAAGCGCTGCAGGCGCTGTACGAGCTGTGCCGCTGCGTCGTGATCCCCAGCCGCTTCGAAGCGGCGAGCTTCCCCCTGTGGGAGGCCTTCCAGGCGGGCCGTCCGGCGGCCTGCGCCACCACCACATCCCTTCCGGCCCAGGCCGCCGGCGCCGCCCTGCTCTTCCCGGCGGAGGATGTACCGGCCCTGGCCGAGGCCATCAAGCAGCTCTGGACTGACTCCGCCCTGCGGGCCGAGCTCGTCGCGAAGGGAACGGAAAATGTGGCGCGCTTCTCCTGGGACCGCACGGCAAGGCTGTTTCGGGCGCACTACCGAAGGACCGCGGGACGCCCCCTGGGCGCCGAGGATCAGCAGCTCCTGGCGGCTCCACCACTGTTCTAGCCGGTGCCCAGCGACTTGCCGGGACCGCGCCCGGGGCCGTATCCTCGTGCATTCCTTGAGACCCGGAGCAGCGCCGTGACCCACCCCCACCTTCCCGTGGCCCAGCCGGACCTGGGCGGCAACGAACTCGCCTACGTCACCCAAGCCATCCAGGAAGGCTGGATCTCCTCCACGGGCCGCTTCCTGACCCGCTTCGAAACCGACTTCGCCCGCTTCTGCGGCACCAGGCACGCCCTGGCTTGCGCCAACGGCACCGTGGCCATCCACCTGCTCCTCCTCGGCATGGGCATCGGCCCAGATGACGAGGTCATCGTCCCCGCCTTCACCTATGTGGCCTCAGCCAATGCCGTGACCTACACCGGCGCCCGCCCGGTGCTCGTGGATTCGGAACCAGTCACCTGGAACCTGGATCCGGCTCGCGTGGAAGCGGCCATCACCCCGCGCACCAAGGCCATCATGGCCGTTCACCTGTACGGCCACCCCGCCCCCATGACGACCCTGTTGGATATCGGCCGCCGCCACGGCATCCCGGTCATCGAGGACGCCGCCGAGGCCCACGGCGCCAAGGTGGAGGGGAAGACGGTCGGCGGTCTCGGCCTGGCGGCCACCTTCAGCTTCTACGGCAACAAGATCCTCACCACCGGCGAGGGCGGCATGGTCACGACGGATGACGATGCCCTGGCTGCCCGCCTCCGCCAGCTGCGCGGGCAGGGCATGGATCCCGAGCGCCGCTACTGGTTCCCCATCGTGGGCTACAACTACCGGATGACCAACCTCGCCGCGGCCCTTGGCTGCGCCCAGCTGGAGCGCGCAGAGGAGCTCATCGCCCACCGCCTGCGCATCGCCCAGGGCTACCGCGACCGCCTGGCGCCCCACGCCGACCGGCTTGGTCTCCAGCTCGCCAGCGAGGCCCCCTGGGCCAGCTCGGTACACTGGCTCTCCTGCATCCGGGTGCCCGCTGCGAAACGCGATCCGCTGATGGCCTTCCTGGCTGGACACCAGATCGAGACCCGGCCCTTCTTCCCGCCCATGCACCGGCTGCCGATGTATTCGGATCCGTCGTTCCGCCAGGATCGGAGCCTGCCCGTGGCCGAGGAACTGGGCGATACCGGCATCAACCTGCCCACCTACACCGCCCTCGGGGATGCGGACCTGGATCGCATCTGCCAGTGCGTCATCGCGGGCCTGGAACGCTGATGCAGGACCTCTGGATCGTCGGCGGCAGCGGAGCGGCCCTCGAGGTCTGGGCCGTGGCCCGGGCCATGGAGGCAGCCGGCCCGCAGCCCTGGAAGCTCCGGGGCTTCCTGGTGATCGAAGGAGGTCCCGAGTTCGATCCGGAGGGTCTGGAGGTCAGGAACGAGGCGGCCCTTCTCGCGACCCTACCCACGTCGCCGGCTATGATCGTGCTTGGTCTCGGCGAGCCTTCCCTGCGCGAGAAAGTAGCCCGCACCTATGCATCCAGAGGGTTCCGCTTCGCCACGCTGATCCACCCCAGCGCCATCATCGGCCCGGCCTGCAGCGTGGGAGAGGGGTCGGTCCTCATGGCCCTGTCCGTCTTGGAAACTCACGTGAAGGTCGGCGAGCACGCGCTGCTCAACGTGAGCAGTTCCATCGCCCACAATGGCAGCCTCGGCACCTGCTGCAGCCTGGGCCCAGGCGTGAGGCTGGCAGGATGGGTGACCTTGGGGGACCGCTGCGACCTAGGCGTGGGCTGCTGTGTGCGTCCCCGGGTAACCCTCGGCGCGGACACCCGGGTCGGAGCGGGCGCGGCCGTGGTGGCTGATCACCCCGGAAGCGTGACCCTGGTGGGTGTGCCGGCCGCCCCTCTTCCAGGGGCATGAAGGGTTTCCACACGGGGCTTCTGCCACACTGAGAGGCATTCAGCCCCCGGCTTCGAGAAACGCTTTCACACCTCAGACTCCCATGGGTTACGGCATTGGACGGGCGCCATTCCCTGGAACCTCAACACACATTTACTGGTGATCCATGCTCCCAGCGCTCAAGCGATTTGAACGGTTCCTGCGGCACCGGCTGCGGAAGTCCGGGCGCAAGGACCTTGGCCACCGCCTCGGGGCCATGGAACGATCTCTGGAGTCCCTTCTGCTCCTGCAGGCGGAGACCCAGGTTCATCGTGTCAGGAACCTGCCGCCCAGCACCCCCCTGGGAGAGACCGAGTTCAAGGTGTATTCGCAGTTCGGCGAGGACGGGATCCTCCAGTTCCTCACCCGCCAGGTGCCCTGCCCCGATGCAAGGTTCGTGGAGTTCGGCGTGGAGGACTTCCGCGAGGCCAACTGTCGGTTCCTCATCCAGAGAGATCCGTGGACAGGCCTCGTCATGGACGGAGACCCCAACCTGGAGGCCCGACTCCAGGCCCAGTCGGTCTACTGGGCCCGCAACCTCAAGGGGCGCACGGCCTTCATCACGGCCGAGAACATCGACAGCATCCTTGCGGAAGAGGGCTTCACCGGCGACCTGGGCATCCTCAGCATCGACATCGACGGGAACGACTACTGGGTCTGGAAGGCCATCACCGTGGCCTCCCCCCGCATCGTGGTCTGCGAGTACAACAGCGTCCTTGGCTGCCAGAGGCCGGTGGTGGTCCCCTACGCTCCATCCTTCCGCCGGCAGACCGCCCACAGCAGCTGGCTCTACGCCGGAGCTTCCCTGCCCGCCCTGTGCCACTTGGCCCGCTCGAAGGGCTACGCCTTCGTGGGGTCCAACCGGGCCGGGAACAACGCCTTCTTCGTGCGCCAGGATGTTCTCGGGGAGCTCAGTCCCCTGGAGGCGAAGGAGGGCTATGTGGAAAGCTCCTTCCGGGAATCGCGGGGGCCCGAGGGACAGTTCACCTACCTCTCAGGCAGGGACCGCCTCGTCGCCATCCGGGACATGCCCCTGCTCGACGTGGCCACTGGCGAGTCGATCAAGGCGGGTGATCTGCTCGCCCCTGCTCAGGGCCTCTAGGCCACCTCACCCGCGGCAGGGACCGAGTCCGAACCCGAGCGCCATGCCATAATTCGGGCTTCCTGACCGTTACCACTCCCCCCTTTTTTCTGGTGCAGCTTGTCCGACTCAAAGATCGCGCTCATCACCGGCATCACCGGCCAGGACGGCAGCTACCTCGCGGAGCTGCTGCTGGCCAAGGGCTATGAAGTCCATGGGGTCATCCGCCGGGCCTCCAACTTCAACACCGACCGCATCGACCACCTCTACATCGATCCCCACCAAGCCCCGAAGCTGCACCTCCACTACGGCGACCTCACGGATGGCGGGGCGCTGCGCCGGCTCCTCGACCAGGTCAAGCCCGCCGAGGTCTACAACCTGGGGGCCCAGAGCCACGTGCGGGTGAGCTTTGACCAGCCGGAGTTCACGGCCGATGTCGTGGGTCTCGGCGTGCTGCGCCTGCTGGAGGCCGTGCGGGCCTACCAGGACGCCACCGGGAGCCAGGTGCGCCTCTACCAGGCCGGCAGCTCTGAGATGTTCGGCTCCGCCAAGCCGCGCCAGCATGAAGGCACGCGCTTCGAGCCCCGCAGTCCCTACGCCTGCGCCAAGGTCTACGCCCACTACCAGGGCGTGAACCACCGCGAGAGTTACGGCATGTTCGTGGCCAACGGCATCCTCTTCAACCACGAGAGCCCCCGCCGCGGCGAGACCTTCGTCACCCGCAAGATCACCCGAGCCGCCACCCGCATCAAGCTGGGCCTGCAGGACAAGCTCTTCCTCGGCAACACCCAGGCCAGGCGCGACTGGGGCTTCGCCGGAGACTACGTGGAAGCCATGTGGCGGATGCTCCAACAGGAGCGGCCCGACGACTACGTGGTGGCCACGGGCGTGTCCATCTCCATCCAGGACTTCCTGGCCCTGGTCTTCGAGCAGCTCGACCTGGACTGGAAGCAGTTCGTGGAGACCGATCCCCGCTACTTCCGCCCCGCCGAGGTCGATCACCTCGAGGGCGATCCAGGCAAGGCCCGGAAGATCCTCGGGTGGGAGCCCCGCACCGATGTCGCCACCCTGGCCCGGATGATGGTGGACTGCGACCTCCGCATGGCCGAGCGGGAATTGGTGCTCCGGAAGGCCGGCCACGAAGAGGCCCCTCGCGGAGGCTACCGGTGAGTCATCCGGAAACCTTCCCCCTCCAGGGCCGGAGGATCTGGGTCACGGGCGGCAACGGCTTCCTGGGCCGCCATGTCGTGGCTGAACTCCGTAAGCGCGGTGCCGAGGTCCTCGCGCCCCGCTCCAGCGAACTGGACTTGCTCGATCCTGGAGCTGCCGTGCGTTTCATCCGGGAGCACCGCCCCTCCGGCGTGGTGCACCTGGCGGCCCGGGTCGGCGGCATCGGCGCCAACCGCGCCCAACCTGGTTCGTTCTTCTTTGCCAACATGGCCATGGGCCTGCACCTCATCGAGGCCTGCCGCACCGAGAGCATCGAAAAGCTGCTGGTGCTCGGCACCGTCTGCGCCTATCCCAAGTTCTGCCCCGTGCCCTTCCACGAGGACGACCTCTGGAACGGCTATCCCGAGGAGACCAACGCGCCCTACGGCGTCGCCAAGAAGGCGCTGCTGGTGCAGCTGCAGGCCTACCGCCAGGAGTACGGCACCCGAGGGATCTTCCTCATCCCCGTGAACCTCTACGGCCCCGGCGACCACCTGGACTTGGCCACCAACCACGTCATCCCCGCCCTCATCCGCAAGTTCATCGAGGCGAAGGCCCAGGGCCACGATCATGTCGAACTCTGGGGCACCGGGAGTCCCAGCCGGGAGTTCCTCTTTGTGGAGGACGCCGCCCACGGCATCGTCGAAGGTCTCCAGCGCTACGAAGGCGAGGACCCGATCAACCTCGGCACCGGCGCCGAGATCACCATCCGCGACCTGGCCCTGAAGATCCAGGCCCTCACGGGCTTCGAGGGGGAGCTCCGCTTCAACCCCGCCTATCCGGATGGCCAGCCCCGCCGGCAGCTGGATACTTCGCGGGCCCTGGAGCGCTTCGGCTGGCAGGCCCCCACCCGGCTCGACGAAGGCCTGCGGCGCACCGTGGCCTGGATGCAGGGCACCCTGGCCTCCGCCGGGCCATCCTAGTCCGCCAGCGTCTTCAGGCAGGAGACGCGGCGAGTCCCTCGTCCAGGGCGCGACAGATCAGACCGGCATCCAGGCTCTGCATGCAGGGATGGCCTTCCGTCCGGCAGTCCCCCCGCTGGCAGACCAGGCAGGCCAGGCTCTCGTCGCGCACCGCCCGCACCCAGGGTCCGCGGGGACAGGTCAGGTCCGGATCCGTGGGACCGAAGGCCACGACCACGGGCACACCGCAGGCTGCCGCCAGGTGGCTGAGGGCCGAGTCGTTGCCCAGGGCGACCTTCGCCCCGGACAGGATGCCCGCCGCCACGGAGAGCGGCGCCTGGCCGGACAGATCCACCACCCCCGGGGCCTGGGCCGCCACCAGGGCCGCATGGGCCTGGTCCTCGCCCGGAGCACCCAGGAGCACCACCTGGAGACCCTGGCCCTGCAGGTGCCGGGCCGCCGCGCCAAAGGGCCCGACGCCCAGCTTCTTGTTCCAGCTCATGGCTCCCATCGCCAGCACGGCGTAGGGCTGGGAGCCGAGCCTCGAGCGGAGCAGGTCCTGCGCCAGATCCTGCGCGGCGGCCCTCGGGCGGAAGGACAGGTGTGCGGAGCTATCCATCATCGGGAAGGCCTTCCGCAGCAGAAACCGATAGCGGTCGAGCTGATGGCCATCAAGGCGCCCATAGTCCAGGCGGTGCGTGGTGAGAAAGCCCGCCAGCCAGGGTGACCAGCCCACGCGCAGTCGCAAGCCAGCCTGCCTCGCGGCCAGGGTGGCCCGCAGGCTCCGGGGCAGGTTCACCACGCCCCCGGCCCGATGCGCCTTCAGCAGGCCAGCCATGGCGGAGGCGCCCTGCTTCCCGGTGGGGTCCGCCACTGCGCCGGCATAGGGCGCTGCGCCCTCGAAGAGCTCCACCACCGGGGCCGGGCCCCAGGCGACGAGCGCGCGGCCCAAGTCGCGCAGAGGAGCGACAGCCTGCGTGATCATCACCGCGTCGCCGATGAACCGCGGCAGGCGGACCCAGAGGGCCCCCTCAGGCACGTTCACGCAGCGCCTCCGGCAGTTCCGCGGGAAGCTTCCGGCCTCCGTCGTGCTCGGCCACCAGGCCCTGGAGCAGGTTCCAGGCCCGCAGCGGCGACACCCGGAAGGCCGTGCTATCCCGTTCCACCTTCAGATCCGTGGCGCGGGATTCACCCGCGTCGATGCAGGGCCCGCGCACCGAGAGGGCGAAGGGCCCCAGGGGGTTGATCAGTTGCTCGGGGGAGGCGCCGTTGACGGTGAGGGTGGGCCGCCCCGTGCCGGCCGCCGTGTGGGCCAGGCCCGTGTCCACGGCCACGTTGCCCCAGGCCTCGCTCTGGATGGCACAGGCCTGGGGGATGGACGTGCGTCCCGTCAGGTTCAGGCTACCGGGCACCTGAGCGGCCAGCTGGCCCCCCAGCCCTACCTCGTCGGGGCCGCCGAGCCACACCACCTCGAGGCCCCCCTCCTGCGCCAACCGCGCGAAACCACTCCATTGCTCGATCTCCGGGAACCAACGCTTGTTGTAGCCCCGGGTGCCGAAGGAGAGCGTGACGAAGGGGCCGCCCTTCCAGCCGGCCTGGCGCAGCAGCTCGAAGCCGCCCTGCCCACCGAACTGCGCGGGCCGCATGGGCGTCCACTCCAGCCGCGAGCTGCCCGTGAGCTGGGCCAGCAGCGGCTCGTAGCGCCGCACGATGTGGATGGGGAGGTCCCGGTAGGTGAAGGTGTGGTGGTAGAGGAAGCCCAGGTGGTTGTCGGTGTCGCCGGCGCGGATCGGCACCCGGGCCAGCCAGGCGGCGAAGGCCAGGCGCGCCGATTGGCTCAGGTTCACGAAGGCCACCGGGGGGCGCTTGCGCCACCGGCGCACGAGGGCCCAGGGATCGGGCTTCTGGTCCCGGCCCGCCTCGATGACGCTCTCGGCGATGAAGTCGGGGTGGGCCTCGCTGAAGATGGCGGCGCCGATGGCGTGGCCCACGGCCACCCAGCGGATTTTCTTGCCCTGGGCCTCGGCCACGGCGTTCCAGCTGCGCTGCAGGGCGAAGAAGAACGGGATCGAGAAGATCACGTCCCCGAGCTGGCGCGGAAAGCGGATCCAGACCTCGGGCTGGTCGAAGGCCGGGAGCAGCTCCCGCAAGCGCTCATGCCCCGGCTTCACCTGACCCACCACCGCACCTCCAAGCCCCATTGTGCCCGAAGCGCCCTGATGGCATGGGCTAGCATGAAGCATCCCGAGGTCTCCATGCGCCGCCTGCTCCTGCTCCTGAGCCTTCCTCTGCTGGGGCAGGGCCCCCGCTTCACGGCCCGCGACGCCATCCAGGCCGAGTGGGCGCGGCAGCCGCTGGCTTGGACCGAGGCCCAGAAGGCCGCCCTGCCCCCGGCGGACCGGGCCCGGCTGAAGCGCACCCTCCAGCGCATCGGCGCCCCAGGAGCAACGGCCCTACTGCCGCCGGAGTTGGACAAGCCCACCCTGGAAGTCTGGGAAGCCAAAGCGATGTCGGCCCGCACCCCCCAGGAGCGCTTCACCGCCCTGTTCATGCTGAACCGCCTGAAGAGCCCCAAGGCCCTCACGGCGCTGAATGGCCTGACCGCCGCCGATGCCGCCACCTGGCCGAAGCACCTGCACCTGGAAGCTTCCATCGCCGCGGCACGACTGAACGGCGCCGAGGTGTCCCCTGCCCTGCAATCCTTCCTCGACGCGCGCCAGAAGGCCGGCAAGGTCGATCCCGTCCGCGCCCAGGCCGCGCGGCTGCGGCTGGTGATGGCGGGGAAGGAGAAGGAGCTGCTGCCAGCAGTGCCTGCGACACCGGGCAGCGTGTTGGCGCTCATGGATGCCTGGAATCGTGGGCCGTGGGAGCAAAGGGAAGTCACACACCTCCGCATGATGGAGTTCATGAAGTGCGATCCCTATTTCGAGCGAGAACAACAGCCGACCACCATAGGCTTCACGCGCTCAAGTCGTGCATCCCGCGAAGCGGCTGACCTTGGGCTGAGCCAGAGGCTCCTTGAAGGCTCAGCAGGTAAGTCCGGGCCAGCATCCCTCCGCTCAATCGAGATCGCCCTTCATCCCAAGAACCCCATGTTGGTTCGTATCGCATCGCTTACTGCCATGGGTGCTTGGGCTGGAAAAGCAAATGACCTGATGCCCCTGGTGGACAGGGCCTCGATGATGCTGTTGAACTCCGAACCACTGTTTGACGCTGCGGCCTTGACTGTCCTCCGGAAGTTCGCCCCAGGAACAGCGGACCGCGTCCGGTCCAAATACCTTCAAGGGCAGGACGCCAGCGCCCGCGCCGCCGCCATCGAGGACCTTCCTTCCGCCCCCGCCGACCTCGCTGCCCTCACCAAACTCACTTGGGCTGACACGCAGTTCGAAGCCCAGCAGACGCTCATTCAGAGCTATGCCCGCTGGAAAATGACGCCGGAAGACCAGAAGGCGCAGCTGCGGCCCTGGCTGCAGCACCCGGACTGGGCCTGCCGCGGGGAGGCGTACCAGGCGATGGTGAAGCTCGATCCGACCACGCCTTGGCCCGCCGCCCCCAAACCCACAAAGACCGACACTGCCATCCTCAAGGAAGCCACACGGCTGGCTGAGCGTGGGAAACCTGTCCGTCTTCGCATTTCCATCAGCGGAACGCGCAGCGTTACGCTCAGGCTCGACCCCGCGGTGGCCCCCATGAACGTCGCCAACCTGGTGCTGCTCGCTAGGAAGGGCTACTTCAACGGGCGGCTGGTGCCGCGCGTGGTGCCGGACTTCGTCGTGCAGATGGGCTCGCCCTACGACACCATGGATGGCGGCCCTGGCTACACGGTGCGCTGCGAGAACTCGCTGACCTGGTACGGCCCGGGCAGTGTGGGCATGGCGCTCTCGGGCAAGGACACGGGCGGCAGCCAGTTCTTCATCACCACCAACGCAACACCGCACCTCACGGGCAAGTACACCCGCATGGGCGAGGTGGAGGACCTGGACCGTGCCATGAAGGTCCTCGATGACCTGGAACTGGGCGCGAAGATCGAGTCCATCAAGGTGCTAGAACCGTGAAGGAGCTGGAACCGCGAAACATGCGAAACGCCCTTCGGGCGCGCAAAAGGAAAGGGACTGCGATGACGGTGTTTCCGGCCAAAGCGCAGTCAGCTTTATTTCGCGCCCATTCGCGTTTTTCGCGGTTCCTGACTTTCATCTTTTCCGCGGTCCCCTTCGCCTCGGCCCAGGCCCCCATGCTGCAGGACGGGGCCGCCGCCCTGCGGCAGGCGCGCCTGGACTGGACGCTGGGCCAGGCGCCGCTGGGCCCCTCCTCCATGCCCTCCTTCGAGGTGGGCTGGGGCGGCGCCTCGTCCGAGGGCAGTTATGCGCCGCTGGTGGGCGGCGAAGGGCTGGGCACGGGCACCCAGGGCTGGGGGTTGGGCCTGCAGGGCCGCTACGTGCGCGGCGGCTGGTCCTTCTCCGCCACGGCCCTGGCCCTGCGCGACCGGGGCCACACCCTCGGCGTGCTGCAGCGGGCGGCCCTCGCCTACCAGACGGAATCCGGCTGGCGCCTGGCCCTGGAGCAGGCCCCCTTCGCCTGGGGCTCGGGCCTGAACGGCGGCGACCTGCTCGGTGACAGCTCTAGGAGCTTTCCGCGCCTCTCCCTGGCGACGCCCGTAGTCGCCCTGCCCCTGGGCCGCTGGCGCCTGGAGGCCTTCGCGGGGCGCCTGGAGCGGGACCGCACGATGCCCCAGTGGCTGCCGGATCGCGGGGCCCGCCTCCAGGCCCGGGCCGCGGGCCTCGACCTGCAGCGGCCCACCCTCTGGGGCGGCCTGGTGCGGACCGCCTTCGGCTCCCGGGTGGAGACCACCTTCGGGGCCGTGACCATGGAGGGCGGCCGGGATGCCCAGGGCCACGCCGCCCCCGGGACCGCCACGCGCACCATGACCCTGGCGGAGCTTCGCCTGCGGATTCCGGAGCTCGCGCGACTCCTGCGGGCCCGGGGCGCCTCGGCCACACTGAGCCGCAGCGCCGCGCCAGAGGACCGTTCCTTCGCCTGGACGCCGGCCCGGAACCTCGGCGGGCTGCAGCTGGTGTGGGAGGGCTGGGATCTCGGCCTGGAATACGCGGGCGCCGCGCCCCGGGCGACCGTCCCATCCACCGAACCCAGCCACCTCGCCGGGTTCTCGACCCACGGCGATTCCCTGGGCCCCGCCTTCGGCCGCGAGGCTTCCACCCGCACAGTGGAACTGGGCCTGCCGCTCTTCCTGGAGGGCCAGGGCCGCCTTCGGGCCGTGCGGGCCACGGCGTCTCCGGATCATCCCTCGGGTGCCGCCTCCTGGTTCCTCCAGGGCGAGGCGCAGTGGCGCACCCCCACGGGCCGGGCCGGGGCCTCCGTCGCCACGCGGCGCAATGAGTGGCCCGGCACACCGAGCCGCTGGGGCTGGAGCTTCGTCGTTATCCAGGCCTTCCGGGTGTTCTAGGGCTTCATGCGGCTGTAGTAGCCATCGAAGGAGACGGTCCAGGTGGCGCCGCCATCGGGACTCTGCTCCCAGAGCTGGCGCACGCGGCCGTCCGGCAGCGGGGTCCAGGTGATGCGCTCCAGCACGCGGCCCTTGGGGCCCTCCGTCGTGCCCCGCAGCACCATGGAAGTGCCCTCCAGGCCGCCCAGGAGGTCCAGGCTCCCCCCCTTGGCGTCGACCCAGCACTGCCGCCAGGCCTTGCGGGCCGGAAGATAGCTGTTAAGGCTCGTGCCCGCGCCCCCCTTGCTGCCCTGCCAGTGCTCCTGCAGCACCGCCCCGTCCAGCAGGGCCACCACACGGTTGTGGCCGAGGCGCTGGCCCTTGCCATCGTGCACGTCCCAGTCGCCCACCCAGAAATCGAACTGGCGCTGCTCGGGGGTGCGATCGGTGGGGGACATGGCCCCCAGCATGACCGGAAGGAGGAGGGGAAGGACACGACGCATGGGAACCTCGGATCCGCCATGCTGCATGCTCCAGCCGCAAGCATCCCCCTAGGAGGGGCGAAGTGCGTGGGAGCTGGGGCGAACGGTGGGTCACCGCCCTGCGCTATCCTGAATTACCCTGAAGAGGTTTGGCATGGCGTTGTCCCGAGATCAGCTGGTCCGCCGCGCGGCGCAGGAGCTGCGCGACGGCTTCTACGTGAACCTGGGCATTGGCATCCCCACCCTCATCGCCAACGCCATCCCCGCGGGAATGGACGTGATCCTGCAGAGCGAGAACGGCCTGCTGGGTATCGGCCCCTTCCCCACTGAGGAGGAGGTGGACCCCGACCTCATCAACGCGGGCAAGCAGACCGTCACCGCAGCCCCCGGCGCCAGTTTCTTCAGCAGCGCCGACAGCTTCGGCATGATCCGCGGGGGCAAGATCGACCTGTGCTTCCTGGGTGCCATGCAGGTGGACATGGAGGGCAACCTCGCCAACTGGATGATCCCCGGCAAGATGGTCAAGGGCATGGGTGGCGCCATGGATCTGGTCGCCGCCGCCAAACGCCTGGTGGTGGTCATGGAGCACACCAACAAGGACGGCGAGTTCAAGATCCTCCGCAAGTGCAACCTGCCACTCACCGGCCAGCGTTGCGTGCATCGCATCATCACCGATCTGGCCGTCATCGACGTCGTGCCGGGCCGCGAAGGGTTGCGGCTGGTGGAAACAGCTCCAGGCGTCACCCGCGAGGAAGTCCAGGCCAGGACGGAACCCCCGCTGGTGATGGACCGCGTGACCGAGATGGTGGGGGTCTGAGGACGCCATGCTGAACCGAACGCTATCCGCCACTTCTCTTCTGCTGGCCTTCGCCTGCACCGCCCCCGGGACCACCGTGCCGCCCAAGCCCGCCGAACCCTTCGTCGCCCGGCTGGCCCTCCGCCCCGTGGCCGTGAGCCTCGCCCGCGGCGCGACCCAGAGCTTCCAGGCAGAGATCAACTACCCCGAGGGCATGCGCTCCCTGCGACAGCCCGTCGCCTGGCGCGTGGTGGAACCCGAAGGCGGCACCATCACCGCCACCGGCCTCTACACGGCCCCAGAGGTGCCCGGCACCTTCCACGTGGAAGTGCGGCGCGAGGATTTCCCGGGAGTCACCGCCACGGCCACCGTGACGGTGAAGTGATGGATCTGTACGGCGCCCTGCGTCCGCTGATCTTCCGCCTCGATCCCGAAACCGCCCACAACCTGGCCTTCTGGCTGGGCGCCCGGGCCGCGGCCTGGCCCAACCTACCCGAGCCGGACCACGCGCCAGCCCTCCGTCGGAACGCTTTCGGCCTGAGCTTCCCCACCCCCCTGGGCCTGGCCGCCGGTCTGGACAAGGGCGCCACCCTGCTGCCCCTGTGGAAGTCCCTGGGCTTCGGCCACGTGGAGATCGGCACGGTGACGCCCCGGCCCCAGCCCGGCAACCCCCGGCCACGCTTGTTCCGCTTTCCCGAGGCGGGCCTGATCCTCAACCGCATGGGCTTCAACAGCGAGGGCGCCGATGCGGTGGCCGCTCGGCTGCGGCACCGACCCGCGGGCCTCATCGTGGGGGGAAACCTCGGCAAGAACAAGGAGACGCCTGAGGCCGCGGCGTTGGACGATTACCGCGCCGCCTACCGGCTGATCGCCCCGCAGGTGGACTACACGGCCCTGAACGTGAGCAGCCCCAACACGCCGGGCCTGCGGAACCTGCAGGCGCCCGAGGCCCTCAAGCCCCTGCTGGCGGGGATGCTGGACCTGCGCAAGGAGCTGGGCCTGGAGCGCCAGCCCCTGCTGCTGAAGCTCGCCCCGGATCTGGCACCGGAGGACCTCGACGCCATCGTGGAGGTGGCTGTGGCTTCGGGCATCTCGGGCCTGATCGCCACCAACACGACCCTGGATCGCGGCGTGGTGGCAGAACCGCTGCGTGCCCTCGTGGAGTCCAAGGGCGCCGGCGGACTCAGTGGCATTCCGCTCAAGACCAAGGCTCGGGAGGTGCGCCGACGGATCCTCGCGGCCCTGCGCGGACGCCTGCCCCTGGTGGCCTGCGGCGGCCTGGGCTCCGCCGAGGACGTGAAGGGTGCCCTGGAGGATGGCGCTGCGCTCGCCCAGGTATACAGCGCCCTGATTTTCGAGGGACCGGCGCTCGTCAGCCGCATCCACCAAGGGCTGAGGTAGGTCACAAACCTTCAAAGAATTAGATAAGCAGAGGATAGCGGAGGGGCTGAGGAAAGCTGAGAAAAGCTACAAGCGGTCTTCCCCTCCGCTCTCCTCTGTTTCTCCGCTCTCCTCCGCTTTAAAAATCCTTTTCCTTGAGCCAGGCACCCCCACAGGGACTGGTCCGGGTAGCCCAGGCACTCTGGCGTTACACTGGGGGCAGAGGTTTTGATGTTGTCACTGCAATCGAGGATCCGCGACCCCCGCCTGCTTCCCCTGGCCGACAAGGTGTTGCGCAGCGAACGCCTGAGCTTCGAGGACGGATTGCTGCTCTATGAGACGCCCGACCTCAACGGCGTGGGCGCCATGGCCCACCAAGTGCGGCTTCGGAAGCACGGCCGCGCCGCCTACTACGTGGTGAGCCGCCGCCTGTCGTACACCAACGTCTGCTACACCCACTGCCAGTTCTGCGCCTTCCAGGCCAAGCCAGGTGATCCCCGGGCCTACTCCCTGTCGGCCGAGGACATCATCAGGGAGCTGGAGAAACCCGAGAACGCAGGGGTCCGCGAACTGCACATGACCTCGGGGCACAACCCCAAGCTGAAGGTCGACTACTTCGTGGATCTGTTCACGAAGATCAAGGCCCGCTTCCCGTCCACCCACCTCAAGGTCTTCACCATGATCGAGATGGACTACTACGCCCGCATCTCGGGCCTGTCCACTGACGCCTTCCTGGACCGCTGCATGGCCGCGGGTCTGGAGAGCTGCCCTGGCGGTGGTGCGGAGATCTTTGACGAGGGCATCCGCGAGAAGATCTGCATCGGCAAGAAGGACGCCCAGGTCTGGCTGGACACCGCGGCCATCTGCCATCGCAAGGGGCTACCCACCAACTGCACCATGCTCTACGGCCACATCGAAGAGCCGAAGCACCGGGTGGACCACCTGCTCCGCCTGCGCAAGCTGCAGGATGAATCCCTGGCCGCGGGCTACACCGGCTTTCTGGCCTACATCCCCTTGGCCTACCAGAACGAGGACAACGAGCTGAGCACCACGCAAGTGATCCACGAGACCACGGGAACCCAGGACCTGCGCGAGATCGCCGTGGCCCGGCTGCTGCTCGACAACATCCCGCACATCAAGGCGTACTGGGTGATGATCTCGCCGGGCCTGGCCCAGGCCGGTCTCAGCTACGGTGCCGACGATCTGGACGGTACCGTCATCGCCGAGGAGATCGCCCACCTGGCCGGCGCCAAGAGCCCCCAGGGCCTGCAGCGGGGTGAACTGGTGCGCCTCATCCAGGAGGCCGGCTTCGAGGCCCTGGAGCGGGACAACCTCTACAACGTCTACGCCGCGGTCTAATCCACCTTCCGCTTCTCGTAGCCCTTCGCAGGGTCCAAGGCGAAGGCGTACCGGCTTCCCCACAGGCGGTCGAAGATCCCAGCGGCTTGGGCGGCAAGGGGAGAATCCCGAAAGATCAGCTCAATGTTGCGCGACTCGGTGAAGTAGCTTTCCTCCCAGTTGCTGGTACCCAGGGCCAGATGCACTTCGTCCGCCACCAGGTACTTGCTGTGGATGACCCGGGCGAAGGGGATGTGGCCCTCCTTCGCCTCGGGGATCGATGCCACCTTCACCTCCAGGTTGGGGATCAGGGTCAGCGCCTTGAGGTGCGGCAGGGCCCGACCACCCAGCACCCAGTCCGACACCAGCAGCTTCACCTTCACCCCGCGCACCGCGGCGGCCCGCAGCGCGTTGTCCAGGGCGGGCCAGTAGCGGTCCTGGCCCGAGATCGGGGAGTAGGTCAGCAGCTGCACCCGCACGCTATGCTTCGCCTGGTCGATCAGGTCCACCAGGGCCTCGATGGAGGGCCGGATGTCCTTCGGCGTCAGGAAGGGCGGGCTGGCCACCAGCTCCACCTGGGGGCGCGCGGACATGGGCGGCACCACCGGAAAGTGAGGCAGCTTGCGACCCTCGACAAAGTCCCAGTCAATGGCGAAGAGCCGCGCCAGCCGCGACACGAGCACGGGTTCGGAGGTGCGCACGCCCAGCTCGTGGATGTGCTCCAGGGCCCGCCAGTCGAAGTTCTGGCTGCCCAGGAAGGCCTCCCGGCCATCCACGACGAAGTACTTGGCGTGGAGGATGCCTTTCGAGACGCCCGCTAGATCGAAACTGCGAACTTCGGCGCCGGGAATACGACGGAGCCGCGCCACGGAGGCAGGATCCTGATCGAGCATCTTCGACGAGAGCAGGAAGCGAACCTTCACGCCCCGCGCTCCGGCCTTTTCCAGCTCCGCCAGCACCGGCTCCAGGGCACTGCCGGGCCGGCTCGTGATGTAGAACTCGGCGGCATCCACGCTCGTCTTCGCCTGGCGGATCATGTCCAGCCACACATCCTTGGCGAAGGGCAGCGCGGAAGCTGCGAGGTCGGTCTCAGCGGGGATCGACTGCACCAGCTGAGTGGCCGGGGCCTGGGCGGCCAGGCCCAGGCAGGCCGTCAGGATCAGCAACAGGGAACGCAGGTTCATGGGGTCACTCCACCCGCGAGGATACTCCGTTGACGCCACCCCGTTTCCCCTGTTGATCTGATCGCATGGAGACCAAGGCCCAGTTCCGCGCCCACCTGAAGGCCCGCCGGAATGCCCTGCCCGCGGCCACTCGCGAGGCCGCCTCCCTGGCCATCTGCTCCCACCTGGATCGCCTCTGCCGGGATCGCCGCTTCACGCGAATCGGCGCCTTCTGGCCCTTCGGCTCCGAGGTGGACCTGCGGTCGGCGGTCTCCGCGCATCCAGGCGGGCTGTGGTTCTTCCCGCGAGTGGCCTCGACCCAGCCGCCCCGCCTGGCCTGGGGCACGGAACCCTTGGAGAAGGGTCAGTGGGGGCTCATGGAGCCGGCCTTCGCCCAGCACTTCCTCCCGCCGGTGCAGGTGCTGCTGGTGCCCGGCCTCGCCTTCGACGAGGAGGGCTATCGCATCGGCTACGGCCGGGGCTTCTACGATGCCTTGCTGGCGAAGCTCTCGGAAGATGTGCTCACCGTGGGTGTGGGTTTTGAAACCCAGATGCACCTGCCCGTACCCGTAGAGCCCCACGACTGGCCCGTCCAGGCCCTCCTGAGCGAGCGCGGCCTTTGTTTCCTGGGGCCTGAAGCCTGAAGCCTTCCTTCAGCCCAGCTTCAAAATGCTCGATCCGTCGGCATAGTCCTCGGTCGGCGTCTCCCGCATCTTCTGGAGCACCTGGACCAGGGCCCGGATGCGGTCCACCATCTCGCCGATCTTCCCGAGCTTGACCTCCTCGGGATACTTCCGCTGCAGCATCTCCACCTGCATCGAGATGATGGCCAGCGGATTGTTGATCTCATGTTTGAGGGTGCCTGCCATCTGCCGGAAGGAATCCAGCCGCTCGGCCGCCAGGGCCCGCTGTTGCAGCTCGGTGTGGCCACGCAGCACCTGCAGCCGATGGTGCAGGGCCTCCCAACGGAAACCTTCAGCCAGCCAATCCGTGGCGCCGGCCTCGATGAGCCGGGGTGTCTCCTCCTCCGTGGAACGCACCACCAGGATGGGTGTGGTGGAGAAGGAGGGGTGGTGGCGGTAGGCGCGGATGCAGCCTTCCAGGTCCTTGGTGCCGCGGGCATCCACCACCAGGAAGCGGAACTTGGGGACCGGCGGTGGCGGCGGTTCCTGTTCCAGGGGATGCAGCCAGAGATTGCCCGCCTCGGCCACGGTCTGGAAGAGCCCCAGCAGATCGAGTTCCTCGCTCACCAGGCCCAGCAGCGGCCGGGCGGGCTCCTCGGGCATGGCGTCCGGGCCTTCCGGGAGAAACACATCCAGGGCCTGGTCCGCCCAGTGCCAGCGCACGCCGGCATCCTGCAGCATCCGCTGGGTCCAGGGATCAGGGATGGGGCCATGCAACCCGGCGGGAAGGCTCATGCGCAGGATACGGAAGCTGCGTTCCTGGTCCCAGCGCGCCGAGACCATCGTCCCCGGCGACAATTGCATGAACATGGGCTCAACCAACCCGGCCAGGGCCACCACGAGGGGGCCGCCGGCCATCCAGATCGACACAGAAGGCGCTTCCGCCAAGCACAATCGAGCCCTGCGCAGGTTCAGCAGCGTTTCCCAGCGGCTGACCAGCTCTTCCTGGAGGGCTGACAAGGTAAGCGGGTGGCCTGCCATCGGCGCTTGATCAGCCTGGCTCTCCCGGCTCCCACAGTCGAGCAGCGCCGCGAGCTGGTCCAGCTGTGCGCGGATGGCTGCACCCACGCCGTCTGGCAGGTCTTCCGCCCAGCTCTGCACCCGGCGGATTGGAGCCGCAATGGCCGTCAACAGCTCGCCGTGCCGGTCCGCTTCGCGCTGAAATCCGGTTCGCAGGCGCAGGAGCTCCCCCTGCTGTTCGGCCTGGCTCAGGGCACGCCGGTTGAGCATGGCCTGGCGGAGGGCCATGGATCCCAGCCGCACAAAGGCCTGGAAGACCGCGAGGTCGAAACGCGTGAAGGGTCGGCCCTCGGACTCCCGATCCAGATACAAAGCCCCCTGGAGTTCGCCTTCATCCTCCATGGGCGCGCAGAGCAGCGAGCCCCGGTGCAGTTCGACCAGGCTCATGCCCCCGAAGCGGGGATCACCCAGCGGGTTGTTGGATAACACCGCGGTGCGTTCCCGAGCCACGTAATCCAGGACAGACCGGGAGAGTCCAATGCCCTCCTGCACGTCTCCTACCCGGTGGGCGGTGCGCCATCCTCCCTCCCTGGCAGCCATGACCAGGAAGCCACGGTCGCCGTGGAGCAGATGCAGCGATTCTTCCAGGAGACCCTTCACCATGGCGTCCGAGTCGATCTGCCGGAGCAGCTTCTCCGTGGACCGCTGCAGCAGCTCCATGCCCCGGATCAGCACCATCGCCTGGGCCGGCTCCGGCCGCACCTCGTAGAAGAGATCTCCGACCCGCTCGGCGAAGGTGATTCCATCCAGCCCCGGGAAGCCCTCTGTGAAGGTCAGGTGCCAGTCTCCAAGCACCAGCTCATCCCCATCCTGAAGCGCGGTTCCATGGGGATGGTTGATCGGCGTCCCGTTCAGGAAGGTTCCGTTGGCCGACTCCAGGTCCTTGACCCACCAGATCCCGCCGATGCGATCGATGCTGGCGTGCACCCGGGACACTCCACTCAGCATCGGATGGGCCACGGCGCAAGCCAGGGGATCGCGTCCCACTTGGCATGCCTCGTGAACGGCATGCCGCATGAGCTGAGTCCCCTCCAGCCAGGACAGGTACGCCATCACACCTCCACCCCTCACCTTTCGGCAGGCTGCGGCCGGTGATGAATCAAGCGGGCAAAGGATACCGCGTGTCGTGGGTCCGGCTGGGCCGGAAGAACAGCATGGTGTGGCCGATGGTCCAGACGTGCTCAAGACCCTGAACGGAGGCGCACAGGGCCCTCGCGGCCGTGTCCTCATCCTCGAAGCTGTTGGGGTTGATCTTGACTTTCACAAGCTCCAGGCTATCCACCATCACATCCAGCTCGGCGGCCTGGGTGGGCGTGACGCCCCCCTTCCCCACGTGCATGACGGGCTTGAGCTTGTGGGCCTGGGCTTTGAGGAACTGGCGCTGCTTGGGACTGAGCATCGGGACTCCGGCCTTCCAGTCTATCTTGGTTGGCGAGGTGCCCATGATCCGTCCCCTGCTGCTCTCCCTCACCAGCCTGGCCTGCCTCGCCGCGCCGCCCCGCACCCTGCGCGTGGACTACGGCCACACCGGAAACGCCGCCTCTGAGCGCTTCGGCGTCGACCGGATCGTGCTGGAGCCGCTGGCCTGGTCCGGGGACCTCTCGAAGGCCATCGACACCAGCCACCTGGGGAAGTACTGCTTCGAGGTCGCCGACAAGGCCACCGGCCGCCTGCTCTACTCCCGGGGCTTCGCCAGCATCTACGGCGAATGGGAGACCACCGACGAGGCCAGGGACCTGAGCCGCAGCTTCAGCGAGTCCCTGCGCTTCCCCCAGCCGGAAGCCCCGGTGCGCATCACCGTGAAGAAGCGGGACGCGCAGAATGCCTTCGTCGCCGTGTGGACCTTCGACCTCGATCCCAAGGACCTGCTCATCGAGCGGCCCCCCGCCCCGGATGCCGGCGGCCTCATCGTGCTGCAGAAGAGCGGCGATTCCGCCGAAAAGGTGGACTTCCTCATCCTCGGCGATGGCTACACTGCCGCCGAACGGGGCAAGTTCGAAGCGCAGGCCCGCAAAGTCATGGAACTGCTCTTCGAGCAGACGCCCTTCAAGGAGCACCGCCAGGACTTCAACGTCTGGGCCCTCTGCCCACCCTCGAAGGAGAGCGGCATTTCCAGGCCCTCCACCGGCGTCCACCGGCGCACGCCCCTGGGCACCACCTATGACGCCTTCGGCAGCGAGCGCTACGTGCTGACCTTCGACAACCGCGCCTTCCGCGACATCGCCGCCCAGGCCCCCTACGAGTTCGTGGAGATCCTCACCAACTCCGAGACCTACGGCGGAGGCGGCATCCACAACCTCTACAGCACCGCCTCCGCCGGCAACAGCACCATCGGGTACCTCTTCGTGCATGAGTTCGGGCACCACTTCGCCGGGCTCGCCGACGAGTACTACACCTCCGACGTGGCCGTCACCAACAGCCCCTCCCGCCCGGAGCCCTGGGAACCCAATGCCACGGCGAATCCGCTGAACCCAAAATGGAAGACCTTGCTGACTCCAGGCGTTCCGCTTCCGACCCCATGGAAGAAAGACGAGTTCGAGGCCCACAGCCACGCCTACCAGAAGGAGCGCCGCGCCATCCGTGCCGCCAACAAGCCGGAAGCCGAGATGGACACGCTCTTCGCCCGCGAGAAGGTCTTCGAGACCAGGCTGCTGGGCACTGATGCCCACAGCGGCAAGGTGGGCGCCTTCGAGGGCGCCAACTATGAAGCCAAGGGCTACTTCCGCAGCCAGGAGGACTGCCTCATGTTCACCCGGAACGACGCGGGCTTCTGCGCAGCCTGCCGGGCGGCCATCGAACGAGTGATCCGGCAGTACGCGAAGTAGTCAGGCTCGTCCCCTCCCGTCAGGACCCAGCAGGCGTCGGAGCAGCAGGCCGAGCAGGGCCGCGGCGTAGGCCAGTGCGAAGCCGCATACAGCCGCGAAGACCACCTCGAAGGGCCAGAGGTTGTGGGAAGTGGGATCCTTCACGGTTTCCACGACCACCCGCGCCAACACGGCGCAGGGCACCGCGCCACCCACGACCAGGCCGCCGCGGCCCAGTCCCAGCGGGGTCCACCCCGCCACCCAGGCCGCGATGCAGACGAAGGCGACGCAGCCCAGGATCGACAGGGGGTGGGCCAGGGTGAAGCAGTTGTAGGGCGCCGTCCACCAGGGGATTCCCGCGGCGAGGAAGGCGGCGGAGAACCATGCCAGCCAGGGTTTCATCTGCGTCTCCTCGGAACCGGCCACCGGACCGGCACCATTCCCTCACGGGAGCGGATGGATGGGAACCACCCGATCAAGGCCTGGGCATCGCCAGCGCCTTCGCCCGCAGCTCCCACAGGAAACCCGCATCCACCCACCACAGCGTGGTCTGCCCGTTGCCCGGCTGCGTGCGTTCCGCCAGCAGATCGGCGAAACGGAGCGGCCTGCCCTCCAGGCGCGGCAGGGCGCGGTCGCTGCCGAAGAAAACCACCCGGCCATCGGGGCTCAGGTTGATGGAGAACTCGTCCCGGGCGGCGCTGTTCACGGCGGGGCCCAGGTGGACCGGCTCGGTCCAGGTGCCATCCTCCCGGCGGAAGTAGCCGTAGTGGTCGGTCCCTCCAAAGGAATCCGACCGGCCCATCAGCGGCACCAGGATGAAACGCCCTTCCGGATCCACTCGCGGATTGGCCTGGCGTGCGTCCATGTTGAACGGCGGCGGGAGTTTTTCCGCAGGCGTCCAGGCGGCCTCCTTCCACGCGGAGCGCATCACCCAGCCTCCCTGGCCTTCCTCCCGCAGGAAATGCAACACGCCCTCCCGGGTGATGGAGGGATAGAAGGTGTTCCCGGCGCCGTTCACCTCGGTGGGTAGGCGGCGGGGCTCGGACCAGCCCTTGCCGATCCGCTCCATTGCCCAGATTCCGAAGGGGCCGGGCTTGTCGGCCATTGGGTCCTCCGGGCGATCCGACACGAAGAAGAAGCGCCGACCATCCGGGCTGATGCAGGGTTCCAGGCAACGCCAGCGGGGATCTCGGGAGAAGGCCGCCACTTCCGGCGCGGTCCAGCGATCGCCCTCCTGGTGGGTCTCGATGATCACGGCCTTGCGGAAGCCCGGCAGGAAGAGGCCCACATAGATCTCCGCCCCATCCGGCATCAGCGTAATGTCGCGCGTGGCGAGGCCCGTGTTCAGGACGCCGGGCGCAAAGGGCACCGCCTCGGGCCCCGGCAGGGTCAGCCCCAGGTACGGGCCGGCTTTCGTCTGCCCCGAGAGCCCTGCCCAGAGGCAGACGAGGAGGACGCCGACCTGAATCGTTCGCAACCACATGGCGACTCCGAGAATCGGTCCAGGTTGCCACCTCCTCGCCCATGGAAAGTGGGCAACGGGGACCACCCGTGAGGAAACCGGGGCGGCCACCACGCCTCCGGAGGGATCCACCGGGGCACTGCCCTGCCAAGATGGTCCGCATCGTACGACTGGAGGCCGTGCCCATGTGCCCCCCGCCACCCCCCATCACCATCCCGGGCCCGGGCGGCCCGATCCCGGCCCTGATGCTCGGTGACGGCGCGTCTACCAGGGCTGCGGTCATCCTCCAATACGGGCTCAGCGGCACCATGGAAGTGCAGTGGCCGGAAGCCCAGCGCCTGGCCGCCGCCGGCCATGTCGTCCTGATTCCCGAGGCTCCCCACCACGGGCTCCGGGCGGACGGATTCCTCGATCGCATGGCGGGCGCCACGGCACCGGAGGCCCGATCCCTGTTCCTCGAGCTGGTGGCCGAGAGCGCGAGAGAAACGCGGTCACTGGTGGACCACCTGAGCCGATCCGGGGCCAGCCAGTTCGTGGTCGCGGCGATCTCGCTCGGCTCGCCCAGGCGCTTCATCGGCGTGCGGCTCATGATGCGCGCCTTGGCGGCGTCGCTGGTGAGCACGGCGTTCTTTGCCAGTTCGGTGGCGATGGTGCCCGGCGCCACCGCGTTGACGCGCACGCCGTGGTCGGCCAGCGACAGCGCCATCACGCGGGTGAGCTGGTCGATGGCGCCCTTGCTCGCGTTGTAGCTGGCGATGCTGGGAATGGCCAGGCGGCCGTTGACCGAGCTCATGTTCACGACCGCGCCACGGCCGAGCTTCACCATCTCGCGCGCCACAGCCTGGCCGACGAGGAAGCTGCCCTTCA
Organism: uncultured Holophagaceae bacterium; assembly: GCA_963751095.1. GTDB lineage: Bacteria > Acidobacteriota > Holophagae > Holophagales > Holophagaceae > Geothrix. The sequence goes on along the minus strand of CAVVTK010000018.1, from coordinate 37,166 downwards.
GGTTGACGTCGATGACGGCGTCCCAGTCGGCTTCGGTGATGTCCAGGAACTCGGCGGCGCGGAAGATGCCGGCGTTGTTGACGAGGCCGTCGACGTGGCCGAAGGCGGCCAGCGTGGCCGCCAGTGCAGCCTGCACGTCGGCGCTGCTGGCCACGTTGCAGTGGCAGTACAGCGCGCGGTGGCCCGCAGCCTGCAGCTCGGCGGCCAGGGCCTGCCCGGCCGCGTCGGCCAGGTCCCACAGCGCCACGGCCGCGCCGTCGCGCGCCAGGCGGCGTGCGCAGGCTTCGCCGATGCCTTGCGCGCCGCCGGTGATGACGACCACGCGGCCGCCGAGTGCGAAGTGGACCTCTTGGTGTGGCTTGTGCTGCATGACGCTGCTCTCCCGTGCTGCCCGCCCGCGGATGCGGCGGGCGCGCAGTGTAGCCGCGCCGTGCGTGCCGGGATCAGGCTGCGGCGTCGGTGCGCATCGCGCGGCGCAGTGCCACTGCATCAGGCGCTTGCTGTGCGCCGCGGACATCGAGGTGGAAGACCTTCACCGTGTCCGACACCGTCACCGCCTTGGCCTGCAGCTGCGCGGCGGCGGCGGCGATCTGCTCCACCAGGGCCGCGTTCTGCTGCGTGATGCCGTCGATCTGCGACACCGCCTCGTTGACCTGCGAGATGCCGTCGAGCTGCTCGCGCGCGCCGTGGCTGATCTCGTCGATGACCGTGCCCACGCGCTGCACCGTGGCCAGCGCGTCGGCGATGGTCTCGCGGGCCGCCGCGGTGAGGCGGTTGCCGGTGTCGACCTTCTCGGCCGACTCGTGGATGAGCTGCTTGATCTCGCGCGCCGCGACGCTGGAGCGCTGCGCCAGGGCCCGCACCTCGCTGGCCACCACGGCGAAGCCGCGGCCCTGCTCGCCGGCGCGCGCGGCTTCGACCGCGGCGTTCAGGGCCAGGATGTTGGTCTGGAAGGCGATGCCTTCGATGACCTGGATGATCTCGCCGATGCGGCGCGACGACTCGCTGATCGTCTGCATGGTCTCGGTCACCTGCTGCACGGCGGTGTTGCTGCGCTCGGTGATGGCCGTGGCCTCGCCGGCCAGTTGCGTGGCCTGCTGCGCGGCGTCGGCGCTCTGGCGCACGGTGCCGGTGATCTCCTCCATCGACGAGGCCGTCTGCTGCAGGCTGGAGGCCTGCGACTCGGTGCGCGCCGACAGGTCCTGGTTGCCGCTGGCGATCTCGCGCGTGGCGTCGCGCATGTGTTCGACCTCGGTGCGGGCGTCGCGCACGATCGAGCGCAGGTTCACGTTGAGCTGGTTCAGCGCCTGCGTGAAGTCGGCCACGACGCCGCTGCCGCTGGCGTCGAGCCGCTGCGTCAGGTCGCCCGCGGCCATGCGGTTGGCAAAGTCCAGCAGCCGCTGCAGCGGCGACAGCGCCATCGGCGCCAGCAGCCACAGGCCCAGCGCCGCGCCCACGGCGCTGGCGCCGGCCGCGACGGCCCAGCCCGCGCCGCCGGCGGCTGCCGACGCACCGCCCAGCAGCGCCGTCACCGCCGCCATGCGGCCTCGCAGGCCCGGCCGCAGCCAGCGGCCCAGGCGGCCTGCCACCGTGTCGACCTGCAGCGCGCCGGCCTGCAGCCGGTGCACGCGGCGGCCGGCCGCGGCCTCGTCGCGCATCGTGCGGTACAGGGTCTCGGCTGCCTCGATCTCGGCCCGCGCCGCCTGCGTGCGCACCGACATGTAGCCCATCGGCGCGTCGCCGTGCATCAGCGGCGTCACGTTGGCCATCACCCAGTAGTAGCTGCCGTCCTTGCGCCGGTTCTTCACCGGCGCCGACCACGGCCGGCCGCTGGCGATGGTCTGCCACATGTCGCGGAAGGCTTCTTCCGGCATGTCGGGGTGGCGGATCAGGTTGTGCGGCTGGCCCAGCAGCTCTTCGCGCTGGTAGCCGCTGACGGCGATGAAGGCCGGGTTGCAATAGAGGATGCGGCCCTTCAGGTCGGTGGTCGAGACCAGTGTCTCACCGGCGGGGAACGCAAACTCGGTGTTCGTGACGGGGTGGTTCAGGCGCATGGTGGCTCTTTTGGTTGCTGACCGTGTTGTCGGCAGATTCGACGAAAACACAAGAACCATAAAGACGCCGGGGCGCACAGAAGCGGTGATGAAGCAGGGAAAATTTGTGCTTCAGTCAGAACTTTGTCGAGTGGCCGTTCATGCAGGTCGGTCGAGCCACACGGTCATGCCCTGGGCATTCAGCGTGATGTCGATGGCCAGCAGCCGGGCGATCTCGTCACGGTCGAAGCCGCAGCCGTGGGCGGCCAGGCTCTCGGTGTACAGGTCGAGCAGCCCGCGCTCCAGCGTGGCGGTGCGGTCCGGCGCGTGCTGCACGGCGCGGCCCAGCGCCACCATGCGGTCGAGCAGGTCCAGGAAGTGCCGGCCCAGGCGCTGCACGTCGGTGACGCGGCCGTAGTGCGTGAGGTACATGCAGTCCGGCTCGGCTGCCAGCAGGCGCCGGACCGACGCGGCCAGCGCCTCGGGCTCGAACTGCACCGGCGTGGAGGTGGGGATCAGCCATGCGCCTTGCGCGGTGTCGAACTCGCGGTACGACAGGCCGAAGGTGTCGCCGGTGAACCAGCCGCGCGACAGCGCGTCCCAGATGCAGTGGTGGTGCTTCGCGTGGCCGGGCGTGTCGGCCAGCAGCAGCGGGCGCCCGGCGACGTCAAGCACCATGCCGTCGTGGCTGGCCTGCACCCGTTCGGCAGCCACGGGCTGCAGCTGGCCGTAGCTGCGGGCCATCTCCTCGGCGCCGTAGACGGCCAGCGCGCCCTGCCAGAGCATCGTGGGGTCGACCATGTGGCGCACGCCGCGCGGGTGCACCAGCACGCGCGCCTGCGGCAGCTGCTGCGCCAGCAGGCCCACGCCGCCGGCGTGGTCCAGGTGCACGTGCGTGGGCACGATCCAGTCCACGGCCGAACGCGGCAGGCCCAGCGCCTCCAGGGCCCCCAGCAGCCGCGGCACGGCGAAGTTGGTGCCGGTGTCGATGAAGGCGGCGCGGCCGCCGTGCACCAGCAGGTAGGCGGCGTCGAAGTGGTCGCGCTGGAAGCCGGTGTCGATGGCGTGGATGCCGTGGCCGAGATCGCGCAGGTAGGAGGGCAGGGCGGTGTGCATGGGCGAGGATTGTCGGACAGGTGCCCGACGCTGAATTTGGTTTACTTCTAAACTAGTTCGGCGCGACAATTGCTGCAAGATCGCCGCAACGTTCGCCGCCAGGAGACCCGATTTCATGCGCATCGTCTGCATCGGCGGCGGCCCCGCCGGCCTGTACTTCGCGCTGCTGATGCAGCAGCAGGACCCGTCGCACCGCATCACGGTGGTCGAGCGCAACCGCCCCTACGACACCTTCGGCTGGGGCGTGGTCTTCAGCGACGCGACGATGGAGAACATGCGCCAGTGGGACCGCCCGACGGCCGACGCCATCGAGGTGGCGTTCAACCACTGGGACGACATCGAGCTGCACTTCAAGGGCCACCGCATCCGCAGCGGCGGCCACGGGTTCGTGGGCATCGGGCGCAAGAAGCTGCTGAACATCCTGCAGCGGCGCTGCGAGGAAGTGGGCGTGGAGCTGGTGTTCGAGACCGAGGCCGACGACGACGCCGCCTACGCCGACGCCGACCTCGTGATCGCCAGCGACGGCATCAACTCGCGCATCCGCCAGAAGTACGCGGACGTGTTCCAGCCCGACATCGTGACGCGCCCGAACCGCTTCATCTGGCTCGGCACCACGCAGCTGTTCGACGCCTTCAACTTCCTGTTCGAGAAGACCGAGCACGGCTGGTTCCAGGCCCACGTCTACAAGTTCGACGACCAGACCACGACCTTCATCGTCGAGACGCCAGAGCACGTGTGGCAGGCCCATGGCCTGGACCAGGCCGACGTGGCGCAGTCCATCGCCTTCTGCGAACGGCTCTTCGCGCGCCACCTGGGCGGCCACCCGCTGCTGAGCAATGCGCGCCACCTCGACCCGCTCAAGCGCGGTTCGGCGTGGATCAACTTCCAGCGCGTGCGCTGCCGGCAGTGGCACACCTTCAACGGCCAGAGCCACGTGGTGCTGATGGGCGACGCCGTGCACACGGCGCACTTCGCGATCGGCTCGGGCACGAAGCTGGCGCTGGAAGACGCGATCGAGCTCACACGCCAGTTCCGCGACCACGGCACGCACGACATCCCGGCCGTGCTGGCCAGGTACCAGGCCGAACGCGAGGTCGACGTGCTGCGGCTGCAGAACGCGGCCTGGAACGCGATGGAGTGGTTCGAGGTGGTGGGCACGCGCTACTGCGAGCAGCTGCCGCCCGAGCAGTTCATGTACAGCATGCTCACGCGCAGCCAGCGCATCAGCCACGAGAACCTGCGGCTGCGCGACGCAGCCTGGCTGGAAGGCTTCGAGCGCTGGTTCGCCGCGCGTGCGGGCCTGCAGGTCGGTAGCGCCCGGCCGCCGAGCCCGATGTTCACGCCCTTCACGCTGCGCGGCCTGACGGTGCCCAACCGTGTCGTCGTCTCGCCGATGGCGATGTACTCGGCCGTCGACGGCCTGCCCGGCGACTTCCACCTGGTGCACTTCGGCGCGCGTGCGATGGGCGGTGCCGGGCTGCTGTACACCGAGATGACCTGCCCCAGCGCCGACGCGCGCATCACGCCGGGCTGCGCCGGGTTGTGGAACGACGCGCAGCGCGACGCCTGGAAGCGCATCGTCGACTTCGTGCACACGCACTCGGCTGCGAAGATGGGCCTGCAGCTCGGCCACGCCGGTCGCAAGGGCAGCACGCAGCTGGGCTGGCAGCAGGCCGACATGCCGCTGGCCGCAGGCAACTGGCCGCTGGTGTCGGCCTCGGCGCTGCCGTGGAGCGCGCAGTCGCAGGTGCCGCGTGCGCTGACCCGCGCCGACATGGACCGCATCACGGCCGACTTCGTGGCCGCCGCGCGCCGCGGGGCCGAGGCCGGCTTCGACATCCTGGAGCTGCACTGCGCGCACGGCTACCTGCTGTCGAGTTTCCTTTCGCCGCTGACGAACCACCGCGACGATGCCTACGGCGGCCCTGTCGAGAATCGCGCGCGCTGGCCGCTGGAGGTCTTCGCGGCCCTGCGCGCCGCGTGGCCGGCCGAGCGGCCGATCTCGGTGCGGCTGAGCTGCCACGACTGGGCGCCCGGCGGCAACACCGCCGACGACGCGGTGGCCATCGCGCGGCTGTTCCAGCAGGCCGGCGCCGACATCATCGACTGCAGCTCGGGCCAGGTCGTGCCCGACCAGCAGCCGGTCTACGGCCGCATGTGGCAGACGCCGTTTGCCGACCGCATCCGCAACGAGGTCGGCATCCCCACCGTGGCGGTCGGCGCGATCTTCGAGGCCGACCACGTCAACATGGTGATCGCCGCCGGCCGCGCCGACCTGTGCGCGGTGGCGCGCCCGCACCTGGCCGACCCGGCGTGGACGCTGCACCAGGCGGCGAAGATCGGCCACACCGCCATCGACTGGCCGCCGCAGTACCTGAGCGGCCGCCGCCAATACGAAACCAACCTGCACCGCCCATGAACCAGACCGCCTTCCAGGCCTACGCGCCCCGCCACTTCGGCTGGCACTGCAGCGACGACGGCCGCGTCGCGACCATCACGCTCGACCGCCCCGAGAAGAAGAACCCGCTCACGTTCGAGAGCTACGCCGAGCTGCGCGACCTGTTCCTGGCGCTGCAGCACGCGAGCGACGTGCGTGCCGTGGTGCTCACCGGCAGCGGCGGCAACTTCTGCAGCGGTGGCGACGTGTTCGAGATCATCGAGCCGCTGACGCGCATGGCAGCCCCCGAGCTGCTGCGCTTCACGCGCATGACGGGCGAGCTGGTGAAGGCCATCAAGCGCGCGCCGCAGCCGGTGATCGCCGCGGTCGACGGCATCTGCGCCGGCGCCGGCGCGATGCTGGCGCTGGCCGCCGACCTGCGCCTGGGCACGGCGGCGGCGAAGACGGCCTTCCTGTTCACGCGCGTGGGCCTGGCCGGCGCCGACATGGGCGCCTGCGGCCTGCTGCCGCGCGTGATCGGCCAGGGCCGCGCCGCCGAGCTGCTGTTCAGCGGCCGCGCGATGAGCGCCGAGGAAGGCCTGGCCTGGGGCTTCTTCAATGCGCTGCACGCGCCCGATGCGTTGCTCGCGCAGGCGCAGGCGCAGGCCCGTGCGCTGGCCGACGGCCCCTGGTTCGCGCACACGGTGACCAAGACCATGCTGAACCAGGAGTGGGCGATGGGCATCGAGGAGATGATCGAGAGCGAGGCCCAGGCGCAGGCGCTGTGCATGCTGACGCAGGACTTCCGCCGCGCCTTCGAGGCCTTCGCGGCCAAGCGCAAGCCCGTCTTCGAGGGCAACTGAGGTGGGCCGCCTCGACCACCTGGCGCTGCCGTTCTTCGACGACGGCCACCGCGCGCTGGCGGCGCAGCTCGACACCTGGTCGGCGCAGCACCTGCAGCACATCGACCACCACGACACCGACCGCGCCTGCCGCGCGCTGGTGCGTGCGCTGGGCGATGCAGGCGTGCTGCGCCACTGCGTGCCGGCGGCCTTCGGCGGGGCCAGTGCCGCGCTGGATTCGCGCGCGCTGGTGGTGTGCCGCGAGACGCTGGCCCGGCACGACGGCCTGGCCGATTTCGCCTTCGCGATGCAGGGCCTGGGCAGCGGCCCGGTCACGCTGGCCGGCAGCCCGGCGCTGCAGGCCGAGGTGCTGCCGAAGATCGCCAGCGGCAGCTGGATCAGCGCCTTCGCGCTCAGCGAGCCCGGCGCCGGCAGCGACGTGGCGGCGATGGCCTGCACCGCGCGCGACGACGGCGACGCCTACGTGCTCGACGGCGAGAAGACCTGGATCAGCAACGGCGGCATCGCCGACGTCTACTGCGTGTTCGCCCGGGACGCATCGCTGCGTCCTCCTTCGGGTGACGCCGGCGAAGCCCGCGGCACGCGCGGCATCAGCGCCTTCCTGGTCCATGCCGGCACGCCGGGATTCGAGATCGCCGAGCGCATCGCGGTGATCGCGCCGCACCCGCTGGCGCGGCTGCGCTTCACCGGCTGCCGCGTGCCGAAGACGCAGCTGCTGGGCGCGCCCGGCGAAGGCTTCAAGCTCGCGATGCGCACGCTGGACATCTTCCGCGCCAGCGTCGCCGCCGCGGCGCTGGGCTTCGCGCGGCGAGCGCTCGACGAGGCGCTGGCCCACAGCCGGGCGCGGCCGATGTTCGGCCAGCACCTGGCCGACTTCCAGCTCACGCAGGCCAGCCTGGGCGACATGGCGGCCGACATCGACGCTGCCGCGCTGCTGACCTACCGCGCCGCCTGGATGCGCGACGTGCAGGGCCTGCGCACCACGCGCGAGGCCGCGATGGCCAAGATGGTGGCCACCGAACATGCGCAGCGCGTCATCGACCGCGCGCTGCAGCTGCACGGCGGCCAGGGCGTGCGCGTGGGTTCGGTGGTCGAGAGCCTGTACCGCGAGATCCGCGCGCTGCGGATCTACGAAGGCGCCACCGAGGTGCAGCGCCTGATCATCGGCCGGGATCTGTTGGCAGCGTCGCCTTGAGCTGGCCCAGCAGGGTGTAGAGCTGCGTCTGCTGCGCGGCGCTGAGCCCGCCGAACAGTTCGGCCACCCAGCCTTCGTGCGCCCGCGCCATGGCGCGGAACTGGCGTTTGCCTTCGCCCGTCAGCAGCACGGTGCAGGCGCGGCGGTCGGCCGGGTCGTCGCGGCGTTCCACCAGGCCTTCGGCCACCAGCCGGTCGGTGAGGCCGGTGACGTTGCCGCCGGTCACCATCAGCCGGCGCGAGAGCTCGCGCATCTTCAGCCCGCCGGGGTGGCGGTCGAGCTGCGCCATCAGGTCGAAACGCGGCAGCGAGCCGTCGAACTGCGCGCGCAGCCGCGTGCGCAGCGGGGCTTCGATGCGGTTGGTGCAGGCCAGCAGCCGCAGCCACAGGCGCAGCGCCTGGTGGTCGTCGTCGGTGGTGCGGCTCTCGGTGTCGAGCGCCGGCACCGGCGACGGCGTCAGGGCGCGCCGGCGATCAGCCACAGGCGCGCGATGTCCGCGACGCCGTCGTTGCCCTTCACGCTGCGCAGTGTCTGCGTCGCGGCAGCCCGGGCCTTGGCCGATTGCTGTTGCGCCATGCCCAGCCGCAGCTTGGCGTCTTCGGCGCGTCGCAGCTGGCCCTTGGCGATGCCTTGCTGGATCAGCGTGATGCCCTTGTCGACCTCGCCCATCGTGACATAGGCGTAGCCCACCTTCACGAGGTCGTCGCCGCTCTTCTCGGCGGCAGCGGCCGTGGCCTGGCCGGCAATGGCGGCCTTCTGCTCGGCTTCCTGCTTGATGGCCAGGTCGCGCAGCCGCTGGTGGCGCGCGGCTTCGGCGCCGGTGCCCAGGGCGCCGGCCTTGAAGCCCTGCTCGGTGATGCGCAGGGCCTCGGCGGGCAGGCCGGCCTGCAGCGCCAGCTGCGCCATTTCCATGAACTCGTCGGTCTTGCCCAGCGTGCCGGTGGCCAGGCGCAGGCGCATCACGTCGAGCGCGAAGCGGTCCGAGAAGCCCGACTTGCGCTGCACGCGCGCGAGGTAGGCCGTCCAGTAGTCCTTCTTCGGGTAGTTCGCGAGCAGCTTCTCCAGCGTCGCGACATAGCCGTTGGTGTTGTTCGTGCGCTGCTGGGCGTCGGCCAGTCGCAGCAGGTCGCCTTCGTCGGGGCGGCGGCCGGCGGCCTCGGCGGCTGACACGGCGGCGGCGGCGTCGCGCGCGATGGCGGAGTAGTCGCCGCTGGCAGACTGCAGGTAGCTCTGCAGCTGCTTGATCGTGGCGCTGTTGTTGCCGGCGGCGATCGCCTTGTTCATCCACTCGGTGGCCTTGGCGTTGTTGCGCAGCTGCGCGTAGGCCGCGGCCAGCTGTTCGGCGATCTGCCCGGCTTCTGCGCCGCTGACCTTGCCCGCGATGGCTTCGAGCGCCTGCATGGCGGTGGCGTTGTCGCCGGCGCGCTGCGCGGCGGCAGCCTTCATGCGGTCGATCGTCAGCTGTTCGGCCGCGGTCTTGCCGCCCACGGCCTCGGCTTCGCGCACCTTGGCCAGGGCTTCCTTGGCCTTGCCGGCCTTCAGCAGCTCGCCGGCCTGCTGCAGCGGCCTGCCGACCTCGGGGCGCAGCCCTTGGGCCGTGGCCACCGTCAGCCAGCCGGCCGCCAGCAGGGACAGGGTGAGCGCGCGCAGGGTCGTCTTCATCGTCTTGGTTGCTGCTGAGTTGCCGGTTCTTCAGTTCAGGAACTGTTCGTTGCCCACGATGCCGATCTTGGTCACGCCCAGGCGCTGCGCGCTGGCCATGATCATCGCGACGTACTTGTAGGTCACGAGCTTGTTCGGGCGCAGATGCACCTCGGGCTGGTCGGGCTGCATCGCCACGGCCTGCAGGCGCGCTTCGAGCGTCTGGCGGTCGGGGATGACCTCGCCGTTCCAGCCGATCGTGCCGTCGAAGTCGACGTCGATGCGGATGATCTCGGGCGGCTTCGGCGGCGGTGCCGCGTTGTTCGGCACCGGCATGTTCATCTTCACCGCGTGCGTCTGGATCGGGATCGTGATGATGAACATGATCAGCAGCACCAGCATCACGTCGATCAGCGGCGTGGTGTTGATGTCCACCATCACGCCGCCGTCGTCGTCTTCGCTGGACGAGCCAACGTTCATTCCCATGGTGTGGTCCTTGTCTGGCCGATCAGCGGGCGGCGCCGCCGGCCGGCGGTTCGGTGATGAAGCCGACCTTGAAGATGCCCGCGCGCTGGCAGGCCACGACCGTGCGGCCCACCGCCTCGTAGCGCACTTCGGCGTCGCCGCGGATGTGCACTTCGGGCTGCGGCTCCTTCACGGACTCGACCTTCAGCCGGTTCACCAGCGTCTCGATGTCGGGCATCCGCTCGGTGCCCCAGAAGATCTCGCCGTCGCGGTTGACCGCGAGCACGATGTTCTCGGGCTTGGTCTGCAGCGGGATGTTCTTCTCCTTGGGCAGCTCGAGCTTGATCGTCTGCGTCACCACCGGGATGGTGATGAGGAAGATGATCAGCAGCACCAGCATCACGTCCACCAGCGGCGTGGTGTTGATGCTGTTGTTGAGCTGGTCCTCGCCGTCGTCGGACGCGGCGCCAACGTTCATGCCCATGGCAGTGTCCCGGTTGATCAGCGCTTGCCCGCGATCAGCACGTTGTGCAGGTCGCCGGCGAAGGCGCGGGTCTGGTCCATCACGCCTTGTTGCGGCGGATCAGCCAGTTGTAGCCCATCACCGCGGGCACCGCGACGGCCAGGCCGATGGCGGTCATGATCAGCGCTTCGCCGACCGGGCCGGCGACCTTGTCGATCGAGGCCTGGCCCGAGATGCCGATCTTGACCAGCGCGTTGTAGATGCCCCAGACGGTGCCGAACAGGCCGACGAACGGTGCCGTCGAGCCGACGGTGGCCAGGAAGGCCAGGCCGTCCTGCAGGCGGCTCTGCACGCTGCCGACGGCGCGGTCGACGCTCATCGTGATCCAGGTGTGCTTGTCGATGGATCTCGACCATCGTGCCTTCGTGGTGGTCGCTGGCGCGGATGCCTTGTTCGGCGATGTAGCGGAAGGCCGAGCCTTCTTCCAGCGCACCGACACCGGCCTTCACGGAGGTGGCCTTCCAGAAGGTCTCGGCCGAGCTGACGGCGCTTTTCATCATCTGGCGCTGTTCGAACAGCTTGGTGAAGATGATGTACCAGCTGCCCATCGACATGATGACCATGATGATCAGCGTGCCGTGGGCCACGAAGTCACCCTGGCTCCACAGGGCCTTCAGGCCGTAGGGGTTGTCGACGGCTTCTTCGGTGACGGCGCCGGCGGCTGCCGGGGCGGCGAGCAGGTGCCGGGGCGGCGGCGGCCGGGGCCGACGCGGCGTCTTGCGCGAAGGCGGGCTGCGTGCCGACCACGCCGGTCACGGTGACGAGGGCCAGCAGGGCCACGGCGGCGGTCGACCGCACCAGTTTCATCAAGGACATCATGCCTCCAGGGAAAAGCGACAAATTCGCGAAGGAGATGACGCCGAGTGGTGTGGGCGTCAACAGAAGGGGTTGCCGTCGGTCAACGGCGTGGGACAAGCGGTGCGCAGGCATGTTATTCGAGCTTCCAGACGTAGTCGACGTCGAACGACGCGCCGACGGGGCGGCCGTTCTCGTCAGTACCGGGGCCGAACTTGCAGTCGCTGAGTTTCTCCAGCGCCACGCGGTCGAGCATCTTGTGCTCGCGCGTCGGGCCGGCCGACTTGACGTCGACGCCGACCAGCTTGCCGCTGGCGTCGACGTGGAAGCGGATGCGCGTGGTGCCGGTGGCTTCGGCCGCAACGCGCGCACGCGGGTAGTCTGGCTCCGTCGGCGCGCAGTCCTGCAGCGTTGGCGATGGCGGGCGCGCTGCCACGCGCGGCGGCGGCGGGGCCGGCGGTGCGGGCGGCGCCGGCGGCTGGATGAACACCGGCGGTGCCGGCGGCGGCGCCACCTGCGTCGTGGTGATCGTCGGCGCTGGTGTCGGCGGCGGTGCCACGTTCACCTCGGGCGGCGGCACGAAGCTCGGCGGCGGCGGCGCGAACTTCGGCGGCGGCGGCAGGTTCTCCGGCGGCGGCGGTGGCGGCGGCTTGATCTCTTCGATGATCTTCGTCTCGATCGGCGCCTTGATCGACCTCGATCAAACGCTGCGCCAACCCGTTGACGCAGTGCCCAGCCCAGCAGCCAGATGCAAGGCGATCACGATGCCGATGCCCACTACGTGCTTGCCCGGATTTCGTTGTTGCTGGGCGTAATCCACTCGAATCCTCCAGTCGACTGCGCACCTCATAGGATGCGAAGCGCTGCGACCATCTTGTTGACCAGTGGCCTTGTGGGCCACAAGCAGCCGGGGTCGGCCGCGAAGGGCGCGACTATAGCGCGAAAGATCTGCGCATCTTCCCGGGGCATCACCCTAAGCCCAGGGGGCTGGTGACACCGGAAACTGCCTGCAAGACAGCTTGCAAGATCAGGGCCAGCGCAGGGTGCAGCGGCTTGTGTCGCCCCAAGCAAAAAGGGCCTGGTCCGGTGGACCAAGCCCTCGAGCAAGAACGAACAACAAGCCGTTGGTGGAGACGAGGAGGATCGAACTCCTGACCTTCGCATTGCGAACGCGACGCTCTCCCAGCTGAGCTACGCCCCCACGACAGCGCGCAGTTTAACATCGCCGCCGTCCGCCCACCCTGCGCCAAAGGCTTGCCCGATGCGTCCCCGTCTGGACCCCGCCTGGCTCGATGCCGAATACAACGACCGCGCCGCGATTCCCGACCACGCGGCCATCTTCGACGCTGGGTCGCGGCATCGCAGCGCGGCGCGCGCGGGCAGCCCGGTGCAGGCCGACATCGCGTACGGCGACGGAGCCGGCGAGACGCTGGACGTGTTCCCCGCCGCGCAGGCCGGCGCGCCGGTGCTGGTCTTCGTGCATGGCGGCTACTGGCGGTCGCGCGACAAGTCCGACTTCTCCTTCATCGCGCCGTCGTTCAACGCCGCCGGCGCGATGGTGGTGCTGCCGAACTACGCGCTGTGCCCGGCGGTCGACGATCGAGCACATCACGCTGCAGATGGTGCGGGCGCTGGCCTGGACCTGGCGCAACGCCGCGCGCTTCGGCGGCGACCCGACGCGCATCGTCGTGGCCGGGCACTCGGCCGGCGGCCACCTGGCGGCGATGCTGCTGTCGTGCCGCTGGAAGCAGGTGGCCGACGACCTGCCGCCCAACCTGGTGACGCGGCGCGCTGTCGATCTCGGGCCTGTACGACCTGGAGCCGTTGCGCCACACCGGCTTCCTGCAGCCCGACCTGCAGCTGACGCCGGCGTCGGTGGCGCGGCTGAGCCCGGCCTTCTTTCCGCGGCCCGAAGGGGCAGGCTCTACACCGTCGTGCGGCGGCGACGAGAGCAGCGAGTTCCTGCGCCAGAACCAGCTGATCCGCGATGTCTGGGGCCCGACGGCCGTGCCGGTGTGCGAAACGCTGCGCGGCCGCAACCACCTCACCGTGCTCGAGAGCCTGGCCGACCCGGCGGGCCGGTTGCACGACCTGGCGCTGCGCCTGCTCGGGCTGCACTGAGGCTGGAAATGAGAATCAGTCTTATTGATGGCCTCTATCTCTGCGATTGTCTCGGTCTATCCCCTGCATTGAAGCTTTGTATTGGAGCGCCACAGGTCCGCTTGATAAGGTCTTCGCCGGCTGGTGCGCAAGGCGCCACCGAGACTCCCCCACAGAGACGCACACAGAGACAAGGAGCACGACATGGCATTGAAAGGTTCCAAGACCGAGCAGAACCTGAAGGACGCCTTCGCTGGCGAATCCCAGGCCAACCGCCGCTATCTGTACTTCGCGAACAAGGCCGACGTCGAAGGCCAGAACGACGTCGCCGCGCTGTTCCGTTCCACCGCCGAAGGCGAGACCGGCCACGCGCACGGCCACCTCGAGTTCCTCGAGAACGGCTCGGGCGACCCGGCCACCGGCCTGCCCATCGGCAACAGCCGCCAGAACCTGATGGCCGCCGTGGCCGGCGAGACGCACGAGTACACCGACATGTACCCGGGCATGGCCAAGACGGCGCGCGAAGAAGGCTTCGACGAGATCGCCGACTGGTTCGAGACGCTGGCCAAGGCCGAGCGCTCGCACGCCAACCGCTACCAGAAGGCGCTCGACGCGCTGGTCGACTGACGCGGCGCCAGCGCCCTGGCAACAAGGGGCTTCGTGCCCCTTGTTCGTTTGTGTGATCCGACAGAGCCACAGGACGCGCCCATGCGCGAAGGCAACCTCGAAGCCCCGACCCGGCACCCGATCGACTGGAAGAACCCCGACTTCTACGACGAGGCCGCAGGCGCTCGCCGAGATGGAGCGTGTGTTCGACATCTGCCACGGCTGCCGCCGCTGCGTCAGCCTGTGCCAGAGTTTCCCGACGCTGTTCGACCTGGTCGACGCCACCGACGACGGCGAGGTGCACGGCGTCAAGAAGGAAGCCTACTGGAGCGTCGTCGACCAGTGTTATCTGTGCGACCTGTGCTACATGACGAAGTGTCCGTACACGCCGCCGCACCCGTGGAACCTGGACTTCCCGCACCTGATGCTGCGCGCCAAGGCCATCAAGCACAGGAAGGGCGAGGTCGGCGCGAAGGAGAAGCTGCTGGCCAGCACCGACACGCACGGCCAGCTTCGCCGGCATTCCGATCGTCGTCGACGTCGTCAACGCGGTGAACGGCACGCAGGCCCGCGCGCAGCGCGATGCAGTCGCTGCTGGGCGTGCACCCCGACGCCTGGATGCCGGGCTTCGCCGCGCAGCGCTTCCGCTGGGGCCGCGCGATGAGCGGCGAGGCCAGCGTCGTGACGTCAACGGCCAGCGCACGCCGGGCAAGGTGGCCATCTTCGCCACCTGCTACGTCAACTACAACGAACCCGGCATCGGCGACGACCTGCTGAAGCTGCTGGACCACAACGAGATCCCCTACGTCATCGTCGAGAAGGAGCAGTGCTGCGGCATGCCCAAGCTGGAACTCGGCGACCTGCCGGCGGTGGAGAAGGCCTGGGCGGCCAACATCCCGGTGCTGGCGCGCTACGCGCGCGAGGGCTACGCCATCCTCAGCGCCGTGCCGAGCTGCACGCTGATGTTCAAGCAGGAACTGCCGCTGATGTTCCCCGGCGACGCCGACGCGCAGGCGGTGAAGGCGGCGATGTTCGACCCGTTCGAGTACCTGGTGGCGCGCCACAAGGACGGCCTGCTGAAGACCGACTTCAAGGCCGCGCTCGGCAAGGTCAGCTACCACATCCCCTGCCACGGCCGGGTGCAGAACATCGGCCAGAAGACCGAGGAGATGTTCAAGCTGATCGGCCAGACCGTCGACGTTGCAGCTCAACACCGTGGAGCGCTGCTCCGGCCACGCCGGCACCTATGGCGTGAAGCAGCCGACGCACAAGCTGGCGATGAAGATCGGCAAGCCGGTGTTCAAGAGCATGGCCAAGGACGAGCCCGACGTCATCAGCAGCGACTGCCCGATGGCCGGCCACCACATCGCGCAGGGCATGCGCGAGGCCGGCACGCCGGCCAAGGCGCTGCAGCACCCGCTGAGCCTGGTGCGCATCGCCTACGGACTGGAGTGAGCCCATGACGAACCATCGACCGCAGCCGCCTGCTGACGCTGGAGGCCTACGCGAAGATCCGCAAGAGCAGCAAGCCCGAGGTCATCGCGCACCGCAAGCTGCGCAGCGTGCAGCCTGGGCGAGCACATGACGCTGCAGTTCGAGGACGAGCAGCACCATCCGGCGCCAGATCCAGGAGATGCTGCACATCGAGAAGATCTTCGACGAAGACGGCATCCAGAGCGAGATCGACGCCTACGCGCCGCTGGTGCCCGACGGCAGCAACTGGAAGGCGACGATGCTGATCGAGTACCCCGACCCGCACGAGCGCAAGCGCGAACTGGCGCGGCTGATCGGCGTCGAGGACCGCATGTTCGTCGAGGTCGAAGGCCACGCCGCGCGTCTACGCCATCGCCGACGAAGACCTGGACCGCGAGAACGACGAGAAGACCTCGGCGGTGCACTTCGTGCGCTTCGAGTTCAGCGCGGCGCAGCGCAGGCCATGCGCGCCGGTGCGGCCGTGAAGCTGGGCTGCGACCACACGCACTACCCGGCGCACGTGCAGATCGCGCCCGAGACGCTGGCCAGCCTGGCCGGCGACCTGCGCTAGGCGCGCATGGCCGTGCTGTCGACCGCGCTCTCGCCGATCATCGCCGGCCTCTGGCGCGCCCACACCTGGGGGCTGGACGTGCCGGCGCGCGTGCGCTGGATCGAGCAGGCGCTGGCACTGGGCATCACCAGCTTCGACCATGCCGACATCTACGGCGGCTACAGCGTCGAAGCCTGGTTCGGCGACGCCCTGGCGGCAGCGCCGGGGCTGCGCGAGCGGCTGCAGATCGTCACCAAGTGCGGCATCCGGCTCGTGCACCCGGCGCGGCCGGGGCATGCGATCAAGAGCTACGACAGCAGCCGCGCCCACCTGCTGGCCTCGGTGGACAACAGCCTGCGTGCGCTGCGCACCGACCGCATCGACCTGCTGCTGCTGCACCGGCCCGACCTGCTGATGGACCCCGACGCGGTGGCCGACACCTTCCGCACGCTGCAGGCGGCCGGCAAGGTGCTGGCCTTCGGCGTCAGCAACCACCAGCCGGCGCAGCTGGCGATGCTGCACCGCCGCCATGCACTGGTCACGCAACCAGATCGAATGCTCGCCGCTGCAGATGCAGGCGCTGGCCGACGGCACGCTGGACCAGTGCACCGACCTCGGCCTGCGGCCCATGGTCTGGAGCCCGCTGGGCGGCGGGCGCCTGTTCAGCGGCCAGGACGCGCAGGCGCAGCGCGTGCGCGCGGTGCTCGAGGCGCTCGGCCGGCAGCACGGCGCCAGCGTGGCCACGGTGGCGTATGCCTGGCTGCTGCGCCACCCGTCGCGCCCGCGGCCCATCACCGGCTCGGGCCGCATCGATGCGCTGGGCGAGGCCGTCGCCGCGCTGCGGCTGCAGCTGTCGGCGGAAGACTGGTACCGCGTCTGGCAGGCCAGCATGGGGCACGAGGTGGCGTGAGAGGGGGCCTCCAGGCCTGTCCGCACGACACGCGCTTCGTTTCTGGTGCCGCCACTTCGCGTGCGGCTGCGCCCACCGGGCGGCATGCACACAAAGATGCAACCTCGTTGTTTCAGCTTGCCGAGGCAACACGTCGGCCAAGAGGTTCGCATGAAACCAACCAGCAATATCGGACACACCCCGATCCCCACGGCCGCCCGCGGCGTGGACGCCGGGCTGACCGACCAACCTCCCAGCATCAACCAGACCGTGCGCCAGCGGGTCGGAACGGGCGAGGCCGCAGGCGTGCTGGCGAACCCCCGGCCGGCTGCACCGGCGGGCCAGCCACGCGCCGCGGCCGAGCCCTTGCCCCAGGGGTCGCAACACTCGGTGGCCACCGTGCGGCACAGCAACGCACGGCCACGCGCGCAGTCGTTCGACGATGTCGTGCAGGTGCGCCACTTCCAAAGCAGCGCGCCTGCGCGCAACCATTCGGGCGACAGCGAGATGCCTCTGCGCAATGCTGCGCACCTCGAGCCGCCGCGTCGTGTCCGCCGCGCTCCGCCCGAGCCGCAGCCCGTGGCGCAGCCGCCGCAGCCCGCGGCGCCGGCGGCATCGCGCTGGGACGACAACGCAGAAGCGCGGGCAACACCCGCCAGCCGCTCGGGCCTGCCCACCATGCCCGTCCGCAGGCCGGACCGCGAGGACGACGGCAATTCGCCCTGACGGCCTGCCGCGTGCCGCCGTCAGTGCTGCGCCTGCGCGCCGAGGGCGGGGTCGCCCGCCAGCAGCACGCGGTTCACCGCCACGTCCTGCACGAAACCCTGGCGCGCCGCCTCCGGCACATGGGGCAGCGCGGCCAGCACCCACCGCCGGGCCACGTGGCGCAGCGCCGCGGCTTCGGCGGGGTCGGCGCACTGCAGCAGCCGGGCGCAGTGCAGCAGCGCCTCGGGCGCGTACTGCGGCAGCGCGAAGCGCCGGCGCCTGAACACCAGCGCCGCTTCCCGCACCAGGTCCAGGCCCTGGGCGTCGCCGGCATCGATCAAGGTCTCCCCGACGTCGAGCAGCACCTTGGGCAGCAGCCGCACGGCAGGGCCGGCCGTGCGCATGGCCGGCAGCAAGGCCAGGCCTTCCTGCCGGCGCAGCGCCATCGGGCCCGCGCGTCGTGCGATCTCCCAGGCCATCCACTGCAGCGCGACATCCCGCATGCCGGCTTCCTGCATCCTGCGCAGCGCTCGCTCCAGTGCCGGCACGGGGTCGCGGCCGTCTGCCGTGTCGAACTCGGCGTGGAGCAGGGCGTGAAAGCAAACCAGGTTGCCGGATTGGCCGACGTGCACGACGTCGACGTCCTGCAGCAGGCTGCGCGCCTGCGCCGCTTGTCCCAGCCGATGGCAGGTCCAGGCCATGAGCAGGTTGCCGATGTGCGCCATGCCCGTCTGGCTGAAGCACGCGAGTGCGATGTTGAACCACCCGGCATTCAGCGCGACCAGCCCCTCGTTGATCGGGTCGACCAACTCCTGCGGCGTGCCGCCCTGCACCTGCGTTCGCCACAGCGCAGCCCCGAAGATCCGCGCAGCAGAGCCCGTCCGCTCGGCCGCGTGCAGTGCCTGGGCGATGCGCCGCTGGCTGGCGTGCACGCTCGCCAGGTCGCCCTGGCGGCGGGCGTCGCGTGCGGCCTGCCGTTCCCGGAGAATCAGTTCCAGCGGCGGCATCACCATGGAATGCATGGTGTCGACCAGGCCCAGCAGTCTGGCGTGGGCGGCGTTGCGCGGCAGGTCCGCCACCGCGGTGCGCGCGCGCCCCAGGTGCTCGGCGAACCGGTTGTTCAGGCTGCGGCTGAGCAGCGCCAGAAAGACCTCGGCCTGCGCGCGCGGGACGCCACGCACCGGCATCCGGGCGGCCGCCTCGCACAGCCCCGCGTAGGCCGGGGCCACGCGGTGGTCGACATGGCACCCGGTGCGCGCGCGCTCGAACGCCACCCACCCCTCGGCCACCGGCGCGCCTGCCGCCAGGCGCTCGACCCGGTCGACCAGCGACGCCAGGCGCTGCCAGGTCTGTGCCGACGGCGCGTTGGATTCCACGCTGCCGTCGATCTCTGCCGTGAGCCACAGGTTGTCGAGCAGCACGGTGTCGCTGGTGCGTTCCAGCAGCGCCAGCAGGTCGGCCTCCAGTGGCGCGGTCTGCCGCCCGATGGCGCTGGTGGCATAGAGGTGGTGGGCGGCATGCGGGAGCGCGTGGTCGGGCTCGTCGGCGGCGAGCCAGTGGCGCAGCACCACGGCGCCCTGCAGGCCCTGGGCCTCCAGGTGCCGGGCCACCTGGCGGTGCAGCACGCGACCGATGGCTCCCGGCGTGGCAGCCAGCACCGCGTCGCGCACCAGGTCGTGGGCCAGGCCATGGTCGGCGAACAAACCGCGCCGCTGCAGTTCCTGCCAGGCCGGCATCAGGGCCAGTGCGGCCTGCTGCATCACCGTCATGGCCAGCTCCAGGGAGAAGTGCGACGCAGCCACCGCGGCCACAGCAGCCAGTTGCTGGGCTGACGCGCTGCAGCCGGCCAGGCGCGCGCGCAGCAGCGCCTGCAAGTCGGCCGTGTCGGCTTCCGGGGCGGCCCCGTCTTCCAGCACCTGCTGCGCCAGCTCGATCACGAACAGCGGGTTGCCCCCGGTGCGCTGCAGCAGGCGCTCGGCGAGCGGCTCGTCAAGCGGCTCGGGTGCGGAAGTCTGCGGCGACGTCTGCATCGCGCTCAGCAGGCGCTGCACCCCCGCCAGCGTCAGCCGCTGCAGCGCGATGCAGCGCACGCGGTGGCTGGTCTGCGCGGCCACGAGCGCTTCCCCCAGCGCGGTGTCGATGTCGCCGCTGCGGTGCGCCAGCAGCAGCAGCGGCCCCGGCTCGGCCGCTGCGTCGGGTGTCAGCAGCGCGCCGATGGCCGCCTGCGACGCTGCATCGGCATGGTGCAGGTCGTCCAGCACCAGCCGTTGCACGCCCGCCTGATGCAGCCGCTGCACCCAGTGGCGCAGCGCCGCATGCAGCCGCGGCGCCGACAGGGCCGCCGCCGAGGCCTGCACCTCGGGGAACGCCAGCGGGGCCAGCCGCGCCAGTTCGACCTGCTCGGGCACGCCCAGCCGGGGCGCGCGCCGCGGCTGCACTTCCTGCAGCAGTTGCGCCACGGCCGCATAGGGCTCGTCGCGCAAGCCCAGCCGCACCGCCACCTGCTCGATGCCCTCGGCGCCAGCGGCCGCCAGATGGCGCAGCAGCCGCGTCTTGCCCACCCCGGGTTCGCCCTGCAGCACCACGTGGCGCCCTTGCGCCAGCGCAGCCTGCACGTCGGCCAGCACCGCTTCGCGTTCGATCAGCGGGTAGCGCGCCGCTCCGCCCAGCGGCGTCAGGGCCTGGGCCTCGGGCTCGTGGGCCGCGGGCAAGGCCGAGGCGCGCGGTGCCTGTCCCTGCAGGATGCGCAACTGCACGGTGCGCGTGAGCACGTCGGGCAAGACACCCAGCTGCTGTTGCAGCAGCGCCCTGCAGTCTTCGTAGGCGGCCAGCGCTGCGGCACGGTCGCCGTTGCGTGCCAGGGTGTCCATCAGCTGGCGATGCCACTGCTCGCTCAACGGCTCGAGCTGCACGCAGGCACGGGCCAGCGCCACCGCCCGTTCGGGCAGGGCATCGACTTCAGCCTGCGCCATCGCCTCGCACAGCCCCTTCAGCTGCAGGCGCCGCCAGCGTTGGCGCGCGTCGGCCAGCCAGACCTGCAGATCTTCGCCCGCCTCGTCATCCGCCCGCGCGTCGACCAGCATCTCGCAGCGCGCTGCACCTCCGGTCTGCAGCACCGCCAGCAGCGCATCCGGGTCGTGCAGCACCACACGGGCTCTGCGCCGCATCGAACGACAGCTGCTCTCCGCCCACCAGCAACTCGGCACCCACGCGCTGGTGCAGCCGGTGCACCAGCACCCGCAGGTTGTTGCGCGCCTGGGCCTCGGGCGATCCGGGCCACAGCCACTGCGCCGCCCGCCGCCTGTCCACCACGCCCTCCAGCGCCACCATGGCCAGCAGGATCGCGGTCTTCTGGGTCACGCGCCAGATGTCGTGCGGCGGCCCGATGACCGCCGCCGCGGCGCCGACGCTGACCGTCAGCGCAGCCGCTGTCGAAGGATCACCGGCCCGCGGGTGTGCTGTGCTGTCCTGACCGGCCATCGTGATGTCCCCTACGGCTTGCGTTGCGGCTGCAGCAGGTCGCCGTCGACATAGAACCAGCGCCCGTGCTCGCGCACGAAGCGGCTGCGTTCGTGCAGCCGTGTCGCGCGGCCGCCCAGCTTGCTGCGCGCGACGAACTCCACCGTGGCCCGGTCGCCGTCGGTGTGGTGCGCGCGCACGTCCAGACCCAGCCACTGCACGCCGGGTTCGAAGTCGATCGCCGGCGGGCGCCGCGTGGCGTGCCAGCTGGCCAGCAGGTGGTCGGCCCGCTGCAGCACGAAGGCGCTGTAGCGCGACCGCATCAGTGCCTGGGCCGTGGGTGCGACCTCGCCGTCGTGCCAGCGCCGGCAGCACTCGGCGTAGCAGGCGCCGCTGCCGCAGGGGCACGGCGTGGTGCTCGGGGAAGTCGTGGGAGCGAACATGGTGCAGCCATCCTAAACTGGTGCGCTCCCCCTCGAACCGGCCCGACGACCCCCCATGCTCGATCCCCAAGCCCGCGCCCTGCTCGACCTGATGATCGAACGCCAGGTGCCGCCCACCCACACGCTGACGCCCGCCGAGGCCCGCGCCTTCTACCGCGAGCGGCGCACGTTCACGCCAGCCCGAGCCGCCGCCGGTGCACGCGGTGCGCGACCTGCGCACCGACACCGGCACGCCGCTGCGGCTGTACCGCCGGGGCCCGGGGGCGGGCCGCTGCCGCTGCTGGTGTACTTCCACGGCGGCGGCTGGGTCATCGGCGACCTGGACACGCACGACGTGGTCTGTCGCCGCGCTGGCCGTGCAGAGCGGCTGCGCCGTGCTGGCGGTCGACTACCGCATGGGCCCGGAGCACCGTGTTCCCGGCCGCGGTGGACGACTGCCTCGCGGCCATGCGCTGGGCGCGGCGCGCAGCGGCGCTGCTGGGCATCGACCCCGCGCGCGTGGCCGTGGGCGGCGACAGCGCCGGCGGCAATCTCGCGGCGGTGGTCGGCGATCGCGCTGCGCGACGCTGGGCGAGCCGCCGTGCGCTTCCAGTTGCTGATCTACCCGGCCACCGACATGCGCCGCGGCGGCGCCCTCGCACACCACCAACGGCCAGGGCTACCTGCTGACGCGCGACACCATCGCCTAGTTCCGCGGCCACTACATGCCCGACGCCGGCGACCTGGGCCGACTGGCGCGCCTCGCCGCTGCTGGCGCCCGACCTCACGCGGCTGCCGCCGGCGCTGGTGCTCACCGCCGGCTACGACCCGCTGCGCGACGAAGGCCTGCAGTACGCCGACGCACTCTCGGCCGCCGGCAACGCCGCGCAGTACGTCTGCTTCGAGCGCCAGATCCACGGCTTCTTCACGATGGGCCGCGTCATCGACGAAGCCAACACCGCGGTGACGCTGTGCGCCGCGGCGCTGCGCGCGGCGCTCAATCCGCCGGCCACGCGCTTGAGGTCGCGGAAGGCCGAGAACAGCCACGAGCGCATCGCCAGCACCAGCGTGTAGGCGCGCTTGCGCTCGGCTGGCAGGCGCTGGTCGGCCACGTGCTGCTGCGCGAAGTCCTGGCCCAGGCGCTGCAGCCGTTCGACGAACACCGCGGCCTGGCGCTGCTCGATCTGGCCGTGCACGAGCATCAGCGTCTCGGCCACGTCGTCGAAGCCGCCGCCGAAGTAGTCGCCCACCACCTGGCTGCGGAAGAAGTCCATCACCGGGCCGTCGGCGCGCCAGCGGAAGGTCTTGTCGACCTTCAGCCGGTAGCGGTTCAGCGGCCGCAGCTCGATGATGCCCAGCCGGTCCAGCGCCAGCAGGTGCCGCACGCACCTCGGCTTCGCCCAGCGTGTAGGTGGCCACGATCTGCTCGAAGCTCCACTGGCTGAGCGCGCAGATCGCCACCAGCAGCAGCTTGCGGTCGGCCACCACGGCCTGCTCCTGCGCCAGCGTCAGCTCGCGCCGCAGCGGCTGCGCATGCACCACGCGCGCGGCGAGTTCGGCGAAGTCCATCTTCAGCACCGCCAGCACGGCGTCGATGCGCGACAGCGGCATGTCGCCCTTCGCGAAGATGCGTTTCACGCTGCTCTCGGCCAGGCCGAGCTCGCGCGCGAGCGCGGCGTAGGTGACGCCTGCGGCGCGCAGCTCGGCCTTCAGCGCCTGCACCAGGTCCTGGCTGCTGCTCATCGTGGGTGCTCCTGAAGTATCTTCAAACGATACCAGTGGTGGCGGACGTTGCGACCCTCCCTGGGGGGATAGATACCGCGGCTGGCCGCAGAGACGATGCGCCCCGTGTTCAACCCGTGCCTTGCGAGGCCCACGATGCCCTCACGTCCGATCCTCAAGTCCTGCGCCACCCTGGCGGCGCTGCTGCTGGCACTGGCCACCACGGCCGCGCCCGCGCAGGCCGCGCGGCCGCCCGCCGCGTCCGAAGCCAGCGCCGTCTCGATGCTGCCGGTGGCGGTCTCGGTGGCCGCACCGGTGCTGCTGTTCAGCGCCGGCGCCACGCTGACCGTCGTTGCCGTCAGCAGCGTTGCCGAAGGCACGGTGTGGGTGCTGGAGCGCGCCTCCGACGGCGCCCGCGCCAGCCTCACCGTCAGCGGTCAGGTGGCCGGCGGCGTCTCGGTGGTGGCCGGCACCGCGGTGCTGGTCACGGCCTTCAGCGCCGGCTGGGTGCTCTCGGCCGCGGGCCAGGCCATCGCCTACGTGCCCAACAGCGTCGGCCAGGCGCTGCTCCACAACGAGCGGGTGACGCGATGAGCGGCGCCTGGAAGATGCTGTGCGTGGCGGCCGTGCTGGCCTCGACGCTGGCCACGGCACACGCCGGCCGGCCCTGCCAGGCGCGGCCGCCCGCGGCCACCAGCGTGCTGCAGGCGATGGAGCTGGCGGCACGCACGCAGGCGCGGCTGGACGCCAGCGGCGCGCAGGTGGTGGTGCTGGCGCGCGCCGGGCAGGACCTGTCGCGCCTACGGCCTGCAGCTGGTCGCACCTGGGCTGGGCCTACCGCACGCCGGACAGGCGCCTGGCGCGTGGTGCACAAGCTCAACCACTGCGGCAGCGCGCAGGCGGCGCTGTACCGCCAGGGGCTGGGCGAGTTCTTCCTCGACGACCTGCACGCTACGAGGCCGGCATCGTCGTGCCCACGCCCGAGGTGCAGCAGCGCCTGCTGCCGCTGCTGCAGGACAACACACGCGTCGCGCAGCTGCACACGCCGGCCTACAACATGGTGGCCTACCCCTGGGCGCAGCGCTACCAGCAGTGCAACCAGTGGGCGATCGAGACCCTGGCGCTGGCGATGGAGCCGGCGTGCCGCCAGCCGCGACCGCGCGCAGGCCTGGCTGCAGCTTCAAGGGCTACCAGCCGAGCGTGCTGCGCATCGGGCGCGCTGACGCGGCTGGGCGCGCGCATGACGGCGGCCAACATCGCCTTCGACGACCACCCGAACGACAAGCGCTTCGCCGACCGCATCGAGACCGTCACCGTCGACTCGGTGTTCGCGCTGGCTCGAGCGCGCCGGCCTGGCCGGCCGGTGCAGGTGATGCGCTGACCACCGTGCGCTGACGCGCAGCGCTACAGTGCGACCAGTCCGCCCCGCCGTGAGCACCTGAGCACGACACGACCACCCGAACCAGTTCGCCCTGCTCGCCAGCGCCGCTTCGCCCCGTTCTTCTGGGTGCAGTTCCTCGGCGCCGGCAACGACAACCTGTTCAAGTTCGCCTTCACCGTGATGGTGACCTACCAGCTGCAGGTGGCCTGGCTGCCGCGCGTCGCTGGCCGGGCTGGTGATCGGCGCGCTGTTCATCCTGCCCTTCGTGCTGTTCTCGGCCACCAGCGGCCAGCTGGCCGACAAGCTCGAGAAGACGGTGCTGATCCGCTTCGTCAAGAGCCTGGAGATCGCCATCATGGCTGCTGGCGGCCTGGGGCTTCGTGCGCAGCCGACGTGCCGCTGCTGCTGGCCTGCGTGTTCCTGATGGGCCTGCACTCCACGCTGTTCGGCCCGGTGAAGTTCGCCTACCTGCCGCAGCACCTGAACGAGCGCGAGCTCACCGGCGGCAACGGCATGGTCGAGATGGGCACCTTCGTGGCCATCCTGCTGGGCCAGCGTGGCCGGCGGGCTGCTGATCGCGCTGCCGGAGATCGGCGCGGCCTGGGTCGTCGGGCGCCTGCCTGGCGGTGGCGGTGGCCGGGCGCGTGCTGGCGCAGGCGGTGCCGCTGTCGCCGGCCACCGACCCCGGCCTGCGCATCAACTGGAACCCGTTCACCGAGACCTGGCGCAACCTGCGGCTGGCGCACGGCAACCTGGTCGTCTTCCGCTCGCTGCTGGGCATCAGCTGGATGTGGTTCTTCGGCGCCGTGTTCCTGGCGCAGTTCCCGTCGTTCGCGAAGGACGTGCTGCACGGCGACGAGCATGTGGCCTCGCTGCTGCTGGTGGTGTTCTCGGTGGGCGTGGGCATCGGCGCGCTGCTGTGCGAGGTGCTGAGCCGCCGCCATGTCGAGATCGGCCTGGTGCCGCTGGGCGCCATCGGCATGAGCGTGTTCGCGGTCGACCTGTACTTCGCGTCGCGGGCGCTGCCGGACGGCGCCGCTGATGACGCTGTCGCAGTTCTTCGCGCAGCCGGCGCACTGGCGCGTCATCGCCGACCTCGGCCTGCTGTCGCTGTTCGTCGGCCTCTTCAGCGTGCCGATGTACGCGCTGATCCAGCTGCGCAGCCCGGCCTCGCACCGCGCCCGCATCATCGCGGCCAACAACATCCTGAACGCGCTGTTCATCATCGTCAGCTCGCTCGGCGCAGGCCTGCTGCTGGGCGCGGGCTTCACGCATGCCCGAGGTCTTCCTGGTCATCGGCGCTGCTCAACGCGGTGGTGGCGGCCTACATCTTCCTGCTCGTGCCCGAGTACCTGCTGCGCTTCATCGCCTTCGTGCTGACGCGCACGGTCTACCGCTTCCGCATCCGCGGCGACGAACACATCCCGGCGCAGGGTGCGGCGATCCTGGTGTGCAACCACGTCAGCTTCGTCGACGCGGTGCTGCTGATGGCGGCGAGCCCGCGGCCGATCCGCTTCATCATGGACAGCCGCATCTTCCGCGTGCCGGTGCTGGGCTGGCTGTTCAAGCTGGGCAAGGCGATTCCGATCGCGCCGCAGAAAGACGACCCCGGCACCTACGAACTGGCCTTCGACGCAGGCGCGGCGCGTGCTGGACGAGGGCGAGCTGCTGTGCATCTTCCCCGAAGGCGGCATCACGAAGGACGGCAGCCTGGGCGAGTTCCGCGGCGGCGTCATGAAGCTGCTGGCAACGCACCCGGTGCCGGTGGTGCCGATGGCGCTGCAGAACCTGTGGGGCTCGTTCTTCTCGCGCGTGGAAGGCGGCACGGCGATGGTGCGGCCGTTCCGGCGCGGCCTGTTCAGCCCGGTCGGCCTGGCCGTGGGGCCGGCGCTGGCGGTGCCGGTCGATCTGGCCACGATGCGCGGGCGTGTGCAGGAGTTGCTTGCCGACAAGGCTGTATGAACGTACAGTACCTTGGGTGGCATTCCCCCCTGACACCACCCCCCACCACCGTCACCACGGCCGGCCGCAAGGCCTGACGGGCGACCTGTTCGCCCCGGCCGCGGGCGGGGGGACGCCGCGCGGGCCGCAGCAGGGGGGGGCGGTTGCTGTGCCTGCTGCACCCGCTGCGCCGGCTTCCCCCCGCTCCTGCCGCGCACGACCCGCTGGACACCCTGCACCCCGCGCTGTGGCGCGCGCACCAGCTGGGGCGTGCAGCGCGGCGACACCGTCGACCAGCGGCTTTGCCGCGCTCGACGCCGCACTGCCCGGCGGCGGCTGGCCGCTGCGCAGCGCTGACCGAACTGCTGCTGCCGCACGCCGGCCTGGGTGAACTGCGCCTGCTGGCGCCGGCGCTGGTGGCGGTGCAGGCCGGGCAGCGCAGCGTGATGCTGTTCGACCCGCCGGCGCGGCCCTTTGCCAGCGCCTGGGCGGCGCTCGGGCTCGACCTGCAGCAGCTCTACGTGGTGCAGGGCCGTGCCGCCACGCGTGGCCGCAGCGCGGGGCCGCTGCCCGCGGCCGACGTGCTGTGGGCGCTGGAACAGGCGCTGAAGAGCGGCCAGGTCGGCGCCGTGCTGGCCTGGCTGCCGGCGCGCCTGGCGGCCGATGCGCTGCGCCGGCTGCAGCTGGCGGCGCAGGCCCACGACGGCCCGGTCTTCCTGCTGCGCGACGACGCCGCGCGCCACAAGCCCAGCCCGGCGCCGCTGCGCCTGCTGCTGCGCGCGGCCGAGCCCGACACGCTGCGCGTGCAGCTGCTCAAGCGCCGCGGCCCGCCGCTGGCGCAGGCGCTGCACGCTGGCCTTGCCGCCGGTGCTGTCGGCGCCGGCTGCGGCCCGCGCGCAGCGGCTGCTGGCGGCGGCCGTGCCGGGCGCTGGCGTTGGTGCTGGTGTCGGTGCTGGTGTCGGTGCGGCGGCCGCGGCCAGCCGCCTGCCGTCCTGAGCCGCAACGATGCGTCTGCACCATGCTGTGGCTGGCCCTGCACCTGCCGTGCCTCTCGCTCGAGGCCTTCTGCGCCACGCTGTCGCGGCGCTGATGCCGCGCAGCCGGTGGCGCTGCTGGCGAGCCCACCGGCTGACCGACGTCAACACGGCTGCCCACGCACGCGGGCTGCGCCCGGGCATGAAGCGCGCCACCGCGCTGGCGCTGGTGGCCGACCTGCGCCTGGGCGTGGCCGACGCCGTGCGCGACGCGGCGGCGCTGCAGGCCGTGGCGCATGCCGCCTTGGCCTTCACGCCGATGGTGGTGCTGCACGACCGCGCCACCGTGCTGCTGGAAGTGCAGGGCAGCCTGCGCTATTTCGGCGGCCACGGTGCGCTGCTGCAGCGGCTGCGCCAGGCGCTGGCGCCGCTGGGCCACCGTGTGCACATCGCCAGCGCGCCCACGCCGCTGGGGGCTGCGCTGCTGGCGTCGTGGCGCAGCGACCTGGAAGCAGGCGCGCACGCCCACGAGCTCGCCGCGCTGCAGGCCTTGCTGGACGCCGCCCCGGTGTGGCTGCTGGGGCCCGGCCGGGAGCACTGGGAAGCCTTGCAGGGCATGGGCCTGCAGACCCTGGGCGACCTGCGTGCGCTGCCGCGCGCCGGGCTGGCGCGGCGCTTCGGCGAAGACCTGCTGCAGGCCCTGGACAGCGCGCTCGGGCGCCGCCCCGACCCCCGGCAGCCCGTGCAGCTGCCAATGGCCTTCGACAGCCGGCTCGAACTGCACGCCCGCGCCGACACCACGGCCCAGGTGCTGCACGGTGCGGCCATGCTGCTGGCGCGGCTGGTGGCGTGGGCGCAGGCGCAGCAGGCGCGCATCGCCGCCTTCACGCTGCAGATGCAGCACGAAGCCCGCCACCGTGGCGACGCTGCCGAGACGACGCCGCTGCACATCGAGCTGGCCGAACCGGCGCTCGACGCCGAGCACCTGCAGCTGCTGCTGCGCGAACGCCTGGCGCAGCTGGTGCTGCCCGCACCGACGCTGGAACTGCGGCTGCAGTGCAGCGACACCGTGCGCCGCGCCGCGCCGAACGGCGAACTCTTCCCGACGCGGCAGAGCCAGGCGCAGGGGTTGACGCGGCTGCTGGAGCGGCTGCGCGCGCGGCTGGGCGAAGCGCAGGTGCTGCGCGTGGTGGCCGTGGCCGACCACCGGCCGGAACATGCCTGCATGCTGCAGCCGGTGGTGCAGCCTGTGATGCACCCAACCGCCCCCGTGGGTGCGCCGGCGGCCGTGTCGACCCTGCCGCTGCACCGCCCGCTGTGGCTGCTGCCCGAGCCGCAGCCGCTGGCCGAGCGCGACGCCTGGCCGCTGCTGCAGGGCCGGCCGCTGCAGGTGCTGTCGGGCCCCGAGCGCATCGAGAGCGGCTGGTGGGACAGCGAACTCGTGGCCCGCGACTACTACATCGCGCTGGCTGCCGACGGCACGCTGGTGTGGATCTACACCGCGCGGCTGCAGCCTGCCGAAGCCGGGCCGCAGTGGTTCCTGCAGGGGCGCTTCGGTTGACGCGCCACCGCGGTCATTGCTTCAGGCCAGCACCCGCAGCAGCCAGGCCTTCAGGTGCTGCACTTCCTCGGCGCAGACCGAGTGCTCCATCGGGTAGTCGTGCCACTCCACGCTGTGGCCCAGGCCCTGCAGCGCATCGCGCGCGGCGCTGCCGCGTGCCATCGGCACGATGCCGTCGCGCTGGCCGTGGGCCAGGAACACCGGCACGTCGGCGCTGGCGGCGTGGCGTTCGGCGGCGGTGGTGTCGGACAGCGGCAGGTAGCCCGACATGCCGGCCAGCCCGGCCAGGCGATGCGGGCAGCGCAGGCCCGCGCCCAGCGTGACGGCACAGCCCTGCGAGAAGCCGGCCAGCACGATGCGCCGCGCCGGCACGCCGCGCGCGATCTCACGCTCGATCAGCGCATGCACCTGCGCGAACGACGTCGCGCAGGCCGCCTTCGTCTTCGCGGCGCTGCAGGTCGGTGCCCAGGATGTCGTACCAGGCGCGCATCTTGTAGCCGCCGTTGATGGTGACCGGCTGCACCGGCGCCCGCGGCAGCACCCAGCGCACCGGGCCCACGGCCGAGAGGTCGATCTCGTCGCCGAAGGGCAGGAAGTCGGTGCCGTCGGCGCCCAGGCCGTGCAGCACGATGATGCTGGCAACCGGCTCCGCGCCCGGGTTCAGTTCGATGGTTTGCAGGCTCAATTCAGTTCTCCGCATTGGAGGGATTCACCCAGCAGCCGCCGCGGGTCCGGCTCCGCCGGCCCGCCAGCGGCGCCCCCCTGGGGGGGAGCGCCGAAGGCGCTTCGGGGGGGGTCAATACCCCAGGCCCATGGCGTCGCGCACGTCCTTCATCGTCTGGCGGGCGATCGTGCGCGCGCGCTCGGTGCCCATCTCGACGATCCAGTGCACCTTCTTCGGGTCGGCCGTCAGCGCCGCGGCGCGCTCGCGCCAGGGCGCCTGCTCGCTGCACGATGGCGTCGATGACCGGCTGCTTGCAGTCCAGGCAGCCGATGCCGGCGGTGGTGCAGCCCTGGCGCACCCAGTCCTGCGTCGGCCTCGTCGCTGTAGACCTTGTGGAACTGCCACACCGGGCACTTCTCGGGCGTGCCGGGGTCGGTGCGGCGCACGCGCGCCGGGTCGGTGGTCATGCCGCGGATCTTCTTCGTCACCGTCGTCGGCGTCGTCGCGCATCAGCACGGCGTTGCCGTAGCTCTTGCTCATCTTCGCGCCGTCCAGGCCGGGCAGCTTGGCGACTTCGGTGTGCAGCGCCTGCGGCTCGACCAGGATGGTCTTGCCGCTGCCCTTGCAGATGGCCGAGCAGCAGCTCGCTGTCGGCCGTCGGTCCAGCCGGCGACGCCGGCCGCGGCCTTCTTCACCATGCCTTCGCCCTTGGCCAGCGCCTCGGCGCTGCCGGTCTCGCCGAAGGCCTTGCGCTGCTTCTCGAAGTAGCGCGCGTCGTCCTTGCCCAGCTTGGCCAGCGCGGCCGCGGCCTGGGCCTCGAAGTCGGCGTGGCGGCCGTAGAGGTTGTTGAAGCGGCGCGCCACCTCGCGCGTGAGCTCGACGTGCGAGGCCTGGTCTTCGCCCACCGGCACGAAGCTGGCCTTGTAGATCAGGATGTCGGCGGCCTGCAGCAGCGGGTAGCCGAGGAAGCCGTAGGTCGCGAGGTCGCGGTCCTTGAGCTTGTCGATCTGGTCCTTGTAGGTCGGCACGCGCTCCAGCCAGCCCAGCGGCGTGCCCATGGCCAGCAGCGTGAACAGCTCGGCGTGCTCGGGCAGCCGGCTCTGGATGAAGATGGTGCTCTTGTCCGGGTCGAGGCCGGCGGCGATCCAGTCGATGACCATGTCGTAGACGGTCTTCTCGATGACCTCGCGCTCTTCGTAGTGCGTGGTCAGCGCATGCCAGTCGGCGACGAAGTAGAAGCAGTCGTAGCTCGTCCTGCAGCCGCACCCAGTTCTTGAGCGCGCCGTGGTAGTGGCCGAGGTGCAGGGCGCCGGTGGGGCGCATGCCGGAGAGAACGCGGGGTCGCATGGGTCGTGCAGGGCAGGCTGGGAAGCTGCGGATTCTCGCAGGTCGCGGCGCTTACACTGCCGCCCGCCATGAAGCGCATCGTCATCCTGATCTCCGGTCGCGGCTCCAACATGGAAGCCATCGTGCAGCGCTGTGCCGCCGAGGGCTGGCCGGCCCAGGTGGTGGCCGTGATCTGCCAACCGCGCCGATGCCGCCGGCCTGGCAGTTCGCGGCAGCGCACGGCATCGCCACCGCGGTGGTCGACCACAAGGCCTATCGCCGCGCGCGAGGCCTTCGATGCCGAGCTGGCGCGCAGCCATCGACGCCTTCGCGCCCGACCTGCGTGGTGCTGGCCGGCTTCATGCGCATCCTGGGCGCGGCCTTCGTGCAGCGCTACGCCGGGCGCTTGCTGAACATCCACCCGTCGCTGCTGCCGGCCTTCCCGGGGCTGCACACGCACCGCGCGCGCGCTGCGAGGCCGGCTGCAAGGTGGCGGGTGCCACGGTGCACTTCGTGACGCCCGAGCTCGACCACGGCCCGATCGTGATGCAGTCGGTGGTGCCGGTGCGTGCCGGCGACGACGACGACGGCGCTGGCGGCGCGCGTGCTGGCCACCGAACACGTGATCTACCCGCTGGCCGTGCGCTGGTTCGTCGAAGGCCAGCTCGACGTGCGGGACGGCATCGTGCACCACAAGGGCGGCGCCTCGCAGGTGCTGCTCTGAGCGGGCGCTGAACCTGCGCGCGGTGCCGGATAATCCCGGCATGCATCCCAACGCCTTGCTCGACCTCGCGAGCGACCTGCTGCGCGCCGTGCTCCGGTTCGACCAGCCCGCCGACGGCGTGGTGTCGGCCTTCTTCCGCCAGCACCGCGCGCTGGGCCCGCGCGAACGCCACACGCTGGCCGAGACCGCCTACGCCGTGCTGCGCCAGCGCCTGCGTGCTGCAGCACCTGGCGCAAAGCGGCAGCGGCGCGCTGGAGCGCCGGCTGGCCATCCTGGCCTGGCAGGGCAGCGACGACCTTCCTGCGCGGCGCGCTGGGCCCGCACGAGCAGCAGTGGCTGGCCGCAGGTGCACGGCGATCGACCGCGCCACGCTGCCCGAGAAGCTGCGCCACAACCTGCCCGACTGGCTGGCCGCGCGCGCTGCAGGCAGCAGCTGGGCGACGACTTCTGGCCGCTGGTGCAGGCGCTGGACGCAGCCGGCGCCGCTGGACCTGCGCGTCAACACGCTCAAGGCCAAGCGCGACGACGTGCAGCGGCGCTGGCCGAAGCCGGCATCGACGCCGAGCCGACGCCGTTTTCGCCCTGGGGCCTGCGCGTGCAGGGCAAGCCGGCGCTGAACAAGCTCGACCTGTTCACCGCGGGCGCCGTCGAGGTGCAGGACGAAGGCAGCCAGCTGCTGGCGCTGCTGACCGACGCCAAGCGCGGCGAGATGGTGGTCGACTTCTGCGCCGGCGCCGGCGGCAAGACGCTGGCGCTGGGCGCGGCGATGCGCAACACCGGGCGCCTGTACGCCTTCGACGTCTCGGGCCACCGGCTCGACGCGCTCAAGCCGCGGCTGGCGCGCAGCGGGCTGTCGCAACGTCTATCCGGCGCAGATCGCGCATGAGCGCGACGACCGCATCAAGCGCCTGGCCGGCAAGATCGACCGCGTGCTGGTCGACGCGCCGTGTTCGGGCCTGGGCACGCTGCGCCGCAACCCCGACCTGAAGTGGCGCCAGTCGCCCGAAGGCCGTGGAGGAGCTGCAGGCCAAGCAGGCGGCCATCCTGGCCAGCGCGGCGCGGCTGCTCAAGCCGGGCGGTCGGCTCGTCTACGCCACCTGCAGCCTGCTGCGGGCCGAGAACGAAGCCGTGGTCGACGCCTTCACGGCCGAGCGCGAGCGCGACTTCGAGCCGCTGGACGCCGGCGAGCTGTTGCAGGCGCCTGAAGGTCGAGGGCGCCGAAGCCCTGGTTGACGCAGGGCCATCTGCGGCTGTGGCCGCACCGGCACCAGACCGACGGGTTTTTTGCGGCCGTCTGGCAACGGCGCTGAATTCGACGCCAATTTCTGTTGATCTGCGTCTATCTTCTTTCGGGTTTGCGGCGATTGGGCGCCTTCCCCTAAGCATTTCCCGCAACTTTCTGCGAGCTGCGGCGCTCTACAATGCTGGCGTAACGACATTCTGCAACGGATATGCAGATGAACGAAGTGATGACTGGTGCATGACGCACTCGTGGAGTGGTTGTCCCACGGCTTGCTGAACGCCACCTGGTGGCAGGTGGTGCTGGTGACGCTGGTGTTCACCCACATCACGATTGCCGCGGTGACGATCTACCTGCACCGTTCGCAGGCGCACCGCGCGCTGGAACTGCACCCGGTGGTCGTCGCACTTCTTCCGTCTCTGGCTGTGGCTGACCACCGGCATGGTGACCAAGGAATGGGTCGCCATCCACCGCAAGCACCACGCCAAGTGCGAGACCGTCGACGACCCGCACAGCCCGCGTCACGCGCG
Source organism: uncultured Holophagaceae bacterium (assembly GCA_963751095.1). Lineage (GTDB taxonomy): Bacteria > Acidobacteriota > Holophagae > Holophagales > Holophagaceae > Geothrix. The sequence continues at coordinate 3,891 of CAVVTK010000018.1, read as the reverse complement.
GCATCAAGACCGTGCTGCTGACCGGCGCCGAGCTGTACCGCGCCGAGTCCAAGGTGCAGGAGACGCATGGACAAGTACGGCCACAACACGCCCGACGACTGGATCGAGCGCAACCTGTACACGCGCTACAGCTGGCAGGGCGTGGGTCTGATGCTGATCATCAACCTGGTCCTGTTCGGTGCCGTCGGCCTGACGATCTGGGCGGTGCAGATGGCTGTGGATCCCGATCACCGCCGCCGGCATCATCAACGGCATCGGCCACTACTGGGGCTACCGCAACTTCGAGGCGGTCGACGCGTCGACCAACATCTCGCCCTGGGGCATCCTCATCGGCGGCGAAGAGCTGCACAACAACCACCACACCTACCCGACCTCGGCCAAGCTGTCGGTCAAGCCCTACGAGTTCGACATCGGCTGGATCTACATCCGCAGCGATGGAGATGCTCGGCCTGGCCAAGGTGCGCAAGACGCCGCCGAAGCTGGAGCTGGGCAGCGATCAAGCCGGTGGCCGACGACAAGACGCTGGAAGCCATCATCGCCAACCGCTACGAAGTGATGGCCAAGTACGCCACCGACGTGCGCGCGCCGTGCGCAGCGAGCTGGACCGCCTGAAGGCCCAGGGCGCGCAGAACAGCCGCGCAGCTGGGGCGACATGGGCCTGGCCCGGCCTGGCTGCACCGCGACGACGACAAGATCCCGCAAGGCGTGAAGCCGCATCTGCAGCAGGCGCTGGGCGACAGCCCGCAAGCTGGCCAAGCTGGTGGCGATGCGCGAAGAGCTGCGCCGGCCTCTGGACGCGCACCAACGTCTCTGCCGAGCAGCTGGTGGCCGACCTGCAGGCCTGGTGCAAGAAGGCCGAGGACAGCGGCATCGCTGCGCTGCAGGAGTTCTCCTGAAGCTGCGCGCTGCGCACGCCTGACCGCGCCGCGCTGTCTGCATGCAGACAGACGGGCCCCGCGGGGCCCGTTTTTGTTGTGCCGACCTCGGGTCGGCAGCAGGCAACAAAAAACCCGCCGGGCGGTTGCCGGGCGGGTTTCGTTCGGGTCGGAACCCAGCCGAATTACTTCAGCTTGATTTCCTTGTACAGCACGTGCTTGCGTGCCTTCGGGTCGAACTTCAGGAATTCGAGCTTTTCGGGCGTCGTCTTCTTGTTCTTGCTCGTGGTGTAGAAGTGGCCGGTGCCCGCTGTGGACTCCAGCTTGATCTTTTCGCGTCCGCCTTTGCTGGCCATGTTCGTCGCTCCTTAGATTTCGCCGCGGGCACGCAGGTCGGAAACGACCACGTCGATGCCCTTCTTGTCGATCAGGCGCAGCGCGGCGTTGGACACGCGCAGACGCACCCAGCGGTTCTCGCTCTCGACCCAGAAGCGGCGGTACTGCAGGTTCGGCAGGAAGCGACGCTTCGTTTTGTTGTTGGCGTGGGAAACATTGTTTCCCACCATCGGGCGCTTGCCCGTGACTTGACAGACGCGTGCCATGACGCATCTCCAAAATTGAGAATTCGACGGACCCGTGCTGCCGCTGCTCACGCTAAGCCCACGAGTATAGCCCGCGAATATCAGGCCGCGTTCTGCTCCAGAAAGCGCTGCGCGTCGAGCGCAGCCATGCAGCCGGTGCCGGCGACTGGTGATGGCCTGGCGGTAGACATGGTCCTGCACGTCGCCGGCGGCGAAGACGCCCGGCACGCTGGTCATCGTGGCCATGCCGTCCAGGCCGCTCTGGGTGACGATGTAGCCGTCCTTCATCTCCAGCTGGCCCTTGAAGATGTCGGTGTTGGGCTGGTGGCCGATGGCGATGAAGCAGCCCTGCACCGCGATCTCGCTGGTGCTGCCGTCCTGCGTGGACTTCAGCCGCACGCCGTTGACGCCCTTGGCGTCGCCCAGCACTTCGTCGAGCGTCTGCCACAGGTGCAGCTGCATCTTGCCGGCCGCCACCTTGGCGTGCAGCTTGTCGATCAGGATGGCCTCGGCGCGGAACTTGTCGCGGCGGTGGATCAGGTGCACCTTGCTGGCGATGTTCGACAGGTACAGCGCCTCTTCCACCGCGGTGTTGCCGCCGCCGACCACGCAGACTTCCTGGTCGCGGTAGAAGAAGCCGTCGCAGGTGGCGCAGCCGCTGACGCCGCGGCCCATGAAGGCCTGCTCGCTCGGCAGGCCCAGGTACTTGGCGCTGGCGCCGGTGGCGATGACCAGCGCGTCGCAGGTGTAGGTGCCCGAGTCGCCGGTCAGCGTGAACGGGCGCTTGCTGAAGTCGACCTGGTTGATGTGGTCGAAGACGATCTTCGTGTTGAAGCGCTCGGCATGCTGCTGGAAGCGCTGCATCAGGTCGGGGCCCATCACGCCGGCGACGTCGGCCGGCCAGTTGTCGACGTCGGTCGTGGTCATCAGCTGGCCGCCTTGGGCGATGCCGGTGATCAGCAGCGGCTGCAGGTTGGCGCGGGCGGCGTAGATGGCCGCGGTGTAGCCGGCGGGGCCGGAGCCGAGGATCAGCACGCGGGCGTGGGTGGTGTTGGCGCTCATGGGGATGCGGGTGGGTGGGGACGGGACAGGCGCTGCAAACGTCGCGCCGATCCGACGCGCCAGATTACATGGGGTTGCAACCGGATGGTCGCAAGCCTGTCAATGGGCACAATAGCCGGATTCTTGCAGACCTGCGACTTTTCGCCGCAGGGCAGGTGTTGCGATCAACAACAAGAGAGGGGCCTGTCGATGTCGATGCTGTCGAACCTGGATCTGATCCGCCGCGTGCCGTTGTTCTCGATGCTCACCGCCGAACAGGCACAAGGCATCGCCGACAGTGTCGTCAAGCGCCGCTTCCGTCGCGGCGAACTGGTGGTCGAACAGGGACGCAAGAGCAACGCGTTGTTCATCCTGCTCAATGGTCGTGCCCGCGTGCTCACCAGCGACACGCGCGGCCGCGAGGTCATCCTCGCCGTGCTCGAGTCCGGCGACTACGTCGGCGAGATGAGCAGCAATACGTGGCCATGTTGCTGTGTAGCCTTCGTTCATTCTTCAGCTTCTGATGGTTGTCAAGGTATTTTCGAGCAGATTGCGTACCAGATATGGCTGAGTAACTTGTTGCATTGCTTTTGTCATGATAGACATTTCTTGTTGTTTTGTTGATTGTTTTTATTTTCTGATCCGAAAATAGATAGATCCATTCGTAAAACATGGCTCATTTGAGCTAATTTGCTTTCAAGTGCTGAAGCCACGCATAGCAATAGAAATACACATATTCGTTCAGGTTTTGACAACATTATTTTCGAATGATCGTGTTTGTATTTTGGAGGAAGTATTATTTTTCCCGAGACAGAGTACTATGCTTCTATTTTTTATATTCTTGTATCAGATATGGAACAAAAACTAATGTGGGGGTTGAAGGGTAGTAGGTATTGTGTTTTGTTGAGAATAAAGTTTTAACAGTATTGGAATACCACTCTGTAAATTTTGTTTAAAAGAATAATAACCCGAATATTGGATAATATATCAACCTCACGAACTTGACTCATCGTCGTTCTCTCTAGGAAAATCCAAACATATGAATAATATCTTTTCAAATTTGTAAATGATAATATATATATATAATTAAATTTTCTTTCGAAAGGAATTAAAATAATCTTGTTCTTTAGGATATAAGTATCTCCAATTCTCGATAGGTAATGATCCTAATAGTATTGGACCAATCCGTACACGTTTAATAGCAGCGGGTTGTAATCCAACCGATGTACACATACGTCGTAAATGATGATATTTCCCTTCGGTTAAAACAAATTTTAATTGATCTTCATTTTGTATCGTAACTGACTTTACACGTAATAATTCATTATCATCATAAATACCATTCCTAAGACGTTCTAATATTTCTTGTACGTACATTATCCGAGCAATACATT
>CAVVTK010000017.1:0-19864 GCA_963751095.1 uncultured Holophagaceae bacterium | reverse complement strand
GCCGGAATCTCCATGGGGGGCTTCGCCGCCCTGGCGGCGCCCCAGCGGGATCCACGAGTGGGTGCCGTGCTGGCCTTCCTGGCGGATCCCCACTGGGATGATCACCCGGAGTCGCCCCATCTCCACCCAGATGCATGGGGGCACGCTGCCCTGCTCGCGGTGGTGACGGCTGGGGACGAACTGGTGCCCCCGGACCCGATGAAGCGCTTCACCCACGACCTCGCTTCCCGGTTCGACTCCGCTTCCAGGTTCACCTGCATGGAGTATCAGGGCGGGCACACCATGGACCCGACCGACTGGGACGATGCCTGGTCGAATGCCATCCTCTGGCTAGACCGCCACCTACGCGGAACCTTCCCCAAAGGAGCCGCAGGGCCCGTGTTCGATTCAGCTTTCCGGTCCGGTGGCGGCCACGCCGGAGATGTCCAGCAGTCGTTCGCGTCGGGCACGCAAGATCCGGTCGCGTAATTCCGCCGCATCCTCTCGGTATGCCTGCGGCATACGCGAGACCTCACGCTTCAATTGGCCGTGATCAACCGCTCGCGTCGGGCACGCAGGATCCGGTCGCGTAATTCCGCCGCATCCTCAAACTTCATCTGGGAGGCCAGCTCCTTCATGCGCTTCTCGAGCTTGGCCACCTCGCGCTCGAAGTGTTTGTCCTCCAGGTAGAGCAGCGGCTCCTCGGCGGCCCGTTCCTCCTTGGTGACATTGATGAACTCCCGGGCCAGGGCCTCGCCCATGACGTCATCCAGGTTGCGCTTCACGGTTTCGGGGGTGATGCCGTGTTCCAGGTTGTGGGCCAGCTGCTTGTTCCGCCGGCGCTCGGTCTCGCCGATGGCCTGCTTCATGGAACCGGTCATCACGTCCGCGTACAAGATCGCCTTGCCACTCACGTTGCGGGCCGCCCGGCCGATGGTCTGGATGAGGCTGCGGTTGTTCCGCAGGAAGCCCTCCTTGTCCGCGTCCAGGATGGCCACCAGGCTGACTTCCGGCAGGTCCAGGCCCTCCCGCAGGAGGTTGATGCCGATGAGCACATCGAAGACGCCACGGCGCAGGTTCTTCAGCAGCTCCACCCGCTGCAGCGTGTCGATCTCGCTGTGCAGGTACTCGGCCTTCACGCCCAGTTCCTGGTAATAGGCCGTGAGCTGTTCGGCCAGCTTCTTGGTAAGCACGGTCACCAGCACCCGCTCGTCCCGGGCCACCACCTTGCGGATCTCCTCCAGCAGGTCGTCCACCTGGGTGCCGACGGGACGCACCTCCACCATGGGATCCACCAGGCCCGTGGGGCGCACCACCTGCTCCACGAAGGCGCCGCCGCTCTGCCGCAGTTCGTAGTCGCCCGGAGTGGCGGAGACATATACCACCTGTTTGACCCTGCTCTCAAATTCTTCGAATTTGAGAGGGCGGTTGTCGAGAGCCGAGGGCAATCGGAACCCGTAGTCCACGAGGGTGGTCTTCCGCGAGCGATCCCCGTTGTACATGCCGTGCAGCTGACCCGTGGCCACGTGGCTTTCGTCCATGAAGACGATGAAGTCCTCCGGGAAGTAGTCCAGCAGGGTGTGGGGCGGCTGGCCCGGTTGGCGGCCATCCAGGAAGCGGCTGTAGTTCTCGATGCCGCTGCAGTGGCCCATCTCCTTCATCATCTCCACATCGTAGATGACGCGCTGATGGAGGCGCTGCAACTCGACGATCTTCCCCTGCGCGCGGAACTCGTTCTCCCGTTCCTCCAGCTCGATCTTGATGTCGCGGATGGCGGCCTTGAGCTTGTCCTCGGGGGTCACGTAGTGGGTCTTGGGCCAGATGGTGAGTTCGTCCAGCTTCTCGATCACCACGCCCCGCAGCGGATCGATCTTCGAGAGGCGCTCCACCTCATCGCCCCAGAGCTCGATGCGGTAGGCCACGTCCTCGTAGGCCGGGTAGACTTCCACCACGTCGCCCCGCACCCGGAAGATGCCCGGCTCGAAGCTCAGGTGGTTGCGCTGGTACTGGATGGCCACCAGATCGCGCAGCAGCATGGCCCGGTCGATGGTCTGGCCGGGCTTCAAGGTCACGGACAGATTCAGGTAGGACGAGGGATCACCCAGGCCATAGATGCAGCTGACGGAGGCGATCACGATGGTGTCCCGGCGCTCCAGCAGGCAGCGGGTGGCGCTCAGCCGCAGCTTCTCCAGTTCCTCGTTGATCTTGGCGTCCTTGTCGATGAACAGGTCCCGCTCGGGCACGTAGGCCTCGGGCTGGTAGTAGTCGTAATAGCTGACGAAGTACTCGACGGCGTTCTCGGGGAAGAACTGCTTGAACTCGCTGAAGAGCTGGGCCGCCAGGGTCTTGTTGGGCGCGAAGATCAGCGCCGGCCGCCCGGCCCGCGCGATGGTGCTGGCCATGGTGTAGGTCTTCCCCGAGCCCGTCACCCCCAGCAGGGTCTGGCAGCGATCGCCCCGCTGCAGCCCCTCCACCAGCTGCGCGATGGCCTCCGGCTGGTCCCCGGCCGGAGAGTAGGGCGCGACCAGCTTGAAGGGGATTGCCTTGGCCATGGGTGGCCCCGACGGGTCAGACCTTCCGCAGGATCAGGCACCCATTGGTGCCGCCGAAGCCGAAGCCGTTGTTCATGGCGTATTCGGCATCGAAGGTGCCCGCCACATTGGGCGTAACGTCCAGGTCGCATTCAGGGTCCTGGTTGTCCACGTTGATGGTGGGCGGGATCTTCCCGGTCTTGACCGCCATGACGGCCACGATGGTCTCCAGGCCGCCGGCGGCACCCAGCAGGTGGCCGTGCATGGACTTGGAGCTGCTCACCTTGATCTGCCTCGCATGGTCGCCAAAGACCTTCTGGATGGCCAGGCACTCCAGCTTGTCGCCCACGGGCGTGCTGGTGCCGTGCATGTTCACGTAGCCCACCTGCTCGGGCGCAATGTCCGCATCCTTGATGGCCGCCCGCATGACACGCTGGCCGCCCTCGCCCTCGGGGGCCGGGGTGGTGATGTGGTTGGCGTCACCACTCATGCCGTAGCCGGCGACCTCGGCGTAGATCTTCGCGCCCCGGGCCTTGGCCAGCTCGTACTCCTCGAGAATGACGATGCCGGCGCCTTCGCCCATGACGAAGCCATCGCGATCCACGTCGAAGGGACGGGAGGCCCGCTCGGGCTCGTCGTTGCGGGTGCTGAGGGCGCGCATGGCGGCGAAGCCGCCCACGCCCAGCTGGTTCACCACAGAGTCGCTGCCCCCGGCCATCATGCGGTCCGCATAGCCGAAGGCGATCAGCCGCGCCGCATCACCAATGGCGTGGGCCCCTGTGGCGCAGGCGGTGGCCACAGCGCTGTTGGGACCCTGCAGGCCGTACTTGATGCTGGCCTGGCCGCTGGCCAGGTTGACGATGAGGCTGGGGATGAAGAAGGGACTGGTGCGGCGGGGGCCGCGGTAGCCGTTGGCCTCGTCCCAGATGGTGCTGAGGCCGCCGATGCCGCTGCCGATGTAGGTGCCAAACACCTCGCGCTCGGCCTTGGTGAGCTCGATCTGGTCAAAGCCCGCGTCCACCCACGCCTCGTGGGCTGCGCCCAGGGCGTAGTGGATGAAGATGTCCATCTTCTTCTGTTCCTTCTTGTCGATGAACAGATCCGGGCTGAAGCCCTTCACCTGGCCCGCGATCTTGCAGGCGAAGTCGGTGACGTCGAAGCGGTCGATGGTGGCGATGCCGCTCTTGCCGGCCAGCAGGTTCTCCCAGGTCTCGGGCACAGTGAGGCCGCAGGGATTCACGGTCCCCATGCCGGTGATGACGACACGACGGCGCTGGACGGTCCTGATCATGGATTCACCTCGGATAGGATCGGGAAAACAAACGTGCCGCAGGGCCGTGAGGGGCGCTGCGGCACGTTACGATCGCGAAGGATCAAGCCTTCGCGTGCTTCTCGATGTAGGAGATCGCGTCCCCCACGGTGCGGATCTTCTCCTGCTCGCTCTCGGGGATTTCGAGGCTGAAGGCCTCCTCGATCGCCATGATGATCTCGACGGTGTCGAGACTGTCGGCGCCGAGATCGTCCACGAAGTGGCTGGATTCGGAAATGGAATCTTCGGGCTTGGCCAGCTGCTCAGCGATAATAGCAATGACCTTCTTGCGCACATCAGCCATCGGGGGCTCCTCCAAACGAACCTGGAAACCCTAACATACCCCGGGCCGATTTTCCAAACCCTGGGTAAAGATGCGGTCCCAAGCCCTGGAGAACAGATGGATTGCGCCCGCCCGCCAGCCATGGAGGATGGAGGCATGCCCCGGTCGAAATCCCTGGAGGAACCCGAGCACGGCTGGCCCCTTGGCTGGAGCGCCAGCCTGCTCGAATTCCGCACGTTCCTGGCGGTGGAACGAGGCCTGTCGGGCAACACCACCGCAGGCTACCTCTCGGATCTGAACCACCTGGCGGCCTGGGCCTGCGAGCGGGAGGTCCCCGCCGAGTCCCTTACCCGCGACCAGCTCACGGCCTTCCTCGTCTCCCAGCAGGCCACGGGCAAGGCGCCGCGGAGCCTCGCCCGGATGAGTTCGAGCCTCCGGGCCTTCCTGACCTTCCTCCGCATGGAGGGCGGCGGCGGCGCGGGCCCCGAGGCCATCGTGAAACCGCCCCGGCCACCAAGGATCCTGCCCCGCACCCTGGGGGAAAGCCAGGTCGAGGCCCTGCTCAACGCCCCGGATACCGCCACCCCCCTGGGCGTGCGGGATCGCGCCTGGCTGGAGCTCCTCTACGCCTCGGGCCTGCGCGTGTCGGAATTGGCCGCACTTCCGGCCCTGTCCGTGTTCCTGGACGAAGGCTTCCTAAAGGTGACAGGCAAGGGGCGCAAGGAGCGGCTCATCCCCTTCGGCACCGGCGCGGAGCGTTGGATCCGCACCTGGCTTCTCCTGCGGCCCGGGTTCAAGCCCAAGGGCGGGGAACTCTTCGTGGGACAGCGCGGCGAGGGCCTCACGCGCCAGCACCTCTGGCGCCTGCTCAAGGGCTATGCGCGTACCGCGGGGCTTCGCGCCACGGCCGTGAGTCCCCACGTGCTCCGCCATGCCTTCGCGACGCACCTGCTGGATCACGGCGCCGATCTCCGCTCGGTCCAGGCCATGCTCGGTCACGCCGACATCAGCACGACACAGATCTACACGCATGTCCATCAGGCCCGGCTCCGCGCCCTCTACGACCAGCTGCACCCGCGCTCCGGCAGCTGAGAACCTCCGGCGTCGAATTGCGAGGTGGACCCTGCCGGCGGGAATGGGTGATGATGGGCCAGGAGCCTGACAACCATGGCCGTGACCAAGACCCCCCGCAAGAAGCCTGTGAGCGCCACCGAGAAGGTGGAGGAAGCCGTCCCCAAGAGCAAGGCCGCCCCGGCCAAAAGGGCTGCAGTCAAGAAGGCCGAACCCAAGCCCGTCGAGCCCAAGGTTGCCGAAGCCAAGATTGCCGAGCCCAAGGCCAAGCCCGCTGCCAAGGCGCCCGCGAAGGCCAAGGCCGCCAAGGCTGCTCCCAAGGCCCCTGAAACGCCGGTGGAGGCCGCTGTCCAGCCGGCTCCCGAGCCCAAACCCGTGGTGGTGAAAGCGCCGGTCTCCCCCGTCCTGACGCCCCTGGCCCAGGCCATCCTGACCGCGATCTGCGAAGGCCGGGCCGTCGAGTTCATCTTCGCGGATGCCGAGGCCAATGCGCCCCGCACCTTCGAACCCCGGCATCTCACCTTCGATGCCCTCAGCCAGGCCTGGTACGCCTGGGGCTGGGACCGCCGGTACAACGCCGAGCGCCATCACTGCCTCGACCTGCTGGCGGAGGTCAATGCCGTCGAGGGCGTGGGCCGCGCGGCCCAGGGACCCTATGCCGAGGGCACTCCCGCCAATCAGATCGGCGGCTGGCTGGGTGGGGAACCCATTGCCGTGAAGGCCAGCCTGGCGAAGCAATGGGTGTTCGCCGTGAAGCAGGCGCCCCCCGCCTTCCCCAACTTCAGGCTGGAGGACCAGGGTGATGGCCAGGCCCTGGCCACCTTCTCCGCCACGGATCTGCGGGCCATCGCGCGCTGGGCCATGCAGTTCGGCGACGGCATCCAGGTCCTGGAGCCGGCCCGGCTCGTGGATCGCATCAAGCAGGTGGGCGCCGTCTGGGCCGGCCGGGAGCGCCAGGCCACCCTGCCCGCCGCCCCCAAGGCGGCCCCCCGTCCAGAACCCGCATCTGAGCAGCCCCGGCGCCACGAAGCCCGCCCGCATCGCGAGGCCCGCCCGGAACGGGAAGCCCGCCCCGAGCGCGAGCGCGACGAGGCGCCCAAGGGCAAGCCCGGCAAGGTGGAAGTCATCCGCTTCGACCGGCTCTAAAGAGCTTTAGGAGCCTTCCAGCCACCAACCCCGGCGACCCGGCACGTAGCCGTAGGTTTGGCCGAGCGGATTGTATCCGAGGCCGCGCAGGCGCCGGTCCAGGAACAGGTACGCCACACCGTAGGTAAGCTGGAGCACCGGGCGGTCGTTCTGGATGCCCTCGTTGATCCTCAGGTAGATCTTCCGCCGCCTTGCCGGATCCAGCTCATGCCGCCCCTGCTCGAACAGGCGATCCATCGCCGGGTTCCGGTAGCCCGTGACGTTGCTGCCGCTGGCGATGCCATCCGAGGAGAACAGCGGACTTTCGTTGTCCGGGTCCAGGCCGGTGTTCCAGGCGTAGTCCCAGATGTCCCCCACACCTTTGGTGGACATGATGAAGGGCTCGTCGACAGGCGTGCGGCGCAGATCAATCTCGACGCCGACCTTGTGCAGGGCATCGCAGAATGCATCGGCATGATCCCGTCCCGAGTAGCCCCAGGCGGAGAACATGACCAGACGGAGCCGGCGCCCCCTGGCATCCTGACGGACCCCATCCGGGCCCAGCCTCCAACCGGCCTCATCCAGCATGGCCGCCGCCCGTTCCGCCCGGGGGAGGGGCGCCACCGCCTGATCGAAGGCCCAGCTCTGGGGCGGCCAGAGGCTCGAGGCCAGCCGCTCGGCCCGGAGCCTCCGCTGCGCCTTGAGGAATTCCCACGGCAGGGCCTCCGCGAGCGCCCGCCGCAACCGCACATCGCCCAGGAGGCTCCGTTCGGGATTGCAGTTGAACCAGAAGGTGTTGAACGAGGCCAGCGGCGTGGATTGGGCGAGGAGGCCGCCGTCACCGAAGGCGCCCCGCCGCAGCAGGTAGTGGCGGAACCAGTCAAGCTCACCGAAGTGGTACTCCCGCGCCCGCAGCTGCCGTCCGTACTCCGCCTTGTCCTGGGGCTGGACCCGGAAGCGGAAGGCCTCCCAGCGGCCGGGATGCGAGCCGCGGTAGCCACTCCACAACTGAAGCTGGATGTCGGTCGCATGGGCCCCAGGCAGGACCCGGTAGGGGCCCGATCCGATGGGGGCATGGTTCAGCGGGTGCTTCAGCTCTTCGGCGCCCGGGCCATAGCGTCTCCGGGGGACCGGCTGGAAGTTGTAGAGATCCGACAGCAATGAGGCGCGGGCCGCCTTCAGGCGGATCCTCACCCGGAGCGGCCCCTCGGCCACCAGGCTGTCGAGGGTGCGCACGCCCACCAGGTCGTTGATCTTCCGGACCTGGGGCAGCGACAGCATGCGCCAGGTGGCCACCAGGTCCTCGGCCTCGATGGGCGAGCCATCCTGCCAGGTCAGCCCGGGGCGGAGCTTCAAGAGGATGTCGCGCCCGTCCTTCGAGATCTCCCAGGCTTCGAGCAACTGGGGAACGAACTCGCCGTGCTCATCCAGTGCCACCAGCCGGTCGAAGGCCAGATCCACCACCTGGACCTCGACTTCCCGGGAGAGAAGGAGCGGATTCAGGCTCATGACCGGCTTGTCCAGCGCCACCGAGATGGGCTGGGCCCCGAGAGAGAGCGCCACAAGGAGGCAGGCCAGCAGTCCGCGCATCAGGGACCCTCCAGGGTCCATCCGCGCCTGCCGGGCCAGAATCCGTAGCTCTGGCCATTGCGGTTGAAGGATACGCCGCGGAGGTTGCGATGGACCAGGACCCGGCCCTGCTGGTAGGTCACGGGAAGCACCGGCAGATCCTCCTGGAGGATGTCCGAGATCTTCAGGTAGATCTGCTTCCGGGCTTCCGGATCGAGGGTGTGTCGGCCTTCGTCGAAGAGCCGATCCACGGCCGGGTTCAGGTAGCTGCTGAGGTTCGCCTTGGTCTGGTAGCCCTCCTTTGTGAAGAGGGGGCTGTCCACGTCCGGGTCCATCGCCATGATCCAGCCCATGGCCCACAAGTCACCCTCATGGCTGGTGGCCTTGGCCGTTATCTCCTCGAAGGGAACGTTCCTGACCTCGATGCGGATTCCCAACTCCTTCGCACTGGCGGCAAGCAGCCGCAGCTGGCTGCGGTTCCCAGCGCCGGTATCGTCGTAGCCGATCAACGTCAGCGGGGTGCCTCGAGCGTTTCGCCTCACGCCGTCAGCGCCCAGCTTCCACCCTGCCGAGTCCAGGATCTCTGCAGCCTGGGCCGGATTGGGCAGAGGAAGCGGACGCCAGTCATGGGCCCACATTTCTGGCGGCCAGAAGGATGTGGCCCTTCGGGCGGGAGTGAAGCGGATGCCTCGGGCCAGTTCCTTCCATGGGATCAGCTTGGCCAGGGCCTTGCGCAGGGCCTTGTCGCCCAGCAGGCTGCGGCGCGGGTCGCAGTTGAGAAAGATCAGCCCAAGACCAGCCTGGGAGACCGACACCGCCTGGGCGACGCCGCCCCCGGCGACGCCCTTCTTGACCAGGTAGTACTTCAGCGCCGGCACGCTGGTGAAGTGGAACCGGCCCTGGGCGAGGGCCGCGGGAAGGTCCTTCTCCCCGGTGGCATCGGAAACCTCGAAAGCCGGCCACCTCCCTCCATGGACCCCCCGGTAATCTCCCCACCGTTCCAGCTGCATGTGCTTGCCGGAGGCCTTGCCGACCACGCGATACGGCCCAGATCCCACTGGGTTGAGGTTGATCTGGGCCGAATGCGGCTTGGTCGGAACCTCGTAGTGGTGCCGCGGGACGGGGATGAAGTTGTAAAGGTCTGAAAGCAGGGTTCCCCGGGGCCGGGAGAGGTGGATCCGGACGGTCGACTTCCCCTCGGCCACCAGCCGGTCGAGGCTGGACACCCCCCCGGAGATATCCGCGATCTGGCGAACCCTGGGAAGTCGGAGGGCCCGCCAGGTGAACACCACATCCTCGGCCTCGATGGGCCGTCCGTCATGCCAGGTCAGGCCAGGGCGAAGCTTAAGCACCACCTCCCGGCCGCCTTTCTGGATCGTCCAGGACTCGAGCAGTTCCGGAATGAACTGGCCCTGGTCATCGATGGTCACCAGGCGGTCGAAGAGCAGGTCCACGACCTCTGAGTCCACGTCCTGCGAAGCCAGCAGCGGGTTGAGGGTGGTCCAGGACTGGCCAGCGGCGATGCGAATCGGTTCCCCGGCCCATAGGCCGGAGAGCAGGCTGAATGCCAGGATGAGAGGGCGCCACCGCATGGTGCCTACCTCATCGGTTCTCTGCCATTCCCCGTGAATACGGTCCTACAGGACCCTGGCGGCCCCCTCCGCGAGCTCCACCAGCGCCTCGGCCATGCTCTGTCCCTCACGGGGGGGATTCTCCACCACGGTGCCCATCAGCTTCTGGGCGCCACCAGGCTGGGTGGCGAACAGGTAGAAGGTCGGCACGCGATGCAAGGCCTGGGGTTCCACACCCCTCGGCCAGGCCACGGGGTCCAGCTTCTTGTCCCGATTCACGCCGAGGTAGCGCACCTCGATGAACGGGTTGGGATCCGCCTCCAGGGCCAGCAGGTACGGCAGGTGGTACTGGCTGTCCGCGCACCAGGAACCGAACACCACCACCAGCGTGAAGGGTTGCCGGACTGCGGCCCAGCGGGCCTTCACCCTGGCGTTCACCTTCACCTTGGCCAGGTTGTCGCGGTAGGCCGCCCGGTGGGCCAGGATGGCCTTGGCCGTCGTTTCGCCGAGCAGCAGCGACTGGCCGTCGCGGGGCTCCAGCACGGTTCCCGCGGGGAGTGTTCCGGAGGGGTGGGACATCACGAGAGCCGGCTGCTGGGCCAGCAGGGTGACGGTGGCGGCCAGGAAGGCAGGTTTCATGGGGCTCTCCGGAATCGAGTCTAGCGGAGCCCATAAACTTGACTCATTCACTCAAGAATACTAGCCTGGAGCCTGGAGAACCATCTGTGAAGATCTCGGCCCGAGGCAGGTACAGCATGCAGGCCCTGTTCGACCTGGCCCACCACAGCCACGGCCAGCCAGTGCCCCTGCACGTGATCGCCGAGCGCCAGAAGCTCTCCCTGCCCTTCCTCGAGCAGATCTTCAACAAGCTCAAGAAGGCTGGCGTGGTGGCCAGCGTGCGCGGCCCCAAGGGCGGCTACATCCTCACGCGGCCCTGCAACCAGGTGAGCGTGGGTGAGGTGCTGCGCCTCACGGACAGCAGCTTCTACGCCGCTGCCAAGGAGGATCCCAAGACCGCCAACAAGACATTGCTGGCCGATGAGCGAATGAGCAAGCTGCTCTGGAACCGGCTGAATGACCACATCTCCGCCTTCATGGAGAAGGTCACCTTCGCCGATCTCTGCTCCGAGACCTCCAGCAACACCTGCCCCGACTGCACCTGCCCCGAGTACGTGAAGGACGTCCAGGGCCAGATCGTGCGCGGAGAACGCAAAGCCTGCGGCGTGATGTGAGCAATCCCTGCGCCTTGCCCAGCCTGGCCCTGCCACCCACCGAGGTTGACCTCAAGACCCTGCCCCGGCTGGAGAAGAAGCTCGCCCGCCGCCTGGGTGAGACCAACGCGGCCTACAGGCTCATCGAGGACGGCGACCGCATCCTGGTGGCCGTGAGTGGCGGCAAGGATTCCTGGGCCCTGCTGGACGTGCTGGAGCGCCTGCGTAGGCGCGCCCCGGTAACGTTCACCGTCGAAGCCGTCACGGTGGATCCGGGCTTCCCCCAGTTCAACCCCGATCCCATCGCCGAGACCTGCGAGCGGCTGGGCGTGCCCCACCACGTGATCCCCGCCCCCATCGACAAGATGGTCCGCGCCAAGCCCGAGGAGCTGCCCTGCATCATCTGCTCCCGGCTGCGACGCGGCGTGCTCTATTCCTTCGCCAAACAGCGCGGCTACACGAAGATCGCCCTGGGCCACCACCTGGACGATCTCATCGAGACCCTGCTCATCAACCTGTTCTTCGAAGGCCGCCTCAGCACCATGCCCCTGCGCCTGGTAAGCGACGATGGCGCCAACACGGTCATCCGCCCCCTGGGCACCTGCGAGGAGAAGGACCTGCAGCGCTACGCCTGGCTGCGCGGGTTCCCCATCGTGCCCTGCGGCTGCCCCCTGTGCGGCTGCTCCAGCCTGGAGAGCCGCCGCAAGCAGGTGAAGGAGCTCATCAGCTCCATGGAAGGCAGCATCCCGCGACTGAAGGCCTCGATGCTCGGCGCCATGGGCAACGTGAAGCTTTCGCACTTGCTGGATCTCAACCTGGGCGCCCTTCACGCCAAAGGCGTGGATGAGGCTGTGGAGCGACTGGGCTAGCTTCCCGTCCCATCGAAAAGAACGCTTCGCGAAAGCGGAGGAGAGCGGAGTTGCTGAGGAAAGCGGAGAATGAATTCCTTGATTTGCTTTTCTCCGCTCTCCTCAGCTCCTCCGCCAACCTCCGCTTATCTGATTTTTTTCCTTAGCTCAGGCTCAGCCACAGCCCCTTGAGGTAGAACCCCTCTGGGTGGTTCAGCGCGTAGGGATGATCCGCGGGCTGCCCTAAATGACCTAGCACCCGCGCCTCGCGGCCGGCCTCCAACAGCGCAGTCCACACGGCTTCCTGGAAGCGCGTGCGGTCCAGGTGCTGGCTGCAGGAGAAGCACCAGAGCATGCCGCCGGGGGCCGTGGCCCGGGCGCCGAGGCGGAAGACATCCTTGTAGGCCTTGAAGGCCTTGTCCACGTCCTTGCGCTGCTTGGCGAAAGCGGGCGGGTCCACGATGACGCGGTCCCAGCCCATGGGTTCCAACTGCCGCATGAGCTCGAAGGCGTCACCCTCCATCCGCAGGTGCGCCGCGGGATCCAGCCCGTTGGCGGCCCAGTCGCGCTCCGCCTGGTCCAGGGCCGGGGCGCTGATATCGAGGGTCGCCACTTCCGCCGCGCCGCCCAGTCCGGCGTGGATGCTGAAGCCGCCGGTATAGCCGAAGGCGTTGAGCACGCGCTTGTCCTTCGCCACCCGGCCCAGCTGCAGCCGGTGGTCCCGCTGATCCAGGAAGAAGCCCGTCTTCTGGCCACGCAGCAAGTCCACCGTAAGCTTCGCGGCGCCTTCGCGCATGGTGACGGGGCCCGCGAGGCTGCCCTTGAGCAGGCGGTTCACGGGATCCAGGCCCTCGTCGCGGCGGCCGGACTGGCTACGCTCCACGAAGGCGGTGATGCCCTCGCGCTTGCCGAGCTCGAAGAGGATGGGCCACCAGGTGTCACGCAGAAGCTCCAGGCCCGCCGTGCCCACCTGCAGCACCAGGGCCGAGGCATAGCGATCCACCACCAGGCCCGGCAGGCCGTCGCCCTCGCCGAAGACCCAGCGGCACCCGCCTTCGGGATCCCAGAGGCCCAGCTCCTTCCGCAGGGCCAGGGCCGATTCGAAGCGGTCCCGGAAGAAGGCTTCGTCCAGAGGCGCATCCTCGAAGCGGAAGATCCTCGCCGCCAGGGCATTTGTCGGGCTCGCCGTGCCGATGCCCAGCACGCAGCCGGAATCGTCCGCAAGGCGCACCAGGATCGAATCCGCGGGCTTGGCCAGGGCGCCCGAGAACACCCAGGGGTGGCGCTTGGAGATCAGCGCCTCCTTGCCGGGCTTGAGGCGGAGCAACGGGTAGGGCCAGCGGGGCGTGGTCATGACACCAGATTAGCGCGGCTGACTACCGGATCAGGGCCAGCAGCACCTGGGCCAGGACGATCTTCAGGATGGTGGCCAGGGGGTAGACAGTGGCGAAGCCCACGTTGGGCAGATCGTTGCCCGTGTGGTGGTTGGCATAGCCCAGCACCACCGGTTGCGTGTGAGTGCCCGCCAGGATGCCGAACATGATGTTGAGCGGAATGCCGAAGAGCTTGTGGCCCAGCAGCATGGTGAGTGAATCCGCCACGAAGCAGACGAGGAAGGCCGCGCCCAGGAAGAGCGGCAGCACCGAGACGTTCTGGGAGACGATGGCCCGGAATCCCTCGCCCGAGATGACGCCGATGCCCGCCGCGAACAGCACCAGGCCGAACTGGCGGATGGTGTGGTTGGCACTGTAGGGGAAGTTCACCACCAGGGGCCCGATGCGGTGGAAGCGGCCCAGGACCAGCGCCACGGCCAGGGGTCCGCCCGCGAAGCCCAGCTTGAAGATGATGCCGTGGCTCAGGGGTATGGGCACCTGGCCCAGGGCCAGGCCCGCCGCGAGCCCCATGGCGAAGGTGAGGAAGCTCACCTCGCTGAGCTCGCGGTAGCTGTCGCCGAAGAACTCCTCGATGGCCTCGATGTTGTCGCGGCGGGTAGTCACCCGCACCCGGTCACCCAGCTCCAGCACCGTGTCGCCATCCGGAACGAACCAGAGGTCGCCCCGCCGCACCCGGGTGATGATGGCCGCGTGCCTGTTGATGAGGTCGAGCCTGCCCAAGGGGACTCCCACCACGTCTCTGCTGGACACGAAGACCCGCGTGGCGTCGAGGGCGCTCTGGTCGCGATCCAGCTCCACGTGGCTCCGCTGGCCGATGAGCGCCTCGACCTTGGCCAGGTCCTCCGGGGAGCCCACCACCGTGACCAGGTCCTCAAGCTGGAGGCGGAAATCCGGCCCAGGGATCAGCAGCTCCGCCTTGCGCAGAACCCGGCCGAAGACCACGTGCAGGCCCTGGGGTGCGCGGATGTCCCGCTTGCTCATGGCCACCGCATCCGGCTGAGTCACCCGCAAGGTCCAGACCTCCAGCTTCTGCTGACCGGTCTGATAGTCCTTGAGGCCGTCGGCCTCCTCCCGCAGGTTCACCCGGAAGACCTTCGCGCTGACCAGGATGATCAGCATGGGCACCAGCACGCCGATGGGATAGGCGATGGCGGAAGCCACCGTGGGCTGGGCCAGCTCCACCGGACCTACGCCCGCCATGGTCTTCACCCGCTCGATGACGCCGGCCAGGGCCGGCATGTTCGTGAAGCTGCCCGTGAGCAGACCGGCGGCGTAGCGGGAATTGAAGCCCACGGCCTTGGCCAGCACCACCACGAAGGCGGTGGAGGTCAGCATCACCAGCAGCACCACCGCGTTCTTTTTCATGCCCTCGCGGCTGAAGGCCGCCCAGAAACTGTGGGAGATGGACAGGCCCATGGCGTAGACGAACACTGCCAGGCCCAGCTCGTAGACCAGCTTCATCTCCTTGGAGATGTCCTTCTTGAGCCCCGGATCCAGGCCCGGTGCCATCACCAGGGCGCCCAGGGCGATCCCCGCGAAGAGGATGCTGGCGATGCCGAAGGAGGCGCCAGCGATGCGCAGCTTGCTGATGGGATAGCCCAGCGCCACCACCGCGAACAGCATCAGGAGGGGGTTGTGCGCGAAGAAGAAGAGAACCTGCTCGATCATGCCTGCTCCGCATCGGGGTCGGCGACCCTGGGCTTCATGTCAACCGCTTGATGGCCGCCGCCAGGGCCTCCACCTCGCTGGGCTGCGCGTCCGGAAGCATCGAAAAGCGAAGGGCCGAGCGCGCGTCCTCCAAACTATACCCCAAGGTAGTAATTGCATGGCTTGGCTTCGTCGACCCGCTGTGGCAGGCGCTGCCGGTGCTGACGGCGAACCCCGCCAGGTCCAGAGAGGCGTGCAGAGCCTCACCATTCCTGCCCTTGAACAGGATGCAGCTGGTGTTCGGCAGCCGCGGCGACCCCTGCCCGACGACCTCGATGTCCCGGCCCCGGGAGGTGACCTCCGTCTCGAAGGCATCCCGCAACGGCGCCAGCGCCGCGTTCATCTCTTGACGCTCCGTCAAGTGCCGAGCGGCCGCCGCCAGGCCCAGAATGGCCGGCAGGTCCTCGGTGCCGCCGCGCCGCCGGCGCTCCTGCGGCCCCTCCATCACGATCTCCCAGGGTAGGCCGGATCGCATCCAGAGCAGGGCCGCGCCCCGGGGACCGCCCATCTTGTGGCCGCTGAACACGGCGGCGTCACAGTCGGAGAGCTCCACCGGCATTTTGCCCCAGGCCTGGCAGCAGTCCTTGATGCGCACCGCGTCGAGCACAGCGGGCATGGCGTAAAGAAGGCCCGTCTCGTTGTTGGCCGCCATCTGCACCACGGTGGCGCAGTCCGGCGGAAGCTCCGGCAGCCAGGCCAGCCGCGACCAATCGTGCAGCGGATTCAGGCAGGCGGAATGCTCACCCGGGAAGGCGGCGGCGGGGCGATCCCCCAGGGCCGGCTGCAGGCCGCGGATGAGCAGGTACAGGGCCTCCGTGGCGCTGGCGCAGAAGACCAGCTCCCCAGGCGCCACGCCCAGGGAGGCGGCGAGCTCCCGCCGGGCCTCTTCGAGGCGGAACCGCGCCCGCTGGCCCTCCCGGTGGGTGCTGGTGGGGTTGGCCCAGTCCTCGGCCATGGCCCGCCCAACCGCCGCCACCGCCTCCGGATGGGGCGGCGCACTGGCGTTGGCATCGAAGTAGAGGCGCGGCATGGGACCAATGTACCCTGAGGCCATGGCCAAAACCCTGGAAGGCAAGCTCGTCGTCGCCATCTCCTCCCGCGCCCTCTTCGACTTCGAGGAGGAGAACCGGGTCTTTGAAGAGACCGACGACCGGGCCTACATGGACCTCCAGTTGTCGCGTCTGGACGTGCCCGCCAAGCCCGGCGTGGCCTACCCGCTGGTGAAGAAGCTGCTGGCCTTCAACACCGGGGAGGAGACGCGCGTGGCCGTGGTGATCCTCTCCCGCAACGACCCCGTGAGCGGGCTGCGGGTCTTCCGCAGCGCCCAGGAATCGAAGCTCCAGCTGGAGCGCGGCGTCTTCACCCGGGGCCGGAACCCCTACCCCTACCTCACGTCCCTGGGGGCGAACCTCTTCCTTTCCGCCAAGGAGGAGGACGTCCGGGCGGCCCTCAGTGCGGGCTTCGCCGCGGCGCGGGTCTATCCGGACAGCGCGGTGGCCGCCGACCGCCATCCCGACGAGATCCGCATCGCCTTCGACGGCGACGCGGTGCTGTTCAGCGACGAGGCCGAGCGGGTCTATGCCGAGGGGGGCCTGGCGGCCTTCCAGGCCCACGAGATCGAGCGCGCCGCCATTCCCCTGCCCCCGGGGCCCTTCAAGCCCCTGCTGGAGGCCCTGCGGCCCCTCCAGGACATGGCCGCGGGCGCGCCCATGCGCGTCCGCACCGCCCTGGTCACCGCCCGCAGCGCTCCCGCCCACGAGCGCGCCATCCGCACCCTCATGGCCTGGAACATCCAGGTGGACGAGGCCATGTTCCTGGGCGGCCTGGAGAAGGCAGACTTCCTGCGGGAATTCGAGCCGGACTTCTTCTTCGACGACCAGACCGGCTACTGCGATACTGCCTCCCGCGTGGGGCCTACGGGTCATGTGGTGAGCGGCGTGAAAAACGAGGAGAGTGGTTCCGGTCCATCGGCTCGGTAGGGCTCGCAACGCTTCGCGTTCCGAGAACGGGAAAAACAGGATCCCATGGACCTTCCCTGCTTTTGCGAAGCGTCAAACAACCGGAAAGCCAGGCCGCCTTTGGCCCGGCTTTCCGGTTGCAAGCCGTGACCAGTGTTAGAGTTGCATGACAGGGAGGATACATGTCCCGCAAGCTGGTGGAGTGCGTGCCGAACATCTCGGAGGGCCGGGATGCCGCGAAGATCAAGCAGGTGACGGACGCCATCGCCGCGGTGCCCGGCGTGGAACTGCTGGACGTGGATCCGGGGGCGGACACCAACCGCACGGTGATCACCTTCGTGGGCGAGCCCGAGGCCGTGCTGGAGGGTGCCTTCGCCTGCATCCGGGAGGCCGCCAGGGTCATCGACATGCGCCAGCACCACGGTGCCCATCCCCGCATGGGGGCCACGGACGTGGTGCCCTTCGTGCCGGTGGAAGGCGTGAGCATGGAGGACTGCGCAGAGCTGGCCCGCCGCCTGGGGAAGCGCGTGGCCGCCGAGCTGGCCATCCCCGTATACCTCTACGAGGCCGCCGCCTCCCGCCCCGAACGCCGGAACCTGGCCGACGTGCGCCGTGGCGAGTACGAGGGCCTGGTGAAGAAGCTGCAGGACCCCCAGTGGCAGCCTGATTTCCTGGCGCCCTACCACGCCCAGGCGGGCGCCACCATCATCGGCGCCCGAGAGTTCCTGGTGGCCTACAACGTGACGCTGAACTCCGGCAGCAAAGACCACGCCACCGACATCGCCTTCGAGCTGCGCGAGAAGGGCCGCGTGGCCCGCCGCGGCCGCGTGAAGCCCTACTACCAGGCGGGCGAGCTGATCTTCTATGCCGAGGGCGCCTTCCCCTGCGGCAACTGCGATTTCACCGGCGCCACGTTCCAGGAGACCATGGACCACTGCGGGCAGGCCCATGACTACGACCTGCCGGCGCTCATGCGCATGAACGACGTGGACCCCGCCAACCCCGTGGGCCAGAAGGTGCGCCGCCGCGGCATCTTCGACCACTGCAAGGCCATCGGCTGGTACGTGGACACCTATCGCCGCGCCCAGATCAGCATCAACCTCACGGACTACAAGCAGACCGCGCCTCACACCGTGCTGGAGGAGGCCCGCGGCCTGGCCGCCGAGCGCGGGCTGGTGGTCACGGGCAGCGAGATCGTGGGCCTGGTGCCCTTCCAATGCCTGCTGGCTTCAGGCCGGCACTATCTGAAGGCCATGGGCAAGTCCACGGGGGTACCCACGGCTGACATCCTGCAGACCGCCGTCTTCTCCATGGGCCTTGGCGACGTGGCGCCCTTCGAAGTGGAGAAGAAGGTGCTGGGCCTGCCCACCTACGATCCGAAAGCCCTCGTGTCCATGCCGGTCCACGCCTTCGCGGATGAGGTCAGCCGCGACACGCCGGCCCCTGGCGGCGGTTCCATCGCGGCCCTGGCCGGCAGCCTGGGCGCGGCGCTGGCCAGCATGGTGGCCAACCTGGCCCAGGGCGGCCCCGATGTGGAGAAGGACGCCAAGCTCATCGCCCTGGCCGAGCAGGCCCAGGTCATCAAGGACCGGCTGTTGGTGGCCGTGGATGCGGACACCAACGCCTTCAACGCCTTCATGGACGCCCGGCGCCTGCCAGACGCCACCCCCGAGCAGAGGGCCTCCCGCCAGGCCGCCATGCAGGCCGGCCTGAAGGTGGCCATCGACGTACCGCTCGATACCGCCAAGGCCAGCTATGCGGCCCTGGAGCTGGCTGGGGAGGCCTCCAGGCTGGGCAAGGTGGCCTCCATCACTGACGCCGCCGTGGGCGCTCAGATGGCCCATGCCGGCGTGCGCGGCGGCCTCTGGAACGTGGTCATCAACCTCAAGGACATCACGGATGAGGCCTATGTCGCAGGGATGCAGCGGGAGTGCTCCAGCCTGCTGACGCTGGCTGGAGAGAAACTGAACGAGATCACGGCGTACATCGATCAGAAGCTGCTGGATCGGCTGGCCAAGGCGAGGAAGTCCTGACGTCTTTTCCATGACGGAAAACGGGGGCCTGGCGGCCCCCGTTTTCCGCAGACGCCAAGCGCTACTCGTAGATGCCGGCCCCGATGACCAAGCCGTTGAAGAGCTCCACGAAGGAGGCCTTCTTCATGACCTTGTTGTTCTGGGCGGGGTTCAGCTCCTTGTACTCGATCCAGCCGCTGCCCTTCTCCTTCACGAGCCTGGTCCAGTCCTGGATCCAGGGCTTGCCATCCGGATCCTTGGCCGTCCAGCGCACCACGCCCACCAGCTCGCGCCGGACGCCGTGGGCCAGCACCTTGCCCTCCAGGTCGTAGACGAAGATGTAGAGGTCGTTGTTCTGCCCCTTGTTGAAGTGGAACTGGCCCTTCACGCCCGAGACCTCCTCCAGGAACTTCTCCCTGGGGTTTTTCTTGGCGAATTCGACGGCCTGCTTCACGAATGCTTTCGCCTGGTCGCGGGTCTGCGCCGTCAGGGAGGCGGCCGCCATGGCCGATGCCGCCAGGATGATCCAGGTCTTGCGCATGAATGGCTCCTCACAGATAGACCCCGATCCGGGGTTCCAGTTTCTTAGCGACCAGCTTCGCCCCACGCTTGAGAATCGACATGCTGGCCGGGTCCACGGGTCGTCATTCACCCCGGCTTCGCCCAGGCCGAAAAGGCCTTCGAGCGCGGGAGCATGACCCAGTTCGAGACCACTCCTGCCATGGAATACAAGGCGGCGCAGTTCAGGAGCGCCAGCGGCCCCCCCCCGGGGCCTGGCCATCGTGGCGGACCTGGCCCTGCTGGGCCTCATCAGCGCCATGACCACCATCCTGACCCCCCTCGAACAGCTCTCGGGAGGCCATCGGCCGGGTGGCGACCGGGGACATGACCGTGAAGGCCCCCGTGGAAAGCGAGGATGAACTGGCCCGGGTGACCGAGACCCTCAAGGAGACCGTGCAGCGGTTCAAGCTGCGATAATCCTGGGCCGCCGGATCCTCCGGATGGTCCCAGGAGTCCCATGCGCGCCCCGAACGGAGGCCACCGCCACCTCGACCAGATCGGGGCCGCCGATTCGGGCCGGACGGTGGTCGCCTACCTGGCCTCCCGGTACTCTCTCGCATCCGAAAACGAATGGTTGCAACGGATCATTTCGGGGCAGGTCCTCCTCGATGAACGCCCGGCAGGGCCTGAAGAGCGGCTGAGGGCCGGACAGCGGCTCGCCTGGATCCGCCCCCCTTGGATCGAGCCCGAGGTCCCCCTGGCGACGGCGATTCTGTATGAGGACGAAGACCTCGT
>CAVVTK010000016.1:0-6007 GCA_963751095.1 uncultured Holophagaceae bacterium | reverse complement strand
TGAAGGATCGCAAGGATCTGTTCGAGGTGACGGGCAATCCCAACGCGCCCATCGCCATGGTGGCCTGGGGCAGCATCGCCGGCGTCTGCCGCGAGGCCCTCGCCATGGCCCAGGCCGATGGGCTGGATGTCAAGCTCCTCGTCCCCTACCTCCTCTATCCCGTGGCCGAGGGCGTCTACAACGACTTCTTCGCCTCGGTGCAGAAGGGCCTCGTCATCGAGCAGACCCACCTGGCGCAGACCTTCAAGCTGCTGCGGATGCACATCGACCTGCCCAAGGGCCTGAAGCCCCTGGCCCGCAGCGGCGCGAACCCCTTCCTGCCCAGCGAAATTGTTGCGGCCCTCAAAACCCTTGTCTCGGAGCTGCAGCGCAGCCACGAGGGCAACCTTCAGCCCCAGGAGTGAGGTCGACCATGAGCGCAACCGGCACCTGCGAATACCAGCCCAAGGACTACAAGAGCGACCTCAAGCCCATCTGGTGCCCCGGATGCGGCGATTTCTCGGTGGTGCAGGGCATCTATCGCGCCCTGGCCGCCATCGGCCGTCCGCCCCATGAGATCGCCTTCGTGTCAGGCATCGGCTGTTCCAGCCGCATTCCCGGCTACACCACGGCCTACGGCTTCAACAGCGTCCATGGCCGCTCCCTCCCCATCGCTCAGGGCATCAAGCTGGCCAATCCGGACCTGCTGGTGCTGGCGGCCGGCGGTGACGGCGACGGCTTCTCCATCGGTGGGGGCCACATCGCCCACCTGATCCGCCGCAACATGGACATCACCTACATCGTGATGGACAACCAGATCTACGGGCTCACCAAGGGCCAGCTCTCGCCCACGTCCCAGAAGGGCCGGGTCACCTGCACCTCGCGGTTCGGCAGCCTGGAGGAGCCGGTGAACCCGCTGCTCTACGTGCTGGCCTACGGCGCCGGCTTCGTGGCCCAGGCTTCGCCCACGGATCTCGTGGGCATGGCCGCCACCATCGAGGAGGCCATCCGCTACCCCGGTTTCGCCTTCGTGAACATCCAGTCCCCCTGCGTCACCTATGGCGAGGAGGCCCAGCAGATCAAGGGCCTCAAGGCCATCAGCGAGACCCTGGCCAGCCTGGGCCACAACCCCGCCGACCGCCTCGCCGCCATGGATCTCGCGCAGCACTATGGCGAGAAGCTGCACCTGGGCGTGTTCTACCGCAATCCAGAGCCCCCGCCGACCTACGGCGACCTGGTGAAGGAGCGGCAGGCCCTGCTCTCCAAGGATGCCCCCCCCAAGGAGCGCATCCTGGACCTCTTCATCAAGAAGTGAACGGAGGTCACCCATGGCCGCGCGCGGCATCGATTTCGCCACCCTCTCCCTGATGGATGCCCTCGACCTGGCCATCCTCATCGAGGACGAGGCCCAGGAACGCTACGAGGACTTCGCGGCCCAGATGGATCAGCACCGCACCCCTGATGCTGCGAAGTTCTTCCGGTACATGGTCGAGAACGAGGCGAAACACGGGCTCGAGCTGGCGGCCAGGCGGGCAGAACTGTTCAGCGATGCCCCCCGCGCCGTCACCCGCGCCATGATCTTCGACATCGAGGCACCCGACTTCGACGCGGCCCGCGCCTTCATGTCGCCCCGCAAGGCGATGGAGGCTGCCCTCGCCTCGGAGGTAAAGGCCCACGCGTTCTTCGTGGCTGCCCTGCCGGCCCTGAAGAACGCAGAGGTGCGCGCCCTGTTCGAGGAGCTTCGGGAGGAGGAGCTTGAGCACCAGCAGCTGGTGCAGGCCGAGCTGTACAACTCGGGCCAGAGAGCGGCCTGTCGGATGACGATTTCGTGGATGAGCCCGCGGCACAGTAGCCGGTCCCTCAGTCCTGGCGAGGGCCCCACAGCCCCCAGAAAACCACCAGGGCCAGCACCAGGAAGGCCCCGGCCAGGACAGTGGATGCCAGGCAGGAGGCCCACAGAGCCTCGGGGCGCCCCTGGCGCAGCCACCACTGGGCGGCATTGAAAATCACCGCCAGGCCGCAGGCTCCCAGCAGAGGCCGCCGCCAGGCCCACCGGGTGCGGCGCAGGAAGCCGACCCCGGCCACCAGGAAGACCAGCGGGAACAGGACAAGGTGGAGGGACCTGGCCCCAATCATGGCGTAGAGGCCGCCGGAGGCTTCCTCCACGGCCAGGGGCCGGAGATCCTCGAAGCTGGTGATGCGCGGGAACTGGCTGCCGGGGCCGTGGCAGCTCGCGCAGTTGTTGGCCATGATGGCCTCCACCGGCCCGAAGCCTGGCCGGGTGGCACCATCCCGGATCCACCTCCGGATGGTTTCGGTCTCGGCAGGGCTGACATTGGGGGCCATGACCCCCTCGAGCACCGCCACGAGACGGGGTCGGACGGCCGGGGGCGCCGCCATGCCCAGGCGATCCTTGCGGGCGGTGGCGATGAGGCCCCCGGCGAGGAACGCGCCAAGGGCCATAAGCACGAATGCAGTGAAGACGCGCTCAGCGGCGGGCTGATTCCAGAGGCTCATGCGAAAGGGTACCTGCCGGTCAGGGGCCAAGCGCCGCTGAAGTTGCTATGAAATTCGATTCGATAGTTTGAAAATTTTCAAAATGTCGTATATTTGGACTAGGAGGCATTCCATGGAGGTCCGCTCCCTGGTGTTCAAGGCCCTGGGCGATCCCACCCGCCGGGCGATCCTGGACCGCCTGCGGGAAGGCGACCTGAAGGCCGGAGAAATCTCCGACGGGTTCCAGATCGGAAAGGCCAGCATCTCCCACCACCTGAACCTGCTCAAACAGGCGGGTCTGGTGACCTGCCGCCGCCAGGGGCAGCAGCAGATCTACTCCCTTCACACCACGGTTTTCCAGGAGGCGCTGCAATGGCTGATGATTTTCTTCGAGGAACCGAAGGGGTCGCCACTCCCCCCGAAAGGACGCGGGAAGTCCTGAAAGAATGGCCCTCCTGGTTGATCCAGGTGGGCCTTTGGGGATTCAGTCTCTGGGCCCTGGGGCGTCTGCCCGACCGGGTTCCCATGCACTGGAACATCCGGGGCGAGGTGGATGGCTGGGCCGGGCCCCTCGAGGCCGCCCTGTTCCTCCCGGGCCTCGCCACGGGGGTCTACCTGCTGATCCTCGCCTATGACTGGGGCCATCTGGACTTCAAGGCAGCCCGGGCCATGGCGCCGTCCACCACCCGGCAGGTGCGGCTCCTCACGCTGCTGCTGCTGGCGGCCTTGCATGGTTCCATCCTTTGGACGTCCTTGCATGGGGGCGTGGCCTCCTCCAGCCGCATCATGATGATCATGTCGGTCTTCTTCATCCTGCTGGGCAACCTCATGCCCCGTCTGGAACCCAATGCCTGGGCGGGCATCCGCATCCCGCCCACCCTGGAAAGCCGGGAGGTGTGGAAGCGCACCCACCGCGTGGCGGGGCGGTGGATGATGGTGGCGGGCCTCCTGGGCGTGCCCTGCAGCCTGCTGCCGGAGCGGGCCGTCACGGGGGTGGTGCTCGGCCTGGTGATCCTTCCCCTGATGGGGGCCGTCATCTACGCCTACTGGGTGCGGCACAACCTGAACGGTGGCGGCACCCCTCCTTCGGAGGTTTCATGATCCGCAGCGCCCTTGCCCTTGCCCTGATGATTCCGGTCCTGGCCCAGGCACCAGCGTCAGCCTCCGCCCCAGTCATAGCGCAGGCACCGGACCGCGAGCTCGGGTTTCCGGGCTTCAACGCCCTTCCCCTGAGGGGCAGCGTGAAGGCCGGAGGCGCCCATTCCTTCTTCGCCGTGATGGTGGCCGGTTCCGGGCCCACGGACCGGGACTGGTCCAACCCACTCATCCCCGTGCCGAGCCATGCCGGGCGCGACTTTGCGGCCTGGTTGCAGGCCCAGGGCCTAGGCTCGCTGCGCTATGACAAGCGCTTCATCGGCTCGAAGGATCCCAGGCTCGACGTCTCTTTGGATGCGCAGCTTGGCGACGTGAAGGCGGCCATGAGGGCGGCGCGGGCCCTGCCCGAAGCCAAGGGAAAGAAGCTGCTGTTGGTGGGTCATAGCGAAGGGGCGCTGCTCGCCCTGCTGGCCGCCGGAGAGGCCGATGCCGCGCTGCTCCTGGCCATGCCCAGCCTCAGTTATGCGAAGACCATCCATGCCCAGGTGAAGGCCCAGCTGGATGCCGCCGGGGCGCCGAAAGAAACCTCGGAGGCCAACCTGGGGCACCTGGATGCCGCGCTGGAGGCCATCCGGAAGAACCAGGACCTGCCCGAGGCGGGGCCTGGCGTGGCGCCGGGTGTGGTGGCCCTGGGCCGGAGCCTGGCCCGCGGCGAGACACGGAGCTTCGTGCGCGACCTCCTGGACCTGGATCCCTGGGGGGCCGCTCAGCGCCTGCCCGTTCCCTGCGCCCTGGTCTGGGGGGACCGGGACATCCAGGCCTGGAGGCCCGAGGTGGTCCCGGCCGGGTTCAAGGGCGCCGTCATTGAACTTCCTGAAGCGAACCAATTCTTCAAGAAGGAGGTCCGTGACCGGGCAAGTCTTTCCGGTATCACGGCCGCCACCACTTACGGCGACGCTACGACGTTCGCGGACCTCTCGCCGGTGGCCCGGTGGCTGGGCGGGCTGAAATAGCTGGATCGCGTCCCGGCCCCCAGGCATCATGGGGAAAGATCTTGGGAGATTGCATGTTGTCCAACCGGCTCCTGCCGCTTGCCTTTGGCATACTCACCGGTTCCTTCGCGGTTGCCGCGGAGACCTGGGAAACCGCATCGACGCGCCTCCAGGCCCACGTGGGCACCCAGCAGGGTCCCGGCGCGATCGTGCAGCTCGAGCGGGTGGACGCGCGAACGGTGCGGGTGCGCTTGAAGACCCTCTGGCCCGGTTTTCGTGGCGCCAGCCTCCAGAGCGCAGGCGAGACCGGTCTCAAACAGAGCGTGGGTCAGCTTTCTGCCGGCGCGCAGGACATCGTCCACCTCGCCACCATCGATCCCCGCGACACCCGCCTCGAGGTGCGCCTCTATGGCGCCGACTTCAATCCGAAAATCATGATGAAGCTGCCCGCCCCGGGCCAGGCCGAGGTCGGCACGGTGCTGATGGGCAACCCGCGCTCAGGAATCTGAAGGCTCGCCGCCGAGGGCCCGGCGCCGGGCGGCTAGACTGGACCTTCATCTTATTGGAGGTCCCATGTTCAGCCTTGACGGCAAGATCGCCCTCGTCACCGGCGCCAGCCAGGGCATCGGCGAAGCCATCGCGAAGCAGCTCGCCGCCCAGGGGGCCACGGTGGTCTGCGCGGCCCGCACGCTGAACAAGCTGCAGGAGGTCGCGGATGCCATCACCACGGCCGGGGGCAAGGCGGACGTCATCGCCGCCGACCTGTCGGACACGGCCTCCGTGAAGGCCGCCGTGGCCGCCACCGTGGAACGCCACGGCGCCATCCACATCCTGGTGAACAACGCGGGCATCACCCGCGACAAGCTCCTCATCCAAATGAAGGAGGAGGACTGGGACGCGGTGATCGACACCAATCTGAAGGGTGCCTGGACGGCCATCCAGGCGGCCACCAAGCCCATGATGAAGCAGCGCTGGGGCCGCATCATCAACATCGCCTCCGTGGTGGGCCAGATGGGCAACCCCGGCCAGTCGAACTACGTGGCCGCCAAGGCCGGGCTCATCGGCCTCACTAAGTCCGTGGCCCGGGAGCTGGCCAGCCGCAACGTGACCGCCAACGCCGTGACGCCCGGCTACATCGAGACCGCCATGACCGCGTGCTTACCCGCGATCAGCCGAACCCAGAACCGCGGTCAGGGCAGGCACAGCAACAGCAGCAAGCCCCCCGCCAACACGCTGAGCAAACCGATGAATCGGATCTGCCCATCGCCCAATTGCATCACCCGGGCAAAGATGCTGCGCCAGCCCCGAGGGTTGATCAAGGGCATCAAGCCCTCCAGAACCAGCATCAGCGCCAGGGCGCTCAACAGCAGATCCGACATCTTCCACAACGCCGGCCAAACGCCCTTATTTCTTGCCTGCGGGGGTGCCGGGGCCACCGTTGCGCA
>CAVVTK010000015.1:0-15587 GCA_963751095.1 uncultured Holophagaceae bacterium | reverse complement strand
TCGCCGATGCGGTTCAGCAGCGTGCGACTGCCCAGCCAGGCGGCATCGCTGCCCTCCTGGGGAAGCAGCACGCCCAGGGCGTGGCCCACCACCCGCACCTCGGGCGCCAGCAGCTGGGCCAGGCCCGGCACGAGGCTGGCCAGGCCGGCCTTGGCAGCGCTGTAGGGCAGCCGCTGCAGCCAAGGGCGGTGGATCGAGGTGTCGAGCAGAATCTGGAGGCAGGAGCCCTCCGGCATCCGCGGCGCGAGCGCCTGGGCGCAGAGGAAAGGGAAACCCAGGTTCAGCCGCCAGGTGACTTCCAGGGCTTCGGCCGTCCAGGTTCCGAAGGGGTTCTCGGGGAAGGATCCGGCGAGAATCACGGCCCCCGAAATAACCCAGCCCTGGACCTCCAACGTGTCCAGATCTGCCATCATGCGGGAAACCAGGTCCGGGCTCTCGGCATCCCACTGAAGCGTCCGGATCCTCCCCGTCTTCGACAAGCCATCCACCCAGGTTTCCCCGTCCCAGGCCCCGGAGCTGGTCAGCACCAGATCGTGATCCGAGGCCAGATCTTCCGCCAAGGCCCGGCCCAGCCGCCGCCTTCCCCCGACCAGAACCCAGCAGGCCCTGTCATTCCCAGCATTCCGCTCCATCTGGGCATTCTTCCACAAAGGCTTCATGAACCCCTACCTGAAACGCATCCGGTGGCGTCTGCTGTGGATCAGCTTCGCCTGCCTGACCTTGGCCCTGGGCTCCTTCGCCCTCAACCAGTGGGTCTACGCGGGTTCGGACGACCAGTGCTCCTGGGTGGTCGAGAACGGCAAGATCGTCATCCGGGAGATCCTACCGGACGGCGTGGCGGAAGAGGCCGGGCTGCTGGAGGGCGACGAGCTGGTGAAGATCCAGGGCCGGTCCTACGAGGCCACCCAGGAAGGCACCCTGAAGGCCCAGCGTTTCATCAATGGGAAGCCCGAAGGGGCAATCCTCATGTACACGGTGAAACGCCAGGGGCGCCAGATCCACCTGCCGGTTCGACTGGTGAAACCCCTCGACTGGGTGCAGCTGGCTCTGCTGGCGAACGGCATCCTGGCCTGGGCCGTGGGCCTGCTCGTGGTGCTCTCCGCCCCGGAACGAAAATCCTCGCGCCACTTCTTCTATCTGGCGGGCACGGCCCTGCTGATGTCGGGAGCGGCCATCTCCGGCAATCCGCCCGTGGTCATGCTGGTGCTGGTCTCGCTCATGGCCGGGGTCGCCTCGGCGCTCCTGCCCCCGCTCTGGATCCACTTCTTCCTGCGTTTCCCACACCCTTCGGAATGGCGGAAACACCGCCGCATGCTCCAGGGAATCTACGGGACCTTTGCCCTGCTGGCCCTCGTGCAGGTGTTGGTCCGCTTCTGGGCCATCGCCGGTGACGGGGTCCTGAAGACCATGGCAGGCACGCCTCCGGACGGCCTGCTGAAGCTCGTGCTCAACGCCTTTGGATTCCTGGCCACACCCCTCTACATTGCGGCGGCTCTCACCGGCCTCGGGTTCTTCATCGCCGGTGCCTTCAAGGCGCCTGAGCGGCTCCGAAAGGCCCTGCTGCCCTCCCTGATCGTGACCGCGGCCATCTGCCTCGACCTGCTGGCCTGGACGGTCCTGCAGGCCAAGTACGGGCACAGCCTCCTCTTCCGCCGGCAGATCTTCATCTTCCTGCTGCCGGCCCCGCTCATCCCCATCAGCTTCGCTTACGCCATCTTCCGCCACGGGCTCTTCGACGTGCAGAAGGTGCTGCTGCGCTGGGTGAGTTACATGGCCATCCTGGCCCTCACGGTGGCCGCCTACCTCGGTGGCCTGGCCTGGGCCTTCTCCCACCTCTCCGCCATCCCCCCGGGCTGGGCCGGCGCCCTCATCGGCATCCTCGCCCTGCCCCTTGGCTGGACCCTGCGGCGCCTGCTGAAAGGCATCCGGCGCCGCTTCCGGCGTGACTTCTCCAGCACCCGCGACATTGCGCTAAGCGCGGTCCACGAACCCAGGAAGCGCTTCAGCGAAGAGTCGCTGGTCAAGTCCCTCCGCCGCGCCCTGGGCGAGGCCTTCCAGCCTCAGCTGCTGGAGATCCTGCCCATCGAGGACCGCCAGATCCTTCTGCCCGCCGCCGAGGCCTCAGACCGGGAAGATCGCCGCATCTACTTCCCCCCCCAACCACTCCGGATCCCCCCGGGACTCCTCCGCCTGGCGCGGGAGAACCGCGAGCTCGTGCTGGGCCTCGGCAGCGAAGAGGCGGACTGGATCCGCGACCAGGGCGGCACCCTGCGGGCCCATGTGGATGCCCTCGAAGCCCAGCTGCTGCTGCTCATCCTTGCCGGTGACACCCCCCACAGTGTCGTGCTCCTGGGCGGCAAGTACGCCGAACTGAACTACGGCCGCGAGGACCGTGAGCTGCTCCGCGAGGTGGCTCTCGCCGCGGGCCAGGTGCTCGAGACCGCCGTGATGCACCAGCGCCTGGTCGCCCAGGAGCGCCTGAGCCAGGAACTGGAAACGGCCCGGCGCATCCAGGAGGGCCTGGTCACCTCCCACGTGCCGCCCATCCCTGGCTTCCACGTGGCCCTGCGCCTGGAGCCAGCCCTAGAGACCGGCGGCGACCTGCTCTTCGTGAAGCGCCGACCCAGCGGCACCTGGCTGGCGGCCGTGGGCGATGTCTGTGGCAAGGGACTCGCCGCAGCCCTCTACATGGCCCAGGCCACGGCTCTGCTCGAACAGGCCGCCCAGACGGAAAACCAGAAACTGGAGGAGATCCTCTGTTCCCTGGACCTCACACTGAGGCAGCTGCTCGGCCACCGGGGCTTCCTCACTCTGATCCTGCTGGAGTGGGACGAGGCCGGAAAGTATCGGCTCGCCAGGGCCGGCCATCCCGGGGCCCTGGTCCTCGACGAGTCCGCCGGGGGGAACCCTTGCGAAGTCATTCCCCATGGCCGAGGCCTGGGCCTGCGTCCGGCCGGCCCTGGCGACTGGCAGGTGATCGAAGGGGTGCTCCCCCCCAAGGGTTGGATGGTGCTCTACAGCGATGGCCTATCGGAAGCCATGAACCGGGAAGGCGAGCTCTACGGGCTGGGCCGTCTCAGCTCGCAGCTGCGCCGCCTCTGGGTGACCGGAAGCCCCCGCGCGGCCTGCGAGGCGGTCTTCCACGACGTCGCCGCCTTCGATACCCAGAACCGCGACGACCGGACCCTGTTTATCCTGGGAAGGGAGGCCTGATGAAGCGCTCTTCTCTCCGATGGATCATCCCCACCTTCCTGGCCCTCCAGCTGGGGCTGCTCTGGATCCAGGGCGCCCAGCTCCACCGCCAGAACCAGGTGCTGCAGGGACTGCGCGAAGACATCCAGGCGCTCACGGAGTCCATCGAGACCAGTCAGTCCCCCGCCGCTTTCCAGGACGAAGGCGATGCCGTCCCCGCGAGCTTCGGTCCGCCCGCCGCTCCACCCAAGAAGGTAGCCGTCCTGGGGGCGGAGGAGGAGCAGGATTCCGCGGCCAAGGAGCTCAAGGCCACCCGCGAATCCGCGGACAAGGCCGTGAAGGAGGCCCGGGAGGCCCAGTCCAAGCTCTCCATCGGGGAGAACGTCCGCAAGGCCGAGGAGGCCCGCAAGGTCCAGGCCGCCACCCAGTCCTGGCAGCACTGGGTGTGGGGCGCCATCGGCCTGGCGGCCCGCAAGGTCCAGGCCGCCACCCAGTCCTGGCAGCACTGGGTGTGGGGCGCCATCGGCCTGGCGGCCCACACCCAGTGCTGCCAGGACTGGGTGTGGGGCGCCATCGGCCTGGCGGCCCTGGCGCTTCTCGTGCGCTCGGTGATCCGCCGGCGCGCCTGATGTCCCTGCTCGAATACCTCCGCGCGGACCCCGACTGCCGGAACCTGGCGGAAGGGGCCGTGCATGCCGTGGCTCCGGCCCTGGATGACCCGGATCCCGATCAGGTCTCCATGCAGCTCAACGAGTGGGCCTTCATCCTCGCCGGACGCATGCCCCTGCCCTGGAACACGCACAAGGCCATCGACGCCCTGAACCACATGCTGTTCGAGGAACTGGGCTTCGACGGGGACCGTGACACCTACGATGATCCGCTCAACGCGCTTCTGCCGGCGGTCATGGCCCGCCGAAAAGGGTTGCCCATCTCCCTGTCGATTCTCTGGGTGGATCTGGCCCGACGCATGGGCTTCGATGCCGTGGGCGTGGGGCTGCCCGGGCACTACATCGCCGCCCTGCGCACGGATGTCGGGCTGCTCTGCTTCGACCCGTTCCACAAGGGCCGCTCTGTAGGCGAAGAGAAGGGCGCCGAGCTGGTACAGTCGGCCACCGCCGGCCGGGTGGCCTTCCACCGGGACATGCTCCGCCCCGCCACCCACCGCGCCACCTTGATCCGGCTGGTGCGGAACCTCCACCTGCGGTTCATGCATGCCGAGGACTGGGAGGAGGCCCTGTGGACGGGCACCCATCTCATCCTGCTGGACCCAGGGAACCCCAGGACCCACAAGGAACGGGCCTTCATCCACCTCCAGCGCGATGAACCGGCCCCGGCCCTGTTGGACCTGAGGGAGGCCCTGCGCCTGAGCCCAGATCCGGATCCCGAAATCCAGGCCTGGCTCGCCCAGATCGAACAATCCTGAGGAATGGTCGCCAGAAACAGAACAGCGGGGGCCACTGGCCCCCGCTGCCTGGGTTCCTGCCGACTACTTCTGCTGCGCCTCGACGACGGTGAGCGCCGTGAGGTGGATGATGTCATTCAGGTCGCTGTGCCGCTGCAGGACGTGCACCGGGGCGGCCATGCCGCAGGTGATGGGGCCGATCACCTCGGCGCCCGCCAGCCGCTGCACCAGCTTGTAGGCGATGTTGCCGCTGGTGAGGTCGGGGAAGATCAGCACGTTCGGGCCACCGGGCAGGTCCACCCAGGGGTAGTTCTCGGCCAGGATGCCTTCGCCGAGGGCGGTGTCGGCCTGCATTTCGCCGTCGCACTTCAGCTCAGGCCGAGCGGCCTTCACGATCTCGACGGCCTTCTGGACCTTGCGGACCAGCGGGTGCTCGACGCTGCCGAAGCTGGAGAAGGAGAGCATGGCCACCTTCGGTTCCATGTTGAAGGTGTCCTTCACGAGATCCGACGTGAGCATGGCGATCTCGGCCAGTTCCTCGCCCGTGGGCTCGATGTTCATGGTGGTGTCGGAGAAGAACAGCACACGGTTCTTCAGCACCATGGTGTAGACGCCACAGACCTTCTTGACGCCCTTGCGGGTGCCGATGACCTCCAGGCAGGGGCGGATGGTCTCGGGGTAGTACATCGTCAGGCCGGCGATGAGACCATCGGCCTTGCCCAGGCGGCACATCATCGCGCCGAAGTAGATGCGGCGATGGATCTGGCGCTTGGCTTCGAAGCGGGTCACGCCGCGGCGCTTGCGCAGGTCGTAGAAGGCATCTTCCGCCTCCTTCCGCCAGGACACCGTGCCAGGATCCAGGATCTCGATCCCCTCGATGCTGATACCGTGATCGGTGGCCACGGTCTGGATCTTGGCGGGGTCGCCCAACAGGATCGGAATGCAGATCCCCTCGTCCACCATCTGGGAGACGGCCTGGAGGATTAGCGGATGGTCGCCCTCGGGGAAGACCACGCGCTTGGGGTTCTCCTTGGCGCGGTGGACCACGCTGCGGATCACGTCCTTGCTACGGCCCTGGAGGCCCTCGAGGCGCTCGATGTAGGCCTTCATGTCAGCGATGGGCTTCCGGGCCACGCCCGTGTCCATGGCCGCCTGGGCCACGGCCGGAGCCACCCACAGCAGCACGCGGGGGTCGAAGGGCTTCGGAATGATGTATTCAGGGCCGAAGCTGAACTTCTGGCCCGCATAGGCCCGCGACACGCTTTCCGGCACTTCCTGGCGGGCCAGGGCGGCCAGGGCCTTGGCCGCGGCGATCTTCATGGGCTCGTTGATCTCGGAGGCACGCACGTCCAGCGCTCCGCGGAAAATGAAAGGGAAGCCCAGGACGTTGTTCACCTGGTTCGGGTAGTCGCTGCGGCCCGTGGCCAGGATGATGTCTTTGCGGGTGGCCATGGCGGTGGGGTAGTCGATTTCCGGATCCGGGTTCGCCAGGGCGAAGACGATGGGATTCTTGGCCATGCTCAGCAGCATTTCGGGCGTCAGCGCCCCCTTGCTGGAGCAGCCCACGAACACATCGGCATCCTTGATGGTGTCGGCCAGGGTCCGCCATTCGCTCGGCTTGGCGAACTTATCCTTGTATTTGTTCATGCCTTCGGTGCGGCCGGTGTAGACAAGGCCCTTGGTGTCGCACAGCCAGAGGTTCTCCAGCTTCACACCAGCTTCGATCATCATGTTCGCACAGGCGATGGCGGAGGCCCCGGCGCCGGAGAACACCACTTTCATGTCGGGCATCTTCTTGCCCGTGATCTCGCAGGCGTTCATCAGGGCGGCCGTGCTGATGATGGCGGTGCCGTGCTGATCGTCATGGAAGACGGGGATGTTCATTTCCTTCTTCAGGCGGGTCTCGATCTCGAAGCACTCGGGAGCCTTGATGTCCTCCAGGTTGATGCCTCCGAAGGTCGGTTCGAGGGCGCGGGCCACCTGACAGAAGCGGTCGATGTCCGTCTCGTCCACCTCGATGTCGAACACATCGATGTCGGCGAAGCGCTTGAAGAGCACGCCCTTGCCTTCCATGACGGGCTTGCCCGCCAGGGCGCCAAGGTTGCCGAGCCCCAGCACCGCCGTGCCGTTAGAGAGCACGGCGACCAGGTTGCCTTTGGCGGTGTACTCATAGGCGAGCTCCGGGTCCTTCTCGATCGCCAGGCAGGGTTCCGCCACGCCGGGGGAATAGGCCAGGGAGAGATCGCGAGCGGTGGAACAGGGCTTCGTGGCAATGACCTCGATCTTCCCCTTCCGTCCCATCGAATGGTAATCGAGGGCTTCCTGTTTCTTCATGGCCACACTCCTTGGAATTGAGTGCCCTGTCTGTGGGCTGAATGCCATCAGCTTACACCTCGCATCACGCGATCATCCCTGGAAGGTCATCAATACCCGCCTTTGTTGCACCGATCACATGGAATGCTTTCAAAACTTCCAGAAGCCGCCAGCCCGGCGTAGGCTCCTCCAGGAGGTCCCCATGCGCGCCCTGACCCTGCTGCTGCCTTGTTTCCTGGCCCTGCCCCTCTGCGCCCAGAAGGCCAAACCGACCCCGGCGAAGGTTGAGGCCGCCAAGGAAGCCAAGGTCGACTGGGACGGTGAATGGACTTTGCACGCTTCACAAAGCGACAAGCTCGAGGAGCAGATCGAGACCCACCTCAAGGACCAGAACTTCGCCCTCAAGCTGCTCTGGAAGAAGAAGCTCCAGTCCGCCTGCCGCAGCTACGGCCAGCTCGACATCCTGGCCGGCAGCACCTTCTCCGTGACCCTGGACAAGGAACGCTCCATCGACACACCCTTCGACGGCACCGAGGAAGCCTGGAAACGCAGCGATGGAGAGGGCTTCAAGGCCTCGCTCAGCGGTCAGGGCCCGACCCTCGTCCAGACCCTCACGGGGGAGAGCTACGTGCTGAAGCATGTCTATTCCATGCGGAAAGACGGAAGCTCACTGGCCCTGCAGGTGACCTACACCCACCCCAAACTCGACAATCCGTTCAGCTACAAGCTGGTCTACAAGCGCAAGGAGTGACTGGCGGGGCACACTGGAAGGATGCGCCAGCTCACGCCGCCACCGCTGTCCTGCCGCCCGCCCTGGTGGGCGGCATCGGGCCATCTGCAGACGATTCTGGGCAACTACCTGCCCGGAGAAGCTCCCGACCACGCTTCTGTCCCCATCCGCATCGCACTGCCGGATGGGGATCAGCTCGCCGGGCGCCACTATCCCGGCGAACAGCCAATCCTGACGCTGATCTTCCACGGCCTGGGAGGAGACGACCAGGCCCACTACGTGCGGCGCACAGTGGCCATGGCCCGTGGCCTGGGCCATCACGTCTGGACCGTCAACCACCGGGGCTGTGGTGAAGGCCGTGGCCTGGCCCGGAGGCCCTACCACAGTGGCTCCGGCGACGACCTGGGGGCCGCTTTCGCCGAGGCCCGCGAACGGCACCCTGAGCTGCGCCAACTGGCCATCGGCTACTCCCTCTCCGCCAACGCCCTGCTGCTGAACCTGGGCGGGGGCCTGCCCCGACCGGCCGCGGTCCCCGATGCGGCCATCGCCGTGAACCCGCCCGTAGATCTGGGCGCCTGCGCCGAGTCCATCCATGGCGGCCTGAGCCGCCTGTACGAGCTCCGCTTCATCCGCCGCTGCCGCCAGGCCATCCAGCAGCGCGTGGAGGATGGCCTCATTCCCGCTGCCTACCGGACCTGGCCCCTCATGAGCCTCCGCGAATTCGACGAGGCCTATACGACAAAGGCTGGCGGCTTCGCCAATGCCGACGACTACTACGCCCGCTGTTCTGCCCGGCACCACCTTTCGAAGATCACTGTGCCCACCGTGATCCTGGTGGCCAAGGATGATCCTTTCATCCCGTGGCGGCACGCCCTGGAATCGAATCCCTCCAGCAGCGTGCACCTGCATCTTGAGGCGCACGGCGGCCACATGGGCTACCTCAGCCGTGGCCTGCCAGGGCATCGATGGCTGCCCTACGCGATCGAGCACTACGCCCGGCAGCTCCTGGGTTGAGGCATGGCCAGGAAGCGGTTCACCAGGTCTCGACCAGCATCAGGTGCCCCTCCCGGCCAGTCCCCTGGAGCCAGATGGCCGAAGCCCCCTGTGGACAGAGCCGGATTTGGGGAAGGGAACAGGCCACCGGGGAGGCGGGGGCCAGCGTGAAGGCCTCGGACCAGGTGCCCTGCCGCAGGCGGGCAGTGACCCAGTCGCCTTCAGCCCCATGGTGCACGGCGATCAGTCCGGCCTGCCCATCAGGCCCCAGATCGATGGCGAATTCCCGGACCGGTCCGTGCCCCAGTTCCAGACACTCCACGCTGCCGTCCCAGTTCCCCTTCATGAAGGACCTGGTGATCAGGCGGGAAGCGCCGTGGCCCTCCGCCTGGCACCAGGCTGCCAGCGCCTCCCCATCCCCGCTCATCACGAGTCTCGGAGGAGTGAAGGTCTGGGCCGTGCTGAGCACTTCGGGCGCGCCCCATTCGCAGCGCTGTCCATCGTAGTAGCTGGCCTCCAGGCTGCTCCGCTGGCCCCGGGGGGTGTGGATCCACAGCGCCAGCGCGTTCCCCAGGTTGTCCATGACCACCTGGTGGTGGCGCGTGGCATGGGCCACCACGGGGACGGGCCGGTCGGACCAGATGCGATCGGAAGGCCAATAGTGGCTGGCGACCAGTCCCTCCTGCCCCCCGGCTTCGGCTTCCCACAGCACCATGGCGTGCTCGCGGTGGTTGGCCGCGAGTCGTGGCTCCGCCGCCGAGGTGGAGGGAACGCCCAGGCAGGTGGGCGCCTGTTCCCAGACTTGGCCGCGGGTATCGAAGGACTGAGCCATCACCTCGGAACGCCCACCCTCCTCCAGGAGCCAAACCACCAGGGCATTGCCGCGCCGGTCCACGGCGGCCTGGAGGTGGTGGATCCAGCCTTCGGTCCTGAAGAGGAGATGGGATTCCCCTTCGTTGCCACCGAGGATCTTCCCGAGAATCTGCCGTTCTTCCCCCACCGCGGACTGCCAGAGGGCGAGCCCGCGCCCTTCGGGGTTCAGAAGGATCTGCGGGGCCGTCCCTGCCCCCAGGGGAAGCCGGACGATGGCGGGGGCGGAATGGGGGCCGATGGGCATGGTCCAGAGCCTGCCGCCGCTTTCCCAGAGCGCGGCCCCCCGGCCATGTCCGTCCAGGGCGATGCGGGCATCGCCGATGGCTCCCCGATCGAGCGTCACGGGCGTACGCCAGGGCGTCAGTGCCTGGGACTTGCCTGGGCGGAGGCTTTGAGCGAATCGCCTCAGGCGTTCCATGGCCATGTTCATTTCCCCTTCCGCCCGCATTCCAGGAGATTCGCCCCCCGGGGGGGCTTCCTCAGCATGCGACTTTCCCAGAAGACCCAAAAAGCAATCATTTACAGGATCATACTGGGCAATTACCGCTCATGTCTCCTGAAACTCTAACTTTTCCTGAGTTCTGCGGCCAGGCCGGGCAGAACGCCCAGGACGCAGTCCAGCTCCGCAGCACTGGTCCCCAATCCAAGGCTGAACCGCACCGTGCCGGAGGCAAAGACGACAGGCGCCTGCATGGCCCGCAGCACATGGCTGGGCTCGCGCATGCCGGTGCTGCAGGCACTGCCGGTGGACACGCAGATGCCGTGCTCGCCGAGCCTGAGCTGGAGGGCCTCGCCTTCGAGGCCCGCGAACCCCACCAGGCTGGTGTTGGGCAGGCGGGGTGCGCTACCGCCATGGATCCGGAGATCCGGGACACCAGCTCGCAGGCGTGCTTCCAGATCGTCCCTCAGCTGGCGAACCCGCTCCATTTCGGGAAGCCGGAGCAGCGCCCGTTCTGCGGCCTTCCCGAGCCCCACGATGCCGGGCACGTTCTCGGTGCCGCCCCGGCGTCCACGTTCCTGGGAACCGCCGAGCATCAGCGGCTTCAGGCGCACACCGCGACGGATCATGAGCAGCCCCGTGCCCTTGGGCCCGTGGAACTTGTGCCCGCTCAGGCAGAGCAGATCCGCGCCCCAGGCGGCGGCCTCCACCGGGATCTTGCCGGCGGCCTGGGTGGCATCCACCAGGAACAGCGCGCCCCGGGCCTTGGCGATGCGAGCGGCCTCGGCCACCGGGAACAACACGCCGGTCTCGTTGTTGGCGGCCATCACGGCCACCAGCGCGGTATCCGGCCGCACAGCGGCCTCCAGGGCCGCCAGATCGAGGCGCCCCTCGCCATCGACGCCCACATCCGTGACCTCGCCCCCCTGCCCCTTCCACCACGCCACCAGGGCCCGCAGCGCGGGGTGCTCCACGGCGGTGGTGACCAGGTGCCGCTTCGTCGGAAGGACCTCCCAGACTCCCTTCACCGCATGGTTCAAGCTCTCCGTGCCCCCACTGGTGAAGACGATCTCCGCGGGGGTGCAGCCCACCAGGTCGGCCGCCTGTTCCCGCGCCGCCACCACCGCGCCATCCGACAGGTGCCCCAGCGCGTAGGCTGCGCTGGCATTGCCGAAGCGCTCCGTGAACCAGGGCCGCATGGCCTCGAAGGCCTCCGGGGCGAGAGCGGTCGTGGCGTTGTGGTCGAGGTAGATCAGATCCATGGCAGGGCTATCGTCCCATCTCACGGAGGGTCGCCACGGCCTGCCCCAGGGCCCGCAGATCTGGCGCCTTGCCCTGGAAGTTCTTCCCCGCGCCTCCGCCCTTGGCCCCCAGGCTGAACGCCACCGCTTTGCCGGCGGCCGGGACATCAAGCGTCGAGCCTTCACCCGCGCTCAGCAGGAAGATCCCCTGCCCGCCCGAGTCGGAAGTCATGAATATGGCCTTGGCGGGATCGATGGCGAGGATGCCCCGGGCCAGCTTCTGCAGGAAGGCCATGTCCCGGCCTTCGAAGTGGGCTTCCACCAGGGTACCGGGTTGTGCCGCCAGGGCCGCCGCCTGGAACTCGGCGAGTTCTTCTTCCAGTTTCCGACTGCGGCGTTCCAGGGCCAGCAGCTGGTCCAGCTTGATCTGGAGGGCGGCGACGAGATCCTCGTCCGGCGCACCCAGCAGGGCGCGCAGCCCTGCATT
This sequence comes from uncultured Holophagaceae bacterium, assembly GCA_963751095.1. Classification (GTDB taxonomy): domain Bacteria; phylum Acidobacteriota; class Holophagae; order Holophagales; family Holophagaceae; genus Geothrix. The sequence goes on along the minus strand of CAVVTK010000015.1, from coordinate 3,917 downwards.
GCGTTTCTCATGCTCGCCGAGACGGAGCCTCGCGCGCCTTCCTGCCACATAGAAGAGGCGCGTCCCGCCTCGGATGCTTTCAGTGCCCAGCAGCTTCAGGGCCTCGATCTCGCCCGTGTGGCGCAGGTGCGTGCCGCCGCAGGTGTTCAGGTCCACGCCTGCGATCTGCACCAGGCGGATGTCGCCGGTGTGACCCTCGGGAAGCCCGCGGGAACGCACGGCTTCCTTTCCATAGGCTTCCGCACTCACCCAGCGGGCCGTGACCTCGCGGCAAGCCCGGATTTCGGACGCCACCATGTCTTCCAATTGCTCCATCTCGCGCAGCGAAATGGAGGGAGCGCTGAGCTCGATATCGCAGACCGACGCCCCCAGGTGGAAGGCCGTGGTCTCCCACTGGAACTGGTCCTGCACCACGGCCGTGAGCAGGTGCTGGCCCGTGTGCTGCTGCATGTGGTCGAAGCGGCGGGTCCAATCCAGCCGCAGCGAGGCCGGCCCTGCGTCCACGGCCGAATCCAGGTAGTGCCGGATCTCGCCATCGCGCTTCTGAACATCCACTACGGCCGCACCGTTCACCGTGCCCAGGTCGCAGGGCTGGCCGCCGCCTTCGGGGAAGAAGACCGTATCCTCCAGGACTACGAACTTCCGTCCCTTCTCCTCGCCGATGCGGAGGATGCGGGTCTCCAGCGTGGTGGCGAAAGGGTCGCGTTCATAAGCGGGCAGCTTGGGCATGCGGGGAGCCTAGCACAGGCGGGCTGATAGGCTAGGAGCGTGTCCCACATCCCCCTCCCCGAACGACTCCGCCCGGCCACCCTCGACGAGGTGGTGGGCCAGGCGCATCTCCTCGGCCCCAAGGGCGCCCTGACCCGGCTCACGGCCGGGGGCCGCCTCCCCTCCATGGTGATGTGGGGCCCGCCGGGCACGGGCAAGACCACCCTGGCCCGCATCCTGGCGGAGGCCACGGGCCACGGTTTCATGGAGTTCTCCGGCGTCAGCGGTAGCGCCGCGGAGCTGAAGAAGTTCCTGGCGGACAGCCGCGAGATGCCACTCTTCCGCAGCGTGCCACCGGTGGTGTTCCTGGACGAGATCCACCGCTTCAACCGGGCCCAGCAGGACATCCTGTTGCCCTATCTCGAGCGGGGCGAGGCCATTCTCATCGGCGCCACCACGGAGAACCCCGCCTTCTACCTGAACCCGGCGCTCCGCAGCCGCTGCCAGCTCATCGCCCTGAAGGCCCTGGAGCCCGTCCACATCCAGCAGGTGCTGAAGCGCGCCTGGGCCAAGGAACGGGGCGCGGAACCCGAGCCGGCGCAGGTCTTCGAATGGCTCTCGAACTGGGCCGGCGGGGACCTGCGCTCGGCGCTTTCGGGACTGGAAACCTGGATGGAGATGCCGGATCCCGACCTGGAATCCCTCCAGGGCGCTCTGGGCGGGCGCATGATGTTCGACCGCGCCGATGGCCACTACGATCTGGCCAGCGCCTTCCAGAAGAGCCTGCGGGGCTCCGACGCGGACGCGGCCCTCTACTACCTGAGCCGCATGATTCGCGGCGGCGAGGATCCCCGCTTCATCGCCCGGCGCCTCATGGTCTGCGCCGCCGAGGATGTGGGGAACGCCGATCCCCAGGCCTTCATCCTCTGCGAGGCCGCCAGTCGAGCCGTGGAGCAGATCGGCTGGCCCGAAGCCCGCATCCCCCTGGCCCAGGCCATCATCTACGTGGCCAACGCGCCGAAGAGCAACGCCACCATCCTGGCCGTGGACGCGGCGCTGGCGGCCGATGACGCGCCCATTCCCGAAGCCATCCGCGATGCCCACACGGCCACGGCCCGCAAGGCCGGCCGGGGCACGGGCTACCACTACTCGCACGATGACTACGACCGCGAGCAGGCCTTCCTGCCGGACAAGCTGCGCGGCACCGCCTTCTACGACCCGAAGCGGCCCCAGGAACGCAGCTGGCGGGATCGCCAGGAGCCGGAGGCCGCAGCCCTGGCCGGCCTCTGGCAGGCCTGGGTGGATGCCCATCCCGTGGGCGGCGAACTCCCGCTGGAAGCCTGGAGCGAGGCGCTGACATGCAGCCGCGAGGCCCTGGCCCGGGCCCTGGGCAAGCTGGCCTCGAGCCAATTCACGCTCATCAGGAAGCTCGAAGCGAAACCGATCGCCTGACCGTCAGGCGTCACTGCTCCAGCCCAGAAGGCTGACGCCGTAGCGCTGACCCAGGACGAAGAGCTGCACGGTGATGATGGCGCCGGTGTCCCGGGCATAGGTCTGCACCCGGACCGAGGTTCTCGCGGTGCCGGCGGCGGACTTGTTGATCACCTTCTCCAGTCCGGCCAGATCCCGGCCGAGCTGGTCCCCACCACCTCCCGCGGAGCCAGCCAAATCGGAGCTTGGGGCGGCCTCGGACATGCCTGGCCTTTCGGGGTTGCCTTTCCACCGGCCACACCGACCAACCCTCAAGTTCAGTCCAAGTGGCCCATGCGGCCCTGCTGGTAGTCCTGGACCGCCTGCTCGAGCTCCTCCCGGGTGTTCATCACGAAGGGGCCGTAGTGGGCGATGGGCTCGCCGAGGGGCTCGCCCGCCAGCAGCATGAGGCTCACGGGAGTGATGGCCTCCAGCGCCAGGGATTCGCCGTTCCCCAGCAGGGCCACGGTGTCCGCAGGCACGTCGGTGCCCTCGAGGCGCACCGAGCCGTGCAGGGGGACCACGGCCACCGTCCAGCCTTCTGGAATGGTCTGCTGGAAGCGCGCACCGGCCTCCAGCTCCAGGTGGGCGTAGGCGATCCGGGCGGGGGTGCGGGCCGGGCCCGTGATCCCGGCCCAGGTGCCCGCCAACACGCGGATGCGGCCGCCCGGCAGGGTCGTCCAGGGCATGCTTTCCGGCTGCAGGTCCGTATAGCCGGGCTGGCTCCCTTTGTCCGCCTGCGGCAGGTTGATCCAGAGCTGGACGCCCTCGATGGGTCCGCCCGTCTCGAGGTGCTCAGGCACCGGCATTTCCTCGTGGACGATGCCCGAGCCCGCGTTCATGAGCTGGGCCCCGCCGGGCCGCAGCAGGCCGGAGCCGCCCGTGCTGTCCCGGTGCCTGAAGGCTCCCTGGATCAGGTAGGTGAGGGTCTGGAAGCCCCGGTGGGGATGGGGCGGGAAGCCCGCATCCGTGCCCGGCGGCAACACCATGGGGCCGAAGTGGTCCATGAGCAGGAAGGGGTCCATGGCCTGGAAAGCCTCGGTGCCATGCTGCCCGCGGCCAGGCACCAGGCGGACCAGGGGCACGCGGTTTCCGTCCTGGGTGGGCAGTCCGGTCACGAGGGAGGCGACGGGTTTGGGGCTCATGGGTGGCTCCTCAGGCAAGGTCGAAGAACAGGATTTTGGCGGGCCTCCCGGCCACCAGGATGAGGGATGGCTCCCCTTCGATGCACGCGGCGTCCCCGGCGTTCAGGGTCCGCCCCTGGACCGTGACGGACCTGGCGACCACCTGGAGGAAGTGGACCGGCTCCGTGGCCGAGGCATTGACCTCGCTGTGCCGGATGCCCGTGCCCGCGCTCATGACCTGGGCTTCCCCAGGCCGGATGACGCCGTGGGTGCACAGGTTGTCGCGGTGCTCCAGCGCTCCCGAGAGCACCCGGGTCAGAATTCCCTGTCGCGGTGGCCGTGGGTGTCGAACCCCTTGCCAGGCGGGACGCGGTCCTCGTTCAGGACCCGCAGGGCCCGGAACTGCAGGTGTTCGGGGTCGAAGTAGTCGCCGAGGGAAGGTGTGGCGCGTGTCCAGCCAGCCGAAATCCGCATGGCCCCGGGATCCGGCAGGTCGAAGGGTGATCATGGTGCCTCCCGCATTCATTTTAGGTGTTACAACTCGTATTTCAAGCCCCCGCTGAAAAATTCCAGAATCATTGAAGACCCATGGCGTATCTTTGGAGTGTCCGACGG
>CAVVTK010000014.1:0-120751 GCA_963751095.1 uncultured Holophagaceae bacterium | reverse complement strand
GCTGCGCCGGAAGCCGCCTTCGGCGGACCCGCGCGGCGAGGAGTACGACCCCCTCTGTGCCCTCTGTGGGGTTTCTGTGTCCTCTGCGTTCCTGCTTTGGCCTTTGATTTGAAGCTGAGGCTCGCCGATGACCAGGAGTTGTTTGTTGTCTCGCGTATCGCCCGCAAGCGATGCCGAAGAGAGCTGAAAGGAGGGCTCTCCATTCTTTTCCTTGGCGTCTTGGCGGTGGATCTGTTGTTTTTCGATCCGGCATCACCAGCGTTCCTGATCGGTGGCAGGCGCCAGTGGCCAGGGGTCGGAGGCCACGCCGTTGATGGTGGCGCCGCTCTGCATGACGTGACGGGTATTAACCAGGAAGCCGTGGGGGAAGATCGGCGCGGGTTGGCTGGCGGCGTCCAGACGTGCGGCCAGTTCCGGGGGAAGGGTCACCTCCAGGGAGGCCAGGTTCCCCTCTAGCTGGGCCAGGGTGCGGGCACCAAGGATCGGGCTGGCCACGCCGGGCCGCGCCAGCACCCAGGCCAGGGCCACCTGGGCCACGCCGGTACCCAGCTCGGCGGCCACGGCCTCGGCGGCCTCGAGGATGGCGTAGTTGCGGTCCGTCAGACTCTTCGACACGCCGGGGACATGGCGGCCCTCGCCCTGCGGCTGTTTGTTCCGCCCGTACTTGCCGGTCAACAGGCCCCCCTTCAGGGGCGACCAGGGCGTGACGCCCAGCCCGCAGGCCTGCGCCATGGGCACCAGGTCGTGCTCCACCGTGCGCTCGATGAGCGAGTATTCGATCTGCAAGGCCACGAAGGGTGACCAGCCGCGGAACTGGGCCTCCATCTGACCCTGGACCACCCTCCAGGCGGGTGTGTCCGACACGCCCAGGTACCGCACCTTCCCGGCCCGCACCAGGTCGTCCAGCGCCCGCATGGTTTCGTCGACCGGCGTACTGGGATCATCGAAGTGCAACCAGTAGAGGTCGACGCAGTCCGTGCGCAGGCGCCGCAGGCTCTGTTCCAGCTGCTGCTGGATGGCCTTGCGGCCTGCCCCGCCCGCGTTGGGATCGCCCCGGTACAGGCTGCCGCAGAACTTGGTGGCCAGCACCACCTGATCGCGACCACCTCGCTCGGCGAAGTAGTCGCCCAGGATGGCCTCGCTGTGCCCCTTGGTGTAGATGTTGGCCGTGTCGATAAAGTTGCCCCCGGCGCCCAGGTAGGCGTCCAGCATGGACCGGCTCTCGGCCACCTCGGCACCCCAGCCCCAGTCGCCGCCGAAGGTCATGGTGCCGAGGCACAGTGGGCTGACGCGGAGTCCGGAGCGGCCCAGGGTGCGGTAGTCGGTGAGCTTCATGGTGGCCTCCAGGGAGCGGGCGGGCCACCAGCCTACAACAACATCAGATTCCGGGGTCCTCGTCGTGGGCCTCGTCCGGATTCGCATTCAGGATGGCCCGGAAACGGTCCAGATTCGCCAGGAACAGGTCCACCAGGCGCGGGTCAAAATGGGCACCGCTGCCCCGGTGGATCAGCTCCACCACCCGCTCCTCGGGCCAGGGCTCCTTGTAGTGGCGGCGGTTGCTCACGGCGTCGTAGACATCCACCAGGGCGGTGATGCGGGCCTCCATGGTGATGGCCTCGCCCTGCAGCCCCTTCGGATAGCCGCTGCCATCCCACTTCTCATGGTGGCCGATGGCGATGCGGGCCCCCATCTGGATGAAGGGCACCGTGGACCCCTTGAGGATGGTGGCACCCATGGTGGTGTGCCGCTTCATGGTCACCCACTCCTCTTCCGTGAGGGCGCTCGGCTTCTGCAGGATCGCGTCCGGCAAGCCGATCTTGCCAATGTCGTGCATGGGCGCCGCCGCCCGGATCGTGTCCACGCGCTGTAGATCCCAGCCCAGGAGGCGGGCCATCTCCGCTGCGTAGAGCCCGATCCGCCGCACGTGCATGCCGGTCTCGTTGTCCCGGTGCTCGCTGGCGGCGATGAGGCGGAGGGCGATCTCCTCCCGGGAGTCGCGGATCTCCAGCGTCTGCTCCCGCACCTTCTGAGCCAGCTGAGCCTCCCGGTCCCGGAAGGCGATCTCCAGCATGCGCCGGCGCAGGGCCGAGTTGACCTGCACCAGGATCTCCCGGGGCTGGTAGGGCTTCAGCACGTAGCCGAAGGCGCCCCGCTGGAGGCACTCGATGGCCGTCTCGGCGTCCTCCAGGGAGCTGACCATGACCACGGAGGTATCGGGGATGCGGTGCTTGATGGCCTTCACCAGGTCCAGCCCCGAGGCGCCGGGCATCTGGATGTCGCACAGGATCAGGTCGATGATGTCCTCGTCCAGCACGGCCAGCGCACCGGCCACATCCTCCGCCTCGCGGCAGCGGTAGCCCGACTTCGTAAGGATGTGCCGCAGCGAGAGGCGCACGATGGCGAGGTCATCCACGATGAGCACGCTCACCTGCTGCGGAACCACCTGGATGTCGTCGGTCATGGCTTCCCCGTGTGCCCTTTCAACGGTGCCCGGACGGGATGGCTGTACTTCGAGATCATCGCACAGGCAGAAAAAACCCGGATAGCCGGGTTTCAGGGAGTCTTTGCCGATCTGCCCTGCGAAAACCTCAGCGGGCCCACTCCAGCGAATCCCGCTTGGCCGAATAGTGCGCCCCCAGCCCCAAGCCCATGGCCCGCTCGCAGAGCTCCAGGGCCGCATGGAAATCGCCCAGCTCGCTGTGGGCCTGGATGCCCCGTTCAAAGCAGGCCAATCCTTCCAGCATCCGGCGGTACTCGTGGGGAAAGGCGGCCTCCAGTTCCGGCAAGTAATCGAGCACCTGCGCCACCGATTCCACGCAGGCTTCCCACTGCCCGCACTGTCCCTGGGCGTCGGCGCTCAGATCGTAGGCCACCGCCTTCACGGCATTCGGCAGGCTGCCCTGACTTTCGAAGGTGCGGCGCAGGTATTTCAGGGCGGATTCAGGGCCGCTGAAGGCCGCCTCGCGGTGGCCCGCCAGCAGATCCTCCAGGACATCCTTCACCGACTTACGGACGGGTTCGTTGCGCTTGGCCACTATTCGTACTCGATGGTCGCTGGCGGCTTCGAGGTGATGTCGAAGACCACGCGATTAATGCCGCGCACCTCCCGCACGATGCGCTGCGCGATGCGGTCCAGCAGCTCATGGGGCAGCCGGGCCCAGTCGGCGGTCATGAGCCCGGAGCAGGAGCGGAGGGCCACCGTCGCGAAGCGATGGCCCGAAGGGCGACCGCACAGGAGGTGCGGTCGTGAGATCTGAGCGGCAGGCCTACTCATACTCAATGGTCGCTGGAGGCTTACTGGTTATATCAAAGACCACTCTATTAATGCCGCGCACCTCCCGCACGATGCGCTGCGCGATGCGGTCCAGCAGCTCATGGGGCAGCCGGGCCCAGTCGGCGGTCATGAAATCCTCGCTGGTCACGGCCCGCAGGGCGCACATCCACTCGAAGGTGCGCTCGTCGCCCATGATGCCCACGGTCTGCACCGGCAGCAGCACCGCGAAGGCCTGGCTGGTTTTGGCATACCAGCCGCTCTCCCGCAGTTCCTGGAGGAAGATGGCGTCCGCATTCTGCAGGATGGTGGCCCGCTCGCGGGTGATGGCGCCGGGCAGACGCACGGCGAGGCCCGGGCCGGGGAAGGGGTGCCGCTGGTTCATCTCCTCGGGCAGGCCCAGCGCCAGGCCCGTGGCGCGCACCTCGTCCTTGAAGAGCTCGCGCAGGGGCTCCACCAGCTGCATCCGCATGCGCTCCGGCAGGCCGCCCACGTTGTGGTGGGACTTCACCAGGATGGCGCCGCCGATCCCGCTGCTTTCGATCACGTCGGGGTAGGTGGTGCCCTGGCCCAGGAAGTCGGCCTTGACCTTGCCGGCCTCCCGCTCGAAGACCTCGATGAACTTGCCGCCGATGATCTTGCGCTTCTGCTCGGGGTCGGTCACGCCCGCCAAGGCGCCCAGGAACTCGTCCGAGGCATCCACCCAGATCACCTGCAGCTCGAAGGGCGCGAAGTAGGCCTGCACCTGCTTCATCTCGTCCTTGCGCATGAGGCCGTGGTCCACGAACACGCAGGTCAGCTGTTTCCCGATGGCCTTGTGCAGCAGCAGGGCCGCCACGCTGGAGTCCACGCCGCCGCTTAGCCCCAGCACCACGGTGCCCTTGCCCACCTGGGCGCGGATGGCCTTCACCTTCTCGTCGATGAAGTTGCCCGCGTTCCAATCCAGGGCCATGCCGCAGCACTTGAGGAAGTTCAGCAGCAGGGGCGTGCCCTGGGCGCTGTGGGTGACCTCGGGATGGAACTGGAGGCAGTAGATGCCACGCTTGGGATCCTCCATGGCCGCCACCGGCACGGAAGGCGTCTTCGCCGTGACCGTAAAGCCCGCCGGGGCCACCTCCACGTGGTCACCATGGCTCATCCACACCTGCTGGGCGTGGGGCAGGCCCTCGAAGAGCATCGAGCTCTCGGGCATGGCCTGGATATCCGCCTTGCCGTACTCCCGGCTCGCCGAACGGTGCAGCTGGCCGCCGAGGTTGCGGGCAAGGAGCTGCTGGCCGTAGCAGATGCCCAGGATGGGCACGCCCAGTTCGAGGATGGCCGGGTCCAGGTCCGGCGCCCCGGGTTCCAGCACCGAGTTGGGCCCACCGGAGAGGATCACGCCCCGCAGGTCCGTCCCCGCGATCGCCTGCGCCGTGGTCCCGCTGCTGTACACCAGGCCGAAGGCGCCAAGTTCCCGCAGCCGCCGGGTGATGAGCCGCGTGTACTGGCTGCCGTAGTCGATGATCGCGATGCGTTCGTGGTGCATGGAGGCCTCTGCAGAATCGTCCAGGAGGGCCCGAAGACGGTCCCGGAGCCACCTCCAGTGTGCCCGATCCGCCCCACCCCCAGGGTGCCGGCCCTCCGCCGCCCCCTCAGTGCCCTGGGATGGAAAGGGTCAATACCCGGCCTTCCGGCCCTTGAGGTGATCCAGCAGAGCCTTGAGGGAAGGCCTTTCGTAGGGGCCCTTGGCCTTGGGAATGGCGGCCTGGACCATCTGGATCGCCTCGTCCAGCCGACCCTCCATGACCGCGGCATGGACCTCCTTGTGCAGTCCCGCCAGCGAATCCGGCAGCCAGAACTTCAGGGGCTTGACGCCGGGCTTCGTCCGCGGGGCGGAGGGGTGGGACTCGGGCGACACCGGAGTTATCTCGATGGAAACGGGCTGCGTGGGTTGGCCCTGGGCACCCGGCAGGCCCGAGTCCGGGGGTTCTTGGCTGCGGGCTTTCCTTTGGGCCTGGAACCGGTCCAGCGAGGCGGCGTAGGTGGTGGCCATGCGTCTTTCGGCCTGGGTCAGGGCGAGGCTCGCCAACCGGCCGCCCAAGGTCTCCGCCTCCTGTGCGAGCCCGAGGTTCATGCAGGCCGTCCCCAGGTTGAACAGGCTGGCCAGATTCTGCGGCTCCAGTTCCACAGCCTTCCTGCCAGCCAGGAGAGCCTTGTCGGGATCCCTGGGGTTCCATGAATACTGCTGACAGAGCGCCATGTAGGTGCCCGGAAAATCCGGCCGGAGACGCTGTGCCATCTCCAGCCAGCCAATGATCTCCACCGAGTCGCGGCTGTCACGCTCCCGGGCGAGCTGGGCCAGGCGGAAGGGGGCACGGAAATCCTGGGTGCCAAGCCGCAGGGCCTCCCGATAGGCGGTCTCGGCCTTGCCGGTCTCGCCCCGGAGGGCCATGGTCCTCCCCAAGGCCACCTGGACCTCGGGACGCTGGGGCCCCTTGGTCACGGCCTGCTCGAGCAGCGGGCGGGCGAGCAGCTCCTCGCCGGAGTCCATGAGAAATTCCGCCCGAACCACCCAGGAGCCTACCTCATCGAGAGCCAGGACCTGGAAGTCCCGGTCCGTCAGTTTCACGGTGAGGGGGAAGTCCCAGAAGCCGAACCGGGACCGCTGGGAATAATTGGTGAGGGCCCCCTGCAGCTTGTCCAGATCCCCGAACCCCGTCCTTGCCGCGGCCAGGGGATCTGCGCCTCCCGACACTGCCTTGAGGTAGTTCCGGAACAGCCCAGTCTTCAGTGCCTGGTCGTCCATGAACAGGTAGTGCACGAAGGCCCAGCTCTGAGCGTAGAACAGGCCCGACTTCTCCCCTTCCTGGTAGTGGGGAGAATCGTGGGTGACCGTGAAGAGCGTCTCGAGCGGAAGCCGAGTCTTGGCGCGAAGCTGGGACAGGCGGCCCACGGGGACCCGGCCGAGGAAAACATGCTCGGACCGGATTTCCGTGGCCCCATAGAAATCCGCCAACCCCTCATCCAGCCAGGTGGGCAGCGCGGGGAAGTTCTGGTGGATGATGCTGTGGGTGTACTCATGGAAGAGGACGAAATACGGCTGGTCCACCTGATGGCTGACATCGAGCCGGAGGATGGCGTAGTTGCAGTCCTCCCGCTGGTAGAACATGCCCGCGGGCCGGACAGGGTCCTTGCCCTCGAAGGGCTTGGGCAGCAGGCGCTTCATGGAAGCCTCATCCTCGACCACGAAGATGACCATCGGCTTGGGAGGGTCCACCCGGACGCCGGGGAAGATCCTGCCGAAGACGCTGCGGATCCCCTCGAAGCCCATCAGCGCCTTCTTGGCCTCGTCTTCACCTGCGTCGCTGTAGGCCACGAAATGGGGGGACCTCACCTCCACCCACGATTCCTTCCGCCCGGCCCGGAGGAGGGTTCCATGGAGGAGGGCCGCCAGCATCAGCCCCAGGTGGATGGGTCGGATCGCGAGCATGGAAACCTCCGCGCCAGGGGTGCCTGGAATCCGGGACCTACTGCCAGAGGCTGAAGTCCGCCACGCGCAGGAAGGCCTGGCGCAGGCGGTGGAGGAGGCTGAGGCGGGCGGCGCGCAGGGCCGGATCCTCGCACTTCACCATGACGGCGTTGAAGAAGGCCTCCAGGGGCTGCGCCAAGTCAGCGAGGGCGGCCAGCAGCCCCTTCTGATCGACGGTGCCCTCGAGTTTCGCCAGATGTTCTGCCAGCGCTTTTTCTTCGGTCTGCGTCAGCAGGCCGCGCTCGAAGCTCTCGGCAGGGACCTCGTCCTTCAGGATGTTGCCGATGCGCTTGGCGCTCTGGGCCAGGGAGGCGAAGCGGGCATCCTCGGCGAAGGCCGAGAGGGCCTCGCAGCGGGCCTTCAGGTCCGCCAGATCCTCCCAGCCGGTGGCCAGGGCCGAGCGGCGCACGGAGCCGGCATAGCCGGCCAGTTCCAGCTGGTAGGCCACGCGGTCCTTGAAGAAGGCCAGCAGGGCTTCAGTGGTCTCGGCGGCTGGCCTGGTGGCCTTCTGCCCCACGGCCATGAGCGCCGTGTTGATGAGATCCGTGGGCGTCAGCGCCCAGCCCTGTTCCCACAGAATGCGCACGATGCCCTGCCCCGCGCGGCGCAGTGCCAGGGGATCCTTGGAGCCGCTGGGAATGAGGCCCACGGCGAAGCAGCCCACGACCGTGTCCAGCTTGTCGCAGAGGGACAGCAGGCAGCCCAGGGGCGTTCCGGGGATGGCATCGTCGGCGCCGATGGGCCGGTAGTGTTCCTTCACGGCCATCCAGACTTCCTCGTCGGCCCCCTCGTGCTTCAGGTATTCGCCGCCCATGATGCCCTGCAGCTCGGGGAACTCCCCGACCATGAGCGTCCGCAGGTCGCACTTGGCCATGCGGGCCGCTTCGAGGGCGCGGTTGACGTGGGCCTCGTCCTGGGAGAGCCGGGTCGCGAGCATCTTGACCAGGGCCACCACCCGGCCAGTCTTGGCGTGGTAGCTGCCCAGGTCGCGCTGGAAGGTGAGGGCCTGCAGCTTCTCCAGGCGATCGGACAGGGGGTGCTTGCGATCCTCGGCGAAGAAGAACCGCGCGTCGTAGAGCCGCGCCTTCAGCACCCACTCGTTGCCGGCCTTCACATAGCCCGCGGGATCGTCGGTGCGGTTGGCGGCGGTGAGGAAGCAGGGCAGCAGGGCACCATCGGGCCCCTCGATGCAGAAGCTCTTCTGGTGCTCGCGGAGGCTGGTGACCAGCACCTCCTTGGGCAGCTCCAGGAAGTTCGCCGGGAAGTCGCCCCGCACGATCTTGGGGAACTCCACGATCTCCGCCAGCGTATCCAGCAGCTCGGCATCGGCCACCACGCGGCCCCCGGCCTCGGCGGCCAGAGCGTCCAGCTGCTGGGCGATGCGGGCGCGGCGGACGTCGACGCTGACGACCACGCCTGCGGCCTCCAAGGCGGTCTCATAGACATCGGGCGTGGCAATCGTAATCGGCGCCACGTGCTGGCGATGGTAGAGGCGATGGCCCCAGGTCGTGTTCGTGGCCGTCACACCATCGACGGTGATAGGCACCACCTCCTCACCAAACAGGCAGAGGATGTTGCGGATGGGGCGCACGAACTCGAAGTCCGATTTGCCCCAACGCATGGCCTTGGGCACGTGCAGGCTGGCGATGAGGCCGGGCAGGGCTTCGGCCAGCAGATCAGTCGCAGGACGGCCCTGCTTCGTGAGCGTCACCACCGCACAGGGTTCCTTCTTGCCCGCGGGCTGCTCAAAGCGCACCGCCGAGAAGGGCACGCCCCACTTCTCGGCGAACTTCTCGCCCTGGATGGTGGGCTTGCCTGCCTCGCCCACGCACATGCGCTGGGGCGGACCCACCTGGGTCTCGGTCTGATCGGCTTGGGAGATAGGCAAGGCTCCGCGCCAGCAAAGCTTGCGCGGAGAGAAAAAGGCCTCAACGGTAGCGACGGGCATGCCTTGGTTCTTGGCCCAGGTTGAGAATGCAGCACTGAACTCTTCGGTGAGAGGCTCCAGGAACCGCGCCGGGATCTCCTCGCAGTGCAGCTCCAGCAGGAAGGTCTGGGTGGCGCTCACTTCGCACCTCCCTTCGCGGCTTGCGCAGGTGCGGGGGCGCCCTCCTCGTGCTCCAGGTAGGCCTTGGCGCAGGCACTGGCGAGATCTCGCACCCGCTTGATGATGCCGGGCCGCTCGGTGGTGCTCACGGCGCCGCGGGCGTCCAGCACGTTGAAGGTGTGGCTCATCTTGAGGGCCTGCTCGTAGGCGCTGAGGAAGTGGCCGTGGTCCTTCAGCAGGCGCCAGCCCTCCTTCTCGAAGGACTCGAACAGGGTGCGGTGCAGGTCCAGGTCCGCGTGCTCGAAGCTGTAGGCGCTGAGCTCGAACTCCTCCCGCTGGCGCATCTGGCCGTAGGTCACGGGGAAGATGCCGTCGTCGGTCTTCACCTCGCCGTGCACCAGGTCGAAGATGTTGTCGTAGCCCCCCAGGAACATGCAGATGCGCTCGATGCCGTAGGTGAGCTCGGCGCTCACGGGGCGGCAGTCAAGGCCCCCCACCTGCTGGAAGTAGGTGAACTGGCTGATCTCCATGCCATCGAGCACCACCTGCCAGCCCACGCCCCAGGCGCCCAGGGACGGCGATTCCCAGTTGTCCTCCTCGAAGCGCAGGTCGTGCTTGGAGAAGTCGATGCCGAGGGCCTCGAGACTCTCGATGTACAGGTCCTGCACCTTGGCGGGACTGGGCTTGAGGATCACCTGGAACTGGAGGTGCTTGTAGACGCGGAAGGGGTTCTCGCCGTAGCGGCCGTCCGCCGGGCGGCGGCTGGGCTCCACGTAGGCCACGTTCCAGGGTTTGGCGCCCAGGGCCCCGAAGAAGGTGAGCGGGTTCATGGTGCCCGCGCCCTTCTCGAGATCGTAGGGCTGGCCGATGAGGCAGCCCCGGTCGGCCCAGAACCGCTGCAGGCGGAGGATGAGTTCCTGGATGTGCATGGGGGCTCGCCAAAACGAGTATTCTAGCGGGTTTTCAGGGGTTTGATAAGCTGACGGGATGCAGATCCGACCTGCCTCTCCCGCCGATGCCCCTGCCCTGGCCGCCCTCGGCGAGCGCCTCTGGCGCGAGACCTACACGGGACTGATCCCGCAGGCGAACCTGGAGCTGCACCTGGCGGCGACCTTCGGGCTGGTACAGCAGACCGGCGAGCTGGTGGATCCCGCCAACTGGACGTTGGTGCTGGAAGCCGATGGCGCGCCCCTCGGCTACGCCCTGCTGCGGGCCCACGGGCCCAAGACCGCCACGACCGCCGTGCCCTTCGAGCGGCCGCTGGAGGTGGTCCGCTTCTACGTGGACCGCACCCTGCACGGCCGCGGCGCGGCCCAGGCGCTGATGGCGGAGGTGCTCGCCCGGGCCGAGGCCGCAGGCCACGACGGCGTGTGGCTGCAGGTCTGGGAGCAGAACCCCCGCGCCATCCGCTTCTACACCAAGGCCGGCTTCATGGATGCCGGCGACGCCACCTACCGCATCGGCGAGCAGGTCGACCGGGACCGGCTGCTGGTGCACACCCTGATGAGCCGGAGCCTCTGATCAGGCCTTGATCACGTGCGTGTCGGCGAAGAGGTCGTGCAGGCAGCGCCGGGTGGGCTGGAAGATCAGGAGGGCATCCACCAGGTGGATGACGTTCCCGAGTCCGCGGACCTTGAAGATGAGCTCGATGGTCGCGGCGGTGACCACAAAGGGCAGCCAACGGAGCAGGAAGACCCGCCAGATGCTGGGAATCTCACCCTCACTGGTGATCATGCGGATGCCCAGGATCTTCTTCCCGATGGTCTGGCCGTTCTTGACGAGGAGGACGATCTGGGTGATGAGCAGGGCCACCCACACCGCCGCCGCGGCCAGGAGCCCCGCCAGGAGCACGCCGACGCGACCGGACAGCATGGCCCCGGGCAGCAGCAGGAAGATGGGCGCCAGCGGGGCGAACTGCAGCACCAGGTCGATCAGCGCCGCGCCCAGCCGGCCGAGACGGGTGGCCGCTTCGACTTCGTAGGTATCCTGGGTCTGATGGGGGTCCATGGCCGTCCGCTCCGTCCTTGACAGGGTGCAAAAGACCGGGGTCCCTGACAAGGGTTCCGTGGCCTGGCCGGGCGCACTGTGACCTCGGTCCTTTGCGCCCCGACCCGGCCCCGGTAAGATCCTCGTTTCCCGGGGTACGGCATGACCCGAAAGATCGCTCTCCTCGCCATCGGCGGCAACGCGTTGCTGAAGGAAAAAGAACGCGGGCTCCAGGAGGAGCAGCTGGAGAACGCCCGGGAGACGGCCGAGATGCTGGCGAAGGTGGTGGCCGAGGGCTACTCCCTCTGCGTGGTACACGGCAACGGGCCCCAGGTGGGCAACCTGCTCATCCAGCAGGAGGCGGCCTCGGGCCAGGTGCCGCCCTACAGCCTGGATGTGTGCGGGGCCATGACCCAGGGTTCCATGGGCTACATGCTGGAGCGCATGCTCATCAACCGGCTGCGCTTCCTCGGCGTGGACGCGCCGGTGACCTCGGTCCTCACCGAGGTGGTGGTGGACAAGGAGGACCGGGGGTTCCAGGATCCGACGAAGCCCGTGGGCCCCTTCTATCCCGAATTCCGGGCCCTGGAGCTCATGCGGGCCAAGCGCTGGAAGATGAAGGAGGACTCCGGCCGGGGATGGCGCAAGGTGGTGCCCTCGCCCAATCCCCTGGAGATCGTCCAGCTCGACGCCATCAAGACCCTGCTGCAGGCGGGCAACTCCGTGATCGCGGGCGGCGGCGGCGGCATTCCGGTGATCCGCGATGCCAGCGGCTTCCTGGTGGGCGTGGAGGCCGTCATCGACAAGGACCGCCTCAGCGCCCTGCTGGCGACTCAGCTGGGCGCCAACCTCTTCATCATCCTCACGGGCGTGGCCAAGGTGGCCCTGGACTTCGGCAAGCCCACTCAAACCTGGGTGGATCGTCTCACCGCCAGCGAGGCGCGGCGGCACCTGGCCGAGGGCCAGTTCCCCCCCGGCAGCATGGGCCCGAAGATCGAGAGCGCCCTGGGCTTCCTGGATGGCGGCGGCGATGAGGTGCTCATCACCACCGCCGAGGCTCTGGCCACCGAGGACCCCGCCACCGTGGGCACCCGCATCGTGCGGGACTGAGTCAGGCGCAAGAGGAGGCCACCATGTACGCCATGATCATCGTCCGCTACCGCCGTCCGCTGCCGGAGATCGAGGCCGTCACGGAAGCCCACCGGGCCTACCTCCGGGACCTGCAGGCGCAGGGCACGCTCGTGGCCTCGGGGCCGCTGGATCCGCGCTTCGGCGGCATGTGGCTGGTGCGGGTGCAGGATGAGAATCCCCTGGCCGACCTGGATGCCCTGATGGCGGGCGATCCCTTCCACCAGCATGGCCTTGCCAACTACGAGCTGCTGCCCTGGAAGGTGATGCAGGGCAAAGAAGGGCTGGACGGAATCTAGCCCACGCCGTCCGGGCCTGGTCCCTATTTCCGGTCCTGAGTCCGCTTGAATTCCACGTAACCCATGTCCACTTCGTTGATGTGGTGCTTCAGCCAGTCCGCGAGGAACCTGGAGACCTCCAAGGTCACGGGCTTGCCCGCCGCGATCTTGCCCTGCAGCTCCTGGGCCTTCGACACCAGCTGGGCGTGCTCGGCCATGTGCGAGGTGAGCTTCGGGTAGCCCATGTCCTTCATGACCTTTTCCTCCGTCTGGAAGTGCTCGACGGTGTACTTCACCAGGAAATCCATGCTGTCCTTCACGGCCGTCTTGGACGTGCCGTCCTTGAAGGAATCGGCCAGCTTGTTCACCGCGTCGAACAGGGCCTTGTGCTGGTTGTCGATGATTGTGATGCCGGTCTCGAAACGGCTGTTCCAGACTGCGATGGCCATGCCTGCTCCTCGGTGAAGTCTGGACATCCCATCGGCCCTGCCGGACCAGCCCATGAATCGGATCAATAACCCAGGGTATGCTGCACCAAGACCCCCGGCGGAATGCACCCCCCTCCACCTTCCTCAACCGCAAACGGACCAAATTTCCTGGGATTTGCACTCAGGCCGATGAGTACGGCCGTGGCGGAACAGGCCCCCCAGGCCCCATCGCTCGACTGAGTCGCGTGGAACGCGCGCGAGGCCCGACCTGATTGGTCCGCACCTCTCAACTGCTGGATGCTCCGAATGCTGCTGCGGCTCCCTACCATCCTCGCCAAGTCCGGCACCACCCGGGCAGTGCTGGTGCGACTCGCGGCCTGGACCTTCTTCATTGCCGCCGTCCTGGGGGTATCGGACTACTTCGATGTCCAGGAGGCCCGGGAGGTCGCGCTGAGCCGGGCCATGGACAGCTACTACAAGGACCTGTCCTACCGCCGCTGGTCGTCATTGCGTGGAGGCGTCTACGTCCCCCTGGATGCGAAGACCCCGCCCAACCCCTACCTCGCCCACCGGCCTGACCGGGAGATCACCACCAGCGGCGGGAAGGTCTTCACCCTCGTGAACCCTGCCTACATGACCCGAATGGTGCACGAGCTCGCGGAGATGGAGTACGGGCTCAAGGGCCACCTCACCAGCCTCCGTCCCATCCGCCCGGAGAACGCACCGGATGCCTGGGAGCGCAAACAGCTTGAAGCCTTTGAACAGGGCGTCCGGCAGCACTCCGAAGTGGTCCGGCAGGACGGGAAGAAGGTCCTCCGCTTCATGGGCGCCTACACGGTGGAAACCAGCTGCCTGGGCTGCCACGCCCAGCAGGGCTACCACGTGGGGGACGTGCGCGGAGGCATCAGCGTGACGGTGCCCATCGGGTCGGGCGCCGGGGCCATCGGCCTGAGCCATAACGACATCTCCCAGCTGGTCATCGCCGGCTTCTGGCTGCTGGGAGGCATCGGCATCCTCGTGTGGACCCGCCGCCTGGTCCGCTCCGCCAAGGCCCAGCAGGCCATGCTGGACGAGGTGGAGGAAAGCTCCCAGCGCTTCCACCAGCTTTTCCAGTCCTCCCCTGCCCCCATGTTCATCCACCGCGAGGGCCGCTTCGCAGAGGTGAACCTGGCGGCGGCCCACCTCCTGGATGCGGAGGATCCAGCTCAGCTCGTGGGGCTGGAGGTCCTGAGCTTCATCCACCCTGAGTACCGGTACCTCGTGGGCGAGCGCATCCACCGGGTCCAGGAAACCGGCCAGATCGCGCCAGCCGTCGAGGAGGTCTTCCTCACTTACCGGGGCCGTGAGGCCTGGGTGCAGGTCCAGACAGCCGCCATCGACCTGCCGGGCGGCCCCGCCATCCTCGTCTTCGCCCAGGACCTCAGCGAGCGGCGCCGGGCCGAGGAGGAACGGCGGAAGATGGAGGCCGAGATCCAGCACGCGCAGAAGCTGGAGAGCCTCGGCAGCCTGGCCGGTGGCATCGCCCATGACATGAACAACGTGCTTGGGGCCATCCTCGGCATGGCGACCCTCCTGCAGATGAAGCGCGAGGGGGACGAGGCGCTGCTCAAGTCCCTGCGGACCATCGAGAACGCCGCCAGCCGGGGCCGCGACCTGGTGAAGGGACTCACGGACTTCGCCCGCAAGGGCCTCCAGGAGGCCCAGCGGCTGGATCTCAATGCCCTGCTCCGCGAGGAGCTGGATCTGCTCGTCCACACCAGCCGCCACCGCTTCACCTTCGAGGTGGAGCTGGACGAGACGCTGCCGCCGATCATGGGGGAGCGCAGCTCCCTGGGCGGCGCCTTCATGAACCTCGCGGTCAACGCCTTCGATGCCATGCCCAGGGGCGGCACCCTCCAGGTCCGGACCTTCCAGGAGGGCGACCAGGTCTGCCTGGAGGTGGTCGACACGGGCGAGGGCATTCCGGCGGACATCCTCTCCCGGGTCACGGATCCCTTCTTCACCACCAAGCCCCAGGGCCGGGGCACGGGCCTGGGACTGGCCATGGTCTACGGCACGGTCCAGGCCCACGGGGGTTCGCTCGACATCCAGAGCGAGGTCGGCAAGGGAACGCGCATTCGCCTCCACCTGCCGGCCCTGGTCACCAGGACCCTCTCGGGCGAGCCCGAGGAGCCGCCCGCCGTCCAGCCGGACCGCCCCCTCCGGATCCTGCTGGTGGACGACGACGAGCTCATCCGCGACATCCTGCCCCCGATGCTCGAGCAGCTGGGTCACCGCGTCGAGATCGCCTCCTCCGGGCTGGAGGCCGTCCGCCGCCTGGGCGCGGGCCTCGAGGTGGACCTGGTGATCCTGGACCACAACATGCCGGGCATGACCGGAGCCGAGACCCTGCCACGCCTCTTCCAGCTGCGGCCGAACGTCCGCGTGCTCATCTCCACAGGTTTCCTGGATACGGACCTGAAGATCCTGCTGGCCGACTTCCCCTCGGTCTCCACCCTGCAGAAACCCTTCTCCCTCGTGGAGCTCCGCAGGATGCTGCAGACCATTTCGGCCGAGCCGGAACCCTGAGGCTAGGGCTTCGGCGGAGCCTGCTTCCCGGCCTCCACCTGCTTCTTCGCCTTCTCACGCTCGGCGTCGCTGGGCGTGCCCCAGACGACCCGGCTGGGCTTCTGCTTGAGGAGCTCCAGCAGCTCCTCGACGGAGGCCAGGGAGCGGCGGAGGCTCCCCAGGCTCTGCTCCAGTTCCGGATGGTTCTGGGCCGTGAAGCGGCCCAGGGCGGCCTCGGTCTGCTTGAGCGTGGCCGCCAGGCTCACCAGGATCTGATCCAGCTCGGGCCCGCGCCTCTCCAGCAGGCTGCGCACGGCGCCCAGGCTCTGGTCCAGAGTGGCCAGCGCCTTGTCCGCCTCGCCCATGCTGCGGTCCGCGTGGCCCACCAGTCCCCTGCTTTCCTTCGCCAGCACCTGGAACTCCTTCAGCGTGCCATCCAGCGACACCAGGGCCTGGCGCACGGAGGGATGCTCCAGCACATCGCCCAGGCCCCTGCGCTCGAGGCGCCCGCGCAGGTCGTCCACGCCCGCCTGCAGGCTGGCCATGAGGTGGTCCGTGCGCTCCAGCACGCCGGCGATGGACACGCCCGAGTCCCCGGGGATCTCGTCGCCCGCGACGAGCGGCACCACCCGCTCGGCCACGTCGGGCAGGCGCAGGTCCAGCATCACGCTGCCGACGCCCTTCGGTGCGAGGTTCGCCCGCGTGCCCCGCCACAGCTTGATGTCCTCGCGGACGGCAATGCGGGCCAGGAAGTGGTAGACCTTCCCCTCCAGCCGCATGTCCACGCGCTCCACCGAGCCGACGTGGAAGCCCTTCAGCTGCACATCGGTGCCCGGCGCCAGGCCCTCCATCTGCTCGAGCCGCACCACCAGCGGATAGCTGCGCTCCGTGACCGCGCCGGCGTTCTTGTAGGCCACCAGCGCGAGGAACAGGGCCAGGGCCCCCAGGACCAGCAGACCGAGACGGGCATCCTGCTTCTCGAAGTTCATGGGGACTCCACGGATGCATGGCTGAGCTGAAGGCGTTCCGCCTCCAGCTGGATGAAGGCATGGGGCTCTTCCGCGACGATCACCAGGGTGCATCCGGAGTCGGCGGCCCAGGCCTGCACCAGATCCAGGGCGATGGCCCGGTCCACGGCGTCGAGGCCCTCCAGGGGATCGTCCAGCAGCACCAGGTCCGGCTGCAGGGCCAGCACGCGTGCAAGGTTGCCGTGCCTGCGCGCGGCGGCGCTTACCGCATGGGGCCGGAGATCGGCCACCGCGTGGAGGCCCAGGCGCTCCAGGGCGGCTTCGGTCCGCTGCCGGAGCTCAGCGGGCGGAACCCCCTGGAAGCTCAGCGGCAGGGCCACGTTCTCCCGGAGGCTGAGGTTGGAGAGGAGGCCCCCCGAGGCGAAGGCGAAACCCACCCGCAAGTGGCCGAGGAGGGTCAGCACCCCATCGCCGGGCCAAAGCTGGCGGCCACCCACCCGGACCGTACCACCGGCCGGGCGCTCGGTGCCGGCGATCACCTTCAGGAGGCGGGTCTTCCCGGAGCCGCTGGGGCCGGTGATCAGCTGGTTCCTGCCCCGCAGCACCTGCAGGTCGAGCCCCGGTATCAGCAGGCGTCCATCCGTGGCGTCCAGGGCGAGGTCGCGCAGCTCGATCATCGCGGCCCCCTCAGAAGTAGAGGAGGGCGGCGATGAGGCCGTCCAGGGAGAACACCGCCACCAGCGCCGACACGACGGTCTTGGTGACGGCCTGGGGGATCTCGGTCTGGCTGCGCCGGATGCGCAATCCGAAGTGGCAGGCGTGGAACGTGATGGCCCCGGAGAAGAGCACCACCTTGAGCAGGGTGGCCGCGAAGTCCCGGTTGGAGAGCGCCTGGCGCACGGAGTCCATGTAGAAGCCGAAGGTGACGCCGTACTTGAGCTTGGCCACCAGGAAGCCCCCGCCCAGGGCCACCGCATCGAAGAACACCACCAGGGCGAACACGGAGACCAGCACGCCCAGCCAGCGGGGCAGCAGCAGGTACTGGTAGGGGTTCACGCCGTGAATGGCCAGGGCATCCACCTCGCCGTTCAGCTGCATGGCCCCCAGCTCCGCCGCGATGGCCGTGGCGCTGCGCCCGATGACCAGCACCGCCGTGAGCAGCGGGCCCAGTTCGCGCAGGATGATGAGCACCATGAGGGCGCCGATGTAGTTCTCCGCCCCCAGGCCCGAGAGCTGGCTGAAGGCTTGGATGAGCGTCACCGCGCCCAGCAGCAGGGCCGTGCCGCCCACCAGCCACAGGGCATCGAGCCCGGTGAAGCGGATCTGCAGCTTGGTCTGGCCGGCCACCACCGCCAGCTGATCCAGGCGCAGCAGCAGGGCATGCCTCAGGGTCCGCAGCACCAGGTGCGCCTGGTCGCCCAGGAACTCCAGGAAGCCGCGCACGGGCGCGCCAAGCCGCGCAAGAAAAGCCATCTCTCACCCAAGGGATGGCCCAGGCTAGCAGGTCAGGGGTTGAGCACGAAGCCGTCGGCGTAGTCGATGACCGTCACCACGCGGTAGTCGCGGTGGGGCGCGCTGCCCGCCCCGGCCTGGTGCAGGTCCGGATTGAAGACATTGTGGCGGTGCCCCCGGCTGGGCACGCCGTCGTCCACCAGGAGCTGGATCACCACCTGCCGCGCCTCCGGTTCGCCCGTGCTGATGTTCTCCGCGACGAGGCCATGCCAGACCCCTAGGCGGTTGAGCCGGTCGGACAGCTTGCTGCCGTCCGCGCCCACGTGCTCGAGAGCCCCGCGAGGGCCCAGGTCCTGCGCGTGCCGGCGCGCGGCCAGGGCCAGCCCCTCGTTGAAGCGGAGCGGCCCCAAGGGCTTCTGGGTCTCCAGAAAGGCGATGGCCTCATCCAGGGCGGCCACACCTTCCTCCGTGCGCAGGGGCACCCGCCCGGGCCGGTGCCAGAGGGTCCCCTCGAAGGCATCCCGCAGCTCCCGCAGGTGCTTCGCATAGGCCCTCGGCCTCACGCGGGCGTCACTCATCTCCTGCACCACCGACCGCTCGAAGGCCGTGGCCTTCTCCGGCGCGGGGATCGGCGCAGGGGCTTGCGAAGAAAGCAGGGTGGCGAGCGCCAGCGCAACGATCATGGATCCCTCGGGGAAGGTCCCGAAAGTATAGGCACGCTCGAACACCCGAGGAAAAGCGATGACAGGATTAACAGGATGAACTGACGGATTAACAGGATTCCTAAAGCAATTTCAGGCGGCCCAGATCCCTAATCCTGTTAATCGAGCTTCCAATCCTGTTAATCCTGTCCTCGTTTGTTCAGATCGCCGGGCCATCGATCTCCGCAAACAACGGGTGCGTGAGGTAGCGCTCGCCGGTGTCGCAGAGCACGGCCACCACGGTCTTGCCCTCGCCCAGCTCCTTCGCCACCTCCAGGGCCGCGAAGACGATGGCGCCGGTGCTGATGCCGGTGAGCAGGCCCTCCTCCCGGGCCAGGCGGCGGGCGATGGCGATGGCGTCGTCGTAGCCTACGGGCCGGATGCGCTGGAAGGCCTTCCGGTTGAGGATGCTGGGCACGAAGTTCGGTCCGATGCCCTGGATCTTGTGGGGCCCCGCCTGCCCCGTGCTCAGCAGCGGCGAAGTCTCGGGCTCCACGGCGACGACCAGGGTGCCGGGCTTCCGCTCCGCCAGCACCTCGCCCACGCCGGTGACGGTGCCGCCGGTGCCCACGCCCGCCACGAAGGCATCGAGCTCGGGCACCTGCGCCAGGATTTCGAGGGCCGTGGTGCGACGGTGGATGGCGGGGTTGGCGGGGTTGTCGAACTGGCGCACCAGGAAGTAGCTCGGGTCGGCGTCCGCCAGCTCCTGGGCCTTGTCCACGGCCGCCTTCATGCCGCCGGAGCCCGGCGTCAGCACCAGCGTCGCGCCGTAGGCCTTGAGCAGGGCGCGGCGCTCCTGGGTCATGGTGTCGGGCATCACCAGCGTGATCTTGTAGCCCTTGGCCGCCGCCACGAAGGCGAGGCCGATGCCCGTGTTGCCGCTGGTGGCCTCCAGCAGGGTGCTGCCGGGCTTGAGGACGCCGCGCGCCTCCGCGTCCTGGATCATGCTCAGGGCGATGCGGTCCTTGACGCTGCCGCCGGGGTTGGCGCTCTCCAGCTTCACGTAGACCTTGGCGGAGCCCGCCGGCACGATGCGGTTCAGGCGCACCACGGGGGTGTAGCCCACCAGGTCGTAGGCGTGTTCCACACGGTTGGGGCGCTGGGTGGGGGTCTGGCTCATGGTCGTGGCCTCCTTCAGGCTTCGGGCGAGCCCGAAGCCTGAAGTATGGAAAAGAATAAAACAATTGTCAAGTTTGTCAATTGTTTTGATTATATACTCGTACCAGGATGGCATCGGAGGTTCGCTCATGAAGGGTTCAGCCAAGGGACGTTACGGATTGCAGCTCATGGTGGAGCTGGCCCTGCAGGCGGGGCGCGGGCCCATCCTGGTGGACGCCATCGCCGGTCGCCAGGGGCTCCCACCCAAGTTCCTCCGCGTGCTCCTGGGCAGCCTCAAGGCCGCCGGACTGGTGAAGGTGCAGCGCGGGCCCAGCGGCGGTTGCGAGCTGGCGCGGCACCCCAGCCACATCAGCGCCCTGGAGGTGCTGGAAGCCCTGGAAGGCCGCTTCGGCAGCCAGAGCCTTCCGCCCGACGCCACCCACGGCGCCCGCGCCGTGCGCGAGCTCTGGACCCGCAGCACCGAGGCCGCCCGGGCCATCCTCCAGGCCGCCACCCTCGCCGACCTTGCCACCCGCCAGCAGGCGCTGGAGGTGGACAGCCACGGGTACTCGATCTAGGAACCCGCCCTCTTAGGCCAGGCCGTACTGACTCAGGACCTTCCGCAGCTGGGCCAGGCTGTAGGGCTTGGGCAGGAACCCGGCGACGCCTTCGCCCAGCTCGCTGGTCTCCAGGGAGAATCCGCTGCTGAGGATGATGGGGAGGCCCGGGTCCAGCTGGTGGATGAGCCGCGCCGTGGTCCGCCCGTCCACCCCCGGCATGATCTGATCCATGAGGACCAGGGCGAAGCCGTCGGGATTCCCCTGGATCCACTCCAGGGCCTCGCGGCCATTCTTGGCGGTCACGGCGTCAAGGCCCAGCCCAGCCATAAGCTCAGCGGCGTTGAGCAGGATCATGGGCTCATCGTCCACCACGAGGATCTGGGCCCGCTTGGTGGCCTTCACCTGGGGCTCGCCGGGGTCGTGGGAGGGGAAGTAGATGGTGACCGTGGTCCCCCCGGAGGGCCGGCTGGTCACGCGCACGCCCCCCTGGTGGGCCCTGAGGATGCCCAGGAGGGCGGACAGCCCCAGGCCGCGGCCGGTGGCCTTGGTGGTGAAGAAGGGATCGAAGATCCGGGCCAGGGCCTCCGGGGGGATGCCGCAGCCGGTATCGCTGACCTCTAGCACCACATAGCTGCCGGGCGACATGGGCGGTGAGGGCGGGGCGAGGGGCAGCTGGCCTTCGGCCAGCCGTTCCACGCGCGTGGAGAGGGTGATGGTGCCCTCGCGTTCGCCGATGGCCTCCGAGGCGTTGGTGATCAGGTTCATCACGACCTGATGGATCTGGGTCGCATCGGCGAGGATCGCCGGCAGCCGGGGGCTCGGCATCACCAGGAGCTGCGCCTGCTTCGAGATGGATACGCGGAGCAGCTCCGTCATCTCCTGCACGGTCCGGTTCAGGTCCACCGCAGCCACGTGCAGCTTGCCCCGGCCGCTGTAGGCCAGCATCTGCCGCGTCAGGTCGGAGGCCCGCTCCAGGATGGACTCGAGGTTGCCCAGGTGCGCGTGAACGGGGCTCTCGGAGGGCAGCTTCATCTGGGCGAGGTTGAGACTGCCGGTCATGGCCGTCAGGAGGTTGTTGAAGTCGTGGGCGATGCCACCTGCCAGGAGACCGACGCCCTCCAGTCGCTGACCTTCCCTCTGGGACTCCTCCTGGAGCTTGCGATCGCTGATGTCCGTGAGCACGCCAACGATCCGCAAGGTGCCGTCAGGCTTGAGGTCGACGCGCTCCATGTGATCCAGGAGCCAGATCCACGCGCCATCCTTCCTTCTCAGCCGGTACTCGACGACGGCCGAGCCGGTGCCCCGGGTCTGCTCGAGGGCCTTCTGCAGCTGAGGGCGGTCCTCGGAGTGGAGGATCTGGTCCCAGAGATCGGGCACCGTCTTCAGCTCCTCTGCGCTGTAGCCCGTGACCTCGGCCACATTCTCGCTCACCCAGGTGGCAGCCATGGGGTGGGGCGCCTCGGCATCGTAGAAGATCACCGGCAGGCTGTGCAGGATCCGCTTCAGCCTCCGCTCGGTGGCGCGGTGCTCCTCCTCGGCCTGTTTGCGCCCCAGGGAGAAGGCCACGTGTCCCGCCAGAGTCTGGGCCAGCTGGACCGCATCGGAATGGATGTCTCCAGGCTGGTCAGCGTAGAGCATCAGCTTGCCCAGCAGCCTCCCCTGGTAGAGGAGGGGAATGAAGGCCAGGCCATGGATGCCCTCGCTGCGCAGGACGGCCTTGAGATCCTCGGCGAGGGGCTCCTGGAGCGGATCCGGCATCAGGATCAGTTCAGGCTCGATGGCCTCGCGCGGCCAGGGTGAGTGGCCATCCGCGACGTTCCGGTACTGCTCGCTGAGCCCCGCCCATGAGCGAAAGTGCATCCGGCCGTCCTCGCCCCAGGTGAGGATCGCCGCCCGGGTGATGGGCAGGGCGGTGAGCAGCCCCTGGATGGCGGCCTCGAAGATCTCGTCCATGGTGGCGGCCCGGGTCACTGCCGTGGCCAGCCGGTGGATGGCCTTGAGCTGGAGGTAGGGCCTGTAGGCAGACAGACCGGGATCCGTATCGCCGTCGGTACGGCCCAGGGTCGGATCGGATTCGAAGCGCAAAGGCTGGTCCTTCAAGGTTGGCGCAGGCTTGGTTCAGCCCATGCTAGCCCAGGAAGGACCTGGTCGAACAAGAATGTGATGCAAGCCGTGGGCTGGGAGAGAATGGACCTCGGGGTCAACCGATGACTGGGTTTTATTTGCCCGGGGTCAGATCCAGGGACACCGGGCTCGCGTGCCCCTTCTGCTGCACGTCCCCGCCGCGGTAGAGGCCCCAGCCGGGGAGGCCGCGGGGCCAGGCCTTGGTCATGGCCCACTGCTGGATGCGGCTGTTGGCCAGCACCACCACCAGGAAGCGCTTGGGATTCCAGGGATTGGGGAAGGCTGCGAGGAGGCCATCGTCAGGGCGGCCGTAGGTGCGTCCCTGCCACTTGAACCAGCCGGGACCCGCCTCCACGGGGAAGCGGCCTTCGGCCTGGAGGCGGGCCGCCACGCCATTGTCTGCGGGCCCGCCGAAGAGGAGCAGGTCGCTGGCGGCCAGCTCCGCGTCGCTCACCTCGGCATCGGCCTGGACGGGCAGCAGCACCTCCGTGGTCAGCTCGGCCAGGGTGTCCCGGTACTGCAGGGCCAGGGTGCGCTGGGCCTCGACCTCGCGGGCGGTACCGGTACACCAGCCGCGTGGCGGTCCAGTCGTCCAGCACATTGCCGAGCACCCAGAAGTTCGCGCGGGCCACGGGGATGTCATGGCCGGCGTTGAAGGTGACCCGCGTGGGCAGGGCCTCGCTGGCGAAGGTGAAGGTGCCGGTGGCGCCGCTCATCTGGATGCGCTCCAGGCGGGCGCCCTTGGCGGTCTCCAGGTTCACGGAGGCGATGAGGGGATAGGCGAAGCCGGTCTGGTCCACCGTGACGGTCACGGCGTGGCCGGACTCGGCCTTCTTCACGTCCACCTTCATCCGTGGCGCGGGCAGGTCCGCGCGCTCCAGCCAGGGCTTCAGGATGGGTGCCACGTCGCGGCCGGCGCCTTCGGAGAGGGCCTTGATGATGTCCGCGGTGCGGGCGGGCTTCCCATTGAAGCGCTCATGGGCCGTGCGCATGGCCTTGGCGAAGGCCGCGTTGC
Organism: uncultured Holophagaceae bacterium; assembly: GCA_963751095.1. Taxonomy (GTDB): domain Bacteria; phylum Acidobacteriota; class Holophagae; order Holophagales; family Holophagaceae; genus Geothrix. The sequence continues at coordinate 97,640 of CAVVTK010000014.1, read as the reverse complement.
CCAGGTGCAGGCGCAGCTGGTGCAGGGCGAAGACGCCGCGGATGCGGGGAATCTGGTAGGCGCCGTAGCGGTCGTAGGCGGTGGCGGTGGCCAGGGGAGCCTGGGCGCCCTCCTTCGCATCCAGGTACAGATAGCGGGTGGTCAGGTCCGCCAGGGTGGCAACCTGGGCTTCGAAGGCCTTGGCGGGCGCGGCAGGCAGGCCCTTGAGCTGCTGCCAGTAGGCCGCGGAGGCGCTCACGAACCAGTTCTCCGCATCGGTGGCGGGCTTCACCGTGCCGGACCAGAGCCCCTTGGCGTCGTAGCTGAACGCGTCCCTCATCCCGCTCACATCGGGCGAAGGCGCAGCCTTCGCCGGCTTTTCCTCACTCCAGGCCGCCTTCGCGGCCTGGAGCTTGGCGGTCACCCAGATGGGACTGAACGTCGTGTACCCATGGGTCAGGTGCGGCGTGGCGCCCGGCAGGTCGGCGATGAAGCGGCCGCCCACGAGCTTCTCGCGCAGGGTGGTCTTGCCTTGATGGGCGATGAAGACCAGCTTCTCGGCCATTTCGGAGGTGGTGAGCTTGCCATCACAGGCGTGGGGCCGGTTGATGGGACTGCTGGCCAGGATTCGGGTGGAGGCGTCGATGTCGAAGCCGCCCTTGCCGTAGGTGCGGAAGGCATCCTGGAAGGCGATGTCCCGGTTCCAGGTGTTGAAGGCGAGATCGGCCGGGGCGTTCTCGGGGTTGGCGCCGTACTCGCCGCGCACGTCCAGGTCGCGGTTGTTGTTGTTGGCCCAGATGAAGTCGCGGTGGTTGCCCGGCGTGTCGGCGGGCTTGCCCTTGGTGCCGGTGCGCCACATCTTCGTCTTCTCGGTGCCCAGCAGGAAGCAGGCGCCTTCGTCAGTCTTGGTGTCGGCCATGGTCCAGTCGTTGGTGTAGAGGCCGTTGTTCTGCTTGAAGAGGATGGCGGCGGCCTCATCGATGGTGGCGGCGTACTGGGCGGCCTTGCGGATGCGGTTGCTCTGGGGCGTGCCCTCGGGGTTGAAGGGCGTCTGCCCCACCGTGGTCTCGCCGATCACCAGGCCCGTGCCGTTGATGTACCAATCCGTGCCGCTGTGGATGCCGCCCGCGAAGGTCTGCATCACCACGCGGTGGCCCTTCTCCGGGACGATGTCGAGCATCACGCCCCACTCGGTGCCGGTGTAGCCGTTCCACATGAACAGCTGGGTGAAGATGAAGCGCCCGCTCTTGGTGGCGCCCTTGGTGGCTACGAAGGAGGAGCAGTGGTCGCCCTTCCCGGCCTTCTCCGCCTCGTCGTCGCCGGTCATGAAGGTGCGGCCGCTGAGCGGGTGGGCCGCGTGGTTGAGGCCCTCCTGCAGCTGGCTCATGTCCACGGCGCTGTTCAGGGTGACGATGTCCAGCAGGTCGAGGTCCCGGCCCTTGAACTTCGCCCCGGCCTTCACCGCGCCATCGGCGATGCCCTTCATCTCCTCCAGGAACTCCACGTCGTACTTGCGGAAGAAGAGGGCGTCGGCCATCTGCCGCTGGTCGGCCCAACCGCGGACGGGATCCGCGGTGTTTTTCAGGATGCCGAGCTTGGTGATGTAGCGCACGATCTCGTCGGCCATGAGCTCGCCGTGCTGGCGGCCGCGGGCATAGGGCGCGCCCTCGATGTGCAAGAAGGTCCAGCCACCCATCTCGTAGCGGAAGCCCTTGCCGGCCCAGCGCACGGTCTCCATGGGGATGAAGGCCGTGACATCCTCCACCTTCTCCAGCTTCAGATTGCTGAAGGCGGCGGCGCCCGTGGCCTTGCCGTTGCGGCCCAGGTGCAGCTGCACCCGATCCGTGGGGCTGGTGGCCAGGAACAGCAGGGAGACCTTGCGTTCAGAAGTGCCCGCCACGCTCTGCGAGGCGTTGGTGAAGGGGAAGCTCTCCATGGAGAGGCAGGCGCCCAGGGCGGTGGGATAGCGGGCCAAGGCATCCACCGTCACGCCTTCGGTGCGGATGGTGGCGCTCAGGCGGTAGAGCTCGCCCACCTTCAGGGCCACCGAACCCGAGGCCAGGGTGGCCTCCGTCCCCGCGGCGGGGGCCGCCAGGCGCAGGCCCGACACACTCGCCGTGGAGCCCGGCTTCAGCGCCCAGCCCGACAGGGGAAGGTCGGCGGCCGTGGCCAGCATCGTCACAGCCATCAACAGCCCGGCGCGAAGCATTCGGATCATGGGAGCCTCCACCCACCAGCATGCCAAACCTACCTTCAAATTGCCTCGCTTTTTGAGGCAAATTGAAGCACCCGCTACGCTGGAGCCATGACGCTGCGCAAATGGACCTTCACCGTGGATCCCGAGGACGCGGAGCTGCGCCTGGATCAGCTCATCGCCAAGCGCACGGAGCTGTCCCGGCGCTCGGCCCGGGAGGCCCTGAAGCTGGGCGGCGTGCAGGTGGACCGCAAGCGCGTGAAGGTGGCGGGCAAGCTGGTGAAACCCGGCATCGAGGTGCGCGTGGCCTTCGATCCCGATCTGCCGCCGGTGCCCACCACCCCCATCCCCGTGGTGTTCGAGGATGAATGGATCATCGCCGTGGACAAACCCGCGGGCATCGCCACCCAGGGCACCTGGGCCACGGACCGCCATGACCTGCTGGCCCTGCTGAAGACCCAGCGCCCGGACCTGAACCTGTTCCTCCACCACCGCCTGGACCAGGGCACCTCGGGTCTGCTGGTGCTGGGCAAGGATCCGAAGGCCAACAAGGGCCTGGCCGAGGCCTTCGCCGGTCGCGATCTGGAAAAGTTGTACCAGGCCCGCATCTCCGCGCCCCTGGAGGCCTGCACCGTGGACGCCCCCATCGGCCGCATCCGGGGCGCCGACCCTGGCCGCTTCGGCACCACCAATCCCCAATCCGGCTCCGCCGGTGTCGATCTCATCGAGCCCCGCTCCGCCCGTACGGACTTCCGCCCCGCCACGGCGGAGGAAACCGCCGGCCTCGTGCCCGGCCACTGGATCGTGGCCCGCATCCACACGGGCCGCACCCACCAGATCCGCGTCCACCTCGTCCACCTGGGCCACGCCATCGTCGGCGACGCCCTCTACGGCGGCGCCGCGTCCGACCGCCTGTGGCTCCATGCCTGGCGACTGGGTCTAAAGCATCCCGTCACCGGAGAAGACCTGCGGCTGGAGGCGCCGCCGGTGCGGTTCATGGCCGGTACCTCCTAGAATGGGTGCCATGTCTCTGACCATCCCCGCCTTTATCGAACGCTGGCAATCTGCGGACGGCCCCGAGCGCGGCAACATGCAGCTCTTTCTCCAGGAGCTGATCCAGGTTCTTGGGTTGCCTACCCCGGAGCCCACCAGCACCGCCAGTGAGTACCTGCTTCGAAAAGCAGGTGCCGAACTACACGCCCGAAGGCAAGTTCACCAAGAACTACATGGACCTCTACAAGGCGGGCTGTTTCATCCTCGAAGCCAAGCGGACGCCCGATGCCCTGCGGGCCAGGCACGCCGCGGAATCTGGGGGCGGCGGCGGAGGTGGCAAGGGTCGCCGGCCCACGGTCCATGCACCGGGGTTGCCGGGCATGGTGGAAGAGCCCCGCATCGAGGGCTACCGCGCCCAGGCCACCTATGATGCGCGGCTGGAATTGGCCTTTGGCCAGGGCATCCGTTACGCCATGGCGCTGGGCCTGCAAAGCCCGCCCCCACCGTTTCTCATCGTTTGCGACATCGGCCACAGCTTCCACATCTGGAACCGCTACGACCCCAAGGCGGGCGGTGGCTACGGCGGCTTCGGGGCGCGGCGCATCATCGGCCTCGACGAACTGGTGAAACCAGACATCCAGCAGTTCTTCCGGGATATCTGGACGAACCCGCAGGCCCTCGACACCAACCGCCGCATCGCCTCGGTCACCCGGGGCATCGCCACGGAACTTGGCAGGCTGGCCCAGGAGCTGCGCAGCACCACGCGCAGCAAGGAGGAGGTCGCCCACTTCCTCATGCGCTGCGTGTTCACTTGCTTCGCCGAGGACATCAACCTGCTGCCGGGCAAGCCCTTCACCGAGGGCCTGCTCATGCTGGAAAAGGAGCCCGACCAGGCCGAGGCCTTCCTCCGCGACTGGTGGAAGGTCATGGATGAAGGCGGCAAGTGGGGCTGGAAACGCGTGCTGCGCTTCAACGGAACCCTGTTCAAGGATCTCTCCGTGCCACCCCTCTCCCAGCGGCAGCTCGCACTGCTGCGCATGGCCGCTGAAAAGGATTGGCAGGAAGTCGAGCCCGCCATCTTCGGAACCCTGCTGGAAAGCGCCCTGGACCAGGATGAGCGTCACCGCATGGGCGCCCACTACACCCCTCGCGCCTACATCCAGCGGCTGGTGGATGCCACCTTCGGCCAGCCCCTGCGCGACCAGTGGACCGCCATCGAGGGTGATCTCGCGAAGCTGCTTGAGCCAGGGCATGGGCCAGAAGCCGTGGTTGAAGCCAAAGCCAAGCTGCACGCCTTCCACGACGAACTGGCCTCGCTGACGTTCCTGGATCCCGCCTGCGGCAGCGGCAATTTCCTGTACGTGGCCTTCGACACCCTCAAGCGGCTCGAAGGCGAAGTGCTGCAGCGCCTGGAGGATCTGGGCGAAGGATTCTCCGCCTTCGATCTCTCCCACGAACGCATCTCGCCATCCCAGTTCAAGGGCATCGAGCTGGATCCCTGGGCCGCGGGCATCGCGGAGCTGGTGCTGTGGATCGCGCACTTGCAGTGGTTCCGCCGCCGCCATCCGGCGGGTGATCCCCCCGAGCCCGTGCTGCAGAACTACGGCAGCATCGAGCAGCGCGATGCGGTGCTGGCCAGCGATGGCGAAGAAGCCACCGGCGACAGCCGCTGGGATGGCAAGAGCTTCAAGTTGGACGCCCGGGGCCGCAAGGTGCCCGATGGCGACGCCCGGGTGGCGTCCACCCGACTGCTGACCCCTCGGCCCGCGCCCTGGCCCCAGGCCGACTACATCATCGGCAACCCGCCCTTCCTGGGAAACGCATCCATGCTTGGCGAGCTGGGCGTGGGTTACACCGAAGGCCTGCGTGCCGCCTACCCCGACGTGCCCGATACCGTGGATTTCGTCCTCTACTGGTGGCACCGCGCCGCCCTGGAGGTGCGCGACGGCCGCGCCCGCCGCTTCGGCCTCATCACCACCAACACCCTGAGCCAGGTGCGCCAGCGCGGCGTTCTCGCCCACCACTGCTCCGTTCCCATCCCCGCCCATCCCCGCCTATCCCCGGCAAAAAAACCCCTTCAAGCCGGGGATGAACGGGGATGGGCGGGGATGAAAAGCCAGGAACTCCCTGCCTTGAAATTGCTGTGGGCCATCCCCGACCACCCCTGGCATGGCGGCGGCGCGGCCGTGCGCATCGCCATGACCGTGGGCGGCCTGGAAGGGTCGCCCGTGCTGGCCCGCGTCACCGCCGAACCCAAGTCGCCTGATGCCGAGCATGCCGCCGAGGGATTGGTGATCGAGGAAACGCTGGTGGAACGCATCCATGAGGATCTTAGCGCTGGCGCGCCCGTGGCCAGTGCCGTGGCTCTGAAAGCCAACCAGGAGATTTGCACCCCAGGCGTAAAGCTTCACGGTTCGGGCTTCATCGTTACACCCGAACAATGGGCGACCTGGAAGCGGCCCGACGTAGTCCATCCCTACCGCAATGGCCGTGACCTTGTGGATCGCCCCCGGAATGTCATGGTCATCGACCTCTTCGGCTTGACTGAAGAACAGGTCCGCAAGACCTACCCAGCGATCTACCAGCACCTGCTCCAGACCGTGAAGCCCGAACGAGAACAGAACAATCGCGAAATCCGGAGGAAGAACTGGTGGCTTTTCGGTGAGCCCAATCCAGGGCTCCACCACATGCTCGCGGGCCTTCCCCGGTACATCGCCACGCCGGAAACCACCAAGCACCGTGTCTTTCAATTCCTCGATGGCACCACGGTACCTGACAACGCGATCACGACCATCGCCAGTGCCAACGCCTTCCACCTGGGCGTACTTAGCAGCCGTATCCATGTTGTCTGGGCCCTGGCGGCGGGGGCGATGCTGGGTGTAGGCAATACGCCGCGGTATTTCAAATCCCGATGCTTCGATCCCTTCCCCTTCCCGGAGGCCACCGAGACACAGCGGATCGTCATCCGCGATCTCGCCGAAGAACTGGACCAGCACCGCAAACGAGCCGAAGGCTCAGGCCTGGGCCTCATCGCCCTATACAACCTGCTGGAGCGCCTGCGCGGCGGCGAACCGCTCACGGAGAAGGAGAAGGCCCTGGACGACCAGGGCCTAGTGAGCCTGCTCCTGGAACTGCATCGCAAGCTGGACGCCGCCGTGGCCCAGGCCTACGGCTGGCCGGTGGACCTCTCCGATGCGGACATCCTGGAACGCCTGGTGGCCCTGAACCAGGAACGCGCCGCGGAAGAAGCCCAGGGCCACATCCGCTGGCTGCGGCCCGGGTACCAGGCCAAGTGATCTGCTCACGGCCTGGATGGAGGTCCCACCGTCAAGGCAGAAAGAAAAAACAGAGAACCACCGATGAACACCGATGAACACCGATAAAAGAATGAGGACTGCAAGATGGCCATGAGGAATCGGGCCACCCGCGTCTGTGGGGATGTTTCCAGCGGTGCTCCAAACAAGCCGTTTTCAGCGCCTTAATCGGTGTGCATCGGTGGCTAAAGATTCATTTCCTTCTTCCTCTCTTGAAGACAATCGGTGGCCTGAACCTCTGCCTTCCTGAAGTTTTGTTCTTGGTGCCATAGCGTCTTGGTGGTGAGCTTTGCTGATGAAGCTGCCGATCCTGTTCAACCCGGCCTCGGGCACCTCCCCCAAGGACCCCGACGCCCTGCTGTGGCCGCTGCCGAAGGACCTGCGGAACCGGGTGGAGCCCCTGGCCTTCGGTCCACCCTGGGACTTCGGACCGCCCATCGACCAGGCCCTGCGCGCCGGGGGGCCGCTGTTCGTCTGGGGCGGTGACGGCACGATCCACCACGCGGCGAAGGCCCTGATCCAGCGCGGCTGTCCCGTGCCCCTGGCGGCGATTCCTGGCGGCAGCGGCAACGGCCTGGTGCGCGGCCTGCGCACGCCGCTGGAGCCCGCAGGGGCGCTGCGGCGCCTGCTGGAAGGCCGGGAGCTGCGCATGGACCTGCCCCGGCTGGACGGCGAGCCCTTCCTGAACCTCTGCGGCACCGGCTTCGAGGCCGCCGTGGCCCACCGCTTCGATACGATGCCCGGCCGGGGTTTCATCACCTACGCCCGGGCCTGCTGGCAGCTGTGGCGCACCTGGGAGACCACGGCCCTGGACTGGGATGCGGAACCGGTGGCCTTCACACCCCCGCGAGGCCGCATGGAACGCGTCCGGGAGGCTTTTCATTCCTCCGCGGCAGGCCTGCCGGCGAGCGCCTGGAGCCTCTGCCTGGCCAACCTGCCCCAGTACGGCTCGGGGCTGTGGATCGCCCCGGGGGCCGATCCCACGGACGGGGCCCTGCAGTGGGCAACCCTGGCGCGCCCCTCCTGGTTCGACCTGCTCTTCGAGGCCCACGTGCTGTTCCGCGAGGGCGGACGCACGGCGCTCCGCCACGAGGGACGCTTCCGGCGGGCCACCTTGCGCCTGGAGCGCCCCCTGCCCTGGCACCTGGATGGCGAGCCCGTCGCTGAGCGCGACCGCGCCGAGTTCACCGTGGAACCCCGCGCCTTCCGCATGCAGGTGACCGAGGCGTGTCCCTGGACGTAGTGTCAGCCTTACGCAAAACCGGCCCCGCGCGGGGCCGGTTTTGCGCAGGAGAACGGATGATCAACGGGGATAAACAGCCGGCCCAGTCAGGCTCGGTCCGCGGAACTCGGCGCTGACGCTGGGGCTGGCGCCCCAGAGACCGGCCACCATCTTCACCTGACTGAGGTCGGTCTTGGCGGGATCCCAGTTCCGGCGGATCGCCAGGGTGTAGGGGTCCTTCGCGTCGGACCACCAGGCGGGGTCGTCCACGATGACGTAGATGGCGGTGGCCTCATCCTTCGGGTTCTGGTAGGTGACCAGCACGGGCTGGTGGGCGATGGCCGCCTGCAGCATGCCGGGGCCCGGGGTGCCCCACTTGTCCACGAGCATGAGCCGGAACCAGGCGGTCTTGGGGTGCTGGACCTCGATCTGGACGGTGCCGCCGGCGGGCACGGAGATGCCGTAGGCGCGCCAGCCAGCCGGCGTCTGCACGTAGTCGGTGAGGAGGTCGACGCTGTCCCCGATGGGACTCACCGGGATGAAGCCGCTCCTGGACAGCCACTGGATCTCGGCCATGAGGTCACGGCCGCGCCAGTAGCCCGCGGTGGGAAAGGAGGTGCAGCGGTTCCAGGCCGGGGGCACCACGACGCGGGTGCCGGCATGGAAGGCGATCCTGCTGACCCGGGGCGCCGATCCCGGGCGAGGTTCCATCTCCACCGTGCGCGGGCCAGAGGGGCGGCGGGCGACGCCCCCGGCCGGATTCGCCGGCGTGGACTCCGACTTGCGCGGGCCCTCGGACACGACCCGCCCGCCGGTCGGCCCTTGCGGACGTGGCGTCGCGCGACGGTCCTGCTCACTCTGTGGCGAAGCGCCACAGAGGCCCGAGGCCATGGCCAGAGCGGCAACTGCGGTCATGAAACGGTGTTGCGGAAACCGGGTTCGCATCGCACACCTCCATGGAACGGAATGGAACCTCCATCATGCCAGACCCATGCCATCCGTCTCGTGGAGGCCGCCATGGCGGTATGCTGGCGGTTTCAAAGATGGGGGCTCCCAGGTGTTCGGCAAGATCCAGCACATCCATTTCGTGGGCATCGGCGGCATCGGGATGTCCGGCATCGCCGAGGTGCTCGCCAACCTGGGCTACCAGGTATCCGGCTCTGACCTCAAAGAGAGCGCCGCCACCCAGCGCCTGCGAAGCCTCGGCATCACGGTCCACCTCGGCCACCAGGGGCAGGCCATCGAGGGCGCCCAGGTGGTGGTGATCAGCTCCGCCGTGAAGGGTGACAACCCCGAGGTCGTCGCCGCCCACGCCGCCAAGGTGCCCGTGATCCCCCGGGGCGAGATGCTGGCGGAGCTCATGCGCATGAAGTACGGCATTGCCGTGGCGGGTTCCCACGGCAAGACCACCACCACCAGCATGGTGGCCCAGGTGCTCAATCAGGGCGGCATCGATCCCACCATCGTCATCGGGGGCAAGCTCGGCACCATCGGCAGCAATGCGAAGCTGGGCAAGGGCCCCTTCCTGGTGGCCGAAGCCGACGAGAGCGACGGCAGCTTCCTCATGCTGAACCCGACGCTGGCAGTCATCACCAACATCGACCGGGAGCACCTGGACCACTACAAGGACCTGGACGAGATCCAGGACGCCTTCGTGGCCTTCGCCAACAAGGTGCCCTTCTACGGTTCCGTATTCCTCTGCCTGGACGACGCCAACGCCGCCGCCGTGCGGCCGCGACTGAAGCGCCGCGTCCGCACCTACGGCACCCATCCGCAGGTGGACATCCGGGCTCGGGAGATCCGTCAGGACGGCTTCCGCACGCACTTCAAGGTGACGGCCCAGGGGGCGGATCTCGGCGCCTTCAGCCTCGGCGTGCCTGGGCACCACATGGTGCTGAACGCCCTGGCGGCCATCGGCATCGCCCTGGAACTCGACGTGGAGCCCGACGTCATCCGGGCCAGCCTCTCCAGCTTCACGGGAGCAGATCGCCGCTTCCACCTGAAGGGTGAGCGGGGCGGCGTGCTGGTGGTGGACGACTACGGGCACCATCCCACGGAGATCATGGCCACCCTGGCCGCGGCCCGCGCCGGCTTCCCGGAACGCCGCCTGGTGGCCGCCTTCCAGCCCCACCGCTACAGCCGCACGAAGGCCCTGCTGGAGGAGTTCGGCACCGCCTTCTTCGAGGCCGACTCCGTGCTCGTCACCGACATCTACGCCGCCGGGGAGCAGCCCATCCAGGGCGTGGACGGCGCCGCCGTGGTCGAGGCGCTGCGCTCCCACGGCCAGAAGGAGGTCCACCTGGTGGGCCGCGTGGAGGATCTGCCGGAGGCCATGAAGCGCCACACCCGGAGCGGTGATCTGGTGATCACCTTCGGCGCTGGATCCATCACCAACGCCGGCCCGGCCTTCCTCGAGCTGGAGTGACCTTGGGAGTCCGGATGCGTCCCGCCCTGCTCGCCACGCTCTGCGCGGTCCCGCTCTGTGCCAGCCTGCCCGTCGGTCTGCTGCCGTCCTCCGACCACCGGCCCGAGGTGCCCCAGCCTGAGCTGGGCCAGCGCTACACGAGCCACGAGGCCCTCCTCGCCTACGTGCGGGCCCTGGCCGCCGCCGCGCCGGACCGCCTGCGACTGACCACCCTGAGCGTCACGGAGGAGGGCCGCGAGCAGCCTTTCCTCGTGATCACCTCGCCTGCGAACCTGAAGCGCCTCGAGGAATGGAAGGCCCTGAACGCCAGGCTCGCGGAACCGAGGACCTGCTCCGAGGACGAGGCCCGGCGCATTGCCGGGACCAGCCCGGTGTTCGTGTGGCTGGGCTATTCCGTCCACGGCTCCGAGGTCTCCGGCTCCGAGGCCGCCCTGGCCGTGGCCTACCACTTCGCCGCGGCCCGCAGCCCCGAGGTGCTGAGGCAGCTGGACCGGGTGGTGATCCTCATGGACCTCACCCAGAATCCCGACGGCCGGGCCCGCCACCTCCAGGGCGTCGCCGAGGCCACCACGCCCTTCAACGCCAATGATCCGGCGGATGCCCAGAACACCTCACGCTGGCCGAGCGGCCGCTTCAACCACCGGCTCTTCGACCTGAACCGCGACTGGGCCTGGCAGACCCAGGGCGAGACCCGGGCCAAGACCGCCGCGGTCCTGCAGTGGAACCCCCAGGTGGTGGCGGACTTCCACGAGATGTGGCCGGAGACGACGTACTACTTCCCGCCCACCATGCAGCCCATCCACGAGGCCCTGCCCAAGGCTTTTTCGGGGCGCTGGCAGGCAGCCTTCGGCAAGGGCGTGGCCCAGGCCTTCGATGCCCGGGGCTGGGCCTATTTCAGCCGCGATGTGTTCGACCTCTTCTACCCGGGCTACGGCGACTCCTGGCCCACCTTCCAGGGCGCCGTGGGCATGACCTTCGAGGTGGCCGGACAGGGCGGCATGGCCTACCGGCGCGCCGATGGCGAGATCCTCACCCTGGAGGGCCGCATCCAGCGCCACGCCGCGGCCAGCCTCGCCACGGTGGCCACCGCCGCCGCCGGCCGCCAGGACCTCCTGCAGGATTTCCACCGGGCCCGGCGCGAGCAGGTGGCCCTGGCCGACAAGGCCGGCGCCTTCCTCTTCGCCGAAGGGGAGGATCCCGCCCGGGCCCGGCAGCTGGCCGAGCTGTTGGTGAAGAACGGCATCGAGGTGCAGCGCACCACCGCCGAGCTGACCACCTCCGGCCTGGAGCCCATCGGCCTGGCCCGGTTCGCCGGCCTGCCCCCGGGCAGCTACCTGGTGCCGCTGGATCAGCCGAGGGGCGCCCTGGCCCAGGCTCTGCTCGAAGGCGAGGCCCGCATGGGCCCCAAGCCCAGCTACGACATCACCGCCTGGAGCCTGCCCATCGCCTTCCACGTGCCCGCCTGGCGCGCCAAGGCCCGGCCGAAGGTCGCCACCGCGAGCCGCCCGGATACGGCGCCAACAGCCCTCGCCGAGGCCACTTGGGGCTACCTCCTGCCCGCCGGTCATGACGGCACGGAGCGCACGCTGGCGACGCTCCTGCTGGAGGGCTTCAAGGCCACCGCCCTGGCGGAGCCCGCCCAGTTCCAGGACCGGAAGCTCGGCGCCGGCACCATCGTCCTGCGGAAGAGCGCCAATCCCCCCGGCCTGAAGGCCAGGCTCGAGGTCCTGGGCCAGCTCAACCGGCACCCGGTGCTCCCCACCGACACGGCCCAGATGACCTCGGGACCCGACCTCGGCTCGAACCGTGCCCTCATCCTGAAGGCCCCCCGCATCGCCGTGCTCATGGACCGGCCCGCGGACGCCACCGCATTCGGGGCTGTGGCCCACACCCTGACCGAGGCGGGCCTGCCCTTCGTGCAGCTCCGGGCGGATCGCCTGGGCGCCACGCCGCTGGCGCGCTTCACTCACCTGGTGCTGGTGGACGACAGCCACGGACAGGACAGCGCCCAGGGCAAGGCCTGGCAGCAGGTCCTCGGTGAGGGCGGCGCGGCCAAGCTCAAGGCCTGGATTGCCGAGGGCGGCACCCTGCTGGCCTTCCAGGGCGGTGCCGCCTACGCCTCCCGGGCCGGCCTCACCCCCACGGGCTTCCACCTCCTGGCCAAGGCCGCCGAGGAGGCCCGCCTCAAGGAGAAGGATCCCAAGCGCGAGGCTCCGAAGGCCGATCCCGCCGAGCTGGTGCGCCCCTGGGACAAGCGGGAGGACCGGGCCCTCGAAGAGAGCATCCCGGGCGCCTTCCTGAAGGTCCGGGTGGACGGCTCGCATCCCCTCGCCTGGGGCCTGCACGCGGAGCAGGGCGCGGCGGTGCTGGACACCAGCGATCCCATCCTCGAGCTGAGCCAGGGTGGGGAAAATCCCCTCCACTTCGCCAAGGAGGACCTCAAGGTCTCCGGCCTCGTACCGAAGGCCATGGAGGCGAAGCTGCAGCAGACCGCATGGGCCATCCGCGAAAAGTCAGGCCTGGGCGCCGTGATCCTGCTGGCGGGCGATCCAGTCTTCCGGGCCCAGACGCCGTTCACCCGGCGCCTGCTCTTCAACGCCATCTTCTTCGGCGCCTACCGCCCCGTCACGGAGTAGCCCCCATGGGATTGCGGTTCACCCTCGCCATCACTGGAGCCTCCGGCTCGGCCTTCGGCGTGGCCGTCCTCCGGCGGCTCTCCGCCAGCCAGGCGGTGGAGCACGTCGCCCTGCTGCTCTCGCCCACGGGGAAGCGCTGCCTCTTCGATGAAGTGGGGATGACGCCGAAGGAACTCGCCGCCCTGCCCAAGGTGGGCCTGCGCGATGAGCGCGACCTGGGCGCCGACATCTCGTCGGGTTCGTACCGCCATGACGGCATGGCCATCGTGCCCTGCAGCGCCGGCGCCATGGGCCGCATCGCCGCAGGCGTGAGCGAATCCCTGGTGAGCCGCGCGGCGGACGTCTGCCTGAAGGAGCGCCGCCCCCTGGTGCTGTGTCTGCGGGAAACGCCGCTGAACCGCATCCACCTGGAGAACATGCTCCGCATCCATGACGCGGGCGGCGTCGTCATGCCGATCATGCCCGGCTTCTACAGCGGACCCAAGTCGCTGGAGGACCTCTTCGACACCTTCGCGACCCGGGTGCTGGATCAGCTCGGCCTGCCCGAAGCGGATGCCCGGCGATGGAAGGGTTGAGGCCGTCCCCTGAGGTGGTGGTCCTCGGCTGCGCCGGAGTGGACACGAACGTCTTCCTTCCGGGCCGGGAGGTGGACTGGAGTGTCGAGGCCAACTTCACGGAGAACCTCGACACGCCGGGCCAGGCGGGGGTCTACGCCAGCCGGGGCTACGCGGCCCTGGGGCGGCGCGTGGCCTTCATCGGCAACCTCGGCGACGATGCCTGCGGCGCCATGGTGCGCGAGGCCTTCTCCCGCGATGGCGTCGATGTCCGCGGCGTGTTCACCGATCCCGCCGGCACCGCCCGCAGCATCAACGTGATGTATTCCGACGGCCGCCGGAAGAACTTCTACGATGCCCGCGCGATCTCGGGCCTCCGCCCGGATCCGGCGCGCTGCCGCGAGGTGATGGCGGGTGCCAGGCTGGTGCATTCCCACCTGGCGGACTGGGCCCGCCACCTCCTGCCCATGGCCCGGGAGCTGGGCCTGGTGATTGCCTGCGACCTCCAGGACGTGGTGGACCCCGCCGATCCCTACCGGCAGGACTTCATCCGCGAGTCCGACATCCTGTTCTTCTCGGCCGCCAACCACGCCGATCCCGCCCCCCTGATCCGGCGCTTCCTGCAAGACCGCCCCGGGCGCATCGTGGTCTCGGGCATGGGCGCCAAGGGCTGCGCCCTGGGCACCCGCAAGGGCATCCGGTTCTTCCCCCCCGAGCCCTCGGACCTGCCCCTGGTGGACACCAACGGCGCCGGCGATTCCCTGGCCGTGGGGTTCCTCACCAGCCACGTGCTGGAGGGCCGGCCCTTGGCCGAATCCATCCGCCGCGGCCAGCTCGCCGCGCGGCACTGCTGCACGCTGCGGGGCACGTCCGAAGGCCTCATCAGCGCCCAGGCCCTGGATGGGCTTGCCCGGGCCTCTGCGCCGGCGGCGAAGCTGGGATAGCCTGGAGCCATGCACGGTCAGATGCTTCCCCGACTCCTCGCTCCCCTGCTCCTGGCCTCCGGCCTGTCCGCCCAAGAGCGGCTGCCCTTGGACGCCCTGGCGCCCCAGCACCGGGCCGCGGTGCAGGACATCCTCGACCGCCTGGACTTCACCTTCCAGATCAAGACCCAGCCGCGGAAGGTGCGCCTGGCGACGGTGGAGAAGCTCTACGACCGGCCCCGGCTCTGCGCGGCCATGTGGCGCTACTGCCAGTTCGTGCCCCGGTTCTACACCTTCGAAATCTCCCCGACCGCCTTCACCGTCGATGACCTCAGGGGCCTGCACGGCACCATGACCCTCATCTACAAGCGGCCCGGCTATCGGATCTACATCGCGGATGGCCGGGTGGAGCGGGGCCGGATGGGCAATCCCATGGCGGTGGGCGCGAAGATGGTCACCGCCTATCGCTACCACGAGGGGCCCAACGGCCTGGAGGGCGAGCTCCAGACCTGGACGGCCCTGGACAGCGCCCTGCTGGGCTTCCTGAGCCGCCCCTTCCGCAGCTACATCCAGAGGCGCCAGGAGGAGTTCATCGCCTACATCTTCTTCAACATCGCCCAGGGCAGCGAGTTCGCGGAGAGCCACCCCCAGGAGTTCTGGGAACCGCTGCAACGCGAAAGCGATCCGGTCGCCCTGGCCGAATTCGAAGCCGCTTTCGGGCGGGGCCGGAAGCGCTGAGGAAGGTCGCCTAGCCGGCGCCTTCCATCAACGCCTCTTCCTCACGCTGGGCCTTGCGGGTGGCCCAGAAGGCCCAGAGGGCGCCCAGGGCGCCAGTGGCGGCCCCCACGAAGGCCAGCAGGAGCATGCTGCCCCAGGAGAAGAAGCCCAGGCGGGCCAGCTCCACCAGCAGAGGCGACAGGCCGCCCACGCCCCGGGACAGCGGAAACCAGAGGCCGAAGAGCCCCAACAGGGCCAGCAGGCTTCCCACCAGGCCCAGGAAAGCACCCTCGAGGAGCAGCGGCGTGCGGATGAAGCTCTCCGAGGCGCCGACCAGACGCATGATCGAGATCTCCTCTTCGCGGGCGAGGATGCTCATGCGGATCACGTTGCCGGTGGCGAAGCCGGCGGCCAGCAGCAGCACCACGCCCAGGGTGGCCAGGGCCGAGCGAAGCATGCGGGCCATGCGCTGCAGGTTCTCCAGGCGCTCCTGGTCCACCAGGACGTCGCCCACGCCCGGCATGCCCCGCAGGCTCTCGCCCACGTCCACGGCCTTGCCGCCCGAAGCCAGATCCTGGCGCAGGGTCAGCTCCAGGCTCTCGGGCAGGGCATCCTGGCCGGCGCTCTCCAGCAGCAGGCCCGCCTCGCGGGTGGCGGCCAGGAAGCGCTTCCGATTCTCCTCGGCGGACATGCGACGGACCTCGCGGAAGCGGGGATCGCGCTTCAGCCGGCCGGCGGTCTCGTCCAGGCTGCGGCCTTCGGCGGCATAGGCCACCACCTTGGCCATGCCCTCGAGGCGACCCACGAAGCGGTCCAGGCTCTCCACCAGCAGCAGGCCACCCCCGGCCAGCAGCAGGCCCGAAGCCAGGGTGAGGACCGCGAGCACGTACTGGCCGCGGTGGCGGAGGAGGTCGCGGAGCACGTCCTGGATCAAGAGACCCAGCAGACGCAGGCCCGTCACGAGGCGTTCCCGTCCACGGCCACGCCCTTGAACAGGGAGCTGGCTGGCGAGACCGTGATGCCCTTGGCGGCCGTGCCCCCGGCGGGTGCCTTCCAGACGAAAATGGTGCCGTAGGCTGTGGTGCCGTTTCCTCGGAGGCCCACGAGCCAGTCCTTTGTGCCGGCATGGGCGATGACCCGGAGATCGGCCTGGGCCGTGGCATCCCCGATCGTGGTGGTGGGCGACTGGTTGTAGGCCTGGCCGAAGAGTCCCGTGGTGAAGACCTGGATGGGCGCCGTGGAGGCCCCGGCGTCCGTGTTGTGGCGGGCCACGAAGAGCTTGCCGCTCGTGTCCAGGGCGAGGGCGCCGTACTTCCCGAGGAGGGTGGCGCTGCCGATGAGCGTGTTGGCATCGGTGAAGGCCGAAGAGGTGCCTTTGCGCAGGCGGGGCCCCGAGTAGGTCACCACGGTGCCCACGGTGCTGCCGTCGAGCATGAAGGCGTAGACCGAGCCAGAACCGGCGGCGACGCCGGTGCCGCCGCTGTCGCCGCTCATCTGCAGCGCCTGGAGGGTGACGGAGGCGTCCTGAACCTGATTGCTGGCGTGGGCCACGACCCAGATCTGCGTGCCGCTCCCGCTGTTTTCGGTGATGTACAGGGTGTCGGTCGAGGGATCCAGGGCGGCCTGGCCGAAGGTGGAGCCGGAGAGTCGGCCCGTGTTGGAGAGGCTGAAGGAGACGACATCAAGGCTGTTCACCGTCCCGCTCTGGGAGCGCATGTTGCGCACGCGGACGATGTTTCCCGAGTCCGAGACGAGGTAGAGGTAGGCATTGGTGGCGTCCAGGCAGAGGCCACCCCAGGCGAGGCTGGCGATCTTGCTGCTGAACACCGAGGAAGTGATCTGCTTGCCGGGCGCCACGGTCGTGGCCGTGCCGTCGTACACCGTGCTCAGGTCGGAGAAGACGAACACGGTGGAGGTGGCGCTGTCGTAAGCATAGAGGGCCGCCCCGCTCGTGCCCCCGGTGGCGCCGTTCGGTTCTTTGCATCCAGTGGCGAGCAGCAGGACAGCGGCCGCGAGGCCAAGCAGGAAGCGCGAGATCATCGGGAAGCCTATTTGGTTGAGAACAGTGCCTTGAGGTGGGTGTTAAGCGTGCGGACCATGTCGGCATCGCAGCCGGCATCCACCGCGCCGCGGCTGATGGCGAGCGCCAGGCCCTTCACGGCTTCGGGACCATCGCCGGAGATGATCTGCTGGGTGGCCTTGGCCTGGAGGCGGTTCACCATCTCGTGCTGGCCCTCCGGGAGGACCATCTTCGCGGCCTGGGCGATGCGCTGGGTGAAATTCATCAGCTTGACCATGCGCTGGGGATCATCCATGACCGGGGCGGGCTTGGGGGCCGCCACGGGAGGAGCCATACCCGCCACGCCGCCGCCCACGGTTTCCGGAAGGGGCTCGTCGCTCTCCGGGAACCCCTGCGTCTGCGGAACGGGAGGAGGCGCCTGGAGGCGCACGATGGCGGTCTCGTCCTCCCGGGACTCCGGGCCCACCGGGCCCATGGCCGGGGCGGTGCCCAGCAGGGTGGACACGGGGGTGAGCTCCCGCACCGATTCGCTGGCGGGGGGATCCGTTTTCGGCGGCTTGCCGGAGCGGAGCCCCTTCATCACCACGTGCCCGGCCATCACCAGGCCGTAGAGATCCTTGGCGACGGTGAGCACGGGCTTCTGCGTCAGCTCCGCCAGCTCGGACACGGTGTAGTAGCCGGTGGCCATGGCGAGGAGCCTGGCTTCCCGGGGGTTCACGTCATGGGGCGTTTCGCCGGGCAACAGCGTGGAGGCCGGGTAGAGGTCCACCGAAGGCACCTTCTGGCTGATCACCCGCCACTCGTCCATGCGGCGTCCCAGCTCCATCAGGATGGAGGCATTGGGCTTGGTGATGGTGTTCGGAACGTCGGGCACCACCTCCTCGAAGCGATAGGTGCCCTCGATCCAGAGCGCCACTTCCATGAGGGCCTCGAAGCCCTCGCCAGCGTGGGTCACGGCATGGATGATCCGGCCATCCTTCAGGTAGATGCGGGCCTTGGAGGCTTCCTGCTGCACGTGGAAGCATCCGGACTTCCCGCCCTGGCTCACAAGCTGGATGATGTCGGGCAGCGGCGCCTCGCGCATGGAGCCTTGGATCACACCCTGTGACATGGGCTGTTCCTCTCGTGAAGGTGAATCGGATGCCCAACCATAACATAGGACTGCGCACATACCGCCGGGTGCGCCCTTCCCCCGGAAGGTCTCATGAGCGATGCTGGGTGTCCTATGAGCGCCCGCCCCGACTCCCCCTTCGCCTCCATCGAGGAAGCCATTGAAGCCATCCGCCAGGGCCGGATGGTCGTGGTGGTGGATGACGAGGACCGCGAGAACGAGGGCGACCTCACCCTGGCCGCCGAGCACGTGAGCCCCGAGGCCATCGCCTTCATGGCCACCCATGGCCGGGGGCTGATCTGTGCCGCCCTGGAAGGCCCGGTGCTCGACCGGTTGCAGATCCCCCTCATGGTCCGGGACAACACCAGCCCCTTCGAGACGGCCTTCTGCGTGTCCGTGGAGGCCCGCGAAGGCACCACCACGGGCATCAGCGCCCAGGACCGTTCCCGCACCATCCAGGCCCTCATCGCCCCCGAGGCCAAACCCCAGCACTTCGTAAAACCTGGCCATGTTTTCCCCCTGCGGGCCCGCCCCGGCGGCGTGCTGACGCGCACCGGCCAGACCGAGGCCAGCGTCGACCTGGCGCGCCTGGCAGGCCTGCACCCCAGCGGCGTCATCTGCGAGATCATGAAGGACGACGGCACCATGGCCCGAGTGCCCGACCTGGTCCCCTTCTGCAGGCAGCACGGCCTCCTGCTGGTGACCGTGGCCGATCTCGTGGCCTACCGCCTGCGCCAGGAACCCCTGGTGAAGCCCCTCGAGATCCGGACCATGGCCAGCACGTGGGGCGAGCTCAAGGTCCACCGCTTCCAGAGCCTGCTGGACGGCGGCAGCCACCTGGCCTTCGTGCTGGGGGACCTGTCCACCGGCGGCGAACCGCCCCTGGTTCGCGTCCACGTGGAGACGCTGCCGGACGACCTGCATGGCTTCGAATCGGGGCTCTTCCAGAAGGCCATGGGTGTCCTGGCCAGGGAGGGCCGCGGGGCACTGGTCTACCTGCGGAGGCACGCCCACACGCCCGGCGTGGCCGACGAAGGTCCAGTCCAGCCGCAGGCCATGAGCGACCGGGACTTCGGCGTGGGCGCCCAGATCCTCCGGCAGCTCGGCATCGGGAAAATGCGCCTCCTCAGCCGGCATGAAACCAAGTACATTGGCCTCCGTGGCTTCGGCCTCGACCTCTGCGCCCATGTGCCACTGGAACCCACCGCGGCCCCCCTTTCCACGGATCAGCGTTGATCGATGCCGCCTTCCTGACCCAGTCGCCCCTGTTCAGGAACCTGGACGAGACGGAGCGCGCCCAGATCCTGATCATCGGGCAGCGCCGGACCTGCAAGGCGGGCGAGGTCCTCTTCCGGGAAGGGGATGCCGGAGACGGCCTCTACGTGGTGGTCAAGGGCTCGGTCCGGATCTCCAAGCAGGGCGCCACTGGCGAGGAGGCCCTGGCGGTCCTGGAACCCCCGGCCTTCTTCGGCGAGATGGCCCTCATCGACTTCTCTGCCCGGGCCGCGGATGCCATCGTCAACGACGACACCGAGCTGTTCTTCATCCCGCTCCAGGACCTGCGATCCTTGATCGAGGTCCAGCACCGCATCGCCCTGAAGATCCTCTATGCCCTGTGCGAAGTGCTTGCCCAGCGGCTGCGGGAGACGAACGAGCGCTACATGAACATCTTCACCATTGCCCAGTGGGGGGGCGCCAATCCTGACGGCCCCATCCCCGTCCCTTAAAAGAAAAGGAGTCCCCATGTCCGACCTCGTAGCCCACATCACCGACGCTGAGTTCCCCCAGGCCATCGCGCAGGGCGTCACCCTCGTGGATTTCTGGGCCCCCTGGTGCGGCCCCTGCAAGATGATCGCCCCCGTCCTGGATGAGCTGGCCGCCGAGATGAGCGGCAAGGCCAAGTTCGTGAAGATGAACGTGGACGAGAATCCCCAGGTGGCCGGCCAGTTCGGCATCATGAGCATCCCCACGCTCATCGTCTTCAAGGACGGCAAGCCCGTGAACAAGCTCATCGGTGGCCAGCCCAAGCCCCAGCTGAAGGCGTTCGTGGAAGGGGCGTTCTAGTCCAAGGCTAGTCGCCATGCGAAAAACGCGGCCTCGGCCGCGTTTTTCGTTATCGCGCGAACGCAGCCCGCGCGCCGGGATGGGAGCGTGCCAGCCCCTTTACTTCCGCCGGAGGACCAGCCGTATCTGGTTCCCCTTCTCGTTGAAGTGGACCTCGTCCATCACCAGCAGGATGAGCGGGAGGCCGCGGCCGCAGTGGGGCACCATGTCGGAATCCCCGGTCATGGGCGAGATGCGGCTGGCGTAGAAGCCCTTGCCCTCGTCGCTGATCTCGAGCTCGAAGCGCTCGGTATCCATGGCCAGCCGCACCTCGATGAGCCGCCCCGCGTACTCAGAATCGGCCATCCGCTTCTGGCGCAGCCTTCCGTAGGGATCCTCCTCCGCGAAGAGATCCCCCTTGAGGCTCGACTCCAGCTCGAGGTTGCCGTGCTCCAGGGAATTCACCAGGGCCTCGTGGAAGGCCATGGCGATGACGTCCAGGTTGCTCAGGGAAGCGAAGCCCATGGGCACCAGGCGGTCCGTCAGGTGGCGCACGAGGGTGGGCACGTCCAGCTCATCGGATCGGAAGAGGAAGTGGCGGCGCTCGTTCACCAGGCCGCGCAGGCCGTCATCCGCCAGCCGAAAATCCCGGTGCAGGTCCACGAGGTGGAAGACGCTCTGCACCATCTCGCGGATGGCGATGGGTTTCATGAACAGGTTCGCCGCGCCCATGCGCATGGCCCGGATGGCGTAGTCCACCGAGGCCTGGCCGGTCATGAGCACCACGGGCAGGCGCGGCTGCATGGCCTTGACCTTGTGGATGACATCGAAGCCGTCCAGCCCCTCCATGTTGATGTCGGTGATGACCAGGTCGAACTGCGGGGCCGAGGGGTTCTGCATGAGATCCAGCGCCTGGGCGGCATTCGGATAGGCATGCACCTCCATGCCGTAGTGGGCCAGGGCCGAGTGCACCATGTCCAGCACGGCCGGATCGTCATCAATCAGCAGGATGTGCGCGGCCCTTCGATTCATGACGGCTCCGTATGGGCAGATTCTATCCAACCGGCAGCAGATGGGGCGTGATCAAGGCCCAGGTCCTTTCGAGCGCCCCCCTGAGCGACTCTGGGAGGGGCTCCGCCCGCTGGGGGCGAAGGGGTGAATCCGCCAGCCGCCCCAGCACTTCGCGCTCGAGGTCCACCGCCTCGACCACCTGGAGGCGGCCCGCCTCCCGCAGGGGCGGCACGAGGTCCGCGAAGTTGGCGAAGCCAGGACCGATCAGGGTCGGCACGCCGGCCTGCACCGGTTCGAGCGGGTTGTGCCCCCCGGGGTGCCCCCACCCCCCAGCCACCAGCGCGAGGGTGCCCTCGCCGTAGGCCGAGGCCAGGTCGCCCAGCGTGTCCAGCAGGAGGATCCCGGTCCCACGCCAGGCGGCTTCGTCGGACCAGGGCCCGGAGGCACGGCGGCACGGCAGCCCCCGGGCCGCCAGTTCTGCCGCCACGGCATCGAAGCGCCGGGGCTGCCGGGGCGCCAGGATGAGGCGCAGGCCGGGCACCTGGGCCCGGACCGCTGACCAGACTCCCAGCACCAGGTCCTCCTCCCCTTGCAGGGTGTTGCCGGCGACCAGCACTGGATCCTCCGCCCAGGCCGAGCGCAGCGCCGCCCAGTGGCCGGGAAGGGGCCGGGGCGGCGGCAGGTCCGCCTTGAGGTTGCCCCCCAGCGCGACCAGGGGCGCGCCCAGGCGCCGGAAGGCATCGGCGCTTTCCGGATCCCGGGCCGCCACCAGCGTGAGCCGGCCCGCCGCACGTCGCAGCCAGGGCCCGCCGCGCTGGAGGGATTTCTCCGTCAGGCGGCCGTTCACCACGAGCCGGGGAATGCCGCGGGTTTCGAGAGCCTCGATCAGACCCGGCCACAGCTCGGTTTCCAGCGCGATGAAGGCGCCCGGGGGGTGGCGGAGGAAGGGTTCCAGGCCCGCCGGATCATCCAGGGGGAAGGCGCCGCCGCTGATCCGCCCCGTACCCGCATCCCAGGCGGGCAGCCGCCGGGCCAGCAGGTCGAGGCCGGCGGGCGTGCCGGTGCTCACGTGGACGCGGTGCCCCGCCGCGCGGAGGCGGCCGAGCAGCCCATCCGCCAGCAGCAGCTCCCCCACGCTCACCGCGTGCAGCCAGATCCAGCCCGGCGCCGCCAACTCCGGCGCCTCAGCCTCCAGCCGGACCCGCCAGCCTGCGGGCAGGCCCTTGGCGCAAGCCCGGGCGATGGCGCCGACCAGGGAGACGGTCAGGCGGTAGCTGAGATCGAGGGTGTCCACGCCTCCACGCTCTCACATTTCCCCTGCGGGCGGCATCATGGATGGATGGACGGACGCGCACCCCTGGACATCCTCATCGTCACCGGCCCCCTGGGTGCCGGGAAGACCACGGCCGTGAACCGCCTGCTGAAGGCGGAGGTGGGCGCGGGGCGGCGGGTGGCGGTGCTCATCAACGAGTTCGGCGCCATCAGCGTGGATGGCGCCCTGGTCGATGCGGAGCGGCCCGAGCTCGCGGGCGTGGAGAACCTGGTGAATGGCTGCGTCTGCTGCAGCCTCCGCGACGATGTGGTGGCGACGCTGCGGGCCTGGTGTGACCAGCCTGAAGACCAGCGCCCTGAGCGCGTGGTGCTGGAGACCACCGGGCTGGCCGATCCGACGGACCTGCTGGACCTCGAGCACGAACCCGCGCTGGAGGGGCGCCTGCGCCTGGCGGGCCTGCTCACGGTGATCTCCTGCCTCACGCCCGTCGATCACCTGAAGACGAAGCCCCTGCTCCACCGCCAGACGGCCCTGGCCAGCCTCGTCCACCTCAGCAAGGCGGACCTGGATCCCTCGGCGGCCGTGGCCTGGGAGGGCGAGGTGCGCAGCGCCTTCCGCCACATCCCACTGGTCCTCACGCGGCACGGCCTGGCCCCGGACGGCAGCCCGGATCCCTGGCTGGGCGACCTGCGCCCCCTGCCGGAAGGCTGGGCGGCCTCGGCCCCCACCAGCTTCTCCGAGGCCCGTTCCCTCAGCCTGGCCTGGGACCATCCCGTGGATCCCGCCGCCCTGGAGGCCCTGCTGCTGGCCCCGCCCGCCCAGGGCGAGGTGCTCCGGGCCAAGGGCGTCTGCGTGTTCGCGAGCTGGGCCCTGCGCAACGACGGCAGCGATCGCTGGGCCTTCCAACTGGCAGACGGCCGCCTGGAGATCTCCCCCCTGCCCCTGCGGGCGGACGGCACCGCGCCAGTTTGTGTGGCCGTGGTCATCGGCACGAACCTGGATCACGGCCAATGGAAGAAGGATCTCCGGAACCTCGAAGTGCCGCCCGAAGGCGCCCGGCGCAAAGTCGCGCTGCGGCCGTAAAGAGTGACTGACAAAAAGCTCATGTAAGCGGAGGCAGGCAGAGGAGCTGAGGAGAGCGGAGAAAAAACCACACTGGGAAATCAGTTCTCCGTTTTCCTCAGCGCCTCCGCTCTCCTCCGCTTTCGCGAAGCGTTCTTTTTGATAAAACGAGAATCCGGCCTGAGAGTGCCATCCATACAGACCCACATGCCCCGTCCTTGGTATGATCGCAGTTCCCGTCGGGGAAGGATCGCAAGGAGCAGGTGTGGATCAGGTGCTGGACCTCATGGCCAAGGAGCTCAAGCTCCCCCGCGCAGGCGTCGCCGCCATCGTGGCATTGCTGGAGGAGGGCAACACGGTCCCCTTCATCGCCCGCTACCGCAAGGAGGCGACCGGCTCCCTCGATGAAGTGGCCATCCGCGCCGTGGAGGACCGCCACGCCTACTACAAGGACCTCCTGGACCGCCGCAAGACGGTGCTCAAGTCCATCGACGAGCAGGGCAAGCTCACGCCCGAGCTGCGGACGAAGATCGAGACCACCTGGGTGAAGGCGGAGCTCGAGGATCTCTACCTGCCCTACAAGCCCAAGAAGCGCACCAAGGCCACCACGGCCAGGGAGCGCGGCCTGGAGCCTCTGCTGGATTCCCTGCTGGCCGACGACAGCGGCGCTGATCCCTTCATCATCAGCGAGCCCTTCATCAAGGACGAGGATGGCCTGCGGTCCCCCTCGGAGTGCATGGAGGGCGCGGGCCACATCCTGGCTGAGCGCCTCACCGAGGATGCCGCCATCCGCGCCTGGTTGCGCCTGGAGTTCCACGAGCACGGCGTGCTGAAATCCGAGATTCGCGAAGAGCGCAAGGCCGATCAGGCCGCCCTGCGCTTCAAGCCCTACTTCGACTTCGCCGAAGCCATCCGCAAGATCCCCAGCCACCGCCTGCTGGCCCTGCGCCGGGGCGAGAAGGAGGACATCCTCACCGTGAAGCTGGTGGTGGAGCGCGAGAACCTGGTGAGCCAGCTGGTCACCAAGGTCCAGATCCACCCCGGCAGCGGCTACCGCCGCTTCCTCAACGAGGTGGCCGGCGATGCCTTCGACCGCCTGCTGGCGCCCGCCATCGAATCCGAAGTGCGCTACGAGGCCAAAAAGAAGGCCGATGGCGAAGCCATCAAGGTGTTCCAGACCAACCTGGACCACCTGCTGCTGGCGCCCCCCGCGGGCCAGCGCTGCACCCTGGGCGTGGACCCCGGCATCCGCACCGGCTGCAAGCTGGTGGTCATCAACCGCCTGGGCCAGCTGGTACAGAACGAGGTGATCTATCCCCTGGAGCCCAAGCGCGACCTGGACGGCAGCCGGGCCTTGCTGGAAAAGCTCTGCTCAGAGAACCCCATCGAGGCCATCGCCATCGGCAACGGCACCGGCGGCCGCGAGGTGGAGGCATTCATCCGCGAGTGGCTGAAAGAGACGAACCGCACCGGGCTCATCTGCATCAGCGTGAGCGAGGCCGGCGCCTCGGTCTATTCCGCCAGCGACATCGCCCGGGAGGAGTTCCCCGAGCACGACGTCACCGTGCGCGGCGCCGTGAGCATCGCCCGGCGCTTCCAGGATCCCCTGGCCGAGCTGGTGAAGGTGGATCCCAAGAGCATCGGCGTGGGCCAGTACCAGCACGACGTGAACCAGACCGCCCTGAAGAAGGGCCTGGACGACGTCGTCGAGAGCTGTGTGAACCGCGTGGGCGTGGACCTGAACAGCGCCTCCTACAAGCTGCTGGCCTACGTGGCCGGCATCGGCGAGGGCTTGGCCAAGGGCATCGTGGCCCACCGCTTCGAGCACGGCGCCTTCAAGCGCCGGGAGCAGCTCATGGAAGTGGGCCGCTTCGGCGCCAAGGCCTTCCAGCAGGCCGCGGGCTTCCTCCGCATCCCCGATGGCGAGGATCCCCTGGACGCCTCCGCCGTGCACCCCGAGAGCTATCCCGTGGTGCAGCGCATCTGCCAGCTGGCGGGCAAGACGGTGCCCGAGCTCATCGGCAACGACGCCGTGCTGGACGCTCTGGATCCCAAGCTCCTCGTGGACGAGAAGTTCGGCGTGGAGACCGTCAAGGACATCGTGGCCGAGCTCAAGAAGCCCGGCCGAGATCCCCGCCACCGCTTCGAGATCGTGCAGTTCCGCGAGGGCGTCAACAAACCCAGCGACCTGGAAGTGGGCATGGAGCTCCAGGGCATC
The DNA here is from genome assembly GCA_963751095.1 of uncultured Holophagaceae bacterium. Taxonomy (GTDB): domain Bacteria; phylum Acidobacteriota; class Holophagae; order Holophagales; family Holophagaceae; genus Geothrix. The sequence goes on along the minus strand of CAVVTK010000014.1, from coordinate 71,945 downwards.
GTCACGAACGTGACCGACTTCGGCGCCTTCGTGGACGTGGGCGTCCACCAGGACGGCCTGGTCCACCTCTCCGAGATCGCCCACCGCTACGTGAAGAACCCCGCAGATGCCCTCAGCGTGGGCCAGGCCGTGAAGGTGAAGGTGCTGGCCGTGGACCTCGAGGCCAAGCGCATCGCCCTCTCCATCAAGGCCCTGCTGGCGGCGCCCGAGGGCGCCGGCCAGGCCCCGCAGCACCGCCGCCGTCCCAACCGCCCCGAGGGCCAAGCTGCTAGACCTGCCCAGGCCGGTCCCCGCCCGCCCCGCCCCGAAGGCCCCCGGCCGCCCCGGCCTGAAGGTCCTCGGCCCCCCAGGCCCGAAGGCCCCCGACCGCCCCGGCCTGAGGGTGCCCGACCGCCCCGTCCTGAAGGCGTACGGCCTCCCCGGCCCGAAGGCGCGCGTCCCGCCCGGCCCGAGGGTTCGCGCCCGCCCCGCCCCGAGGGCGGCCGTCCCCCGCGTCCCGAGCGCGAGCCCAGGGTCATGACCTTCAACCCGCCTGAAGCTCCCAGCCCCGCCAGCGGCGCCTCGCTGACGGACCTGGTGGCCCGCTTCAACAAGGGTCACCGCTGATGCCCCGGCTGCTGCCGAGCCTTGTGCCCGCCGCCCTGCTGCTGGCCCTGGCCTGCCAGCCCCCGGAGGCGCCCAAGGTCTACTGCCCATGGGTGGAGGGGCTCACCCTCGCCTTCGAGGATCCCTCCCAGCCCCAACCCCAGCGCAGCGCCAACCGCCTGCAGGTGCGCGTGGCCAAGTCCGCCATCGCGCCCGGCCCCCCGGACCTCATCCAGGTGGACGTCGCCAGCACCCACGGGCAGCTGCCGATCACCTTCCGCCAGAAGGATGGCGGTGTCGCCCTCGTGAATGACCAGGGTCAGGTGCTCTCCGTGTCCTTGCCGGCGGGCTTCCCCGCCACCACGGCCTGGACGGAGCGGGGCACGGCCTTCCAGGTCATTGGCCGGGCCACCTGGGATGGCGCGGCTCTGCTGCCGACCACGGCCGATCCGGTAGGAATCTGGGTGGAGTCCCGCCCGGCCATGGGTCCCCGGCGCCGCACGCTCTACCTGCCCGACCTGGGCGAGGTGGAGACCCGCGAAGAGCGCGCCGGTAACTGGGTCGCCGTCAACCGGCTGGTGGCCTACGGCTTCACCGCCCTCCCCGCCATCAAGCGTCCCTGATCGCCAGCTCCGGAGCCGACATGGCCGAACCGACCACCGCCCCCGACGACCTCGAGATCGCCCTGCCCCCGGGTGCCGAGAAGGGCATGGTGCGCGACAACCTCGAAGTGATCTGCTTCGCCATGGTGCTGATCCTGTTCTTCAAGACCTTCGTGGGCCAGCAGTTCAAGATCCCCTCCGCCTCCATGCGCAACACGCTGATGATCGGGGACCACCTCCTGGCCAACAAGTTCATCTTCGCCACGCCCCAGTGGGGCTGGGAGGAGACCCTCTTCCCCATGCGCGGCGTGAAGCGCGGCGACATCATCGTCTTCCGCTGGCCCCTCGACCGCGATCAGGACTACGTGAAGCGCTGCGTGGCCACCGCCGGCGACACGCTGGAGATGCGCAACAAGCGGCTCTACGTGAACGGCAGGCAGGTGACGGGCGCCTTCGAGCACATGTTCGGCCGCAGCCCCGAAGGCCCCACGCCCGGGCCCTGGCCAGCCACCCGCGATGCCGGGGAGGTGGAGCGTCCCGTGGGCCTCTGGCGCCACGCCGACGCAGACGTGCTGGCCCTCCACGACCGCAACCAGATGCAGGCCATGAACAGCCTCCGCCAGGACGGCTTCAAGGACAACCTGGGCCCGGTCACCGTACCCCCGGGCCACGTCTTCGCCATGGGCGACAACCGCGACAACAGCGAGGACAGCCGCTACTGGGGCTTCCTGCCCGTGGATCACCTGCGCGGCCGCCCCTTCCTGGTCTGGTGGAGCTTCAAGGAAGGCGACACCGACAACGACAACGGCCGCGTGCCCACCGGCCCCCAGGATGTCGCCGGCGACTTCATCGACACCGCCCGGCACTTCTTCACCCGCACCCGCTGGGAGCGCACGGGGACGATCCCCGAATAGCTGCCCGACAGGGCTCCGCCGCTGCGCGGCGGAGTTTGAAGAGCACCTAGTTGCGGATCGGCGCAGCCGATCCTAGCTCTGCGGCGCAGCCGCAGAGCCCACACTCCGACGGCCCCGTGCGATCCAACCTCCCCCACATCCTCGCGTTACTCCTCACGCTGCCGCTCCATGCCTGGGGCGACAAGGGCCACCGGACGGTCTCGACCCTCGCGCTGCGCGCCCTGCCCCCAGAGCCCCGGGGCTGGTTCGCCGGACGCGAAGCAGAGGTCTGCGACCACGCCTCCGACCCCGACCACTGGCGGCAGGACCGCAAGGAGGGGCCACGCCACTTCATGGACCTGGAGCCCTACGGCGGCGCGGACCAGATGCCCCGCACGCTGGACGAGGCCCAGGCCAAGCTCGGCGGCGACTTCTACCGCCGCGGCGTGGTGCCCTGGATCATCCAGGACCGCTGGCGCGATCTGGTGGATGCCTTCCGCGCAGGGGATCCCGCCAAGGTGGCCTTCGCCACCGCCATCCTCGGCCACTACATCGGCGATGCCCACGTGCCCCTGCACACCACCGACAACCACGACGGCCAGCTCACCGGCCAGAGGGGCGTCCACAGCCGCTGGGAGAGCGGCCTGGTGGAGCGGCACATCTCGGCCGAGGACCTGACCGTGCTGCCCGCCCAGCCCGACAAGGCCATCTTCTCCCGCCCCTGGGACTGGCTCAAGGCCTCCCACGCCCTCATTCCGCAGCTGCTGGAGGACGACCGCGACGCCGACCGCACCAGCCCCATGGGCAGCCGGGGCAAGACCCGCACCGCCGCCTACTGGATGATCTTCTGGTCCAAGCAGGGCCCCGTCGTGAAACAGCAGCTCCAGCTCGCCGGCCAGCACCTCGGTGACGCCATCCTCAACGCGTGGATCGCGGCGGGGAGGCCAGCGCTGCCGACGAATTCAGGGAAGTAACTCGACCATCGGACCTGGGACACCAGCACCGGGTGCCATCGCCCCTGCTTTCATCCGTACCGCCCGCTCCGTGGCATTTGGAACCCTTATGGCATCCTTCGATGGCGGATCGCCTGCTTCCACCTTAATTAATTCGGGCTTGTACCCGAGGCCTCCCGATTAGATGGATTTCAGGGTCTTCAGAATCGCTTCCAACTCTGGGCGGCTCATGGGGCAGTCAATCAGATCCAGAAGTTGCTGTTCCGTCAGGTGAAGATCTTTCCGGATTCCCCGAAACTCCCACGGCTGGAGGTCCCCACGCCCTTTCGGAACTCGCGTTCGGACTTCGGTCTTCAGGCCTGCCGCTGTCCAGAAGATCAGGTTATAGTCCCTGCCATCCCGTTTCCTGATTATCGGCCAGGCTCCGCCTAAAGGGTGAGATGACAAGTCTCGCAATTGATGGCGCTTGGATCTTTGGAGAGGTTTGACAGGATTTGTCCAATGCCTGGAGTCACCTTGGATGCGGTTTCCCGGTCCGAGGAGGTTCCATGGTCTACAGCCCTACCCAGTTCCAAAAAGGCCTCTCCCTGCCTTCTTTCCTGGAGCGGTATGGCACAGAGGAGGGTTGTGTCCGCGCCCTGTTCGCGGTCAGGTGGCCCAAGGGCTTCGAGTGCCCCGAGTGTGGGGGGCACGAATACTGTGTGCTGGAAGGCCGTCGGCTGTACCAGTGCAATGCCTGCCACCGGCAGACCAGCGTCACAGCAGGCACCATCTTCCACAAGACCTACCTTCCGCTGACGAAGTGGTTCCTGGCCATGCACCTACTCACCCAGGGCAAGCACTCTCTGTCGGCCCTGGAACTCAAGCGCCAGATCGGGGTCAGCTACGAGACTGCCTGGAAGGTGAAGCACAAGCTCATGCAGGTGATGCTGGAGCGCGAGCGGGGCCGGGTCCTATCGGAGCGGGTCGAGGCGGATGACGCCTACATGGGCGGCGAGCGTCACGGGGGCAAGCGCGGACGCGGGGCGCCCGGGAAGGCCCCCATGCTCGCCGCCGTCCAAACCTCCCCGGAGGACGACCCATCCGAGCGCAGAGTGGTCTACCTGAAGGTCCAGGCCGTCCCGAACTTCAAGAAGAGGACCGTAAAACGCTGGGCTAAGCGCAGCCTGGCAACGGCCTCCACGGTGCTGACCGACGGCATGCGCAGCTTCAATGCCATCAGTGAAGTGGTCGAGGACCACCAGCCCCTGGTGATGAAAGGGGGCTGGCGCAACTCCCGGCACCCGGCCTTCAAGTGGGTCAACACGATCCTCGGCAACCTGAAGGGCAACATCCTCGGTGTCTGCCGCTGGATCAGCGCCAGGCACCTTCCCCGCTACCTCGCGGAGTTCCAGTGGCGGTTCAATCGCCGGTTCGATCTGGAGGGCATCCTGGTTCGCCTGCTACGTGCTGCCAGCCTTACCCCGCCCATGCCTCAACGGTTCCTGGTTTTGGCGGAGGTGGGCCGATAATCAGGTCCCGTTTTTCGAATCCCTTTTTTTCGAGGGATGCCACTGTTTGCTTGAGTCTTCTCACGCGAGGATCCGCCTCAGCGTGTAGACCTGAGCGGCGAGACCGACTGTCCATCCCTCGCCCTCAGTCCGCCGTTCTGAGGCGATTTCATAGGCCTTTTCCACGAGGTTTCCAATCGCGTCTTCCATCGTTCGCCCGTAGTCCGTGAGTTTGAGCAGGGGGATCTCAATGAAGACGCCTCCCCCTTCTTCCGAGGGGCCGATCTCCAACTTGTATCCGAGTGGGGCCAGACGAGCCTTGAAAACCCGCATGAGGTCCTTCGGGGGCCGCATGGTCTCCTCGCGTGTCCAGCCGAGAAAGGTCACAAAGGGGGTCTCCATCTGACTGACGCGATGGAATTGAGTCCTCTTCGGGGTTGCGGTCGAATACTCCAAGACGGTCACTTCTGACCTGCCTTCCCCTTTTCGGGGTTTTCCAGTGTGATTTTCATCCCATCACGACTGATCGTCAGGGCCGCCGCTGGCCACCAGTTGATGAAGTCAGCCGGGATAAAGAGGTGTGCGCCCCGGGGCGTCCACCGGATTCCGCCCCCCTGATCAATGAACTTAATTTCCATTTTCGACGGACGTACCTTCGCCTTCGCTTGCTCGGCACTCGAAGAAACGGGTTTCGACATGGGGAGGAGCTCCGTACTGGGGATTCTACCAGCGGGCCCCATGATACCGAAGCCCGTCCCATCCACATACCCTGCCCCTACCACCATGGATCCGCGTGTGTGCTTCACGGCGTCGTTCGACGGGTGGATATCGTCAAGGGTGAGGTGCTATCCACGATTTGATCAGGGTTCCGTCACCTCAGGTTGTATTGACAACCCCAACTAAGGTTCTAGAATTTTTTTAGCATGATGAGCGGCCCCATGGTGGGGTCCGGCAACCGAGCAAGCGCCACGGTGCCCTGGATCGAAGGATCCCATGCGCAGGATACAACCTGAAAGGGAGCACACATGGCTGAGTATCTCTTCTCCTCTGAATCTGTATCTGAGGGGCATCCGGACAAGGTCGCAGACCAGATATCAGACGCTGTTCTGGACTGGTGCCTTGCCCGTGACCATCATGCCAAAGTTGCCTGTGAGGTTCTAATCGCTCACAGGTCCCTCACAATCGCTGGTGAGTTCCGAGCCACCATCCCTGACTTCTTCGCAGAATTGGAATCGGCCGTCCCAAAACTGGTCAAGGATGTGATCCGTGGCATCGGCTATACCCAGGAGACAGGCTTTGATCCAGACAACCACGCACTGCACCTAGCCCTGAACGCCCAGAGCCTGGATATCAACCGTGGCGTAGACAGGATTGATGGTGAACTTGGAGCCGGGGACCAGGGTTTGATGTTCGGCTATGCCTGTGACGAAACTCCCGAATTTATGCCCTTGTCCCTCATGCTCTCCCATCGCCTGGTCGCCCAGCAGGCCGAGGTGAGGAAATCCGGAAGAGTCCCATTTCTCCGTCCGGATGCCAAGAGCCAAGTCACGCTTCGATATATCGATGGCAAACCAGTTGAGATACATACGGTGGTGCTGTCAACTCAGCATGATCCAGATACCTCAGACCAGGTTCTCCAGGAGGCGGTCCGCGAAGAAATCCTGGTCCCTGTGATCGGCCGTGGGGCCTTGGCCAGTGCTCGGATCCTAATCAACCCCACGGGCAGGTTTGTCACGGGTGGCCCGGAAGGGGATACGGGCCTCACGGGTCGTAAGATCATCGTGGATACCTATGGCGGAGCCTGCCCCCATGGCGGTGGAGCCTTCAGCGGCAAGGATCCTAGCAAGGTTGACCGCTCTGCGGCCTACGCCGCAAGGTGGGTGGCCAAGCACTTCCTTGCGGCAGGCCTTGCCAGTCGTTGCACCATTCAATTGGCATACGCCATCGGCATTGCAGAACCTGTCAGCCTTCGGGTGGATTTCCATGGAACGGGTCGCATCCCTGAAGATCTTGCTACGAGATCTGCCCAGGCAATCTTCGACCTCCGACCTGCGGCCATTCTGCAAAGCTTAGATTTGCGGCGGCCAGTGTTCCTGGCTACCGCGAAATACGGGCATTTCGGTAGAGAGTTGCCAGATTTCACCTGGGAGACTCCAAACCATGTTGGTGACCTAATGGCCACTATCTAATGGTGCAATCAACTCCTGAACTTGGCTCCTGGACTACTTACCATTGAGGATTCCGAAAGAGTGCTGAAATGACTAATTACGCTGACCTTTTCAAGGCAATTTCTAGCGGCCTTTCCTTTCCTGCTGCGATTCCCCTGCCACCCGTAAAGCGGCCCCCTCGAAGTGGCACCAAGTTACTCAACGAAATCCGAAGCGGAGATGACCTCCCGTCACGATTTCTAACTGGGGAGTTGGCCACCTTCAATAGTTCCCCCGATGGTTGGACCGCGACCTTTTCGGACCAGGTCGTGCAATCCGAAGTAACTGTTACCGCCAGCGGACGGATCATCCTGATCGAAGAAACAATAGACGGACAGCGCACGGTCTTCCTTTCCTATCCAGCAAGGGGCTCATGGAAGGACCTCGCGCAACCAATCTCAGCCACAACCCCCGGTGCACTCATCCGCGCCCTGGGGCCAACGCTCTCTGACCGCTTCAATGTGCACCTGGTGCCCTGGGAAGAGGTGTGGCCATCTGTCGCCACCATCCCCGATGGGTTCATGTTCGACCTGTACCTGCCCGTCCCTGTTGCAAGGCTCATGGACCTCTTTCAGCTTCATCGGAGATTGGCCCAAGAAAATATTCTTCCATGCTCACTTAGCGGCCAGCTTCGATTGCACGGGAGCGTGGTTAATTATCTAGAGGGTAAGAATGGGCCTGAATTCGAAAAGGCGGCTGAACTCGATGTGAGGAATATTTTCGAACTTGGCACCCCGTTTTTTCAACAGGCGCAGCGGGAAGTTGCCTCCGGTGGTTCCGCTGCCTGGACCATTAGGCGGACTCACTATGTCTACCATGCCTTCAGCCACTATCGTTGCCTGCCCTATCTCCTCCGGGAGCTACTGAAGGGTGGACTGATTGGAGCAGCACCTGGGTCATCGTGGGAAGAGGGGTTCCCCCATGCACCCGAGTACGAAGCCTGGGTCATGCCCTATCCTTTGATGAATTTTGGTTGGGATAATCTTGCAAGAAATGTCGGAGAAAACAGAAGACGGCTCACCCTCCTTCCGTGGGAACCGGATGTGGCCTTAGAGGCAAGCAAAGGTTGGATATCAGAGGCACATTCCAGTGCGTTGATTACAGGTGCTGAAGCCGCTTCGAAGAAATTTTTAGAATAATGTTCAGCAGCGCGGGGTCAGCTTGAACCACTGACCGAAAACCCTTGGTGCCTCAGCACGGCAATGCATAGGTCTGTGAACTCTGGCATCGATAGATCATGCTTCACATCATTGGTGCGCCAGGAGCAAATCTTGAACTCAGGTGCCCCCTTGGAGAGATGGTACAGGGATCAACTTAGAGCCATAAGCGGGAGGGGTCACCAATGTCAGTCGAACTAGGGCCAGTGAATGTAACGGTCAGACGAGATGCCCTAAAGCGTCTGGGAATCGAAGCGGAATACCTTGAGAAAGCTAGACAATCATCAGTTTGCACCTGCGATGAGCACCTGGTGAACCTATCATTTATGAGCAGCAGTGATGCCGCTCACTACACCAAGGAACTGTTGGCCATTGGTCTCGATGAGCCTGAAGACATCGCCGCCAGGGGAAGTGACTGGCTTGAGTTCGAGCACCGGTCCTTTCCAGAAGCTCCAGGTACTGAACCATACCCATGCCTGGCTTCGCGGATCAGACTCTGGAGAACTGATGGAAATGCCCTGGCTCAGCGAAAAACGGGATAGATTGCCATTTCCACGTCCCTGGGAGAAGTCTGAACCTATGCCGAAGACATCTCGGGAGTAACAGTTGCAGAAAATCACTAGTGTCCGGTTGAGCGTGGCAGTCAAGCGTATAGGCCATTCTACTACAAGCATTTCCAGTCAATATTCCTTGGTGGCGATTTGAACGACGGGAACGGAATTTCGGCTGCTTTGCTGGGGGTTGACCCCAGGGAGTGGCGCCATGAATTCCGGGAAGACGATGTTCACGCAGTTGATGGACCTCATGCCGTGGACGGGCTTCGGGCGAATCGTGGCGCGATACGGCGGCGACACACGGGTGCGGAGTTTTACCTGTGCCGAGCAGTTCCGGGCCATGGCCTTCGCGCAGTTGACCTGGCGCGAGAGTTTGCGGGACATCGAGGCCTGTCTGGCGGCGAACCGCTCGCGGCTCTATGCGATGGGCTTCCGTCAGCCTGTGCGGCGCTCGACTCTGGCCGATGCCAACGAGAACCGAGACTGGCGCATTTGGGCCGAGGTGGCGGAGTCGCTCATCCGGCGGGCCCGGAAGCTGTACTGCGGCGAGGATCTCGGTCTCGATCTCGACAGCGCCGTCTATGCGCTCGACTCCACCACCATCGACCTGTGCCTCTCCTTGTTCGAGTGGGCACCGTTCCGAACCACCAAGGCCGCCATCAAGCTGCACACGCTGCTGGATCTCAGGGGATCCATCCCCGCCTTCATCCATATCAGCGACGGAAAGATGCACGACGTTCGGGCTAGCTGTTCCAAGTTCCAAATCCAATTCGGAGGTTTTCTGTCGAAATCATCTGGCTCCTCCAAGAAGACTCCACCCTTCCGCCGGGGTTGCGCCCCAGGCAGGGCTCGCCCGAGCGCAGAAGATGCACTAAAGGAACTCCTCGCCATTAGTGACCTATCAATGCGGGTCGAGCGAGTTGCAGAAGATGTGCAATCAGGTCGCGACTACTTTTCTGCCATCAGTTCCTTTGACCTAGCTGAGGCACTCGGTGTCCCTCCGCCGGGGGAAGGATGGAGGGAGTGGGAGTGTTCCACCGCTGAGAAAATTGTTTCCGTGGAAGAGCTGGCCAAGGTCTCATCTCCCCCTTCCTCTCTTGTTGAAGAACTTGAAGGTCTGGTCTCAGCCCAAAGATTATTTGAGCTTTTGTCTCGATCAGGGGAACTTGATGAGGCAGACAGTCCAGATTTCTCGTTTCTCACTTCAGAAGAGCGAACGCTACTAGAGCTGCGTCTGGCAAAGAGAACGCTTGCAGACCTTCTAAGCTGTGGAATAGGCGGAAAGGGCCGATTCACCATCCCGTGTGAAATCTACCCCATGAACTTCGAGGCTGACATTGAAGACGATGGGACATGCTGTCACCTGCTAACTCCTTACGACCACCGAAAGGGTCGATTTCAGGATCTCTCCAACTGTGTTATTGAGACCTATGGGTAATGGACTTCCTCCAATGCCAGCAAATTTATCGACGCTTCTTTCCGACATCACCACACTGAAGGTGGATGCCATTATCAATTCCGCCAACAAGCAATTACTTGGTGGGGGTGGTGTTGATGGAGCCATCCACGCCGCTGCAGGACACGACCTGTATCTAGAGTGCCTTTCATTAGGCGGCTGCGAAGTGGGCCAGGCAAAACTCACCAAGGGCTACAACCTACCTGCAAGATTCGTCATCCATACCGTAGGTCCGGTTTGGTGCGGAGGATCCCATGGGGAGCCAGAAATGCTGGCAGCTTGCTATCGGAGTTCGCTGGAATTAGCCGACAGCCTTTCATTGAGGAGCATTGCCTTCCCTTGTATCAGCACAGGAGTGTTTGGGTTCCCCCGTGAAAGGGCAGCAGCTATCGCAGTCCAAGCGGCTAGAACTGCGCTTACCCAACTCCACCAGATAGAGAGGGTCGTGTTCTGCTGCTTTTCCGTAGGTGACTTCCTGCAATACCAACAGGCCCTCAAAGCGGAATGACTACGCTCCCCTTTAGGGGTTGGTGATGTGAGGAATTTACGGGGTGCGTGGTCAATGACCGATGAACATCGTTAGGCCTTACATCCCCTTGGTGGGGCACACGTGAATCCTGAAGTGGGGCTTCAGGTTGTGTAGCGATCTCGCGCTCAACATTGCTTGCTGGACCTGTCACTTGCTCCCTCGAACGGCACGGATCCTCTCACGCTTGGCCTGCATCTCGCGCAGCACGTCGACGCGCTCGTCGGTGACGGTGACATCGAGCTTGTCATGCAGCAGGCCCAGGTGGCGAGCACAAAGATTGAGCGTGCCCTCCTTGGAGACGAGCTTCACCTTCTTGAGGTAGCCGGTCCACACCTTGCGCTTGTTCTTGCCCTCACCCGTGGATAGGGAATTCAAAAGCCTCATTTTTATCCGCGGACAATACAAGCTGACCTTCGCCACCTCTGCTTTTCACCTACTTCACCGCGATCGCGGTGAAGCCCTGCCGCAGCCATGAAGGAGGAGGACCTACCTCCCCCCCTCCCACCGCTTCCGCTCCAGCCACACCTGCTGGTCCTTGCCGCGGGCATCCTTGCCGCGCCAGTGGAGCTTGAGGGGGCCCTGGGCGTCCTTCTTCAGCACGGACACGCCGGCGCCTTCGCCGGTGCGGAGGAGGTGCAGCAGGCCCTCCACGCTGAGCACCTGGGGCAGGAAGGGCAGCGGCAGCTGGGAGAGATAGGTGGCGCGCTGGTCGAGCTTCTGCCGGGGCACCTGCAGGCGGTAGCCCGAGGCGGCGTCCCCTTCCAGCAGCAGCAGCCGCTCCCCTGGCGCGTGGAGCTCGAGGATGAGCTTCCCGCTGGCCGCTTCCATGAGCAGGCTGAGGGTACCCACGCCCTCGCCATCGGCGCCCGCGTAGCCCCAGCCGTACTGGGCGCGGACCGGCATGGCGGGCGCGGGCGTGGAAACCGGCGGTGGAGACTGGAGCGGCATCACTGGTCGTCCTCGTCGTCATCCGGTTTCACGGTGGGCGCCGTGGGCGCGGGCGCGGGTGCTTCCAGCTTCGCGGCCTGCTCCTTGGCGATGCGGATGCGCAGGTCGCCGAGGCGCTTCTCCAGGGCAGTCCGGTCGGGGAAGACGAAGGCCAGGGCCCGGTCCCACTGCTCGGCGGCTTCGGCCAGCTTGCCCTGCTTCACCAGGACCTCGCCCAGGTGCTTGCGGACTTCGGGGCTGAAGGGGCTCAACTCGGCGGCACGGCGCAGCGTGCCTTCCGCCTCGGCGACGCGGCCGAGCTTGAACTGGGCCCAACCCAGGCTGTCCACCACGTTGCCGTTGTCCGGCGTGGCTTTCGCGCTGGCCTCGATGAGCGCGGCGGCCTCCTCCAGGTCGCGGTCCTGCTCCAGCAGCAGGTAGCCGAGGTTGTTCTGCACCAGGGGGTTGGCCGGTTCCAGGGCCTGGGCCTGGCGCAGCACGGCCAGGGACTCGGCGCGCCGGTTCAGCTGGTCATAGGCCTGGCTCTGCATGATCAGCATGTCCACGCGGCGCACCGGGGACAGGGTGCGGGCCCGCTCCAGGGCCTCGAGGCACTTGTCCCAGCGCTGGAACTCCTGCCAGAGGGCGGCCATGCCCTCCAGGTGCAGCTGCTCCAGCGCGGCCCGCGTCTCCTTGCGGGAGAACAGCGCGTATTCGAGGTATTTGGGCGGGAGCTTGGCGGCCTGCTGGAAGAAGGGGATCTTCGGATACCGGGCGATGCCTTCCTTGAGGGCCTCCAGGCCGCTCTTCCAATCATTTAGGCTGATGAGGGCCTGGGACTTGAAGACCAGGGCCTCACCGTCGGTGTGGGGCCGGGGGCGCCGCTCCTTCAGGAAGGCCAGCAGGGCCCTGCCCTTCCCCTGGAGCAGCAGGGATTCCGCGTACAGCATCGGCGCGCCATCCGCGATCCACTGGGGCTCGATCTCCTGGCTGACGATGCTGCGGAGGCGCCGCTCGGCCTCGTCGAAGCGGCCGAGGTTCATGAGGGCCCGCGCCGTGTGGAAGGTCAAGGTGGGGCTGGGCTTCAGCGCCTCGGCCCTGGCCAGGGTCTCCAGGGCCTCGGCCCAGCGCGCGGTCTGGATGCGCACGAGGGAGACGTTCTCCCACAGCCCGGCTTCCTGGGGGACATGGCTGGCCAGCAGGAGGAAGCTCTCCTCGGCGTGGGCCAGGTAGCCTGCCTTGATCTGCTCCCGCGCCAGCTCCTCGAGCAGCCGGAGGTGCCGGTCCTCGGGGCGCCGGGCATTGAGGGCCAGCAGGGCCTCCCGCTTGCCCTCGTAGTTCTGGGTGGCGCGGGCGTGGATGAAGGCCCGCTCCCAGGCCGCCCCGTAGCTGGGCCGCATGCGGCCCAGCCGCAGCCAGGCCCGCAGGGCCCCCTCGCCGTCCTTGACCATCTCGGAGGCCTCGCCCAGGCGGTGCCACAGCTCGGGGTCCTGGGGCAGGCGGAGGGTGGCGGCCTTCAGCTCCTGGATGGCCTCCGGCGCCAGGGAGGCGTCCTTCTGCGCCCGCTGGAACTGGAGGAGGGCCAGATGGGCCTGGGCCTCCGCGTTCTGCGGGGCCAGTTCCACGGCCTTCCGCGCCGGGGCCACAGCGGCATCGGGATCCTGGGCCTCCTGGAGGGCCTCGGAGAGCCGCAGGTTCGCCTCGGCACTCTCGGGAACCTGGGTCAGCACGCGCCGGTAGAGGGCTGCGGCCGCGGCCGGATCCGCCCCGAAGCCGCGCAACTGGAGGGCGCGGGCCTGGAGCATGAGGGCGCGGACATCCTCCGCGGAGGCCGGTACCCCGGCGAGGAGAAGCAGCGCGAACAGAGAACGGCGCAGGTCAGGCACGGACGGACTCCTGGTGGAGCAAGGCGAGGAGGCGGGCGTGGGTGGCTTCCCAGGCCTCGGGGGGGAGCGCCCGCTGCACGGCCGGTTCGCCGGGCCGCGGGAGAATGCACTGGATCTCGATGGCGGCGGCGTCCTGCGCGGAGCCGGAAGCGCGGACCGCCTTCTTGTCCCGGGCCAGCAGCGGCAGGCAGTCGGCCCAGGGCGCGACCTGGGGGGCCAGGGGCGCCAGGCGCCGGATCAGCGCTTCGAGCAGGGTTGGCGGGAAGGGCTTCAGGCCCTGCTCCTCGGCCAGGAGGCAGGAGCCCAGGAGGCCCAGCCCCACGGCCTCGCCATGCAGCAGCCGGTAGCCGGAGGCCGCCTCCAAAGCATGCCCCAGGGTGTGGCCCAGGTTCAGCAGGCGGCGCTCCCCGGCTTCGCGGGGGTCCCGGTGCACCACGCCGGCCTTGAAGGCCAGCGCCCGCTCCACCCAGGCGACCTTCAGCGTCCCCTCCTGGAGCATCTCCTGGGCCCAGGCCAGCTCGCCGAGGATCAGGGCCGTCTTCACCAGCTCCCAGAGCCCGTTCTGCAGGTGCCGCTCCGGCAGGCCGGCCAGCAGGTCCGTGCAGGCCACCAGGCGGCGCGGCGCATGGAAGGCGCCCACCAGGTTCTTGCCCGCCGAAAGGTCGGCGGCGGTCTTCCCGCCCAGGGCGGCATCGGCCATGGCCAGCAGGGTGGTGGGCCACACCTGCCAGGCGATGCCGCGCAGGAAGAGCGCCGCCGCCAGGCCGGTCAGGTCGGACAGCACGCCGCCGCCCAGGGCCACCACGGTGGCATCCCGGTGGAGGGGGATCCGCGCCCAGTGCTCCAGCCAGGGGATCACCGTGCGCAGCTTCTTCTCCTCCTCCGGCACCGACACCCACAGGGCATGCTCCGGCTCGGGCATGCCCGCGCCTGCCCAGGCTTCGCGCAGCCGCAGATCGCCCACCAGGGTCCACGCCCCTTCCGGGAGCAGCTCCCGATCGGGGGCTTCCAGGAGGAAGACCTCCGTGGCGAACCCGGACGGCGTGGCCAGTCTCATGGGCGGCCCTTCAGCGTGGCCTCGGCCTGCATGGGCTGGTCGCCGCGCAGCCACTGGATCACGACCTTGTCCCCGGGCTTGAAGGCGCCCAGCGCCCCCATGAAGTCATAGACGTTCTTCACGGGCTTGTCGCCGAAGTGGGTGAGGATGTCACCGACCTGCAGGCCGATGGTCTCGGCGGTGCCGCCCATAGAGACGCCGTTGATGCGGAAGCCCTTCGGGTTGTCGGCGTAGTCGGGGATGGTGCCGAAGGCGATGCGCATGGGTCCGCCGTCGCCCCGGGAGGGCAGCTTGGCGGTCTCGGGATCGAAGGCGGGCAGCGTGGCCGCGTTGGCCAGATCCAGCGCCACGGCCTTGCCGAAGGCCACCAGCTTCACCAGGCCCGGAAAGTTGATGCGGTCCGCGGTATCCGTGGGCCGGTGGTACTCCCCGTGGATGCCGGTGAAGAAGAAGAAGGTGGGGATCTTGGCCTGGGAGAAGCTCATGTGGTCGGAGCCGCCCACGCTGGCGCCCACGTCTGCGCTGACGGCGAAATCCTTCGGCACGAACTTCTGGGCGGCCTCCACGGCGGACTTCGGTGCTCCGAGCCCGCCCATCATCAGCTTGGGCGCCTTGAGGTCGAGGCGGCCCACCATGTCGAAGTTGAGCATGAACTTCACGGACTCGAGCGGGTGAGTTGGGTGCTGCACCCAGTACTGGGAGCCCAGCAGGCCCTCCTCCTCGCCGCCGAAGTGGAGCAGCAGGATGGATCGCTTGGGCCGGGCCCGCTTCAGCTCCCGGGCCAGCTCCACGATCATGGCGGTGCCCGAGGCATTGTCGTCGGCGCCCGGGTGCACCTGGCCGCGGGCCGCGGCGCCGCCCATGCTGTGGCGCTCGCCCATGCCCAGGTGGTCCAGGTGCGCGCCGAGAACGATGAGCTCCTTCCGGAGCTTCGGATCCCGGCCCTGGAGCAGACCCACCACGTTGGGCACCTGCGCTTCTTCCCGGCGGAGCTTCAGGTCCAGCGTCAGGGCCGTCCAGGGGGCCTGGATGAAGTCGTGGCTGGCGGGCTGTCCCGTTTCCTTGATGCGCTTGAACCGGCCTGCCAGGTCGCCGCAGGCGCCGGCCAGCCCATCGAGGGTCATGCCGAGCACCGGGATGTCCACCTTCACGGGGCCCTCCTCCCGCTGCAGGGGGCGAAGTCCGTTCTCCTCCAGCACGATGACGCCGGCCACCTTGGCGGTCTCCAGCTTCTTCAGGCGGGCCAGGAGGCCCCGCTCCCCGCGGGGCAGATGGGCGAAGGCGTCGAGATCCGGCACCGTGCGGGAGATCACGGCGACGCGGTCCTTCAGCTCGATGCCGGCCAGGTCGTCGTAGCCGCCCGGGATCTGCACGCCGTAGCCCAGGAAAGCCAGGGCCTTGTTGCGGAAGGTGGCATCGCCGCTCAGGCCGAGAGCCTCCACATCCCTGCCCCACACGAGGGCCCGGGGGCTGTCGCCCTGAAGCAGCGAGGCCTCCTGGCGCTCGCGAACCACCTTGGCGATGAAGGGGAACCGCTGGATCTGGGTCTTGAGGCCGAGGGCCTTGAGCTCGCCCTCGATGCGCCGGGCGGCCTGGTCGAGTTCGGGATAGCCGTTGCCGCGGCCCTTCAGCTCCGGCGAGGCCAGGAAGGTCACGTCCCGCCGCAGCCGCTGCTCCGTGGCCGCGTCGCCCTTCGAGGCGGGAGCCTGGGCTTGGGCCAGGAGGGTGGCAGCGAAGAGGAGGGGCTTCCAGGCAATCATCTTGGCTCCGGAGGATCCTCCAGTTTACATGAGCCTCGCGCCCGCTCTGGGCGGTCATCCGTGGTTCGGGAGCGGGGTCGGCGCGGGATTCTCCGCCTCCTGTGGGAGAATGGGCCCATGTCCGAACAGGGAGCCTTCTTCCAATCTGATCGCACCGATGATCGCCCCATGCGCCACGCGCTGCTCTGGCGCCTGGCCAGCTACCTGAGGCCCCAGTGGGCGGCCCTGCTCCTGCTGCTGGCCCTCATGGCCCTGGGCGCCTTCCTGGAAGTGCTGCCCTCGGAGCTCACCCTGCGCCTCATCAACCGTTTCATGGGCGAGGGCAGCCTCAAGGGCGCCGGTCCCATGGTGGCCGGCTTCTTCGGCGTGCTCATCGCCGGGTTTCTGGTGAGCTTCGCCCGCTACTTCATGCTGGCCAAGGTGGGCCAGAAGGCCATGCTCGAGCTGCGTGTCCAGCTCTTCGCGCACCTCATGGGCCGCAGCACGGACTTCTTTCACCGCAATCCCGTGGGCCGCCTGATGACCCGGGTGACCAGCGACGTCCAGAACCTGAACGAAATGTTCGCCTCGGGCTTCGTGGCCATCGTGGGAGACGCGCTGTCCCTGCTGGCCATCGTGGCCTGGATGTTCTGGACCCACGCCGGCATGGCCATGGTGGCCCTGGTGATCCTGCCCTTCCTGCTGGTGGCCACGGAGTTCTTCCGCCGCCGCGCGGGCGAGGCCTTCCGCGAGACCCAGCGGCGCTACGCCGCGATCAACGCCTTCCTGCAGGAGCAGATCTCGGGCATGGGCCTCGTCCAGATCAACGGCCAGGAGGAGCGCAGCGACCGCCAGTTCAAGGTCCTGAACGAGGACTACTTCCAGGCCTTCCTCCGCACCATCTTCGCCTACGCGGTGTTCTTCCCCGTGGTGGAGTTCATCACCTCGGGCACCCTGGCCGCGCTCATCTTCTACGCCGGCATCAAGCTCAAGGCCGGGGCCATCACCTGGGGCCTGCTGCTGGCCTTCATCCAGCAGTCCAGCCGCTTCTTCCGCCCCATCCGCGAGCTGGCCGAGCGCTACAACGTGATGCAGACTGCCCTGGCCTCCAGCGAGCGCATCTTCCGCCTGCTGGACAACCGCGAGGAGATCCCCGAGCTCCCCGACGCCAAGGCCGCCAGCTTCACCCGGGAGATCCGCCTCGAAGGCGTGACCTTCGCGTACGAGGAGGGCGGCCGCAAGGTCGTGCGGGAGCTCAGCGGCGTCATCCCCAAGGGCCGGCGCGTGGCCGTGGTGGGCCACACGGGCGCCGGCAAGAGTACCCTGATCAACCTGCTCATGCGCTTCTACGATGTCCATGAGGGATGCATCACCCTCGATGGCGTGGATGTGCGCAGGCTGCAAATTCGCAGCCTGCGAGATGTATTTGGCCTGGTGCTCCAGGATGTCTTCGTGTTCTCTGGCACCCTGCGTGACAACATCGTGCTGGACCGCCCCCAGGACGAAGGTCGCCTCGCCTCCGTCCTGGAGCAGAGCCAGCTGAAGGACCTGGTGGACCGCCTGCCCCAGGGCCTGGACACGCAGGTGGGCGAGCGGGGCCAGAAGCTCAGCGCCGGCGAAAGGCAATTGCTGGCCTTCGCCCGCATGCTCTACCTGGAGCCCGCCGTGCTGCTGCTGGACGAGGCCACCGCCAACATCGACTCGGAAACCGAAGCCAAGATCCAGACCGTCATCGAGCGCGTGAGCCACCGGCTCACCACCTTCACCATCGCCCACCGCCTCTCCACCATCCGCGAGGCCGACGAGATCTGGGTCATGGACCAGGGCGCCCTCGTGGAGCGCGGCACCCACGACGGCCTCATCGCCCAGGACGGCGTCTACGCCAAGCTCGTGCGGCTGCAGTTCGCAGATGGGGAAGCGGCGTAGGCATACTGTTACGGATGCTCCGCCTCCCGCCCCTCTACCCCATCACCGACGCCACGCGGCCGGAATCCTTGTCCGCGCAGATCCGCCGGCTGGGCGCGGCAGGCTTCCCCCTGGTGCAGTTCCGGGGCAAGCCCCTGGATCCGCTGGTCCAGTGGACGGAGCTGCGCGCGGCCCTGGCGGAGGCCGCGGCCAATGGGGGCTGGCCCATGATCTGCGTGAACGACCGGGCGGATCTGGCGATCCTCGCCGCCCGTAATGGCCTCGCGCCCTGGGGCCTGCACCTGGGCCAGGACGACCTGCCCGCCCATGAAGCCCATGCCCTGCCTGGACTGGCGGGGCTCCACCTGGGCGCCTCCACCCACGCGCCGGGCGAGTGGGCCGCGGTGAACCGCGCCTGTGACCATGCGGGGGTTGGCCCCTTCCGGGGCACGCCCTCCAAGGTCGATCACGCCAAACCCATCGGCCTGGAGGGGCTGCGGGCGGGTTGCGAGGCCCTGCGCGCCCAGGCCATCACCCCCATCGCCATCGGTGGCCTCACCGTCGCGGATGCCCGGCCCTGCTTCGAGGCCGGCGCCGAGGCCCTGGCCATGGTGGGCGAGATCCACCGCGCCGCCGACCCGACGGCCCTGGGCTGGACGGTCCAGCGGGAACGGTGGCGGGTCCGTCCCCCCTTCCGCCCCGGCCAGGGCCTGGTGCTGCTGGGCGGCAGCGGCGGCGGGAAGACTTCCCTGGGGCGGCAGCTCGCCTTCCGGATGGCCCTGCCCTTCCATGATCTGGACGAGGTCATCGAGGCCCACGCCAGCTGCGGAGTGGCGGAACTCTTCGCAGCCCGGGGAGAGGCGGCCTTCCGGGCCCTGGAGTCGGAGCTACTGCCGGGCCTCCTGGTTGCGCCCGCGGTGGTGGCCCTGGGGGGAGGCGCCTGGGAGGCCGAGGCCAATCGCCTCGCCGTGGCCGCCAGCGGCTTCGCCGCGCTGTGGCTGGCCGAAACACCCGCCCGGGCCTGGGAACGTGCCGGGCGGGATCCCAAGCGCCCCCTGGCCCAGGATCCGGCCGCCTTCATGGCCCGGTGGCGGGGCCGGATGGCGGCCTGGTCCCAAGCCGACATGCTCCTCGCCTTTGGTCACAGTTCGCGGGACCTCGCGTCAGCCTTGCTAGACTGAGGGCCCTCCCCTGGACATCCCTTGGACCTGATCCTCTCTGATCTGCATTCGAACCTGCACGCCCTCCGGGCCGTGCTGCGCTTCGCCCGGCGGCGGGCCATCCACCGCTTCGTGCTGCTGGGCGACCTGGTGGGCTATGGAGCCAACCCCAACCAGCTGCTGGACAAGGTGAAGGAGTGGCGCCCCCGGTACATGGTGCGCGGCAATCACGACAAGGTTTGCGCGGGCCTGGAGCCGGACAGCTCCTTCAGCCTGCCCGCCAGGCAGGCGGCGGATTGGACCCGGGACCGCCTGCGCCAGGACAACTGGCGCTTCCTGGCGGACCTGCCCGTGGGGCCGCTCTGGGTGGGCGAGGACTACCAGATCTCGCACGGCTCCCCCATGGACGAGGACGCCTACCTCCTCCACATGCGGGAGATCAGCCAGGCCTTCGACGCCTTCGAGGGCCAGCTCTGCTTCTTCGGCCACACCCACCTGCCCGGCTGCTTCGAGCTGGATGAGGCCCGGGGCCAGCTGAACTGGATCTGCCTCCAGCCCGGGGAGTGGTTCCAGCTGCAGCCGCACTGCCGGTACCTCGTGAACCCCGGTTCGGTGGGCCAGCCCCGAGACCGGGATCCCCGCGCTTCTTTCATGACCTACAACCCCAGGCGCCGCTGCCTGAGGCTGCACCGCCTCGACTACGACGTGAAGGGCGCGGCCAAGGCCATCCAGGCCGCCGGACTGCATCGCAACCTGGCGGACCGGCTGAGCCAAGGCATTTGAAAGGCAGGACCCATGGGCCACGCATCGCTTCTGTCCGCACCTGTCCTGGAGCAGTTCCTTCACCAGGCCCGCCTGACCCGGGCCGTGGCGAGCCTCCGGCTCCAGGCCGCCAATGCCCGGCTGCTCGGCGACCTCCGGATCCACGGCTTCCGCCCGGGTTCGGTCCTGGAGCTGGCCGGCCTCCACGCCCGGGACTCGGTCCCCGCCGAGGGCACGGCCGTGACGCTGACCATCCTGCTGGGCGACGAGGTGCTCACCCTGGAATCGCTCCTGCTTCCCTCCGCCCACGACGAGGTCGCAGGCACGCTCCTGCGGCTGGACTGGCCCCAGGAGCCCGCCCGCCTCCACCACCGCCGCGATATGCGCGTAGCCGGGCCCGACCAGACCCCCCTCAAGGTCCGCGTCAGCCTGGGCGGACGGCAGCTGGAGGCCCTGCTGGTCAACCTCACGGAAACCGGCGTGGGACTGGCCCTGAACGAACCCCTGATGGTGGACCTGCACGCCCAGGTGGACATCGACGCGGAGCTGCCGGACGGCGCCCTTCTGCGCTGCCCTGGCGAGGTGCTGCACCTCACCTACCTCGAGGGCCAGGACTACCCGACGCGCCTGGGCGTGGTGCTGCACCCGCGTCCGGACACCGATCTCGAGCCCATCCACCGGTTCATCCAGGCCCGCCGGACCGACCGCTCCCAGAGCTTCAGACAGTCCTGAAGGAGCGGAAGATCCTGGCAGCGCCGGATTCCCTGATCGGTGGCTACTTCACGAACACCATGTCACCCGCGGGGGAGAGGTAGAACTTTTCGCCCCGGCTGTTCTGCTGGAGCACGTGGCCCTGGGCGTCCACGCCCAGCACGGAGACCTTGCTCTCGCCCTTGATGCCATCGAACTTGATGAAGGTGGTGGACCTGGCCCCCGTCATGGAGACCCGCCCCTCGGCCATCTTGATGTAGCCCAGGGACTCGGGGCTCATCCACTTCAGGTCGCCGGTGTTCGGCTCCACCTGGAAGAACTCCCCCTGCGGGGTCTTGAACACCGGGCTGCCGTTCATCATGCCCGCCACCGCGAGGCTGGCATGCCACTTCACGAACGTGTTGGCGAACTTGATGTGGTAGTCCGAGTTGCGGACCGCGGCGGCCGGGCTGCCGGGCATCGGGGCCGCCGCGGGGGCGGGCATCTTGGCGGTTGGCGCGGCGGCCTTGGGGGCCTGGGCGGAGGCGCCCGTGGCCAGGAGCATCCCGGCCGAGACCAGGGTGGCCGCGGAGGCCTGGGTGGCGTTGTTTCGTTTGCGAGTCATGGCGTCTCCTGGAACGGGTCTAGCACTCTAGGGCCGCATCAAGGCTGCGGCTGGGAAGATGGCGCGGTGCGCCTGGGAGCCGCCCGCTTCGGCCGGTCTGGCGACGCCACCAGCGTCTTGCGGCAGGCCCTGGCCCCGCAGTGGCAGGGGAAGAGCTCGCGGCTCAGGGCGCGGGAGAGTTCGTGCCCCGTGGGTGACTGCAGCTGGTAGTCGAAAGTCAGCTCGGCCCCGTCGAGGATGTCCTGCAGGGCGTACAGGTAGGGCACCCCGGCGAAGATGATCACCTCGCAGTTGGGGGCGCAGCTGTGGTTCAGGAACCGGGCCTCGTTGCCCGCCACGGCGCCATCGATGGCAAGCTCCTCATCCAGGTTCAGCACGTAGGTGAGCTGCCGCACCCCCCGTTCCGCCGCCTCCACCAGATCCACCTTGCGGCACCTCTGCCCCTTGTACTCGATGATCCGGGTGCCCCGGGGGATCGGCGCCTTGGCAAAGGCCCCGGCGCCGTGGATGGCCGAGGCCTGGACCCGGACCAAGTCCCGTACGGGCCAATTGGATGTGTCGATGGGGAGGGGTTGTCCTAGGTTCATGGGAGCCCCATCATGCCCCCAATCGCCGGTTCCACGATAAGAAATTTAAGACATTTGTTTATTTTTTTGTATCTATGTTCGAATCAATCCGATCAGCGCCGGCGCAGGCTCACCGCCGTGCCGCCGGCGCCCAGGAGCAGCATGATCACGGCCTGGACCATGGTCTTGTAGGAGATCTCGACCCCGCCAAAGAGCGCCGACCGGACGAAGAGCAGGCCCGCCACGAGCAGCAGCGCGTAGATGCCCAGCATGATCTTCCGGGCCTTCTCGTTGGTCGCCGGGGTGTCCTCGGCGAAGGCCCGGTCGTAGAAGATGAGGCCGATGGCGGCCACCACGTTCAGCGCCACGAAGAGCAGCCAGAAGGTGCGGGCGGCGGCCGCGGCGCCGGGCTGGCCCACCAGGGGCTTGAGCATGGAGCCGTAGAGCATGCCGCCCAGGCTCGAGCCGATGAGGCTGCCGATGACGCCGTAGAGGAAGGCGTAGCCCATGTAGACGGCCTTCTTGTCGGCCGGGGCCACCAGGCCCACGTAGCTGTAGTACTTCGGGTGGGCGGTCATCTCGCCGATGGAGAAGACCGAGATGCCCAGGATGAAGATCCACACATTGGTGGACGCGGCCAGGCAGAGGAAACCCACGGTGCCAATGACGATGCCCGAGACCATGGTGGGCAGCGGACGGATGTTCTTGACGATGCGGCTGACGAGGACCTGCAGCAGGATGATGGTCCCGCCGTTGACCACGGTGACGTGCTCGGCGTCGAACTTCAGGGGGATGCCGATGGAGGCGAAGAGCCGGTTCACGGGCGTGGCGTCCACGAAGTCGCGGAGGTACCACAGCACCGACCCGAAGTTCTGGAAGTAGAGGATCCAGAAGCCGGAGTAGACCACGATCATCAGCATGAAGCGCGCGTCGCCCAGCACCATGGCCGCGCCATGGGCCACTTCGCGCAGGCTCTTGGTGTTCTCGGGCTTGGGCGGATCCTTGAACAGGAACACCGTCGGAATCAGCATGGCGGCGCAGTAGAGGGCCGAGGCGATGAACACGTAGCGCCAGGAGAAGCCCTTCAGAACGCTCACCACCAGGGGCGCCAGGAAGGCCCCGATGTTGATCATCCAGTAGTAGATGCCGAAGCCGAACCCCGAGTTCTCCTCGGTAGTGGTCCGGGCCAGGGTGCCCGAGATGATGGGCTTGAACAGGCCCGCGCCGGTGGCCATGAAGAGCAGGGCCGCGAACACCGCGCCATAGGCCGTGACGTTGCCCGCCACGAAGTAGCCCGCTGACAGGATGGAGAAGGCAAACAGGAGCATGCGCCGGTAGCCGTAGCGGTCCGCCAGGGCGCCGCCCGCGATGGGGATGACGTAGGTGAAGGCGTAGATGAGGCTCTGCAGGAAGCCCACAGACTGTTCGGTGAAGCCAAGCCCGCCCTTGGCCACCTCGTTGGTGAGGTAGACGGCGAGCACCGAGTTGAGGCCGTAGTAGGCCGCCCGCTCGAAGAGCTCCATGACGTTGGCCAGCCAGAAGACCGGCGGGAAGGAGCGGAGGATTCCGGAGGGACGCTGCGTGGTCATCCGAAAAGTATAGGGGAAGCCCGCGCCTTGCCGTCCGTCCCGTTCGCGGGTGCAATGGTGGATTGAAAGGAACTGCCATGAAGTCCATTTCCCTCCGCGTGGATGTCGACACTTTGGAAGGTTCCCTCAAGGGTATTCCTACGCTCCTGCGCCTCCTGGACAAGCACCAGATGAGGGCCAGCTTCTACTTCAGCTTCGGGCCGGACAACAGCGGCAAGGCCATCCGGCGCATCTTCCGCAAGGGCTTCCTGGAGAAGATGCGGCGGACTTCAGGCCCCGGCAAGCTCTACAGCCTGAAGACGATGATGTACGGCACCTTGCTGCCCGCGCCCATCATCGGTCAGCGCGCCGCCGCCGAGATGCGGGCCGCCCGGGAAGCTGGGCATGAGGTGGCCATCCATGGTTGGGATCATGTGCAGTATCACGACCTCATCGATCGCAAGTCCCGGCAGTGGCTCTCGGATTGGTACACCCAGGCCCATGAGGCCTTCGAATCCGTCTTTGGGGTGAAGGCGAAGGGTGCCGTGAGCCCGGCCTGGCGCTGCAACGACACCACGCTGGAGTTGCAGGAGGCCTACAACCTCGCCTACGCCGGCGACTGCCGCGGCTCCGCACCTTTCTATCCCATCGTGAAGGGGCAGGTCCAGAAGACCCTCCAGATCCCCACCACCCTGCCCACCCTCGATGAGCTGCTGGGCCTGGATGGCCGCACCCCCGACCAGGTGAACCGCGAGGTCTGGGATCTGGTGCGGGAGGACGCCCTCAATGTCTACGCCCTGCACACGGAGGTCGAGGGCGGCGCCCTCTTCGAGACCTTCGATGCCTTCCTGGGGGGCCTCAACGAGCGCGGCGTCCAGGCCCGCACCCACGCCGACTGGCTGCCCGAACTCCTCGCCGCAAAACCACCGTCCAAAGAGATCACCCGAAGAGAGATCCCCGGTCGAGCGGGGTGGGTGAGTTGGGAAGGTTGATCCGTTCTCTCGCGCGTAGCGCCACGAAAAACGCGGCCCGAATGGGCCGCGTTTTTCGCAACGGTGGAACCACTAGGCGTGCTGCTTCAGCTTGTCCTTGCCGCCGAACCACTGATCCCAGTACACCACCACCGGGGAGGCGATGTAGATGGAGGAGTAGGTTCCGGTGATGACCCCGATGACCAGGGGGAAGGCCAGGTCCCGGAGGGCCGGGCCGCCGAAGAGCCAGAGGCAGACCGACACGAACAGCACGGACAGGGAGGTGAGGATGGTCCGGCCCAGGGTCTGGTTGATGGAGTCGTTCACCAGCTTGGTGACGCTCACGCGACGGTAATCCTGGCGGTGGCTGTTCTCGCGGATTCGATCGAAGACCACGATGGTGTCGGCCATGGAATAGCCCATCAGTGTGAGGAAGCTCGCCACCACCGGCACGTTGAATTCGTAACCGAAGGCCGCGAAGAGGCCCAGGGCCATGAGCAGATCGTGGATGAGGGCCACAATGCCGCCCACGGCGAAGCTGGCCGTGAAGCGGAAGACCACGTAGACCAGGATGGCCAGCATGGCGAGACCCACGGCGGTGAGCGTCTTGCTCGTCCATTCGCCGGAGATGCTGGGGGAGAAGCTTTCATTCTTGCGAATGCCCACGGCGCCCAGGCGATAGGTGGTCTGCACCGTATCCTTGACAGCCTGCGGAAGGTCCTGGGGCAGTTCGCTGAATGAGTGGTACAAGCCCGAGGTCAGGCGGTCGCGGCCCGAGATGATCTTCTCGGCCAGGGGCACGTAGGTGCTGGTGAGGAGGGTCTCGTCGCTGGCCAGGTGCAGGGGGTTGGCCTTGGCCAGGGAATCGGCCAGGGTCTTGGAACCTTCGAGGTTCAGCGCGGGCAAGGTGCTGCCGGCGGCCTCGGGATCCAGCTGCTTGAAGATGCCCCTCAAGGTGTTGGCCTGAATGGTGCTGTCCTTCTGGTCGCCGTCCTTCTTGGCCTTCACCTTCACGGCGAAGTCGCGGATGGATGCATCCGAGTTCTCGTAGGGCACCACCGTGGCCTCGGTGAAACCGTTCCTGGCCAGGGCGGCCCGGATGGTCTCGGGCTCCATGGCGCCCCGGAAGCGAACGGTCATGTCGTTGCCGCCCACGAACTGCATGCCAAGGTGGATCCGCTTGTTGTGGGAGAGGTTCCAGGGCTGCACGAAGAGGAAGCTGATGACGATGATGCCCCAGCTGATGGCCAGGGCCGTGCCCTTGTACTTCATGAAATCGAAGGAGGCCCCCTTGAAGAAGGTGTGCTTGCCCACGGATAGGGTCTTGGTGCCGGGGTGCCGCTCCAGGATCCAGTCATAGATGAAGCGGCTGATGTAGATGCTGGTGAACAGCGAGGCCACGACGCCCACGGTGAGGGTCACGGCGAAGCCCTTCACGGGGCCGGTGCCGAAGATGAAGAGCAGCAGGGCCGCGAAGAGCTGGGTGACGTGGCTGTCCACGATGGTCCAGAACACCCGGTCGAAACCGGCGTCGATGGCGCCGGGTATGCTCTTGCCCAGGCCCAGCTCCTCCTTGATGCGCTCGAAGATGAGAATGTTGGCGTCCACCGCCATGCCCAGGGTCAGCACGAAGCCGGCGATGCCCGGCAGGGTCAGGGTGGCGCGGAAGGAGCCCAGCAGGCCCATCATCACGATGATGTTCACGGTGAGCGCCACGATGGCGTTCATGCCGGACCAGCGGTAGAAGAACACCATGAAGGCGATGATGACGAGGAAGCCCACCAGGGCCGAGGTCACGCCCGCCCGGATGGAATCCTTGCCGAGGCCGGGACCTACCACCCCTTCTTCGAGGAACTTCATGGGAGCCCGCAGGGCGCCACTGCGCAGCTGGCTGGCGAGGTCGTCGGCTTCCTGGGCGGAGAAGCTGCCGCTGATGCGCACGGCCCCGCCGATGATCTTCTCTTTGGCGCTGAGCTCGGTGACGATCTTGCGGTCCAGCACGATGGCGATGAGGCGGTTCTCCTCGGAGGCCGTGCCCGTCAGGCGGGCGAAGTCGTCGTCCCCCTTCCTGTTGAGGGTGAAGTTGACCTCGTTGGCTTCGGTCTGGGAGTTGGAGGCGCGGTGCGAATCGATGATGTCGGCGCCATCCACAGCCACGCGGCTTTCCAGCAGGACCCAGCGGCTGATCTTCTCCTCGCCGGGCTTGGCCTTGACCACGGGCTGGCCGGCGCGGCGGGCCTGGCGCTCGCTCTCGATCTCAGGCAGCAGCTCGAATTCCTGGGGAATGGCGCCCTTGAAGAAGGCCAGGGCCTCGTCCTTGCTGGTGAAGTAGATCTGCGGAGCCTTGGCCAGCAGGCGCTGTTCCAGGCGGCCCGGGGTGGACAGCAGGGACTTGATGCGCTCGCGGTCGCCCTCTTCGATGCCGGGGATCTCCACCACGATGCGGTTGCCTTCGGCGCCGCTGGCGGTGATCTCGGGCTCGAGCACGTTGGCGGGATCGATGTCGCGGATGCGCTTTTCGATGACCTCGAGGGCCCGCTTGTTGGCGTCGTCCTTCAGCTGCTTCTGGTAGCTGTCCTTCTGCGTGAGGCGGAAGACATCCCCTTCGGTGGCGACGGTGTAGCCGGGGAAGTAGTCCTTCGCCACCTTTTCCACGGTGGCCTTCTGGTCGGCCCCCGCGCCTTCCACCCGGAGGGCCGGGCCGTCCACGCGCACCATGGCGCCGGGCAGGCCCTTCTCCCGCAGGCGAGAGACCATGCGGTCCTTGCTGTCGCGGAGATCGGCGGCCAGGGCCTCCTGGCCCTGGACCTCCAGCTCGAAGTGCACGCCGCCGCGAAGATCGAGGCCGAGCTTCACCTTGGAGAGGGGCGTGAAGAAGTATCCGCAGCCGAACAGCACGGCAAGGACGATGACGAGGCGCCAGAGGCTCCGTTTGGTCACGGGGCGCTCCTTACAGGAAGCGGGTCGGCCCAATCGATCGAGCATTGGCACCGACCCGGAAGGTCAGGGGAGATCAGTTCTGCTTGGGTTCCGCTTCGGAGGCCAGGGCGGCGACGGCCGTGCGGCGCGCCTTCACCACGGTGTTGCCGAGCTTGACGTAGAGGTCCTTGTCCTCGACGCGGTCGATGGTGGCGTAGAGGCCGGAGCTGAGCACCACCTCGTCGCCGGCCTTCAGCTTGGCCAGGCGGGCCTCCTGCTCCTTGCGGGCCTTGCTCTGGGGCCGGAGGATGAAGAAATAGAACAGCAGGCCCATGCCCAGCATCATGGGAAAAGGCCCCTTGAGCAGCGCTTCGAGCCCTTGCGGGGCTGGGGGAGTATCAAGCAGGGCGAAGGTCATTCAGGGCTCCTCGGTCAACCATCCGGCGCGCGTGGACTGGGCGAAGGCCGGAAACCGGTTCTCCAGCAGGGCCTGCCGCGCGGCGCGGGTGAGTCCCACAGTGTAGCTCAGGTTGTGGATCGTGTTCAGCGTGAAGCCCAGCAGCTCCCCGCAGCGGAGCAGGTGGTGCAGGTAGGCCCGGGAGAAGGTCCGGCAGGTGTAGCAGGGGCATTCGGGGTCGAGGGGAAGGTCTGCCTCCCGGTGCCGGGCGTTCTTGAGGTTGAGCCGGCCCCGGCTGGTGAGGATGCGCCCATGGCGGGCCTCCCGGCTGGGCAGGACGCAGTCGAAGAGATCCACCCCGTGTTCGACGCCGAAGATCAGGTCCTCCGGCGTGCCCACGCCCATGAGGTAGCGGGGCCGGTCGGCCGGCAGCTCCTGCACGAACTCGGCCAACACGGCATTCATGTCCTCCTTGGGTTCGCCGACGCTGAGCCCGCCCACGGCGAAGCCCTGGAAAGGGGTCTTCGCGTCCAGCTCCAGGGCCTCCTCCAGGTGCCGGCGCCGCAGGTCCAGGTGGGTGCCGCCCTGGTTGATGGCGAAGAGCCCCTGGTGCGGCTGCAGCGGCACGGCCCGGCTGCGGGCCAGCCAGCGGGTGGTGCGGGCCATGCTCAGCTCGAGCTTCGGCCGCTCCAAACGCCCCGGCGGGCACTCGTCCAGGGCCATGCAGATGTCCGAGCCCAGGTTCCGCTGGATCTCCAGGCTGCGCTCCGGCGATAGGAACTGCGGGCTGCCGTCCACGTGGCTCTGGAAGGTGACGCCGTCCTCGGTCATCTTGCGGAGGGAAGCCAGGGAGAACACCTGGAAGCCTCCTGAATCCGTGAGGATAGGGCCTTCCCAGCCCATGAGGCGGTGCAGCCCGCCCAGCCTCGCGACCAGCTCGTCCCCAGGCCTCAGCCCCAGGTGGTACGTGTTGCCGAGGATGACCTGGGGCCCGATCTCCCGCAGCTGGACCGGCGTGATCCCCTTCACCGTGCCCTGGGTGCCCACAGGCATGAAGGCCGGAGTCAGAACCTGGCCGTGCCCTGTCTTGAACCAGCCCGCCCGAGCAGCCAGGGGGTGGGTTCCGGTCTCGCTCCTGAATCTGAACTCAGGACTTGTGATTTCAGACATGACGGCCACCTGACTTTCTTAACAAAAATTAACAATTCCACCCTTTTCCCGACTCAAAGGATGTTGCGGTATCCATGAAAAAACAGTGGAATGCCGTATCCACGAGGGATTGCGTTCAGTTTCAAGGCTTGACCAACCGCCGACCCTTTGCCATCTTAGCCGCTGGGCTTGCCCCAGTTCTTTACCCTCGTCGTTGTGGCCGAATCGGTGTTCCCGCCGTTTCGGCTAGCTGTTTTTTCCCCCCTGGATCTTTCAAGGGAGCCGCATGAGCAAAGATCCCCAGAAACCCATTCCCGCCAAGCCGGCCGCTCCCGTGGAGACGCTGGAGGATGCCGTCTACCGGTCCTCCCTGTCCGCCGGGAACGAGGCCATCAAGCGGGGCAACCCCATGGTGACGATCCCCACCACCGTACTCATGTACGGCCTCTTCGCTTTCGTAGGCTTCCAACTGGCGAAGCAGACGGAGGCAGGCAAGAAGGTGATCAAGTCTGTGGGTCTTGACCTCACCGAGAAGGGTGACGACGCACCGCCGCCGCCGCCTCCTCCCCCCCCCCGCCACCGCCGCCGCCGCCGCCGCCGATGGCTGCGGTGTCCAAGGTGGATAACACCCCCATCGATCCTCGCCAGGAAGTGGTGCCTGAGCAGGCTCCCAAGGAGCTGCCCAAGCAGGATCACTCCCTGGGCGGCGTTCCCGGCGGCGTCCCCGGCGGCGTTCCCGGTGGCGTGATCGGCGGCGTGGTCGGCGGCGTGATCGGCGGCGTGGTCGGTGGCCAGGGCAAGGTGGTCGACTTCGACTTCAGCCAGATCAAGATCAAGTACCAGCCCCCCGCTCCGCCCTACCCACCCCTCGCCAAGATCGCGAAGATCCAGGGCACGGTGGTCGTGGAAATCGTCGTCGGCCCCGATGGCATCCCCACCTCGGCCACAGCCAAGGAGGGTCCAGTGCAGCTCAGGGCCCACGCCGAAGCGTTCGCCATGACCTGGAAATTCGAGCCCGCCATGCTGAACGGGCAGCCCCAGTACGCCCGCTTCAAGCTGACGATGCCCTACCGCCTCCGGTAGCCACCACCCCTTCCCCTGTCATCCATCTTTTCTCCCATAAGGAAACCTCATGAACCTGCTTTCCTCCCCCCTCCTGCTCGCCCTCGCCGAAGGCGGCCACGACAGCTTCTCCCCCATGGAGCTCTTCAAGGCGGCCTCCCCCGCGAACAAGGGGATCATCATCATCCTCTTCATCCTCCTCGGGTACCAGATCTACGTGACCGTCGAGCGCTTCGTCACCTACGCCCAGAGCAACCAGGCCTCCGACAAGTTCCTCAAGCTGTTCATGGACACGCTGCGCCGCGGTGACTTCGAGGCCGCCAAGCGCGCCGCCACCACCCACAACAAGAGCCACGTCGCCCTCGTGCTGAAGCACGGCCTCGACATCTTCCAGTACGAGAAGCAGCTCAAGACCATGAACCCCAACCACGACGCCATCCAGCCCGTGGAGCGCGCCATCGCGCGCGGCACCGCCGAGGTCGTCGAGCTCCTCAAGAAGGGCATGAGCGGCCTGGCCACCATCGGCGCCCTGGCCCCCTTCATCGGCCTGCTCGGCACCGTCATCGGCATCATCAAGGTCTTCTCCGACCTGAAGACCAAGGGCGCCGGCGACATCAACGCGCTGGCCGGCTCCATCGGTGAGGCCCTCGCCACCACCGCGCTCGGCCTGATCGTCGCCATCCCCGCCGTGTGGATCTACAACCTGCTGACCAACAAGCAGGACGTGGTCGTCACCAACATCAACAACGCCGCGTCCCAGATGATCGATGAGTTCATCCGCCGCGAGAGCCAGGGCTAATCAGACCATCCATCCCCGTCCGGGGGCGCGAGCCCCCGGGCCGTTCAAGGAGAACACACCATGGATGCAGGTGGTGGTAAGGCGGGTGGCGTCAAGTCCGACATCAACGTCACCCCGCTCGTGGACATCGTGCTGGTGCTGCTGATCATCTTCATCGTGATCACGCCGGCGGTGAACAGCAGCGTCAAGCTGCCGCTCGCCAAGCACAGTCCGAAGGCAGAGAAGAACAAGGACGAGAAGTACCTCACCCTGATGCTCACGTCCAAGCGCAACGACAAGTGGGAAGTCACCGGACCTGGCGCCATCCTCATCGATGACAAGGATGCCAAGGACGAGGCCTTCTTCATCACCAACGACGCCCAGAAGCAGAAGCTGGAAGACTACATCAACCGCAACGTCTCCCAGCTGAGCCAGAAGGTCGTCTTCGTGAAGGCTGACGCCGACCTCCCCTTCAAGTACGTCAACGAGCTGTTCCAGGTCTGCCGGAAGGGTGGCGCCGATGAGGCGTCCATCGTGACCAGCGAAGACAAGGCCGAAGAAAAGCCCGCAGGAGGCAAATAATGGATGCCGGTGGCGCTAAAGGAAAACAGAAGTCGGACATCAACGTCACCCCGTTGATCGACATCGTGCTGGTGCTCCTCATCGTCTTCATCGTGATGGTGCCCGGTCTCGACAAGGCCACCAAGGTGGTGGTCCCGCAGGTGGTCGTCCAGACCAAGGTGACCCCTCCCGACCCCAACAACATCCTGATCCAGGTCGACCAGGATGGAACCATGACCCTGCAGCAGGACAAGATCGACATGCAGGGCCTGAAGGATCGGCTCCCCGAGGCGGTCATGCTCCAGCCCCTCAACTACCGGAAGGTCTTCCTGAAGGTGGACGAGGACGTGAAGTTCCAGGCCATGGTGGACGTGCTCGACACGATCCGCGTCGCCTCCAACACCGCCAAGCAGAAGTCTCTGGAGAACCAGGAGAAATTCCTGGGCCAGGACGGCGGCGACGTGAAGGTGGCCGTCTCCCTGAAGAAGCGGCCCGCCACGGCCACGGCCCCCGTGAGCTAGGCTGCCCCGCAACACCTGAAAGGGCCCCGACCGGGGCCCTTTTTCATGCCCGTTGCCGATATCCGAGCACCGTGCCGTAGGTCACGCCGGCCACGGTGATGATTACCCCCGCCAGCCCGGGGAGGGTGATGCGCTCGCCCAGCAGGGGCACGGCGAGGAGGTATTGGGTGATGGGCAGCAACTGGAGCCAGATGGCCGCCTCCGGCACGGACAGGGTGCCGTAGGCTTCCGACATCAGCAGCTGGCCGGCATAGGCCAGCAGGCTCATGAGGACCGCCAGGGCCCAGGGGCCGGAGCCACCGGGCCAGGGCGTGAGGGCGAAGGGCAGCACCACGGGCAGCCCCGCGATGCAGAAGAAGAAGAAGATCGTGGCGGCGTTGTCCGTGTGGCGCACGGCCCGGATGGCGTTGGCGCTGGTGGCCGCGAAGACCGCTGCGCCCAGCGCCGCCAGCTGACCCCGCCCGAAGCCCACACCCAGGCGGCCCTGGCTCAGCACCAGCGCCACGCCCAGGGAGGCGGCCAGGATGGCCAGCCACAGGTGGATGGTGGGCCGTTCCTGGAAGAGCACCAGGGACATGGCCACGGCGATCACCGGGAACACGTTGTAGAGGATGCCCGCCTCGCCAGCCGGGATGTGGGCCAGTGCGTAGAAGTAGAGCACCACCACGGCGCCCCCCGAAAGCCCCCGCATCACCAGCAGGCGGTGGTTGCTGGGACGGTACAGGCCGGGCATCAGCCCGAAGGCCACCAGACTCAGCAGGGCTCCCACCACGAAGCGGAGCACGGCCAGGTGCCCCGCCGTGAAGCCCATGTCCGGCATGGTCAGCTTGCGGGCCAGGATGGCCATGAGCCCGAAGCACAAGGCGGACCCCGCCAGCTGCCCCCGGGCCACCATGCGGCGACGGGACTGGGCGTGGGTGGGGGGCGACATCCCACCATCATCCAATGCAAAAGAGAAAAGGAATCATGAAAGCGGAGGGAGCGGAAGGGCTGAGGAAAGCGGAGAAAAGCACTGTTCTTGCTCAGCTATCCTCCGCTCCCTCCGCTTTCAAAATTCCTTTCCATGAGGAAGCAGCAAATCAGGGATTGTAGGCGCCCTGGGGCAGGTTCAGGCCTGCGGTGTGGAAGGCGGACTGGAGGGCGCCGCCCCGG
The DNA here is from genome assembly GCA_963751095.1 of uncultured Holophagaceae bacterium. Lineage (GTDB taxonomy): Bacteria > Acidobacteriota > Holophagae > Holophagales > Holophagaceae > Geothrix. Next base: position 39,124 of record CAVVTK010000014.1, on the reverse strand, counting down.
AAGGCGCCGCGATCGGCTGCTTCCAGGTGATCCAGCAGGTGGGACAGGTTGGCGCCGCTGGGCACGGTCGGCACGCCCAGGTCGGCCGCCAGCTGGGGCAGGGTCAGGTCGTCCAGGAAGGTGCCTTCCTCACGGACCACGGCGCCCCGCAGGGTGTACTGATCCGTGGGCCCCGTCACGGTCCGCAGGCTGGAGGAGGGCACCACCACCGCGTCGACCCAATCAGCCCTGCCGCCCTTGGCATCTCGGTCCGCGTGGGCGGCATACTTCAGGTCCTCGCCACAGAGCAGCCCCGCGACCGTAACCGTCTCGCCGAAGCTGAAGTTCTTCGCGGCGGCCACGCGCAAATGGCTTCCCACTTGGCGGTTGAGCTCAGCCGCTACGCGGCTGAGCTCCGGCGCGAAACTCGCGCCGGTCAAAAGGAGGACTCTACGCCCCGTGAATCCCTTGGCCCGTGGAGACTTGATGAAGCGGCGGCTGTGCTCCAGGAAGCGCCGCACCAGTCCCACGCCGTTCTCCAGCTGGGCCCAGGAGCGGGAGTAGAAGGCGCGCCCCGGCACCTCGAGGCCCGCCCGGGTGAACCACTCATCCGCCAGCAGCAGCCAGGGCTCGCCATCGTTGGCCTTGGCGTACTTCCGCACTTCCGGCGTCCAGCGCGCGACCCAGTCCCGGGCGAAGGCGGGGTCCACATCCTGCACGCTCGGCAGGTGCTCGCGGTGGGCCGTAAGGCCCACGGGCACGCAGGAGAGGCTCAGCACGCTGCCCCGCCCTTCCTTGCGGCGGGCCCAGAGATCCTCCAGGGTCTGCTGCCAGATGGCCCCATCGTTGAGCCCCGGCGCCACCACCGCCTGGGTGTGCACGTCGATGCCCCCCGCCAGCAGGCGGTCGATCTTGCGGAGGATGTCGCCCTCCCGCGGGTTGCCCACCACCTTCACCCGGGCCACCGGGTCCGTGGCGTGGACCGAGACGTGGATGGGGCTCAGGCGTTCGCGGATGATGCGGTCCAGTTCCGCGTCATCGCTGCTCGACAGCGTGGTGAAGTGCCCGTAGAGGAAGGAAAGCCGCACATCCTCGTCCTTCAGGTAGAGCGACTTGCGGAACCCCTTTGGCATCTGGTGGACGAAGCAGAACACGCAGTTCTGCTTGCAGACCTTCACTTCGTCCTGGGCCAGGTCCACACCGATGCCCTCGCCGCCGTTCTCTACGAAGGCCTTGAAGGTGCTGCCGTCCGGACGCTGCAGCACCAACTTCGCCTCGTCCTCCCGGGTGATGAGGTACTGGTAGCTCAGCTGGTCCAGCACCGCCTCGCCGTGGATCTTCAGCAGCGTGTCGCCGGGACGGATCCCCGCCTCCTCGGCCAGGCTGCCGGGTTCCACCGTGATCACTTGTACTCCGACCTGTGCCAAATGGCGCTCCTGCTCCGGATTCCCTGCGGGAATCCGGAGGTAGATTGTCTCATTGAGCGGGATGAATGGCTTTTTCTATCTCCGGCCCGCCAGGGCTGGAGCCCTGACGAGCCGATTACCGGAACCTCAACCCACGATCAGGCCGGGGCCTTCGTCTGCTTCCGCGCCTCGACCACCTTGTCGGCATCGCGGCCCACCAGTTCCTGCAGGTGGTGGAAGGCCCAGGTGAAGGAGCCGACGCCCATGGTGAGGCTGCGGAGTTCCACCACCACGTCACTCATTTCGGCCTGGGGGATGTAGGCCGACACGATGTCCCAGCCGTTCCAGCCGGGCCGGGCGTCGAAGCCGAGGACTTGGCCCCCACGCCTTCCGGTAACCAGGCGCTGGGCCTTGGGGGTGAACTCGCTGGGAACCGCGATGTGCACCTCGCAGATGGGTTCCAGCAGCACGGGGTTGCAGACGGGCGCGGCCTCGTTCATGCCGATGCGGGCGGCGGTCTTGAAGGCCATGTCGGAGCTGTCCACCGTGTGGTAGCTGCCATCCACCAGGGCCACATAGATATCCACGACGGGGAAGCCCAGGGGCCCGCGCTTCATCCAGTCCACCACGCCATGCTCCACGGCGCCGAAGAAGTTCTTGGGCACCACGCCACCGACGATCTTCTCCTCGAACTCGAAGCCCTCACCCCGCTGCCTGGGCTTGATCTCCAGCCACACGTCGCCGAACTGGCCGTGGCCGCCGGTCTGGTGCTTGTGGCGGCCATGCACCTTGGCGGCCTTGGTGAAGGTCTCGCGGTAGGGAACCATGGGCGGGTGGTGCAGGACATCCAGGCCGAAGCGGCTCTTGAGGCGGTCTAGCGCGCACTTGAGGTGCACCTCGCCTTGGCCCCAGAGGATGCGCTCCTGGGTCTCGGCGTTCTGCTCGATCTTGAGAGAGGCGTCCTCTTCGCAGAGACGCTGGAGGGCCAGGGACAGCTTCACGTCATCGCCGCTCTTGGTGGTGTGCAGGCTCAACGCCAGCATGGGCTGGAGGGGTTCCGGCCAGGCGAGCTCCACCTTGGCGCTGGGGGTCAGACCTTCGCTGGTGTGCACCTCGTCCATGCGGCCCAGGGCCACCACCTCGCCCACCGTGGCCTTCTGCTGCTTGAGCTGCTGGGCGCCGAAAAGCTTGTTGATGCCGCTGACGCGGTTGCCCGCCAGGGAGCTGCCATCGGCCACCTCGCCGCGCCACACGCGGGAGATGCTCAGCTTGCCCACGTGCTGGGCATGGACGGTCTTGAACACCTGCACCAGGGTGTCCTTGCCATCGGGGATGCCCAGGCGAGCGGCCGTGGCCTCCACCCGGGGAGCCTCGTCGCACAGGGCCTGGAAGAGGCGGCGCACGCCCGTGTCCTTGTCCGCGGAGCCGAAGTAGACGGGCACCAGCAGATCCTCCCGCACGTCCTTGGCCAGGTCCTCGGAGACCTCCTCCTGGGGCGGCACCATGTCGCTGAGCAGCTCTTCCATCAGGTGGTCATCGAAGTCGGCCAGCTTCTCCAGCAGGAGCTGGCGGGCCTCCTGCTCCTCGGGCAGGACCGAGTCCGGCAGCTGCACCAGGTCCGCGTCCTTGCCGGCCTCGTACTTGTAGGCGTGCTCACTGATGAGGTCCACGTAGCCGGTGATCTGGTCGCCCTCGCGGATGGGCACTTCCACCAGCACCAGGGGCCGCTCGGACACCACCTGCAGGGCGTTGAGCACGTCCTTCAGCTTGCCGGCGCTGCCTGGCGCCTCCATCTTGTTGATGAAGATCGCGTGGGGCACCTTGTGGTCGTCGAGGAACTTCAGGGTGGGCGCCACCATGAGGGCGCGGTTGGGATCGGGGTCGCAGACCACCACGGCGATGTCGGCGGCCATCAGGGCATGGGCCGACTCCTGGCTGAACTCCACCGAGCCGGGGCAGTCGATGAGGGTCCAGGCCTCACCCTGGTACTCGCAGGTGGCCAAGCTGGCCTCCACGCTCATCTGGCGGGCCTTGGCTTCCATGGAGGCATCGCCGACGGTGTTCCCCTCCTTGACGGAGCCCTTGCGCGGCAGGGCCCCTGCCACGAAGAGAAGACTCTCCATCAAGGAGGTCTTTCCGGAGAGGTAGGGACCCACGATGGCCGCTACGCGTGGAGTTGACTGGGAATTCCCGCTCACAGTGCCTCCTGATTGTGTGATCCAGCTGAAGATCGCTCCAAGTGTTCCGAGCTTGTCACAGGCTGGCAACACCGAAAAAAAGCCGCCCGGGAAAAGGCGGCTTAAGTCACAAAATGGTGGAAGTTCCAGCTGACACGGGGGCGGGGCTCGGAACCTGCGGTTCCGAGATAGGGAAAGACATTCAGTTCCGCAGCGGCCTTCCGGTCTTCAGGATGGCGTCCATGCGGGCCTGGGTCTTCTCGTAGCTGCACAGGCGGGCGAAGGCCTGGCGTTCCAGCTCGAGGATCCGCTCCTCGCTGACCTCCTGGACCAGGCTCACGTCGCCGCCGCAGAGGATGTTGGCCAGCTCGCCCATGATGATGCCGTCGTGCTCGCTGGCCAGGCCCTGCAGCTGGAAGTCGCGCACGGCCATCTTGAGCGCCTCGCTGCCGCCCCGGCCCGGTAGGCGCAGGGTGCGCTCCTTCACGGGCTGGAAGTCAGCGGCCATCTTGAGCACTTCCTGCTTGGCCTCGTGCAGGAGGAAGGCCTTGTTCATGACGCGGCGATCCGTGCGACGGAGGTAGCCGTTGCGCTGGGCCTCGTCGAAGCTGGTGTGCACCGTGGCCGTGCCGATGCCCTGGAAGCTGGCCTTCACCTTGGGCATGGGGCCCAGTTCGCCCTTGGCAGCCATGGCGTCTTCCATGCGGAGCAGCATCTGGAGGCAGCCGCCGCCCGCCGGGATGACGCCCACGCCCACTTCCACCAGGCCGATGTAGAGCTCGGCGTGACCCACCACCCGCTGGCAGGCCATGGTGATCTCGCAGCCGCCGCCCAGGGCCAGGTTGAAGGGGGCGCCCACGGTGGGGAACGGCGCGTAGGTGAGCATGCGGGCCGCGTACTGCAGGCGGCGGGCAACTTCCTCGATGAGGTCGAACTGTTTGTCTTTGGCGGCATTCAGCACCATCACCAGGTTGGCACCGGCGCTGAAGTGCTGGCCCTGGTTGCCCACCACCAGGCCCTTGAAGCGGCCCGGGATGTGCTTCTGGATGGTGTCCTCCATGAGTCCGATGATGCCGTCGTCCAGTGCGTTCATTTTGCTGCGGAAACTAAGACAAGCCACATCATCGCCCAGATCGAAGAGCTGGGCGCTTCCGTTCTCGGCGACGACCTTGCCACGGCCCTCTTGCCGCTTGAGGATGATCACGCGCCGGTCTTCGAGGATGGGATCGAAGGCCAGGGTCTTGGGATTCAGCTGGGAAACGGGAACGCCATGCTCCCAGCGGTAGAAGCTGGTGATGCCCTTGGCGAGCATCTGCTCCGCCAGCGGCGCGATGGGCTGCTCCTCGAACTTCATGCGGGCCACGACGCGCTCGACGCCGAGGATGTCCCACAGCTCGAAGGGTCCCACCTCGAAGGCGAAGCCGTTCTTGATCGCGCGGTCCACGTTCAGGGGGCCGTCGGTCACCTCGCCCAGCCGGTTCACGGCATAGGTCAGGTTGGGGGCGATGCAGCGCCAGGCCAGGCGACCGGCTTCCGTGTCGCTGGTAAGCAGGGTCTTCACCTTCTCTGCGGGATCATCGATCCCCTTCAGTTCCTTCAAGATCGGCCAATCCTTCTTCACCTGCGGGATGTACTCGCGGGTGGCGGGATCGAGGGCCAGGAAGGTCTTCTTGCCCTTGGCGTCCTTGGGCCCCTTCTTGAAGAAGCCCTGCTTCACCTTGTTGCCGAACAGCTTGTTGTCCAGCATCCACTGGAGGAACTCGGGGAACTTGAAGGTATCGCGCACTTCATCGTTGGGGCACAGGTCGTAGACGTTCTTCGCCGTGGCCGCGAGGATGTCCACGCCCGCCAGATCGGCGGTGCGGAAGGCGGCGCTCTTGGCGCGGGCCGCCGCATCGCCCAGGACCATGTCCAGCACCTCGAAGGGGATCTTCTCGGCCAGGGCCAGGTGCATCGTGGCCATGATGCCGTGGATGCCGATGCGGTTGCCGATGAAGGTCGGGCTGTCGTAGGCGGGCACCACTTCCTTGCCGAGGCTCTCCTCCAGCCAGGTGCGGAAGGCCAGTGCTTCGGCCGCATCGACCTCGGGCCCCGTCACGAACTCCAGCAGACGGAGGTAGCGCACAGGGTTGAAGAAGTGGGTGATGACGAAGTGCTGGCGGAAGGCATCCGTGCGGCCTTCGACCAGGAGCTTCAGCGGGATGCCCGAGGTGTTCGAACTGATCCAGGCGCCGGCCTTGAGCTTGGGTTCCAGACGGCCGTACAGCTCCCGCTTGATGGCCAAGTCCTCCTTGACCACCTCTACCACCCAGTCGCAGTCCGACAGGCGATCGAGGTGATCCCGCAGATTGCCGGGCCGGATCTTCTTCAGGAAGGAGCCATGCATGGCCAGTGCCGGCTTGGACTTCGCCAGCGCCGCCAGGGCCCCTTCGGCCAGCTTGTCGGGCGCCGCCTCATCGATGACGATGTCGAGCAGCTCCACCTGGCAGCCCGCAGAAGCCACATGCGCCGCGATCCCCGAGCCCATCACACCCGAACCGAGTACGCCGATTTTTTTGATACTCATAGGAAACCTCAAAGGGGGAACCGCGAAAAACGCTAAAAAGCGCGAAAGAAGAATTGCCTTTTTAGCGTCATTTCGCGAATTTCGCGGTTACAGCTTTTCGATGATGGATGCGATGCCCTGGCCGCCGCCGATGCACATGGTGGCGATGCCGTACTTCCCGCCATCGGTCTCGAGACGGTTGAGTAGGGTGGTGAGGATGCGCGCGCCGCTGGCGCCAAGGGGATGACCCACGGCGATGGCGCCACCCCAGGCGTTCACCTTGGCGGGGTCGTAGCCGCCTTCGCGGATGACGGCCAGGCTCTGGGCGGCGAAGGCTTCGTTCAGTTCCATGGCGTCGATCTGGTCGAGCTTGAGGCCGAAGCGGTCCAGCACCTTCTTCACGGCAGGCACCGGGCCGATGCCCATGCGATCCGGTTCCACACCGGCCACGGCTCCGCCGATGATGCGGGCCCGGGCCTTCAGGCCCAGGGACTTGGCCAGGCCTTCTTCCATCACCAGCAGGAAGGCGGCACCGTCAGTGATGGGGGAGCTGTTGCCGGCGGTGGTCAGGCCGTCCACCAGGAAGGCGGGCTTCAGCTCCGCCAGCTTCTCCAGACTGGTCTCGGCCCGGACGCACTCGTCCTGCTGGAGGGTGACGGGCTTGCCGTCGAGGCCCTTGGTCTCGAAACGCACGACCTCCTTTTCGAATTTCCCGGCCTTCCAGGCGGCGGCGGCCTTCTGGTGGCTGTTGAAGGCGAACTCGTCGCACTCCTTGCGGGTGAGCTTGTATTCCTTGGCCAGGTTTTCGGCGGTGATGCCCATGGAGCAGTAGGCGGCCGGGAAAGTCTCGGCGATGAAGGGATCCACGCTGGGGTTGAAGCCCATCATGGGCACCTTGGACATGCTCTCCACGCCGCCCGCGAGGAACAGGTCACCCTGGTTCGCCATGATGGCCCGGGCGGCCATGAGCATGGTCTCCTGGCTGCTGCCGCAGAAGCGGTTGATGGTGGCGGCTCCCGCCGTGATGGGCAGTCCGGCCCGAAAGCTGATGAGACGCGCCATATTCATGCCCTGCTCGCCTTCGGGCATGGCGCAGCCGACGAGCACGTCCTCCAGGCCCGACCAGTCCTTCAGCAGGGGCTTGATGGCCTCGATCACCATGGCACCCAGCTGCTCAGGACGGGTGGCGGCATAGCTGCCCTTGACGCCCCGGCCGATGGGCGTGCGCTTGGCTTCGACGATGACTGCGGATCGCATGGGTCCTCCAAAGGGAAGTGGATGTCTGGGTTTCCGAGGAGCCTAGCATCCGCTGAGAAGGGCGTAAGTCCCTACCGTGGGTCATAGATCCCCTACCACGGGTCAGCGGCCCGTCAGAAGGCCGGGAATGGCGAACGGCCACGAGGGGTCATCGGCCCGAATGAGCCACCGTCCGAACACTGTCCCTTTTGCCGTTTCATGCTTTTATCGGTGTTCATCGGTGTTCATCAGTGGTTCCAAAGATCCTTGGCACCTCAGCTGGAACGAATGCCTGGAACGGCCCCCTGGCGTTGAACCACTGAGTCGATCTTCGCCGGCCTTTCCCTTGAACCCTGAAGATCCCAGGGGAAAAGCCTTGTTAACCACCGATGAACACCGATGAACACCGATAAAAACTGATAGAAAAAGCGCGGGATGGAGCCGGGGTGGTTTGTCGCTGCGCTTCGTGTGAAACGTTGAAATCCGTAGATGCAGGGTCTCCTGGTGCCCGGTCTTCGATCCCTTGGACTGACCCGCGGCATTCCAGTCAAGATGGAGCCATTCCCCGGATCCCCCATGGCCACCCCCTTCGTCCATTCCCTGGAACCCCTGCTGACCGAGTGCCGCAAGGTGATCGTGGGCCAGCCGCAGCTCCTGAACCGCCTGCTGGTGGCCCTGCTCTGCCGCGGTCACGTGCTGCTGGAGGGCCTGCCGGGCCTAGCGAAGACGCGCACCATCAAGACGCTGGCCTCCGCCAGCCACACCAGCTTTCGTCGCATCCAGTTCACGCCGGACCTGCTGCCCAGCGACGTGGTGGGCACGCTGATCTTCGACCCCAAGCAGCTCACCTTCACGCCCAAGCGCGGCCCCATCTTCGCGAACCTGGTGCTGGCCGACGAGATCAACCGCGCCCCCTCCAAGGTGCAGGCCGCCCTGCTCGAGGCCATGGAAGAGCGCCAGGTCACGCTGGGCGAGGAGAGCTTCGCCCTGCCCGATCCCTTCCTGGTGCTGGCCACCCAGAACCCGCTGGAGCAGGAGGGTACCTTCCCCCTGCCCGAGGCCCAGATGGACCGCTTCCTCTTCAAGCTCCGCGTGGACTATCCCCGGCAGGATGACGAGGTCGAGGTTCTGCGCCGCGCCCACCTGAACGGCGACGAGGTGAATCCCGTGGTGGACGGCCCCAGCCTGCTGAAGGCCGGCCGCGAGGCCCAGCAAGTGCGCCTCGACGAGGCCATCCGCACCTACATCGTGCGCCTCGTGCAGGCCACCCGTCCCGGCCACGGCAAGCCCTGGAAGGGCAAGGAGCAGCTCCGCTGCGGGGCCAGCCCCCGGGCCTCGCTGGCTCTCCAATCATCCTCCCGCGCCCTGGCCTACCTGCAGGGCCGCGACCATGTGTTGCCCCAGGATGTAGTCGATCTCGCCCCCGATGTGCTGCGCCACCGGCTCCTGCTCACCTTCGAAAGCGAGGCCGACGGGGCCACCACGGATCAGGCCATCACCCAGCTGCTGCAGGCCGTGCCCCGGCCCTGACGCCCACTGGGCGACACACCACCCCCACCCACCTCTCACCCTTCGGAGGCACCTCATGCCGCGCCCCAAGCTGCTGAAGATCCGCCTGATCTACAGCGTGGAAGGAAGCCCGATCCCCCTTGAGATCGACATCGATCCCAGCCGGACGACCTCGCTCTTCTTCGACGAGCATGCCGCCGTGGAGATCCTCGGCGCCTTCTACGACGGCAAGGGCAAGACCATCACCCGCGATCAGGCCATCGCCCGTTTCGGCACCCGCGCCGAAGCCTGGTTCCCCAAGGGCAAGGGCGAACTGCCCCTGGACAAGAAGTTCCTGAAGCTGGCCTGGGGCATGGAATCAAAGCGGCCCCGACGCAGCAAAACCCAAGGGGATCCCAGGGCCGATGCAGGCTCCCTGCCCATGCTGCTCATGAAGGGCCCTGACTGCATGCCGAGCGGACAGCCCTGAGACTTACTGAAGGGCCCTGAGGAGAAGGCGTGTCTCCGGGTTGCGGGGATCCAAGGCGAGGGCCCGACGTATTCGGGCCTTCGCCACCTGGATTTCACTTCGCGCCTCAGCCAGCTGGGCACCACGCAGCCAGAGAGATGCCTCCTGGGGAAAGCGGTTCACGCCTTCCTGGAATTGCGCCTCGCCTTCGGCCAGGACCCCATCGGCGGAAGTCGTGCCCAGCCCCATGACCCGGCCCTTCCACAGGGCGACCTCCACCAGATTGGAAGCGAGAACCGAGTGGTATGGCGCCAGTCGCCGCGCCTGGCGGTAGGCCTGGGCTGCCCGCTCCAGGTTCGCCAGAGCTCCGGGCTGGCCATGGTCAAATTCCCACTGCCCGCGCATGAGTGTGGCGTTGGCCAAGCCGTATTCGGCGCGGAAGCTCGGTCCGAGCTTGAGCACCGCTTCGAAGCATCCCATGGATTGTTCCAGCGAGGGCCGGGGGTCCAGGCCGTGGGTGCGCTCGTACTCGGCCCGTTCGCCCCATAGGTATCCCAGGGCCTCCCGCAGGGACTTGGCCTCAGGCTCGCGTTCCAGCGCACGGAGGATCATCCCGAGGGCGGGTTCGAACACCACCCAGGGAGACTCACCTCGAAGGGCCCCTGCGGATATCCGCCAGACCGCAACCCGGGCAAGCTCGTTCACCAGCGCTGAATGCCCCGGTCTCTGGTCGAGGGCCTGACGGCCATGGGTGAGGGCCCGGTCTAGCCATGGAATCGGGTCCCCCATGGCCGGGAACTTCATCGCATAGCACTCCGCCCTCATGGCCGCTTCAAGGGCTTCGACGGGGGGCTGCGCGGACTCCAGCAGAGGCGCCAACAAGGCCAGGGCACGCTGCAGAGACCCCGCGCCCTGACGACCTGAAACCTGAGTGTTGACGGCCTCCGCGGTAAGCAGGGACGCCTCCAGGATGGCCGCACCATGCCCCTCGGGCTCCAGGGTCCGGAGGGTCGAAACCACGCCTTCCACCCCAGCGTGCATGACTCGGCATTGCATGGGGTCCGATACGTACAACCCGTAACGCCAGACGCCGATCCGGCCCGCCAGCCCCAGGGCCTGCACATCGCAGGGTGCGGCCGCCAGCGCAGCCTGGGCGCTCCGGTGGGCTCGCGCCAGGATCCCATCCCGCTCGGGGCCGCTCTTCGGCAGCCCCCAGGACAGCAGGGCCTGGGCCTCCAGCAGGCGGGCCTCGTAGAACCAGGGCGCCTGCTCCTGGGCCGCTCGGGCCTTGGCGATGGCCTCCTCCCAGCGACCGGCGACCCAGGCCGCCTGCCCTTCCAGGTAGGCCAGCGGGATGAGGGAAGCGGTGGCCCCGGATCGCAGCAGCGGCTCGATGCGCGCGGCAGCACCGGCCTGCAGCCTGCCCAGCGCCTCCTTCCGTGCATCTTCCGGCCCGATGCGCCAGGCCTCGTCCAGGGCCTTCTGGTGCAGTTCCAGCAGCGCCCGGCCCAGGGCGGAACGCAGCTCCGGCGTATCGAAGCCCAGGTTTCGCGCCCGCTCCAGGTGGTCCCGGGCCCGCTCTGGCTGGCCCAGGGCCAGCCGCGCGCGCCCCAGGGCGTACTGGCCGGGCGCCTCCGCGAGCGCACCCCCGGCCTGGACATCGTCCGCCATCCGGTTCACGCGGGCTTCCAGATCCCGCAGCTCGGGCCCCAGATCGTGGGGCGGGGACAGCTTCAGATACCGGGCCAGGGCCTCGATGCGCTCGGCTGCCTGGGCGAAGCGCTGGGCATGGGCGGCCTGGGCCCGGGCCCGCAGCCGCTCGCGCACCGCAAATCCGCCGAAGACGGCCGTGGACAGGCACACGGCGGCCGTGGCCGCCACCAGCACGGTGTGCTTCCGAGCCCAGTGGACCGCCTTCTCCAGCCGGGTGGCCGCCCGGGCCTCGATGGGCTCAGCATCCAGGATGCGCTGCAGATCCTCCCCCAGGGCGCGGGCCGTGGCGTAGCGGCGGCGCGGATCCTTCTGGAGACAGGTGAGCACCACGGTTTCCAGGTCGGCCGGAAGTGTGGGCAGCCGGCGGCGGAGGGGAACCGGGTCGTCCTTCACGATGTGGGACATGCACTCGAGCCCTTCTCCAGGAAAGGGCGGAGCACCCGTCAGCAGGGCCTGGAGCGTGGCGCCCAGCGAGTACACGTCCGAGCGGCGATCCAGCCGGGCCGCATCACCGCGGGCCTGCTCCGGGGACATGAAGGCCACGGTGCCGATGACGCGCCCCGTCTCAGTGAGGCCCCGACCCTCGGTGCCGCGGGCCAGTCCGAAGTCGAGCACGCAGGCCCGGGTCGAGCCGTCCTCCAGGCGGTCGATCATCAGGTTGGCGGGCTTCAGGTCGCGGTGGACGAGCCCCACCCGGTGGGCCGCATGGACCCCTTCACAGACGTCCACCATGCAGCGGAGCAGGGCTTCCAGGGACAGGGCGGGCGCGGCCTTCTGGAGGGTCTCTCCGTTGAGGAACTGCATGGCGATATACGGCTGGCCGCGCCATTCGCCCACTTCGTACACCCGGCACACGTTGGGGTGGTCGACCCGGGCCTGGAGCTGGGCCTCCTGGAGGAAGCGCTGGAGCAGGTCAGGGTCCTCCCGGCGCAGCAGCTTCAGGGCCACCACGCGATGCAGGGAGGGATCCGTGGCCTTGAAGATGCGCCCCATGCCTCCTTCGCCGAGCAGCTCGAGGTGCTCGAAGCGGGCCCAGCGCGCCAGGGTCCGGGCCTGGAAGACATCGCCTTTGCGGTAGCGCCTCCCCGGGTCGGAAGCGCCGGCCGAGGGGCCCGACGGACTGGTCTCCGTGGGATTCCCGTGCGCGGGCAGGGGCGTCTGGGCCGTGACGTCCATGGACCAGTGGCTGGCTTCGACCTCCTCCAGGTCAGCCAGGTCCTGGAGCAGCCTTACGCAGTCCTCCTCGGTCAGGCGGCCGGCGGCCACCAGGGTTTCCAGGTCGGTTCCCCGGGCCTCCGCGGGCTCCAGAAGCCCGCAGGCCACCGCCAGGGCCAGCGCCCGCTCACCAGCCGTCGACATGCCAGCCGATCCCCACGGGTGTGACTCCTGTGTGACTTGTCCATGGTGACCTCATCAGGGGCATTCGAGAAGGCACCCTTGGGTTGACCGGGGCGGAGGCGGGGGGCATTCTGGCTCTGGCGCTAGAGCCGGGAAGGAGGTTCGATGGGACGACACGCCGACCTCTCCGAACCTCCGTCGAGACGCGCCGCCCGCTGAGGCGGCAACCCTCCGCTCTTCCGGCTCCCCTGATTCCGCACCCTGAACGGGAACGCGGCGCCTTCCCGCGCGCCGCCTCACACCGAACGGAACGGCCATGATGCACCGCTTCCTAGACACCATGTGGGGACAGGCCAATGCCCTCTTCTCCCCGCTCCGGAGACGGCGCTGGGTGGACCTCCTGCTGGTCGCCGCCGCCTTCGGCATGCTCTACGGGCTGATCCTACTGGGCCGCCAGTGGACTGATATCCAGCGACCGGTGCTGGTGATCGACCTCTCCCCCTGGGCCCTGCCCAAGTACACCTTCTTCTCCATGATGAGAGGCCTGGCCGCGTACCTGATCTCGTTCTGCTTCACCCTGACCTACGCCTACTGGGCTGCCAAGGATGCCCGCTCGGAACGGCTGCTGGTCCCCCTGCTGGACATCCTGCAGAGCATTCCCGTCATGACCTTCATCGTGCCGCTGATGCTGGCTCTGGTGGCGGCCTTCCCCCACAGCAACGTGGGCATCGAACTCACGGCTATCATCGCCATCTTCACGGGCCAGGCCTGGAACATGACGTTCAGCCTCTACCATTCGCTGAAGAGCGTTCCTGCGGAACTGCAGGAGGCCGGCACGGTGTACCGGTTCAACTGGTGGCAGCGCTTCAAGTGGGTCGAACTCCCCTTCGCCACCACGGGCCTGGCCTGGAACAGCATGATGAGCATGGCGGGAGGCTGGTTTTTCCTCATGCTGGTCGAAGCCTTCAAGCTGGGCGACAAGGATTTTCGCGTACCCGGTCTCGGTTCGTACATGAGCATGGCCGTCGAGCATCACGATGTCAGGGCCCAGCTTTGCGCGGTCGCGGCCATGATCCTCATGATCGTCCTCCTGGATCAGGTGCTGTGGCGGCCCATCGTGGTGTGGGCCCAGCGGTTCCGGATCGAGGACACAGTCCAGAATGCCGATTCCCAGAGCTGGTTCCTCAACCTCATCCGCGGCTCACGCCTCATAAGGCGGTGGGACCGCTGGCGCGCCAAGCGGCGCAAGAAACAACAGCATCGGCAAGCCGTCGCTAAGAAGGCGCTGGTGGAAATCCGCACCGGGCAGGCCGCACAGGTAGGACCATGGCTGTCGATGGTCGCCCTGCTTGCATTGTCGGGTTTCCTGCTTCTTGGCGCGGTGGGTATCTTCCATCTGCTGAACCAGCTGCCTTCCGGATCCTGGTGGACCCTCCTGAAGGCCTCCAGCCTGACCCTCTCCCGGGTGATGGCCTCCATCCTCATCGGTCTCTGCTGGACGCTCCCGGCTGGCCTCGCCATTGGTCTCTCCCAGCGCCTATCGCGCATCTTCCAGCCCATCGTCCAGGTGGCAGCCTCATTCCCGGCGCCCATGCTGTTCCCCGCCGTCGTCGCCGTCCTGGCCTCCCTGAAGATCGGCCTGGGCTGGGGCAGCATCGTCCTCATGCTTCTGGGCACCCAGTGGTACATCCTCTTCAACGTCATCGCAGGCGCCAGCGCCATTCCCAGCGACCTGCGCGAGGTGGGCACCGCCTTCGGCTTCAGCCGCTGGCAGCGCTTCCGGAACCTCTACCTGCCAGCGATTTTTCCCTACCTGGTGACGGGTTGCCTCACGGCGGCCGGTGGTGCATGGAACGCCAGCATTGTGTCCGAGTACTACAACATCAGCGGACCTACGCTCCAGACCTTCGGCCTTGGCGCCATCGTGAGCCAGGCGGGAGAGTCGCGGAACTTCCCGCTGCTGGCGGCGTCCACCCTCGTCCTTGCGGCCACGGTGGTGCTCTTCAATCGCCTGGTCTGGAAGCCCCTCTACAAGATCGCCGAGACGCAATACTCCCTGTCGAAGTGAGGCAGCCATGATCCATTCGAACAACGCCACCCATGAAGTGATCTGCGAGCTGAAGGGCATCCAGAAATCCTTCGAGCGAGAGACGGGCCACGCCCTCCGTGTGCTTGAGGACATCAACCTGGACATCCGCGCTAACGAAGTGGTCTGCCTCATCGGCCCCTCGGGCTGCGGCAAGTCCACCATTCTCCGGATCTTTGCGGGGCTGATCCAGCCGACCAAGGGCAAGACCTTCTACCACGGCAAGAAGATGGAGGGCCTCAACCCCGGTGTGGCCATCGTCTTCCAGAACTTCGCCCTCTACCCGTGGATGACCGTGGAGGCCAACGTGAAGACCGTGCTCCAGGCCCAGGGGCTTGATGACGAAACCATCAAGGCCAAGGCCCACCGCGCCATCAGCCTCGTGGGCCTCGAAGGTTTCGAGGAAGCCTATCCTCGCGAACTCTCCGGCGGCATGAAACAGCGGGTGGGCATGGCGCGCGCGCTGAGCGTGGATCCAGAAATCCTGTTCATGGACGAACCCTTCAGTCACGTGGACGCCCTCACGGCCGAAGGCCTCCGGGCGGAGGTCCTGGATATCTGGGACGATGCCGAGCGCAACCCGTCTTCGATCCTCATGGTGAGCCACGACATCAAGGAGGTGGTCTACATGGCCGACCGAATTGTCGTGCTGTCGGCCAATCCCGGCCGCCTGCGCACCATCGTGGAGAACCCCCTTCCCCGCCCCCGTGACATGCGCAGCCCGGAGTTCCTGCGTCTGGTGGATCAGCTTCACGACATCATCACCAGCACCGAACTGCCGGACATCGAGGTGAGCGCCCCCGAGCCCAGCCTCCTGCCGGACCTTATCGAGCCGCTGCCCCCCGCCCCCTCGTCAGACATCCTGGGCCTGCTGGAGTACCTGGAAACCCAGGGGGGCACGGCGGACCTCTTCCAGGTGGCCGCCGCCACGCACGTGACCTTCGAGAAGATCCTCTCTTCGGTGAAGGGCGCGGAGATGCTGGACTTCGTGGACACGCCGAAGCGGCAGGTCATCCTCACGGCCCTCGGCCAGCGGTTCATCCGCGCGAACATGGACGACCGCAAGGACATCTGGAAGGCCCAGCTGCTGGAACTCCGCCTCTTCCGCCTGGTCCAGGAACTCCTTGAGCTCCACCACGGCGAACTCAAGGAGAGCGAGCTCCTGGCCGAGTTGCAGCAGCGCCTGCCCATGGAGAACTCCGAACAGACCTTCGAGACGCTGGTCACGTGGGGCCGCTTCGGCGAGCTCTTCGCCTACCGCGAGGAGCGCGGCGTACTCACTCCGGAGTAGATCCAAATCTATTGGTCTAAAGATCAAAAGGAAACCTGCATATCGGCCACTCTCAGCCCGAAAACATCCAACCGCAGATTGCACAGATTCACACAGATTGAATCACCGGAGGCGCTGGGCAAACCCGGGGGGCTTGCTACCCGAGCCTGGGCTGCAGTGGGGGCGCCGGCCAAGCCGGAGGCCGCCTCCGGCGGGCCCATGCGTGTTGAGTCGGCGCCGATCTGTGTCATCTGTGGAATCTGTGGTTTCAGCTGTTGATCTTGAAGAGCATTGGCTGAGCCTCGCCGATAATCAGAAATGGAAATGATCACCACCAAGGCGCCAAGACACCAAGAGCTACAAGGGCAAATCGCTTTGTGCTTTTCTTGGTGCCTTGGTGGTTTTCCATGTTCTTTGCATTTAATCTCGCCTCATTGGCGGCGCGAAGGCGCACAGCGCGATGCCCGCCAGCACCAGCATGGCTCCGAGGCCCTGCAGGGGCTTCACGGATTCCGCCAGCAGCACCCAGCCCAGGATGATGGTGGCCACGGGCTGGGTCATCAGGCCCATGGCGCCCAGGTTGGTGGGGACGTGGCCCAGGCCCCAGGTGATGAACCACCAGGCCACCACCTGCACCAGCGTGCCCAGGCCGATCAGCGCCCACCAGGCCCGGGCGGGGTAGCCGGTGAAGGCCTCGCCCTGCGCCCAGCCCAGGGCGCCAAAAAGAACGGTGCAGCAGAGGACCACCCAGAACAATGCCTCCGGGGCGCTGAGCTCCCGCCGGGCGCGGCCCAGGGCCAGGGTGAAGGCCCCATAGGCGAGGGAGGCCAGGGCCCCCAGCAGCTCGCCCGCCCCGGTGCCCCAGCGGGCCCCCTTGGCCAGGCCCAGGACCAGCGCGCCCGCCAGGGCCAACAGCACCCCCAGCCAGAAGCGCTTGCGCAACCGGGCCCCCATCCAGAGCACGGAGACCACCGCCACCCAGATGGGGGCCAGGGTCACCAGCAGGGTGGCGTTCGCGGCGCTGGTGAGGTGCAGGGCCGAGTGCCACATCCAGAGATCCAGCACGAAGCACACGCCCGCGAGCACCGCCCAGAGCCGCGCCCGACCCGTAGCGGGCCGGCCCGTGCCCCGGGCCAGCCAGGCCACGAAGGGCAAGGCGATGGCCATGCGGTAGAAGCCCACGGCCAGTGGCCCGGCCGGCGCGGCCCAGCGCACCAGCATGGCCGCGAAGCCGAGCAGGGAGGCCCCGAAGACCAGGGCGGCCAGCCCACGCGGATCCGGTGTCTGTTTCATGTGCAACCAGCCTTCCGGACCCCTAAGCCCGCGAGCGCCTCGGCCACCTTGGCCAGCAGGGTCGGGGCGTCCACGGGCTTCAGCAGGAACCCGGAGATGCCCATCGCCTCCATGGTCCCGCACAACCCCACCCTCAACAATGCGTCAGTTCGCCCACCGGGAGATCTGATCCCACACATCATCGTCACCGCAGGGCCCGTTGAGGACGATGGCGAAGACCCGGACCTGGCCGTCCAGGCTCTGGAGATAACCGGCCAGACTGATGACCCGATCAAGATGGCCCGTCTTCACCCGCACCCGCCGCTTGAGCTGCCGCAGGAGGTCGGCGCCCGGGACCTTCTGCTTCCAGGGCTCGCCCCCGATGACCTTCAGCGACGAGACGAACTCGGGCCCCACCTCGAAGTCGTGGTAGGCGCCCCGCAGGATGATGGCCAGGCTGCGCGCGGACAGGCGGTTCTCCTTGCTGAGGCCCGAGCCGTCCGTGATCTGGATGGCCTCGGGCCCGAGGTCGAAGGAGCTGCGGTAGAACTCCTGGATCCGCTTCACGCCCCGTGGCCAGGAGCCCGCGCCGTACTTCCGTACCAGCATCTCGATCATGAAGTTGTTCGACCACTTGTTGATGTCCTGCACCATGGCCCGCAGCGGCGGGGAGGTCCAGCCCAGCAGCTTGCGGAAGTTCCCGGCCGCCGCGGCCCGGCCCTCGATGGCGATGCCGGCCTCCTGGAGGATCCGCTGGATGATCTCGCGGGACTGGCGCTCGGGATCCTGCACCAGCTTGCCGGCCTCGTCCCGGTTGAAGTTAACGGACAGCGCCAGCACGGGAGGCAGGGTGTCCACCGTGGTGTTCTCCCAGCCCTGGGGTTCCCGCTGGGCATCGAAGGCGCTCTGGTCCAGGCGGATGCCGCCGGTGACCCGCTGAACGCCGAGCTTCTTCAGGGCCTGGACCAGCAGCCAGACGCGCTCGCTCGTGAGCAGGGGATCGCCGTCGCCCTTGAAGGTGAGATCGCCGAGGACGGTGCCCTCCTGCAGGTCCCCCCAGATTTCCGTCTCGAGGGTGAAGTCCGGCTTCAGGGTCTTGAGCAGCGCATAGGTCGAGACCACCTTGGTGGTGCTGGCAGGCACCAGGGCAACATCATCCCGGTGCCGCGCAAGGGCCTTGCCCGTGCCGGCGTCCCAGATCCCGGCGGAGACCCGCACGCCCCGGGCCTCCAGCTCCCTCGCCCAGCTCTGGAAATCCTGGCCGGCCAGGGTCAGGGCCGAGGCCAGGAGCACCGCCATGGACCGCCAGCCCACCCTCATTCCTTCGGCGCCACAGGCTTCTCGGTGGCGTTGCCGGCCTTGGGGAGCCCCCGGGACTTGCTGATCTCGTCCGTGATCCCCAGCAGATTCTGCTCCGCCGTGAACTGCCACTCCCGCACCAGGGTCTTGTTCTGGTAGACGCGGATGCTGTTGGCCGTGCTCCGGCTGCGGACGCCCACGATGGGCAGCCCCTCCGTGTTCCCGGATGCCCCGGGTCGCACCTGGGTGATGTACTCCCACTCGCCGCTGGGCGTCATGGGGTCCTTGTACTTCTGGCGGAGGATGCGGGGACGCAGCTTCATCACCTCATCGAGGTCCATGGGATAGCGGCCCGCCTTCGCCGAATAGAGTCGGAAGGCATTGGCGATGGCCTCGCCCCGGAAGATGAGCTCCGCCTCGTTCTCGCGCTGCACCTCGGCGCTGACCAGGGGACCCGCCTTCATCAGCATGATCCCCATCACCACGGCCAGCGCCAAGGCCAGGGCCATGGTGAAGCCGCGCTGGGATCGGGAAGGGGTCATGGAGAGCGCTCCGGTGGACCAGGGTACTATCCCCGGTCTCCCTTTCGGGTCAGAAGCTCGCGGAAGGCCGCCACCACCTTGGGATCGAACTGGGCCCCGGCCTCGTTGTCGAGCTCCTCGAGCACCTGCCGGTACCCCTTGGGGCGCCGGTAGCCCTTGCCGCTGGTCATCACCTCGTAGGCCTCGATCAGGCCGATGATGCGGCTGCCGATGGGGATGCTGGTCTCGCGGAGACCCTCGGGATAGCCGCGTCCGTCCCAGCGCTCGTGGTGGTGGCGGATCATCTTCACCACATCGAAGGGGAAGCGCAGGTCCTTCAGGAAGACCGCGGCCAGCTCGGGATGGCTCCGGATTTTCTTCAGCTCCTCACCGTTCAGCTCGGGTTTGGCGAGCATCTGCGGGTCCAGCATCAGCAGGCCCACGTCATGGAGGATCGCGCCGATGCTGACCGCCTCCACCTCCTCGGTGGTGAGCTCGAGTTTCAGGGCCAGGTCCCGGGCCAGGCGCGCCGTGGCCAGGCTGTGGGGCCGCAGGGTCGGCATCCGGCTTTCGCTGGACTGCAAGATCCGATGGCTCACGGAGAGGAAGGCATGGTGATAGCGCTCGTGGAGGCGCGCCTCCTGCATGTGGAGGCCCAGGATGCGGCCCAGCTTCTGGATGGCCTCGATCTCCGAGATGGAGAAGGACTGGTCCTCCTGGCGGAAGACCAGCATCAGGTCGTGGCCCTGCAGGGTCTCGTTCAGCAGCAGCGGCATGTAGGTCGCGAAGGCCCCGTCAATCCGCGGGGACTCCGACATGTCCACGCGGGTGATGAGTCGGAGGTCCTGCTCCCGCACCGCCGGAAGATGGAAGGTGGCGTGGGCGAGGATCTGCTGCTGCAGGTCCGGGGACAAGGGCAGCGTGCTGTAGGCGAGGATCGGGCGGATCTCCTCGGGATCCTCGATCCAGAGCGCCACCGCCGAGGCCGAGAGGATCTGGCTGAGCAGACCGGCGATCTCCCAGAAGAACGCCCGCTGTTCGGGCGGCACCATGCCGCGCTTGCGCTCTGGATTGGCCGGTGGCGGGGCCACCCAGCCGCTGAGGGTGCGGTCCGCCTCCCAGGGCAAGGCCGCATAGCCGTCCTGCCCTCCAGCGAAGCCGTACATGCGTTCCTGGGCCGGCGGCCCTGTGGAGGTGACGTAGACGCCGGGCGCGCGCAAGGGTGGTGCGGGGGTGGATACGGGCGGCAGCAGCCGCTCGGCCACCGGGGCCACTTCATCGATGATGGCGGAAGCCGTGGGCAGGCCTTCCGGCACCGGCGCCGGCCCTGCGGCGATGGGCTGGGGCGCGGGTGGATCGGGCACGTGGACGGACAGCGGCACCTGATCCGGCCGCGGCGTCGTGCCATAGAGGCGGAATTCCCGCAGGGCCTGCACCAGGTCCCCGCAGATGGCCAGGGTCGGCGGCTCGTCCCGTTCCACGTCGAAGGTGCCGCCCTTGATGCGGTCACGCTGGATCAGCAAGCCGACCCAGTCGCCCGCCAGGTAGACGGGGGTGATGAGGTAGCGCGGCCACTCGCCGCCCTGGCCGAAGGCCGCCAGCTCCGGTGATTCGGAGGCGTCGTTCACCACGAAGGCGCGCCGCATGCGCTGGGTGTGCACCAGCAGCGGGTGCCCCTCCGGGATGGAGACGGGCGGTCGCGTCCCCCGGGGCCAGCCGTAGAAGCTCACCACCTCGAAGGAGCCCTGCTCCGGCGTCCGGAGGTAGAGGGACCCCTTGGTGCTGCCGACTTCTTCCAGGCACCGGTAGAGAACCTGGGAACACCGGTTGGCGAGGGCCTCTCCGAGTATCAAGGTGGGCATGGCCATGGGAATGGGAATCCTGGTCGAGGTGGGCGAGAACCCCAATCATGGCAGAGCAGCGGGGGGACGATCCAGCGAATCGGCCGAGCCCGATGGCGTCTTTTACCGATGCATCCTCAATGGAATCAAGCCGGAGGCGGTCCGCTTTGGAGACTGATTACCCCAAGGTCGCGATTGGCCCAACGGGTGAGCCCCGCCAGCTGGTTCCCATGCCCGCACTCTGCGAGAGGGGCGGCCAGGGCCTCCAGCCGCGCCACCACCACCAGCCAGTCCACGGGCAGCGCGACCGAGGCCAGGCCATCGTCCCAGGCCTCGGCGCCCGCGGTGAGCAGCCGTCCATCGAAGTGCGATATGAGCGGAAAGGCCGGTGCCGCGGGCGTCACCGTCGCCATGCGCCGGGCGAGAGCAGGCAGCAGGGCCGCCATGTGGGGGCCGTGCAGCGGGTGCTGCACGGGCAGCAGGCCCGCCTTGAAGGCCGAGGGCCGGAGGGCCGCCACCAGGGGCTCCAGGGCATCCACCGGTCCCGACACCGTGAACTGGGCCTGGCCGTTGCGGTTCGACAGCGCCAGATCCGGGTGGGCCAGGAGCGCCTGCCGCAGGTCCAGTTCCGGCACTCCGATGACGAAGGCCATGCCCATGGGGCGTCCGGCGAAGGCGGCCTCGCTCAGGTCCTCCACGGCATCCAGCAGATCCAGAGCGGCCGCGAGGGGAACGACGCCCGCCGCCACCAGCGCCGAGTAGAAGCCCATGCTGTGGCCCGTCGCCGCCCTGGGCAGGGGCATGCCAACCTCCTGCCAGGCTCGGAACAGCCCCACGGAATGGGCCAGCACCGCGCAGGGGGCGTGGCGCTGGAAGCGCAGCTCCTCGATGGGCCCTTCCGCCATGAGGCGCCGCAGGGGATAGCCCGTGTGCACTTCGGCGGCGGCAAGGGTCTCCACCCAGGCGGGCTGGGTGTCCCAGCCGGTGGACATGCCCACGGCTTCGGTGCCCTGGCCAGGGCAGAGGAGGACGGAGGGAGTCGTCAGGAGCATGTCAGACAGCATAATTCGGCTACTGTGTCCCGATGACCTCAGATACGCCCTGGCACCAAGTGGCCTGGCACGAGCGCCGCTCCTACTGGGAGCTGGCCGAGGCCGACCGCGCCGGGCTGCGCGGCGACTTGGAGCGCGAGGCCGCCGAGCTGGCGCGCCACGCGGACCAGGCCCTGGATGACTACGCCGCCTTCCCCGGCACCCTGGAGGGCCAGCTCGTGAACGGCGACGTGCTGGCGACCCTGCTGCCCAGCCTGCGGCGCAACCCCACCCAGGGCTATGAGGCCCTGGAGGATCCGGCCGGTCGCGCCTCCGTGCACCTCAACGCCCTGGGCAAGCGCCTGCGGGACCGGGCCCTGGCCATGGCCCGCCGGGAGCCGGTGATCATTTTCATGGGCGGCCAGGCCACGGGCAAGACCACGGGCGCCCTGGCGCTGGGGCCCGCCTTCGGGGCCGTCTTCGACGCCCCCCACACCGACCCCGAGGGCGTGGCCTTTCTGCTGGGCCGCATCCGCCGCGCCGGCTGCAGCGAGGTGCACCTGGCCTACACCGACCGCGATCCCAAGGGCTCACTCCGGGCCATGCTGGCCCGCTCCGAACGCGAGGGCCGCTACGTGCCCCTGGACCGCATGGCCCGGGCCCATGCCTGGGCTCCCTTCACGTTCCTGGGCCTGGCCCCGCGCGTGGGCCGCAGCCTGCAGCTCTACCACGTGCGGGTGGACGAGGAGGGCCCAGGGCGCATGACCGAGGGCCAGGATGCCCTCGCCAGCGTCCGGGCACGGCCAAAACCAGCGGATTCCGTGGTTGCCTACCAGCTGCAAACCGCTTACCTTTCTCTTCTGAGGAATCCCAACCATGACCGCCAAGCCTACTTCCCGCGAGACGTGCTCGCAGGACTCAACCGAACGCTCGATCCCTGGCGAAGAAGCGAAGCCGATCATCTCCTTCGCCGATTTTTCGAGACTGTGGCGGAGCGAGGTCCCGAAGGTGGTGCAGGCGCATGAGGAGCACCGGCTGGAAGTGCGGCGCAACCTGGGCCTGGCGTAGGCGGCTGAATTCGCTGCGCGAATTCAGTAAGGAAAGAACGCATTTGAATTCGCCCAGCGAATTCCCTGCTGAATCTGCGCAGCAGATTCAGAAGCGCCACCAAGCTCAGTCGCGATAGCCCAGCACCACCAGCAGACAGGGCCCCCCCGCGATCACGACCATGCCGGAGGCTTCGGCCTCCCGGATGGCCTCGTCGCTCTCGGCGCCCGGCTGCATCCAGATGTGGGAGACACCAGCCGCCGCCGCATCGCGGACCACCTGCTCGGTGATGGCGGGCGGCGTGATGACCGAGATCGCCTTCACCGGCACGGGGAGCGCGGCCAGCGAAGGGTAGGCCTTCAGGCCCTCCACATGGTCGGCGCGCGCGTTGATGGGATAGACCTCCCGCCCATGCTGCTGGTAGCAGCGCAGCACCTTGTTGCCGTACTTCGACCGGTCCACGCTGGCGCCCACGACCGCGAAGGCCTCGGCGGCGAGAAATGCGGCTATCTTCTGCTGGACCGTCTCTGCCATGGCTGCTCCCACTCTGGGATGTCCGCCGCTGGAGTGCCGTGACAAGGAGTCAGGCCCCGCTGGGCGGGAAGTGGATGCGGAGCACCAGCCCGCCCTGCCCGCCATTGAAGATGTGCAGGCCTGCGTGATGGGCCCGCAGGATGCCCACCACCGATGCCAGGCCAAGCCCCCGGCCCAGTTCCTTGGTCGTGAAGAAGGGGTCGCAGATCCGATCCAGGATCGCCGGGGGAACCCCGGGACCCTCATCCTGGAGTTCGAGGCACACCGTCGTGGGCAGGTCAGGCCGCGCCAGGGGCCAGACTCCCTCCGACTCAGGCCCGGAGTGGTCCTCCCTGAAGGCCATGCGGAGCCTCAGGCGAACCCGGCCCTCCAGGGGCCCGGCCGCCTCCCGGGCATTGGCCACGATGGCCTCCACCACTTCCTCGAGCCGGGTCTGGTCCCCCTCGATGGGTGGCACTGTCGCGCAGCCGAGATCCAGCTGGAGGGTAGGCGGCAGGTCCAGGCGCAGAACCGCGACGTGGGCGGGGAGCCAGGCATTCAGGTCGAGCCTTTCTCGCTTGACCATGGCCCGGCCGGAGAAATCCAGCATCTTCCAGGAAAGCTCGATGGCCTTGCGCAGCGAAACCTCCGCCCGGTCAAGCACCTGGCGGAGGTCCGCATGCTCCTCGGCCTGGATGGCCGCGATCTCCAGGAAGCCCAGCACCCCCTGGAAGATGTTGTTGAAGTCGTGGGCGATGCTGCCAGCCATCAGGACCAGGCTTTCGGCCTTCTGGGCGCGGAGTTCAGTGGCCCTGGCCCGCTCCCGCTCCGTGAGGTCCCGCACCATCGCCAGGAACACCCGCTCGGGGGCGTCACTCAACAGGCCGAGGTGGATCTCCACGGGGAGGCTGCTGCCATCCTTGCGCCGGCACCGTGATTCCACGTTCGCATGCCCGCCGGGGGGCAGCCCGGCCCAGAGCGCGGCGGCCTGCTCGCGGGGATGATCCAGGTCGATGTCCTCGACCTTGAGGCCGAGGAGTTCTTCCCGGGAATAGCCGGTCATCCGGCAGGCCTCGGGATTGCACATCAGGATCCGGCCGCTGCCGTCGTGAAGGTAGATGGCATCGACGGCGCTGTCCACCACGCTGCGGAACCGAGCCTCGCTCTCCTCCAGAAGGATCCGGCTCTGCTGGCGCTCCGTGACATCCGTGGAGATGCCTTCCCAGAGCACCGAGCCATCGGGCAGCCGGTGGGGTTTGGAGCGGACACGGAACCAGCGCCAGTCTCCGTTCGCCTGGCACTGGCGCAGGTCCATGGCAAAAGGGGTGAGGTCCCTCGCACTGACCGCCTCTGCCTCGAGGTAGGCGGGCAGCATGGCGGGGTCGATCTGGCTGAACAGCAGTGCCGGATCCCGCATCACCTCCTCGGCGCTCACCCCGCAGAGCCGCTCCACTCCCGCGCTGAGGTAGAGGAAGCGGGGGGCCTCTCCGGGCTTCAGCAGGTATTCATACAGAAAGCTGTCCGGCAGCTGGTCACCGAGGGCGCGCAGGCGAGATTCGCTGAGCCTCAGCGCCTCTTCGGCGGCCTTCCGCTCCGTGATGTCCTGGACGATCCCGGAGACCTCCCTCAGACCCCCCTGCGAATCGAACTGGAGGGAGGCCTTGGCCAGGAGTCGGCGAACCTCGCCACCCACGATGACGCGATGTTCCCATTCGCCCGGCCCGTTTCCGGCCAGGGCCTGTCGCCAGGCAGCCATCGCCAGCGGCCGGTCCTCGGGGTGCGCCCTGTCGAAGCAGGACTCCATGGTGATGGGATGCTCCGCCGGATAGCCGTAGATGCGACGGAGGCCAGAAGAGCAGCTCCAGGTCTCGCCAGCTTCGGAACGGACCAGCTTCCAGCTGCCGAAGCCACCGACCTCCTCGGCCCGTGACAGGTCTGCCTCCCGGTTCCGCAACGCGACCTCGATGCCGTGGCGCTCCGTCACGTCCTTGCCAGAGATCAGGGCCAGGTCCTCGCTCCCGAACCGCAGCACCTGGGCCGTGATCAGCACGTGGCGTCGGGTGCCATCCCGCCGGAGCACCACCGATTCCAGGATGCCGGTCCGTCCTGTCTCACGAAGTCCCTGCAGGAAATCCACTCGGTCCTGGGGTCGCAGCCAGGCCCCAAGGTCTGCCGGGGAGCGGCCGATGGCCTCGTGCGCGGAGATGCCCGTCAGGGCGCACCAGCTGCGGTTGACCCTCACCAGCGCGCCGTCGGACATTCGCGAGAGCGAGATGGGATCCAGAGACAGCTCGAACAGGGCCCGGAACTGGGCCCCCGTGGCCAGGAGCTCCTCGCCCCGGAGCTTGGCCAGCAGCTGCGCGCGAGCCTCCGCTCCGTGCTGGATGGCTAGGAGGGTGAAGAGGAGGAGGCTCGCCACCAGCCCGCCGAGCAGGATCTCCCCATGCTGCTGCTGTCCGGCTTCCGCAAAGAACGACGCGTTGGGGTGGATGTGCCCGCTCCAGGTCCGCCCGGCCACCTCGAAGATCATGGCATCCGGGTCGCCCTTGTCCGGCGCACGGTGGTGCGGGTCCATGCCGAAGGTGGGGACCGGCGCCCCGGGCCCCGTGGCGTCGAACAGGGCCAGGTCCATGGTGCGGAGATCCCGGGCCAGGGTGCTTCTGACGAGGTCCGCCACACGCAAGGGGAAGCTGGTCCACCCCCGCAGGGCCTTCCGCCGCTGCTCCACGGTTTCCAACGGCAGGCCCTGCAGGTAGACCGGGGCGAACAGCACGAGGCCCGGCTGGGGTTCGGTGTCCGATTCCTGGTAGAGGGTGAGAGGTCCAGACAGGGTCACTAGGCCCTGGTCCCGGGCTCTCAGCATCGCCACCCGGCGTGTGGCCTCCATCAGCATGTCCTTGCCCAGGGCCCGCTGGTTACGGGCATCCATGGGCTCGAGATAGACGATGGAACTGCGCCCCCCGGGATCCGGGGGCAGGGGTCCACCCGGAACCACCTCATAGCCTTGGAACCCTTCCCTCCGCATGCGCTGGATGTGGGCACCCAGCCCGGCGTGTGGCATCCACTCCACGAAGCTCAGGCCCTGGAACCCGGGATAGGTGGCGGCCAGGTTCAGGCCGGCCACATAGGCGTGCCACTCGGCCCGGGTGGGCAGGGGTCCCCGGCCCAGGTAACCGGCGGAGCCATGCAGCACCTGTGACAGGTCCTTCATCCGGTCTTCCAATTGCTTCGCCATGCCGGTGGCCCTGGCCGCCTGCAAGCTCTTCAGGCGCGCGGCCTCGGCCCGCTGGACCACCACCCAGACCAGGGCCGTGAGCCCGATCCCCAGGCACAGCCCAGCCCAGGGCCACAGAGACCGGAGGGGCCGCACAGGGGCGCCCGCAGGGGAAGGTCCGGAAGCAAGCACAAGGCACGCAAAGGGGGTCAGGAGGACCCCGCGTGCACTACTTTACGACTATTTGGTTAAGAATAGTGGATATCTATTTTTCATTTGCTGGCTGGCTTCCCAACGACTGGATCGCCCGCACCTGCATGTCCCCCCGCAGGGTTTCCACGGCCTCGCAGGCGGCCAAGGCGGCGCTGAGGTTGGTGAGGCAGGGGATCTTCAGGCGCAGGGCCTCCTTGCGGATGGAGCCCTCGTCGAAGAAGGCATCGCGGCCCAGGGGCGTGTTGATGACCCACTGCACCTCGCCGTTCTTCAGCAGATCCACGGCGTTGGGGCGGCCCTCGTTCACCTTGAAGATGCGGCGCACCTTGAGGCCCACAGATTCCAGCGTGCGGGCCGTGCCTTCGGTGGCGCAGAGGCCGAAGCCCAGGGCCACCAGCTTCTGGGCCAGCTCCGGCAGGCGGGCCTTGTCCTTGTCGTTCACCGTGAGGAACACCGTGCCGGAAAGCGGCAGCGGGATGCCCGCAGCCAGCAGAGACTTGGCGTAGGCCTCGCCGAAGGTCGCGCCGATGCCCATGACCTCACCCGTGCTCTTCATCTCGGGCCCCAGGATGGGATCCACGCCGGGGAACTTGGCGAAGGGGAAGACCACGCCCTTCATCGAGACCAGGCGGGGCACGCCATCCGTGATGCCCTGCTGCTTCAGGCTCTGGCCCAGGCCGATGCGGGCGGCGACGCCGGCCCAGTCCACGCCCGTGGCCTTGCTCACGAAGGGCACCGTGCGGCTGGCCCGGGGGTTGGCCTCCAGGCAGTAGGCGATGCCGTCCTTCACGGCGAACTGCAGGTTCATGAGGCCGCGCACGCCCAGGTCCAGGGCCAGCTTGCGGGCATAGCCCTTCACGGTCTCCAGGATGTCCTCGGGCACGCCCAGGGCCGGGATCACGGCGTAGCTGTCGCCGCTGTGGATGCCCGCCTCCTCGATGTGGGCCAGCAGGCCCGCGATGGCCACGTCCTCGCCGTCGCAGACCACGTCGATGTCCAGCTCCTGCGCGCCATCCAGAAAGCGGTCCAGCAGCACGGGCTGATCGTTGCTCACGGCCACGGCCTCGCGCATGTACTTCTCCAGCCCCGCATCATCGAAGACCACAGCCATGGCGCGACCGCCCAGCACGAAGCTGGGTCGCACCATCACGGGGTAGTCCAGGCGGTGGGCCACCTCCTTGGCCTGCTCGAAGCTGGTGGCCATGCCCCACTGCGGCGCGGGAATGTTCAGGCGCTTGAGGGCCTGGCCGAAGCGCTCGCGGTCTTCCGCGTCTATGATCGTGTTCAGCGGCGTGCCCAGCAGCTTCACGCCGGCCTTGTGCAGCGGCTCCGCCAGCTTCAGCGGCGTCTGGCCCCCGAACTGGGCGAAGACGCCCAGCAGCTTGCCGCCCTTCCCTTCGCGGTCCACCACGGCCTTCACGTGCTCGCAGGTGAGGGGCTCGAAGTAGAGGCGGTCAGAGGTGTCGAAATCCGTGCTGACGGTTTCCGGATTGCAGTTGATGAGGATGGCCTCCACGCCGCTGGCGCGGATGGCCTCCACCGCCTGCACGCAGCAGCAGTCGAATTCCACGCCCTGCCCGATGCGGTTGGGCCCGCTGCCCAGCACGATGGCCTTGGGGCGATCCGTGGGCTCGGCTTCGCTGGTCTGCTCCCAAGTGCCGTAGAGGTAGGGCGTCTCCGCCTTGAACTCGCCGGCGCAGGTGTCCACGCGCTTGTAGGCGGGCCGCAGGCCCAGCGATTCGCGCCGGGCGGCCACTTCGGCCTCGGTGCCCGAGCAGAACACGGCGATCTGGTTGTCGGCAAAGCCCGCACGCTTGGCCTTCTCCAGCAGCTCCTCCGGCAGGCGGTCCACGGGGAAGCTGCGCAGGCGACCCTCCAGCACGACGATCTCCTCGATCTCGCGCAGGAACCAGGGCGTGATCTTGGTGAGGCGGTGGATCTCCTCCACGCTGTGGCCGGCCTTGAGGGCGTGGTAGATCCAGAAGATGCGCTGGGCACCGGGGATGATGAGGTGCTCCTTGAGGCGGCCCAGGTCGAGCTTGCCCTCCAGGGCGCCCGAGATCCCCTTGTGGCCCTCCTCCAGGGAGCGCACGGCCTTCTGCAGGGCCTCCTGGAAGCTGCGGCCGATGCTCATGACCTCGCCCACGCTCTTCATCTGCGTGCCCAGCACCTTGTCGGCCTGGGGGAACTTCTCGAAGGTGAAACGCGGCATCTTCACCACGATGTAGTCCAGCACCGGTTCGAAGGCGGCCTTGGTCATGCGGGTGATGGCGTTGGGCAGCTCCCAGAGGCGATAGCCCAGAGCCAGCTTCGTGGCCACCCAGGCGATGGGGAAGCCCGTGGCCTTCGAGGCCAGCGCGGAGCTGCGGCTCACGCGGGGGTTCATCTCGATGACGATGATGCGGCTGGTCTCGGGCTCCAGGGCGAACTGGATGTTCGAGCCGCCGGTCTCCACGCCCACGGCGCGGATGACGGCCAGCGCGGCGTCCCGCATCTTCTGGTACTCGGGATCGGTCAGCGTCAGCGCCGGGGCCACCGTGATGCTGTCGCCGGTGTGGACGCCCATGGGATCGAAGTTCTCGATGGAGCAGATCACCTCGACGTTGTCGTCGAGGTCGCGCACCACCTCCAGCTCGAACTCCTTCCAGCCCAGGATGCTCTCCTCGATGAGCACCTGCTTGGTGGGGCTCAGGTCGAGGCCGCGGGCCACGATGGTCTCGAACTCGTCCACGTTGTAGGCGATGCCGCCGCCGCTGCCGCCCAGGGTGAAGCTGGGCCGGATGATGGAGGGGAAGCCCGTGAGCTTGAGCAGGTCGCGGGCTTCACTCATGTTGTGGGCGAAGCCGCCGCGGCAGGTCTCCAGGCCCAGGTCGTCCATGAGGGCCTTGAAGAGCTGGCGGTCCTCGCCGCGCTTGATGGCCTCGGGCTGGGCGCCGATCAGCTGCACCCCCGTGCGCTCCAGCAGGCCGCTCTCGAAGGCCTCCATGGCGAGGTTCAGGGCCGTCTGGCCGCCCACGGTGGGCAGGATGGCGTCGGGCTGCTCGGCCTCGATCACCTTCTCCAGCACGCCCAGGGTCAGGGGCTCGATGTAGGTGGCGTCAGCGCGGCTCGCATCCGTCATGATCGAGGCCGGGTTCGAGTTCAGCAGGATGGTGCGGATGCCCTCCTCCCGCAGGGCCTTCAGCGCCTGGGTGCCCGAGTAGTCGAACTCGCAGGCCTGGCCGATCTGGATGGGCCCCGAACCCAGCACCAGCACGCTCTTCAGGTCGGTCCGCTTAGGCATGGTGGAACTCCTGGAGCAGGGCGACGAACCGATTGAAGGCGGGGTGGGCGTCGTGGGGTCCGGGGCTGGCTTCGGGATGGTGCTGCAGCGAGAAGATGGGCAGCCGCGTGTGCCGCAGGCCCTCGACCGTGCCATCGCTGAGGTGGCGGTGGGTGACCTCCACATCCTTGGGCAGGCTGGCCTCATCCACGGCGAAGCCGTGGTTCTGGGCGGTGATCTCGATGCGGCCGGTCATGAGGTCGTGCACCGGCTGGTTGGCGCCGCGGTGGCCGAACTTGAGCTTGAAGGTTCGGCCGCCGAAGGCCTGGCCCAGCAACTGGTGCCCCAGGCAGATGCCGAAGATGGGCAGCTGGCCGATGCAGGCTCCCACCTCCTTCTGCATGCCGGGCAGCGCGGCGGGATCGCCGGGGCCGTTGCTGAGGAAGAGGCCGTGGAATCGCTTGTTGGTGAGTTCAGTGGCGGGCGTGTCCCAGGGGAAGACTTCCAGGTGCAGACCCGCGCCCACCAGCTGGTGCAGGATGCTCAGCTTGATGCCGCCGTCCAGCACCGCCACGCGGAAGGCGCCGCCGGGGTTCAGCTCGTACTGGTCCTTGCAGCTCACCTCGCCACAGAGGGCCTGGCCCGCCATGTCCGGCAGGGCCTTGGCCTTGGCCACCCCGGCCTCCAGGCCGCCGTCCACCTCGGTCCAGATGAGCGAAGGCTGGGAGCCCTGGTCGCGGAGGTGCTGGGTCAGCGCCCGGGTATCCAGGTCGCTCATGACGGGGATGTGGTGGCGCTTCAGCCAGGCCGGCAGGTCGCCCTCGCAGCGGTGGTGGTCCGGCGCGAAGCTCAGGCGCCGGCAGAGCAGCCCCGTGGCCCAGGGCCGCGTGCCTTCGTTGAGGTCGGCGTGGATGCCGTAGATGCCCTGCTCGGGGAAGGTCATGCACACCATCTGGCCCGCAAAGCTGGGATCCGTGAGGATCTCCTGGTAGCCCGCCATGGCGGTGGTGAACACTGCCTCGCCCCCGCCGCCGAAGCCCAACGGCGCCCGCCCCCGGAAGATGGTGCCGTCCTTCAGGATCAGGTGCGCGCGCATGTGCCCTCCGCCCGTGCTCTGCAAAAACCCCGCGGAGGCCGGGCCGCCGCGGGGTCGTGAGAATGACTCGGTCCATGCAGGACCAAAGTGAGTGTAACGACCCGTAAATCCCAGGATCAGCCTTTTTCTTCAAGGGGATTTCGGCCATACTGCTCCTTTGTTCCTGATGTACACACCGCGGTTTACGCCACACTGGATCCATGTGGAGCGGCGACGACATCTACTTCATGAAGCTCGCCCTCGAGGAGGCCGAGAAGGCGGACAGCCTGGACGAAGTGCCGGTGGGCGCTGTCATCGTGTCCGAAGGCTGCCTGCTGGGCCGCGGGCACAACCATCCGGTCCGGCTCAACGACCCCACGGCCCACGCCGAAGTGCTGGCCCTGCGCAGCGCCGGCGCCTGGACCAAGAACTACCGCATGACCGGCGCCACGCTCTACGTGACGCTGGAGCCCTGCCTCATGTGCTTCGGCGCCCTCATCCACGCCCGGGTGAACCGCGTGGTGTTCGGCGCCTCGGATCCCAAGGTGGGCGTCAGCCGCTGGCTGGACACGCTGGACCAGGCCACCCTGAACCACCGCTTCACCTTGGAGGGTGGCCTCCTCGAGCCGGAGTGCCGCGCCCAGATCCAAGCTTTCTTCAAGCGGCGCCGATGAGAGCGTTGCCATGCTGACCCTCCCACCCGCCGCCACTCCGGCGCTGCCCTCTCCGCTGCCCCTCGCCATCCAGGCCTTCCTGGCCGGCATCCTGGTGGCCCTGGCGCTGCTGTCGATCCTGGCCCACCGCCCCCTGCGCGACCGGGTGCTCAGCCAGGCGGGCCTGTTCGGCCTGGTGGCTGCCGCCGCCTGGATCGCCTACAGCGGCCTTGCGACCCCCCTGCTTCCGGCCCGTCTGGCACCCTGGATCCACCCCGCCTCCCTGATCCTCGGTGGCCTCTGCCTCGCCATCTGGGAGCGCGTGACGGCCGGACTGCTGGCAACCTCCCCCGGAGCCCAGCGCCTCGCCCACATCCGACGCTTCACCGCCCTTACCACCCTGATCATCGCCCTGGCGGCACTCCTGCCCTCCACTCGGTTCCACCACCTGGCCGAGATCATCCTGGGCCTGCTGGCGGCCTTGCTGGCCCTACTGACCCTCGCGGCGGGACTGCGCGCGCGCCGCGAGGGCCTCCGGATCGCCGGCGCCCTGGTGGCGGCCACCCTGGCCCTGCTGGTCTGTTGCGCCACCCTGTGGGCCCTGTCGGCCGGATGGATGGGCAGCTCTCTGAGCCTGACCATCCTCCAGGTCGCCCTTGTCATCCTCGCCACGGCCCTGGGCTGGGCCATGCTCAGCCGCATGATGGAGCTCCGCAAGGACACCGAGGCGGCCCAGCGCGCCCAGCTCGCGGTGGTGGCAAGCCAGGCCTCCACCCTGGAAGCCCTGGTGACCCTGCGGAACGCCGAGTTGTCCGAACGGCTGAGGGAACTGAGCGAGGCGCGCCAAACCTCCGAGCTGGCCAACCAGAGCCTCCAGCGCGCCCTGGATCAGGTGGAGCAGGCCGCCTCCACAGACCGCCTGACCGGCGCCTGGAACCGCCGCCGCTTCGAGGAGGCGGTGCTGCCCGAGATCGCCCTGGCCCAGCGCCGGCGGAATCCCCTCTCTCTGCTCATGTTCGACCTGGACCACTTCAAGCGCGTCAACGACACCTATGGACATGGCGCCGGCGACACAGTCCTGGCAGGCACGGCCCAGACCGTACGGATGCACCTCCGGGCCTCGGACTCGCTGGTGCGCTGGGGGGGCGAGGAATTCCTCGTGATGACGCCGGCCACCCGCCTCGAAGGGGCCCTGGGCCTGGCGGAGAAACTCCGTGCGGCCGTGGAGGCCATCGATTTCCCCGGCGTGGGCCGCGTGACCATGAGCCTGGGCGTGTCCGAATACGCCATCGGCGAAGGGCTCAAGGAGTGGATCGAACGCACGGACCAGGCGCTCTACCGGGCGAAGGGCGAGGGCCGGAACCGCACCATCGCCGCCCCGGCACCGGACAGCCCCGAAATAGAACCCTCCTCCGAGCGCTCCCTGCTCGAGGTGATCTGGGAGGACACCTACGCCAGCGGCCACACCCTGGTCGATGCCCAGCACCAGCGCCTGTTCCGCCTGGCCAGCACCCTGATGTCCACGCTCACCGAGAGCCGCTCCCTGCCCGAGGTGTCGCTCCGGCTGGAGACCCTGCTCGCCCATACCGCCCAGCACTTCCACGACGAAGAGGCCCTCCTGAGGCAGGCCCGGTACCCCGATCTGGCCGAGCATGCCATTGTCCACGCGGCCCTCCTGTCCAAGGCCTGGAAGCTGCAAGCGGAGGTCAAGGCCGGCCACCTGGACTTCGGCCAGCTGGTCACGTTCCTGGCCCTGGACCTGGTGAAGGGCCACATCCTGACGGAGGACCGGGCCTACTTCTCCCACCTGGTCAGGGCCACCGGACCTGACAGCACGCCTCCGGCCGGAGCCTAGATCGCCTAGCGCTCCACCAGCATCCGCACGGCGAAGGTGGCCAGCCAGTGTTCGCCTTCGTAGCTCCCGGAGGCGAGGTGGGGCAGCGAGGTCCGAGCGTGGCGTTCCGCCAGCCGGCGCAGACCGGCAGCACGCGCATCCGCCGGGCCCAGCGCCGCGGCAATCTGGCGTAGCGCCCGGGCCCGGCTGAGGTTCAGCCCGTCCAGGTGCACGATCTTGGGATCCGTGCGGTCGGAGACCACCGCCGGGACGAGGCCGCCGGGCAGACCCGGCAGGAAGCCCTCCAGCCAGCGGCGGAAGGAGGGCGCGGGCAGCAGCCTCGACATGAGGGCCGCCTCCTCAAGGCAGGGGGACAGGAAGTCCTCCCCGCCCGGTTCCCAGGCCAGGGGCCCGCGCCGGTCCCGGCCGAACCAGTCCCGGGCGCGGGCGCGGATCAGGGCCTCGAAGCGGGTATCGCGGGTGGCCCGGGCATAGTCCAGCGCCAGATCCAGGCTGAAGGCCGTGTTGGGGTGGACGCCCGTGCGGATGGGATAGGTCTGCTTCGGGAGGAAGGCCTTGAACCGCCCGGCCAACTCATCGGCCAGGGGCCGCAGCGCCTCGGCCCAGCGCCGGGCCGCGGGATCGTCCCAGCTCCGCAGCTCCGCCGAGAGCTTCAGCAGCCAGGCCCAGCCATACGTCCGCTCGAAGCTGCGCCGGTTGTCCGCGCCCAGGTAGGCCACTTCCAGGGCAATGCGCTCGGGGCTCAAGTTCTCGTCGAGCACGGCGCGGATGTCGGCCGCGCGGGCCATGCCCGGATGCCCCCGCAGCAGCTTCACAAGCATCCAGTGCCCATGCACCGACGAGTGCCAGTCGAAGCAGCCGTAGAACGCAGGGTGCAGGGCCTTCGGCGACTTCACCTCACCGGCCCCGTTCATGACGTGATCGAGCTTGTTGGGGTATTCCTGGCGCACGCATCGGAGCGCCAGCACTGCGAAGCGGTCTGCCGCAACATCGGACAGGGGCAGCTCGACCTCCTGGGCATGGGCCGCCGTGAGGATCGTCAACCCGAGGAATGTCCGCCCCATCCAGCCCATCGAAGCCTCCGAAGGCTGGATTCTACCGGGCGGTTTGCTAGAATGATCGTTCCGGAGAGATGGCCGAGTGGTTGATGGCACCGCACTCGAAATGCGGAGACGGGGAAACCTGTTCGGGGGTTCGAATCCCTCTCTCTCCGCCAAAACGGGCCCCGGATGGGGCCCGTTTTGGCGGAGAGAATACGGCGGGATTCGAAATCACTGAATCGCTGGCAGGTAGCCGTAGGCGGAGGCAGTCCAGTGGACTGCCGGAGGCGTAAAGCGGCGTGCCAGCGATTCGTGCGGCCGGAGGGGACTCCGCGCAGCGGTGGCCCCGGAGGGAATCCCGGTGGCCGATCAGCCTCCGCCCCGGATGGGGCCCGTTTTGGCGGAGAGAATACGGCGGGATTCGAAATCACTGAATCGCTGGCAGGTAGCCGTAGGCGGAGGCAGTCCAGTGGACTGCCGGAGGCGTAAAGCGGCGTGCCAGCGATTCGTGCGGCCGGAGGGGACTCCGCGCAGCGGTGGCCCCGGAGGGAATCCCGGTGGCCGATCAGCCTCCGCCCCGGATGGGGCCCGTTTGGGCGGAGAAAATACGGGGGGATTCGAAGTCACTGAATCGCTGGCATCCAGCCCTACCCCAGCGCCCGCTCCACGGCGCGGGTCAGGGCCTGCAGGCTGAAGGGCTTCTGGATGAACCCGGCCGGGCGCAGCCCATGCAGGGTCTCGATGGCGTCCCCCTCGCTGTAGCCGCTGACCAGGATCACCCTCACTTCAGAGTCGCGGGCCTTCATCTGCAGGAAGGCCTCCTTGCCATCCATCCGGGGCATGGTCAGGTCCATGAGGACCAGAGCGAACTCGCCCTTTTGGAAGCGCTCCAGGGCCTCTAGCCCATCCCGGGCGGCCACCACCTGGAAACCGAGGTGCTGGAGCATGCTGCCGAAGCTGAAGCGCAGGTCGGCCTCGTCATCCACCAGGAGCACCTTGCCGTGGAAGCGGTCCTTGTGGGCCCCGGTCTCGATCCCGCCAACATCGGCGACCTTGGCCGGGCTGGCCCGGAAGTGGATCTGGAAGACGCTGCCAAGCCCGGCGTCCGAGTGGATCTCGAGGCCGGCCCGGTGCCCCCGGACGATGCCCAGCATGGCGGAGAGGCCGAGGCCCCGACCGGAGCCCTTGGTGCTGAAAAACGGATCGAAGATGCGGGCCTGGACCTCAGGCTCCATGCCACACCCCGTATCGGTGACCCGCAGGGTGACGTACTGGCCGGGCTCCAGGCCCTGCCCGGGCAGCGCCGTCTCGATCTCCCGTTGGCCGAAGTCGCTGAGGCCCGTGGCGATCCGGATGACGCCCTCGGTCTCGCCAATGGCCTCGGAGGCATTGGTGACCAGGTTCATTACCACCTGGTGCAGCTGGGCCGAGTCCGCCTCGATGGCCGGGAGTCCGGGCGTCAGGTCGTACTCCAGCCGGACGCGCTTGGAGATGGACACCGCCAGCAGGTGCGTGATCTCCGCCACCAGCCGGTTGAGGTCTACGGGCTCCACCATGAAGCTCCCCTTGCCCGAGTAGGCCAGCATCTGGCGCGTGAGCTCGGCCGCCTTGCGGATGGTGC
Source organism: uncultured Holophagaceae bacterium (assembly GCA_963751095.1). Classification (GTDB taxonomy): domain Bacteria; phylum Acidobacteriota; class Holophagae; order Holophagales; family Holophagaceae; genus Geothrix. Next base: position 2,960 of record CAVVTK010000014.1, on the reverse strand, counting down.
CTTCCATGTTCTGGAGGTAGGGCCCGGAAGCACCGCCGATGGGCAGCTTCATCTGGGCCAGGTTCAGGTTGCCCAGCATGGCGCTCAGCAGGTTGTTGAAGTCGTGGGCGATGCCTCCGGCCAGCACACCCAGGCTCTCCAGCTTCTGGGTCTGACGCAGGGATTCCTCCCCCCGACGCCGCTCGGAGAGATCCGTGAACATCACGAGCCACTGCTCGCCCACGATGGCCGCCTGAATGTCCATGTGGACTGTCCTACCGTCCTTGCAGGCCACGGGGTACTCGGCCGGCGGGACAGGTGCGCCTTCGGCCACGGCCTTGGCACAGGCCTCGGCCCAGTGGGCTGCGGCCCTGCCCCTCAACTCGGGGTCGGGGAAGGCCCTTTCCCACCAGGCCCCGATGTCGGGCAGATCCTCGAGCGTGTAGCCGAGCACCTGCTCGAAGCGTTGGTTCACGAACCCGATCGTCCCCTGCGAGCTAGCCAGGCAGATGGGAATCGGGGCGCTGGTGACCAGGGACCGGAATCGCGACTCGCTTTCCTGCTGGGCCGCCAGGGAGGCGCCGAGGCGCTCGCGCTCCCAGTGGTATTCCTTCAGGACCGCCCAGAGGATGATCACGCACACCACGCTGGACAGCGTGAAGCCTGTGACCATGTCGATGAACCGGCCGTCCGCGTGCGGGAAGGGCCAGACCAGGCCTGGGCGCAGGCGTTCCACCCAGAGGAGGGCCAAGCCGTTGACCAGGTAGAGCCCGAGCATGAGCCAGCGCGTCCGCCCCTCGAAAAAGATCACGAGGTACATGGCCGCGGTGAGCAGGAACATGCCGATGCTGCCCTGGGAGCCCCCGTTGCCGAACCAGACGAGGTCGAGGTTCGCCAGGTGGAGGAAGAAGAGGAGCTTCATGCCGTAGTGGCCGCGGAAGGTAGCCCAGAAGAGCCCCAGGCAGATCACCCCGAAGGTGAGGACCGACCCGTTCACGAACGCCGGCAGGCTCTGGGGGAAGTTCAGGGGAACCACCACCAGGACGGATAGCAGGCCGCCGATCAGGGTAAGCCCCCGGAACAGGCGCTGCTCGATGGTCGATCCTTCGTCCGGGCTAAGCCAACGCGGCAGGCGCTCAAGCTCGCCCTTCATCTCAGCCCCTGCACCGCAGGACCTTGTCCACGCTCTCCGCGAGGAATCGCCGGCAGGCTGGAAGGGGGCATCGCACAGGGATCCCTGGGGTGAGACTGCGTTCGGGGGAGGTCACGCGGCCTGGGCTGGGCTATCGGCTGAGATTCATGAAGGTTAATCCACTCGGGGAACACTCCATCGTGATGCGCGTCACGCCTGCCTCTCCAGCCCCCCGGTACCCTGGACCCTGGCCCCGATCAACGTGCGGGCCGACGACCCCTGGGAGGCCCTGTGAACGCCCTGCTCGAATCCCTCGAACCGCAGACCATCTGGTCCTACTTCCTTGCGCTGTCGAAGATCCCCCGCGGTTCCAAGAACGAGGCCGAGGCGGCCGCATGGGTGGCTGACCAGGCGAAGGCCCTGGGCTGCGAGGTGGAGCGTGACGAGGTCGGCAATGTCATCATCCGCAAGCGGGCCACCGCCGGGAAGGAAGGTCATCCCACCGTGTGCCTGCAGGCCCACGTGGACATGGTCTGCGAGCAGAACGAGGGCACCGGCCACGATTTCCTCAAGGATCCCATCCAGGTGTGGAAGGATGGCGACCTGCTGCGCGCCAAGGGCACGACGCTGGGCGCCGACAACGGCATCGGCGTGGCCGCCGCCCTGGCGGTGCTGGCCAGCCAGGACATCGCCCACGGTCCCATCGAGGCGCTGATCACCATTGACGAGGAGACCGGCCTCACCGGCGCCAACGGCCTGCAGCCCGCCCGCCTGAAGGCCAAGTTCCTCCTCAACCTCGACAGCGAGGAGGAGGGGTTCCTGACCATCGGCTGCGCCGGCGGCGTGGACACCATCGCCTCGCGGAAGCTGACCCGCATGGCCCCCCCCGCAGGCAGCCGCGCCTACCGCCTGAAGGTGTTCGGCCTCAAGGGCGGACACTCCGGCATCGACATCAACAGCGGCCGCGGCAACGCCATCCGCCTCCTGGCGCAGGTCCTCGGCTTCCTGAAGCCTGAGTTCGGGCTCGCCCTCGCCTCCATCAAGGGCGGCAACAAGCGCAATGCCATCCCCCGGGAAGCCTCGGCCATGATCTTCCTCGACCCCTCCAGGGAGTCGGCCTTCCGCGAAGCCCTGGCCCACCACGAGGCCCACTGGCGCGCCGCCCTCGGCGCCTTCGACCCGGGCCTGCACCTGGCCCTCGAAGCCGGCGACCCCGCGCACCCCATGTCCGGCACCGATGCCGACGCCCTCATCCAGCTGTTGCTGGCTCTGCCCCACGGCGTCGAGGCCATGAGCCCCGATATCAAGGGGTTGGTCCAGACCTCCACCAACCTCGGCGTCATCGAGACCCGCGAGGATGTGGTTGAAGTGAACCTGCTCACCCGCAGCTCCATCGACGCCTCCAAGGTGGCCCTGTCCGACCGCATCGCCGCCACCTGCGCCCTGGCCGGCTTCGACTCCCACACCTCCGGCGGCTACCCCGGCTGGAAGCCCGAGCCCGAAGCCTCCCTGGTCCGCATCGTCAACGACGCCAACCAGGCCGTTTTCGGCAAGCCCCTCGAGATCATGGCCATCCACGCGGGCCTGGAGTGCGGCCTCATCGGCGAAAAGTACGCCGGCATGGAGATGGTCTCCTTCGGCCCCAGCATGTGGGACGTCCACACCCCCGACGAGCACGTGAGCGTGCCCTCCGTGGGCAACTTCTGGAAGCTGCTGGTCAGCGTCCTCGAATCCGTGTAGCCCTTCCGATCACGGCCCTTGGCCGAAGCCGGGGGCCGTGCTAGCCTTGTTGCTTCCGCCTTTTCGCGGAGACCATGGAGAGTTGTCCGAGTGGTTTAAGGAGCACGCC
>CAVVTK010000013.1:0-339609 GCA_963751095.1 uncultured Holophagaceae bacterium | reverse complement strand
CGCGCGGCCAGTTGCAGCGCCTGCCGCAGGGCCTCCCGGTTCACGCCCAGGGACTGGCTTTCGCCCACGATGAAGAGCGCGTGGTAGGCGGGCGCCGCGCCGCCCCGGGCGAACCAGATGAGCCCCGGACCGCTCTCGGCGAATTCGGAGGAGATGCCGGCCCCTCCCTCCTCCCGGCCCTTGGCCTCCCAGGGGAGGTAGAAGGCCCGGGGGAGGAACTCGGAGGCCTTGAAGGCCCGCTGCACCGCGTTCAGCCGCAGGTCAAACCAGAGCGCCATGTTCGTGCGCTGGGGATCCGGCAGGGTGAGGATGGTGGCCGACACGGTGGAGGCTGCAGCCTGGGGCCGGTCCCTGAGGCACTGCTCCAGCAGGGCACCCACGGCCTCGACCTTCCGGTCCTTTTTCTGCGCTTCGGCGACCTTCGCGACTGAAGGCGCTTCCCGCTTGGGTGATTTCGAGCCCAGGCCCAGGCCCGGCACCAGGGCCAGCAGCGCCGTGAAACCGACGCCCAGGGAGAGGGGTGAGAAGGCCTTGCTCAAGGGGTCAGGGCCGGGTTCAGAGGGTCACCGTGGAGGCCTCGCCATCCTCGTGGAGCAGGCGGTCCAGGTCTTTCCAGGAGAAGGCGAAGCGGCCCTGCAGGCCCCAGTCCGGGCCCCACGAGTTGATGGCCCACACCAGCTTTCGTTCAGCGTCCACGCCCAGCAGCTCGAAGGCGTGGCCGCCGCGCACGGCGCCCCTGACCTTCACGAGGCCCTTCGCATCGGGCTTGTCGAAGCCCTCGTACCAGTTCAGGCCCACCTCCACCGGGCCGAGGGTGGACAGCGCCTTGAGGACGTCATCGAGGCCGAAACACCAGCGGTAGCCCTTCGTGAGGCCGAGCACCTTGAGGGCCTTCATGGCGGCCAGCACCGTCGAGCCCGTGTCGTTGGGCGGCCAGGCGCCCACGATGGTGTCGTGGTGGGAGGCCTGGGTGTAGACCTTGCGGGCCAGGGCCTCGCTGTAGCGCACTCCGGCCTGCCGGTAGGGCTCGGTGCAGACCACCCCGACGGCCCCGTTGCCGGTGCAGGAGCCCAGCTCCCCCTGGTTGAAGGCCTTCAGGGTGCGGACCCAGGTGCGCGTCTGGATGGCGGCCCCCTTCTTCAGCAGGACCGGGAAGTTCCAGCTGCGGTCGTCGAAGTGCAGGTGGCGCCCGAGGCGCCCGCCATGCTGGGAGACGTGCTCCGTGATCAGGCCGATGCGGTGGGGATGGGGCGCGTTCGCCACGGGGACCTCCGTCCTGGATTTGGGTTTGGTCCCGTTCCGTGGCAACCTGCACGCCAAGTCATTCAAAAAACATCTAGGAATCAGAAAAGACTTGGGTTGAAAAAGGCGGCATAAAATCCTGACGGCCCCGTGGCAGCGCATTCGGCCATCTGATTCAGACCCAAGCCACTGTCCCTGCGGGAACTTACGGAATTCCACCCACCCCGGGTCGAAAAGCACCCAGGTCAGATGGGGACCCGATCCTCCCGGGAGAAGCGCCCCTGCCTGGGGGCATTGCCCAGGCCGTATTTCTTGAGCAGCTTGCCCAGGCTGCGCCGTTCCTTGCCGGCCAGTTTCGCCGCAAGGCTGACGTTGCCCCCGGCCAGCCCCAGCAAACCCACCAGGTAGGCCCGCTCGAAGGCCTCCACTGCCCGGGCCTTGGCCCGGTGGAAGGTCAGCTCGCCTGAGGGGGGATCCGGGGCCCCCTGGGGCAGCGGATGCATGGCCTTGGGGGGGTCGATGCGGATGACCGTCCCCTCCGCGAGCAGGTACTCCCGGTAGAGAAGGTTCTCCAGTTCGCGGATATTTCCGGGCCAGTGGTAGTGGCTCATCCAGACCAGGGAATCCGGGTGGATGGTCCTGGGGCCCAGGCCGAAGCGCTTGTCGCAGGCCGCCAGGAACCAGGCGGCCAGCTCCTCGATGTCGCCGCTCCGCTCCCGGAGGGGGGCCAGCTCGAGGCAGAGGATTTTCAGGCGGTACAGCAAGTCGGAGCGGAAGGCCCCCCGCTCCGCCAGCAGCGCCAGGCTGGTGTTGCAGGCAGCCAGGATACGCACGTTGCCCTGCACGACCTGGCGGGCCCCCAGGGGGCGGAATTCCTGATCCTGCAGGAATCTCAGGAGCGTCACCTGGCCCTTGCTGGAAAGGGCATCGACCTCGTCCAGAAAGAGGGTGCCGCCTTCAGCGAGGGTCACCAGACCCGGCTGGTTGTCCTTGGCGTCCGTGAAGGCCCCCTTGCGGTGCCCGAACAGCTCACTTTCGATGAGCGAGTCGGGGATCGCGCCGCAGTTGACGGCGATGAAAGGGCCATCCTTGCGTACGCTCTGGTAGTGAATGGCCCGGGCGGCCAGTTCCTTCCCCGTGCCGGTCTCGCCCTCGATGAGCACCGGCGCATCGCAGGCCGCCATGCGACCGACGAGTCGCAGAGTCTCCCGCAGGGCTGGTGAATGACCGATCAACTGGACTCCTCTGAGGATCTCGGAGACGGCGTCCTTCCATGGAGGTTCAAGAAGGCAATATAGACCCATTAAATTGTCATGCAAGACGACCACAATGCCTGTTTTTGTCAATTGAATGTAAGAATTGTATGGACAAAATTTGGATCGCCGGCACGAGAGAATCTGGCTGAGCGACCATAGCCGGCCCGGTTGGATGGGTGAAAAGCCCACTGGGGCAAATTGGACCCAACAGAGACCGGTGCATCCAACTATTTATCAATGAACCATTTAAATGCAGCTGACCCGAGGATGCCTGGGGCAAAGATCTGACCTAACCCATCATTGCTTATTTTTTACATGTTTTACATTGGCAGGCACTTGGCTCGAACGGGGCTCTTGGCCCGTTGATTGCCTTGAAGCCTCACCGCTACCTGGGTGCCGAATGAACGCATCCCCCACTCCCGATCCGAGCGCCCTGTGCCAAGGCATCCTGCACTACCTCCAGGACCACCCTGCTGCCGCCGACAGCCTGGAGGGCATCGCCTCCTGGTGGCTCTCCCCGGCGCAGTATTCCGTCACCACGGAAGCGGTCCAGGCGGCCCTGGATCAGCTGGTAGCCGGACATCGCGTCGCCCGCATCGAGCTGGCGGACGGGCGTGTCCTGTACCAGAGCGCCGACAAGGTTTCCGGCTCGCACCCCGCCTGGACCCCCACCAACCTTAGGAGACGACCTTGAGCAGCGTCCTCGATGAAGCCCTCGCCTTCACCCTCGACAACGAGGGCGGCTACGTCAACCACCCGGCCGATCCCGGCGGCGCCACCAACTTCGGCATCATCCAGAAGAACCTCACCAAGTGGAATGCCGCCCACCCCGGGCTCGGGTTCCCCGCCAGTGTGCGGGACCTCACCATGGACCAGGCGCGGGCCATCTACCGTGCCGAGTACTGGCGCTGGGATGCCATCGCGGGTCCCGCCATCGCCATCAAGCTCTTCGACATCGGCGTGAACTGCGGCACAGGCACCTCCATCAAGCTGCTGCAGAAGGCCATCAACCTCCTGGCAAGTCCCCCCATCGACGCCGACGGGAAGCTCGGCCCCGGTACCCTCGGCGCGGCGAACGCCCAGGCTCCGGAGGCCCTGATACAGGCGCTCTGCCAGGTCCAGAGGGAGCACTACCAATCGCTGGTCGCCAACGAACCCGCCAAGTCTGTGTTCCTGAAGGGCTGGCTCAACCGTGCCGCACGCATCCCGGAGGTCGTCCATGGCGTTTGACTGGAAAGCGCTGGTCAAGAGCATCGCCCCCACCATCGGAACAGCCCTGGGGGGTCCCCTGGGCGGCATGGCCGGCGTGGCCCTGACCAAGGCCCTGGGCATGAGCGATGAGGCGCCCAAGGACGAGGCGGCCCTCTCCGCAGCCATCCAGGGGGCCAATCCCGACCAGCTGCTGGCGCTGAAGAAGGCCGACCAGGACTTCGCGGTCCAGATGCAGAAGCTCGGCTTCGAGAACATCGAGGCCCTGGAGGCCATCGCCGCCGGCGACCGTGCCAACGCCCGGGATCGGGAGATCAAGACCCAGGACTGGACCCCCAAGGCCCTGGGCATCGCCATCACCCTGGGCTTCTTCGGGCTCCTGGGCTACCTGATGAAGCGGGAGCCACCGGCGGGATCCCGGGACATCCTCAACATCATGCTGGGCAGCCTGGGCTCTGCCTGGATTGGCGTGGTGTCCTACTACTTCGGCTCCAGCGCGGGGTCCGCCCGCAAGACCGAGATGATGGCAGCCAAGCAGCAGACCCCATCGTCGTAAAAAATCAACATTAAGCAATGGATGCCAATCAATGGTAAGGTTTCCGCACCACATCGGAATTCCTGCCTGAGGCCCCCATGAAGATTGCCGTTCCCAGAGAAATCAGGGCGGGCGAGACCCGCGTCGCCCTGGACCCGGAATCCTGCAAGAAGCTGATCCAGCTCGGCATGGAGGTGGCCGTGGAGGCCGGGGCGGGAAGCGCCGCGAACTTCCCGGACCGGGCCTATCAGGATGCCGGGGCCACGCTGGCGGCGGATGCAGCGTCACTCTTCGCATCCGCAGCGTTCGTGCTCAAGGTGAACGCCCCCCAGGCCCGGCCCGACGGCACCCATGAGGCCGACCTGATCCCCGGTGGCGCCCTGCTCCTGGCCTCGCTCTTCCCCACCCGGAACCTGGAGTCGGTACAGCGCATGGCCGCCCGCAACCTCACGGCCTTCTCCACGGACTGCATTCCCCGCACCACCCGGGCCCAGGCCATGGATACCCTGTCCAGCCAGGCCAACATCGTGGGCTACAAGGGTGTGCTGCTGGGCGCCATCGAGCTGCCGAAGTACTACCCCATGTTCATGACCGCCGCCGGCACCACCCTGCCCGCCAAGGTCTTTGTCATCGGCGCGGGTGTGGCGGGCCTGCAGGCCATCGCCACCGCCAAGCGCCTGGGCGCCAGCGTCACCGCCACGGACGTGCGGCCCGAGGTGAAGGAGCAGATCGAATCCGTGGGCGGCAAGTACGTGGGCATCGACCTCAAGCAGGGCGCCTCCGCGGGGGGCGGCTATGCCGCAGAGCTGTCGGCGGAGGACAAGGCCCTGCAGGCGAGGATGCTCGCCGAGCACTGCGCCACGGTGGACGTGGTCATCACCACGGCCCTCATCGGCGGGGTCTTCGCACCGAAGCTTCTGGACGAAACCATCGTGAACAGCATGAAACCCGGGTCCGTGATCATCGATCTTGGTGCCGACGGCGGCGGCAACTGCACCCTGTCCAAGCTGGGTGAAACCGTGGTCGTGAACGGCGTGAAGATCGTCGCGCCCCAGAACCTGCCCGCCACGGTGCCCACCCACGCCAGCATGCTCTTCGCGCGCAACCTGCTGAACTTCATGACGGCCTTCTGGGACAAGGAGGCCAAACACTTCAACCTCGACTGGGCCGACGACATCCTGAAGGGTTGCGCCGTGACCCACGAAGGCAAGGTGGTCCACGCGCCCACGCTGAAGGCACTGGAACAAGCTCAGACAAGGGCACAGGGAGGGAAGGCGTGATGATGCTGCTCGCTCTTTCGGAACACGCGGTCCCGGCCGCTGGTGGCGGCCACGGTGAGCTCGACGTCATGGGCGCCGTGTTCGTGTTCATGCTGGCCACCTTCATCGGCCTCATGGTCATCCAGCGGGTGTCGCGCCTGCTGCACACGCCCCTCATGAGCCTCACCAACGCGATATCGGCCATCGCTGTGGTGGGCGCCATCATCGTGTCGGCCGGGAAGGACTACCCCGGCTACATCACCGCCCTGGGGCTCGTGGCCATTTTCTGCTCCACCACCAACATCGTCAGCGGCTTCCTCATCACGGACCGCATGCTGAAGATGTTCAAGAAGCAAGAGAAGGTGGCGAAGTGACTGCCGAGACCCTCGTCCAGCTTCTCTACCTCGTCTCCACGGCGCTGTTCATCCTTTCGCTGAAGTGGATGAGCGATCCCGAATCCGCCCGCAAGGGCGTGTTCTCGGGCGTGGGCGCCATGGCCCTGGCCGTGGCGGGCACCCTCACCGGTGTCATCGCCACAGGCGGCACCCACTACTGGTGGATCCTTGGCGCCTTCGCGGTGGGCGCGGCGGTGGGCTACCCCCTGGCCCAGGTGCCCCTCACGGCGGTGCCCCAGCGGACCGCCCTCTCCCACGCCTTCGGCGGCCTGGCGGCTGGCCTGGTGGGCACGGCCAAGTTCTTCCTCTACTACGGCCAGAAGAACGAGGCGGCCCTGGCCCCCTTCATCGTGGTGGCCCTGGTGGCGGAGATCCTCCTGGGCTTCCTCACCTTCACGGGCTCCATCCTGGCGGCGGGCAAGCTGCAGGAGGTGAAGTGGATCCCCCAGCGGCCCGTCACCTACCCGGGCCAGAATGCCAGCAACCTCGCGCTCTTCGCCCTGGCCCTGGCCCTGGGCGTGGCGCTCGTCATGCATCCCCTGGCGCCCTGGGCGCCCTACGCCTTCGGCGGCATCATCCTGCTGTCCCTGGCCTTCGGCGTGCTGCTGATCATCCCCATCGGCGGCGCGGACATGCCGACGGTGATCTCCATCCTCAACGCCTATGCGGGTCTATCGGCCGTGGCCATGGGCTTCGTGCTGAACAACAAGCTGCTCATCACGGCGGGTGCGCTGGACGGCAGCTCGGGCCTGATCCTGTCGGTCATCATGTGCAAGGCCATGAACCGCTCCTTCTTCAATGTGCTCTTCGGCGCCTTCGGCCAGACCACCACGGCCAGCGCCGAAGGCGAGGCAAAGGCCTACAAGTCGGACACCGTGGAGAGCGCCGCCATGGTCATGGAACAGGCGAACCTGGTGGTCATCGTGCCCGGCTACGGCATGGCCGTGGCCCAGGCCCAGCACAAGGTCCGCGAAGTTTACGATCTGCTGAAGAAGAAGGGCGTCACCGTGAAGTTCGCCATCCATCCCGTGGCGGGCCGCATGCCGGGCCACATGAATGTGCTGCTGGCCGAGGCCGAGATCCCCTACGACGACCTGGTGGAGATGGACGAGATCAACGGCGACATGCCCCAGGCTGATGTCGTACTCGTCATCGGCGCCAATGATGTGGTGAACCCCGCGGCCCGCTCCGACATGAGCAGCCCCATCTACGGCATGCCCATCATCGACGCCGACAGGGCCAGGGCCGTCTACGCCATCAAGCGCTCCAAGGCGCCCGGCTTTGCCGGCATCGACAACGAGCTCTACTTCCTGGACAAGACCTTCATGCTCTTTGGCGATGCCAAGGCCGTGATGGGTGAGCTGGCCCGGAAGCTGGCCGGGGAAGGCGGGCACTGATCTCGCGGACTGCCCGCCCTATGCTTCGAGAAAGGTTGCGAACTCCGAGACCGGCGCCCGCTGGGTCACCAGGCTGTTCTCCACGGCCTCGGGATCGGCGTAGCCCAGGGCCATCCCGCACACCAGCATCTGCTCGGGCCTGAAGGCCAGCTCCTCGGCGATGAGGCGGTGGAACTGGGTGAAAGCCGCCTGGGGGCAGGTGTGCAGGCCACGGGCCCGGGCCGCCACCATGATGCTCTGCAGGAACATGCCATAGTCCAGCCAGCTGCCCTGCTGCAGCACGCGGTCAATGCTGAAGATCAGGCCCACCGGCGCGTCGAAGAACCGGTAGTTGCGGCCATGCTGGCGGTGCATGCCGGCCTTATCGGTCTTGGCGAGACCCAGCAATGCGTAGAGATCCCAGCCGACCTTGCGGCGGCGGTCGAGGTAGGGCGAAGTCCACTCCTTCGGGTAGTAGTCGTACTCCTGCTGGTGCGTGGCCAGCTCGGCGGGGTGCTCATAGGCGGCGCCGATGCGGTCGGACAGACGCTGGCGGGCGGCACCCATGAGCACGTGGACCTGCCAGGGCTGCGTGTTGGTGCCGGAGGGCGCCCGCGAAGCCACTCGCAGGATGTCCGCCACGGTCTCCCGCGGCACCGGTGTCGGCAGGAAGGCGCGCACGGAACGGCGGCTGGTGATGGCGGCATCCACGGCGGCGGCATCCGCTTCCGAGGGTCGGTCGAACAGGTTCATGGTTTCGTCCTTTTCGGGCTGGATTTCAGAGGAGGAGAGCCAACGATGAGTCCACCCGGTGGCCACGATCCCTTCCTGGATCGTGGGCCCAGGCCCGGAACTCCCGGCCGCGGCAGGCCAATACCTGCATGTTTCAGTCTCAACATGAAACAAGCAGGTCACGGATCAATCGGAAATGGAGGCTAGAAGCCTGTCCAAGTAGTCCTAGGGCCGGTAGCTGCTCCCCACCAGGGCCGGTGCATCGGTGCGGGGCACATGGCAGGAGATGCAGACGTAGCGGGTGCCGACCACCTGGGCGCTCTTGGCTTCGGGAGCATGGCGGAGGTCCACGTAGTGGCTGGCGGGAATGGGCGTGGCCTCACCCTTCTTCTTGGGTCCGGGCACCGCGTGGCAGTCCAGGCAGAGATTGGAACCCCGGGTGATGGGCAGGCTGTCCGCCACGCTGTGGGGGATGACCGGCGGGTACTCCCGGTTGATGCGCCTGGGCAGCGCCTTCTCGCCGGGGTCCGAGGCCTCGTCGCGGTAGGCGGGGGGCGCGGGCACCTCGAACACCGAGGTGCGCGACAGGCCCAGGTTGCGGTCCGGGATCGGCTTGGCGGGCGGCTTGGAGGCCGACAGGGAAAGGGTGCAGAGGGTCAGGGAAAGGATGAGTCGGCTCATGGTGGCTCTCCTAGACGACTTTCGAGATGCGGACGGCGCACTTCTTGAAGTCGGTTTCCTTGGAGATGGGACAGGTGGCATCAAGGGTCACCTTGTTGATGAACACGCCCTCGTCGAACCAGGGCACGTAGACCATCCCGCGCGGCATCTTGTTGCGGCCCCCCAGGGTGACGCGGGCCTGGATCTTGCCCCGCCGGGACTCGATCCAGGCGAGGTCGCCCGCTTTGAGTCCGCGCTTGTCGGCGTCCTTGGCGTGCATGAAGAGCAGCGCTTCGGGCACCGCGGCATGGAGCTGGGGTACCCGGCGGGTCATGGTGCCCGAGTGCCAGTGCTCTAGGACGCGGCCCGTGCAGAGCCACAGATCGTAGTCCGCGTTTGGTGACTCCGGGGGTTCCTGCCAGGGCCGGAAGAAGATCTTGGCCTTGCCGGGCAGAGCCACGGGATCGCCGGGCTTGGGGCCCTCCAGCGTGCCGGAGGGGAGCTTCTTCAGTGCCTTGCCGTAGTAATCAATGCCGGAGCCCTTCTTTACATAGGGGTCGTACTGCTCGTTGAACCGCCAGGGGGTCTCCTTGCCTTCCACCACGGGCCAGCGCAGCCCGGAGACATCGCGCTTGAAGTAGACATCGAAGGGCGCCAGGTCGTGGCCATGGCCCAGACCGAAGCGCCGGTACTCCTCGAACAGGGCCTTCTCCGGGAACCACTTGATGCCGGCATGCACTACCGTGGAATTCGGCTTGCCAAAGGCCACGGGATCGGGCCAGGCGAACTTTTTGGCCGACGGGGTGGCGAAGAGCACGTCGTAGAGGGTGCTGTCGGGCTTGTGGCCCAGGGCCGCGGCCGCGGAAAGGACCGAGGGCAGCTTGCCCTTCTCGTAGCCTTCGGCCTCCAGGCCGGGCACCGACTGCTCACCCCAGACTTCACCCAGCGTGAAACGCTTCGAGAACTCCATCATCTGCCACACATCGCTGCGGGCCTCGCCCGGGGGCAGCACCACCTGGCGCCAGAGCTGGGTGCGGCGCTCGGCATTGCCATAGCCGCCCCACTTCTCGTAGATCATGGCCGAGGGCAGGATGAGGTCCGCCACCTTGGACGACAGCGTCGGGTAGACATCCGACACCACGATGAAGTTGTCGAGCTTGCGGGCGGCCTCGATCCAGTGGTTGGCGTTGGCCGAGGACTGGAAGGGGTTGGTGACCTGGACCCACAGCCACTTGACCTTGCCGTCCTCCAGGTCGCGCATCATCTGGACGATGTGGCTCCCGATCTTCGGATTTAGGGTGTTGTGGGGCAGATTCCAGATCTCCTCGGAGTGCTGGCGGTGGGCCGCGTCGTCCACGTTCATGTCCGCGGGCAGGCGATGGGCGAAGGTGCCCACTTCGCGGGCGGTGCCGCAGGCGGAGGGCTGGCCCGTGAGCGAGAAGGCGCCGGCGCCAGGCCGGGCCTGCTTGCCCGTGAGCAGATGCAGCATGTAGGCCTGCTCGTTCACCCAGGTGCCCCGGGTGTGCTGATTGAAGCCCATGGTCCAGAACGAGACCTGCTTGCGGGCCGGGTTCGCGTACTCGTCCGCCAGCAGCACCAGCTTGGCCTTGAAGGCCTCCAGGGATTCATCGGGATCGCCCTTGGCCAGGGCCGCGACGAAGTCCAGGGTGTAGGGCTCCAGGCCCTTCTGGAACTCCTCGAAGGAGATGACCCAGTGCCGCTGCGGGCTGCCGGAGGCGGACTGGGGCCGCTCGTGCTTGGCTTCTGGGTCGAGCCCTCGCGCGATGGCCTCCTCCCGCGTCAGTACCACGGTCTTCTGCCGGGCCTGGGTGTCCTTCTCGGCAGCATAGGCCTTGACGGAGTCCTCCCGCAGGCCGAAGCCGATGTCCGTGGGACCCGCGGCGAAGACGCAGTGCTTCGCCACGTAGTCCTTGTCGACGGCGCCGCGTTTCACCACCTCCCGGGCCAGGTAGTTCCAGATGGCCAGATCCGTGTTGGGCTTGAAGACGATCTCCACGTCGGCGCCTTCGGAGGTGGCGTTGGCGTAGGTGGTGAGGTTGATGATCCGGTAGCTGGGCCGCCGCAGGCGCTCGTCGATGACGCGGGCCCAGAGCATGGGGTGCATCTCGGCCATGTTGGCGCCCCAGGTCACCACGGTGTCCGTGAGCTCGATGTCGTCGTAGCAGCCCGAGGGCTCGTCGATGCCGAAGGTCTGCATGAAGGCAGCCACGGCGGAGGCCATGCAGTGCCGGGCGTTGGGATCGAGGTTGTTGGAGCGCCAGCCGGCCTTCACCAGCTTCACGGCGGCGTAGCCTTCCATGATCGTGTACTGCCCGGAACCCATGACCGCCACGCCCGTGGGGCCAAGGGCCTTGTGGGCCTTGGACCACTGCGCCTTCATGACGTCGAAGGCCTCCTGCCAGGACACCTCCTCGAAGTCGCCCTGCTTGTCGAACTTGCCGTCCTTCTTTCGGAGGAGCGGCTTCGTCAAGCGGTCCTGGCCGTAGAGGATCTGCGCGCAGGCGTAGCCCTTGGCGCAGAGCAGCCCGCGGTTCACGGGGTTCTGGATGTCGCCCTTCACGGCCACCACGCGACCGTCCTTCGAGGCGACGCGGATGCCGCAGCCCGTGCCGCAGAAGCGGCACACGCCCCGCTCCCAGTTCCAGCCCTTGGCCTCGGCGGGAAGGGCCTCCAAGGGTAGGCCCGTGGCGCCGATGGTGGCGGTGGTGAAGCCGGCCTTCAGAAAGGTCCGACGATTGAGCATCAAGGCCATGGCGACCTCCGGAAGATGATCTAGGATAGATTGGTCCTAAATATTCGACCGGATATTTTAATCACCAATATTAATTATATTATTACCAATTATTTATGTTCAATCGACCTGGGCATGTCCCCTGGAATGGGCCCGAGCCAATCCAGCTCCCCGCCCTGAGCGTAGCCCTGACCCTCTTCCCGTGAGCCCCGCCGGAGAGCTTATACCAGCTCGCCTTCAATAATAGAGATTCACCACGGAGGCACGGAGCTCACGGAAGTGGCACGGAGGTCTCCGTGTGCCCATGCTCCGTGTCTCCGTGGTGGGATCCTTAACGCTCGAACGCGAATTGGTATTAGACGGCCTTTGCGGAGAGCCTGGACTCCCGCCAGAGGCTGATACCCAAGCCCAGGACCGTGACGAAGGCGATGCCCAGCTGGACGACAATGGCGCGTCCCGGGTTGTCGATGCCAAGGTAGGCCGTGGCCACGATGGCGATGGCAGAGAAGACGGGAAGCAGGTTCATCGGGATCTCCTTGTGAAGGTTCCAGTGGCCAGAATAGGGAATTCGATCGCTGTCGCAACGAGAAATTTTTACTTAAACACAATTAATTCATCAAATAGATCTTTTGATCTATCCAGTTCCGACCAATCGATATGCCGACGTCCTGCCCAAGGGGCAAAGGTCTCCCGCCTGCCCGGCGGAGAGCCCTTCGGGAGACCTTTCTGATGTACCTGCCTCGATTCCTCGGTTCAGCGCAGTGGAGGCTGGCCCATTCCCTGCGGCCATCGACCTCGGTCTGGGTGCCACCCACCTTGCCCATGAAGAGCAGGTCGCCGGTGAAGGCGGCATGCTGCCCCGCCACCACGGCCTCCGACATGTACGAGGGGTCGATGACGATGCCTACGCCAGCCTCCCGGTCGCCCAGCAGGTAACAGAGGTGGCGATCCCCGCCGACCCGTCAACCCTTGCGGGCCACCGGACACCCACCAGAGCTGCACTTCCCGCAACTGCGGCCCTTGGCACCGCAGAAGTCCTGGTAGGCGCCGCGGAGAAAGTAGAGGGCCGAAAACCCGGCGGCGGAAACGGCGAGAAAGGTCTGGATCATGGCCACCTCACGCATATCCCAAGGCGCGGCCCACGGCCACCGTGACCCAGGCCAGTCCCCAGCCCAGCACCAGGCCATAGCCCACCGTGAAGGCTGCCCAGCCCCAGCTGCCGGCCTCGCGGCGGATCATGGCGATGGTACCGAGGCAGGGCGTGTAGATGAGGGTGAACACCATGAAGGCCAGGGCCGTGAGAGGCGTGAGGCCTGAGCCATCCCGCAGCGCCACCTGCAGCGGGCTGAGCTGCTCGCCCTCCTTGGGTTCCTCGCTGGCCTGGTGGATGACAGCCATGGTGGAGACCACGATCTCCTTGGCGACGAAGCCCGCCGTGAGCGCGATGACGTCCTTCCAGGCCTCGGCCCGCTTGTGGTCCGGATCCAGGATGGGCCGCAGGATGGGCTCCACCTTCTGGCCCAGTTTGGCGGCTAGGCTCGTGTTCACGATGCGGCTCTCGTGCGCCAGCTGCAGGGCCTTGAGGCGCTCCTCGGATTCCGCGGCTGGAAGGTTCAGCGCGACCACCGCTTGGCGCTTCTGCTGGTATTCCAGGGTCCACTCCCGGTTGGCGATGCCGGGGTAGCGCGAGAGGAACCACACCAGGGTGGCGCCAGCAAAGATGGTGGTGCCGGCGCGGGTCAGGAAGATGGAGCCCTTCTCCCACATGTGGATGAGGGTGGCCTTCAGCATGGGCAGGCGGTAGGGCGGCAGCTCCATCACGAAGGGCGAGCTGGGCCCGCTGAACAGGGCGCTGCGCAGCAGGCGGCCCATGAGCACCGCGAGGCCGAGTCCCAGGAAGTGCATGGCGATGATGGCGAGGGCGGCCTTGAAGGGCGTGAAAAAGGTTCCGGCGATGACGATGTAGACCTGCAGGCGCGCCGAGCAGCTCACCAGGGGCGTCACCAGCATGGTGATGAGGCGGTCCTGGGGGCTCTCGATGGTGCGAGCCGCCTGGATGGCCGGCACGTTGCAGCCGCTGCCCATGATGAGGGGGATGAAGCTCTTCCCGTGCAGACCCATGACGTGCATGAGGCGATCCATGATGAAGGCCGCCCGGGCCATGTAGCCCGTGTCCTCCAGGAAGGCGATGCAGCCCATGAGGATCATGATCACGGGCACGAAGACGATCACCGCGCTGACGCCGGGGATGACGCCGTCCACCAGCAGGCTGGTCAGCTCGCCGGCGGGAAGGCGGTTGGCGGCGAAGGTGGAGAGGGTCTTGAAACCCTCCGCGATCCAATCCTGGGGAACCTTCCCGAGGATGAAGGAGAGTGAGTACACCAGGGCCAGAATGCTGATGAAGATGGGGATGCCGAGCGCCCTGTGGGTGAGGAGCGCATCCAGCTTGGCAGTGGGCGACTTCTTGTCGTCCGGCGCCGTGGCGACCTCCTTGACCAGGCCATGGGCGAAGCCATAGCGGCGCTCGGCCACCAGCGTGGCGCCATCGGCGCCCAGGTGAGGCTCCAGGAAGGCGAAGCTTCTGGCCAGCTGCTGCCTGATGGCCTCGCTGGCATGGCTCTCGCCGACCACGCGCTTGGCCTCGACGTTGTTCTCGAGCAGCTGGAGGGCCAGCCAGCGGGGTGGCATGGCGGCTTCCAGCTGCTCGTCCCGGCAGATCTCCCTCTGCAACTTCGCGAGCTCGCCCTCGATATCGTGGCCGTAGTCCACGGTGATGCTGCGGCACCGGTTGGACTCGCCCCGGGCCATGGTGCCGAGCAGCTCCTTGAGCTCCTCGATGCCCTGCTCCCGGTTGCCCACGGTGGGAATGATCGGGCCGCCCAGCAGCAGCTCCAGGGCCGGCACGTCGATGCGGACGCCGCGGTTCTCCGCGTCATCCACCATGTTCAGGACGAAAGCCACCGGCTTGCCCAGCTCCAGCAGCTGGGTACTGAGGTAGAGGTTGCGCTCCAGGTTGGAAGCGTCCAGCACGTTCAAGACCAGGTCCACCTCGGGGGAGGCCAGGAAGTGCACGGCCACGCGCTCGTCCTCGCTGCGGGCGGCCAGCGAGTAAGTGCCGGGGAGGTCCACCACCTCCATGGTGGTGCCCCCGTGCTCGAAGGTCCCGCTGCGGCGTTCCACCGTGACGCCCGGCCAGTTGCCGACATGATGCCGCGCCCCGGTGAGGGCGTTGAACAAGGTGGTCTTCCCACAGTTGGGATTGCCCGCGAGGGCGACGGTCAAGGTCATCAGGACACCGGGTGGACGAGGATGCAGGAGCTCTCGTCCCGCCTCAATGAAAGGTGGTAGCCCTTGATCACGAGCTCCATGGGATCACCCAGAGGGGCAAGTTTCTCGACGCGCAAGCGCGCCCCGCGGATAAAGCCCATTTCCAGCAACCTTTGGCGAACCGTACCCTGCGCTTGCACCAGAACAACCTCTCCCTGATCCCCAGGCTGGAGAAGACTTAAAGGAATTGGCGGATTCTGAGTCATAGTCTCAACTCCATCAACCAGTGTAGCTCACCCCTAGCGTGGAACAAGGTGGGAACCCGTGGATGTGATCTCCGTCTAAACTGACTTGGATGAATCCCTCCAATTCACTGACCCTCCCCAACGCGTTGACTCTGCTGCGGATCCTGGCGATCCCCTTTTTCGCCATCGCGGTCTGGTACGGCCACCACTGGCAGGCCTTCGGCCTGTTCGCCGCCGCCGGGTTCACCGATCTGCTGGATGGCTTCATCGCCCGGACTTTTAACCAGAAATCCGACCTGGGCGCCCTGATGGATCCCGCCGCGGACAAGCTGCTGATGACGACCGCCTTCATCCTCATGGCTTGGCGGACCCATGGCATGACGGCGCCCATTCCTGTCTGGGTTTCGATCCTGGCCATCACCCGCGATCTGGTGATCTCGTTCTACGCCTTCGCCTCGGTGGACCGCCTCAGCGACAGCAAGTTCCACCCGAGCCTCCTGGGCAAGCTGAGCACCGCCATCCAGCTGTGCGCGGTCTCCCTCGGGCTGCTGTTCAACGCCCTGGGCTATCGCCCCTGGATGGATCCCCTGCTGCCCGAGATGTACTGGCTGGTGGCGGCCCTGGTGCTGGCCTCGGGCATCCACTACTTCATGCGGGCGACCCGGACCCCAGTGGCCTGATAGACTGGTGCTTCCGCGTCGGGAGACGCCGAAGGAGCCGCCATGAGAAAGCCCGCCCCGAAGGGGCCGCGAACCGTGCCCGCCAAGGCCACGACCAGGACCACGACGAGGACCGCCGCCGAGCGATCCGCCGCCCGCTCGACGGAGCGGCCCGCCGCCCGTGCCGCGAGTCGCGCCAGCGCCGCCGGCCCGGCGGATCGCCCCGCCCGCCGCCCGGCCACCCGGCGCCCTGCCCCGGCCCCTGTCAAGGCCCCCCCGAAACCGGCCACCCGCCCCGCGGCGCCACGCCCCAAGGCCGCCGGGCAGGAGCGCCTGCAGAAGATCCTCGCGGCGGCGGGCATCGACAGCCGCCGGGCCTGCGAGCAGATCATCCTCGACGGCCGCGTCCAGGTGAACGGGCGGACCGTCAGCGAACTCGGCACCCTCGCCAATCCGCGCCGAGACGAGATTACGGTGGACCTGATCCCCATCCACCGGGAGGACCCGGTCTACATCCTCATGAACAAGCCCAAGGGCTACGTCACCACCGTGAAGGACGACCAGGGCCGGCCCACGGTGATGGCCCTGCTGAAGGGCGTGCCGGGGCGCCTCTACCCGGTGGGCCGCCTCGACTTCAACTCCGAGGGCCTGCTGCTCATGACCAACGACGGCGCGCTGGCTCAGGTGCTCACGGGGCCCGAGCACGAGATCCCCAAGGTGTACCTCGTGAAGGTGCACCGCAACCCGCGGCCCGAGCTGCTGAAGGAGTTCCAGGAGGGCTTCCTGCTCAGCGGGCGCCGCCTGAAGCCCTGCCACATCGAGATCGCCGAGAAGGGCGACAACCCCTGGCTGAAGGTGACGCTCACCGAGGGCAAGAACCAGCAGATCCGTCGCATGTTCGCAGCCGTGGGTCACCCGGTCAGCAAGCTGCGCCGCGTGCAGTTCGGCCCCCTGACAGACCCACTGCTCAAGCCCGGCGCCTGGCGCTACCTGAGCCCGCAGGAACTGGCCGCCATCAAGAGCCTCTAGATCAGGCGATCACCAAGCTCCTCACGGCCAGCAGCACCTCCCGCAGGAAGCAGACCAGGGCCGCCACGAAGGAGGCCATGGCGAGGATGAACAGGGAGGCCACTGGCACGGCCACGCTGGCCTTCAGCACCGCCCCCAGGAACACCGTGGCGATGCTGACGCAAACCAGCAGGGCAGAGCTCGTACCGAAGGTGATGCCGAGGTTCACCAGGTGCCGACGCCGGGCCAGGGTCCGCATCTCCGAGTGGATGGGCGGCGTCCGTTCCTCGGGCAGGGTCTCCAGCCGCTCGTGCAGCGTGCGGGCCCGGTCCACGATGCGCGCCAGCCTTGCGGACATCACGCCGAGGATGGTTCCGATGGCCGTGAGCAGGAAGACCGGCGCCACCGAAAGCTGGATGACGTGGGAAATGTCGTAGATGGTCTGGTCGGAAACGGGAGCGGGCATACCTATAGCTAGCACCGATGACCGGGTTCCCGCGAGTGGAAAGGAGCTATAGCGCCTCTTCCTCGAAATCCAGCATGTGGCCGCTCTTCCGGGCCTTGGTCTTCAGGTAGCGCAGGTTGTGGGGATTCGAGGCCAGCTGGTGGCGCTCCCGCTCCACCTCGATGCCGGCGGACTCCAGCGCGCCGATCTTGCGGGGATTGTTGGTGAGGAGCTTCACCTTGGTGATGCCGAAGAACTTGAGCATCTCCACGGCGCAGTCGTAGGTGCGCAGGTCATCGGGGAAGCCCAGCGAGTGGTTCGCCTCCACCGTGTCGAGCCCCTGCTCCTGCAGCGCGTAGGCCTTGAGCTTGTTCAGCAGGCCGATGCCGCGTCCCTCCTGGCGGAGGTAGAGCACCATGCCGCCGTGCTCGCCGATGTGTCGCAGGGCCTCTTCTAGCTGCTGCCGGCAATCGCACTTCAGGCTGCCAAGCACGTCGCCGGTCCAGCACTCCGAGTGGACGCGCACCGGAATGCGGCGGCGAGCATCGATCTCCCCGGCCACGATGGCGAGGTGCTCCTTGCCCGTGGCGTGCTCCAGAAACCCGTAGACCGTGAACTTCCCGAACAGGGAGGGGACATTGGCCTTGGCGATGAACGGCACCTTCTCGGCCTGGAGCTTGCAGAAGAGCTCGAGCTTCGGGGCGCTGCTGGGTTCTTTGGGTGACATGGAGGTCCGGGGAAAAGTGCGGTCATCGCTTTGGATGCCGCTCGGGGGAACAAGAAGTCTGAGGCGTGGGCCCGGTTGAGGCAACCCTACATCGTCTATTTTTTTATCTAGACAATATCGTTCTCGATCTGACTGGCCACGGCCCCTTCCACCTGAGCGATGAAGGCCTCTAGCGGCAGATCGAGCTTGGCGCCGGAAGCCAGACGATGACCGCCTCCGCCGAACTTGCGGCAGACCGCGTTGACATCCACCCGCTCGCGGGACCGCAGGCTGACCTTCGCGCGGCCATCCGCCGCCTCGGAGAACAGCGCCGCCACCTCCACGCCCTTCAGCTTGCGGGGTTCCTCCACCAGTTCGTCCAGATCCTCGTGGGTGGCCCCACAGGCGTCCAGATCCTGCTTCGTCACGGACACGTAGGCGAAGCGGCCGCCATCGCGCAGCTGCAGCCCCCCCATGGCGCGTCCGAAGAGCCTGAGCTTGGCCGGCGTGGCGGTCTGGTACAGGGCGTTGAAGGTCCGGGCCGGGTGGATGCCCTGGGCGATGAGATCTGCGGCGGCCTGGTGGACCTTCGGCGTGCTGTTGGAGTGCCGGAAGTTGCCCGTGTCGCTGACCAGCCCCGCATAGAGGGCCTGGGCCATCAGGGGCGGCAGGTCGCCAGCGATGCGCGGCCGCACCAGGTCATAGACCAGCTCGGTGCTGGCGCTGGCACTCGAGTCGGTGAACTCGGCATCAAAACCCTCGGGCGCATCCTTCAGGTGATGGTCGAGGCAGGCACGATCCGCCTTGGTGGATTCGAAGGCGCCAAACAGGGGGCCCATGCGGTGGGGTTCCGAGGCGTCGATGAGCAGCCAGGCATCGGGCCAGGCGGCCAGATCACGGTGCGGTCCCTGGGGATCGTAGGCCTCGATCCAGCCCTCCGGATCCAGAAAACGCAGGTTTTCGGGCAGCGAAGGCGTCACCACGATGCGGGCCTGCTTCCCCAGTGCCTTCAGGTGGCAGGCTAGGGCCACGGCCGCGCCCACGCCATCCCCATCCGGATTCTCGTGGGTGGTGCACAGGACCCTGGCGTGGCGGTCGAGAAAGGCGGCGAAACGATCCAGCATGAAGTTCCTGACCTCCGCAGTCAGGGTATCAGAGCTGCTCCTTCCGGCTCTCCAGGCTGCCGGGCTTGAAGGCCTTCAGCTCGTGCACGACCTCCGCCAGCAGCGCGCGCTTGAGCGCATAGGGCAGGAAGGCGCTCTTGAAGCCCATGATGATGAGTTCCTTGATCTCTTCGAGGTTGAAGCCCAGTTCCTCGTGGATGACCTGGAATTCCTCGCTCACGGTCGTGTTGGTCACCATCCGGTTGTCCGTGTTCACAGTGACGCGCAGGCCCAGGTCATAGAAGAGCCGGATGGGATGGTCGGCCATCTTCTTCACGGCCTTGGTCTGCACATTGCTCGAAGGACAGCACTCCAGGGGGATGCGGTGGTCGTTCACGTAGTTCAGCAGGTCGCCATCCTCGATGAGCCGTACGCCGTGGCCGATGCGGTGCGCGCCGCAGAGGTGGATGGCCTGGTGGATGCTCTCGGGCCCGTAGGCCTCGCCCGCATGCAGGGTGCAGTTGATGTTGTTCTGCAATACGCGGCCGAAGGCATCCTTGTGCCGCTTGGCGGGGAAGTTCTCCTCTGCGCCGGCCAGGTCGAAGCCCACCACGCCCTTGTTCTTGAAGGCCACAGTGAGGTCCGCCAGGCGCAGCGAGATGTCCGGCGAGATGTGGCGCATGCCGCAGAGGATGACGCCGGTCTTGATGTTGTACTTCCGCTCGGCCTGCCCCAGACCTTCCAGCACGGCCTGCACGATGGCGTGCAGGGTGAGCCCTTTCTGCTGATGGAGGATGGGGCTGTAGCGGACTTCCAGATAGCGGACATTCTCCTTGGCGGCATCCTCCGCCAGCTCAAAGGAGGTGCGGACCAGGCTCTCGTAGGTCTGCATGACCGACAGCGTCACATCGAAGGCGCGGAGGTACTCGACCAGGGACTTGCAGTCGTCACCCACCTCCACGAAAGGACGCAATCCTTCGATGGAGTCCGCCGGCAGCTTGACCTTCTGCTGCTCCGCCAGATCGAGGATGGTCGGGATACGGAGGCTGCCGTCGAGGTGGACGTGCAGGTCCGTCTTGGGAAGTCGCTGGAGATCCTGAAGCGTCAATTTGGCCATGGCCCAGCCTAGCGCTTTACCAGGCTGTCGGCTATGGGGCCGAGCCGCGGTCCTCGCTTCGTTAGCCTCAAGTACTCAATTGGCTTAATCGATGGGCGAGGACCGTATCATCCGTGGCCTTGCTCTGGCAGGCCTTGCAGAGGCCGAAGATCTGATGGCTGTGGTGCATGGGCTTGAAGGAAAACTCCCGGCAGATCTGCTCCTGGAGGGCCTCCAGATCCGGGCGAAAGAACTCGATGATGGCATCGCAGTTCAGGCAGATCAGGTGGTCGTGGTGCTCGTCGCTGCGCACGGCTTCGTAGTGCGCATGCTGATCGCCGAAGCTGCTCTTCCGCACCAGCCCGCACTGCACGAGCAGATCGAGTGTTCGGTATACCGTGGCCCGGCTGATGGCCTTGCCCTTCTGCTTCAGGGCCATGTGCAGCTGATCCGCGTCGAAATGGTGTGGTTGGCCGAAGACTTCCTCGACCAGTTCCAGGCGCTCACCGGTCAGTTTGAGTTGGCGGGATCGGAGAAAGGACTCGAAGCGTTGCTGTTCTTCCGGCCGTTCGATTTTGAGCTTGCGCATGGGATCCTCGGCCGAAGTCTAACCGATTTGATAGATTCGATTTTTGCATTTTACAAAGGTAATTTCCAAAAGTATAATAGAGGTCCCGTAAACATAATGGAGCTTCTCATGGCGATCGTCATTATCGAGTCCCCCAATCTGAATTCCGACCAGAAAACCCGCATCGGGGAGCGGGTCATCACCGCCCTCCAGCACGAGGGGCTGGCTCCGGGTTCGGTGGTCGTACTCTTCCAACCCGAACGGGGCGACATCTACCTGGACGGGCTGCTGGTGAAGGCTGAGGCCGCCGCACCATCGCCCATCGTGGCCCCGACCACACCCAAGCCCGCCTTGCCCGCACCTGGCCCCGACCTCGTTCCCGATTTCAAGGCCAAGGCCCGGCGATCCAAGCCCGAGCTCCAGGACATGAAGGCCCGCCTCATGAAGGCTCTGCAGGACAAGGGCTCCCTCAGCAGCTTCGAGGCCCAGGTCGCCCTGGATCTCAAGGAGTGCGACTGGGCCCCCGCCACCCTGCGCCGCCTGTTCACGGATCTGGAAGAGGCCCAGCTCATCGCCAAGAGCGGACAGAAGCGGGGCACACGGTATGTCTGGAAGGGCAACGTCAGCGCACCCCAGACCACGCCTGCGGTGAAGCTCGTAAAGGCCGACACGGAAGAGGAATGACGCCCGCCCAGCCCAGGGACTGGTTCGTCCGGGATTTCAACCACCCCGCCTATTTCACCATCTACGCCGACAAGGCCGCCGATGCGGCCGTGGAGGGCCCTGCCCTGTCCGCGCTGCTGGATCTGCCCCGCGGCAGCCGGGTCCTGGACTTGCCCTGCGGCTGGGGACGCCTGAATCCCCATCTCCGCGCCCTAGGGCTCCAAGTCATCGGCGGCGACCTCAGTCCTCTGAACCTAGCCAAGCATCGGGCCAGCCATCCCGTCCCCCTGGTGCGCCTGGATTTTCGCGCCCTGCCCTTCCACTCAGAGAGCGCCGACGGGGTGTTCTGCGCCTTCACAAGCTGGGGTTATTTTGCGACCGAGGAGGAGAACCTCCGCCAGCTGTCGGAGTTCGCCCGGGTCACTCGCTCCTCAGGGGTGCTGTTGCTGGATCTTGCCGGGCGTTCTTTTCTCGAGGCAGCGCTGGCCGGGGTGGAATCCGAGTGGCTGGAGTTCTCCGAGGAGGGCTATGAAGAGCGCGCCCGGTGGAGTCCGGACAGGCGCCGCATCCTGACAGAGCGCCTGTGCCAGGGCGAATCCTTCTGCCATGACATCTGGATTCCGACCGATGCCGAGGTCCGCGACTGCCTCGACAAAGCCGGTTTCACCCTGGCCCGGGCCTACGGGGGGCTGGATGGCCGTCCCTGGGAGGAAGATGCGGAGCGCTGGATCTACCGCGCGGTCAAACGCTGATCCGGCGGGTGGCCAGCAGGTAACCGCCGAAGGTGAGGCCGCAGAGAGAGAGCGCCACGGGCAGGCCAAATCCCTGGACCAGGACGCCTCCGATCAGCGGACCGATCATCAATCCCACGGAATAGGCGAGGTTCAGGATCGAGAAGGCCGAGGCGAAGCTGGAGCTCCCCTGCCGTTCCACCTGATCCGCCACCGCCGGGCTGCAGGGGCTCATGATGAAGCTGGCCGTGCTGCCCAGCCCCATCATGGCCAGCACCACCATCCAGGGCCTGGGCAGCAGGACCGGCAGGGGCAGCAGGACCATGGCCAGCACGAGGCCCATGCGCAGTACCTTGGCCCTCCCGATGCGATCCGACAGCCGGCCCATCAGCGGCGAGGTGAAGGTGTGCGCCATGGCTGAGGCGGCGAAACAGAGACCGATCTTCGAGGCGTTGAGACCGAGCCTCTGGTCCATGTCGAGGGGCAGGGTCGATTCGAGCAGGGCCCAGAGCCCCGAGCCCAACGCCATGGCCCCGGCGAACAGCCGGATCACCGGATTCGCCAGCAGCTGCCGGAAGGGCAGCCGGGGACCCCGCTCCGCCTCTACTTCAGGCAGGAGGAAGGCCCGGCCGGCGGCATCCAGGGCCACCAGGCCGGCACCGAACACGAACGGGGCCGCCGGCCCGGCATGCTGGTCGAGGAGGCCGGAGAGGGGCGGGCCGATGAGCACCCCGAGGTTCGCGGCGGCAAAGGCGGTGCCCATGGCACGCCCCCGGGATTCCGAAGGAAAATGATCCGCCAGCAGGGCCATGCCGGGCAGCCAGGTGGCGGCGCCGGCGGCGCCCTGAAGGAAGCGGGCCAGCACCAGCAGCCAGTATTGCTTCGATACGGCGAAGACCAGCGTGGTCGCCGCGAGGCCGGCCAGTCCCCAGAGCATTGGCGCCCGGCGGCCGTACCGATCCGTGAGGATCGCCACCGGGAAGGTCGCCAGGAGCAGTGCGACCGCGTAGCTCCCGAAGAGGATCCCCACCTTCATGGGGTTCAGGTCCAGCTCCCGCGCGTACCGCGGCAGCAGCGGCACCAGCAGGTAGTAGAGGAGCATGTCCACGTGGAAGGCGAGGGCCGTCACCAGCAGGGCGGCGGTCTGGGGCGAAGGGCGGCGCATGGTCCATGGAACCACGCGCCGTCCTTCAATTCACCCTCTGGCCATCTCCACCTTCGGATAGGCAGCGTGGAAACCGCTGGCCTCATAGGAGCGCTGGCTGGCGGTTCCCGGGGCCGTGGAGGCGCAGGCCAAATCACAGCCGCGGGCCGCCGCGAAGGAGAGTCGGGACTGGATGAGCGCCTTCTGCAGACCCCGTCCGCGGAAGCGTGGCACCACGCCATCCCCGGACAAGAGCGCCACCCCTTCTACAATGCCCAGCATGCCGCCCCCCGCGGCCTCGCCGTCCACGAAAGCGAGGAAGCCCCAGGCCTCTGGCGCGTCGAACGAGACCTTGAACGGAGGCTCCAGATCGCGCCAATCGTCGCGCTCAAGAAACCCCGCACAGACGATCCGGTTGAAGAGGTCGGCTTCGGCCGGCTCCGCTACCCGGACCCCAAAGCTGCGAACGGCCTCCTCGGTGGAAGCCAATGGCCGGACCCACAGCTGCTGGAACTGGTGCAGGCGGTAGCCCCGGCCCGCGAGGATGGGCCACAGGGATGGATCCGCCGCGGGGCTCAGTTCCAGCACCGTGGGCACTCCGAGGAAGTCCTCCACCGCGGCCAGCTCGGCTTCGGTCAC
Source organism: uncultured Holophagaceae bacterium (assembly GCA_963751095.1). Taxonomy (GTDB): domain Bacteria; phylum Acidobacteriota; class Holophagae; order Holophagales; family Holophagaceae; genus Geothrix. The sequence continues at coordinate 315,919 of CAVVTK010000013.1, read as the reverse complement.
CGGCTCGATCAGGCCGAGGGCCTGGTTGAGCGGATGGCCCTCGCCGTGGAAGTGGGCGAACCCCCCGCCCGTGGGCAGGCTGCGGCCGCCGGCCGCCTGGTGGAAGCGTTCGTTCTGAAGGGCCTGGGCGCGCTCGAGGCGTCGGGCCAGGGAGAGAAAATCAAGGGACATGGAGAACTCCATACTGGGTACGGACCGGTCGCAAGACGGCGGTCCATCGGAATGCCATCGATGGTTCAGGCGAGACGCGAAACCCTCGCGCCAATTCCAGGCGCGTCGCAATGGAGATGTCGGTGGCTGGTCAGAGGCCTACTCAGGAAACAGGACAGAGATTAGCTCAGGGAGCGCCCCGTTCAAAGGGCATGACCATGGACGATCCAAAAGGTATGGCCAAGGACGTACCGCGTCCTCCGGGAACGCGTCAAGCAGACGCGCGGCTTCGCCGGGGGTCCGGGGGTGTGCGCGCAGCGCGGGACCCCGGGAGGATATAAGCGCGGCCCCCTTGCGGGGGCCGTGGTGGATCGGTAAGCCGGGTTCTGTCGCGGGGCGTCATTCCTCTGGGATGGCTGTCGCCAACCACCTCGTGCGACCTACCCGCCGGCTCGGTCGGGTCAACCCTCGCCGCTTGCGCGGTGCGCCGGCCTATTTGGTCTTGCTCCCTGGGGGGTTTGCCGTTCCCGTCCTGTTGCCAGTCCGGCGGTGGGCTCTTACCCCACCGTTTCACCCTTGCCTGTGATCCGAGGATCCATCGGCGGTCTGTTCTCTGTTGCACTTTCCGTCGGGTCGCCCCGCCCTGGTGTTACCAGGCCCAGTACCCTGCGGAGCCCGGACTTTCCTCTGCCCTTTCGAACAGCGACGCCCTGATCCACAGGTCCACGGTATCACCTCAGCGAGAACTTGAGGGTGAGGCGGAAGGCCGCGGAGACAGGCTGGCCGTTCATGCGCGCCGGCTCGAAGCGCCACTGCCGCGCCGCCTGCTTCGCCGCCTCGTGGAACACGGGATGCCCCTCGAGCACCTGGACCTGGATCGGCCGGCCCTGCTCGTCCACGGTCATCATGAGCACGACCGGGCCCTGGATGCGCGCATGGCGGGCGAAGTCCGGATAGATCGGATCCACCTGGCGCAGCACGGCGAGACCCACGGAGGTGAAGTCATGGATCACCGGGCCGGTGCCCACCGTGGGGGTGCCCGGGGGTGCGGTGGCGCCAGGCACGGCGGTCCCCGGGCCACTTCCTGTGGGAGGATCCAGCCGACGATCCTCGGTGGGCAGGCCCGCCGGGGCCTCGGTGGGCGGCGTCTGGCTGGGCGGCGTCGGCTGAGTCGTGGGAGCCGGCTCGTTTCCGCGGGACATGCCGCCGGAAACCGTCGGTTGCGGCAGCACCACCCGGTAGCTGGGCGGATCGTAGACGATGGTCGGCCCCACGGGTGGCGGTAGTGGCGGGATGAGGACCGGGGGCGGCGCGAGGCTGGAGAGCGCCACCGCGGCGGCCACCAGGGAGCAGTAGATCAGGCCCGAGAGCAGGACCGTCTGCAGACGATCCGCGGGCGGCGCGGAGGCCGCGATGACGTGGGGTTGGAGGGTGGGCGGCAGGTCTGCGAAGGCAGGCCCCTGGCCGCGCGGGAACGCGACATGGAACATGGGATCTCCTGTGGGTGGCGGCTGAGGTTCCCACAGGTCCGGCCAGCCCGCAGAGGGGTGGCTGGTTGGTGGCGGTCCCGGGCCCTGGATCACACACCGTCTGGGGAGGTCCAAAGATCGCTTGGAACAGGTATCGGCACGGCGAAGGGCCTGTCAAGCCAGCTGGAATGAATTAATTCGAGAAATATGTCACGGATTTATCACGCTGCCTCAAGAGAGGGGAAGCGGCATCAGCCAGCCTGCCCGCTGGAGGTCCTCCAGGAGAGACCAGGCGGCTCGGTACGGATCAGCCGCGGCACCTTCCAGGACTTCCTCCCGAAGGCGTAGCTGGTAGGGGACAAGGTCCGGATGGAAGGCCGCAGCGAGGTCCGCATCCGCTTGGAACAACCGCAACAGCAGCGATTCCGGGTGGGCGTGGCCGAGGCGCACGGCACACAGCACCGCGCCTCCGGTCGCCTCCACGGCACCCGCAGCGAACAGCCGATCCCGAAGGGGGTGGAGGATGGTCGGATCGACATCTAGGCCCAAGCAGCGCACAGGCAGGGAGCCTGGGGGCTGCAGCGGGACGCCCGCATCTCCCAGCCAGGGACAGGGTGGGCGATGCCCCTCATAGGGCAGCCAGGGCAGGAACGACTCGTGGCGCGCATCATCCCGCACCTCGGCGTGGATGAACCTCATGCAGGCATTCTGCACCCCACCACCCTGCCCCGGTCCAGTCCAGACAAACCCCTGGACCTCGGAGGCCTTCCGCCCGTCATCGCGGAACCTGTGGTTCCGCATCTCGGGGGCCACGGTGAGCTCCAGCCTGAGGCCCGCCAGGAAGGCAGGCAGGCCGGGATAGGGATGAGGCAGCCGGACCTGCACGCCTTCCGATGCGATGCGGATGTCCACCCCCGGGAAACACTGAGCCAGCGGGCTCTCCTTGAGCAGAGCCAGCAATCCCAGCCGATGGCTTTCCGTCCTGAGGGAATCCAGAAGGTGGAGGTCCCAGGCCTGACCTTCCGCATCGCAGGCCCAGGCTTCCAGGGCCGATGGCTCAGGGCGATGGAGGGCATCCTGTCCGAGGAGCTGGAGACGGAGGTCACCATCCGTGTCCCATCGGCCGATGGGGGGAGCACCTGGCGCACCATGCTCCAGAAGCCTGAGGTGCCGCTCGGCGCGAGCCCAGGCAATCCTGTTCCAGGTGGCCTCGGCAGCTTCCGGCGCGACCACCAGTTGGAGCAGCTCACCCGAAGTCACTTGCTGGTAGGCGTCGGTCCGCCGGATCTCCTGGTGCCGGGCGAGGATGTCCCAGATCTCATCGATGTTCTGCTGGCTGATGCTGGCCAGTTCGGCACCGACTTCCGTGAGCCGCAGCCCCATTCTGGATAGGCGTTCCCGCTGGGGCGTGATCTTCGCCTCCACGCCCCATTGCCGGACGTGGGCGGCTTCCATGGACATGGACCTGGCGCCGATCTCGAGGAGGGAGAGCTCGGCCCGTTCGGAGGATTGCCGGACCTGATCCACCAACCCCACATGCGTCTCCAGGGCACGCTCGAGATCGTGGCCCTGGTGGTCCATGTTCCCGACCGTCCTCAGCAGCTCGTGGACATCGGCGAAAAGCTTCTGTGTGACTTCCTGGAGATCCCACAGGCTGGCGGTCTCACGCTCCAGCCCCTGCTGGTACTCGTTGAGGGTCCGCTCCATACCCGAGGCGCCGTCGGCGGTCTGGTCGGCCAGGAAGCGCAGTCGTCCGCCGATGGCCGCCATCCCGGTGCTGCCCCCTTCCTGCTGGGCGAGGATCGCGGCGTTCACTGCCAACAGGCCCGTCTGCTGGGCCACGTGATCCAGTTCCTTCAAGGTGCCCTGGGCCCCGCCGAATGAGCGGATGCGCGCCTGGGCCTCTTCCCGGAAACTCTCGATCCGGCGAGCCAGGGCCTCGGTCTGGTCCCGCACGCCGTCAGCGGAGTGGCGCAGCCGCCGCAGGCCCTCCGTGCGGGCTTGACTCTCGTCCACCAGTCGCGGCGTGTGGGCGACCAGTCCCTTCACCGACAGGGAGAGCCGGGCCCCCTGCCGGAGCCCGGCATCCGCCAGCCGCCCGAGGGCGTCCTCTTCCCGGCGCAACCGCGGGAAGGTGTCCTGGAGTTCCTCAAGCAGGGTCTCGAAGTGGTCCAGTCCGGCTCGAATCTGGTCGACCGTGCTGCGGAAGGCCTGACCCTGCAGCCGGAACTGATCGGCCCTCAACCGGTAGTTCAGCTCGATCTGATCCAGCCGGAGGGTCTCCTCGATGGCCGTCTTCAGCTCCCTCCCGAGAGCCGTCAGCCGGGTCGCTCCCCGAATTCGATCCTCTGCCTCGGCCTCATGGAGTTGCTGGATCGCCGCCAAGGCCGCGTCGAGGTCGCTCCAGTCGCGGTTCAGGGCCTTCCGCAGGTCCCGCAGTTCGGCCCGGCCGGCCTGGACGTCACCCAGTGCCGTGTTCAGGGCCTCCGCCATCCGGCCATCCTGCTCACGAAGTCCCTCCGGCACGGCCATGGGCTGCCGCTCGCCTCCGAGGGTCCGCTGGACCCAGTCCATGAGGGAGCCGTCGCTGGCTAGCCCCCGCTGCCAATCCCACCAGCGGAGCCCCGCTCGGAGGAGACCGGCCGTCACCACCATCAGGAGGGCACCCTCAGCTGGGGCCAGCGCCGAGGCATGGCTGAACAGCAGATAGGCCACCAGCCCAAGAAAGGGGAGGCCCATCAGATCCATCGGGACCTTGGACCCCGACGCCCACCTCCAGAAGGACCTTCCCAGCCCCATGCCCGTTTCCTCAGCCATGGGGTCCCATCGGCCGCTTCGGATCAGGAGCCAAGAAATAGAATGCAGGTCAGCCGCTCAGACCGTCCGCCAGAGCACCTCGTAGCTCCGCAGGCCCCCGCCCAGCTCCTGGAGCAGCCGGGCGCGAAGGAGGGCCGTGACCGCCACCTGGGCCCCGTTGCCAGGTTCCAGGGCGGGCGCGAGTTCGGCGCCTCCGGTCCTCAGGCGGCGGAGATACTCCCGCGTCCCCGGGGGCAGGGCCTCCCCGGGATCCACCGGCGTGCAGGCGGCACAACACCACCCTGCCTCCGCGCTGAGCAGAACGAGGGGCGCGGATTCATGCCCGCAGCGGCCGCAGATCCTGGGATGGGGCAGGAGCCCCATGCAGTGGAGGAGCCAGTGCTCCGCATAGGCGAGGATGCCCAGGGCGTTATTCGGATTGGCCTTCAGGGCCCGCCCGCAAGCGCTGAGCAGGCGGTAGAGCCGGTCGTCCTCGACCCCTTCCCGCGCCACACGGTCGAAGAGGTCCGCCAGGCAGGCCATCACCAGGCTGGACTCCAGGTGGCCCAGCGTCAGGGGGCTGAAGCTCAGCTCGCAGCGGGTGACCCGCTTCAGCTCCGCCTGTTCCTTCCCGAAGAAACTCACCCGGACCATGCCCAGGGGCTCGAAGGCCGCCACCCACTTGGCCGTGGGCTTCTTCACGCCCTTGGCGACGCCGGACAGGCGCTCGCCAAGCTCCGACAGGAACGACACCACCGCCCCGCCCTCGGCATAGGGCATGGCTTTCAAGACGATGGCCGCATGGGTCCGGATCACCCCTCCAGTCTGCCTCAACCCTTCCGCCCGAGCGGGGTCTCAACCTAGTGAGGCCACTGAATTCCCGAGGAGCTGCCCATGAAACCCCTGCTTTGGTCCACCTTGGTCCTGACCCTCGCGGCCCTTCCCCTGGTGGCCCAGCCCGAACCTGGGCGTCCTGGGCGGATCGCCCAAGCGCTGAACCTGAGCGACGCGCAGCGGACGAGCATCCGGTCCATCCGCGAAAAGCACCGTCCGGAGCTGCGTCTCAAACGGGACGCGACCCGGCAGGCCCAGGCCGCGCTGCGGGCCGCCCTGCGGGAGGCGGCCACCCCGGAGGCCCAGCTGCGCGCCCTGCATGACCAGGCCTCCGCCGCCCGGTTCGAGCTGATGCTGGCCCGGCGGTCCGTCCGGCAGGAGGTCCGGGCCGTGCTGACGCCCGAGCAGCGGGAGAAGGCCGCGGAGCTGCGGGGCATGGCCCGGGAGCGGATGCGCGAGCGGGCCGGCTGACCGGCTCGATAGACTGGGGGGATGCGTACATCCCCCCTTTTCCTGCTGGTCCTCTCGGGCCTGTGCCTGCTCGGCCAGGAGGCGCCGCCGCAGACCTTCCGCCAGTGGCTGGGCGGGCAGGAGGTCGGCGGCGCCACCCGCACGGCGAGACAGGATGGCGCGGCCGAGGAAGTGCGGGACCGGCAGTGGGTCGTGCTGTCCCGCCTGGGGCAGGAGATCCGGCAGGAAGTCACGCAGACGACCCGCAAGGAGCCCGGGGGAGCACTGACCTTCTCCTGGCGGCTGCAGCTTTCCGCCGAGCCCTTCGAGGGCCGGGCCGAGTGGTCCCCCCGCATGCCAGGTGTGCTGTCCATCCAGCCTGCCCACGGACCGGCCGTCCAGAAGGAGGTCCCCGAGGGTGCCCTGCTCTGGCCGGGAGACCTGGAGACGCGTCTTAAGGAGGCTGCCCGGCTGGTGCGCCCCGTCCGGGCCATCACCTTCTCGTTCCCGATCCAGCAATGGAGCAGCCTGCAGCTGGAGCCCCAGGGAGCGACCCCGCTGCCGGGGTTCCCGGATGCGGTCCGGTTCACAGGGCAGGAGAGCGAAGGCCCCATCACCACGGCCGTGGAGATCTGGATCTCTCCCACGGTCGGCGAAGTTCGCCATCGCATCGAGCTGGGCGGCATGGACATGCTCACCCAGCGCTCCGAACTGCCCCTGCCCACCCCGGCCCAGCCAGCCACGGGAGGAGTCTTCGAGCGGACCCTCCAGAAGCTTCCACCCCATCCCTTCCAACCCTGGGTCCCCGAGTGGACCCTGCGCGCCGATGGAGCCCTTCCCGACCTGCCGGAGGATGGGCAGCAGTCCAGGCAATCAGGAGGGCGGTGGCGTCTGCGCCGGGCGCCCCTGCCCGCGGCGGAGGAAGCCACCCAGCCGCCGGTCAAGGGTGGGCCGGTCCCGGAGGAGGCCCGCTATCTGGCCCCCAGCCCCCTCGTGCCCTTCCATGACCAGGCCTTCGAGGGCCTGATCCGCCGCATGGCACTGCCAGTCGGCCTGTCTCGCTGGGAGTTGGCCCGCCGCGTGAACACCTTCGTGTTCGAGTGGATCACCGACAAGGATTTCTCCGTGGGATTCGCCTCCGCCCTGGAGGTCTGCCATCGGCCTCGCGGGGACTGCACCGAGCACGGCGTCCTGGCCGTCGCTCTCCTCCGACGCCTCGGAGTACCGGCCCGAGGCGCCACCGGCTGGGTGGGACTCGGGGAACTGCTCGGTCTGCATTTCTGGGTGGAGGTGCGCCTGCAGGATCGCTGGGTGCCCATCGATCCCACCTTCGATCAGGCGCCTGCCTCAGCCTTGCGCATCAAGCTGGGTGATACGGACCTGGCAGACCTGGGAGGCGTCGGCTGGGATACGGCCGCCACCGCGCTCTCCGGAGTGCGCTGGATCCCCGAGCACAGTGCGCCCTTTTCCATCCGCGGGGAGGTGGTATCCGGGCCGACGGGAATCCAGCTCCACCTTCCGAAAGGGCGCTGGGAGAGTGAGGGGGGACTGCTCCGCCTGCGGCGGGCTGGCCTGGCAGGTTCCTGGAGGATCCAGGCGGTCATCCGCCCCGACGAGGCCCGACTGAAGGGTGCCGTCCGCATGGCCGGAGCCCGGAGTCGCAGGCAGGGATGGTGGCTTCCCGAGGGCCGCCTACTCTACCTGGACCTCGGCGAAGGCCGCTGGCTGCAGCTGGAGGGCGTGTCCGAACCCGAAGCCTATGACCTGCTGGATCAGTTGACGGCGCCTGCCAGTTCCTCCTGAGCCCCCTCCTGCAGAGTGCAGTGCTCGCGGAGGCGCTCCAGGCGGTTCGCCATGTTCAGGCATTCCGCCTCGTCGCAGCAGCTGGTGAGACGGGTCGCCATCTCCTGGACCGGCTCGTCGAGCCGTTCCATGAGGCGCCGTCCCTTCGGGGTGATGACCACTCGGCTCACCCGGCGGTCCTTGGGATCCGCCACCCGCTTCAGCAGGCCCTGCAGCTCGAGGCGGTCCACCAGACGCGTGACGTTGGCGAAACGGTAGATCATGCGCCGCTCGATCTCGTAGATGGGGTGTCCCTTGGAGGGGCCGCCGCGCACGATTCGGAGCACGTTGTACTGCTGAATCGTCAGCCCATGGGCCTCGAACAGCCGCTCCTGGACGCGGACCACGGCCTCGCGGGTCAGCATCAGCTGGAGCATGAGCTGCACCCCCGGGGCGGGGAGCTTGGACATCTGGAGTTCTTCCTGTAGGGACATGGGCGCCTCGGAATACTTTGGGGGCAAGGATCAACCCATCCATGGGATTCTGGAAGGTCCGAGGAGCCATTCTTGCCGTCCATCGCCCTGAGTTTGATCAATGTCACGAAACGATATGGCGCGACAGCCATTCTGAACGGACTGAGTTTCGGTCTCTTCCAGGGTGAGAAGGTCGGCCTCATCGGTCGCAATGGCGCGGGCAAGAGCACGCTGTTCCGGCTGCTGACCGGAGATGAAACCGCCGATTCCGGCGAGGTGGTGATCACGCAGGGACTCCGCATCGCCCGTCTCAGCCAGGAGCCTCATTTCGCACCGGGGGCCAGCGTCCGGCAGGCGCTGGAGGCGGCGTTGGCCGACCATGCCGCCCTGCTCGCCCGGCACCAGGAGATCCACGACCGGCTCCACGGATCGGAAGCCTCGGCTGAGGCCCGGCTTTTTGACGAACTACAAACCATCGAGCACCTCCTCGATCACTGGGGCTGGGACCTGACGCCCAGGCTGAAGGCAGCGGCCACGGTCTGGGGCCTCACGGATCTGGACGCGGAGGTGGAATCCCTGTCCGGCGGCTGGCGCAAGCGCGTGGCCCTGGCCCAGGCCTGGCTCAAGGAGCCGGACGTGCTCGTCCTGGATGAGCCCACCAACCACCTCGACCCCGAGCAGGTGGAGCGGCTCGAGGCCTGGCTGCAGGCCTACGAGGGCGCCCTGCTCCTCATCACCCACGACCGCCACCTGCTGGATGCCGTGGCGACGCGGATGCTGGAGCTGGAGGACGGCGGCCTGCGCAGCTATGAAGGCGGCTACAGCGACTACCTGCTGGAGAAGTCCGACCGCGAGTTCCGGGAGGCCCGGCTCACCGAGCACATGCAGAACCGCCTGCGCCGCGAGATGGCCTGGCTGCGCCGCGGCGCCAAGGCCCGGACCCGCAAATCGAAGCTCCGCATCCAGGAGGTGCTGGACCTCAAGGGCACCGTGGAGGACCGGGTCCGAGTGGACATTCGGCAGGGCCTGACCTTTGCGAAGGGCGACAACCGCAGCGACGCCCTGATCCGCGCCGAGGGGCTGAGGTTCGCCTACCCCGGCGGCGCAGAGCTGCTCGGCGACCTGGACCTCGGCCTGCAGCGGGGCATGCGCATCGCCCTGCTCGGCCCGAACGGGTGCGGCAAGTCCACGCTCCTGAAGGTGCTGCTGGGCGAGCTCGCCCCTTCCGCCGGCGAGGTGGTTCGCCATCCGAAGTTCGCAGTCACGGCCATCTCCCAGGGACGCGGTGAGCTGGACGGCGCCCGCAGCATCCTCGACAACCTCGCCGACCGCGCCGCCATCGTGGAGACCGGCAACGGCACCGTGCTGGCCCACGTCTACCTCACGCGCTTCGGTTTTCCCGTGGACCAGCAGGCGCGCCCCGCCTCCAGCCTCAGCGGCGGCGAACGCAACCGGCTCCTCCTGGCCAAGGCCATGCTGAACCCGGCCGACCTGCTGGTGCTGGACGAGCCCACCAACGATCTGGACATCCCGACGCTCCAGAACCTGGAGGAAGCGCTCATCGGCTATGGCGGAACCCTCGTCCTGGTGAGCCACGACCGCTTCTTCCTGGATCAAGTGGCCACCCACACCCTGGCCTGGAACGCAGAGGGTTCCCCCCGCTGGGAGCTCTACGAAGGCCCTCCCACGACCGTGCGCAGCCTGCGGGAGGAGCGGGCCGCGGCCCAGGCGCCTGCGAAGACCGAGGCGTCCCGTGCCGCCGCGCGCGCCGAAGCGATCAAGCCGAAGAAACCCGGCCTCTCCCAAAAGGAGCAACGCCGGCTGGCGGAAGTCGAGCACGCGCTGGAATCCCTCCACGCCCTCCTCACCAGCCTGGACAGCATCCTGGCCGACTCCACGGCCTTCCTCCGTCCCGACAGCCCCGGCCACCAGGCCCTGAAGGACCGCGAAACGGCCCAGGCCGAACTCGGGGTGCTGGAAGGGGAGTGGCTGGAGCTAGAGGAGAAACGAACTGGGGCCTGACCCGTCACAAGTTGGTGATGAAGAGCGCCCCATGGCGAGCTTTTCGCTACCCTGGAACCTGGACTTTCCTTGGAGTGCCCATGCGCCCGATGCCCTTCCTGCTCTTTCCCGCGGTGGCCCTGGTCGCCCAGGCACCTGCCAACGTCGACCTGGTCCAGCGGTTCAACAAGGAACTCCCAGGCATTAACCAGATGTTGAAGGAGCTCAGGACCGAGGAAGCGATTGTCAAAGCACAAGGGTTGATACCCGCCAATCCCCCGGCTTTCAATGGCGCAACGCTTCAATCAATCGCCATGTCGCTGGAAGATGCCCGGGGCATGGGAGCCCTTCATGGATTACTCGCCAAGGCCACTTCTGCCGCAGGACAATGGGAGAAGACCCTCGAGATCCACGAGAAGCGTGCCCAGGCTGCCCGAACCACCCTCGCTAACCTCGAAAAGGCCCAGGCCCCCATCTCCGCCCAGTGGAAGAAGGTAGCGCAGGAATCCGGGGACTACCTGGCCAAGAACGAGTCGCGAAAAAAGGAACTAGAAGTCAAGATCGCCGCATTCAAGGCCGAGCTCGAGGAGATCAAGACCAGCAAGAAGAAGCTCTCGAAGAAGGAGGTCGACGAGTTCAATGCGAGGGGCGCCCAGGTTCAGCTCGACGATCAGGAGCTGGCCCAGATCACGGCCGCCGTGCCGGTCCACAAGCAGAACCTGGCGAATGCTCCGAAAGTCACCAAGCTGATGGCCGACAATCGCAAGGATGTCGAGGGCCTGATCAAGACCGCCGATGAAGCCGGCTCCAAAGTGAAATCCGCCATAGCTGCCCAGAACGGTGAGATCGCAGACTTCAACACAAAGCTCATCATCAAAAAAGTGAAAATCGTCGGGAAGAAGAACTGGGTGGACGCGGTGCTGCTCGGCACAGAGAACATCACCAAGCAAGGCGGTCGCGAGGAACAGGCTGCCTTCCTGAACCGTCTGCTGGTGCTGGACCCGGGTAATGCCGGCGCCCAGAAGGCCCTCGACAACCTGAAGGCCGGCAAGGAGGCCTTCGCGAAGGAAGACAAGCCTGTCAAGAAGGGCAGCACCAAGAAGAAAAAGTAGTCCCACCCGGTTTGTGACTGAGGGAGCGACCATGACCCGCTTCGGATTTCTGTTCGCCTGCGCCCTGGCCACAAGCCTGGGCGCCCAGAGCCTCACCGACCGTTTCAAGGAGGTCCGAGGTCCCTGGGAGGTCCAGCTGGACCGGGGCGAGGCCACTCCGGTGAGGAAGGGGGTCGAGGCCCTGCTCGGCCGCGAGGGACTCACTGTCAACCCTTCCGATTACAACGACATGCACGCCCTGGTGGCCCTTCGGGGCCTGGCGGCCCGGGCTTGCCTTTCTGAAGGCAGCTGGGAAGATGCGGTCGTCCATTTCCAGAAGGCCCAGTCAGTGGCCGAGGAGAACCTCGCCAGCGCTGAACCTTTCCTCGCCAAGACCCGCATGGAACATGAGCAGAAGCTGACGGAGTGCCGGAGCGCCCTGGCGAAGCAGGCCCCCCGTCTCAAGGAGCTCGACGAAGCCCCCGGCCTCTCCCAGGAGCAGATGAAGCTGCGGCAGCAGCTGAAGATCTTCATGGACGAACAGCAGGCGGCCATCACGCACAGTGAGCGGGCCCTCAAGGACATCGAGGGGATCGTGGCCAGGCTGCGCCAGGCCAAGGAGACCACGGCCAAGACCGCCGCGGACTGGCAGGCGTTCCTCTCGGCCGAGAAGGCCGAGATAGCCGAGGCGGGGGGCGTGGCCCCCTTCTTGGCCGGCAAGTTGGAGCAGGTGAAATCGGATGACGCGCGCCCCCGGCAGGAACGCCTCACCTACGCCCGGCGGCTCCAGAAGCTCGACCCCGCCAACAAGGACGTCGCCCGGTTGGTGAACGGGCTCCTGGGCAGGGAGGAAGACCCCGAGCCCGTGAAGCCGCGCAAGAAGAAGCCCGCCGCCAAGAAGGGCTAGCCCGGCCAACGCCCCGTGTGAACGGTCCTCAGAAGACGAAGCCGAATCCCAGCTTCACAAAGTCAGTGCTGGGGGGATCGCCCGCCGCCGTATCGTGGCCCGTGAGGGTCTTGTGGAAGGTTGCCTCCATGGTGAAGCGCATCCCGGCGTCATAGCCGAAGCTGTGGCCGATCCCCAGTGAGCCACCCAGGCGGCTCTTGCGGGTCGTATCGACATTGTAGTTGTTGAAATAGTAATCCGAGTTCAGATCACCGAAACTCCGGTCGAACTGTTCAAAGTCCGCCGAAAGGCCGGCCACGAAGTAGAGACCGCGGTGACGGAAGGCGGTGCCTTGGGGGAAGATCTGCAGGTCTCCGCCCAGGTTGAACTGGGAGTGCCGCAGGTTGATGGTGGTTTCACCGGGGGCCCGGTTTGCGCCGTTCTCGGCTGAGCCGCTGAGGTTCAGTCGGATGGCGAGGGCGCGGTCCACGGGGAAACTGACGGTGAAGCTTCCGCCCAAGCCCACGTCGTAGGTCTCTTTCTGGGCGGGGATGGTCCGCCCGGCGCTGGTGCTGTAGTAGGAGGGATAGGTGGTGCTCGCGAAATCCCCCGTGGGAAACAGCAGGTTCAGGCTGAACCCGACGTGCGGGGTCTGGGCCTTCAGGGCGGATCCGGATGCCAGGATCAGCGGTAGCACGAGCAGGGATGCGGCGCGGCGCATGGGACCTCCAGAAGGGACAGGAATGATACGAGCGAAGGATGTGCCAGGTTACGCCGGAGGGCGTCAATGCTTGGATCTCCGGGGAGAGGTCGCGGTTGAACCTCATCGCACCTCGCGGCGTTTTGCCTCGGATCGGTGCGGGATTGCAACGGCGGGCTTTGGGCAACGCGCCGGATGGCCTACTCTGATCTGGACGAGGATGGTTCATGGCCTGGAAGCAGGATCTGGCGAAACTGAAGCAGCAACTTGGCCCGGAAACCCCCGTGGCGCCGCCGAGGACCCTGCCGAAGGCGGCTCCCCGGCCCCTGGGCCCGGCCGCCCTGGACGATGAGGATGCCGTTTTCCTTTCCGCCATGGGATTGAAGCCCGCGGCTTCCCGCCCGGCCCGCTCGCCAGGCGCGGAGGGGGTCCCAGTCCCAGCAACCGTCCAGCCACAGGCCCCCGAGACGTTCCAGGAGGCCCTCAAGGATCTGAAGGGCCTCAAACCGCTCGAAAAAAACCGGATGGCCCCGCCTCCGTCACCTGTTCCGGTCCACGTTCAAGACCCTGCGCCACCTGAACCCGTGACGCCCCCCTCTTCTCCATCCGTCGTTGAAGGAAAGAAGCTCGGCCCCGCCCCGATGCCGGAGCCCCTGCTCCCGACGACCATGCCCCAGCGATTCCAGCTGGCCGCGGGCATGGCCATCGAGGTGGACGGCGCCATGGACCTCCGGGGGCATTCCGTCTTCGATGCCATGGAGCGACTCAAGGACCGCCTGGGCGATGGCCAGGTCCTCGGCTGGCGGAGCCTCCAGGTGACCCTGGGGCCAGATCCGGCCCTTCACGAAGGGCTTCTGGAACTGCTGGCCTCGGGCGAGGCTCCCATGGTCCTCCGCTACGCCCAGGCCCCCGTCCCGATGGGTGGCACCCACGCCTGGCTTCTGTACTTCGGGGCGCCGTCGGCCCAGATCTGAACTTCGCATGGAGCATCGAACATGAGTCTGTTGGTGGTTGGAAGTGTGGCCTTCGATGACCTGGAAACCCCCTTCGGGCAGCGGGAACATGCCCTGGGTGGTTCAGCCACCTATTTCTCCCTAAGCGCGAGCCGCTTCCATCCTGTCCGGATCGTGGCCGTGGTGGGCGATGACTTCGGGCCCGAGCAGATGGGGGTTTTCGATCGGAGGCCCATCGACCTGGCTGGGCTATCGCGGGTGAAGGGGCTCAGCTTCCACTGGAAGGGGGCCTACGGCTACGACCTTAACGAGGCCAAGACCATCGCCACCGATCTCAATGTATTCGCCGATTTCCGGCCAGTCCTCCCCCCAAACTACCGGGAATCCCAGTATCTCTTCCTCGGCAACATCGATCCCGTGCTCCAACTGGACGTGGTCCGCCAGATGACCACGCGCCCCAACTGGATCGCCCTGGACACCATGAACTACTGGATCCGGGGCGCCCGGCCGGCCCTGGAGGCCGTGCTGAAGGAGGTGGACATCCTCCTGGTGAATGACGCCGAGGTCCGGGAACTGACCCAGGAGCACAGCCTCCTCAAGGCCTACCGGAAGATCCAGACCCTGGGCCCCAGGATCCTCGTCGTCAAGCGCGGTGAGTACGGGGTGGCCCTGTTCACCCCCACCGGCATCTTTGCGGCGCCGGCCTACCCCCTGGAGAACGTCTTCGATCCCACCGGGGCGGGGGATACCTTTGCTGGCGGCTTCCTGGGCTACCTCGCCTGGATCGAACGGACCGACGTGACCGCCCTGAAGCATGCCGCCCTGGTGGGTTCGGTGATGGCCAGTTTCACCGTGGAGCAGTTCTCGACCGAACGCCTCGAGCAGATCAGCCAGGACGAAGTTCGCAACCGACTGTCATTATTTTCAGATATGATCCGCGTCGAAGACCTATAATCAGCGCTGTCCAATCCTAACTGGGGGTTCCTGATGCACCAGCCCACTCGCCTGCATGCCGGCCGGATGCGTTCCCTTGCGGTGACGTCCAGCCTTCTCGCGGCCCTTGCGCTCGCGGTTCCCGGCCTGAGCGCCCAGGAGTCGGCCCCAGGAGATGCCATCAAGGTCGAGACCCACGCCTCGAAATGGGACTATCCCAAGGAACTCAAGGTTCCCGAAGGCTCCAAGACCCACATCGTCCAGAAAGGCGACACGCTCTGGGACCTCGCCGGGAAGTACCTCGGCAACCCCTATGCCTGGCCGCAGATCTGGGAACTGAATCAGTGGATCAAAGATCCCCACTGGATCTACCCTGGCGACCCCTTGATCATCGATCTGGCCCGGGCCGTGGCCACCGCCGGCTCGGTTCCGGAGGCTGTTGCCAACCTGCAGCCGGATCAGCGGCGCGCGGATCCCGGCGCAGTCCGTCGCCCGGAGCTGGGATTCTCGTTCCAGGATTTCATCCAGCTTCCCTTCCTGGCCCCCGAGGGTGCCGAAGCCCACTACAAGGGCCAGGGCGCCTACACCATCACTTCCAACAAACGGCAGGACCGCCAGTTCCTGGGCGAGGGTGAGGTGGTCTACGTGAACGGCGGGGTCGATCAGGGCCTCAAGGTCGGGGACCGCTTCCTGGTCCTCAAGACCGTGGCCCGTAAGCTGATGCATCCCACCATCGCCAAGAAGAATCTGGGCGATGTCATCAAGCAGGCCGGGGTGGTCCGGGTGATTACCGCCCAGTCGAAGGGGTCCGTCGCCGTCATCGAGCGCTGCCTGGACACCATCGAGATCGGTGATCGGCTCGTGAAGTTCGTGGAACCCGCCAACATCCCGCTGCAGATGCGGACCGACATCAGCGAGCCGGTCAAGGTCGCCGCCAATGCCAGCGTTGTCGTCTACGCCCGGGATGCCAAGCTGCATGCCGCCGGCGGAGACATGATCATCGTCGACAAGGGCGCCAACGACGGCCTCAAGGTGGGGGATGTGCTCCTCGCCGTCAGGGTGCGGATCTTCCCGGTCGGCTCCGGAACGGAAAAGCAGCCCCCCACCGAAACCACCACCCACTACCTTGGGCAGGCCCTGGTGGTCCGAACGGATGCCCAGACCGCCACCTGCCGGGTGCTCCGCTC
Source organism: uncultured Holophagaceae bacterium (assembly GCA_963751095.1). Lineage (GTDB taxonomy): Bacteria > Acidobacteriota > Holophagae > Holophagales > Holophagaceae > Geothrix. Next base: position 300,214 of record CAVVTK010000013.1, on the reverse strand, counting down.
CGCGGAGGAAATCCTCTCCGGGGACACGGTCACGCCCTGAGGCGCCCTCACCGCTCAGAAAGGCCCCCATTTCCCGGGGGCCTTTTCATACCCTAGCTTTCGCTCAAGTTCCGACGAAGTTCGACCAAGACCCGCATCCCGCGGGTGGGCAGCACATATGGATGGGGGGTGGCCATCCAGCCTGCGGGGAGAGACTCGGTCTCCCAGTCCAGTCCCTTCAGGGCGAAGAAGGGGGCATCCGGCTTCCCGTGCCGCTCCCACCACCTCAGAAGGGACGGGAGGGGGGCCAGGGCTTTGGCCGTGCCCCAATCGGCGCCGAGGGCCGGGAGATCCTCCAGGCGCCCGTGGACGGCCTTCAGGTTGGGCACTGGCAGTTCCATGGCCACCTGCCTCAGGAAGGCCTGCTTCTTGGTGGAGGCATCCACGCCCAGCACCTGCAGATCCGGCCGGGCGAGGGCCAGCACCACCGCAGGACACCCCATGCCGGTGCCCAGATCAGCCACCCTGGCTCCGGCCGGCAGGAACGCCAGGGAGGGCAACAGCACCGCCGCATCCAGCAGGAGTTCCTCCCGCCGCTCCCCCGGCGGCAGCGCCGTCAGGGCGTGGGTACGGTTCCACTTGTCCAGCAGGACCAGAAACCGGCCCAAGTGGGCATTGAGTTCGGAAGGCAGGCGAGGCTCCATCCCCAAAGGATGCCAGGGGCGGGGCCCAAAAACTTGTATTTCATTAATGGTGAACACTTGTCTTTTATCTGCAATATTTTGATGTTGTTTTAAATGGAAATGTCTGCAATTTTTTTCTAGAATATCCATAGCCAACATCGATCTAATTCCTGCATCTAGAAATGGGATATTGACGAAAGCTTCAAATCAATGCAGAATGATTGCCCTTTGATTGATCTTACGAAAGGAAAAGGCCATGACTCAGACCCGACCCCCTTTCATGATCGACTGGTCCAGCCGCAGCAAAATGCGCGGGCCAGGGGAGCAGTCCCTCGGCAAACTGCTCCATGACCTGCGTGATCGTCTCGCACCGGAAGCACAGGGCATCTCACTGACTTATGTCGATGATCGCGGCATGAGAAAACTCAACCGCGAACATCGCGGGAAAAACATGACGACGGATGTGCTCAGCTTCCCGTCCAGCGCGGAAAAAGGCGCCTTTCCGCACCTCGGCGACCTCGTCATCAGCCTGCCCACCGCCGAGAAAATGGCCAAGAAATTCGGTGTCAGCCGTCGGCGCGAAGTCGAGACACTGGTCATCCACGGGTTCCTCCACCTCTGCGGCCATGACCATGAGATGGATCGTGGCGAGATGATGACCCTGCAGGCCCAGTTGGAACGTGAGCTCCTCGACGAGGAACCGCTCGCCATGAGCCTGAAGCGGGGCCGGAAGCCCGGCAGCAAAGTGAAGAAGCTCAAGGACGGCTCCCGGGTCGTGGTGACCGGCCGGGCCGCGGCTGCCCTGGTCCGCCGGGAACGCGTCAAGAAGGACAAGAGGGTCAAGGTCAAGAAGGTCGTCAAGCCCGCCAAAGACCCGCTGCCCAAGCGCGGACCGGGCCGTCCCCGCAAGGAGGCCACGACCCCCACTCCGGTCAAGCGCATGGTGCGCCGGCGCCGTCCGAGCCCCTCCCGGAGCGGCGTCATATCCTGAAGCTGCACATGGCAAAGTGGCCCAAAGGCCGATAAAATGGCCCTTTGGCCCGGCTACGGGCCGTGCCATCCGGAGTTTCCGTGATCAACCTCCTGCTCGGCCTGGGCGCTGCCCTTGCCGTGATCGTGCTCACCAAGCTACTGGGCATGCCCCTGTGGGTGGGCATTCCAATGGGCCTCCTCGCCGGTGCCGGCCTCTTCATCTGGCAGGGCCGGAAGGTGCAGCAGGAACTTGAGCAGATCTTCACGCGGGCCGGCGAGCTGTTGAAGAAGCAGCAGTTCGAGAAAGCCATCGAGACCATGCAGGAGGGCTACAAGTTCTCCACCCGGCAGTTCCTGGTCAAGGGCAGCATCGATGGCCAGATCGGCGTGGTCCAGTACCTCCGCAAGAAGAACGACGAGGCCGAGCCCCTGCTCGCATCCGCGTCCATGCAGCACTACATCGCCAAGGCCATGCTGGGCATCCTGCAGTGGAAGCGCGGCGAGAAGAAGAAGGCCAAGCAAACCTTCGACTTGGCCCTCAAGACCGGCAAGAAGGAAAGCCTCCTCTATGCCGTCTATGCCTATGTCCTGGTGGAGATGGGGGAGCGCGACAAGGCCATCGAGACCCTCAACCGGGGTCTCGGCATCTGCAAAGGCGATGAGCGCCTCATCACCAACCGCAACCTGCTGCAGAACGGCAAGGCCCTCAAGATGAAGGTCTACGGGGAACAGTGGTACCAGTTCCTCCTGGAGCGCCCCATGATCCGCCAGGAGGCCCCGCCCTTCGCCCGGGTGTCGCGGCGGGCGTTGCGAGGTTGAGGCCCGCCTGCGGAATCGCCGCTACGCGACGATTCCGCAGCATTGAAATGACTCTTTTCACTTTTCAGCAAACGCGGCGCGGTTGCTGCACTGGACCAAACGAACGATTGAAGGAGCCCCCACCATGTCCGGCCACAGCAAATGGTCCACCATCAAGCACAAGAAGGGCGCCGCGGATGCCAAGCGCGGCAAGGTCTTCACGAAGATCCTCAAGGAGATCACCGTGGCCGCGCGCCTCGGCGGTGGCGACGTGGCCAGCAATCCCCGCCTCCGCCTGGCCGTGGATCAGGCCAAGGGCAGCAACATGCCCAAAGACAACTGGGAGCGCGCCATCAAGAAGGGCACGGGTGAGCTTGAGGGCGTGACCTACGAGGAAGTGATCTACGAGGCCTACGGCCCCGGCGGCGTGGCCATCCTGGTCGAGGCCATGACCGACAACAAGAACCGCACCACCCCCGAGGTCCGCAGTTATTTCACCAAGTTTGGCGGGGAACTGGGCGCCATGGGTTCCGTGGCCTACCTGTTCAGCAAGCAGGGCCAGATCGTGGTGGAACCCGAAGTCTCCGAGGACCAGATCATGGAAGTCGCCCTGGAAGCCGGCGCCGATGACGTGATCAACGAGGGCGAGGCTTGGGTCATCAAGACCAGCCCCGAGTCCTACCAGGCCGTGAAGGATGCCGTGGACGCCGCCAAGCTTCCCGTCATCGAAGCCAAGATCATCATGGAGCCCAGCACCAGCACCGCCCTGGACGGCAACAAGCTCACCAGCTTCCTCAAGCTGGTGGACCTGCTCGAGGACAACGACGACGTGCAGAACGTGTGGCACAACGGCGACTACGAGGAACCTGAGGACTGAGGTTCCGACCAGGCATCCAGATACGCTCGGGGCGCCTTTCGGCGCCCCGAGTTATTCCTGCGCCAGGGGCGCAGGCATGGGTGTGGCGGAGGTGGTTGCCACTTCACCGCATCCCACTGCCAATATGGGGAACCTCGGCGGCTCGCCCCACATGCCGTCGCCGCGGATGAGGGCGCTGTGGAAGGCGCCCCAGAACACCAGGCTATCCGTACTGCGCGGGTCGAGCAGGTAGAAGGCCAGGCGGCCCAGGGGCTGGTCGAGGGGGACGTACATGGCCCGGTCCAGGTCGGCGGGGGTCCAGGCGAGCTGCAGCTTCTTCAAGGCGGGCTCGGCCTTCCAGGCCCCCTGCAGTTCCAGGGTGAACACGCCCTGGTAGGCGGAGGGTGACACCTTCCGCCCCGTCTCCTGGAAATGCAGAACCGGCAGGCCGCCGGGCCTGGCACTGCCTGGCAATACCTTCAGGCCATGGGCCTGAAGCAGGGGAAGCACGGTGGGGGCGAAAGCAGGATCCACGAGATAGCCCGCCGGAATCGCCACGAAATCCTGTCCCTCGAAGCCCACGAAGCTCGGGAGTTCCATGCGCGTCCGGCCCTTCTCACCAATCAGGCGCCCCCCTTCGTCGCGGATGGGTTCCACCCAGTCGAAGGTGTAACGCTCCACCTGCTTCAGTTTCGCGGAAAGAGGCAGCGTCACCGGGCCCCGACGCCAGCCTTCGGCCCAACGGAACTGGGACTGGCGAACCTGCTCGCGGATCTCCTCCCGGTGCCCCGCCATCCAGCCGAGGCAGGCCAGGACGAAACGGCGGGTGTCCGAGATGCGATCGGGCCAGCTGCGGTAGACGTAGCTTTCCGACAGCACCGCCAGGCGGTTGCGCAGGGCCGGGTAGTTGGTGAGCAAACGCGGGTGGGCGTCGTAGGTCTCCCAGGCCGTGGGGGGGTTTGCCGCCGTGGGCCGGTAGGGCACAAAGTTGCCGTAGTCATAGGTGGGCATGCCCTCGATCTTCAGCTGCTCGCGGACCTCCACCAGCATCTTCCGGTTGAAGGCCAGCAGCGCCTCGTCCGCGCCCATGGTGCAGGCGGGGCCGTGCGTGAGGTGGAAGCCATGCGTGCTGCCGTTGGTGGTGTGCAGATCCAGCACCGCCGCAGGGTCGAAGTCATTGAGCATGGCCAGCAGCCAGCGGGTGTTGGGCGCCGCCGCCCGCATGAAGTCGCGGTTCAGATCCAGACCCAGGGCGTTCTCTCGGCGGCCGACGCCGCTCTCGGTGGGATTGGGCTGCCAGGGCCGGATGGCCGGATCCAGGGCATCGGTGCCGTCAGCGTTGTAGGCCGGCATGACCACCAGATCCAGATTCCGCCGAAGGTCCGGGTGCTTCCCCTGCAGCAGCTCGCGGACGACCTGCTGGATGGCCTCCTTGCCCTCCACCTCGCCCGCGTGGATATTGGCGTTCACATAAACCCGCAGGGGATCCTTCCCGGCCCCTTTCAGGCGCCAAGCCAGCAGGGGCTTCCCGGTTTCCGTGGTGCGGGGCGCGCCCTTGGGCTGGTAGGGCTCCATGCCAGGGACCTGCTTGCGCAGGGCCTCCATGAACGCCCGGACCTCAGCCACCGTCGAGGTGCGCCGGAGGTCCGTCCGCTCAGTGGTCGTCTGGGGCCACCCCGCGAGGAGCCCCGTCCCAGCCAGGGCCAGCAGCAGAAGCCGCACGGATCAGCGAGTCGTGGGCGCGGTGGCTGCCGTCACCGGCATCTCGGGGCCGGCCTTGGGGGACTGCTTCATGAAGAGGCCCTTGTTGAAGACGGTGAAGGAGGCTGCGAGGAAGAGCACCACCACCAGCAGGGCGGAACCCCGCCTGCCCTTGGCCAGGGCCTTGGGGGTCATTTCGGAAAGGCCCAGCAGCACGAACACCAGGGTCAGCTTGATGTGGAAGTAGGTTCCGGCCTTGAAGGGGCTCTGCCCCCCCTGGATCATCAGGACCAGCAGGACGACGCCGGCGACGAGGGCCAGCCGGAAGGCCCAGGCCACCACCTTGGCCCAGATGGTCGCGGCCAGACCCTGGATGTCCTCCTTGCCTTCTTCGAAGCCCGAGAGGAGCAGGGTCACGATGGCTGCACCGCCCCCCACGGTCACCGCGATGAAATGCAGCCAGAGGGCAAGGTTGACGGCTTCGAGCTTGAGATTCATGGTCGCCTCGTGAGGAAGTCCCCCAGGGTAACAGCCCTGCTAGGCTCGATTGGTCAGGAGGAAGTCATGTCCAAGCTCCGTGTCGCCGTTGTCGGCGTGGGCCACCTCGGGCAGCATCACGCCCGCATCGCTGCCTCGGCACCGGATGCCGTCCTCGTCGCCGTGGTGGACCCCGATCCCGTCCGAGGCCCGGAAATCGCCGCCAAGTTCGGCGCGCCCTGGGTGGCGACTCTGGCAGAGGTGCTGGGCGATGTGGATGCTGTCCAGATCGCCGCGCCCACGGGCTTCCACCATGCCCTCGGCACCCAGGCCCTGAAGGCCGGCAAGCATGTGCTGATGGAGAAGCCCCTGGCCGCCACCCTCGACGAGGGCGTGGCCCTGCTGAAGGCCCTGGGCGAAGCCCAGGCTTCACATCCACGGCTCGTGGCGCAGGTGGGCCACCTGGAGCGCTTCAACCCCGCCGTCACCGCCCTGCGGGAGCGCGGCTTCAAGCCCCGGTTCCTGGAGGCCGTCCGCGTATCGCCCTTCCCCGCCCGCAGCCTTGAAGTGGATGTCGTGATGGACGTGATGATCCACGACCTCGACCTGCTCCGGGCCCTGGTGGGCCGCCCTGTGATTGACGTGGAGGCCGTGGGCGTGCCCGTGCTCACGCCCTACGCCGACCTGGTGAACGCCCGCCTGAAGTTCGAGGGCGGGGCCTTTGCCACGGTCACCGCCAGCCGCGTGGCCCGCAAGAAGGAACGTACCTTGCGCGCCTTTGGCGACAAGGAATACGCGAGCCTGGACTTCGCCACCCAGAAGCTCGAACTGCTGCGCCTCGTCATGGGCCCTGACGGCCCCCAGGTGCAGCCTGAGACTGCCGACATCGTGGAGGGCGAGCCCCTGCGCCTGGAGATCGAGGCCTTCCACGCTGCCTGCCTCGGCCGCAGCGAGGAGGGTGTCACCTGGGCGGAAGCCCAGGAGGCCATGGGCGTCGCCGACCAGGTGCAGAAGGCCGTGGCCAAGAGCCTTGCGGAGATGAGCCGGGCGTGACCCGCTTCTACGACCTCGCCTCCCTCACCAAGCCTCTGGTGACGGCTCCGCTGGCGCTGGCCTTCCTGGATCTCGATGCGGATCGCCGCTGGCCGCTAGGCTTTCACGACCGCGCAACGCCGCTCACTGTGCGGCAGCTGCTCTCGCACAGCTCGGGCCTCCCGCCCTGGCGGCCCTTCACGGGCGAGCCCGTGGCCCAACAGCTGCGCCGGGAGGCGACGGGACATGCCCTGCTACGCCCGCCCACGCCCGGCCTCGCCACCTACTCAGACCTGAACTACCGCCTGCTCGCAGAGCTGCTGGAAACCGAGACCGGGGCACCCTTCGCGAAGCTCGGCGCGGCCTTGGGACTCAGTCCGGCACCTTGGAGCACCGCGCCAACCGAGATCCCGGATGGACCCGATGCCATGGCCTGGCCCCTGGCCACGGAGTCCCCCCTGCCCGACCGGTCCCCGTGGCTGCCCCACGACGCCAACGCCCGGGCCGGGATGCAAGGCCACGCCAGCTTCGGTGCCGAGCCCGCCCAGCTGAACGCCGCCCTGCTCCACTGGGTGGCCGCCGGCTGGCCCCAGCGCATGGCGGTGGAGACAGCCCCCGGCGAGGATGACGCCAGGTGGGGCCTGGGCCTCCAGGCAGCACATGCAGGCACCGGACGATTTGGACAGCTGTTGTCCAGAATGCCCCGCGGGGCCGGGATCCACCTTCTGGAAGATCCCACCGAGGCGGCGCCGCCTCCCGCCCCTGGCCTCGAGACCAATCCGGGCCCTGCTTCCGACTGGTGGTTCCACCTCGGCTACACCGGCCCCGCGCTGTTCTACCGGCCCTCGGACCAGGCCTGCATCGGGCTGCTCCTCCACCGCCGGGGACCGGACGGCACGCTGCTCGACGCCGAGTCGCTGCGGGCCCGCCGCTGGGCGGCCCTGGCCCGATTCGTGGGACAATCCGGCGGATGAAGCTCCAACCCATCCCCGCCCTGGTCCTGACGCTCGTCCCCGCCATGGCCGCCCAGCCGCCGCTGAAGATCGGCATCGACACCCAGGCCACGGAGTGGATCGTATCGCTCGAGGGCGGCGGCCAGGTCTGCGACCGCGCGGGAAAGCCCCTGCTGAAGCTGACCCCCGACGAGAAGCTGCGCATCTGGTGGGACAGCCGCGGCCTCTCCGATCCCACCAGCGAGTACCGCATCCAGGTTGGGCGCCCGCACACCACTGCCGAGGCGGCGGCCCTCATGAAGCGGTTGAAGGAACTGGGCGAGGCCCCGGACAAGGTGAAGGTGCCGGACGCCGACACCTGGCGCGTGCTCACCGGCCACTTCCGCGAGGCCGGCGAGGCTGAGCCCGTGCTGCAGAAGCTCCAGGACCTGGGCTTCGAGGAGCTGTGGGTGGCCTCGGAATCCCGGCCCAGCCAGCCGCGGAAGGGCCGGGCCCTCTACGCCATCACGGACCGCTACGAGCGACGCTCCCTGCCCCTCGCGGGCGTCTGGCTCAAGCCCGCGGGCGAGCTGACGGCCCTCCAGGGCAAGGGGCGCTACCGGGGCAAGGTCGAGATCCATCCCAATGCCCAGGGGCGCCTGACGGTGGTGAACACCGTCGATCTCGAGACCTACCTGCGTGGCGTGGTGCCCAAGGAGATGGGCGCCTGGGAGTTCCCCTCGCTCGAGGCCCTCAAGGCCCAGGCCGTGGCGGCCCGGACCTATGCCGTGGCCAACCGGGGCAAGCGCGCCGCCGACGGCTTCGACATGGGCGATACCGTGGCCGACCAGGTGTACGGCGGCCGCGACGGTGAGCAGGCCCTCACGGACCGGGCCATCGCCGAGACCGAGGGTCTCTTCGCCACCTACGGCGGCAAGCCCATCCAGGCTCTGTTCATGGCCAACTGTGGAGGCCACACCACCGACGTGGCCCATGTCTTCGGCGGCGACGCGCCCTACCTCCGCGCCGTGTCCTGCTACCCCGCGAAACCCCTGACCCTGCCCTATGCCTCCGGCGTCGCCGTCACTCCCGAGGCCCAGCAGCCCTGGCTCAGCTGGGAGCTGCTGCGGCTGGCATCGGTGGCCCTGCCCCCCGAGTGGCTGTCCGGCGAACGGCTGGCCAAGGCCGCGACCTTCGACGACCTGGCCGGCCCGGTCCGGGTCCTCCAGCAACGGATGGCCCTCGAAGCCCGTCCCCTGGCCCGGGAGGGGCACCTCCTCCTCGCCCTGGCCCGGGCCTTCGGCTTCCAGCGGATCGTGGAGGGCCAGGAGCGGCCCCAGGATGCCGCCTACTTCCTGCCGGACTCCCTGCCCGAGGACCGCCTCCTGGCGGCCTTCCTCACGCGACGGGGCGTGATCCCCGCCTCGGCCTGGGGCGGCTCCGACGCCATCACCCTCCGCCAGGCCCTCCAGACCCTGGGCCGGCTCTGGCAGGAGCTGGAGCCCTTCACGCCCGGCGAGGGTTCCCTGCTCCTGGACCGGCAGGTGCGGCGGAAGCGCGGGGGGCCGGAACCCCTGCCCCTGGCCCCCTCCCCGTTGCTGGCCGAGGAAGGACCCGACGGCAGCCTGCGCCTGGTGGCCAAGGCCGACATCCAGGTGGGCGACCGCCTCAAGTGGATCCCCGGCGAGGAGGGTCCGGCCCAGGTGCTGGTGCGCCGCCTCGATCCCGACGGAGCTGCCTGGGACCGCTACAACCCCACGGCCCACTGGCGGGTGGAATACACGGAAGCGGAGCTGCTGGCCACGGTGCGCAAGCGCGTCAACCTCCCCGGCATCCGCGACCTGAGGGCCGAGTACAACGATCAGGGCCGGGTGCTGGACTTCACCCTGGTGGACACCAAGGGGGCGCCCCACCGCGTGCGCGGCATGCACATCCGGGGTCTGCTGGGACTGAAGGACAATGTCTTCCGCTGGCTCACCGTGGGTCAGGGGGCCAAGCGCCGCTGGATCTTCTACGGCCGGGGCTGGGGCCATGGCCTGGGCATGTGCCAGACCGGCGCCTACGGCATGGCCCTGGAGGGCGCCACGTTCCAGGAGATCCTCCAGCACTACTACCCCGGCATGCGCCTGCAGCGCGTCGAATAAATATTCCCCGGGTATTTCCCATTCGGGGATTGACGGCTGATGGGGGAAGACCGAGGCTTGGCTCTCCTAGGGAGGCTGGGCATGGCCTTGGATGCGTGGATCCTCAGTGCGCCGCTGCGGGTGTTGCGGCAGGAGGACCACCCGTACCGGGAGACCACCCTGGCCACCCTGGGCCGCCACGAACTCGGCCTCTGTCGGCGTGCCTTGAGCACAGGGCCCGGCTGTGAGCTCTTCCTGGATGGTCGATCCATCTTTCTGCCCGGAGCCGCCGCCCCGGAGCGGGCCTGGTTCGAGCTCTGCCGGGAGCTGGGCTACGAGCCCGCCCGCCACTGGGACTGGGATCCGGCCCTCATCCTCTTCCAGCAGGTGGTGCCTGCCCTGGCCTCGGACTGGCATGAGCCGCCCCTGGCCCTGACCAGCCAGGGGGTGCCGGAGGGCGTGCTGAGCCTGGCCGAGCTGCGACAGACGTTTGCAGAAGCCGTGGCCGCGCTGCGGCGGGAGTTCTCCGGCCCCGTGGGCGCCAAGGTGGTCGAGACCTTCGAGTGGCTCCCCCTGCGGGCCGTGGTCTTCCACGACGATGTGCAGCTGCCCCTGGATTTCGAGGGCACAGGCCCCGGCGGCCAGGTGTCGCTCTGGCTCGGCATCCACCACGAGCGGCCCGTGGTCCTTGAGGGTCAGTCCCCCGCGGCCTCGGGCCGCCGCTGGACCACCGGGAACCTCGAAGCCCGGGATCCCTCTGAGGCCTTCCTCACGGCGGCCGGCCTCGACCCCGAGCCGCCCAAGGGCTTCGAAAGCACCCTCCAGGCCGCGCTAGACCGTCTGTGCCACTGGATGGAAGCGCCCCTGGACTCCTACCGCCGCACCTACCCCGTGGGCATCTCCTGGCACCACGGTCGGCGGGAGCGCCTGCTGGGGCGCACCATCGTCGATGTGCGCGCCGGCGATCCGCCCCGCCTCATCCTGGACGATGGCACTGAGGTCGCCATCGATCCCGAGCCCGTGCCCTTCTGGGAGCACGGCGGCATCTAGGCCACCTCGAGCTGTTCCCAGCGCACGCCGAAGTGGTCGAGGATGCCCTGCCGCTCGGCGCGCTCCTGCTCCGCGATGCTGGTGTAGGGATGGCGGAAGACCACCCGCCGCACACCGCGCCGCACCAGCGCCCGGCAGCAGATGAGGCAGGGCTCGTGGGTGACGTAGGCCGTGGCCACGGCGCCATCACAGAAGCCAAGGGCGTTCTCCTCGGCGTGGCTGGTGTGGAGGCAGCGCTGGCCGGGCTTGCAGGTGTCCGGCGTGCAGTGCGCCATGCCCGGCAGCGCCCCGTTGAAGCCCGCCGCCGCCACGCCGCCATCGGCCCGCAGCAGGACCGCGCCCACCTTCAGCCGACAGCAGGTGCCGAGCCGACTCAGCTCCAGCGCCATGTTCATGAAGACTTCATCCTTGAGCTGCGAGCGGGACATGGCGACCTCGGGGTGATTCTCCATCATCGCAAGAACCGGAACGGCTGCGGAAATTCAATGGACACATGGGTCTATGGTCCGTGTCGTGCTCTGGATCACAGCTTCGATGATTCAACCAGAGTCTCTCATGGGCATAATAAAATATAGGCAGGTGATACATGAGTAATCTATTCCCGGTCCTCCTGGCACTGATCGGCCTCCTCGTCTCCACCCCACTGCGCGCCCAGAGCTGGGATGCGACCCGGCAGGCTTCGGGTTGGGCCTTCCAGGAAGTTGATGGTTCGCTCGTCTTCTATGATCCGGCCGCGCGGTCCTTCCGCACCTGGATGAAGGGCACTGGCCTGCTCGCCTCCCACCCCGTCGTCCTTCCTGATGTCCGCAAGGCCGCTGTGGCAACGCCCGCCCCGACTGCCGCCGCCACTCCCGCAGCCTCGGACTACGACAAGGCTGGCGCCCTGCTATACGGCCTGCCCCGGCAACAGCGTCCCCAGAGCGCCCCGCCCGCGACTCCTGTTGCGGCCGCCTCGGATTACGATGCGGCCGGCGCCCTGCTCTATGGCCTGCCCCGGCAGCAGCGCCCCCAGGGCGGCTCGGCCAAGCCGCCCTCCAAGGGAGCCACCGAATCCGCACCCGCCTGCGAGGCCGTTCCCGAGCGCTGGGTGCTCGATGCCTACAACCGGGTTTGGATGGCCTGCGACAGCCGCCTGGCAGTGCTGGGGAAAGATGGCAGCCCGGAATCGACCCTTCCCCTGCCCGCCCCTGTCGAGGACATGGCCATCGGCCGCGACGGCCTCTTCATCCTCTACCGCACCCCAAAGCCCTTCCTGGAAAAGCGTGACCTCAAGAGCGGCGCCGTGCTCTGGACCTTCGGCGACAAGGCCCAGGCCAAGGAGTCCGCGGCCCAGCCCCTGCTGGTGGGCCTGAACCGCATGGCCCTTGGAACGGATGGCAGCGTCTACCTGGCCGAAGGCGCCAGCATGGCCTTCACCATCCTGGATCCCGCCAAGGGGCCGAAGGAGCCGGGCCAGACCTTCTTCACCTGCAACGACGCCCTCCCCGCCCGCGCCGTGCTGGGGCGGGTGGGACGTGGCCCCCTCCTCCCCTGGGCCGGCCGTGAGGTGATCTTCGGCGTCTTCACGCCCAGCCAGGTCAAGTCCTGCGGCGCCCCGGAATCCAAGGGGCTGCTCCTCGCCCGCTTCGACCTGGCGAAAGGCACCATGGAATGGCTGCCCACACCCCTCACGGAAGGACACCGATTGATCGGCCTTCTCGACGCCGAAGCCGTCTTCCTCGCTCCGGGCGGCGGGCTGGCCTACGCGCCGATCCATTAGCACTCGGCACGAGTTGCGCGGCCCGGGGCTGAAGCCCGGATCGAGTTGTGCGAACATGGGGCTGGGGTCCCGTAGCTCAGCTGGATAGAGCAGCTCCCTCCTAAGGAGCAGGTCGGACGTTCGAATCGTCTCGGGGCCACCACTCCCCCCATCTGTCTTGTCATGGCGGCGAAGATGCTCCTGTTCGACGCCCATCGTCATCTGCCGGACACGGGGACTGACTCCCCGGACCAGATCCGGGTGGTCTGCGGGACTCGTGAAATGGACTGGGAGGCGGTGCTGGCCCATGCGGCCACTGATCCCCACGTTATCCCCATGCTGGGCCTTCATCCCTGGTCCGTGGCTGTGGCGGCGCCCGGCTGGGAGGCACGGCTGGACGCCCTGCTGCGCGCCCACCGGGCCGGCGTCGGGGAGTGCGGCCTGGACTTCGCCCGGGAGGCCGCGGACCGGCCAGCCCAGGAACAGGCCTTCCGGCTCCAGCTGCGCCTCGCCCACGCCCTGCACCGCCCCGTGGCCATCCACGCCGTGCGCGCCTGGGGCCGCCTGGTCGACCTCCTGCGCGAGGAGGGCGTGCCGCCGGCGGGGGCCCTGGTGCATGCCTTCTCCGGCAGCCCCGAGACAGGGGCCGCCCTGCAGGCCTTGGGTGTCTTCCTCTCCTTCTCCGCCGAGAGCCTGGCTCCCACGCGGACCAAGATCCACCAGGCCCTGCGTGCCGTGCCCTCCAGCCACCTGCTGCTGGAGACGGATGACGGCGGAAACCTGGAGCGGGTCATCGTCGCCGCGGCCGCCCTCCGCAGCGTGGCGGCGGAAGACCTGGCCGCGCGGACCTGGAAGAATGGCCTGCGATGCTTCAAGGAGCTGATGGCATGAGGTGGTTTTCCCGCAGTGAGCTGCTGCTCGGCGAGGCGGCGCTGGAACGGCTCGCCGCCGCCCGCGTGACGGTGTTCGGCCTGGGGGGCGTGGGCTCTTTCGCCGTGGAGGCCCTGGCCCGGGCGGGCGTGGGTCACCTGCGGCTGGTGGACCACGATGTGGTGGGCCCCAGCAATCTCAACCGCCAGCTCTTCGCCCTGCGCTCGACCATCGGCCAGCCCAAGGCGGAAGTGGCCGCCGCCCGGGTGCGCGGCATCAACCCAGACTGCATCGTGGAGCCCCGCCAGACCTTCATCCACACGGACACGCTGCCGGACCTTCTGACGCCGCGGCCCGACGTGATGATCGACGCCATCGACTCCATGACCTGCAAAGTGGCCCTCATGCGCACCGCCCACGAACAGGGCCTGCCCATCATCTCGGCCATGGGCGCCGGGGGTCGCACCGACAGCAGCCTGCTCCGCGTGGGCGACCTGAGCGAGACCCGCCTCTGCCCCCTGGCGGCCCGCGTCCGCAAGGAGCTGCGCAAGGCGGGCATCACGGAGGGCATCCGCTGCGTCTACTCCCTGGAACCCGCCGACAACAAGCGCCCCGCCAACCCTATCGACATCGAGCCCCACCGCGGCCCCGGCCGCCAGCGGCGACCAGTGGGCACCATCTCTTACATGCCCGCCATCGTGGGGATGAGGGTGGCCGAGGAAGTACTGCGAATACTGCTGGCACCAGACCCAGCATGACCCTTTCCACCTCCGAACCCGCAGAGCGGTTTCGGAGATGGACTATCGCCCCGTCGGCGCCCCGTACTCCGCGTAGGTCCCCTGGAAATCCTCGATGCCATCGTCGGTGAGGTGCCAGATGCGGGTGGCCACTTCGTCGATGATGTCCTCATCGTGCGTCACGAAGAGGATGGTGCCCTCGTAGCGCTGCAGGGCGTCGTTCAGGGCGATGACCGCTTCCAGGTCCAGGTGGTTGGTGGGCTCATCCATGACCAGGACATTGGGCTTCTGTAGCATCAGCTTGCAGAAGAGCAGCCGGCAGGACTCGCCGCCGCTCAGCACATCCGTCATCTTGTTGCCCTCTTCACCGCGGAAGAGCATCTGGCCCATGACCCCGCGGATCTGCTCCTTGGTGGCCTCGGGATCGAACTGGTGCAGCCAGGTGACCAGCTCGTAGCCCTTGGGGATGCTCTCGGCAAAATCCTGGGAGAAGTAGCCCACGTTGGCCTCGTGGCCCCACTTCACCTCGCCGCCATCCAGCTTCAGCCCCAGCTCCGTGACCTGGGGCGCGTTGGCCAGCAGGGCGTTCAGCAGGGTGGTCTTGCCGATGCCGTTGCGGCCCATGAGCGCGATCTTCTCGCCCCGCTGCACCATGGCCGAGAAGCCCTTGATGACTTCGTGGCGACCGCCCGTGCCGTCCTTGTCCGTGTCATAGCCCTTCTTCACGCCCTCGAACTCCAGGGCGTAGCGGCCGCCGGGCTTGCCGAGGTTGAACTTGATGAAGGGACGCTGGATGTTGCTGCGGGCCAGGTCGCTCGGCTGCAGGCGCTCCACCTCCTTGCGGCGGCTGTTCACCTGGCTGCTGCGGGTGCCCGCCGCGAAGCGCTGGATGAACTCGTTGAGCTGGGCGATCTTCTTTTCACGCTGGGCGTTGTCCGACTCGATGCGCGACCGCACCTGGATCTTGGCCATGACCATGTCGTCGTAGCCGCCGGTGTACTGGATGATCGTCTGGTAGTCGATGTCGGCGATGTGGGTACAGACGTTGTTGAGGAAGTGGCGGTCGTGGGAGATCACCACCACGGTGCCCTTGTAGCGGCTGAGGAACTCCTCCAGCCAGTGGATGGAGTCCAGATCGAGGTGGTTGGTGGGCTCGTCCAGCAGCAGGGCCGCCGGGTTGCCGAAGAGGGCCTGGGAGAGCAGCACGCGCACCTTCTGGCCGCCCTGCAGCTCGCCCATCTTGCGGTCATGCAGGGCCTCGGGGATACCCAGGCCATCCAGCAGCACCGCGGCGTCGGCCTCGGCCGTGTAGCCGTCCTCGTCAGCCACCACGCCCTCAAGCTCGGCCACGCGCATGCCGTCCTCGTCGGTCATCTCGGCCTTCTCGTAGATGGCGTCCCGCTCCTGCAGGGCCTTCCAGAGGCCCGCGTTGCCCATGATCACCGTGTCGATGACGCGGAAGGCGTCGAAGGCGAACTGATCCTGGCGCAGGATGCCCATCTTGCGGGGACGGATCACATTCCCCACCTGCTGCTCCAGCTCGCCCGACAGGATCTTCATGAACGTGGACTTGCCCGACCCATTCGGCCCCGTCAGGCCGTAGCGCCGGCCCGGGTTGAAGGTCGTGGTGACATCCTCGAACAGGATCTTCGCGCCGTAGCGCATGGTGACGTTCTGCACTGCAAGCATGGAGACTCCCGAACCCACCATTCTACTTCAGGCTTGCAGGATTGCCGAGGACCGTTCTCCGCCCTGGTGGGCTCCAGGCACCGCCTGGAGTTAGGCTGCTTCGCAGCCGAGAAGATCCTTTTCTAACTTCAAAACGGCGCCAGAGGCGCCGTTTTGAAGCCGTGCCGAAACGATCGGCGGGACAACAACCTAAAAGGGGATGTCGTCATCCGGGAAGCTGCCGCCGCCACTGCCCGCGGGGCTGGGGGCGCCGTGGTCCTCGAAGTCCTGGCCACCGCCGGAGCTCTTGCCGCCGTAGCCGCCGGAGTCGCGGTTGCTGTCCTCCATGCGGCCCAGCATGACGAAGTTGTCGCAGCGGATGTCGCAGGCGGTCTTCTTCACGCCGTCCTGGCCGGTGTACTCGCGGTACTGGATGCGGCCCTCGATCATCACCTGCTTGCCCTTGCGCAGGTATTTCTCGGCGATCTCGGCCTGCTTGCCCCACACCACGATGTTGTGCCACTCGGTCTTGCTCTGCTTCGTGCCGTCCTGGCCCTTCCAGGTTTCCGTGGTGGCCACGGAGAACCGCGCCACGGTCTGGCCGGAGGGGGTGGACTTCAGCTCGGGGTCGCGCCCGAGGTTGCCGATGAGCATGACTTTGTTCAAGGATCCGGACATGTGTCCTCCTTTTGTATTGGCGGAGCTCTCCGCCTCACCGTCGACTCAGACCATCTGAGGGGGTGGTAGGGTGATGAGGTTTGCGCCGGGGAATGGACATGTCAAGCGGCAACTCAAAGCTCCTGGTGAGCTGTAAAAACAAGTCGGGCGCGGAGAAGCATTACCTCCCCGCGCTGGTGGCGGCGGGTTGGGCCGGTCCCACCCTGCTGCTGGCCCCGGGGGATCCCATGCCGGACCTGGCTGGCGCTGCGGGCCTGCTGCTCACGGGCGGCTACGACATCCACCCCTGCCATTGGGACGCGGCCGAGCCCGTGCATCCCAAGGCTGAGGTGGACGCCGGGCGCGACGACTTCGAGCTACCCCTGATTCGCGCGGCCTGGGAGCGGAAGCTGCCCATCTTCGGCATCTGCCGCGGCGAGCAGATCCTCAACGTGGCCCTTGGCGGCAGCATGATCCAGGACGTGCCGGGCCACTACGGCTGCGAGGACACCCGCCACCAGCACGGCACGGCCGATGCCCCCGACATGCACCACCGCGTGCAGCTGGCCCCGGGCTCGCGCCTGCGTTCGCTGCTGGGCGAGGATGTCTTCCTGGTGAACAGCCGCCACCACCAGGCCGTGAAGCGCGTGGCGCCGCCCCTAGTGGCCGTGGGCTGGCACCTGGACACGGCCCATCCCGACACCGGCCCCCTCATCGAGGCCGTTGAAGCTGCCGATCCGCAGCGCTGGGTCTTCGGCGTGCAGTGGCATCCAGAGAACCTGGTCAACCTCAAGGGCCCCGCCGGAGATGCCGCGCGGGACCTGTTTTCGGCGTTCGTGAAAGCCGCAAAGCGGGGACAGGATTAACAGGATGAAAAGACTGATTAACAGGATTAGAGCCAAAGCGCTTTATATCCTGAATCCTGTTAATCCTTCAAAATCCTGTTAATCCTGTCCCGCTTTTTCTCGGAGTTCCAATGTCCTTCCCCATCCGCTTCGAGATCCGCGATCGCGTCGCCACGCTGACGCTGAACCGGCCGGACAGGCTGAACGCGTTGGTGCCGGAGATGAAGGAGGGCTTCGAGGAAGCCCTGGCGAAGTCGGCGGAGCCCGGCGTGAAGGCCCTCTTCCTGCGGGGTGAGGGCCGGGCCTTCTGCGCGGGCGGCGACATCGGCTGGCTGGCGACGGCGCTGGCCGAGGGCCGCTGGGACGAGCTGGAGGGGCTGCTGGACCTGGGCACGGCCGTGGCCCATGGCCTGGCCACCCTGCCCAAGCCCGTGGTGGCGGTGGTGCACGGGCCCGCCGCGGGTGCGGGCCTGAGCCTGGCGCTGGATGCCGACCTGCGCCTCGCCACCCCCGAGGCCCGGTTCAGCATGGCCTTCGTGAAGATCGGCCTCCACCCGGACTGGGGCGGCAGTGTGGGCCTGTCGCGCCTGGTGAACCCGGCCGTGGCCGCGGAGCTGATGCTGACGGGCGATACGATCGACGCTGCACGGGCCCAAGCTCTGGGCCTGGTGAACCAGGTCGTTCCGGCGAAGCAACTGGAGGCAGCGGTGGAAGCTCTGGGCCGCCGCCTCGCCGCTGGGCCCTCCGAGACCTTCGCCCGCATCAAGGCCACGCTCCTGCGCAATCAGGGGCTGGATGCCGAGGGCCTGCGTGCCCGCCTCGAGGCCGAGGGCGCCCAGATGAAGGCCGCCATGCGGCATGCTGACGCCAAGGAGGGACTGGCCGCCTTTCTGGAAAAGCGGCCACCGCGCTTCGCCTAGCGGTTCTCGAGGAAGAAGGTCCGGGTCTGGTCGAGCTCGGCCCGGAGCTCGGGAGCCTGCCGGCGGGGATCGGCCATGCCTTTGCCCAGCTCTGACAGGGCCGCTTCTTTCTGTCCCGCCTTGAAGGCGAGCCACGCCCTGGACCGGTACACGTAGGGCGTGTCGGATTCTCCGGGCGGCAGGCCGGCCATGATCTTGGCCGCCTCCTTCGCATCGGGCCGCGGCAGGCGCACGAGGCACTCGGCCAGCGCCGCCTGGGCGTTGACACGCACCTCGGGGGTCACGCCCTCCGGAAGCAGCGCGATGACCCTGTGGAATCCTTCCCGTGCCTCCCGGAACCGCTGCTGGAGCCGGTCCAGGTCCGCGGCGTAGAACTGGCATTCGGCTTCCACGGTCCGGAGACCGGCGGCCTTGGCCAGGCTCATGGCCCGCAGGTGGAAGTCGGCGGCTTCCGGAATCTGGCCTTTCATGGTGGCGAGGATGCCCAGGTTGCGCAGGCAGGAGACCTGGCCGCCCTTGTCACCCAGGGCCTCCCGGGCGGCCAGGGCCCGGGTCAGCAGGCCGTCGGCGCCCGGCAGGTCCCGCGTCATGAGGGCGATCACGCCGAGGTTGTTCAGGGCCAGTGCCTCGCCCCAGCGGTTGCCCAGCGTCTGCTGGAGCTTCAGGTTGGTCCGGTACAGGGCTTCGGCCGCACTTAGATCGCCGCGTTTCAGGGCAAGGTTGGCCAGGTTGTTCTGCGCCAGGGACAGGTAGACCTGGTCACCCGTCT
This sequence comes from uncultured Holophagaceae bacterium, assembly GCA_963751095.1. Lineage (GTDB taxonomy): Bacteria > Acidobacteriota > Holophagae > Holophagales > Holophagaceae > Geothrix. The sequence goes on along the minus strand of CAVVTK010000013.1, from coordinate 281,407 downwards.
GCTGGCTGAGGGCCAGGGAGCGCTCGTAGAACCGGTTGGCCTCCTCGTTCCGGCCGCGTTCGGCAGCGATGAGCCCGAGGTGGTTGTAGGACATGGTCTCGCCGTCCCGGTCGCCGATGGACTGGGCCAGGGCCAGGGCGGCCTCCCGCAGGCGCTGGGCTTCGTCCAGCTGGCCCACGTCCTTGGCAAGGTAGGCCTTCAGACCCAGGGCCCGCCCCTCCGCCCAGCGATCGCCGGTGGCGCGGGCGGACATGAGGGCCCAGTTCGCCACCGCCGGCGCCTGCTCCCGGCCCAGGCGGCGGAGGCAGGCGGCGTAGCCCGAGACGGCGCTGGAGAAGCCCGGCGCCTGCATGGCCGCGTCCCGCAGGAAGGGCTCGCTGCCCTTGAAGTCGCCCTTGAGGAAGAGGGCCTTCCCATTGGCATAGGTGGCGAAGACCCCGGGCGGGATCGGCAGGTTCTGGGTGGCGCTCGAGCGGAGCGGATCCACCTTGCGGAGCAGATCGTGGGCGGCGGGATCCACCAGGGCATAGGGTGCGAAGTTCGGCTGGCGGAGGGCCCTCGCGACGCCGGTGAAGCGGGCGCGCCCGGTCTGGTCCACCAGCTCGTAGCTGAGCAGGTGGGCCGGGCCAGAGGCATCCTGGCTCAGCGTGCCCCGCAGGAGGAGCCGGGCGCCCAGGGCGGAGGCGATCCTGGCCTGGCCCGCGGGCTCCAGGGCCTCAGAAGGATTCATCCGCAGGCCGCTGATGGCCCGGCTCACCGCTTCAGGTTCCACCACGGCCATGCGCTGGGAGCCATTCAGAGCCATGGAGAGCAGCTCCGTCATGCCCACGCCCACCAGGGCATCGAGGCTAGGATCCCCTGTCAGGTTCCGGATGGGCATGACCGCCATCCGCGGCGGTTGTTCCTTGCCCAGGTCGGCGATGATGCTCCGCCCGAAGAGGAAGTAGCCGGGTCCGGCCACCAGGATGAGGCCCGTGAGGGCCGCCACGGCCCACCAGGCCGCGGGGGTGCTGGCCAGCTGGCGCGACAGCAGTTCCGCCACCTGCTGGCTGGTGGGGCGCCGGTCCGCCTTCTTCTGGAGCATGGATCGGAGGAGCGCGGCCACTCGCCGGGGGAGCCTGCGGCCCCGCAGCGGCTTGAGCTCCCCGCCGATGGTGGCGGCCATCCTCGCTTGCCCCTCGCCCGGGAAGGGCTGGTCGCCCAGGAGCAGCTCCCAGGCCACCACGCCCAGCGAGAAGACATCGCTGGGAGGGCCGACCCGTTTGCCCCGCATCTGCTCGGGGGAAGCGTAGGTGGGACTGCCCATGAAGGTGCCGGCCTCGGTCATCTCGCCCCAGCTCGATGGCTGCGACGGTGAGCCTGGCGAAGGTCCAGGGCCGATCTGCCCCTCCGCGCGGAACGCGGCGGTCTCCGCATGCGTGAAGTCGCCCTCGACCTGGGCGGCGAGGCCGGAAAGGTTCGGGATGTTGTCCGTGGAGGCCTCGCCCGGGTCGGACGCGGAGTCCACCAGGCGGGCCAGACCGAAATCCAGCACCTTGACCTCGCCGCTGGCATCCAGCATCACGTTGCTCGGCTTCAGGTCCCGGTGAACGATCCCTTTGGCATGGGCCGCCTCCAAGGCATGGGCGATGGACCGGAGCGCTTTGAGCTTCTGTCGGAGATCCATGCTCGGGGCCCGGGCGGAAAGGGTCTCACCCTCGATGAACTCCATGGCGATGTAGGCGCTGCCGCCGGCCTCCACCCAGTCGTGGACCTGGCAGACGTTCCGGTGGTTGAGCTGGGCCAGGGCCATGGCCTCCCGGCGGAACCGGGCGGTGCTGGCCGCTTCCCCTGCCTGGCCCAGGCGGATGGCCTTGAGGGCTACCTTGCGTTCCAGCACCGGATCCCAGGCCAGGTAGACGGCCCCCATGCCGCCCTGGCCCAGGAGGGAGCGCACCTGGAAGCGACCGACCCCGGTGCCCGGGGCGAGCTGGGTCTGCCCGGGCCTCACCGCTGCTACCTCATGCCGCGGCTCTGGGCGGCCTCGATGAGTTCCTTGATGCGGCGGGCGTCGGCCTTGCGGTGGCCATGGCTGGTGAGGGGATCGCTGCCACCGGTGCTCTCCACCAGGATGTCGGCCCAGAACAGGCCCGTGTCGATGCGCACGCTGGCGACCTTGGACAGGTGGATGCTGATCTCATTCACCGTGAACCAGGAGCGCTTGCGGCGGATGACTGCGGCATCCGTCACCTCGATGACCGTCGTGAACAGGTGGTTGCCTCCGGTCCAGCGGCTGGCCTTGAAGATCTCCGTCGCCATCAGAGCGCAGCCTTGGCGGCGACCGCCACGGCCTGGGGGGTGACCCCATAGGCGGCCAACAGCTTCTCGGGCTTGCCGCTCTGGCCGAACTGGTCCTGCACGCCCACGCGGCGGACGGGCATGGGATGGGCCTCGCCGAGGATCTCGGCCACGATGCCGCCCAGGCCGCCGTGGGCCTGGTGTTCCTCGCAGGTGACCACGGCCTTGTGCGTCTTGGCGAGGGCGAGCAGGGTCTCGCGGTCGAAGGGCTTCACCGTGGGCGCGTGGAGCACCGTGGCCTCGATGCCCTCCGCAGCCAGCAGCTCCACGGCCTCCAGGCAGATGGAAGTGCCCAGGCCGCAACCGACCAGCAGCACATCCTTGCCCTCGCGCATCACCACGGCCTTGCCGGCCTCGAAGCAGTAGTCCTCTGCGTGAATGCGGGGGAACTTGTCGCGGGTGAGGCGGACGTAGACGGGGCCTTGGTGGGCGTAGGCGAAGCGGATGGCCTGCTTGGTTTCGATGGCATCGGCGGGCGAGATGATGGTCATGCCCGGGATCATGCGCATGAGGGCCAGGTCCTCGAGGCACTGGTGGGTGCCGCCGTCTTCGCCCACCGTGAGACCCGCGTGGGTGGCCACGATCTTCACGTTCTGGTGGCCCACGCCCACGGCCTGGCGCACGAACTCATAGGCCCGGCCCGTGGCGAACATGGCGAAGGTGCTCACGAACGGCACCACGCCCGTGGTGGCGGCCCCGGCGGCGGCGGCCACCATGCCCTGCTCGGCGGCGCCCATGTTGAAGAAGCGCTCGGGGAAGGCCTTGGCGAACTTGCCGGTGCGGGTGGAGCCGGCCAGGTCGGCGTCGAACACGATGAGGTTGGCGCCCTCGTTCCCCAGTTCCACCAGGGTGTCCCCGTAGGCATCCCGCAGGCTGTCCATGACGCCGCCCACCTTGCCGCCCACGCCCGCCGTCTCCATGCCTGCCATGACCACTCCCGTCGAATCCCCCATTCTACGCGAGTGGGCCGGAGGGCGCTGCCGCTGAGCGGCAGCGGTAGGCGGATCGCCGGGCGATCCGCAGGAAAGGGCCTGGAGGCCTTAGGCTGGAGATATGGCCTCGCGCTTCCGCCCCTCGTCCCTGCTCTGGGGCCTCGTCCTTGCCCTCGGCGGAGTGGCTCTGGTCTTGCGTCTATGGGCCCCCAGGCACGTGGCTCTGACCTGGATCACATTTTCCCTGCTGATGCTGCTGGCCATGCGACTGGTCGCGCTGCTCCACGACTGGCGGCTGGGACAGATCCCGGGCACACGGATCCTGCTTCCGGCGCTGATCCTGACCGAGGGGTTGGGGCTGGTCCTCACCCAAGCCTCGCCCCGGGCCCTCCAGTTGCGCCTGGGCACGGCCCTGATCCTTGAACTGCTGCTCCTGATCCTGGCCGTGAGGGCCTGGCGGACCGCCCGGACCCTTCCCGGAACCTGGCCCGAGGACCGCATCGCCGGAGCCTTCGAAGCCTTCGTCCCGCCCCGCGTGGCCCGGCTCATGGCCCTGGAGCTGGTGATGCTGGGCAGCGCGGTCCGGTTCCTCCTCGGCGGCTTCCGCGAGGCCGCGCCCACAGGCTTCAGCCACCACCGCGAAGCCGCCCTCCGCGCCATCCTCCCGGCGGTTCCGCTGATGATCCCCGGCGACTTCCTGCTGATGAAGGCGATCTCGACAGGGCTGGCGCCCTGGCTGCGGTGGACGCTGCACGGCTCCACGGTCTACGCGGTGCTCTGGCTGGTGGGGCTCTACGCCACGCTCAAGGCCCGCCCCCACCAGCTCCGCGAGGGCTGCGTCGAGCTTCACCTGGGTCTGATGAAAGCGTGCAGCTTTCCGGTGGGCCTGGTGGCATCCGTGGCCCCCCTGCCGGAATTCGAGGACGACTGGGCCCGCCACGCCTACATGAAGGGTGTGGCGAAGCTGGTGGCCAAGGGGAATGCCGTCCTCGAGCTGAGACTCTCGGAACCCATCCGGGTGACGGGGCTGCTGGGTCCGGGGAGGCCGACCCAGCGCCTGGCCGTGTCCGTGGACGATCCTGCGGCCTTCCTCGCCGCCCTGGCCCGCCCATGCGCCTGAGCCTGCCCATCGATCCCCTGCTGCCGCGGCTCGTGGAGCATCTCCGCCAGCGACCGAACCTGGTGCTGCAGGCCGACCCCGGCGCGGGCAAGACCACCCGCGTGCCCCCGGCCCTGCTGGAATCCGGGCTGCTGGGCCAAGGCGAATGCTGGATCCTCGAGCCCCGCCGCCTGGCCGCGCGCCTGGCCGCCACACGCGTGGCCGACGAGCTGGGCGAGGCCCTGGGCCAGCGGGCGGGCTACGCCGTGCGCTTCGAGCAGAAGGTGTCCAAGGCCACGCGCCTGCGCTTCGTCACTGAGGGCCTGCTGCTCCGCCGCCTGCACGGCGACCCCGGGCTGAAGGGCATCAGTGCCGTGGTGCTGGACGAGTTCCACGAGCGGCACCTGCACACGGACCTCGCCATCACCCTGCTGCGGCGCCTGCAGCGCGAGGGACGGCCCGATTTGAAGCTGCTGGTGATGTCCGCCACCCTGGATCCGGGCCCCGTGGCCGCCTACCTCGATGCGCCTGTCATGAAGAGCGAGGGTCGGGTCTTCCCCGTGGACACCGCCTTCCTGGCGCGGCCCGACGACCGGCCCATCGAGCAGCAGGTGGCGGATGCACTGGAGCGTCTCTATGGCGAGGGTTTGAACCAACACACCCTGGTCTTCCTGCCGGGCGCCGCCGAGATCAGGGCCTGCCTGAAGGGCTGCGAGGCCGTGGCGGCGAGGCGGGGCCTGAGCCTGCGGCCCCTGCACGGCGACCTGTCGCCGGAGGCCCAGGCCCACGCCCTTGAAGTCACCGATGCACCCAAGGTCATCCTCAGCACCAACGTGGCCGAAAGCTCCGTCACCCTGGATGGCATCGGCGCCGTGGTGGACTCGGGCCTGGGCCGCGAGGCGTCCCACTCGCCCTGGTCCGGCCTCTCGGGCCTGCGCACCGTGCGCATCAGCCAGGCGCGCTGCGTGCAGCGCACGGGCCGCGCCGGCCGCACGGGGCCGGGCCGCTGCCTGCGCCTGTACACCGAGGCCGACTTCGGCGCCCGCCCCGCCTTCGACATCCCGGAGCTGCAGCGCGCCGACCTCGCCGAGCCTCTGCTGGCCCTGCATGGCATGGGCATCGGCCACCCAGAGGCCCTGGACTGGTTCGAGCCGCCACCCGCGACCTCGATCGGCGCGGCGGAAACCCTCCTCACACGGCTCGGTGCCCTCGAGGATGGCGCCCTCAGCCCCGTGGGCCGCCGCATGGCGGACCTGCCCCTGCACCCGCGCCTGGCGCGCCTGGCCGTGGCAGGCGAGGACCTGGGCATCCCCCAGCTGACCCTCTGCGCGGCGGCCCTGCTGGAGACCGGCAGTCTCTCGGCCCGCCAGGGCCTGGGCACCCGTCAGGGCCAAGGCTGGGCGCCTGTGAAAACGGGCCACGGTGCGGATTCGGACCTGCTGCTGCGCCTGGATCAGTTCGAGGAGGCGGAGGCCGCTGGCTTCGGCGCCGGGGCCTGCCGGGCTGGGGAACTGGATGTGGCGGCGGTCCAGAGGGCGCGGCGGGCGGTGCAATCCCTCTCCAGGTTCCTGCCCTCGCCCGCCGAGCCTGTGGATGCGGAAGCGCGCCTGCTGAAGGCCCTGCTCCTGGCCTACCCCGATCGCGTGGGTCAGCTCTCCGCCAACGGCACCTGCGCCTTCGCTGGAGGTGGCGGCGCCAAGCTGGATCCCGCCAGCCGCGTGCGGCGGCCGGGGCTCATCCTGGCCCTGGAGGCCGAGGCCGTGAAGCAGGGTACCGGCGGCCAGACCCTCATCCGCCTGGCCTCGCGCTGCGAGGCCGACTGGCTGCTGGAGACCTTGCCCGAGCGTCTGGAGGACATCGATGAACTGGTGTTCAACGCCTCCGCCGGGCGCGTCGAGCGCAGGACCGAGATCCGCTTCGACGGGCTGAGCATTGACGTCAGCCGGGGGCCCGCGGATCCAGCAGATCCCCGGGTGGCCGTGCTGCTGGCCGAGGGGCTGCGCGACCGCCCCCTGGACGAGGTGCCGACCCGGTTCCTCGCCCGCCTGGCCTTCCTGAGGAAGCACCGTCCCGACCTGGATCTTCCGGAGGACCTGCTGGGCCCGCTGCTGGCGGGCGCCTGCCGGGGGCGGTCCACCCTGCGGGAGGTCCAGGATGTGGACTGGCCCGCGGCCCTGCGCCAGGCCTTCCCTGCCGAAACCCTGCGCCTGCTGGACGCCTGGGCGCCTGACACCATCCAGCTGCCCAAGGGCCGCCCCACCAAGGTGCACTACGAGGTTGATCCCCCCTGGATCGCCTCGCGGCTCCAGGATTTCTGGGGCCTGAAGAAGTCCCCGGCGGTAGCCGGAGGCGCCGTGCCGCTGGTCCTGCACCTGCTGGCCCCCAACATGCGCGCCGTGCAGGTCACCACCGACCTCGCCGGCTTCTGGCAGCGGGTCTACCAGGAGCTGCGGCCAGGGCTCTCCCGGCGCTATCCGAAGCATCACTGGCCGGAGTGATCGAGTCCGCTCCCCCTCAACTCCGCCAGCATCCCCCGCGCCCCGGCCTCCAGCAGGGTGCTGTCCAGGCCTGTGGCCAGCAGGGTGAAGCCCTGGGGCACATGGGTGAGGGTCTCCGGGGCCGTCATGCGGAAGATACCGAGGGGCATGTGGACGCTCCGGCAGGTTTCCGCCACAGCGTTTACCGCCGACGTGAAGTCCGGATGGTCGAACTGTCCTGGGATGCCGAGGCTGTCAGTCAGGTCGTAGGGGCCCACGAACACGACGTCCACCCCGGGCACGCGGGCGATGGCGCCGATGCGGGCCACCGCCTCCCGGGATTCGGCCTGGACCACCACCAGGCCGCGACCCCGGATCTGCCGGACCGCCGCTTCGGCCTGGCTGGCCGTATCTACGTGGGGCAGGATGAGGCCCTCGGCGCCGCAGGCGGCCACGGCCTCGAGGACATCGGCCTCTAGGGAGGGGACCCGCACCAGGCAGGGCACCGAACCCCCGAGGGCGCGAAGGGTGGCGGCCACCTCGCCAGGGCCGTAGCCGCCGTGCTCCCCGTCCAGGAAGAGCCAGTCGAAGCTCTGCCGGGCGAGGTGCACGGCCACTTCGGGATGGGGCATCTGGACGAGGGTGCCCAACAGCCGTGCACCGGCGCGAAGGCGGTCCTGGAACGTGGATTCTGGCATGGCACCCCCCTTCCAGCTTGGCCTGGACCGGGCCCCCCCGGGAGGCCTTTGAGTTACCTTAGGAGCCATGCTGACCTTCCGTCCGATCCGCCCCGAGGACGACGCCGCCGTGGCGGCCATCATCCGCCAGGTCATGCCGGAGTTCGGCGCCGATGGTCCCGGCTTCGCCCTCCACGACCCCGAAGTGGATCACATGAGCGCGGCCTACTCGACGCCCGGCGCGGCCTACTTCGTGGTGGTGGACGAGGGAGGTCGAGTGGTGGGAGGGGCTGGCATCGCGGCCCTCGAGGGCGGTGAGCCCGGGATCTGTGAGCTGCGCAAGATGTACTTCCTGCCGGAGACCCGGGGCCAGGGCATGGGCGAGACCCTGCTCCGGCACTGCCTGGTGGTGGCACAGGACCTGGGCTACCGGACCTGCTACCTGGAAACCCTCTCCGGCATGGACCAGGCCATCCGCCTCTACGGCAAGCTCGGCTTCAAGCCCCTCTGCTCGCCCCTGGGCCGCACCGGGCACGGTGGCTGCGACCACTGGTTTGCCCGGGAGCTGGCGTGAGCACAGGCTTCAGGCTTCAGGCTTCAGGCTTCAGCAAATGCAAGCGGCCCTCCGGGCCGCCTCTCTCACACAGCCCACAGACCATGGCCGGCCGCCAGGGGCAATCATGATCGTTGGTTTAGGAACGGACCTCTGTCCCCCCAGCCGTTGGCGGCACCTGGTCGAACGGTTCGGGGCGGAGAAGTGCGCGGGCCGGATCCTCCATGCGGAGGAGGCCGCTTACCTGCTGGGGGGCAACCGGGAGCGCCTGCCGGAACGCCTGGCGGGGCGCTGGGCCCTGCGGGAGGCCTTCGGGAAGGCCCTGGGCCAGGGTCTGGATGGCTGGTCCTGGAAGGAGCTGCGCTACGTCAATGGCCGCCTTTGGGCCGTGGGGGGCCTGGCCGATTTACTGACTTCCAGGGACATCCGACTCCTCCATGGCAGCGTCAGCCATGACGGGGACCTGGCCCTGGCGGTGGTCATCCTGGAGCGGTGACCCGGCGGAAATTCAAGGGTCTTCGTTTCGGGCCGATCCCGGGGGCAGGACGACCCGATGGACCCACTCCAGGCCAAACAGCAGATGACCCTTGCCGAGTTCCGGAGCCTCCGGGACTTCATCTATGCCAAGTCGGGCATCTTCTTCAGCGAGTCCAAGCAGTACTTCCTGGAGAACCGCCTCAGCAAGCGGATCGGGGAGCTGAAACTGCGCACCTACGGCGACTACCTCTCCCTGCTTCAGGGCAGCCAGGGGGCCGCAGAGCTGAAGCGGCTCTTCGTGGAGATCACCACCAACGAGACCAGCTTCTGGCGCAACCCGCCGCAGATCGAGGCCTTCCAGAACATCGTGCTCCCGGACGCGGCCAAGCAGGCCCGCGAGCGGGGGCAGAGCCGCCTCCGCATCTGGTCGGCGGCCTGCTCCAGCGGCGAGGAACCCTACACCCTGGCCATGATCTGCCAGGACCTGAAGGACACGGTGCTGCGGGGCTTCACCGTGGAGATCCTGGGGACGGACATCAGCGAGAAGGTGCTGGCCCAGGCCCAGGACGGCGTCTACAACAGCTACACCCTGCGGAACCTGACGCCGGACCAGCTCCAGCGGCATTTCGTCCCCCTGGGCAAGGATCTCTTCCAGGTGAAGCCCGAGCTCCAGCGGCTCACCAGCCTGCGGAACTTCAACCTGGTGGACTACCCCGCCTACCGGCAGCTGGGCGCCTTCGACGTCATCTTCTGCCGGAACGTCCTCATCTATTTCGACGAATCCGTCAAATCTCAGGTACTCAAGGGCTTCCACGGCCAGCTCCACCCCAAGGCCTACCTGCTGGTGGGACACAGCGAAAGCATCCATGCTTTCAACACCGGTTTTGAGCTGCTGCACTTCAGCAAGGCCATGGGTTACCGGAAGCGGACCTGAAAGGCCAGGAGCGGACCATGCCCATCACCCCCCAAGAACTCATCGCCAACCTCGGAGACCTGCCGCCCTTGCCGCAGGTGGCTTCCCAGGTGCTGCGCGTATCCGCCGACCCCGATGCCAATGCTGAGGACCTCCGCAAGGTCATCTCCATGGACCAGGCCCTCACCAGCCAGATCCTGAAGATCTCCAACTCCGCCATGTTCGGCATGGTGCGGGAAGTCACCACCCTCACCCAGGCGATCATGACCCTGGGCTTCTCCACCATCAAGAGCGTGGTCATCGCCAGCTCCGCCAAGAACCTCTACCATCGGGGCGCCGTGGGGTTGCAGGAGCGGCTGATCTGGGAGCATGCGCTGGTGGCCGCCATCGCCAGCCGCGCCTTCGCGAAGAGCCTCCGGTTCCCGCGCATGGAGGAAGCCTTCATCGGCGGGCTGCTGCACGACATCGGGAAATCCGTCCTGGGCGTGAAGTTCCCGGAGCGCTACGGCACCCTTTTACGCACCGTCTACAACGAGCAGGGCGTCTGCCTGGACCTCGAGCTGGATACCTTCGGCTTCGACCACGCCATGGTGGGCGAGGCCCTGGTGAACAGGTGGAACTTGGCCCCCAGCCTGCAGGCGGCGGTGCGCTTCCACCATGACCCCATCCATGCCCCCGAGGACGATCGGGAGCTGACCGCCATCGTGGCCCTGGCCAACCACCTGGCCCTGGAGGAGAAGGTGGGCATCGGCGACCCCCGTCACCTGGAAGGCGCCTCCCTGCAGGCCATGGAGATCCTGCAGCTGGGCCCCGAGGCCCTGGCCGGCCTCAAGGAGGGCATCCGGGCGGCCATCGAGCAGGACAAGTCCATGATCGCGGAGTTCTAGATGCTGATCACACGGGAGCAGTTCACTTCGCGCCTGAAGGCCAAGACCCTTCCGAGCCTCCCCCTGACGGTGGTGGCCCTGGGTGAGGCCGTGCAGGACGAGCGCTGCACCGTGGACCGCATCCTCGGCATCCTCTCGAAGGATCCCTCCCTGTCGGCCACCCTGCTGCGCCTGGCGAATTCCGCCCTGTACGCCGGCTCGGATTCCGTCATGGATCTCAGGACAGCCGTGCTGCGCCTGGGCTTCGACGCGGTCGCCAACCTGGGCACCGGCGCTGCGGTCATCCGCACCCTGAAGGGCGGCACCCATCTCGACGCGCTGAAGCTCTGGCAGCACAGCGTGGCCGTGGGCCTCACCGCGAAGGGCGTCTGCATCCTGGCCAAGCGGCACGGGCAGGCGGAGACCGCGTTCCTTTGCGGCCTGCTCCACGACATCGGGAAGGTGGCCCTGGACACCTGCTTCCCCGAGGCCTATGTCGAAGTCCTGCAGAAGGTCGCGGACGGTGCCTATTTCGTGGATGCGGAACGGGAAGTGCTGGGCATGGATCACGCCGAAGCGGGGGCCCTGCTCGCCGCCAACTGGTCCTTCCCCGAGAGCATCGTCGACGTGATCCGCGATCACCACGATCCCAAACCTGATGATTTCCTGCCGAACCTCATCCACCTGGCCGACCTGCTGGTGCGCACTCGCATCCCCATGGGGCCCGCCGATGAGCGGCTGATGATCTCACTCGATGACCTGCCCGCCTTCAAGGCCGTGCTGGCCGGAGCCCTGCACAAGGACCTGGACGTGGAACGGATGACCTTCTCCATCGACGACGAAGTGGATCACGCCCTGGCCTTCGTCGAAGTGGCATTCCAGGCCTAGAGGAACGACCCATGACCATTCGCATCCTGGTGGTGGACGACAGCCCCTTCATGAGGAAGTCCCTGCAGAAAATGCTGGAGGAGGCGCCGGACCTGCGCGTGATCGCCACGGCCCGCGACGGCATCGATGCCCTGGAGAAGATCCAGGAACACCAGCCCGACATCGTGACGCTCGACATCGAGATGCCACGCATGGACGGTCTCACCTGCCTGAAGAAGATCATGGCCGACCACCCGATGCCGGTACTCATGGTGTCCAGCCTCACGCAGGAAGGTGCCCAGGCCACCCTGGACGCGTTGTCCCTCGGCGCCCTCGACTTCATCCCCAAGGAGAGCGGCTTCGCCAGCATGAGCATCCTGCAGATCCAGCACGACCTGCAGGAGAAGGTGCGGCGCCTGGCCACCAGTCCACGCTTCCAGAAGGCGGCTCCAGCCTCGCCCAGCCACACCCTCCCGGCGCCGCCTCCGGCGGCGGGAGCCCCGCCCAAGCCCACCGCTCTGCCCAAACCGGCGCCTCCCCTGGGGACAGGCCTCAACTCTCCCCAGGCGGAGCTGCTGCTGATCGGCAGTTCCACCGGCGGCCCCAAGGCCCTGCAGGACATCCTGCCGACCATTCCCGCCAACCTGCCGGTGCCCTGCCTCATCGTGCAGCACATGCCAAGCACCTTCACCAAGCCCTTCGCGGACCGCCTGAATGGCCTCTGCCAGGTCCACGTGAAGGAGGCAGAACAGGGCGAGCCCCTCAAGGCGGGCACGGTCTACATCGCCCCCGGCGGCATCCACATGACCTACGGCGCCCGCAGCCCGAAGGGCTGCATCGAGCTGAGCGCCGAGCCCGTGTCCTCCCTTCACCGCCCCAGCGTGGATGTCCTGTTCCTCAGCGTGGCCGAACTGTTCCGGGGCCAGGTGCTCGCGGGCATCCTCACCGGCATGGGCGCGGACGGCGCCAAGGGCATGGAGCAACTGAAGCGGAAGGGCGCCCACACCCTGGCCGAATCCGAGGAGAGCTGCGTGGTCTACGGCATGCCGCGGGCCGCCGTGGAGCGCGGTTGCGTGGACCTGGTCGCCCCCCTGGGCGACATCCCCGGCCATCTTCGCCGGCACTTTCATATCTGATGCAAACCCCCGCAATCCTGGGCTCCCTGCGGATCCCGGCCTCCGCGGCCCCCTCCGCCCCGGCCCTCCTCGGTGCCCTCACGGGACAGACCATCGAGGCCACCCTCGAGGCCGTCCTGCCGGAGGGCCTCCTGCTGCGCCTCGCGGACGGCAGGCAGCTCCAGGCCCAGGGCAGCCTGCCCTTCCCGCCCGGCAGCGCCCTGGCCCTGCGCGGCGTGCCGCTGCCTGAGGGAGGCGGAATCCGCCTCCAGGTGGTCCGGGCCACCCCGCCACCCAGCCCGGCCCTGCTGGCCCCGCTGGTCTTCGGCGAGGCTGGGCCCCTCCTGGCGCGACTCCAGTCCAGCGCCGCCCAGACGCCACTCGGCCAGCTGCTGGGCCAGCTGCTGCAGGCGGGCCTGACCGTGGCGGAACAGCCAGAGGCCTGGTCGTCATGGCTGAAGGAAGCCATGAAGGCCCTCGCCGATCCGGCCGTTTCCCCCGCCGAGTCGGCCTTCCACCGGCTGCAGGCCAAGGAGGGCACGGGCTGGTTCGAGCTTCCCCTGCCCTGGGCCCCGGGCGCGGACCCCATGCGGCTCTGGATCGAAGGCGAAGGGGACGCCACCGGGGCGGGGGTGGATTCGGTCCATCGCGTGTTCCTGAGCGTCCCCTTCTCCACCCTCGGCGAAGTAAGGCTGGGCCTGGAACAACGCAGCTCGGGGCTTCGGGTCCGGCTCTGGCTTCAGGATCCCGGGCAGGTCCAGGCCATCCGCCAGGACCTGGAGGCCGAGCTCGCCTCGCTGGGGCGGCCCGTGGATCTCCAGGTGTTCGCCCTTCCCCCGGGCTCGCCGGATCTGAGGGCCCTGGCCGGCGGCAGCCCCCTTCAGGCCATGGGATGAGGCATGGCTGACCTGGAGCCCCATTCCGCGACAGTGACCCTCCCGGCCCTGACCGGCACTCGAGCCCGGCGGCCGGGTCTGATGGCCGTGCTGACCGCCTACTGGGCGGCCTTCATCCTGCTGCACCTGGTGGCCGCCTCCTTGAGCACGAAGGACGGCGTTTCCCTCTGGTACTTCCCGGCGGCACTGAGCGTTGCCCTTCTGCTGACCTATGGGCCGAAGGTCCTGCCCGCCGTCATCCTGGCGCCCCTGCCCGTGGACCTCTGGCTGCGCCCCATGGGAATGGGTCCCTGGACCATCCTGGCCGTGTCTGTGCTCTATTCCTCTGGCCATGGCCTGGCCGTCCAGGCCTTCCGCATGGCTCGGCTGTCATCTCGCCTCCGCCGCGTCCAGGACGTGGGGGGCTTTCTGCTCCTCGTCCTCGCCGGCCCCCTGCTGGCCTCCCTGCCCGTCTTCGCCCTACTCCGGAGCCAGGGCATCCTCCAGAGCGCCCACCTTGCGGATGGCGTGCGCATCCTGTTTCTCAGCGATGCCCTCGGGGTGCTCACCCTGGGGCCCGCCCTGATCCTGTGGGTTCGGCCCTGGGTCCGCCTGGGTAGCGCCCGCCTTAGACCCCTTGCGCCGACACTTCGCCCCCTGGAATTCCCGGCCCAGGCGGTGGCCCTCATCCTCACCACGATCCTGGTGGTGCGGTTCAGCGAACCCGGCACCCTTCACCTGAAGTACCTGCTCTTCCTGCCCATGACCTGGATGGTGGTGCGGGGCGGGCTCCGGGCGGCCAGCCTGGGCTTTCCGATCCTCGGCCTGGCCCAGACCGCCCTCATCCTCCGGAACGACCTGCCCGCCGAGGCACAGCTGGGGATCCAGTCCTACCTGGTCGTCCTGTTCGGGATGGCCATGTTCCTGGGCTCGGCCATGGATGCTCAGAGGGTGGCCCTGGGAGTCCGTGACCGCCGCGGCCGCCACCTGAACCAGCTCATGGACGTCACCGGTGCCATCCCCTGGGAGATGGACCTCAACACCGGTCGCTGCGACTACCTGGGCACGGCCGCCGCAACCCGTTTCAGCTGGCCCCAGGAGCTCTGGGTCAGGAAACCCTTCTGGGGCGAGGTGATCCACCCGGAAGACCAGCTCGCCTTCCTGCGGTTCCTTCTGGAGACCAGCCGCCCCGAAGGGAACCGGCAGCTCGAGTTCAGGCTGCGTAGCCCCTCCGGCGGCGAGCACTGGGTGCGGGTGGCGGGCGGCCTGGAGTCCTCGCCGGGACAGGGCCGGGCCATGGGCTTCCTCTTCGACATCCACGCCCACAAGCACGCCGAGGAGAACACCCTTCGCGCCACCTTGAGGGAGAAGGACCTCCTGCTGCGGGAGATCCACCACCGGGTGAAGAACAACCTCCAGGTGGTCTCCAGCCTGCTGCGGCTGCAGGCCTCCACGCAGGAGGATCCGGCGGTCCACCTGGCCCTGCAGGAGGCCCAGGAGCGCATCCAGGCCATCGCCCTCATCCACCAGAAGCTCAAACACGCCCCCGACTTCTCCCAGCTCGACCTGCCCGGCTACGTGCGCACCCTGGCAGAACGCCTGGTCCGCAGCTATGCCAGCGCGCCGGCCCTCATCGACCTGCGGGTGCAGGTGGCAGTGGTGGAACTCGGCCCCGACGCCCCGGTCCCGCTGGGTTTGATCCTGAACGAGCTGGTGGCCAACGCCCTCCAGCACGCCTTCCCACCCGGACAGGGCGGCAGCCTGGATATCGAGATCGGGCCGGGCGCCGAGGGCTGGATCACCCTCCGCGTGGCTGATTCAGGCCAGGGCCTGCCTGAATCGCTGGATCTGGACAGTGGCGGTCTGGGATTCCAGTTGGTCCGGGCCCTGACCGATCAGCTGGGAGGAACCCTGGAGCTTGAACGGCGTCGGGGCGCCTCCTTCCTCCTGACCTTTCCCCCCAGCCGCCACCCATGAGCCAACCTCAGATTCTCATCGTCGAAGACGAAGCCATCGTGGCCATGGACCTGCGCCTGCACCTCCAGGACCTGGGGTACGCGGTGTCTGGACTGGCCGCCACCGGCGAGGATGCCATCGCCATGGCCGAGCGGGAACCACCCGCCCTCGTGCTCATGGACATCTCCCTCGGAGCGGGAATGGACGGCATCGAGGCCGCCCACCACATGCAGGACATGGGCCTGCCCGTGGTATTCCTCACGGCCTTCGCCGATGAGACAACGCTCACTCGGGCCAAGGAGAGCGGTCCCTACGGCTACCTCCTCAAGCCGTACGACGAGCGGACCCTCCACTCCACCATCGAGATGGCCCTCTATCGCCATCGGATGGAGCAGGAACTGAAGGCCAGCGAGTCCCGCATGCGGGCCATCATCGAGCATGCGCTGGACCTGATCGTGATTCTCGACCCGTCGGGGCGGGTGGCCTACAGCAGCCCTTCAGCAGAGCGCATCCTGGGCTACCGCCGCGGCGAGAGATACGGGACGCCAGCCGCCGAACTGGTCCATCCGGAGGACCGGAAGGCCTATGCCGCGATCCTGCACGAGCTGATCCAGGCGCCCGGCGAATCCAGGGCCCTGGAAATCCGCATCCTCCACAAGGACGGCACGCCGCGGCTCATGGAAACGATGGCCCACAACGCCATTGAAGTACCTGGCGTGCACGGCATCGTGATCAACGCCCGGGATGTCACGGAAAAGCGCCAGGTGGAACTGGACCGCCAGACGATGGAAGCCAAGGTGCAGCAGGCGCAGAAGCTCGAGAGCCTGGGCGTGCTGGCGGGCGGCATTGCCCACGACTTCAACAACCTGCTGATGGGCATCATGGGCCATGCGGGCCTCGCCCTCATGGACCTCCAGGCGGACAGCCCCCTGCGGCGCCGCCTGCACCAGATCGAGCTGGCCGCCACCCGGGCCGCAGAGCTGACCAACCAGCTGCTGGCCTACTCCGGCCGCGGCAAGTTCCTGGTCGAGCCCCTTTCGCTGTCCCGCCTCGTGGACGAAATGGAGAGCCTGCTGGAGACGGTGATCTCCAAGAAAGCCGTCCTCAAGCACCAGTATTCCCACGACCTGCCCCTGATCGACGGGGATGCCACCCAGATCCGGCAGGTGATCATGAACCTCATCACCAACGCCTCGGATGCCCTGGACGAGCGCACAGGAAGGATCACCATCACCGTGGGCGCCATGCCCACCGGCCCCCTCACTCCCTGCCTGGCGGGCACGCCTCCGGACGGGGAGTCGGTCTTCCTGGAAGTGCAGGACACCGGCTCCGGCATGGCCCCGGAAACCCTCAGCCGGATCTTCGATCCCTTCTTCACCACCAAGTTCACCGGACGCGGGCTCGGACTGGCCGCCGTCCTCGGCATCGTGCAAGGCCATCATGGCGCCATCCAGGTGCTCAGCGAACCCGGCCTGGGCACGACCTTCCGCCTGCTCTTCCCCCGTTCTGAAGGCACCCATGGGCTGGAGCTCTGGCAGGACCGTCCGTCCCTTACCTACACGAGCCACGGAACCATCCTTGTCGTCGATGACGAGGAGACCGTCCGCAGCGTCGCCGCCGCCACCCTGGAGCGCTGCGGCTTCCAGGTCGAGACCGCCACCAACGGCCGCGACGGCCTCCGGATCTACCGCGACCGGATCGCCGATATCCGCGCCGTGGTGCTGGACCTCACCATGCCCATCCTGGGCGGCGACGAGGTCCTCGCGGAGTTGCGCTCAGGAAGCGGCACGGGAGCCACGGTGCCCGTCCTGCTCTCCAGCGGCTACAACAGCTCGGACGTGGCGGGCAACCTCCAGCGCTTCGGCCCCATCCAGTTCCTGCAGAAACCCTACAGCCCCGGCGACCTCATCCAGAAGATCCGGAACTGCCTGGGCGAGTGAGCGATTGTTATTCCGCCAAGTCTCCACTGAATCAGAAAGCGGAACACAGAGGACACAGAAATCTCACAGAGGACACAGAGGGAAATCACTGGTCTCGTAAGAGGCAGAGGTAGGCTGGAAACCACGAAAACCGGAATGGAGCGTCCGTGACCAGCCAGGCTTTGGAAGGTTATTGAACACCCTCGGGAACCACCACTGGGCAGTTCTCTGTGTCCTCTGCTGCCCTCTGTGTCCTCTGCGTTCCTGCTTTTGCAGTTGTTCCCTTGAGCCCGTAAAAACTAAAACAAGGTTGTGACCTCAGCCCTTGCGCAGCTGTTTCATGAGCCGCGGCAGGCGGTTCAGGGCGGCTTGGGCCTCGGTCCACTCCTTGTGTGGGCGAGCTGGGAAGCCGGTGACGAAACTCCCCTCGGGCAGGCTCTTGGCCACCACGCTGTTGCCGCCCACCACGCTGCGGCTGCCGATCTCGATGTGGCCCACGACGCCCACCTTGCCGGCCAGCGTCACGTAGTCACCCAGCTTCGTGGAGCCGCTGATGCCGGTCTGGCTCACCAGCAGGCAGTGGCTCCCCACCTGCACGTTGTGGCCCACCTGGACCTGGTTGTCGATCTTGGTGCCCGCGCCGATCCGCGTGGGCCCCAGCACGCCGCGGTCAATGCACACGCAGGCGCCGATCTCCACATCGTCGCCCACCTCCACCCAGCCCACCTGGGGGATCTTGGCGTGGCGGCCCTCCACCAGCACGTAGCCGTAGCCATCGCTGCCCACCACGGAGTTGGCGTGGACCGCCACGCGGTTCCCCAGCTTCGTGCGGCGATAGAGCACCGCGCCGGAGAACAGCTCGCACCCCTCCCCCAGCACGCAGTCATCGCCCACGTGCGCGCCTGGGTGCAGCACGCAGCCCGGGCCCAGCACCGTGCGGGCCCCCACCGTGGCGCCCGGCGCGATGCGGCTGCCTTCACCGACCTGCGCGGTGGGATTGACCGGCGCGTGGCTCCACTCCGGTGCCGGTTCCGGGTGCAGCCAGCCGATGGCCTGGGCGAAGGCCCAGTAGGGGTGCTTCACCCGCAACACGGGGCGATCCCCGAGGTCCACGGCCGCATCCACGAAAATCAGGGCCGCGCCGCTGTCCTTCGCTTTCGCGGCATATTTGGGGTTGGCGAGGAAGGACACGGAGCCGGCCCCCGCTTCTTCCAGGGGCTTCACTTCGGAAATGGGGCGTTCCGGGGGACAATGCTCCAGGGTGCCTCCCAGGCGTTCGGCCAGATCCTGCGCGGTCATGGTCGTCACGGTCCGGGACATGGGGCCTCCTCTGCAGTCTTCAGTCTTCAGTCTTCAGTCTTCAGTCTTCAGTCTTCAGTTTCCACCATCCGTTTGGAATCCAGCATGCATCCTGTCCTCTTCGAGATCGGCTCGTTCCCCCTGGGCACCTACGGGCTGCTGCTGGCCATCGCCTTCTTCGCCGGCACGGGCCTCGCCAAGCGGCAGGCCAGGCTGGATGGCCTGGAGCCCGCAGGCATCACGGATCTGGCCATCGCCATGCTCATCTCCGCCATCCTGGGCTCGAAGCTCCTGATGGTGGTGGTGGATCTGATCGGCGGTGCGCCCCTGCGGGAGGTGTTCTCCTTCGCCACCCTGCGCGCCGGGGGCGCCATCCACGGCGGCATCATCGCCGCCACGGCGGTGTTCTTCTGGAAGCTGCGGAAAGGCCAGGGCCTGCCCCTGCGCATCACAGGGGATGCCCTGGTGCCCGGCGTGGCCCTGGGCCAGGCCATTGGCCGCCTGGGCTGCTTTTCGGCCGGCTGCTGCTACGGCACCGAAAGCCACGCCTCCTGGGCCACCACCTTCACGGACCCCATCGCCCACGCCTTCAGCGGTACCCCCCTGGGCATCCCGCTCCATCCCGTGCAGCTCTACAACTCGCTGGCCAACCTAGCCGTGATGGCCGTCCTGCTGCTGGCCAGGCCCAAGCGGGCCTTCCGGGGCCAGATCTTCGCCCTCTACTTCCTGGTGGAGGGCCTGGGCCGCGTCATCACCGAGACCTGGCGGGGGGACTTGGACCGGGGCACGGGCTGGCTGCACTGGGCCTGGCTCAGCACCGGGCGCCTCACGGGCATCGCATTCATGTTGCTGGGACTGGGCCTGTGGATGTTCTGGAGCCGGCGTAAGGAGACGAAGTGATTCAGCTCATCGCCGAAGAGGGCGCCCCCCGCCTGGACCGCTTCCTGGCGGACCGCTTTCCCGAAATCCCCCGCGCCCGCTGGGACGTCCATGTCCGCACAGGCGAGATCAAGGTGAACGGCGTGGCGGTGACCAAGGGCGGCGTGAAGCTGCGTCCAGGCGATCTGGTCGAAACCGAGCTCCCGGCGGTGGCCCCCCCTGCGGCCCACCTGGAAGCCGAGAACATCGACCTGCCGACCCTCTTCGAGGACCACCAGCTGTGGATCGTCAACAAGCCCACGGGCATGGTGGTGCATCCAGGCCCCGGCCACCAGGGCGGCACCGTGGTGAACGCCCTGCTGCACCGCCTCAAGACACCCGTGGTGGTCGAGATCGCCGAAGATGACGAGCCCAGCGAGGACACCGAGGAACTCTCCTCTGGCTGGCCCGGCCTCGTGCATCGCCTGGACCGCTACACCACGGGCTGCCTCTGCCTGGCGAAAACCGCCGAGGCCCAGCGCGCCATCCAGGACCAGTTCAAGGCCCGCACCGTGGAGAAGCGGTACCTGGCCATCGTGCGCCACTCCCCCAAGCTGCCCCAGCTGGGCAGCCTGCTCATCGACGAGCCCATCGCCCGCCACAAGCGGGACCGCCTGCGCATGGTGGTGGCCGCCGGGGGGCGCTCCGCGCAGACCCGCATCCGCGTGCTGGCGCGCACCACCAGCGCCGCCCTGGTGGAGTGCGAGCTGCTCACGGGCCGCACGCACCAGATCCGCGTGCACCTCGCCCACCTGCGGGCGCCGCTCATGGGCGACCCGCTCTACGGTGGCCCCGGCAAGTGGAAGGACGTGGACGGCCAGCCCCTGCTGCTGCCCCATCCGGCCCTCCACGCCTGGAAACTGTCCGTGGACCATCCCCTGACCGGGGTCCGGATCGATGCAGAGGCCCCCATCCCTGACGCCTTCCGCGCCCTGGCAGCCTCCCTGGGCTTGCCTGGGTTCTAAGGGCCTGGGTAGGAATTATGTTGCCATTTGTTGGCCCCCAGCCGCGATGCATCCGCAAGGAAGGGCCCGCAGGGCAACGTGGTTCGTTATTCAAGGGACCTGACGCCGCGGGGCGCGCGGATGGGCGCCAACCCTTCGGGCGAGGGGTGGCGCCTGTCGCCATGCTGCGTTGGCCGCCCTCCCTGTATTCCCGATACAGTGTCGGTCGCCCGCCTTGCCTTGCTCCGGCGGCACCCCTCGCAAATGGCAAGATAATTCCTACCTAGGCCCTCAGCCGGGCGCATCATCCGGGCAGAGCATCCGCTTTGGGGGTTCCATGTCCGGCACTGCGCTCGCACCCACGACCCTGGACGGCTGGCTGCGGGATTACCCCCGCCTACCCGGCATCCTGCTGGCGCTGATCTGCCTCCTGGTCCTCCTTCTGTTGCTCTGGCCCAGGATCGCGTCCTGGCGCCGAGGGAAGGGCCGCCCCGTCCTGGATCCAATCCAGGTGGATGAGCTGATCACGGGATCCGGTGCCCTGGTGGTGGATCTGCGCAGCGCCGAGGCGTTCCGGACGGGGCACATCCGCGGCTGCCTGCACGTGCCCTTCGAGGAGCTGCGCCAGCGATTCGCGGCCCCGGATCCCAAGGCCCGCCGGGCCCTGGTCCTGGTGGACGAGACCGATGAGCTGGCCCATCGGGCCTTCGACCTGCTGACCGGGCGCGGCTTCACCTGGCTCTACGTGATGCAGGGCGGCATGAAAGCCTGGCGGCGGGCCAATCGGCCCCTGGCGAGGTGAGGGCCTACTTTTTGGGCTGGTCGGTCGCTGGCTGCTTGGGGGCGTCGAGGACTGCCGGAAGGGCATCCGTGGGGGCGCTCTGGAAGGCCAGGTGCATGATCCACCAGCGCTTGCCGTCGAAGACGCACTGCAGGGCGTTGATGCCCGTATAGAGCGCAGGGCCATCCGCCTCCAGGCGGATCTCGTAGGGCGACCAGACCTGGGCGATCCCCTCCTGCTTCGTGACGGTCACCGCCGTGCCCTTCTCGAAGAAACCCTTCTCCCACTGCGGGATGGCGAAAGCCAGGAAGGCTTCGAGGTCCATGGGACGCATAAAGGCGCCCTTCTCGGGATGCTTGGCGGCCACCGTGAGCCGGGATTGGAGATGGAAGAGGGCGCGGATCTTCTCGATGTCGCGTTTCTGGCCCTTCGGCCCGGAAATGAAGGCGTACAGCGAGGCGGTCAGTGCCTCGGGCGTGCCGGTCTCGGCCGTGCTCAGGTCCGCCCGCACCAGCTCCTTGATAGGGCTTGAGCTGGGCGCAGGCAGGGTGGGCAGGTCCGCTGGATTTTTCTTGGCGGGCGGCGGCCCCTGAGCCGGCAGGGACAGGGCGGTCAGGCAGAGCAGCGAACGGATCACGAATCCTCCAGGCAACATGAATGTGTCATGACTGGCCCTCCTCGGGGAGCCCCCAGCGATCGTACAAGAGCAGGAGCAGCAGGCCCGGGATGGCCGCGGCGGCGCACAGGGGGAAGTAGAGCGTCCACCCCACACGATCGGCCAGGAAGCCCGTGCCGCCTGCGAAGAGGGTGCGTGGCATGGCCATGAGGGCGCTGAAGAGGGCGTATTGGGTGCCCGTATACTTCAGGTTGCAGCTGCCCATGAGCAGGGCCGCGAAGGCGCTGCCGCCCATGCCGTAGGCCAGGTTCTCCAGCGAATTGGCCGCCACCAGCAGGGGCAAGTGCCGGCCCAGGAGGGAGATGGCCCAGAAGCCCAGGATGCTGCCCGCCTGCACGAAGCCGCAGATCCAGAGCGCCTTGCGCAGGCTCATCCGCGTCAACATCCAGCCGCCCAGCAGCCCCCCCAGGATGATCGCCACCATGGCGGTGGTCTTCTGCACGGTGCCGATCTGCAGCTTGGTGAAGCCCATGCCCCGCAGGAGGAAGGGCATGGTCATGGATTCGGCCAGCCAGTCCCCCAGCTTGTAGAAGACGGCAAAGGCCAGGAGGTAGCCGATGCCCTTGCGCTGAAGCAGGTCGAGCAAAGGCCCGGTCACTGCGTCAAGAAACGTGCGCGGAACCGGGGCACTCTCGTCCGTGTTCGTGGCCAGCCAGGTCCCGACCATGCCCAGCAGAGTGAGCCCCGCCATGGCCAGATACGTGGCCCGCCAGCCGAAGGCCTGGGCCAGGATCATTGCCAGTCCGCCGCTCACCAGCATGGCCACGCGGTAGGCGGCGATGTGGATGCTGTTGCCCAGGCCCAGCTGTTTCTGCTCCAGCGCCTCGGCCCGCCATGCATCCACCGCGATGTCAAAGGTGGCGCTGGCCACGGCCACGGCCAGGGCCAAGAGCACCACGCGAGGGAGGTCGAGGCGCGGCTGGGTCTGGGCCAGCAGCATCAGGGCCAGGGCCATCGCCCCCTGCATGACCAGCATCCAGCCCCGGCGACGGCCCAGTCCCGGCAGGGCATAGCGGTCCAGGAAGGGCGCCCAGAGCACCTTCAGGCTGTAGGGCAGCGTCACGAAGCTGAAAAGGCCGATGGTGCCCAGGCTCAGGCCCTCATCCGTCATCCAGGCCTTCAGCGTCGAGCCCGTCAGGAAGAGCGGCAGCCCCGAGGCGAACCCGAGCAGGATGAGGACCAGGAGGCGACGGCGGGGCATGGGAGATGGTAGCGGGTGTGCCTGCGTTCTGCTCGCGCGGCCCAGGCTCAGTTCACCGGCGGCTCTGGCCCGGCATGGGTATGCAGGTCGTGGACGAGGTGGCCGCCGAGATGACCGGCACGAGCCAGGGCGAGTACGCCCCCGGTGCTGAGCAGCAGCCACAACCCCAGCAGGCCGGCCTCAAGGCGGCGGGATACCTCCCGTTTCCGCAGCAGCGGGAGGAACCAGATGACCGCGAAGCCAACCCCCAGGAATCCGAAGAGCAGCGTGGCCCATTGGGCGGCCAGCTCGTGCTCCCGCAGGCCCACCAGGAGGGCCGGCGTGGCGCGGGCGTAGCGCTCCACCGCATCGCCGCTCGCCAGGGCCAGCAGCAGCCCGCCGAAGCCCAACATGAGGAGGAGCAGCGCAGCAGCATGGATGCCCCGCCGTTGCATGGGCCACAGCAGCCCCAACAGCACCAGGAGCGGAACCACGGACAGCAGGGCGATGGGAAAGTGGACCAGGGCCGGGTGGATGTGGTTCCAGGGGGGCAGCATGGGGACTCCGGGATCGACACCTCGAGCATGAAGCATTGCGCCGGATTGGGAAGGTCAGATGGATTCCAG
The DNA here is from genome assembly GCA_963751095.1 of uncultured Holophagaceae bacterium. Lineage (GTDB taxonomy): Bacteria > Acidobacteriota > Holophagae > Holophagales > Holophagaceae > Geothrix. The sequence goes on along the minus strand of CAVVTK010000013.1, from coordinate 257,920 downwards.
CGAGGCACGGCTCTGCCGGGCCGAGCGCGGGGGTCCGGGGTGAGGCTCCGCCTCCGCGAGCCTCTGGCGAGTGGGAGCCACGCGTAGCGTGGCGTCAGGTGGAGGCGCGCAGCGCGACCCTAGTTCCTCGCAACGCATGCGATGCGAGGGGAACCCCGGAGAGCATCCAGCGAGGCACGGCTCCGCCGGGCCGAGCGCGGGGGTCCGGGGGTGTGCGCGCAGCGCGGAACCCCCGGACAGTATCAATCCGCCAACGTGCTGAGGTCTCCCGGATCCTGCCCCAGGGCCTCGGCCTTGAGGGCGCGGCGGAGGATCTTGCCCGAGCGGGTCTTCGGGAGACTGGCCCGGAGCTCGATGTCGGAGGGCACGGCGATGCCGCCCAGATCCTCGCGGACATGGTCCTTCAGGCTGGCGATGAGACCTGGTCCCGTGGCCACCCCCGCCCGCACCACCACGAAGGCCTTGATGTTCTCCCCCTTGATGGGATCGGGGATGCCCACGACGGCGCTCTCGGCCACGGCCGGATGGCGGATGAGGGAACCCTCGACGTCGGCGGTGCCAATGCGGTGGCCCGCCACGTTGAGCACATCGTCGGACCGGCCCAGCACGGCGATGTAGCCGTCGGCATCACGCACCGCCACGTCGCCCACGGTGTAGTAGCCCGGAATCTCCTTCCAGTAGTCCTCATAGCGCTTGTGGTCGTTCCACACCGTCCGCAGCATGTAGGGCAGCGGGAACTTGATGACCAGCAGGCCCCCCTGGCCGTCGGGCACCGCTGAGCCGTCCTTGTTCACCACCGCCAGCTGGGCCCCGGGCATGGCCTTGCCCGCCTTGCCGGGCCGCACTTCGAAGGTGGGCAGGGTGCCGATGACAGGACCGGCGATCTCCGTCTGCCACCAGTTGTCCACCACCTGGCCGTTGCCCTGGCCGACGAGGTGCTGCTGGGCCCAGCGGTGAGCCTCGGGATTGAGAGGTTCCCCGGCGCAGGCCATAAGGCGGAGGCGGCTGAGGTCGAACTTGCCGGGAGCCTCGGCGCCGTGGCTCATCCACATGCGGACCGCGGTGGGCGCGGTGAACATCACGTTCACGCCGAAGCGCTCGCAGATCTCCCAGGTGACCTCAGGGCTCGGGTAATCGGGGGCGCCCTCGCGGCAGAGCACCGTGGCCCCGATGCTCATGGGGCCGTAGACGATGAAGCTGTGGCCCACCACCCAGCCGATGTCCGAGGTGCTCCAGTAGATGTCCCGTTCCTGGATCTGGTAGAAGGCCTTGCTCAGGTAGTTCACGCCCACCATGTAGCCGCCCGTGGCGTGGACCACGCCCTTGGGCTTGCCGGTGGTGCCGCTGGTGTAGAGGATGAACAGCGGGTGTTCGGCGTCCACCATCTCCGGGTCGCAGTGGATGTCGCGGCCCTGCTGGATGTCGTAGAAGTCCTTCTCCCGCTCGCTGGCGAAGGTCACGGGCGCGTCGCCGGGCCGGGAACCCCGCCGGTGGACGATGACGTGATCCACCGTGGCCAGGTCGCGCACGGCCTCGTCGACGATGGGCTTCAGGGCGATGGCCTTCCCGCGGCGGTAGGTGAAGTCCGAGCAGACGATCACCTTGGCGCCGGCATCCTCGATGCGGGTGCGCAGGGCCAGGGCGCCCATGCCCGCGTAGACCACGCTGTGGATGGCGCCGATGCGGGCGCAGGCCAGCATGGAGATGATGCCCTCCGGCGTAAGCGGCATGTAGAGGATGACGCGGTCACCCTTCTTCACGCCCAGGCGCTTGAGCGTGTTGGCGAAGCGGTTCATCTCGCGATAGAGACGGTTGTAGGTGTAGGAGCGCTCGTCGCCATCCTCGCCCACCCACAGCAGGGCCGCCTTGTTGCGCCGGTCGCTGTGCACGTGGCGGTCGATGCAGTTCACGGTGGCGTTGAGCTTGCCGCCCAGGAACCAGGCGTGGTTGGGGGGATTGAACTCGAAGACCTTCGTCCAGGGCTCGGCCCAGTCCAGGGCCTTGGCCTTCTCGCCCCAGAAGGCCGCGGGATCGTCCTCCGCCAGGGCCCGCTCCACCTCGTAGTTGATGGCGGCCTGCTTGGCCAGCCAGCCCTTCATGGGAATGGGGGCTTCGCCCTTCTGCAGGGCCTGGATGGTCTTCTGCTGGGTAATGCTGATTTCCACTTCGCTCATGGAGGGCTCCGAGAACGGGGTGCGAGGGATGAAATGGGATTGGTTGGGAGGGAAGGTAGCATGGCGCCGGGGAGATCGGTGGAATCGATGACGGTCATCACAGCTACACTGCCCCCAGAGCCCTGCCCATGGCGAAAACCACCCATCCGGCCCCCTACGACGTGCATCCCAGCGTGGCCTATGTCCAGGCCGTCCTCGCCAACTTCAAGACCAGGACCGGGCACACCCTGGAGGAATGGGTGGCCCTCGCCCGCGGTCTGGGCTCCGACGTGAAGGTCTGCCCCTGCGAGACCATCGTCCCCTTCTACCGGAACCACGTCTTCGCCGAGGTGAAACCCTTCGCCTCCCGGCTGGACCTGGGCCTGGCCCTGGGCGATTCCAGGGGCGTTCAGGATCCCACCGGCCGCCTGAAGGACACCGGCGGCTTCGCCAAGAAGGACCGCATCACCCACAAGCTCGAGATCACATCGGAAGCCGGTCTGAAGGCGGCCCTGCCCTGGCTAAAGCGGGCCTACGAGCGGGACGGGGACTGACCCTGCCCGGGGGGTCGGAGCACCTCAGGACTTCGGCCTGGGGCGGCTGGCGGGCGGCACGATGCCGTTCATGCGCAGGTACTCCACCATCTGTCCGTAATGGTCCATGCCATGGAAGGCCAAGAGCGTGGCCATGCCGATGGCCGTGAAGTCCGGTCCCTGGCCGAAGGGATTCTTGATGGGCCGGCTGCCGTTCTGGGCCGTGATGCTCTGGATGGCCTTCCGGGCGTAGGCGAAGGAATCCTTCATGTACTTCACGATCTCGGCCTTGGTCTTGAGACTGTCGGGGCCCATCTCCATGTCGCCCACCTCCGCGGGCGGCTTCTCGCCCAGGATCATGGCGCCCATGGCGAAATTCACGGCGGCGACGTGCTTGACCTGCTGGGCGAAGGTCTTCACGCCCTTGAACTCGCCCTGGGTGGGGGCCCAGTCGAACTTGTCCTCGGGCATGGCTTCGGCGGCGCCGATGAACTGCATCGGCACCCACTGGTAGGTGCCGTCCATGGCCGCGCCGACGCTGGGTTCGGCGGCGGGGGCGGGGGCGGGTGCTTTGGGGGCCGGGGCCTGGGCCGCCAGCGGCAGGGCGAGCAGGAGGGCGAAGAGCTTCGTCTTCATATCGGACTCCTTGGAAAGGGAGGCCATGCTACACCCGGAGCTCCTTCCATGTCTCGACAACCATGATCCTCAATCCATTCGAAACACGTCGGCTAGGAGATGGCGACACTCACGCGGTTCACCTTCAGCACCTTGTCCAGGTCCGCCGGGGCCAGCCCCACCAGGAAACCCCGGCTGCCGCCGTTGAGGTAGATGCGCGGCAGCTCGAAGATGCTGGCTTCGCCATGGACGGGGATGGCCTTTCTGGTGCCGAGGGGGCTGGTGCCGCCCACCAGGTAGCCGCTGTGCCGGTTCGCGACATCGGGCTTGCAGGGCTGCACGGCCTTGGCGCCGATCTGGCGGGCCAGCTCCTTGGTGCTCACCTCGCGGTCGCCATGCATGAGGATGATCAGGGGCGCCCCTTTCTCGTCCTCCATGACCAGCGTCTTGATGACGGCGTGTTCCGCCACGCCGAGCTCCCGGGCGCTGACCTGGGTGCCGCCGTGCTTCACCCGCGAACGCGAGCCGCCGGTGCGGCTCGCTCCCAATCCGTCTTCGCCGGACTGGAGCGGGGCCTCATAGCGGTACAGATGCTCCGTGAAGGGCACGCCCGCCTGCTTCAGGATCCGGGTGGCATTGGTGGAGGGCGCTTTCGACATGGCATCATCATTCCATGACTCAGCACGTGGTGATCGCCGGGGGCACGGGGGAGGTGGGCAGGCAGCTGCTGGCCCTCCTGGCGAGGCAGCCGGACCTGTCCGTGCGGGCCCTCGTGCGTCAGCCGGGCTCACTCCCTGTAGCGCCCAATCTGGAGGAGATCCCCTTCGATTACGAGGACTCAGCGGCCTACGGTCCCCTCTTCGGGGCACCCTGCGACCTCCTCCTCATCGCCCTTGGCACCACCCGCGCCAAGGCCGGCAGCGCCGAAGCGTTCCTGCGCGTGGACCGGGACTATCCGATGCGGCTCATCTCAGCCCTGGCCGCCACGCACCCCGAGGCCAGGGTGGGCCTTGTGAGCAGTGTCGGGGCCGATCGTGGGAAGGGCCTGTACCTTGGCGCCAAGGCCACGGTAGAGGCGGAGTTGGAGGCCGCCGGCCTGGCCCATGTCATCGCCCGGCCCTCCTTCCTGCGCAGCGACCGCCGGGAGTTTCGCCTTCTGGAAGTCCTCGTGAACCATCTCATCGCACCTCCCTGGCTGGCACTCGGAAGGGCGGCCTTCGCCGGCAGCCCCGCCTGGTGGCGCTGGGCCCCGGTGCATGTGCGGGAGGTGGCCGCGGCGCTGCTGGAAGCCAGCCTGGCCCTCAAGCCCGGCCAGCGGCGCGTGCTTGAGGGCCCCGACCTGCACCCGGGCCCTGTGACCCAGTGGGGGAGGCCATGACCAAGCCCATCGCCCTCGTCACCGGAGCCTCCCGCGGCCTGGGCCGGGAGGTGGCCCGCCGCCTCGTGGCAGAGGGCCTCACCGTCCTCGCCGGCGTGCGCCATCCCGCGGAGATGGAGCACCTGCCCGGCGTCGAGGTGCTGCCGCTGGATGTGTCCGATCCCGGGCTCACGGGCGGCTTCTGGCGGGATGGCGAGCGGATCCCCTGGTAGGAGGTCAGACCTCCGGACGGTGGCGCGGGGGCAGGTCGGGATACATCCTGACCACGCAGTCGGGGCACATGCCGTGGGTGAAGGTGGCGGCGGAGTGGGCCTGCACGTAGGATTCGATCTGGTTCCAGTACCCCGCATCGTCCCGGATCTTCTTGCAGCTGGCACAAATGGGCAGCATACCCCGCAATTCGTGGACCTCCTTCTCGGCCCGCGCCCGCTCCCGCTTCCAGGCCCGGTGCAGGAGCCAGGCCAGGCCCGAGGTGAGCAGGGTGAAGACCCCCGCGAGGCTCCAGCTCCAGCGGGACACGGTGCGCCACCGGGTCAGGTAGTCCTCAGAGCCCAGCCCTACGTGGAGGTAGAGGGGGTGCTGTCCGATCTTGGTGAAGGCGAAGGTCCGTTCCACGCCATCGACGCCGCCGCGGGCCTTGTACACCCCCGAGGTGCGCCCCTGCTGGAACAGGGCCTGGAAGGTGGGGGAGATGTCCCGCCGGCCGACGATCTCACCCAGAGCCTTGTTGATGGGGTATTTCGCATAGATCTCCAGGTTCCGGCCCCGAAGGGTCACTGTTCCATGGGGACCGAGGTCGATGCGGGCCATCGACTGGGTGAACTGTTCGAGGGTCATGGCGGCATAGGCCACGCCAGCGAACCCGCCGTCCGGGCGATCAAGGCGACGACCGATGATGATGACCCACTGGCCACTGATGCGCCCCACGACCGGCTCCGAGATCAGCAGGCCGGACTTGGGATTCGCCCTGGCCTCGGCGAAATAAGCTCGGTCCGCCACACTGAATGTGCTGCCGGGCTGGACTCCGATGCCGTGGTCGATGCGGCCTTCCGCGTTGGCGGTCCGGATGGAGCTCAGCTCCGGGAACTGGGTGAAGAGGCGGGCAATGAAGGCGTTGAGTTCCGCATCCTGGACGCGGCCGGAAGTCATCTGACGGAGCATCTCGCCGCGCAGGGCGAAAAGGGCAATGTCAATCCGCTGCAGCTCTCCCGTCAGTTGATGATCCAGGACCTGGGCCAGGTTCTGGGCGGTGCGACCAGCATCTTCCTCGGCGCGGAGGAAGTGCCACCGGAGGACCGCGACCGTGACGGCCAGCACCAGGAGGTTCACCACCAGGAGGGTGCCTACCACCACCCTGATGCCCCCCGACCGGTGGTCCGAGCGTCCCGTTGCCGCCGGATGATTCGCCAAGAATCCCCCCTGGTCCGACGACACCCGTCGCCTGGCCTCAGCCCTGCAGGTAGTCCATCGGCGGCCCGGTCAATATTCTTTAGGAGTCTGTCCTCTATCCGGCCACGTCGCCTGCGCCTGGGATTCATCGATCCCGGGCACCCTGAAGGAGGTCCCGTCCGGCACCTCGAGGCCGAAGACCTCCCGCAGGATGGGAATCACCTCCTCCGGCGCCAGCTCGCGGCCCTCCACCTGATCGCCGCGTAGCTCGGCGTAGGCGCGGTTGCGGAGGATGCGCCGCACGTCCGGCCCGGGCAGCTGGGCCGTGAGCGTCCTGATGAAGCGCGAATCGGGATGGGTGCTGGTGTAGTGGCTGGCCAGCTCGAAGTCGATGGGAAAGCGCGGCGCGGGCTCGAAGGCGTAGAGGTCCTCCCATGCGTCGTGATGGAAGGACTGGAGCACGCGCAGGCCGCCCTCCTCCGCCACCCGGTAGGTGTTCAGGAATTGCGCGTGGGCCGCCCCATCCAGGGGCACCGGCCCGAGCAGGCCCTCGCCACCGAAGCCCACATCCGCCAGCCAGTCGCCCCCATCCAGCCGCACCAGCAGCAGCATGTGAGTGCGGGGGAGCAGCGCGGATGCGCCCAGCCGCACCCGGGCCTCGCAGGCGATGGCCTTGAACCCGAAGGCCTCCAGCACGGCCAGGAACAGTGTGTTGTGCTCGAAGCAGTAACCGCCTCGCCGCTGTCGGACCAGCTTGGCCTGCAGCGAGGCCAGATCCAGATGGATGGGCAGGCCCAGCTGGATGTCCAGGTTCTCGAAGGGAATGCTCGTGGCATGGGCCAGGTGCAGCGCCCGCAGGCCCGCCAGGTTCGCCATGGGCGGTTCCTGCAGGCCGATGCGCCGCAGGTAGGCGCCCAGGTCCAGCTCAGCGGCCATGCTGCGCTTCGCTGTTGCCGGAAGACCAGACCGCGAGGTTGCGCCGGATCTGGGCCGCGTGGATCTCCAGATGCTCCCCGTAGCTCCGCAGCCAGTCATCGGTTCCATAGGGTCCGCTCTGGGTGTGGCGGCCCATGCGGCCCCAGGCCTCCTCGGGCAGCCGGTCGAGCATGGCGGCCGTGTGGGCGCGCGCGGTCTCCACCAGGTGCAGGGCCAGCTCGGGATCGGAAGCGTGGTAGTCGAAGCGCTTCGCCCAGGTGGTCTCGTCGTAGCCCACCACGAGGGGCTCGGCCTCTGCCAGCAGGAGCCGGATGCGGATGGCCGCGTAGGTCTCCGAGTCGGCGCAGTGGATCACCACCTCGTGAGCGCTCCACTTGCCCTCGCCGGGGCGCCAGGTCCGGGCCCCGGCGGGGACTTCGTTCCAGGCCTGCCGCAGCAGCGCGGCGCCCTGGCGGTAACGGCGGAGGAAAGACTCCCGGGTGACGGCGTCAAAGGACATGGGGCACCTCAGCTCCAGCATGGTCCCGTCCCGGGAAAAATGAAGCCTCATTATGCGAGGCAACCGTGGTTACATGGGAGCCACGCCCCGGAGCTCCCATGCGCCTCCTGACTGCCTGTCTCGTCCTGGGTTGCACAGCCCTGTCTGTTCAGGCCGGCGACCGCGTCACCGGCCGCGCTTTCGCCACGCGCTCCGAAGTGGCGGCCCAGCACGGCATGGCCTGCACCAGCCAGGTCCTCGTCACCCAGATCGCCCTGGACGTGCTGAAGCAGGGCGGCTCCGCCGTCGATGCGGCCATCGCGGCGGACGCGGCCCTGGGCCTCATGGAGCCCACGGGCAGCGGCATGGGCGGCGACCTCTACGCCATCGTGTGGGACGCCAAGACGAAGAAGCTGCATGGCCTCAACGCCAGCGGCCGCTCGCCGAAGTCCCTCAGCCTCGATCACTTCAAGAAGCTGGGGCTGAAGCACATCCCGCCCCACGGCCCCCTGCCCGTGAGCGTGCCCGGCTGCGTGGATGGCTGGTTCGAACTGCACCGGAAGTTCGGCAAGCTGCCCATGGCCCAGGTGCTGGCCCCGGCCATTCGGTACGCGAAGGAAGGCTTCCCGGTTTCCGAACTCGTCGCCTACTACTGGGATCGCAGCGTGCCGGCCCTGGGCAAGTTCCCTGGCTTCCTGGAGACCTACACGGTGGACGGGAAGCGCGCGCCGCGGAATGGCGAGGTCTTCCGCAATCCGCGGCTGGCGAAGACCCTGGAGATCCTGGCGAAGGACGGTCGTGACGCCTTCTACAAGGGCGAGATCGCGCGAAAGATTGATGCCTACATGAAAGCCCAGGGCGGCTTCCTCAGCTACGAGGACCTGGCCGCCCACCACTCGGACTGGGTCGATCCGGTCAGCGTGAACTACCGCGGTTATGACGTATGGGAGCTGCCCCCCAACGGCCAGGGCATCGCCGCCCTGCAGATGCTGAACATCCTCGAAGGCTACGAATTTTCAAAGATCCCCTTCGGTAGCCCCCGCCATGTCCATCTGTTCATCGAGGCCAAGAAGCTGGTCTTCGAGGACCGGGCCAAGTTCTACGCCGACGCGGCCTTCATGAAGGTGCCGCTGTCCTGGCTGTTGTCGAAGGAGTACGCCGCCCAGCGCCGCGGCCTCATCGACGAGAACCGGGCCGGACGCCGCCTCGAGGCAGGCCATCCACCCCTCAAGGAAGGCGACACCATCTACCTCACCACCGCCGATGGCGAGGGGAACATGGTGAGCCTCATCCAGAGCAACTACCGCGGCATGGGCAGCGGCATGACGCCCGGCGACCTGGGCTTCTGCCTCCAGGACCGCGGCGAGTTGTTCAACCTGGAGGAGGGCAACGCCAACACCTACGCCCCAGGCAAGCGGCCCTTCCACACCATCATCCCGGGCTTCATCACCAAGGATGGCCAGCCCTTCCTCAGCTATGGCGTCATGGGCGGCGAGTTCCAGCCCATCGGCCACGCCCAGATCGTGATGAACATGATCGACTTCGGCATGAACGCCCAGGAGGCCGGCGATGCGCCGCGCATGAGCCACGACGGCTCGCCGGAGCCCACTGGCGAGAAGGGCAAACTGCCTGGCACCATCCAGTTGGAGAGCGGCTTCCCCTACGAGACCGTGCGGGAGCTCATGAACCGGGGCCACGGCGTGGGCTGGCTGCTCGGCGGCTACGGCGGCTACCAGGCCATCCGCTGGGATCCGAAGCAGAAGGTCTACTTCGGCGCCTCGGAATCGCGGAAGGATGGCCAGGCCGCCGGCTACTGAAGTCAGAGCCATTCCAGCGGATTCAGGTTCCATTCCGCCGGTTCCTCGAAGGACTCGATGTGGATATTCGAATCGCCCAGATCCAGGTCCCGGGGCGGTAGCCGGTAGCCCCGAGCGGCGTCGTACATGACGCGCACCGTGGGATGAAGGAGATCCTCCTGCTGCTCCACCACCACGGCCAGTCGCCCATCAGACAGCCGCACGAGGCTGCCCACGGGGTAGATGCCCAGAGCCCGGATGAAGAGCTGGACCAGGTCGCCATCCAGGTGGTCGCCGCTCCACTCCAGCAGCTTCTTCAGGGCCTCCGAGGGTTCCATGCCCTTGTGGTAGACGCGGTTGGAGGTGAGCGCATCGTAGACGTCCACGATGGCGGCCATGCGGCCCGGCTGGGAGATCTGGTCCCCGGACAGCCCCAGAGGATAGCCGCACCCGCCCATCTTCTCGTGGTGCTCCGAGGCGATGCGGATCACGGTCTCCGAGATGCCCGGCGTATCCTGAAGCAGCTCCCGGCTCAGAGCCGCATGGGACTTCATGATGGCGAACTCCTCCTCCGTGAGCCGCCCGGGCTTGTTGAGGACTTCGTTGGGCACCCTCATTTTCCCCACATCGTGGAGCAGGCCCCCCAGGCCCATCTCCTGGACGGAGGCCGCGTCCAGGCCCAGGGCGTGGCCGAAGCTCACCAGGAGCGCGCAGACGCTGACACAGTGCTGGAAGGTGTAGGCATCCGCCTGCTTGATGCGGCCCAGGCTCAGCAAGGCCCCGGGGTTCCTCAGCACGGAGGCGTTGATCTCATCGACCACTGGCAGGGCATTGGCGGGATCCACCTGCTTGCCCAGGCGGATGTCCTGCATCATGTCCTTCACGACACCCTGGGCTTCGCCCAGGATGCGCCGGGCGGCGGCGGCCTCCTCCTTCTGCGGCACCCGGGCGGTGGGCAGGCTGGCCTTCTGGGTACCCGAAGCCTCCAATTGCTCCTGCAACACCTGTTGCACCTCGGCCTCAGTGGGCGCGCCGGGCAGGTCCCCCCCCTTGCCAGTGTCGATGTACACGTCGTGCATGCCCTGGTGGCGCATCTTCTCGATCTGGTCCAAGGACTTGAGCAGGAACTGCTGGCGGAGGAACCCATGCTGCAGCCAGCCACAGTTCAAGTCGTGGATGTACATGCCCGGCTTGAGTTGATCTATGCGCACCCGCTTGATGGCCATCCGCTTCAACCCCCAGCCTTCCCTCCTCCATCGGCCAGAGCGCCGGGAGGTTGAGTCAATGCCGACCCAGGTCTTCCGTCACCAGGCGGCCTGGCACCAGGAAGGAGGGCTCCGCCGGGGGCCCGCCCGGATGTAGAATGAAGGTTCGGACCGCGCCCAGCGGCGCTCTCAGGGGAGTCGACCGTGCTTCAAGCCTATCGCCAACATGTTGCCGAACGCGCCGCCCTGGGCATCCCGCCTCTGCCGCTCACCGAAGCGCAGACGTCCGAGCTGGCCGACCTGCTGGCCCACCCTCCCGCAGGGGAAGAGGCCTTCCTCCTGGACCTGCTCACCCACCGCGTGCCCGCCGGCGTGGATGACGCCGCCCGGGTGAAGGCCGCCTTCCTGGCGAATGTTGCAAGTGGCCAGGAGAAGGTGGCCCTGGTCTCGCGCGAGAAGGCCACGGAGCTGCTGGGCACCATGCTGGGCGGCTTCAATGTGAAGCCCCTCATCGATCTGCTCGGGGATGCCCAGGTGGGCGGGATCGCCGCGGAAGGACTCAAGAAGACCCTGCTGGTCTTCGACGCCTTCGCCGACGTGAAGGCCAAGGCGGATGTTGGCAATGCCAACGCCAAGGCCGTGCTGAAATCCTGGGCCGAGGCCGAGTGGTTCACCAGCCGGCCCGAGGTGCCCCAGAGCCTCACCCTGACTGTCTTCAAGGTCACCGGCGAGACCAACACCGACGACCTGTCGCCGGCGCCCGACGCCTGGAGCCGCCCGGACATTCCGCTCCACGCCGTGGCCATGCTCAAGAACGCCCGGCCCGGCATCAACCCCGATGACCCCGGCAAGGTGGGCCCCCTCAAGCAGCTGGAGGCCCTCAAGGCCAAGGGCCACCTGGTGGCCTACGTGGGCGACGTGGTGGGCACGGGCTCCTCGCGCAAGTCCGCCACCAATTCCGTGCTGTGGTTCACGGGCGAGGACATCCCCTTCGTGCCCAACAAGCGGTTCGGCGGCGTCTGCCTCGGCACCAAGATCGCGCCCATCTTCTACAACACCATGGAGGACGCCGGCGCCCTGCCCATCGAGCTGGACGTGAACGGCATGGACATGGGCGACGTCATCGAGCTGCGCCCCTACGAGGGCAAGGCCCTGAAGAACGGCCAGGTCATCGCCGAGTTCAAGGTGAAGTCCGACGTGATCTTCGATGAGGTCCGCGCCGGCGGCCGCATCCCGCTGATCGTGGGCCGCGGCCTCACCGCCAAGGCCCGCAAGGCCCTGGGGTTGCCCGAGTCCACGGTCTTCCGCTTCCCCGCCATCCCCAAGGACACGGGCAAGGGCTATTCCCTGGCCCAGAAGATGGTCGGCAAGGCCTGCGGTGTTGCCGGCATCCGCCCCGGCACCTACTGCGAGCCGAAGATGACCACCGTGGGCTCCCAGGACACCACGGGCCCCATGACCCGGGACGAGCTGAAGGATCTGGCCTGCCTGCAGTTCTCCGCCGACATGGTGATGCAGTCCTTCTGCCACACGGCGCCCTATCCCAAGCCCGTGGACGTGAAGACCCACCGCGAGCTGCCCCCCTTCATCACCAACCGCGGCGGCGTATCGCTGAAGGTCGGTGACGGCGTCATCCACAGCTGGCTGAACCGCCTGCTCCTGCCCGATACCGTGGGCACCGGCGGCGACTCCCACACCCGCTTCCCCATCGGGATCTCCTTCCCCGCAGGCTCTGGCCTGGTGGCCTTCGCAGCCGCCACGGGCGTGATGCCGCTCGACATGCCGGAGTCCGTGCTGGTGCGCTTCAAGGGCGAGCTGCAGCCCGGCGTCACCCTGCGCGATCTCGTCAACGCCATCCCCTACTACGCCATCCAGCAGGGGCTGCTCACCGTGGAGAAGAAGGGCAAGAAGAACATCTTCAGCGGCCGCATCCTCGAGATCGAGGGGCTGCCCAAGCTCAAGGTCGAGCAGGCCTTCGAGCTCTCCGACGCCTCCGCCGAGCGTTCCGCCGCCGGCTGCACGGTGCGCTTGGACAAGGAACCGATCATCGAGTACATGACCTCGAACATCACCCTCATGAAGTGGATGATTGCCAACGGCTACGAGCACCGCGCAACCCTGGAGAACCGCATCCACGCCATGCAGGCCTGGATCGCCAAGCCCGAGCTGTTGGCCCCCGATGCTGACGCCGAGTACGCCGCCGTCATCGAGATCGACCTGGCCGACGTGAAGGAACCCCTGCTGGCCTGCCCAAATGATCCGGACGATGTAAAGATCCTGTCCGCAGTGGCCGGTGTGGCCGTCGACGAGGTGTTCATCGGCTCCTGCATGACCAACATCGGCCACTTCCGCGCCGCCGGGAAGCTGCTGGATGGCAAGAGCGACATCCCCACCCGCCTCTGGATCGCCCCGCCCACCAAGATGGACGAGTACATCCTCACGCAGGAGGGCTACTACGGCATTCTGGGTCGCACCGGCGCCCGCCTGGAGATGCCCGGCTGCTCACTCTGCATGGGCAACCAGGCCCAGATCCGCAAGGGCAGCACCGCCGTGTCCACCTCCACCCGCAACTTCCCCAATCGCCTGGGCATCGACACCCAGGTCTACTTGGCCTCGGCCGAACTGGCCGCCATCTGCGCCCTGACCGGGAAGATCCCCACCGTGGCCGAGTACATGGCCCAGATCGGCGTGGTGGATGCCAAGGCCAAGGACATCTACCGCTACATGAACTTCGATCAGATCCCGGATTTCAAGGAAGTGGCCGACACAGTTCAGGTGTAGTTACCTGCTCAGAAATGGGCGCGGCGGCTATGCCGCCGCGCCCATTTCTGAGTGACCGCCAAGGCGGTCTATGCTAGCCTCATCAGTTCTTAACCACCTTTCGGGGGGTTCCCATGGGGATCTTTGAGGGCCACATCCGCGTACACGAGGGCGACCGCTTCGCCCTGGTGGCCTCGCGCTGGAACGACTTCATCGTGGAGCGCCTCATCGAGGGCGCGAGGGACTGCATCCTCCGCCACGGCGGCACCGAAGACCAGATGGACCTCATCCGCGTCCCGGGGAGCTTTGAGCTGCCCCAGGCGGCCAAGCTGGCGGCCACCAGCGGCCGCTATGCCGGTGTCATCGTGCTGGGCACGGTGATCCGCGGCGGCACGCCCCACTTCGACATGATCGCCGCCGAGGTCACCAAGGGCGCCGCTCAGGTGGCCCTGGACACGGGCCTTCCCTTGGCCTTCGGCGTGCTCACCACGGACAGCGTGGAGCAGGCCATCGACCGGGCCGGCGCCAAGATGGGCAACAAGGGCTGGGAAGCCGCCCAGAGCGTCCTCGAGATGGTGGACCTGGCCCACACCTTGGGTGGCAAGAAGGGAAAGTAGGACCTGCCTTCAAATTGGGGCGTGTCCGCGCAAGTGGCGCCGCCCAAGCGAGACAAGGAAAGCGACGATGGCCATAGCGGCACTATTGACGAGGAGCTTGACGCGGTATCGCGCCGGGCGCCGCCACTTGCCCTTCGGGACGAGGCCAGCCGCACCCCTGGCTACGTTGGCGGCCTTGAACGATGTGCCGCATCGCCCTGCGGCCGCCGCCTGCCCAGGCGCGCGGCTGGCCGTCGTCGCGGGCGCGTCCCAATTTGAAGGAAGGTCCTAGATGGGAGTTCGTCGCCGCGGGCGTGAATACGCCCTGCAAATGCTGTACGCCATGGACCTGACCGGCTACGCGCCGGACCAGGTCTTCGCCGGCTTCTACGCCATCCAGGATCTGAACCGGGATGCCTTCTACTACGCCCGGCGCCTCGTGGACGGGGTCCACGGCCAGATGGAGGAGATCGACGGCGTGCTTACCAAGTACGCCGAGCACTGGAAGATCCACCGCATGGCCGCAGTGGATCGGAACCTGCTCCGCCTGGGCCTCTACGAGCTGATGTTCGTCAAGGAAGTGCCCTTCCCCATCGTCATCAACGAGGCCCTGGAGATCGTGAAGGAATTCAGCGATCAGGAGGGCACACAATTCCTGAACGGCATTCTCGATGCGGCCCGCAAAGAATTCCGACCGGAAGAAAACGGCCCCCGCAGCAAGAAGAAGGTTCCGGTGGTGGAACCTTCAGAAGAATCGTGACCTGACCCTTCCCTCCTGGTTTGGTATGCTCGATCCCTTCCCCAGCCTGACCTGATCGTTGGAGCCTTGATGAGCACCTCCCGCAAGCCGTCCGCTGCCGTGAAGAAATCCGCGGCCCCCCGTTCCGCCTCCAAGACCACTCCTGCCACGTCAAAGTCCGCCGCACCTGCCGCGAAGGCCCCTGCCAAGGCCTCGGTGCAGACCATCGGGCTCGAGGAGATCAAGTCCCTCATCGCCCTGGTGGGTCGCGAGCCGTTCCAGGAGTTCGAGTTCGAGGCTGGCGACATGCGGTTCCGCATCCGCAAGGACGGTCCGGCTCCCATGATCCAGGCCCCCGTGGCCGCTCCCATTGTCTTGGCCGCTCCGGCACCAGTCCACCACCTTCCTTCCGCTCCCGCCGCCCCGCAGGCGGCCGCGGCCCCCGTGGAGGAGCCCGGCATCCACTACGTCACCAGCCCCATCGTCGGCACCTTCTACCGGGCCTCCAATCCCACGGCCACGCCCTTCGCCTCCCCCGGCGACTTCGTGAAGCCCGGCCAGACCCTCTGCATCATCGAAGCCATGAAGCTCATGAACGAGATCGAGAGCGACGTCGCGGGCGAGGTCGTGAAGGTGCTGGTGGAGAACGGTACGCCGGTCGAATACGGCGAGCGCCTGTTCGCCGTGAGGATTGGGTAGTCCATGGGCGCCATCAAACGCAAAGCCCCTGCCGCCATCGCGGCACCCATCGACACGCCCCCTTTCAAGAAGATCCTCATCGCCAACCGCGGCGAGATCGCGCTCCGCGTGATCCTGGCCTGCAAGGAGATGGGCATCCAGACTGTGGCTGTCTATTCCGAGGCCGACCGCAACGCCCTGCACGTGCGCTTCGCCGATGAGGAAGTCTGCATCGGGCCTGCGCCGTCCTCGAAGTCCTACCTGAACATCCCCCAGGTCATCGCAGCGGCGGAAGTCACCGGCGCCGAGGCCATCCATCCTGGCTACGGCTTCCTCAGCGAGAACGCGCACTTCGTGGAAGTCTGCCTGGCCTGCGGTATCACCTTCATCGGCCCCAGCGCGGAGATCATCCGCAAGATGGGCAACAAGGCCCAGGCCAAGGCCACCATGCTGGAGGCGGGCGTGCCCCTCATGCCCGGCAGTGACGGCCTCGTGGAGACCGTGGAGGAGGCCCTGGTGGTGGCCGAGCAGATCGGCTATCCCGTCATCGTCAAGGCCAGCGCCGGCGGCGGCGGGCGCGGCATGCGCATCTGCAACAATCCCGAGGAGCTGCCTGACCTCTACAACACCGCCCGCAGCGAGGCCAAGGGCGCCTTCGGCGACGACAGCGTCTACATGGAGAAGTACCTCCTGGAGCCGCGCCACATCGAAGTCCAGATCATGGGCGACCTCTTCGGCAACGTGGTGCACCTGGGCGAGCGGGAGTGCTCCATCCAGCGCCGCCACCAGAAGCTCATCGAGGAGAGCCCCAGCGCCGTGCTCACGCCCGAGCTGCGCCAGCGCATCTGCGACACCGCCGTGCGCGCCGCCAAGGCCGTGGGCTACTACAACGCGGGCACCATCGAGTTCCTGCTCGACAAGCGCGGCGACTTCTTCTTCATGGAGATGAACACCCGCGTCCAGGTGGAGCACCCCGTCACGGAACTGGTCACGGGCATCGACATCGTCAAGGAGCAGCTGCGCATCGCCGCCGGCCAGAAGCTCAGCTTCCGGCAGGAGGACGTGGTCCAGAAGGGCCACGCCATCGAGTGCCGCATCAACGCCGAGGATCCCTTCAAGTTCACGCCCAGCCCCGGCCGCATCACCGCCCTGCACTTCCCCGGCGGCCCCGGCATCCGCGTGGACACCGCCATGCACCAGGACGCGGTCATCCCGCCGCACTACGACTCCATGGTGGCCAAGCTCATCGCCTACGGCGCCAACCGAACCGAGGCCATTGCCCGCATGCGCCGCGCCCTGGACACCCTGGTCATCGAGGGCATCAAGACCACCGCCCCCCTGCACCGCCGCATCATGGACCACCCCGACTTCGTCTCCGGCGCCTTCTCCACCAAGTGGATGGAGACCTTCATGGAAGAGCTGAAGCGGAATCCTGCCGGGGATCCACGGTAGCGGGTCGCGAGGCAGGCGACTGAATGTCGCCTGACGAGCGGGGACCCGCTGTGGATCCCATAACAACCAGGTTGGCCCCAGCCTTCCCCCTCGCCGTTCAGCAATTCCGTCGACTCCGTTAGACTGGTCGCGTGCCGCCTTAGCTCAGTTGGCAGAGCATCTGATTTGTAACCAGAAGGTCGCCGGTTCAATTCCGGCAGGCGGCTCCACCCCTTCGGTCTGACCCCCTACCCCGTCCCCGTGGGCCGGTTCATCTGCAGCCAGTGGATGAACACCATGTCGGCCGTCTCGAAGTGGTAGGTGAAGCTCTCCCTGGCGTGCTGGATGAAGGCGGGGATGGCCTGGTCGCCCTTGACGACCCGCCGCAGGGATTCGATAAAGGCCTTCCGCATGGCCTCGTGTTCCAGGATGTGCCCGGTGGCCCCGGCATACCCCCAGGCCTGCATCATCTGCTCTTCGCGTGTGAAGTGATCGAAGGTGTGGTCGAGCAGCTGGTCCAGCAGGGGATTGAGCTCGTCGATGTCCGAGGCGCGGCGGTGGGTGCCCATGCGGTCCAGAAGCTTGAACAGGGTAAGGTGGTCCGCGTCGATGCGCGGATCCATGGAACTGAAGGCTGTCTCCCTGCGTCGTCTCATGAGCCCACCCCCTGGCTTCGGGGAGAGTGTTCATCCTAGTGCCGAAGACGAACCGCGTTGCCTGAAATATCCGGCATTCCTGCTCCTTTTCCAGGGAACTTTTCGACGGATTCGTAACCGCCCTGTGCCCTGGAGAAGACAGGCCTGGAGACCCCCCGGCCCAGGCTATCCTCTGACCATGCTCCTCCCCCTATACCTGGGCGTGCTGCACGCCGTCGAGCCCGACCATGTGGCCGTGGTGACGGGCGTGTCCCTGGCCGGAGACCGGCGGGGCGCCTGGCAGGTGGGCCTCGCCTTCGGCGTGTCGCACATGCTCGCGGTGGCCCTGCTCGCCGTGGCCGCCACCTTCCTGGGCCGCGCCTTCCTGGGCGATGGGTTCTTCCTCTGGATGGACCGCCTGGCCTGGACCCTGGTGCTGCTGCTGGGCCTCTGGAACCTGGCCGCGGCCCTGGGGCTGCGCGCCATCTCGCTGCACAGCCACGCGCACCAGCACGGGCCCCTGAAGCACGAGCACCCCCATCCCCACGGCCAAGGCGCGAGGCGCATCCCCACTCGCTGGGCCCTGAGGGCCAGGCCCCACCAAGCCGCCGTCCGACGCAAGGCCACCACGCCCGTCCTTCCCCTGGCCCACCGGGCACCCCGGCATCACGCGCCGGGCGCTTCCGCCCATGGCTTCCATCACGCCGCGGCCTGGCTGGGCGCCTTCTTCGGCCTGGGCGGCGTGCGCGGGTTCACCACCCTCATGCGGAACACCGGCCTCAGCGGACAGTGGCAGTTCCTCGAGGCCCTGCTGCTCTTCGGCCTGGGCATCACGGCCATGTTCACCCTGCTCAGCGCCCTCTCCGGCTGGCTGGCCGCGAGGCTGGGCAACCAGCTGCGCTTTCGCCGAGTCCTGTTCGCCCTGTCCGGCGTGGGCAATGTGGCGGTGGGCCTCTACCTGTTGTTCAAGGCATGAGCGGCGCCCCTCGCCCACCCAGTCTGCTGCGTTCCGCAGGCATCGTCGGCCTGATGACCCTGCTGAGCCGGCTCACGGGCCTGGCCCAGACCTTCTTCCTGAGCCACGTACTCGGCGCGAGCGCCGCGGCCGACGCCTACGTCGTGGCCTTCCGCCTGCCCAACCTGCTGCGCCGATTCACCGCCGAAGGCACCATGACCGCCGCCTTCCTGCCCACTCTGGCGGAAGCGGAGGCCGCCGAGGGCGAGGCAACCCTGAAGGCCGTGGCCGCGCGATTCCTCGGCACCCTCCTGGCCCTCCTGCTGGGGGGCGTGGCGCTCGCGCTGCTCGTCATGGGGCCCCTTGCGGCCCTGCTCATGGGCGGTCGGCCCGAGGCCCAGGCCCAGCTCACCACCCTCCTGGGCCGCATCATGTTCCCCTATCTGGCCTTGGTGAGCCTCACGGCGGGCTTCGCGGGCCTGCTGAACCTCCGCCACCGCTTCGCCCTGGCGGCCTCGGTCTCGGTGTTCTGGAACCTGGCCTTCATCGCCTTCGGCTGGACGGCCCTGAAGGTGCTCCAGCGGCAGGGTCCCGTGCCCTTCGAGACCGTGGCCGTGGTCTGCGCCTGCGCCGTGCTGGCGGGCGGCGTGCTCCAGCTGCTGGTGCTGCTGCCCGCCGTGCGGACGGAGGGCTTCGGCCTCGCCTTCGGCCTGCACCTGAAGGACCCATGGGTGCTCAAGGCCCTCAAGCGCATGGGGCCGGGCCTGCTGGCGGCGGGCATCTACCCCATTAACGCCCTGATCAGCACCATGCTGGCCTCGCGGCTGCCGAACGGCGCCCAGACCGTGCTCTACAACAGCGGCATGATGGGCGAGATGGTGATGGGGATCTTCGCCATGAGCCTGGCCACGGCGAGCCTGCCGGCGCTCTCCCGGCAGGCCGAGGCCCGGGACTGGCCTGCCCTGCACCACAGCCTCATCCAGTCGATCTCGGCCTCGGCACTGCTGGTGCTGCCGGCCTCCTTGGGCCTGGCGGTGCTGGCGCGGCCCATCTGCGCCCTGCTCTTCCGCACCGGCGCCTACGGACCCGCCGCGGCGGACTGGACCGCCGTCACGCTGGTGTTCCAGTCCCTGGGGCTGGTCTTCGTGGCGGCTCAGCGCCTGGGCAACCAGGCCCTCTACGCCCTCAAGGACTACCGCGGTCCCGCCTCCCTGGCAGGC
Organism: uncultured Holophagaceae bacterium; assembly: GCA_963751095.1. Taxonomy (GTDB): domain Bacteria; phylum Acidobacteriota; class Holophagae; order Holophagales; family Holophagaceae; genus Geothrix. The sequence goes on along the minus strand of CAVVTK010000013.1, from coordinate 238,423 downwards.
TTCACGCTGCTGATCAACGTCGCGCTCAGCCTCGCCTTGCTGCAACCCCTCGGCACCGGCGGCCTGGCCCTGGCCAACGGACTCGCCAGCCTGGCAGGTCTGCTGCTCCTGCTGGTGCGCCTGCGCCCCCGCCTGCCGGGCCTGGACCTGCTCCCCCTGCTGCAGGCCACGGCGAAAGCCCTCGCGGCCTGTGTCCTCATGGGCCTGCTGGCGTGGGGCGGGGCCCGGGTTCTGGCCCTGGACACGCCCCACGCCTTCACGCGGCTGGCCCTGGGTCTCCGCCTGCTGCCCCTGGTGGCCATCTGCGCCGTGGCCTATGGCCTCGCGGCGGCGGGTCTGGGCCATCCCGAGGCCCGGGCGCTGGCTGGGAAGATCCTGCGCAGGTTGCGCCCGAACTGAAGCCCTCAGCCCTCGCTGGCGGCGGGCAGGCGCAGCTCCCGCCGGAGCGCCTTGCCCACGGCGTTCTTGGGGATCTCCGCCAGGAACCGGAAGCTGGTCGGCACCTTGTAGTTCGCCAGCAAGCTGCGGCAGTGGGCGCGGATCTCCTCGACGCTGAGTTCTTTGCGCAGCACCACGAAGGCCTGCACGGCCTCGCCGGTATCCTCGCTGGGGATGCCCACCACGGCCACGTCCGCCACGTCCGGATGCAGGGCGATGCAAGCCTCCACCTCGTTGGGGAAGACGTTGAAGCCGCTGACGATAATCATGTCCTTCTTGCGGTCGGTGATGTCGAGGTAGCCGTCGGCGTCCAGGCATCCGATGTCGCCCGTGTGGAGCCAGCCGTCCTGGAGTGCCCGGGCGGTCTCCCCGGGCTGATTCCAGTAGCCCTGCATCACCTGCGGACCCCGCACCAGGATCTCGCCGTGCCCGCCAGGCTGAACGGCATGGCCCGCCTCGTTGACGATGCACACGTCGGTACCCGGCAGCGGCAGGCCCACGCCACCCACCTGCGGCATGGTGCGGCGGAGGCGGCTCCCGTCCCGGACGGCGGGGTTGTAGGTGACCAGGGGGCTGGTCTCGCTGAGGCCGAAGCCTTCGATCACCAGGCAGCCCGTGACCTCCTCCCAGCGCTGCAGCACCGCGGGCTGGGTGCGCATGCCGCCGGCGAAGGCGCCGAGCATCTTCCGGGTCATCTCGGGCCTGAACCAGTCCTCCTCGGGAAGTGCCTTGAGCAGCGTGTTCACCGCCGTCATCCAGGTCATCTCGTGGTTCTTGAAGGCCGCGCGGAGGTTCTTCAGCGGTCGCGGATTGGGCACCAGGATGCTGTGGCTGCCAGAGTGGAAGGCGAAGAACAGGTTGATGGTGAAGGCGATCACGTGGTACATCGGCAGCACCGTGAGCACGGTCTCCTCGCCGCAGGTCAGGTAGACCTTCGTGATCTCGGCGATCTGTTCCAGGTTGGCCAACAGGTTGCCGTGGGTCAGCATGGCGCCCTTGCTGGTGCCCGTGGTGCCACCTGTGTACTGGAGCAGGGCGAGGCTGTCCCGGGTGGGAGCCGGGCGCTGGACCGAGTCCGGGAGGAGGTGCCCCTTGGCCTGGTACAGGGCGCCCTGATGCAGGGCGTGGGGCAGACGTGTGCAGGGCAGGCCCAGGGCGGGGAGCGCTCCGGAGAGCTTCAGCTTGGCCTTGATGAGGGTCCGCGAAAGCAGGGGGAAGAAGTCCGCGATCCCCGCGACGATGATGGTCTTCACGGCGGTCCTGGGGACGACCGCCGTCACCTTGTCACCGAAGTGGTCAAGGACCACCAGCACTTCGGCCCCGCTGTCCTGCAGCTGGAGTTCCAGCTCCCGGGGCGTGTAGAGGGGGTTGGTGTTGACGACGACGCAGCCGGCCTTCAGGGCGCCAAAGGCGCAGATGGGATAGGCCAGGCAGTTCGGCAGCAGGATGGCCACGCGGGCCCCCGCTCCAAGCCGGAGGCCGTGGCGGAGGTATGCCGCGAAGGCATCGGAGAGGTGGTCGATCTCCTTGAAGCTGAGCGAGGCCCCCATGCCGTTGGGGAGGACGAGGGTCTCGGCCTTCCGGTCTCCGTACCGCTCGGCCGCGTGCCGCACCAGCTGGCCCAGGTTGTCGAAGGGCAAGGGCTGGGCCTCTCGGCCCACACCTGCCGGATACCCGGCCCACCACACACGTTCGCTGTCCACTCAACCGCCTTCGTCTACGGATTCCGACACAAACCGATCCCTCGGCCGACCCAGATCCCTTCGTAAAGGGACACCCAAGATCTTAGCCCGTCCGGAACGAAAAACGGCCGGGCAAGCCCGGCCGCTCCACTGTCCCAGCACGTCGCTATTGCAGCTCGGTGGTCATGACAGCACCACCTGCGTTGGGCAGGATGGCGACGGCCTTGACGAGCCTGCGGGAGGTCTTGTCGATCCAGGCGGTGGCTCCACCAGGATCCCCTTCGGCGCTACCGGTCTCGACCTTCCAGGTCTGGAAGGTGCCAGCTGCGACTTTCACTTCCTCAGAACCCACCACCTTGACCTGTTTGAAGGCGACCTTCTGCTTCTGGACATCAAAGTTGCGGTAGGTGGTGCTGAACCCCTCCGCCAGCGGAAGGCAGGCGATGGATTCGAATGCCCCGGCACCGTCGGCAAAAAGGTCGCCGCCAAGCTCAGCCGAAACGGGTTTCGCCGCGCCGCCCATGGCCATGGAGCCCGTGGCCCTGCCACCCTCAAAGGCGAGGTCAATGGTGACGGGCCCTTGCTTCACGGCCCGCTTCAGCGGAATCAGGCTCCCCTTGGCGTAGGTGCAGGCATCGCTGAATTCCGTCGGCCCGACCTTGGCCGTGCCCTCCACGATCCACATCCCCGCCTCGGCGCGGATGGTATTGGTCATGCTGACGGGAACGCTCTGCCCGCCCACGGCCAGCGTGCCGGCCCAGGTCGTCGAGCCGGCCGTGAACTCGGACACCGGCTTGGGCGAGGCTGCCGTGACCTCCACCTTCTTGGCCAGCACCACGGTCTTGGGATCCACTGTGATCTCGGGCAGGCGCTGCATGACGTCGGGCTTGCCGCCCTCCTGGTAGCGGGCGTGCAGGTACTTGGCCAGGAATTTCTCGGCGGCGGCGAACATGGCCTGGCTGTTGACGGGGCGCCGGAAGCCGTGGCCCTCGTCCGGCGCGCAAAGATACTCCACGGGGAAGCCGCGGTCGCGCAGGGCGATGACAATCTGGTCACTCTCGGCCTTCTTCACCCGCGGATCATTGGCGCCCTGCACCACGAGGAGGGGCGTCTTGATCTTGGCGGCGGAGTTCAGTGGCGACTGCCGCTCCAGCTGCTTCCTGCCCTCGGGTGTGTTGGGGTTGCCCATGCGCTCGTGGAAGATGATGCGTCCCGCCTCCCAGTAGGGGGGGATGGTTTCCAGCAGGGTGATCAGGTTGGAGGGTCCCACGATGGGCACGGCAGCGGCATAGAGGTCGGGGGTGAACGCCACGCCCGCCAGGGAGGCATAGCCGCCGTAGGATCCGCCCATGATGCCCACACGCTTGGGATCGACGGTGCCATTGGCCACCAGGTGCTTCACGCCCCAGGTGATGTCGTCCTGCATGAGATCGCCCCACTGGTTGTTGCCGGCGTTGAGGAACTTCTTGCCGTAGCCCGTGGAGGCGCGGAAATTGGGCTGCAGCACCGCGTAGCCGCGGTTGGCCAGGAACTGGGTCGTGTTGTTGAAGCCCCAGCTGTCCCGGGCCCAGGGGCCGCCGTGGGGGGTCACGATCAGGGGGAGGCCCTTGGCGGGTACGCCCTTGGGCAGGCTCAGGTAGGCCGGGATCTCGAGGCCGTCGCTGGATTTGTAACGGATGGGCTGCATGGCGACCATGTGCTCGCGCGGCAGATCCTCCCGGGAGACGTACTCCAGGCTGAGTTTCTTGGTGCGGCGATCGAACAGGTAGCGGGAGCCGGGATCGCGGTCGCTGTAGGCCGTCACCATGACCAGCTGCTCGTCGGCGGTCATGGAGCCGAGGCCAAGCTCCCGGCCGGGCAGCTTCTTCTGCAGGAGCTTGTAGTCGGCCGCCCAGGCCTTGTTCTTCCAGTAGATGCGGGTGAGGTCATCCTCGTAGGTGGTGGCCAGCAGCTCGTCCGTGAGGTCTGAGAAGATGGCGCCGCCGAAATCCACTCGGCCCTTGGGATCGGCTTCGAGCTTCTCCTCCTCGCCGGTGGCGGGATTGAAGAGCACCAGCTCCGTGAGATCGCGCTTGCCCTTGTTGGTATCCAGGTAGACCCGCTTGCCGTCCTTGTGGAAGGCCACGGGATTGGCGGACTCGAACACGGTGCACTCATAGACCTTGACGAAGCGGGTGGGATCCACGCGGAGGATCTCGGTGTCGCCCTTCTCCGTGGTGCGAAGGGCGAGGCGCAGGCTGGCCTTTTTGTCGAAGATCCAGCCGGCGATGCGCTCGGTGTTCTTGCGGATCAGGGTGCGCTCGCCCGTGGAGATCTTCACCTTGTAGACGTCGTGCCAGGCGGCATCCCGGTCGTTGAGACCCACGTAGATCGTGTCGGGGTCGGCCTTGGGCACGGCGAGGATCTGCGCCCGGGCGCCCTTGGCGGCGGTCAGGTTGCGGGCCTCGGGGGCGTCCTTGCCGGGGGCCGGCGCCGCGGCTGGATCCACGGCGTAGACATTGAAGTTCTCGTCGCCGTCCTTGTCCTGCACGAAGAGGATCTGCCTGCCGTCCCGGCTCCAGAAGAAGCCCGGAATGGGGCGCTTGGGATCCGCCGTGATGAGCCGGCCCTTGCTGTAGGGCTCACCCACCTTCTTCACCCAGACGTTACGCGTGTCCTTGTAGGGCTTCAGGAAGGCGATCCACTTGCCGTCGGGCGAGAGCTGGGCCCCGGCGATCACGGGGTTCCCGAAGAACTGGTCCCGGTCGATGAGCGGCGGCAGCTGGCTCTGCTTGGCCTCCGCGGGGGCTGGGGCTTTGGCGGCCCCGGCGGCCAGGGGCAGCGCCAGGGCCAGCACGAGGCCCGGCCAGAGGAGGCGGGACATGGACAGTGGACGATTCATGGGGGGACTCCTTGAGAAAGATGGGGCGAGGGAAATGAGGTTACGCCGATTTGCGGTCTCCGTTGAGCAGGAGGGGCTGGCGGACCGGACCCATCGCCCAGCGGTCGAATCCGGACGACCAGCTGTCAGACGATTCCGGGGTCTGAAGGGGCTTCAGGTGGCGCCGGACGCTGGCCCGGCTCGGCCCCTCATGGCAGAGTCGACTCCGGGAGGAGCCCCATGAAGGCCGTCATCCAGCGCGTGCAGAGGGCCTCCGTGCGGAGCGGGGAGCTGGAGGCCAGCATCGGCCCGGGCCTGCTGGTGCTGGTGGGCCTGGAGGCCGGGGACACGGAGGAAACCTGCGCCTGGGCCGCCGCCAAGCTCGCCACCCTGCGGATCTTCGAGGACGCAGACGGGAAGATGAACCTCGGGCTCCAGGAGGTGGGCGGTGAGATCCTGGCCGTCAGCCAGTTCACCCTGGCCGGCAGCATCGCCAGGGGCCGGCGGCCCTCCTTCGATCTGGCCCTGAATCCCGAGGCCGCCCGGGTGCTCTTCCGGAAGTTCCTGGACCTGCTCAAGGCCCAGTATCCGAGGGTGAAATCCGGCTTCTTCCAGGAGCACATGGAGGTCGAGCTGGTGAACGACGGACCCGTGACCTTCATCCTGGAACGCTGAAAGCGGCAGAATCCCTGGGCGTGTTGCAGATCGACGCCGCGTGGCGCGGGCCCCGTGCGCGGGTGCAACGCGGCATGCCCGGAATCCGCAAGATCGCTTGAAATTCGAGGGCCTAAACCCCTGGCACAGCCCTGGCATATCCCATCCGTCAGACCTTTCCCCCCATTGGAGGCAACATGCGTGTTCGACCCGCGGCGCTTTGCGCCCTCGCCTTCGGCCTGCCCCTGGCCGCAGGAAACTTCGATGTGCAGGCTCAGGTGACGCTGAACCAGCCCACCCAGGACCTGAAGACCGCCATGGATGGGAAACAGGGCTTCGGCCTGGGCATCCACGGGCTGCACCGCCGGGGGATCCACCACACCAGCCGCACCCGCTTCGACTGGAACGTGTGGGGCCAGGGCCCCGCCGTGAACGGTGTGAAGACCCAGGTGAGCAACTACAACCTCGCCTTCGATCATCTCTACCACGTGGAGGATCGCGACCACGGGTTCTACCTGGTGGGTGGACTCGGGGCCGTGCGCTGGTTCACCGAGCAGGAGTCTGCGCTGGGCTCCATCCGTTCCCACACCACCAAGCTGGGCATCACCGGCGGGGCGGGCTGGCAGTTCACCCGCAACCTCGGCGCCGAGGCACGGGTGCTGGTGAGCAGCATCAACCGCACCTACGACAGCACGCTCCTGCAGGGCGCCGTAGTCTTCCGGTTCTGAGTCGACAGGGCAACGCCCCGGAGAGAGGGAATCCTGCCGGGGCGTTGCGTGCACGAAGGCCCTGGCCAAGGCCCCGCCTGGCCGGCTGCCCCATTCGCCGCACCGGAAACCCCCGGCCCTGCTTCAATGGGGGAACCCCAGCCTGATCCCGGAGTCCCCATGACTGTCCTGACCGCGGCAACAACCGGCGCGCGCCTGCTGCTTTCCGCCCTGTCCCTGACCCTCGCCGCCCAGGACCAGGCTCCGCCGGCGGATGCCGAGGCCAGGAAGCCCCTGGAGTCCTGGGCCGCGGAGTCGCGCCCCGTGGCCCTGAGCCGGACGCCGGGCCAGGTGAGGGTCTTCGACGAGGACGACATCCAGCGCTCCGGCGCCCGCTCCCTGGGGGAATTCCTCCTGCGCGAGCTGCCCTCCCAGGTGCAGAACCAGGGCGGCCCCGGCCTGCCCTCGCGCAGCTACCTGGGCGGCGGCCGCCCCCAGGACACGGTCGTGCTGGTGGACGGCGTGCCGCGCATGGATCCGGGCCGGCTGGGCCAGAATCTCAACGAGGTGCCCCTGCTGGGGATCACGCGCATCGAAGTGATCACGGGCTCGCCGGGCACCGGAGGCCGGGGCGGCACCATCGCCCTGTTCACGGGGCGGCCCGACAAGCCGGGCCTCTCCGGCGACCTCGGCGGTCTCGGCGGTCTCGGCGGCAGCAATGGCCAGGGCCAGAGCACCGCTTCGCCTGGATTTGTGTGGGAGGGCGGCTACCTGAGCGGGGGCAACCTCAGCGCCCAGGAGAAGCAGACCACGGAAACGGACCGCCCCTTCCGCATGGTCACCAACTTCCTGGGGCTGGGCCAGAAGTGGGGCTCCGCCCTCTGGACCCTGGCCTGGCGGGGCACCTTCTTCGGCGTGCCCGAGCCCTACCAGCAGGTCACCGAGACCACCCGCGTCTACGATGCCGCCCGCGAAAGCCGGCAGCGCAGCGATGCCGGCCAGCTTCGCGTGGACTGGGACCTGGCACCGGGGCTGCGGCTGGAGACCACCCTCGGTCTCGCCCGGTTCCGGCACGAGCAGGCTCCGCAGGGCACCTCCCAGCCCAGCCCCTTCGAAGGCCGCGAGACCCGCTTCCAGTCGGCTCTCCACTGGGCAACCGGGGCCCGCTCGAACCTCAGCCTGCGCCTCGAAGGCCAGGAGGTCCGCCAGGACGGAGACGAGAACCCGCTGGTGCTGGGCTCCGCCAAGGGCCGCCAGCTGGGGCTCGGCGTCGAGTGGCGCTTCGAGCCCAGGCCGGGCCTGCGGCTGCTGGGACTGGCGCGCGGCACCAGCGATAAACAATCGCTCCTGGTGGGCGGGACCGACACAGAGGTACTCAACGCCTCGGGCCACACGCTGCGCCTGGGCCTGAACCAGGAGCTGGCCTACGGCCTGCGGCTCTACTCCGCCCTGGGCGGGGGACGCACGGCCCCCACGGTCCTCCAGCAGCTGCGCAACAGCCTGGTGCCCACCGCCGCACCCCTCCGCATGGAGCAGTCCACCTTCGTGCAGCTCGGTCTGGGCTGGGGCCAGGGTGCCTGGCACGGGCGGATCGAGAGCCAGCAGCAGACGGGTAAGGACCTCCTCGCCTTCACCGGCCAGAGCTATGTCAACCAGGACCGAGTGCGGGTGCGGGGCACCGAGGCCGCCTTCGGCTGGCGCACGGCGCAGAAGGCGGGGCTCGAGGGCTTCATCCGGGCCCAGGAGGCCCGCGACCTCAACGCCCCGGAAAGTCAGGCCCTCCGCACCCTGGCCTCCCAGCGGCGCCCCTTCTCCTCCCACGGCCTGAAGGGCTTCCTGGGCTGGAACCGCGTGCGGGCCGAGGTCCACTACACGCTGCAGGGCCACCAGTACGCTGCGGCCGGAGACGGTGAGGGCGGCATCCGGGCCAATGGCCTGCCGGCCCCGGTCCGCGCCAACCAGGCGGTCTACCGGGATGTGGGCCTTTCCACCACCGTCAAGGCGGGCAAGCACTGGATCTTCGTGCTGCGCGGCGAGCACCTCCTCCAGCCCACCGCCAATGCCGCCGCCTGGGTGGCCCGGGCGCGGGAGGGCCAGAACGATGCCTCGATCATCGACGGCTACCCGGCCGCGGGCCCCAGCTACTCCGCGGAGGCGCGGTTCCGGTTCTAGCCAGCCTCAGGGATAGATCAGCTGCTCCGTGGCGAAGCCCTGGGCCTTCGCCTGGGCGATCAGCGACTGAAGGGTGGTGGGGTCCAGCCTGGGCTCGCGGGAAAGGATCCAGAAGTAGGAGCGGTTCGGCCCGCAGATCATGGAGTAGCGGTCGGGCTCGAGGGCGATGATGGTGTAGGCCCCGTAGAAAGGCCCGAAGAAGGAGACCTTGAGACGTCCCTCCTGGCTGGAACTGACGAAAACGGCCCGGCCCTCCGCCTCCTTCCATTGCCCCTTGGCAGCGTTCCAGCCGCGGTTCAGCACCTTGACGCTGCCATCCGGGTTGAGGCTGTAGGTGGCAGTGACCTGGGTGAGGCCCCGCTCGAAGCGATGGTCCAGGCGGGCCACCTCGTGCCACTTGCCCAAGTAGCGCTGGAGATTGAAGCCTTGGACGGGGTGAATGCCCTCCGGGAGGCGCGTGCACCCGGTGCTTGCCAGGGCCACAAGGACGGCAGGTATCAGGACTGATCGGTTCATGGAGATCCTCCCCAGAATCAGCGCCCCAGCCCCGCCTCGAAGGCACGGACGGCGACCAGGAAGGCCTCGGGCGCATCCCACATGATCCAGTGCCTGGCGCCGGGGAAGTGGATGATGCGGAAGGCCGGCAGCCCCTTGAAGCCGAACTGGGCGACCGTCGCCGGACCCGGCGTACCGCCGCTGCCGGGCAGGTCGACGCTGATGACCGTGTGGTCCCGGGAAAGCTCGGCGGCCACGCCCGCCCAGACCTCCTTGTTCCCGCCGAAGCCATGGATCAGCAGGACACCGGGGCCCTTGCCGATCTTCTGGAACTGGGGCGTTCCCGCCTGCAGGCAGAGCATGGCGAGACAAAGCAGCAGGACACGGCAGGGCATGGGATCTCCAGGACACGGGCCACCCAGGATAGCCGCCCTCCTAGACCCGGGGCGCCTCCAGCCCGAACTCCGCCCAGCCCTCCTTGGTGGGGCCGTAGGTGCTGGGCACGTGCAGGCCCGCCTGGCGCAGGAGGACGGTCATCTGGCCGCGGTGGTGGGTCTGGTGGCTGACGAGGACGTACAGCGCGAAGGCGCCGGTCCAGGTCTCGCCATAGAGGCTGAAGTTGCGGCCCAGCTCGGTGTTGCTCCAGCTGCCCATGTGATCCAGCAGCGAGTCACTCACGGCGCGGTAGGTGGCAGCGATCTTGGTCATGGTGGGGGGCGGCGGGGTGGCGATGAAGCCGTCGGGCCCCAGCCCCACGGGCCCCTTCACCTTGAGGCCCAGGTTCTGAGGCAGCTCCAGAATGGTCTCCACCAGGTGCCAGGCGAGGCGCCGCAGGTCCCGGTGCTGGGGGTCTACCGCCTGGTGGGCCGCCGCATCGGGGATGGCCCCGAAGACCGCCAGGGTCTTCTCCGCCTCCTGCTGCCAGATGGTCTTGAAGTCATCCACGCGACGGAACATGCCTGCCTCCTGGAAAGCTGCCCGGAAGCATAGCGCAATGGGGATGCTGAGATAGGAAGGACAACTGCTTTTTTAACCACCGATGAACACAGATGAACACCGATGAAAAACACACATGAATCGATCATCCCGGGGGATCACCTGGACTTCGACATCGGCCAGTCTCAGCCTGAATTGACGTCAACCGCAAATGGCGCGAATCGCCCCGCGGGCGCGCGAATGGCTAACAGACATGCTCCCGCCTCCGCCTTCGGCGGGCCCATGCGGGTTGGGTGGTGCCCCTCAGCCACGCACCGCTATCGTGCATTTATCGGTGTTCATCGGCGTTTATCGGTGGCAAATCCTACTTTTCTTCCAGGTCCAAACGAGCCGTGCGGTGGCTCAGACCGGCGTGACGGATCTCCGCTTGACCGGCCAGACCTCCCGGCGCCGGGCCCGGGCGAGGCGGGTGATGAGCTCGCCGCGCAGGTCGGCGGGATCCACGATGGCGTCCACGTGTAGATCAGCCCCCAGCTTCTTCAGGTTGATGTCCTCATTGTATTCGTCGCGGAGCTGCTGCACGTAGGCCGCGCGTTCGTCCTCGTGCTTCTCGGCGATCTTGTTGGCGAACACCGCATTCACTGCGGCCTCGGCACCCATCACCGCGATGCTGGCCGTGGGCAGGGCCAGGGTGGCGTCCGGGTCAAAGCCGGGCCCGCTCATGGCGTAGAGGCCCGCGCCGTAGGCCTTGCGGACCACCACACAGATGCGGGGCGTGCTGCAGCCGGCCATGGCGCTGATCATCTTCGCCCCGTGGCGGATGATGCCCTGTTTCTCCACAGCGCTGCCGATCATGAAGCCCGGCACGTCGCTGAGGAAGACCAACGGGATGCCGAAGGCATCGCAGAGGGTCATGAAGCGCGTGGCCTTGTCGGCGCTGTCCACAAAGAGCACACCGCCCTTCACGCGGGGCTGGTTGGCCAGGATGCCCACGGGCTTGCCGTTCATGCGTGCCAGGCCCGTGATGATCTCCCCGGCGAAGAGTTTCTTCACCTCCAGGAAGCTGCCCTCGTCCACCAGCCCCTCGATGAAGTCCTTCATTTGGAAGGGGGCCATGATGTCGGTGGGGACGAGGGCGCCCAAAGCTTTCGCTTTGGGCGAGACCGCCTTCGGCGGAACGACTGGCAGTGCGTCTTCACAGTGTTGGGGAAAGTACGAAAGATACTGGCGGCAAAGCTCGATGGCTTCGGTCTCGGTCTTGCAGAGGAAGTCGCCGCAGCCGCTCACGGAGCAGTGCATGCGGGCGCCACCCAGGTCCTCGAGGCTGATCTTTTCGCCAATGACCATCTCCGCCATGCGCGGCGAGCCAAGGTACATGCTGGCATTGCCTTCCACCATGACCACCACGTCGCAGAAGGCGGGGATATATGCGCCACCGGCTGCGGAGGGCCCGAAGAGCAGGCAGACCTGGGGCACCAGGCCCGAGAGCGCCACCTCCATGTGGAAGATGGTCCCGGCATGGCGGCGGCCCGGGAACATGTCGAGCTGATCGGTGATGCGGGCCCCCGCGCTGTCCACCAGGTAGAGCATGGGCACCTTCATGCGCAGGGCCACTTCCTGGATGCGAATGATCTTCTCCACCGTGCGGGCACCCCAGCTGCCCGCCTTGATGGTGCTGTCGTTGGCCATGAGCGCCACGGGTCGGCCCTCCACCGTGGCTGTGCCCGTGATCACGCCGTCCGCTGGCAGGTCCTTGTGCATGGCGTTGGCAAACAGGCCATCTTCCAGAAAGCTGCCTTCGTCCACCAGCAGGCGGATGCGCTCCCGCGCGAAGAGCTTTCCGGCCTCCGCGTTCTTCTCGTGGGCCTTGGCCGCGCCGCCCTTCTTGATGCGGACAACTTCCGAGTGGAATGACTCCGGCTGCATGGGAACCTCAGGATGGATCCTCCAGCATATGCGATCCTGAAGCGATGGCGGATGCGGAGACAGCGAGGCGCAGCGGGTTCCTGAAGGCGCCTTTCATCATCTTGTGCGCCTTCTACTTCCTGGTGTTCGCGGCCGGGTACCAGCTCTTCCCGGTGGTGCCCCTGCACCTGCGCGACCTGGGTGCGAGCCTCGCCGAAAGCGGGCGCTTCCAGACGGCCTTCATGCTGGGCTCGGGCTTCGGCTCGCTGTTCACGGGGCCCCTGGGCGATCGCCTGGGTCAGCGGCGGGTGCTGCGCGTGGCGTCCCTGGCGCTGGTGGCGATCCTCGTGACCTACGGCTTCCTGAGGGTTCGCTGGGTGTTCTACCTGCTCGCGCCCATCCACGGCGTGCTCTGGTCGGCGCTGCGCACCGCCTCCATCGCCAAGGTGGGCCACATCCTGCCCCTCGAACACCGGGCCCAGGGGCTGTCGCTCTTCGGCCTGACCGGACCCGGCGGCGTAGCCGTGGGTCCCCTCGTGGGATTGTGGCTGATGCCACATCTGGGCTTCGCCTGGATGCTGACCCTGCTGGCGGGCGTGTTCGCGGTGCTGCACGGGCTCATCGGCGCCCTGCCCCGGGAGGCCCCGCGGGAGATTGAGCCCGCGGCCCTGTTCCAGTGGCCCGACCGGGCCGTGTGGGGGACGGTGGCCGTGATGATGCTGGTGGGCCTGGGCTTCGGCCCCATGCCCCCATACAGCGCCCAGGAGGCGAAGGCGCTGGGGATGGCCTGGCCCTCGACCTTTCTCACCTGCTTCGCCCTGGGCATGATGGCCATCCGGGGCCTGCTGGGGCTGACAGGCATGGGCCGGCGTCCCGTGGCCCTGCTGCCGTACATGATCGCCCTGGCCGCCTCCGGCTATGCCCTGCTGGCCTTCCTGCCGGGCGGCATGGCCCGGCACCTGCTCTCCGGGCTCATCTACGGCGCGGGCTACGGCATGGTGCACACCCTGCTCATCATGAACATCTTCGCCACCACGCCGCCCCAGCGCACCGGCGCCGCGGTGGGCGCCCTCTTCTTCGCCTTCGACGCGGCCACGGCCCTGGGCGCCCTGGGCCTGGGCTGGGTCATGGAGCAGTTCAACTTCCGGTGGGGCTGGGCCATCGGGGCGGCCCTGATGGCCCTGTCCATTCCCGTGGCCCGCCGCATCGTCCGACGCAGCGCGGCCATGACCATCGAACCCGATCCCTCTGGCATCCTGGAGGGATGACGGATCTTTCCAGACCCCACACGCGGCTCATCACCCGCAGCTTCGCCCTGGTGTGGGCGTTGACCTTCGTGACGTTCTTTGCCGCCTTCCAGCTCTTCCCCACGGTGCCGCTGCGCCTGCGGGAGCTGGGGGCGAGCCTGGCGGAGAGCGGCCGCTTCATGAGCCTCTTCACGGCAGGCAGTGCCCTCGGCGCGCTGTTCACCGGGCCCCTGGGCGACCGGGTGGGTCACCGGCGGCTGGTGGTCACCTGCGCCCTGCTCTACGCCTGTTTCCTTGGTGCCTATGCCCTCCTGACCTCGCGCTGGGGCTTCTACCTTCTGGCCTTCCCCCACGGCATCGTGTGGTCGGGGCTGCTCACGGCTACCTTGGCTTCCCTTTCCCATGTTTTGCCAGAGGAACGCCGAGCCGATGGCCTCAGCCTCTACGGCCTCGCCAGCCCCGGCGGTGTCATCGTGGGCCCGGTGCTGGGTCTTTGGATTTTCAAGCACTGGGGCTTCGCACCCATCGGCTGGTACCTGGCCGCCCTCTTCCTCCTGCTGGGCGCGCTGGGCACCACCCTGCCCAGGGATCATGCCCATGGCCGCGCGGAGGGCTTCAAGTGGCCGGATGGCGCCGTCCTCGCCCCCTGCCTGGTGCTGTTCTGCGTGGCCTTGGGCTACGGCGCCCTGGGCAGCTACACGGCCCAGGAGGGCCTGGCCCTGGGGATGCTCCTGCCCTCCGCCTTCCTCTCATTCATGGCCGTGGGCATGGTACTCATGCGCATCATCATGCTCAAGCGCGGCTTCGGCCGGCGCCCCATCCGCAAGCTGCCCGGCATGCTGGTGGGCGCCTTCGCCGGCATGGCTCTGCTGGCGCTGCTGCCCGGCGGCATGGCGCGGCACATGGCCTCAGCCCTGCTCTATGGCGCCGGCTACAGCATGCTGCACACCCTGCTCAACGCAAAGCTGCTGGAATCCGTGGATCCCCAGCGGCGAGGCTCCGCCTTCGGCGCCCTGCTCTTCGCCTTCGACGCGGGCATCGGCCTGGGCAGCTTCAGCCTCGGCTGGGTCATCGGCCACCACGGCTACCGGCTGGGCTGGGGCCTGGGCGCGCTGGCCATGCTCGCCGCGCTGCCCACGGCGTTGCGGATGAGTCGGGACTGATCAGGCCCGCCGGTGCAGCTTGTGCACGCTGGCCTGGTCGAGGCACTTCACCAGCATCTCGTCGATGTTCACGTGGTCGGGCAGCATCAGGCACCAGCGCACGCACTCGGCCACATCGTTCGCGCTGAGGGGCTTCACGCCCTGGTAGACGGCCTTGGCCTTGTCGCCGTCCTTCAGGCGGACGTCCGAGAATTCCGTTTCGGCCATGCCTGGATCCACGGAGGTCACGCGGATCTGCTCGCCATTCAGTTCCAGGCGCAGGCTGTGGGCCATGGCCTTCACGCCGAACTTGGAGGCGCAGTAGACGCTGCCGCCCTCGTAGGGCTGGTGGCCAGCCGTGGAGCCGATGAAGAACACGTGGCCCCAACCCGCCTCGCGGAGGTGGGGAATGCCCGCGCGGAGGGTCTTCACCACGCCTTCCACGTTGGTGCGCATCATGGCCTCGAGGTCCTCGTCCGGCGTCTCCCACAGCTTGTAGGTGCCGCTGGCCAGACCCGCGTTGGCCACGAGCACGTGCAGGCCACCCAGGGCCGATGACGCCGCCTCGACGAAGGCGTTCACGCTAGCCGTATCGCGAGTATCGACAGCGCCGGCGAAGGCCTTGATGCCATGGGCCTTCACCAGCTCGTCAGCCAGGGCCCGCACGCGCTCAATGCGGCGCGCACCCAGGGCGAGGTGGCAGCCTTGGGCGGCCAGCAGCCGCGCCATGGCCGCGCCAAAGCCGCTGGACGCGCCGGTGATGAGGACGATGGGATGGTCAGGACGCACGGGCACTCCTATGGGATCAGCGGTAGTTGCGATGGAACTCGCCGAGGGCATCCACCACCTTCTGGATCTTCTCGGTGGGCGGCAGGATGGTGGTGCGGAAGTGGGCGGTGCCTCCGGCCTGGCCGAACCCCGAGCCCGGCACCACGCAGATGCCCGTCTGCTCCAGCAGCGCCAGGGCGTAGTCGAAGTCGGTCCGGCCGGAGGGCAGCACGATGCTGGGAAAGGCGTACATGGCCCCCGCGATGACGTTGCAGGAGATGCCCTCCACGCGGTTCAGGCCCTCGGCCAGCAGGACGGCCCGCTGCTTGAGGGTGTCGAGGATGGCTCCACGCTCCGCGGCGTATTGGGCGTAGGAAGGCATGCCCGGCTTGGGCGGCCGCACCATGGCGTAGGTCGCGGCCTGGCCCGCCAGGTTGGCGCAGAGGCTCACGCTCTGGAGCTTCAGGATCTGGGCCGCCACGTCGTCGGGCACGTTCCGGTACTCGAAGTAGCCGCCCCGCACGCCACACTCGCCCAGGAAGCCCTTGGAGCAGGAGTGGAAGCTGAAGAGGGAGACCTCCTTGGCCTCCAGCTGGTGCAGCACTTTCGCGAAGGAGGTGAACTCGTCGCCGGCCAGGTAGATGTTCTCCTGGTAGACCTCGTCGGCCAGGATCGAGAGCCCGTGGGCCTGCGCGAACTCGATGATCATCGTGATGTTGGCCTCATCCAGCACCGCGCCCGTGGGGTTGCCGGGGTTGATGACGCAGATGGCCCTCACCGCCGTGCCCTCGGCCTTCGCCTGCGCCAGGGAAGCCTCAAGCATGGGGCGGCTCAGCTTCCAGCCATTGGCCTCGTCCAGGAAGTAGGGCACCATGCGCCCCTCGTAGAGCGTGATGGTGGCCGAGTAGAGCGGGTACTGGGGGATGGGCACCATGATGCCGTCCCCGGGACCGCCGATGAGCAGGCGCAGGACGGTCTGCACACCCTTGCTGGCGCCGTCGGTCAGGAAGATGGCATCGGGATCCACGCCGATGTGGTCGCGCTCCAGGATGAACTCGGCCACGGCCTCGCGGATGAAGCGCACGCCACGGCTTTCGCTGTAGGCGCCGAGTCCGTGCCGGGTGCCGGCGAGGATGCCCTTCGCGGTCTCGATCACGTCGGGCGGGAAGGCTCCCGGGGCAAGGTCCATCAGGGCCGGGTATTCGCAAATGGCCAGGATCTGCCGGTTCCAGGTCACCGCCTTCTGCCCCAGGGACTGGGGGTTGCCGATGTTGCAGTAGATGATCTCGCGCCCCTGCTTCTCGAGCTCGGCCGCTCGGGCCACGATGGGCCCCCGCACCGCGTACTCGGTGTCGAGGACGGCCTTTCCCAGGTCGGACAATCGGATGGTCATGGGCGCTCCAACCCTTGAGTTTACCCTCAGAGGCAGGTGTGACCCGCGTCATCCTACTCGGCGTCAGGCCCCCCGGCCTTTGGTGACAACCCCAGCGACGATAGACTGGGGGTTCTGCTCCATCCAATCACGCCACCCAATCACCTTCTTTCCCACGAGGCATGCATGCTCGGTTTCACCCTATCCCCGGAACAACAGCACGAGAAGGGGCGCGCCCATACGTTCGCCGAGAAGATCATGCGGCCCGTGGCCCGCAAGTACGACGAGACCGGCGAGTGGGCCGTGGACGTCTACAAGGCCGCCTGGGACCAGGGCTACCTGCAGGCCCTGGTGCCCGAGGACTGCGGCGGCCCTGGCGCCAGCCAGGTGGATGAGGCCATCGTCTGCGAGGAGCTGGCCTGGGGCTGTGCCGGCCTCTACACCTCCATCATGGCCAACGGCCTGGCCATGACCCCCGTGCTGGTGGCCGGCAGCCCTGAGCAGAAGAAGAAGTGGCTGGGCATGCTGGCTGAAGAGCCCAAGTTCGCGGCCTTCTCCCTCTCCGAGCCCAATGCCGGTTCCGATGCCGGCGGCATGACCTGCCGCGCCGAGAAGAAGGGCGACAAATACATCATCAACGGCACCAAGTGCTACTGCACCAACGGGGGCTACGCCGACTGGTACGCCCTCTTCGCCAGCACGGATCCCAGCAAGGGCGCCCGCGGCACCAGCTGCATCATCGTGCCCCGCGACACGCCGGGCCTGGTGGTGGGCAAGGCCATGGACAAGATGGGCCAGCGCGCCAGCAACCAGGTCGAGCTCTACTTCAACGATGCGGAAGTGCCGGTCGAGAACATTCTCGGCAAGGAGGGCATGGGCTTCATCATCGCCATGAAAACCCTCGATCAGACCCGCGCCGCCGTGGCCGCCGGGGGCGTGGGCGTGGCCCGCGCCGCCTTCGAGATCGCCCTGGAATATGCCAAGACCCGCATCCAGTTCGGCCAGCCCATCTTCGCCAACCAGGCCATCAGCTTCATGCTGGCGGACATGTCCAAGAAGATCGAGGCCAGCCGCCTGCTCACCTGGCAGGCCGCCTGGATGACCGACAACGGCATCAAGAACTCCAAGCAGAGCGCCATCGCCAAGACCTTCGCCACCGACACCGCCATGGAAGTCAGCACCGATGCCGTGCAGATCCTCGGCGGCAACGGCTACAGCCGCGACTACCTCGTCGAGAAGTGCATGCGCGACGCCAAGCTCCTGCAGATCTATGAGGGGACGAACCAGATCCAGCGCCTGGTCATCGCCAAGGAAATCCAGCAGGGCAATTAAGGCGCTGTATCGTCCGGGTCGCGAGCGAACAGCGCATCGGCGCTGTTCCGAGCGGGGACCCGGCGTTCGTCCATAACCAGATCCAGCGCCTGGTCATCGCCAAGGAAATCCAGCAGGGCAATTAAGGCGCTGTATCGTCCGGGTCGCGAGCGAACAGCGCATCGGCGCTGTTCCGAGCGGGGACCCGGCGTTCGTCCATAACCAGATCCAGCGCTTAGTGATCGCTAAAGAAATTCAGCAAGGAAACTGACCAATGGAGAACGGGAGACCACAGCGGGTCACGAGTGAACGCGCCTAAATGGCGCGTTCCGAGTGGGGCACCCGCTTGGTTCGTTCAAACCATGAGGTTGGTCACAATCCCCATCGAAATAGATCCAGCAGGGAAATTGACCGAAACGAAACAGACGTTCACGCGGGTCACGAGCGCACGCGCCCCGATGCCCCCGGGACCGGCTCATACTCGATCCATGACGGAATCCGGACGATATTGGCTGCTCCGAACCCTGCTGGCGGTGGTGCTATCCGCCGCCGCCATTGGCGGCATGGCCCTGCTCACCGCGCCGCCCGAGGGCCTCGCTCCGCTGCCGGCCCTGGCCCTCATCCTCGGAACCATGGGCCTGGGCGCCTGGATCGGTCTCAGCGCCCGCACCCGATGGGTGGACCGGCCGCGGCTCCACCTGGCCGAGCGATGCTGGGCCCGGGGCGACCACCCGTGCGATGTGCTCCAGATCCTCGGGGTACCTGTGTGGAATCGCGGAGAGCTCGGCTACCAAATTCTCCAGCTGAAAAACAGTCTCCAGCTCTCCCTCGGCCACCGGGACCGGGCCTGGCTGGACGGGTTGGAAGCGCAGCTCACGCGCCTGCCGCTCTGGAAGAGGGCCCTGGTTTCCCGGGCCTTCCGGAAAGTCCCGGGCACCCCTTCGGCCCGGAGGCTGGCCTGGGGCGAACGCCTCATGGCCCTCGCCCCGCACATGGGCCGCCTCCGGCACCTGCAGGGCATCCTGCTGCTCCGGGTGGCCGAGCCGGAGGCCCTGCACCGGGCCTGGGTCCACTTCGAGGAGGCCCTGCCCCTCTCCTGGGATGATCCGCTCATCCTGGAGGACCTCATGCTGGCCGGCCTTCAGCACGGGCGGGAGGATGTGGCCGAGCAGGCGCTGGCGGTCCTCATGTCCCGCCATGGAGATCCCCGGCTGCCCTGGGACCGGGGCGCCGCCGGCATGCACCTCCTCAGGAACCGCCGCTACGCCGAAGCCCTCGCGCTGGTCCAGAACCTGCCCCCGGACCGACGCACCCAGCCCCTGCACTGGCTGGCGGAGACGGTCTCCCGCCGCCAGTTGGGGGACCGGGAAGGTGCCTGGAAAGTGATCGAGGTTGCCATCGGCCACCTGCCCGGCGCCTTCCGCCTCTGGATGGAGCGTTACCAGATCGCCCTGGAACTGCACCGGGACGAGGATGCTCTGCTGACCCTCGAACGGGCCTGGGACATCATTCCCGAAGGCGAGGAGGGCGACTCCTTCCGCCAGGAATGGCACCTCCGCCGCGCGGAGTTCGCCTTCTGGTGGGAAGACCGCCCGGCCTTCGCCAAGGAACTGCTGGATCGGGTCCCGGCCGACCAGCAGGGTGGGCACCACCCGCCCCTGAGGCTCCAGATCCTGGTCGCCGAAGGCGGGTACGAGGCCGCCTACGCGGAGGTGCTGGCTCTGCTCAAGGAGCAGCCTGGAGACGTGGATCTGCTGCTGCTGCAGGCGGACTGCCTGGCCGGCATGGTGGCCTGGGAGGCGCTGCTGCCCTACCTGGATGGGCTGGCGGAACCATGTCGCGAACGACCCTCCTTCTGGCACCTGCGTGGACTGGCCCGCGCCCACCTGGGAGATGCGCTCCCCGCCCGGCTGGACCTGGAACGGGCCGCGCGCATGGACCCGCATGGGCTGCGCTTCCTGCTGGACGCGGGCCACGCCTGCGCCGAGCTGGGCGACTGGGACCGGGCCGAAGGCCACTGGCGGCAGGCCCTCCAGGTGGATCCCCAGGCCGAGGAGGCGCTCATCCACCTGGCCGAGGCCCGCCGCGAGCTGCAGGACCTAGACGGCGCCCGCCGCTACCTCCGGGAATGCCTGCTGCACCACCCGGACAGCGTGGATGCCCAGACCCGCCTCGCGGAGCTGGAGGCCAACTAGGAAGTCATTTCGCCCTTCAGCAGCGCCAGCTTCGTGTCGTAGCGGGCCTGCATCTCGGGCATGGCCCACTTACGGGCCTTCTCCAGGGCCTTGATGGCATCCTTCCGCTGCCCCTGGGCCAGGGCCAAGCGGGCCTGGATCAGGTAGAAGTCCGGCTCCTGCGGCAGCAGCTTGATGGCCTGCCGGATGCGCTTGTCCGCCTCCTCCCAGTGGCTGTCCTGCAGGGCCTCCTCCGCCAGGAAGGCGTTGAAGAAGGGATCCCGCTTGCGGACCTCCATGCCGCGGTCCCGGTAGACCTGCGCTTCTGCTTCGCGGCCCTGGGCTCTCAGGAGATTCTCGAGGTTGCCGCAGGGGGCACCATCCTTGGGATCGGCCTCGATGGCCTTCAGGAAGGACTTCTCGGCTTCGGCCTCCTGCCCGAGGTTCCGCTGGACCACCCCCAGGATGTTCCAGCCCACGCCCAGTTTCGGGTCCATCTCGATGGACTGGTGGGCGGAGTGCAGGGCCTCTTCCGAGCGGGACTCCGCCATGAGCTCGACGGCGCGGTTGCTGTAGAACAGGGCCAGCACGCGCTTCGGCTCCAGGGGCACGATGAGCTGCGTGTCCCGCCTGATCTCGGGAAGGAAGTCGGCGACGAGTTCCTGGCCCACCGTGCCCGCGGGAACCACGGCCACGACATGGCGCTCGTAGCGCACCGTGGTCCCGACCCGCCGCCACCGGCTGACCCTCAGGGATTCCCCGTACCGGGCCTCGAGGCCGATGGACTTGCAGGCCGCCACATACAGTGCCGTCAGCGTGAGGCAGTTGGCCTTGCGGTCCCGCCAGGCCTCCACGGGGGTGCGGGTATAGGCGTTGTCGTAGGTGATGCCGAGGCCGCCTTCTTCCGCGGGCGTGAAGAAGGACTTGAGGAGGTACCCGACCTTGGTGGCAACCCCCATGTGGCCGATGGTCTGCTTCTGGGCGAAAGCCTTCAGCTCCGGGGGCGCCTCGAAGGGGTCCTCCCCCGCCGCCAGGAGGGCCGCACAGAACAGGAGGGCTAGGGGTCGCAGGCGCACGGGGGCTCCCGACACAACATAGGTCTACGGACAGGGGATTCAACCGATTATGCGATCCTGGAGAAGTATCTAGGGGAAAACATGTCCAAGCCGACCGCCGTGGTTTGCGCCTATTCCAGCGTGGGAACCGCGGCCCTGGAGGGGCTGCTGGAGGCGGGCGTCGAGGTCCGCGCCCTCTACACCTACCCACAGGGGCCAGACGAGTTGTGGTTCACGCCGCCGGCCGTGGTGGCCGCGGCCCAGGGCATTCCTGTGGTCATGGCCCCGGCCTTCAACGACGACGCGGTGTTCGACGCCGTCCGGGACTTCCAACCAGATTTCCTGTTCAGCTTCTACTTCCGGGAGATGATCCAGGGTCGCTTCCTGGAGATTCCCCGCCTCGGGGCCTACAACCTGCACGGCAGCCTGCTGCCGAAGTACCGGGGCCGCGCGCCCATCAACTGGGTGCTGGTGAAGGGCGAATCCGAAACCGGCGTCTCCCTCCATGCCATGACCCCCAAGCCTGACGATGGCTTCATCGTTGCCCAGGCTCGCCTCCCCATCGCCTGGGACGAAACCGCCCTCAGCCTCACAGACAAGGCCGCTGTAGCCGGACGGGACCTGGTGCGGGGCGCCGTTCCGGGGTTGGTGGACGGCTCGGCTCCGCGCATCGACCAGAAGACCTTGGGACCTTCCACCTACTTCGGCGGGCGCAAGCCCGCCGATTCCCGGCTGGACTTCGCCATGACGGCGGCGGAGGCCTTCAACCAGATCCGCGCCGTGGCGGACCCCTGGCCCAACGCCTTCCTGGAGACGCCCCTGGGGACGGCCAAGGTCGCCTGGGCCCTGCCCACGACGGAGCCCTGCCCTCCGGGCCGCTACCGCCTGGCTCGGGAAGGCGTGCTGCTCGGATTCGCGGACGGCGCGCTGCGCCTCCACACCCTCAAGGCCCGGGGCCTCAGGTTGGAGCGCCCCTCGGAACAGGCCCAGTGCCTTGCGGAGCTCGGCATCTCCGGCTCCGGCAGCTGAGCGGCCCCCCAGGGCTTCCCCCGGGGGATCCGAGCTGGTTCAGCGCTGCGGCTTCGGTCTGGCCTTCGGCTTGGCCTTGCCCGCCTTGGCGGGCGCCTTGGGCTGGGCGGGCGCATCCACGATGCCAGTGGCCTTGTGGACCCTCTCCACCGCCTCGGCGGTCTTGACGTCGATCTCCACGCGGCGGTTCCGGCTCTGGCCTTCCCGAGTCTTGTTGTCGGCCATGGGGACATCCGGCCCGCGGCCCACGGTGAAGACACGATCCGCGGGAATGCCAGCCCCGACCAGGAGCCTGGCCACCGCCTCGGCCCGGCGCTTGCTCAGCCTCTGGTTGTGGGCGTTGCCGCCCAGACTGGAGGTGTGGCCGCTGACCATCAGCGTGTAGGCACCGGGGTAGGCCTGCAGCTGGCGGGCCACGGCCTGGACGGCTTCCATGCCCTCGGGGCTGAGCTCCGAGCCGTTGTTGGCGAAGTGCAGGACAGCATCGCCGAGGACGAACTTGGCGGGCAGCGGAGCCGGCGCGGGTTCAGGGGCCGGAGGAGGCGGCGGCGGGAGCGGAGCGGCGGGCGGCGGGGGCGGCGGGGCGACCACCGGCGCCGGCTCGGCGGGAGGCGGGGCCGGCACAGGCGCCGGGGCCGGCTCTGGTTGCGGAGGGGGGGCGATCATCGGCGCCGGGGCGGCCGGGGCCTTGCCGCCCCAGTGGTAGCCCAGCCCGACCAGCGCCGCCAGTTCCTGCCTCCGGGTGGAGCTTTCCACCGTGGTGCCGCGCAGCTCAAGGGTACCCAGGGCCCGCGGGCCCAGGATCACCTGGGCGCCTGCGCCCACCAGGAGGTTGAGGCGGGTGGTGGTGCCCCCGCTGAGAGAGAGCGGATTCTGCAGCCGCGAAGCCCCGAGGCCGGCCCTCAGGAAGGGGATCCATCGTCCCGTCTCCAGGAAGGGACGGTAGAGCCCCGTGGCATCGAGGTGGTCCTCCTGAGCCTTCCAGAGATGGCTGGTGGGCTCCAGGCGGCTGTGAAGGAAGGTGGCCTCCCAGCCCCAGCGCGTCCTGAACCACTGCCCCGCGCCCACACCGATGCCGAAGGAGTCCTTCATGCAGGCGGAGTTCTGCTGGGACAAGTAGGCCAGCTGGCCCTGGGCCCAGTTGAAATCCCCGACCGAGGCCAGGGGCGCGGCGACGACCCCGGTGGTGGCAAGAAGCGATGAGAGCAGGAGCAGGTTGCGCATGGTGGGTTCCTGGGGGAGCGATAGCGGAAGCGGGCTGGATCAGTTGCAGTTCACGCCGTCGAGATAGGCATAGCCGCCGTGGCCGCCGAGGGTGCAGTCCGCCGCCACGACCCGAATCCTGAGCTGGTGGCCCTTCCGGGCGGAGAGGTCGGTCAGGTTCACCTGCTGCCAGTTGATGCCGAACCACTGGTTGGTGCCGGTGCCACTGCCGGCAATCCAGCCGGGGTAGCCCGGGTCGTTGGCGTAGAAGTGCTTGTAGTAGACCCGCTCGTTGGCGTTGGTGACGTCCTCCACGATGATATCCACGAAGGGCTGCTGGGCGGCGGTGTGTCCGGCGCTCTGCATGACGGCCGCCCAGACGAAGGTCAGCTTCGGCATGTTCACGTCAGCCGGGATGGTGATGACCTGCTGGACTCGACTGATGTGTGCCCCGGTGGCGGGATTGTTGACGCGGAATGCCCAGCTCCCGTCATAGACCTGGGGAATCGTAGACACATTCGGGTCATTGGCCACATTGACCAGGGTGCTGTCGATGCTGCCCGCGGACCAGGTGATGCCGAAGTTGGTCATCTCACCCGTGGCGGCACTCCAGGTGGGTAAGGCCGGATAGTTCACGCCATTGTTGGAGCCCTGTTCCAGAGTCCAGGGGGCAGTGGAACCAGACTCGAAGCAGATGTTCGGGAACCATGGGGTCTTGCCCAGAACCTTCGCGATGAACTCGGAATAGCCGGTGGAGGTGAAGGTGGGATCACAGGGATTGCCTGTGGTCTCGATGGCGATGCGGGTGCCGTAAGGATCTGCCAGCGTAGGCACCGTGAACGAGAAGGTGCCGGCCGCCAGGGCCACCGGCGTCTTGGACCCGCCGTTCTGGCTCCATAAGATGTGGGAGGCCGTCGCATCACCGTTGGTGACCGATCCGGACACCGTCATTCCCGTCCCACTCGGAACGGTCGCCAGCCCGCTCACCGGGCTGCCAGTGGCCGCCACGTCAGTCACTGCCACCGTGGCGAAGGGCGGGTTGGTCCAGCCCCCATTCGCACCATCGAACACACGCTCATAGTCGGAGAGGCGGTGGATGCTGGTTTGCCCTTCCAAGGCGTACTGAGTGAAGGTGGGCACGTACCCGGAAGACCGGTCGTAGGCGGTAAAGGCGCCGGTGCCGCTGTTCCAGGTGATGGTGAGGGGCATGCCAGGGTAGTTGGGATCCAGCACCCCGAATTTGCCGGTGGCCAGGTCGTAGCCTGTGACCAGGGTGGCCATGGCACCGGACACGGCCGGGCGGGCCTCGCCCATGAGGAAGATCTGGGGCTGCGCGGAGACCCGTAGCCCCGTGATGAGGGCAAGGCCGGTCTGGAGGCCGGAGAGCTGGTAGGTGCCCTGGGTCCAAAGCTGGTTCCAGCAGTCCAGGGTTCCGTTGCCCAGCCGGCTGATGAGCGCCCGGGCGTTGACGTCGTCGGCGGTGCTGGCCAGATTGCCCTGGAGCAGCTGGGTGTAGAGCCCAGCGTTGTTGTTGGAAGCCTTCTTGAACCCGAAATACCAGGCAGCGTAGGAGCTCATGCCGAGACCCGCCCCACCAGGAGTGTCATAGGAACCCTGGTTGGGCTGGAACCAGCTGTCCGTGCCGCCGTTGAAACCGAGGCTCTGGGTGGTGAGAGACGATCCCAGACCGGGAATGGCGAGGACCGCGTACTGGCCAGGCATCAGGGTGGTGAAGGTCACGCGATGATTCGTCGTGTCGAGGGCCTTCAGGCCCACGGTGATCCATTTGCCATAGGCGGGATCCCAGTAGAAGGGTACCGGGACATCGCTGGCGGCCAACAGGGCACTGTCGTAGGGCAGAGTCACGACCATGGGGGTGCGGAAGGGATAGCCCACGGTGCTGCTGAACGTCCAGGGGTCCGAGACGGCCACGACCCCGGTGCCAAGTGGGCCTGGCAAGGGAACCCCGACTTGGCGGACGACGGTCAGCACAGTGTCTGCGCAAACGGCGGAGCCTTGACTGGGCACCACCACGGACAGGCCATCCAGCGGGCTACCGGGGCTGTTGACCGTGCTGGTCACCCCTCCCGTGGGCACGTTGATGGCGATGGAGTTGGGAGGCGTGGCCACGACGGTGACTGTGGCCGTGCTGGTGATCGAGTTGAAGCCGTTGGTCACGACCATGGCGTAGGTGTAGGTCCCGGGTGTGGCATAGACGCCGGTAGGCAGGCTGCTGCCGGTGGCGACAGCGCCAAACCCTTGGTCGATGGTGGCCGTGCCACCCGCAAAGATGGCGGTCAGGGCACTGGCCTGGCCCACGGAAACTAGGCTGGGGTTGGCTGTCAGGGAACCACTCAGCGGGGCTAGGACAGTGATGGAGAGGGTCTGGTTGGTGCCCCCCGCAAGGTTGGTTCCGGAGATGGTCACCGTGAAGGACCCGGTGGCCGAGGGGGTTCCGCTGATGACACCCGTGGTGGGATCCAGGCTCAGCCCCGAGGGAAGGCTGCCACTGGAGATGGTGTAGCTGGTCGGGGCTCCGCCGCTGGGGTTCGGATTGTTGTTGGCGATGGCAATCCCGGAGGTGTAGGTGACCGGGGAGGCGTAGTTCAGTGCGGTCGGAGCAGCTGCATTCACGGTGTAGCTCACATTGGCCGTCGCCGTGCGGCTGCCATTGGTGGCAGTGACGGTGAAGCTGTAAACGCCGGGCGTGGTCGGCGTGCCGGTGATGGTGCCATCGGCGTTGAGCGTCAGGCCTGCAGGCAGGGTGCCGCCGGTGATGGCGAAGGTCGTGGTCACGCCAGGCGTGGCGTTGGTGATCGTCGGCGTCTGGGTGGCAATGGCGGTGCCGGCCGTGAAGGTGGCGGGCGTCGGGTAGCTTTCGGTCAGGGCTGCCGCCGGCGTGACGGTGTAGCTCACGTTGGCGGTCGCCGTGCGGCTGCCATTGGTGGCGGTGACGGTGAAGCTGTAAACGCCGGGCGTAGTCGGCGTGCCGGTGATGGTGCCATCGGCGTTGAGCGTCAGGCCTGCAGGCAGGGTGCCGCCGGTGATGGCGAAGGTCGTGGTCACGCCGGGCGTGGCGTTGGTGATCGTCGGCGTCTGGGTGGCAATGGCGGTGCCGGCCGTGAAGGTGGCGGGCGTCGGGTAGCTTTCGGTCAGGGCTGCCGCCGGCGTGACGGTGTAGCTCACGTTGGCGGTCGCCGTGCGGCTGCCATTGGTGGCGGTGACGGTGAAGCTGTAGACGCCGGGCGTGGTCGGCGTGCCGGTGATGGTGCCATCGGCGTTGAGCGTCAGGCCTGCAGGCAGGGTGCCGCCGGTGATGGCGAAGGTCGTGGTCACGCCAGGCGTGGCGTTGGTGATCGTCGGCGTCTGGGTGGCAATGGCGGTGCCGGCCGTGAAGGTGGCGGGCGTCGGGTAGCTTTCGGTCAGGGCTGCCGCCGGCGTGACGGTGTAGCTCACGTTGGCGATCGCCGTGCGGCTGCCATTGGTGGCGGTGACGGTGAAGCTGTAGACACCGGGCGTGGTCGGCGTGCCGGTGATGGTGCCATCGGCGTTGAGCGTCAGGCCTGCAGGCAGCGTGCCGCCGGTGATGGCGAAGGTCGTGGTCACGCCGGGCGTGGCGTTGGTGATCGTCGGCGTCTGGGTGGCAATGGCGGTGCCGGCCGTGAAGGTGGCGGGCGTCGGGTAGCTTTCGGTCAGGGCTGCCGCCGGCGTGACGGTGTAGCTCACGTTGGCGGTCGCCGTGCGGCTGCCATTGGTGGCGGTGACGGTGAAGCTGTAGACGCCGGGCGTGGTCGGCGTGCCGGTGATGGTGCCATCGGCGTTGAGCGTCAGGCCTGCGGGCAGCGTCCCGCCGGTGATGGCGAAGGTCGTGGTCACGCCGGGCGTGGCGTTGGTGATCGTCGGCGTCTGGGTGGCAATGGCGGTGCCGGCCGTGAAGGTGGCGGGCGTCGGGTAGCTTTCGGTCAGGGCTGCCGCCGGCGTGACGGTGTAGCTCACGTTGGCGGTCGCCGTGCGGCTGCCATTGGTGGCGGTGACGGTGAAGCTGTAGACACCGGGCGTGGTCGGCGTGCCGGTGATGGTGCCATCGGCGTTGAGCGTCAGGCCTGCAGGCAGCGTGCCGCCGGTGATGGCGAAGGTCGTGGTCACGCCAGGGGTGGCGTTGGCGACCGTGGGTGTCTGGGTGGCGATGGCAGTGCCGGCCGTGAAAATCTGGGGAGTGGAGTAGTCGACGGTCAGGGCGGCAGCCGGGGTCACCGTGTAGATGGGACTTGAAGTGGCCGTGCGGCTGCCGTTGGTGGCGGTGACGGTGAAGTTGTAGACGCCGGGCGTGGTCGGCGTGCCGGTGATGGTGCCATCGGCGTTGAGCGTCAGGCCTGCAGGCAGCGTCCCGCCGGTGATGGCGAAGGTGGTGGTCAACCCTGGCGTGGGGTTCGTGACCGAGGGCACCTGGGTGGCGATGGCCGATCCGGCCGGGAAGGTCTGGGGTGAGGTGTAGTCCAGACCGAGGCCACCCGCCGGCACCACAGTGTAGGTGGCTGTGGCACTGGCGTTCCGAGTGCCGTTGGTGGCCATGGCGGTGAAGGTGTACACGCCGGGCGTGTTGGGAGTGCCGGTGATGCTGCCGGTTACCGGATCCAGGCTCAGGCCCGATGGGAAGGTCCCGCCGGTGAGGGCATAGGTCGTGGCCACCCCTGGCGTGGGGTTGGAGAGCGTGGCCACCTGGGTGCCGATGGCCGTGCCGGAGGTGAAGGTCTGGGGCGTGACATAGGCCAGCGCGAGCGCCGCCGCGGGAGTGACGGTGTAGGTGGGGCTCGAGGTCGCCGCACGGGTGCCGTTGGTGGCGGTCACCGTGAAGGGGTAGACGCCGGGCATGGTCGGCGCCCCGGTGATGTCCCCAGTGGCGGCGTTGAGGGCGAGCCCGGCCGGAAGCGTCCCGGCGGTGACGTCATAGGTAGTGGGAACACCCGGTGTGGGATTCAGGAGGGCCGCGGCCTGGGCGGGGATGGCAAGCCCGGCTCCGAAAACCAGGGGCGTGGCGTAGGTGAGGCCCAGGCTGCCGGCAGGCGTCACGGTGTAGGTCGCCGAGGCGGTGGCGGTCCGCGCCCCGTTGGTCGCGGTGGCAGTGAAGGGGAAGACCCCGGGCGTGGTCGGAGTGCCGCTGATGGTACCGTCCGTGTTCAGGTTCAGGCCTGCAGGCAGGCTCCCCGCGGTGATCGCGTAGGTCGTGGCAAGGCCGGGCGTGGCCTGGGTCAGCACCGGATTCTGCACGGCGATGGCCGAAGCCGCCGGGAAGACCTGCGGGGTCGCATAGCTGAGGCCCAGGGGCTGGGCGGGCACCACGGTGATCTGGATGGTCTGCGAGGCGCTGTTGGCGCTGTTGGCGCCGCGGATGGTCAGGATGTAGAGGCCGGCCGCCGTGGGTGTCCCGGTGATGCGCCCGGTGGCCGGGTCCAGGCTGAGGCCCGGGGGAAGGGCCCCGGATTCGACGGTGTAGATCCTGGGGGTTCCGCCGGTGGGATTCGGGGGATTGACCGGGATGGCGGTACCCACGGTGTAGGTGTTCACAGGCTGATAGTTCAGCCCAAGAATGGTGGTCGCCTGCTCGCAGTCGGCACACCAGGAGGAACTCGTGCAGGCCATCGGACCCAGGGCGAGGATGGACATCGCCAGGGCGAGCATAAGCTTGGAATGGAGACGCATGAGAACTCCCGGATAGGCAGGGCGGCCCTGTGAATCAAAGAAATGAAGGGCTTCGCCATTATTCGGGATGAACACATCCTCTTCTCCTCACACTTTCTCACATGTGCTTCAGCCCGAGGATGGGCATGACGATAGATGCATCCCCGCGCTGTGGCATGTATTTCACAAGGCAGGCCCAGCAACTGAAAAGCCAAAGCCACATGCCAGCTCTTGCGGGTCCTCCTCCGCAGGCCGCGGCCCGGGCCTCGCCTCACCCAGAGCTTGCTACTCTCGAGCAGGGCCTGAGGGAGAAGGGTTCCTGGTGTCCCCTGTTACATGCTGGTTTCTGGAATGAACGAATGCTTTCCTGAGGGCATGGCCCCATGAACGATGTTCAGGCAAAAGCTGGGATGGCCCGCGGAAATCCGGTCCGGGGAATCCGTGTCGTTGCCTGCGAGGACCAGGCCCTGATGAGGAAGTACATCATCTCGGGCCTGGCCCGATTCGGGATCGAGGCGATGGGCGTCTGCGACGGCACTGAGCTGGAGGCCCACCTGAAGGCCCATCCCGTCGACATCGTCATCCTTGACATCGGGCTCCCTGGAGAGGATGGCTACTCCATCGCCACTCGCCTGCGCCAGGAGCGTCCGCACCTGGGCATCGTCATGCTCACCGCCCGGGACGAGACCCATGACCGGGTGCTGGGCCTGGATTGCGGGGCCGATCTCTACTTCGCCAAACCCACGGACATCCGGGAGCTCGCCTCGGCGCTGGGCAGCCTCCACCGCCGGCTCAAGCTGCATCGGCCTGCTGATTCTCCCGGGGGGTGGCGGCTCGACCCCCTCCGCGCACGGCTGGTCACGCCTTCTGGAGCCGAAGTGTCTTTGACGGACAATGAGCAGCGCTTCCTGACACCCCTGCTCAGTCAACCTGGCGTGGTGGTCGACCGGGATGTCCTCTCCCAGGCCCTCGAGCAGATTCCGGATGTCTACGCCATGCGCCGGATGGAGACCATGCTCAGCCGGCTCCGGAACAAGGTCCTGAAGGTGAGCCCCGAGGAGCCATTGCCTGTGCGGGCCCGCCACGGCAGGGGCTACGCCTTCCTCAGCAGCGCAGAGGAAGTGGCGGTCGGAGGGGAGGGCCAGGCGCCGTCCTGACTGTAAGAAAGTGTGAGCACGATTCCCGGCCCTGCTGTCCCAATCTGAACGATTCATGGGATAGGCCCGGATCCTATATGACGAACCGTTCGGCAGGCCCGACCTGGCGCTCGCAATATGCGACGGACATCCCCAGCATCGACGCCCACCACCAAGGCCTCTTCAAGATTCTGCGCATGCTGGTGGAATCCACCCAGAAGGGGCCGTCAAAGGACGAGATGAGCGCCATCCTCGCCTTCCTGGAGCGGTACATCCGGGCCCATTTCGAAGGCGAGGACGCCTTCATGGCCCGGTCTGGCTTCCAGGATGCCGAGGCCCACAGCCGCGAGCATGCCCGCCTCACCGAGCAGCTGCGGAAGCTGAAGGAGCGCTTCGATCTGGGCGATGACCGGGTCCCCAGCGAACTGGTGCCCATGCTTTCCACCTGGCTGAGAGACCACATCCTGAAGCAGGACAGGGCCCTGGCCGAGCACGTGCGAGCCAAGCCCGGAACCAGACCGGAATCCGGGGCCCATCAGGCCTGGCCCCAGGATTGTGAGGCTTGAGTCACGACCGCGCTGCCGGCCGCACGGGTTCCCGCTATCCTGACCGACTGCCACCGACAGGAGCCCCATGCGAAGCGTCATCACTGGAACTGGCATCGGTGTGCCCCCGCACGTCGTCACGAACGAGGCTCTCTCGAGGCTCATGGACACTTCGGATGAGTGGATAAGGGTGCGCAGCGGCATCCAGGAGCGGCGCTATGCCGAGCCGGGCCAGGGTTCGAGCGACCTGGGTGCGATCGCGGCCCGGAACGCCATTGCCGACGCCCGTCTGACGCCCGCCGACATCGATGCGGTGATCTTCGCCACCATGACCCCCGACCACGTGCTGCCTGGCAACGGCCCGCTGCTGCAGGCCGCGCTGGGGCTCCGGGACATCCCCACCTTCGACATCCGGCAGCAGTGCAGCGGCTTCCTGTACGGGCTGGAGCTGGCGGATCTCCTCCTCCAGAGCGGCCGCTACCGGCGTGTCCTCCTCGTGGGCGCCGAGGTGCACTCCCCCTTCATGCCCTGGCACCTGGGCTGGGACACGGTCATCGGCCTCTCCACCCGCGAGGTCACGGAGGCCGAGCGGGCCGCCAACACCGCCATCCGGGATCGCACCGTTCTCTTCGGCGACGGGGCTGGGGCCGTGGTGATCGAGGGCCGCGAGGGCGAAACGGGCCTGGGTCCGATCCGGCTCCACACGGATGGCACCGCTGCCGGGGTGCTGACGATGCCGGGTGCCAGCTTCAAGCGGCGGCCCTTCGTCTCGCACGAACAGATCGACGCGGGGGAGACGGTCCCGGTCATGTCCGGCAAGGAGGTCTTCAGGACCGCCGTGACCCTCATGCCCCAGGCCGTTCGCGAGGTCTGCGCCCTCTCGGGCCTCGCCGTGGAGGACCTGGACCTGCTGCTCATCCACCAGGCCAACCTCCGCATCATCGAGGGCGTGCAGAAGGCCCTGGGGCTGCCCCCGGAGAAGGTGCCGCACAACGTGGAACGCTGGGGCAACACCACGGCCGCCACTCTGCCCATCCTGTTCCACGAGTGCCGCCAGCAGGGACTGATCCATCCGGGCATGAAGGTGGTGTTCACAGCCCTGGGCTCCGGCCTCCACTGGGGTGCGGCGCTCTATCGTGTCTGATTGCCGGCTCCCCCAGCCGCAGCTAAAATCCTGCCATTCCCAGGAGTCCCCATGCACATCCGAACGTTGGCCATGGCCCTGCTCGTTCCGGCGCTCGTCCTTTCGGCCGGAACCACCAAGTCGAAGAAGCACGCATCCGGCCCCATCAAGTCCGCCAAAGAGGCCAAGGCCATCGCCGAGCAGGACACCGGCGGCAAGGCAACCACGGCCCGCCGCATCCCTCTGAACGGGGCCTCCGGCGGCTGGGAAGTGGAGGTCCACATGCCCCGCGAGGACAAGGGCTGGCGCTGCATCATTGATGCGGACACCCGGATGGTCCATAGCAAGACCCGCATCGACCAGCCCGGCGGCAAAGGCAAGTCCGAAGGCCCCGTGCGCATGGTCAAGGGGACGCGCTGACGACGGCTCCCCGATCCGATCCGACCGTTCACCGGTTTTTTCCACCGGAAGCCCCGGTTGGCTTGCCAACCGGCCTAGAATCGTAGCCGTGGCCAGTGCCACTAGGAGAACAAACCATGGGTCTGATGGACTGGGGCAAAGCCCAATTCCTCGACATCCTCGAATGGCTGGATGATTCCACCGACACGCTGGCCTGGCGCTTCCCCATGCGGGGCCAGGAGATCCAGAACGGCGGCCAGCTGGTGGTGCGCGAAAGCCAGGAGGCGGTCTTCGTCAACGAAGGCCAGATGGCGGACGTGTTCAAGCCCGGCACGCACCGGCTCACCACCCAGAACCTGCCCATCCTCGCCACGCTGAAGGGCTGGAAGTACGGCTTCGAGAGCCCCTTCAAGAGCGATGTCTATTTCATCTCCACCAAGCTCTACAACGACCTGAAGTGGGGCACCTCGAACCCGATCATGATGCGCGATGCCGACTTCGGGATGCTGCGCATCCGGGCCTTCGGCATCTACTCCCTCAAAGTCGTGGACAGCGCCACTTTCCTCCGGCAGCTCGTGGGCACCAACGGCGTCTATACCGTGCCCGACATCTCCGAGCAGCTGCGCAAGACCATCATGAGCCGCTTCACCGATGCCCTGGGCGAAGCCAAGATCCCCGCCCTCGACCTGGCCGCGAAGTACGACGAGATCTCGGATTTCGTGAAGCAGAAGCTGCAGGAAGAGTTCAAGACCATGGGCCTGGAGCTCTCCAAGTTCTTCGTGGAGAACATCAGCCTCCCCGAGGAAGTGGAAGCCATGATGGACAAGCGCACCGGCGTGGGCATGATGGCCCCTGTCATGGGCGCCTACACGCAGATGCAGGTGGCCGACAGCATCCCGCTCGCGGCCCAGAACCAGGGCGGCGTGGCCGGCCTGGGTATGGGCATGGGCGTGGGCTTCGGCATGGGCAACATGATGGGTCAGCAGATGGCCGGCGCCCAGCAGCAGATGGGCCAGCAGGGCTTCCCCGCCGGCAGCGCCCCCGCCGCGGCGGCGTCCTCGAAATCATTGAAGGAAGAGCTGACGGAGCTCAAGGAGCTCTTCGACGGCCAGCTCATCAGTCAGACCGAATACGACGCCCAGCGCGCCGTCATCATGAAGAAGCACGGGATGGGACAATAGGCTTCAGTCCTGAGTCCTCAGTTGAAAAACATGCGGCCAACTGGCCGCATGTTTTTCATTACGCGCGAGCGCAGCTCACGCGCCCGAACGGATCAATCGTGATGGTGACTCCTCTCTGCCTCCGGCTCATGCTCATGCACGAAGCGGTGCTGGTGGCGGTCGGCCATGGCCCGGGTCTCGAAGTGGAGGGTGAGGTGGCGCACGCCGAAGCGCTCCGCCAGCAGGTGCTCAAGGCGCTGCTGGTGGGCCTCCGTGTCCTCCAGCCGCTCGGCCTCCACGATGATGTGGGCAGTGCAGACCGTCAGATGGCTGCAGACCCGCCAGGAGCGCAGATCCTCCACGCCGATGATGCCGGGCAGGCGGAGCAGCTCCGCCTTGGCCTCCTCCTGGTCGAAGGCGGCGCGGTGCATGAGGATGCCCACGGCGTCCCTCAGCAGCAGGAAGGCACCGCGCAGGATCACTGCCGCGATGCCCGCCGCCAGGAGGGGATCCACCCATTTCCAGCCGGTGAAGCGGATCACCACCATGCCCGCCACCACGGCCACGTTGGCCAGGCTGTCCCCCAGGGCGTGCAGGTAGGCGCTCCGCAGGTTCAGGTCCCGCTCCTGGCCGGACCCGCTGGCGGGAACGAGCACGAAGGTGGCCGCCAGGTTCAGGAGCAGCCCCGCCAGGGAGAAGCCGATGGCCCAGCCCAGCTTGATGGAGACGGGGTGCTGGATCCGGTCCCAGGCCTCGAAGAGCACAGCCCCCGCGAGGATCACCAAGAGGAGGACGCCCAGAAGGGTGTTGAAGATCTCGATCCGGTGCCAGCCGTAGGTCCAGCGATCGCAGGGCTCGCGCCGATTGGCCAGCCGGATGCTGCCCAGGGCGAGCAGGTTCACCACCGCGTCATTCAGGTTCTCCAGGCTGTCGGACACCAACCCCAGCGAGCCGGTCCACAGGCCCCCGATCCCTTGGACCAGGAAGTTCAGGCCGAAGATCAGCGAGCTGAGGGCCAGCCGTCCAGTGGTGGTGGGCCCGTGGGAGTGGCTCATCATTCGCCCTTGTACTGAGGTTTGCGTTTCTCGCGGAAGGCGGCCAGCCCCTCCAGCCGGTCCCGGGTGGGGATGACCTGGGCATAGCAGGCCTCCTCCAGGGCGAGCCCTGAGGCCAGATCCAGGTCCAGCCCGTGGCTGATGGCCCTTTTGGCCATGCGGAGGGCGATGGGACCGTTCGGGAGGATCTCCCGGGCCAGGCCCAGCGCCGTTTCCAAGGCCTGCCCGGCGGGCACCACACGGTTCACGAGGCCGAGTCGGTCGGCCTCCTCGGCGCCGAAGCGCCGGGCGGTGAAGATCAGTTCCTTGGCCCGGGCCACGCCGATGAGGCGCGGCAGGCGCTGGGTACCCCCGCCGCCGGGAATGATGGCCAGGGCCGTCTCGACCAGCCCCATCTTCGTCTCGGCCCCCGCCACGCGGAGATCGGCGGCCAGGGCCAGTTCCAGCCCGCCCCCGAAGGCCGCGCCCTCCAGGACCGCGATCACGGGCATCGGCAGCCGCTCCAGCGCGGAGAAGGAGTCACGGATGCCCTGGACGAAGGTCGCGGCCTCCTCGGCCGACATCTCCGCCCGCTCTTTCAAGTCGGCCCCGGCGCAGAACACGCCGGTGACCAGGCTGTGGAGGATCACCACGCGGACCGAAGGGTCCGCTCCAAGCGTCCCCACCGCCTCTCGGAGTTCCGCCAGGAGTTGGCGTCCCAAGGCGTTCTTTGCTCCAGGGCGGTCCAGCCCCAGCAGGACGATGCCCGCGTCCGGACCTTGGAGGTGCTCGACCCGGACCTCCATCAGCCCAGCTCGACGATGGGATCCCCTTCGTTCAGGAACTGCTCGGGGGTCACGAAGACCTTCTTGACCGTCCCCTCCTCGGGGCTGCCCACGGGGATCTGCATTTTCATCGACTCGATGATGACCAGGTCCTGGTCCTCACCCACGGCATCGCCCTCGGCGACACAGACCTCCAGGACCTTCCCTGCCATCTCGGCCCGCACCACTGCCATCTGCCACCTCATGAGGAGATGGCCAGTGTAGCGGCTACTCGTCCCGGTCCGAGTCCCCAAGGACCACGAGGTCGTCATCCTCGTAGGCGAAGTCGCCCTCCTCAATGAGGATTTCGCGGACTTTGCCACCCTCTGGTGCGTTGATATAGAAGGATGTGCGTGAGGAATCCGTGCCCTCGAGGATCAGCAGGGGCTCGTCCTCCTCCACTTCCTGGCCGGGGCGGACAAGGACGTCCACCACGTAACCCGGCCATTCCGCCCGCACGATCATGCTGCCCCCCTTCGGTTTCCTGTGACCTTGGCGGGGAGAGTATGGCGCCGGGGGGCTCCGCGCAAGTGCCGGAAGCCTTTCTTTTCGTCACAACTCTTGTCTGGGATACTGGAGGGCTTGGAGGATGGAATGGCTGTCGCCTGTGGCATCGTGGGTCTGCCCAATGTGGGAAAATCCACCCTATTCAACGCTCTTACCCGTGCGGGCGCGGCTTCGGCCAACTATCCCTTCTGCACCATCGAGCCCAACACTGGCGTGGTGGACGTGCCGGATCCCCGCCTGGCGCCCCTCGCGAAGATCGTGAACCCCCAGCGCATCCTGCCCGCGGCCCAGGAATTCGTGGACATCGCCGGCCTGGTGCGGGGCGCCAGCAAGGGCGAGGGCCTGGGCAACGCCTTCCTGGGCCACATCCGGGAGACGGATGCCATCGTCCAGGTGGTCCGGTGTTTCGAGGACGGCAATGTCACGCACGTCGAGGGCGGGGTGAACCCCGAGCGGGACCTGAGCATCATCGAGACCGAGCTGGTCATCAAGGACCTCGACGCCATCGAGAAGGGCCTGGAGCGCCACCGCAAGATCGCCAAGACCGGCAACAAGGAATCCCTGGCCCTGGTGGCAGTGCTGGAGCCCCTGTACGCCACCCTGAACGACGGCAGATGGGCACGGACCGCCGGCCTTTCGGCGGAGGACAAGGCCCTGGTCAAGTCCTACGGCCTGCTCACCCTCAAGCCCACCCTCTTCGTAGGCAACATCGGAGAAGAGGACATCCGGAACCCCGAAGGCAATCCCCACTACGTGAAGCTCCAGGCCCTGGCCGCCGAGCGTGACGCCCCGTGCATCCCCATCTGCTCCAAGCTCGAGGCCGAGATCCAGGACCTGCCCGAGGAAGACCGGCCCATGTTCCTGGAAGAGGCCGGTCTCAAGGAGCCGGGGCTGAACGTCCTCATCCACGCCAGCTATGACCTGCTGGGCCTCCAGACCTACTTCACCGCCGGCGTGAAGGAGGTCCGGGCCTGGACCATCCACAAGGGCGACACGGCCCCCCAGGCCGCCGGCGTCATCCACACGGACTTCGAGAAGGGCTTCATCCGGGCCCAGGTCATCGCCTACGAGGACTTCATCCAATACGGCGGGGAGCAGGGCGCCAAGGACGCCGGGAAGATGCGGACCGAGGGCAAGGACTACGTGGTCAAAGACGGCGACCTGATGAACTTCCTGTTCAACGTGTAGTTTTCCTAGGATTCAATTCCCCCGCCCCCCGGCCCGATGCCTTGGAGGAAGGCGGCGGAATGGATCTGGGAAACGTCAGCAGCTGGACGGGGCGCGGTACTCCTCTGGAGGACCCGGCCCTCATCCGCCAAGCCATGCAGGACCTCCTCGCTCAGGAAATCGAGTTTCCCATCAAGGTGGAGGGGACCCACACGCTGCCCTACTCCTCTCAAGTCCATCACGTCGACCTCAAGAAGGGTTGCATCCACCTCAAGCTCATCCGGCCCCTCCCCCATGAGCTGGCGACAGGGGCCGCATTCGACATGGTCTTCCTCGTAGGAGACCAGCGCTACTGGGCCCCCACCACCTACCAGGGCCGCGAGAACTACCTCCTGTACCGGTTCAACATCCCGGCCAGGATGGCTCCTGCCGACCGCCGGCAGCACAAGCGCTACCCCTTCCGGCCCAGGGAGAAGGCCTACGTCGTGGCCCAGGACGGATCCATTCCCGGCCATGGCATCTCGGGCCCCCTCGTCAACCTGTCCGAGGGGGGCCTGGCCTTCCGGGTGGATCGCGTCCTGCGGTTGGATGACCACCTGCGGATCACGCCCGGTCCTGGATTCTTCGAGCGGGGCAAGTCCATCCCCCTGCTCAAGGTCCGGGACCTGCCGAATCTCCCCCTCTTCGAGGCCCGCGGCATCCTGGCCAACGCCCTGGAGCGCGACGGGGGCATCATCCTGGGGCTCCAGTTCCTGGATCTCCGGGAGACCGAGCTCCGGGAGCTCCGGGTGGTCCTGGACATTCGCGAGCGCATGCTGCGGGCACCCGCCGGCCAATCCGCCGAATCCCCGCGCCCCTCGGGCCCCCGGAGTCCCGCTCCAGCCAAGGAACCCGCCGCCCGGACCGCCCCCGCCGGCGCCCAGTCCCCGGACGCCCTGAGGCTGCTGGGACGGCGCTCCACCCGTCTGGTCCTGGCCATGGCGGCGGGGCCTGAGCGGGATCTGGTGGCCCAGACCCTCTCTGCCGCAGGCTATGTCCGGCTAGAGTCGGCTGGAACCCTGGAAGAAGCCCTCTCGGTCCTCCGCGCCGATCGCCACTCCAGCTGCCCCCTCCTGCTCGTGGAGACCAGCCCTGGAGATACCGCCTCACTGAGAAAGATCCAGGATCTCCAGCGCGAACTGGGCAGCGCCCGGGAGTGGTCGGCAGCCCTCATGGGCAAGGGCGCTGCGCCACCCGAAACGGGGGATCCGCTCATCCGCCCCATGGCCTGGCCCACGGCCGGAGATGCCTCCTGCCTGGCCCTCCTGGACGAGCTGGCGGGACTGGAGTAGGGCCGGCCCAGAAATCCAGCCTAAATGGGGGTCACCTTCACCAGGTTGCCACCCGCATCCACGCGCTGGAAGCCGTCCTCGATGCGGTTGCCGCCCCGCATGACCGGATCCGCGGCATCCCGGGCGAGCAGGACGCCGCCCCTGGCATTGCGGCGGACCACGCACTCCTCGAGGGTGACCTCGGAGTCCTCCATGAGCAGGAGCCCCGTGTCCCGCCCCTCGTTAAGGCTGCAGCGGACCAGCAGCAGGCTGCCCCCGGCCTCCACCTGCACGCCGGCCCCGGCATTGCCCACGATCTCGCAGGCATCCAGGACACCCTGGCCGCCTTCGGCGCAATCCACCCCTAGCGACCGGCCTTCCGAGAAGGTGCAGTTCCTGGCCTGGACGGTGGCACCCCGGTGGATGAGCAGGCCCGCGCCGCCGTTGGCCTGCACCTGGCAGCCCTCCATGGTGGTCAGGCCCCGGTCCATGACCGACACCCCGAAACCCGCGTTCCCGGCCACGCGGCATTGGCGCAGCACCACATTGGCCCCGGCCAGGACATGCACGCCGGTACAGGCATGGTTGCCGATATCCGAGGATTCCACGACCACCTGGCTGTGCTCGAGGGCCAGCAGCCCGGCGAAGCGGCTTTCCACCAGGCGGCAGCCGGTGAGCTGGACCCGGCCCTCGCCTTCGACTTCCACCCCGCCCGCCTCGCCCTGGAGGGTGGACCCGACCAGGGTCGCCTGACCCCGTCCGCGAACCTGCAGGGCCGTCCCGGCTCCCGGCCCGATGACCACCTCCTCCAGGGAGGCCTGGGCCCCGGCTTCCACCTCGACGCCCGCCTCCTGAAAGCCCAGGATCCGGCCCCCCTCCACCCGGGCGGACCCGGACTTGACCTTCAGGACCGCCGTTCCCGCGGGCCCCTGGAGCGTGAGCCCCCGCAGGGTGACGGCCTGCGTCTGGATGATCAGGGCGGGGCCGGCGGTGGCCTGGATGATCACCTCGCCCGGCTCACCCAGGGCCAGGATGGCCACGTCCTTGTCCACCACCAGGGATTCCCGGTACACGCCGGGCAGCACTAGGATCTCGCTGCCCGCCTTGGCCTGTCGCAGTGCCACCTTCAGGCTCAGGCACTGGCCCTGCCCGCCCTTCCCGACCCGGATGCGGTGCCCAGGCCCTTCGGGCTCATCGCGCAGCGAGGGGACCACGGCAGCCGCCGGAGCCTCCACAGGCCCGCTCAGCCCCTCCCGGATGGCGGCTCCCAGGCTTTCCGCATCGGGATAGCGGTCCTCCGGCCGCTTGGCCAGGGCCTG
The DNA here is from genome assembly GCA_963751095.1 of uncultured Holophagaceae bacterium. Lineage (GTDB taxonomy): Bacteria > Acidobacteriota > Holophagae > Holophagales > Holophagaceae > Geothrix. The sequence goes on along the minus strand of CAVVTK010000013.1, from coordinate 199,070 downwards.
GTCCACCACGGCAATGAGGCGTCCCGGCACGTCCTTGAGGTCCGCAGGACGGATCGGTTCGGGTGCGTGGCGGAGGATGCAGTTGAGCACCGACGTGGTGCTCTCCCCCTGGAAGGGCTTGCGACCGCCCGACAGGATCTCGTAGAGGATCACCCCGAGGGCGAAGATGTCGGAACTGGCCGTGGCCTTGCCCGTATCCAGGTACTCCGGGGCCATGTAGCTCACGGTGCCCATCCAGACGCCGGATTGGGTCAGGCCCGAAGCGCCCATGTGGGCCACGCCAAAGTCCATGAGCTTGGCGTGGAGGCGCTTGCCCTGCCGGGTAACCAGGACGTTGGCGGGCTTGATGTCCCGGTGGATCACGCTCCGGCCATGGGCGTAGCCCAGGCCATCGCAGACCTGGGCCAGGACCTCCAGCAGGTCCACCTTGGGCACCTTACCCTCGCGGATCATGGCCTCCAGCTCATGGCCATCCAGGAACTCCATGGCCAGGTAGTGCATGCCGTCGTCTTCCCCGAACTCATAGATGGTGACGATGTGCGGATGATTCAGCAGGGCCGCCGCCCGGGCCTCCCGCTCGAACCTGGCCTGGGCCTCGTCCCCGAAGGCGGTGCCGGCCGAGATGACCTTCAGGGCCACGTCCCGCCCCAGCTTCGGATCCCGACCCAGGTAGACCTCGCCCATGGCCCCCTTGCCCAGCAGGCGCACCACCTCGAACTTGCCCAGCCGGTCCCGCATGGGGCTCTATCGGCCGGGATCTTCCAGCCGTTCAATCTGGGCTATCGGGCCTCGATGGGCATGCGCCGGAGGCGCTCCACCCGCACCGCCATGGGGGGGTGGGTAGAGAAGAGGCTCATGAGGCCGCCCCCGCTCAGGGGATTCACGATCATCATGTGCGCCGTGGCGGGTTCGGCGGAGGCCATGGGCAGCTGCTGGTTGTAGGCCTGCAGGCGCTCCAGGGCGGAAGCCAGCATGTCGGGACGGCCCGTCAGGTGGGCGCTGTACTCGTCGGCCATGTACTCCCGCGAGCGGCTCACGGCCATCTGCAGCATGAAGGCGGCCAGCGGGCCCAGGATCATGATGGCGATGCTGGCGACAGGGTTGGAGCGGCCCTCCTCGTCCCGGGCCCCGAAGATCCCGGCGAACCGGGAGAGGAACATGATGGCCTGGGCCAACACCGCGGCCAGGCTGCCGATGAGGATGTCCCGGTGCTTGACATGGCCCAGTTCGTGGCCGATGACGGCCTCCAGCTCGGGGCGGCTGAGGATGCGCATGATCCCCTCCGTCACCGCCACCACCGCGTGATCGGGGTTCCTCCCCGTGGCGAAGGCATTCGGGGTGTCCTCCGGGATGATCGCGATGCGCGGCATGGGCAGGCCCGCCCGCTGGGCCAGGTTCGCCACGATGGCGTGCAGCTCTGGGGCCTGGGCCTGGCTGACGGGCTGGGCGCCGTAGCTGGCCAGCACGATCTTGTCGGAGAAGAAGTAGCTCACGCCGTTCATGACCAGGCCGAGGGCCAGGGCCAGCGCCATGCCGGATTCGCCGCCGATCATCCCGCCGATCCACACCAGCAGGGCGGTCATGGCCACAATGATGAGCAGGGTCTTCGTCTGGTTCATGAAACGGCCTCCGGTACCAGGATACGAAACGGTTCAAGCACCGTTCAGCCCATGCGTTTGATGACCACCAGCGTCACGTCGTCCCGAAACTTGCCCTCGCCGAGATGCTGGAAGGCCTCCACCAGCAGGGCCTCGAACAAGTCGTCCGCGCCGGCCTCCGGCTGCCGCAGGACCACATCCGCCAGGGGACCGTCCCCCAGTTCCTCACCGGCGGCGTTCTCGGCCTCGACCACGCCATCCGTGAAGATCACCAGGACATCGCCCCGGTCCATGTGGGCCCGACCCTCGGCGAAGCCGACGCCGGGCAGCAGGCCCACCATGGGACCCGTGGGGGCGAGCCGCACCACCTCCCGGTTCGCCCGCACCAGGAGCGGCGGATTGTGGCCCCCGTTCACGTAGCGCAGATCGCCGTTGGCCGGATTCAGGCTGCCCGCGAACAGCGTGGTGTAGCGGTTCCGGTCCCGCACGTCGTTCATGCGGCGGTTCACCCGTTCCGCCAGGCGCCCCCAGTCCGGCACCCGGTGGTCCGCCATGGCCCGGAGGAAGGCCGAGAGCTGGGTCATCATGAGCGACGCGGGCAGGCCCTTGCCCGAGATATCCCCCACGGCGAGGTGCAGGCGAGAGCCATGGCCCTCGTCCCGAGCCATCCACAGGTCATAGAGGTCGCCGCCGACGGCCTGGTAGGGCAGGTTGGCCGCCGCGCACTGCCATCCATCCGGCTCGGGCAGGGTCTTGGGCAGCAGGCTGCGCTGGATGTTGCGCGCCAGGTCCAGGTCCTTTTCCATGCGCTCGGCCTGGATCCGCGCCTCCCGCAGCTCGAGGCTGGACAGCTGCGAGGAAGTCAGGTTCAGGAGGGTGCGCAGGAAGACCAGGTCCTCCTCGGACAGCACGCCCACGGCGGGTTCCGCCGCATAGGCGAAGCCGTGGCTGTGGGTCTGGTCCACCAGCTCGATGGCGTGGACCAGGCCCCGGGCTTCCACCACGTGCTGGAGATGCTCCCCCTCGAGCGACTCGGGGATGGTCCCCAGACCCTTGGCATGGAGCACCTGCCCCTGGGGGTCCACCACCAGCAGCCGCATGATGCGGAACTCGCCCATGAGGGTGTTGGCCATGAGGCGCACCAGGTCCCGCCGGGTCTCCACCACGCCCAGGTTGCGGGTCAGCTCGAAGACCGTGTTGAGCCGGGACAGCTGCAGGGCCAGGGCCTGGTTCTGGGAGCTGCGCCAGGCCTCCGCCCGGCGCCAGGCCAGGAGCGGTGCACTGATGGAGAGCAGGAGGGGGACGGCCTCCGGAAGGGTGGCGGCACGAAGGACCAGATGCCCGTAGATCTCGTCCCCGTACTGCCAGGGGCGCACCTGCCAGCCATCCCCCGGATGGGTCGGGAAGGCCGGGGCCGAACCCCGGAGAAACAGCCACTTCCCGCCATCCCAAAGCCCGCCCTGGCCGGCCTTGGCGATCCCCATGACGGTGACGCCCACCAGGTGGATCAGGTCCTCCTCGCTGCCCTGCTGCGGGAAGGCCTCCAGGAAGTCGATGAGGGGCAGGAGCTCCTGCGCGCCCTCGGGGATCTTCAGCGCCAGATGGCGGAGGCGGTCGAAGGGATTGGTGGGCATGTCGGGTGAACCGGCTGGTTCAGCTGATCTTCTTGATCAGGCAGCACTCGTTGCGACCGGAGACTTCGTCCGCCTTGAACTGCACCTCGTCCATGAACCGGCTCATGAGCAGCAGCCCCAGCCCACCCTTGCGCGGGTGCTTGATGTATTCCTTGGGATCCGGCAGCACCAGCTGGTCGCCGCGGATGCCCCGGCCCGAGTGCCAGATGTGGATCTCCAGGGCCTGCTCGGTGAAGCGCAGCTCCAGCTCCACGCTGTGCTCGCCCTCGCCGCCGTAGGCGTGGATGATCACGTTGGTCACCGCCTCGTCCACAGCGATGCTCACCTTGGCGGCGGTGGCGTCGTCGAGCCCGGCCACCAGCGAGGCGCGCTTGGCCAGGCCCGTCACCAGGTTCAGATAGCGGGTCTGGCTCGGGATGACGAGCTTGAACTGGGCGTGGTCCATCTTGGCCGCCACCCTCAGCCCTTCCGCTCCGGCGCGGCCGCCGCCATGGCCTGGTCCTCGTCGATGAACACGCGGTAGAGCTGGGTGAACCCGAGTGTGTCGAAGATGGCGAAGACGTTCTCCTGGAGGTTGGAGAGCAGGATGTCGCCCCCATGCTCCCGCACGGTCTCGATCAACCCCATGATGGCGCCCAACCCGGCCGAGCTGATGTAGTTGAGATCCTTGCAGTTGAGCAGGATGGTGTAGCGGCCGTCCTGGACCAGCCCCTCCAGGGCCTCCTCGAACTCCCGAACGGTGTGGGCATTGATGAACCCGGCGGGCAGCAGCACCGCCACCTCACCGACCTGCCGCACCGCAATGGAAAGATCCGCCATCCGACAACTCCAAGGAACCTGGGCCATCCTATCGGTTCACGGGTTCAATTGCCAGCAGACGGGAAAACCCCAGGATTGGGATACCCTTGAGTCCAACTTTTCTCGAGCCCCTGATGAGCGACTCCCGTCCCGTGGATCAGCCCCAGAACGATGCCCTTCGGACTCGTTTGGAAGCCTGGCTCAATCAGCAGAACCAGACCCTCCTGGAAGAAGTGATGGCCACCTGGCAGAACGCCCTGGAGAACTTTCGCCCCGACCAGGCCCTGCTCGCCCAACTTCGGGGGGACCTGGGCCTCGAAGGCACTTTCACGTCCACAGGCCCGCAGGCTCCGGACCTCGCACCAGGCCTTGATCTGCTTGAAGGGGCCACCAGCCAGAGCGACCTGCTCAAGCGGCTGCTGGACGCCCTGGGCCCCCTGGCCGAACGCAGCGCCCTGTTCATCCTCAAGCAGGGGCTGGCCTCCCTCTATGCCCACCGGGGCTTCGAAGGCGAGGCCCCCCGGAAGGCGGGGGCAATCGTGCCCCCTGAGGAACTCGAGGCCCTGATCCACGGGTCAACCCGGGCCATTCGTCGCAAGGGAGCAGGCTACGCCGCCCTGCTCGGAGCTGTAAGCGCCTTCGAGGCCTCCGACGTCGCCATCTTCCCCCTGCGGCACAAGAAGCGGGCTGTGGCCCTGGTCCTGGTGGACAGTGGTCTTCGCCCCAAGCTGGATCACCCGGAGCAGGTGCGGGCGCTGGTCCTGGTGGCCTCGGCCATGCTGGCCGCCCTGGCCGCCGGCAAGGAGGACGAGCACCCGACCCAGCCACCGCGGGAACACCCGCCCAGCGCTCCGACCCAGGTGGTGCCGGAACCCATCGAACCGGCCGCCCCCGTCGAGCTGGATCCCCGGACCCGCGCCGCGGCCGAGCGCCTGGCCCGCGTGCTGGTGGGCGATGTGGAGCTCTACTTCCCGGCGAAAGTCGCACTGGCCCACACCAAGGGCAACCTCTACGGCCAGCTCAGGGACGAGCTCGAAAGGAGCCGGGCCACCTTCGTGGAACGTTTCGGGGAGGAGGTCGAGAGCCGATACCGGATTTTCACCACCACGGTCATCCAACAACTGTGCGATGGCGACGCCGTAAAGCTTGGTGCCGCCCCCTGGGCCTAGGATTGCCGATCACAAGGGATGACAACCGGGCCGGGATCTGGTAAAACCTTGTTCCTTTGGGTTTGGACGAGGCTTTGGACGGGGATGGGCAATGGCTGATCTTGGCAAGAAATTCACATGCTTCCAGTGCGCGGCGAAGTTCTATGACTTCGGAAAGCCCGAGGCCATCTGCCCGAAGTGCGGGGCGAACCAGAAGACGGCGCCGGCCAAGCCGAAGGCCGTGAAGAAGGAGAAGAGCGTCCACGTCATCGAGGACGACTTCACGGCAGAGCCCGAGGCAGAGAGCCTGGAGGAGACCTTTACCGAAAGCGGCGTCGCCATCGAGCGGGGCCGCGGCGAGGGCTTCGATCCCGGCGACCTGCGCATGGACGACTACGACGAGTAGGCGAACCCCGCCGGATCACGAGCAAGGCTGCCAAGGTAGCCTGCGCAGTGAGGATCCGGCGAGTGGTGAGCATCGCAACCAGGTTGGCCCCTCCCTCACGCGTGCCCGAGCCCGCAGCCTGCGCAGCGAGGATCCGCCGTGCGTGAGCATAATGTCCAGGTGAGCCACCCGCCCCTCATCGACCGCCACACCCACCTCGAAGGCGGGCTGGATCCCGCCTGGGTTCGCCGCGAGTCGGCACGGCGGAGCCTCGCCCTGCCCGCCAGCCTGGAGGCCCTCTGGTCCGGGGAGGCCCTGCCCTTCGAAGGCTTCATCGAGGCCTTCCTTTTCGGGGCCGCCCTGCTGGACAGTCGCGAGGCCGTGCGTGAGGCGGTCCTGGCCGTGGCCCAGCGCACCCGGGCTTCCGGCGGCACCGGCTTCGACCTGTGGGCCTCCCCGCACTTCCTCGTGATCCATCGTGGACAGATCTCCCTCGACGATTTCTGGCTCGGAATCGAAGAGGGTTTTTCTAACTCGGAGGCCAAGGGCCTCCGCGCCTGCCTGGTGGTGGACGCCGTCAATCACTTTGGGCCCAAGCACGGCCATGCTGTGCTCAACCTGGTACTGCCCAACCTGCCAGCCTTCGTGAAGGGGTTCTCCACCGGAGGCCTCGAGGGCAGCCCCTTCCGGGACTGGGCCCCCGTCTTCGACCGGGCCCGGGTCGCGGGCCTGCGCATCGTTGCCCACGCGGGCGAGAACGGCTCGGGGTCCAATGTCCGCGAGGCCATCCTGGAGGGCGGCGTCTCCCGCATCGTCCACGGCATCCGGGCGGACAATGCAACTTTCGACCTGCTGGCCGGGCGGGGCATCCCCGTGGACATCTGTCCCAGCTCGAACCGGGCCCTCGCCGCCGACGTGGATCCCCATCCCCTGCCCCGGATGCTGCGGGCGGGCGTCCGCTGCGCCCTGGGCACCGACGACCCCGGCGTCATCCCCTGCGACCTGGGGACGGAAGCTCAGGCCGCACGGAGCATGGGCCTGGATGAGACAACCATGGCCGGGCTCAGGCGCCACGGGGCCGAAGATGCCTGGTGCCTGCTGGATTGAGCAACTGGGAGCGCTGGCATGAACTCCTCGCCGGATCCTCGCTCCAATGGCCTGCCCCGCAGGCCATTCCGCGATCCGGCGGTCGGCGTGGCATGAACTCCTCGCCGGATCCTCGCTCCAATGGCCTGCCCCGCAGGCCATTCCGCGATCCGGCGGTCGTTCAGGCTCGAAGCCACCGGCCTTTCCAGGTAGACTAGGGGATTCGGTGCGCGCCCATAGCTCAGCTGGATAGAGCATCAGGCTTCGAACCTGAGGGTCGGGCGTTCGAGTCGCTCTGGGCGCACCACCGGTTTGACAATTCGGCTTTGCGAGCGTGGCGGAACTGGTAGACGCACTGGATTTAGGTTCCAGCGGTTCACACCGTGTCGGTTCGAGTCCGACCGTTCGCACCAACTACAGAATCGCCGCAGGCGATTCTGTAGCAAGAAAAGCCCGAATCTTCGCTAAGTAACGACTCACGAATCACGGAGCGCCCATGTCCGCCACCCTCCACCACAATTCCCCCACCCGCAAGGCCGTCGAAGTGACGGTGCCCGCCGCCGAGGTGAGCGCCGCCTACAACGAGGTGGTGGCCAAGATCGCCCCGAAGGTCCGCATCCCGGGCTTCCGCCCCGGCAAGGCGCCCCGTCCGGTGCTCATGCAGAAGTACGCCCGCGAAATCCAGTCGGACGTGGCCCAGCAACTGGTGGAGAAGCACTTCTGGAAGGCCGCCCAGGAAGCGGGCGCCCTGCCCATCTCACACCCCTCCCTGGAGAAGCTGGATCTGAAAGAAGGCGCCGATGCCGTCTTCCGCGCCCAGTTCGATGTGGCTCCGGAAGTCGCCCTGCCGGACTACAAGACCATGGCCCTCACCAAGAAGAAGCGCGCCATCGACGAGGCTACCGTCCAGGAGCACCTGGAAGGCCTGCGCCAGCGCGCCACCAAGTTCCTGCCGGTCGAGGACGGCGCTGTGGCCACGGGCCTCATCGCCACCTGCGACATCCGCGTGAAGCCCCAGGGGCTCAAGGCCCAGACCTACCAGGATCAGGTGCTCGAGATCGACGCCACCCGGCCCTTCGATGCCGAGCTGGTCGGCATGAAGGTGGACGACAAGAAGACCTTCACCCTCACCCACCCGGATGATGACGCCAACAAAGTCCTGGCCGGCAAGAGCCTCGCCTATGACGTCCAGGTGAAGGACCTCCGCACCAAGGAGGTGCCCGAGCTGAACGACGAGTTCGCCAAGGACATGGGCGCCTTCGAGAACCTGGAGGCCCTCAAAGCGGCCGTGCTCAAGGACCTCGAAGAGGCCGCCGAGCGCGACGCCGTGGCCCGGCTCCACGCCACCATGCTCGACACCCTGCTGGACGCCGCCCCCTTCGAAGTGCCCCGCTCCATGGTGGGCCTGCAGCTCGACGACTACTGCCAGGAGTTCGCCCAGCACGTCAGCCGCCAGGGCATGGACCCCAAGAAGGTGAACTGGCAGGCCTATCGCCAGTACCGCCTGAACGATGCCGAGCGGGCCGTCCGCAGCGGCTACCTCCTCCAGGCCATCGGCAATGCAGAGTCCATCGAAGTCCCCGAAGCGGACATCGATGCCGAGATCCGGCAGTTCATGGCCGAGAACCAGGTCCAGCAGCCCTTCGACGCTTTCAAGGCCGAGCTGGAAAAGCGCGGCAACGCCACCGAGATCAAGGGCCGCCTGCGCACAGACCGGATCTTCGACCACCTGCTGACCACCGCCAAGGTCGCGGAGGAACTGCTCGACAAGGCCGCCTTCGAGGCGCTGGTGGAGCTGGAACGCAAGCGCGAGGCCGGCATCCCCGTGAACCGCTTCGACGCGGGCGGACTTGAGGGTGGCGACCTGGAAGGCCAGGAGGGCGGCGAGCCCGCCGTCGTGGCGCCGGCCACCGAGCACGTCCACGGTCCCGACTGTGACCACGGACACGACCACGAGGCCGAGGAAAAGCCCGCCAAGCCGAAGCAGGAGGCAGAGGCCCACCGTCCGCAGGATGGCCCCGAAGGGGCGGAGCCCACGAAGGGCTCCGTGAAGAAGGCCGCCAAGAAGGCTGAGGAGCCTGTCGAGGAGAAGCCGAAGAAGGCCGCCAAGGCCAAGGAACCCGAGGTTGAGGAAAAGCCCAAGGCCAAGAAGCCCGCCGCGAAGAAGTAGTCTGCGCCCGTTTCACGGAGAAGGCGCCACCCGGCGCCTTCTTGCTATTCTGATCCATCAGCCGGAGGGCCCATGCCCAGCAGCTACTATCCCCCCATCGTCATCGAGCAGACGCCCCGCGGCGAGCGCAGCTACGACATCTACTCTCGGCTGCTGAAGGACAACATCATCTTCCTGGGCACCGCCATTGATGACAATGTCGCCAATGCCATCGTCGCCCAGATGCTCTTCCTCGAGAGCGAGGACCCGGACAAGGACATCCAGATCTACATCAACAGCCCCGGCGGCAGCGTCACCGCTGGCCTCGCCATCTACGACACCATGCAGTTCGTGAAGAACGACATCGTCACCTACTGCATCGGCCAGTGCGCGTCCATGGGCGCCCACCTGCTGTCGGCAGGCACCAAGGGCAAGCGCTTCGCCCTGCCCAACGCCCGCATCATGATCCACCAGCCCAGCGGCGGCGCCCAGGGCCAGGCCACGGAAATCGAGATCACCTTCAAGGAGATCCAGCGCCTGAAGGAGAACCTGGCCGCCACCTTCGCCAAGCACACAGGCCAGCCCCTCAAGAAGGTCATCAAGGACATGGACCGCGACTTCTTCATGAGCGCCGAAGAGGCCCTGGAGTACGGCATCGTGGACAAGGTCCTCTCCGAGCGGCCCGCCTGATGTCGTCCAGCCTTGCCGCTATCCCGGCCTTCGATCACCTGGCGAAGGTCCCGCTCTACGTACCGGGCAAACCCATCCAGGAAGTGCAGCGGGAACTGGGCCTCAGCCGCATCGTGAAGCTCGCCTCCAACGAGAACCCCTGGGGGCCCACTGAGGCCGTCAAGGCGCGCCTGCAGGCCGCCATTGCCGGATCCGAACTGGAGGGCCCCGGACTCTACCCGGTGAGTGACGGCTACTACCTGCGCCGGGCCATTGCCGAACGCAAGGGCGTGGCCCTGGAGCGGGTGGTCCTGGGCAACGGCAGCAGCGAGATCCTCGAGATGGTCGCCAAGGCCGCCTTCCTGGAGGGTGGCAGTGCGGTCATTCCGAAGCACAGCTTCGCCATCTACGGCATCGCCAGCCAGACGGCGGGCGGCCGCGTCATCGAGTCCCGGGGCACTGCCACGGAGCTGGACGTTGACGATCTGCTGCGCAAGGTGGCCGAGGACACGCGCCTCGTCTACCTGGGCCACCCCAACAACCCCACCGGGGTGCGCCTGGAGCGTGCCGAACTGGAGCGGCTGATCAGGGAACTGCGCGAAGACATCGTGCTGGTGGTGGATCAGGCCTACGCCGAATACGAGGATCCCGCAGGCTATCCGGACGCCGCAGCCTACCTGGACCAGCGCCCGAACCTGCTGGTCCTGCACACCTTCTCCAAGATTCACGCCCTGGCGGCCCTGCGCATCGGCTATGGCCTGGGTTCCCCGGAGCTGATGCAGTTCCTGGAGCGCGTGCGGAGCCCTTTCAATACCAACCACCTGGCCCAGGTGGCCGCCGAGGTGGCTGTGAAGGACCTCGCTTTCGAGGCCTTCTCCCGCCAGAAGAACACGGAGGCCCGCACCGCCTTCGAGGCCGAAGCGGCCAGGCACCGTTGTCAGCTCTCTGGTACCTCCGGCAACTTCGTGCTCATGGAGACGGCCTTCCCCGCTGCCGAGCTGTTCAAGGAACTCCTCCAGCGCGGTGTCATCGTGCGCCCCATGCAGGGCTACGGCCTGCCCAACCACATCCGTGTCACCTTCGGAAAGCCCGGAGAGATGCTGGCCTTCTGGGCCGCCGCGGGTCCCCTGCTGGACGGCGGCTGCTGATTGGCGCCCATTCCGGATGAGATCGAGCGGCTGCGCGCCCTGCTGGCACAAGGCGCGTTGGCGGCCTGCGGCCAGGGCCTGGAGGCCCTGCGGGCCCGGTACAGATCAGAACCCACCCACTTCAATGCAGAGGCCATCGCGGCCTTGAAGGGCCTGGCCTCTCAGCTCCAGGAGGCTCCGGATCTCGAAGCGGCCCTCAAGGCCACCTTTGGCTACGGCACCTTCAGGCCGGGCCAGCGCACCATCATCGAGGCCGTCCTCTCGGGCCGCGACGTGGTGGGCATCATGCCCACGGGCGCCGGGAAGTCCCTCACCTACCAGCTGCCCGCGAGGCTGCTGGGCGGCGTGACGCTCGTGGTCTCTCCCCTCATCGCGCTCATGAAGGATCAGGTCGATGCCCTCACGGAAGCTGGACTCCGCGCCACCTTCCTGAACTCCAGCCTGGATGCGGAGGCCCGCCGCGAACGCATCCGCGCTCTCAAGAACGGCGAGCTGGAACTGGTCTACGCTGCGCCGGAGGGTCTTGAGCTCTACCTGGCCGACCTGCTGCGCGAGGTCGACCTGCGCCTCATCGCCGTGGACGAGGCCCACTGCATCAGCCACTGGGGCCACGACTTCCGCCCCGCCTACCGGACCCTCGCCGGCCTGAAGCAGCGCTTCCCGGACGTGCCCGTGCTGGCACTCACCGCCACCGCCACGCCCGAGGTGCGCCGCGATATCGCGGCTCAGCTGGAGATGCGGAATCCACTGGAGGTGCAGGGCTCCTTCTTCCGGTCGAATCTCCGCATCAGCGCCTACCGCAAGGGCGCCGAGGGACTCCCGCCCGTGCGGGAGGCCCTGCTGCGCCTTGTCCTGGCGAGACGCGGGGACAGCGGCATCATCTACTGCCTGTCGCGGAAGGCGGTGGAGGCCACCGCGGCCTTCCTCTCCGGCGAGGGTATCCGTGCGGCCGCCTACCACGCGGGCCTGGATCCCGCCGCCCGTTCCGCCGCCCAGGAGGCATTCCAGCGGGATGACGTGGACGTCATCGTGGCCACGGTGGCCTTCGGCATGGGCATCGACAAGAGCAACATCCGCTACGTCATCCACCGGGACATGCCCAAAAGCGTGGAGGGCTGGTACCAGGAGATCGGCCGCGCGGGCCGCGACGGGGCTGACGCCGACTGCGTGATGTTCTACGGCTGGGGCGACGTGCTGAGCTACGACCGCTTCACGGACGGCCTGGAGACCTCCCTGGCCCATGCCCAGCAGCGCCAGACCCGAGACCTCTTCCGCCTCGCCGAAACCACCCTCTGCCGGCACCAGGCCCTGCTCGCCCACTTCGGCGAGCACATGGAGGCCTGTGGCGCCTCCTGCGACGTCTGCAGCGGCGACGATCCCCTGGAAGCGGCACCGAAACCCGGCAAGGCCAAGCGCGGGTCGCCGCGCGGCCCCCGGCCCCCGCTCACCGAGGCGCCGGTGGAGGGCGAAGAGGCACTCTACCGGGAGCTGAAGACCCTGCGAAAGCGCCTGGCCGATGCCAGGGGCGTGCCCGCCTACGTGATCTTCAGCGATGCCACGCTCCAGCAGATGGCCCGCTTCCAGCCGGCCACCGAGGCCGAATTCTTAGCCCTCAGCGGCGTGGGCCCGAAGAAGCTTCAGCAGTACGGAGCTCCTTTCCTCGACCTGCTCGGCCGGCAGTGTCGTTGACCGGCCCTGGAATGGGTCTGGACATCTGTCACAACCTGGTACGAGGCTTGTTGATAGCAAAGGGTTTGCATTTGGAAGCACCCCGGTGCGCCCTTGCAGGAGCGGTAGGAGGAAATTAGGGTAATAAGAGACATTTCATACTCAAATGTCCAATGGTCAGGCCCCTTGGTTTTGGAGGTGGGTACATGAGTTTTTCGGAACGCATCAGAGACTTGATCCGGCTGGCCTTCCAGCTGGGCAACAACTGGATGACCCTCGCGGGGGCAGCCCTGACGACCAGTTCAGCCTTCGTGCTCGTCTGGTTCTGGTTCATGGAGCTGACCAGTCCCCGCTCCATCCATCCCTACGTGGGCATCATCCTCTTCCTCATCCTACCGGCCCTGTTCCTGATCGGCCTGGCCCTCATCCCTCTGGGCATCATCCGTCTGCGGCGCCAGCGTAAGCTCGCCGGCGAGGCTCCCCTTCCCCTCCAGGCGGTGGACTTCAAGCAGCCCGGCGTGCGCCGTCTGCTGACGGTGGTGGGCGTGCTCACCTTCATCAACGTGTCCATCCTGGGCACGGCGGGGCTGAAGGGCGTTGAGTACATGGACTCCAACCAGTTCTGCGGCCTGACCTGCCACACAGTCATGAGCCCCGAGTACACGGCCTTCCTGGATTCGCCCCACTCCCGCGTGGGCTGCGCCCAGTGTCACATCGGCCACGGCGCTCCCGCCCTGGTGAGGGCGAAGATCTCCGGCTCGCGGCAGCTCTTCGCCGTGGCCTTCGGCACCTTCTCCCGGCCCATCCCCAGCCCCGTCGAGCACCTGCGCCCGGCCCGCGAGACCTGCGAGCAGTGCCACTGGCCCCAGAAGTTCACCAACGACAAGCTCATCGTCCGCACCAAGTTCGCCGAGGACGAGACGAACACCGCGACCACCAGCATCCTCCTGCTCAAGATCGGCGGCCACACGCCCAATGGCACCACGGGCATCCACGGCCGCCACCTCGATGCCATGGAGCGCATCACCTACATCACCACCGATGCCCGCCGCCAGGAGATCCCCAAGGTCACCTACCGCGAAGAGAGCGGCAACCTGGTGGAATACGTCACCGACGAGTTCAAGAAGCTCCCCAAGGAGAAGGTCGAGAAGGCAACCGTCCGCAACATGGACTGCATCGACTGCCACAACCGGCCCACCCATGCGTTCCAGCTGCCCGACCGCGCCCTGGACAAGGCCCTGGCCGAAAAGCGCATGAGCACCGAGCTGCCCTTCCTCAAGAAGCAGGCCCTGGAGCTGCTGAAGGCCGACTACGCCGACCAGAAGATCGCCGCCGCCAAGATCCCCGTGGCCCTGGCCGAGTACTACCGCACCACCTACCCCGAGATCTACAAGCAGAAGCGGGCCCAGGTGGACACGGCCGGCGAGGTGGTGAAGGCCATCTACCTCCGCAACGTCTTCCCCGAGATGAAGATCACCTGGGGCACCCACCCCAACAACATCGGGCATGAGGAAGCGGTCGGCTGCTTCCGCTGCCACGACGGCAACCACACCGCCGCCGATGGCCGCACCATCAAGGGCGACTGCGACACCTGCCACACGATCCTGGCCCAGGACGAGAAGGATCCCAAGATCCTCAAGGACTTCAGCATGAAGTAATGGAACGGCGGAACGCGGGGCTTCAGACTGAAGACATGACCACTTCCGCCCTTCCCCTGATCGCGATCGACGGCCCGTCTGGCGTGGGGAAATCCACCACCGCCAAACGGGTCGCCGCGCGTCTGGGCTGGCAGTACCTCGATACCGGCGCCATGTACCGCGCCGCCGCCCTGGCCATCCACCGGGCCGGCGTCGAGCTCACGGACCGACCCGCACTCGAAGGCGTGCTGTCCGGCCTAGATCTCTCCCTGAACGAGGGCCGGACCTACCTCGCCAGCGAGGATGTCAGCGAAGCCATCCGCAGCCAGGAGGTCACGCTCCTGGTCACGCCCGTGAGCGCCGATGCCCGGGTGCGCGAGGTGCTGGTGGATCAGCAGCGCCGCATCGGCAACCGTGGCCGCTGGGTGGTGGATGGCCGCGACATCGGCACCGTGGTGTTCACACAGGCCTGCTGCAAGGTCTTCCTCACGGCCAGCCCGGAAGCCCGTGCCCAGCGCCGTTTCCTGGAACTGCAGGCCAAAGGCCAGTCGCCGGATTTCGGAGCCGTGCTGGCGGATCTCCAGCGCCGCGACCTGGCCGACAGCACCCGCGCCGCCTCGCCCCTGCGCAAGGCCGAGGACGCGGTCGAGCTCGATTCCAGCGGCATGAGCCTCGACCAGGTCGTGGACTGGATCGTGCGCAGGCACTCGGCACACACCTGAAGGTCGTCCCCCGTTTTCCGCGAGAAGGAATGACCTGCCTCAGTAGCCCTCGCCCTCGGCCGCGGCTTTGACCTTGCCGCGGTGGAAGCGGAAGAGGAACCCGGCATAGCCGATGGCCAGGGGGAACCCGAGGAGCCACCAGACGAGGCCGGTGCGGAGCCCGTGATGGCCCACGCTGGCGTTCAGGGCCGTGAGGTCGAAGGCCGGATCCAGGGTGGACTTGAGCATCACGGGATAGAGGCTGGCGGCGCTGGCCGCGAGGATGCCCAGGATGAAGGCGCCCGAGCCCAGGAAGGCCAGCAGGAACCGCTGCCGCCGCAGGCCCAGGAAGACCAGGCTCAGCCCCGCGACGAAGAAGGCCGTGAACCCCCAGGCCAGAGGTGACCTCGCCAGCCCGCGGAAGATGCCCGGGTTCACCACGGAGGTGGCGCCGGTGGCCATCACCCACAGGAACAGCACGAGCCCCCAGAGCGGCGCGGCCAGGGCGTGCGACCGCTCATGCACGGGCCCTTCGGTCTTCCAGGCCAGGAACAGGGCCCCGTGGGCGGTCACGGTCACCAGGGTGAACACGCCGATCAGCACGGTGTACCAGTCCAGGACGCCGGGCTGCAGGCCCAGCCGGAAGGTGGTCCACAGGGGCACGGAGAAGTAGCCGCTGGCGTCCAGCGGCACGCCCCGCAGCACGTTGCCCAGGGCCGCCCCGAAGAGCACGGGCAGCAGCACGCTGGCCAGGGCGAAGGTGGTGTCCCAGAAGTGGCGCCAGAGGCCATCCTGCACGTGGGAGCGAAACTCGATGGAGATGCCCCGCAGCATCAGGCACCAGACCACCACCCACATGGCCAGGTAGAAGCCGGAGAAGCCCGAGGCCAGCACTTTGGGGAAGGCCAGGAAGAGCGAGCCGCCGCCCGCCAGCAGCCAGACCTCGTTGCCGTCCCAGAAGGGCCCGATGGCGCCCAGCACCTCCCGGCGCTCCTCGTTGGTCTTCGCCACGGCCAGGTGCAGGATCCCCGCCCCGAAGTCGAAGCCATCCATCACCACGTAGATCGCGAACATCACGGCGACCATCCAGAACCAGAGCAGCTCCATGGTGGCCTCCTAGTGCTTCACGGGGCCGTGAGCGAGCTCCCGGCCGATGAGGTAGAGGAAGAGGATGCTCAGCACCACGAAGATGCCGGCGAAGCCCAGGGTCGTGAAGGCCGTCTGGCCCGCATGCACCGTGGGGGAGGCGCCCTGGTTCGTGCGGAGCACCCCGTGGATGAGCCAGGGCTGCCGGCCGAACTCCGCCACGGCCCAGCCGGCGGTGGTGGCGATGTAGGGGAAGGGGAAGGCCAGCATCAGGGCCCAGAGCATGGGCCGGTTCGAGTCCAGCCGCCCTCGCCAGAGCAGGAGCGCCGCCAGTCCCATCAAGGCGATCATGAGCGTGCCCAGGCCGGCCATGATGTGGAAGCTGTAGTAGAGCAGCTCGATGTTCTGCGGCCACTGATCCTCGGGAAAGGAGGATAGGCCCTTCACGTCGCTGCTGAAGGTGCCGTAGGCGATGAAGCTGAGCACCGCGGGCAGCTGCACCGGGTTGTCGATCTTCCGCTGGGCCACGTTGGGCTGGCCGATGAGGGTGAGCCCCGCCCGGGGGCCGCTCTCGAAGCGCCCCTCCATGGCGGCCAGGGTAATGGGCTGGTGCCGCGCCACGAGCTTGCCCTGGAGGTCGCCGGTGGGGAAGGCCACCAGGACGCTGAAGATCAGCCCCATGACCGTGCCCATCCGCAGGTTCAGGCGCGCCTGCTCGGCGTGCAGGCCCTTGAGGGTCCAGAAGGCCCCCACGGCGGCCACCACGAAGGAGCCCGTCACCACCGAGGCGATCATGGTGTGGGCGTACTGGCCCAGGGCCCAGGGGTTCAGGAGGAAAGCCCAGAAGCTGGTGAGCTGCAAGGTGCCATCCGGGGCCACCGCGTAGCCCACCGGGTGCTGCATGAAGGCGTTGGTGGCCACGATGAAGTAGCCGGAGAGCCAGCTGCCCAGCCAGAGGGCCACGGCGGCGCGGAAGTGCCCCTTCGGCGACAGCTTCTTCTCGCCCCAGATCAGCAGCCCGAGGAAGCTGCTCTCCAGGAAGAAGGCGAACATGCCCTCCATCCCCAGCGTCTGGCCGATGATGCCGCCGGACAGCTGCGAGAACCGCGCCCAGTTCGTGCCGAACTGGAACTCGAGGGGGATGCCCGTCACCACGCCCACGGCGAAGTTGATGCCGAAGATCTTGATCCAGAACCGCGCGGCGTCGGCGTATCGGGCCTCGCCGGTGCGCAGGCCCAGCGCCTTGAACACCACGATGAGGAAGGCCAGGCCCATGGTGAGCTGGGGGAACAGGTAGTGGTAGGTCGCCGTGAAGCCGAACTGGAGCCGGTGCCAGAAAAGGGGATCTCCCATGGTGCCTCCGGGGCGCGGTCACCGTAGATGACGGGCAGGGTCCATTATTCCATGCAGCCTGGAATTTCAGCCGGTCCGATCTTGGCTAACATCGTCAAAAATCCAGCAAAATTATAGACATAGAGATCCGGTGATAATCAACCGAACAACCAACTGGTTGTAGTTTCTGTCGATGGGTTCCACCCGGGTTCCGCACCGGGCGACCTGCCACCCCACTGTCCCTGAATCGCGCTTGGACCGGCACCCTTCCCGCGAAAGAATGGAGGTCTCTACGGAGGAGCCGGGCATGGAGATGGTGATTGATTTTCCGGGCGGAGCGCGGGTGGACGCGCACTTCGGCGGCTTCACGGTCAGGACGGATCAGCCCCCCCAGGGGGGCGGCGAGAACTCCGCCCCGACACCGTTCGCCCTGTTCCTGGCCTCCCTGGGGACCTGCGCCGGGATCTACGTGGTCGGCTTCTGCCGGCAGCGCGGCCTGCCCACTGAGGGCATCCGGCTCGTGCAGCGCATGGGGCACAACCCCGAGACCGGCAAGCTGGAGCGGGTGGACATCGACATCCAGCTGCCCGCGGGCTTCCCCGAGAAGTACCAGGAGGCCCTCATCCGCGCCGCCAGCCAGTGCGCAGTGAAGAAGCAGCTGGAGAACCCCCCGGCGATCCAGGTGGTCACCTCAACGCAACCTGTCTGAAGAGGCCGGGGTGCGAAGTCGGGAAGGCTGGGGAGCCGATGATGATGGCCCCCAGCAGGGATTGGATTGAAGCGGCCATGGCGGGCTCCATGGGTTCGCTCCTGTCGGGGCGCCGCGCGGGCATCGACCGAGGGTTCAGTGTCGAGGGATCCCGCCGGGAGGGGAGGATCACGTTTTTCGAAAAAGGGTGTTGAAATTAATGATTATTTAATTATATTAGATTCATCCAGCCGATTGTCCTTCGCTGCAGGGACATTGGTTCAGGGCTAGGGGAGGCTGGCCCGGGGTGGGCCCGCTTTTTTTGGAGGGTGGCCGATCCTGAGGGTGGGAGGCACTCGGGAATGCCCGTGATCCGCCCTCGGAAGCGACCCTCCGGTCTACAGCCCAGGAAAGCGGGGAATCCGGCCCAGCTTGGAATGCCGGTAGTAGTGGCCCCAGAGCCGCTTCAAGCTGTGCCCCAGAAGTGGCAGCGGCAGCATGAAGGACCTCCTGTCGTCCCGGTACACCAGGCCGCCGCCGTTCCCCATGTCCATGAGGCAGGTGATGTTCAGGTGTTCCGGATAGGTCTTCCTGGGGGCGTCCCGCTCCAGCAGGTCCAGGGAGAGGTTGTGCGCCGCGATGCGGGCCATGGCCTCGGCGATGTGACCCTGTTTGGCCTTCCACTCGGGCCCCTCCAGGGCGGCGGCATCGCCGACGGCGTACCAGGAGGGCACCCCCGCCACCTGGCACGTAGGCTCGATGCGGATGAAGCCGGCTGCATTCTTGGGGAGGTCACTCGAGGCCAGGAGGTCGCTGCCCTTTCCCGCCGGGATGAACATGGTGAGGTCGCTGGGCAGCACGGTGTCGTCCTCAAAGACCACGGCGCCTTTCTCGAAGCGGCGGATCTTCGTGCCGAACTTCGTCTGGAAGCGGTTCCGGCGGAACTGCGTCGCCATCATCCGCAGGGCCATGTCCCCCATCCGGGCGCCGGGCTGCGCCATGGGCGCGAAGAACGTCATCTCGTAGCGGTCCCGGAGGCCCAGTTGCTTCAGACGGTGGTGGAGGTTGAAGAAGAGCTCGAACCCCGGCCCGCCCCGGACCGCGCTGCTGTCGTCGGGATTGCCTCCGAAGCCGAAGGCGACCGCCCCCCGGCCCTTGGCGATCAGGGCCTCCACCGCCTCCTTCAGGTGGAGCGACTGCTCGGGCTCGCCGCAGATGCTTAGCGTGTGTTCCAACCCAGGGTGCTTCATCTTCCCCGAGCCGAGCGCGATGATCACGTTCGCCTCCCGCCGGAGGCCGCCCTGCTCCAGAGTAAAGCTGCGATCCCCCGCATCGATGGCACCAACCCGATCCACCGTCAGCGTGAACCCGTGCCGCGTGGCCAGTGCCTCCAGGGACATCTTGGCATCCTCGAAGGGCAGGCTAGATACGGGAATCCAGATGCTGATCGGGTAGATGAACAGGTAGTCGCGGTCACTGATCAGCTCAACCTCGAATCCTGCCTTGCGGCACGAGATGGCCGCCTCGACACCCGCGATGCCACCGCCCAGAATCACGACCCTGACCATGCCAGCTCCTCTGCGGTCACCCGCCCTAACACCGCTCGGCCGCCGCCCCTCAGGGCAGGAGGCTGTGGAGGCGTTTCCAGGGCCCCAGGTTGGCCACCTCGTTGAAGCCGACGCGCTTCAGGACGGAGACGCCGAATCCGCTGCGGCTCCCGGTCTCGCAGCAGACGAGCACCGGCCGGGCCTTGTCCAGTTCCTTGGCCCGCGTCTCCAGCTGGTCCAGGGGGATGTTGACGGCCCGGGGATGGGCCTGGCTCCTGAATTCGGCCCGGGTGCGCACATCCACGATCTGGGCGCCGCGCGCCAGCATGGCCTTCACATCAGCCGCGGGCGCCGAGCGCCGGCTCCAGAGCAGGTAGCCCACCGCCGCGATGGGGATCAGGTAGATCAGGTACTGGAGCATCAGGCGCCCGCCTGCTGGAGGGCCTCGACCAGGGAATGGGTCTGCTGGAGCCCGACCATCCGGTGCTCGATCCCGCCGCCCTTGAGGATCACCAGCGTGGGGATGCTCTGGACTCCGAACTGGGCCGCCAAGTGTGGCTCCTCATCCACATTGACCTTGGCCACGATGGCCTTCTCGCCCATGGTCCTGGCCACCTCGTCGAGGATCGGGCCCTGCATGCGGCACGGGCCGCACCAGGGAGCCCAGAAATCAATGAGGACCGGCGATGGCTGCTCAGCCACCTTGCTGAAGGCACCGGAAGTGAGGTGGATGACTTGGGACATGGAAAGCTCCAGTTAGGAAAGATCGGGAAAGTAGGTCCAGGGCCCGAGGTCATGGGCATCAAGACCAAGCCGGCGGAGGTACTGCACGGCCATGGCGCTGCGCGAGCCGCTCTCGCAGCAGACCAGCAGGGGGCGGTCCGCTGGCAGGCGCTCCCCCGCAAGGGCCGGAATCAAGTGCATGGGAAGGTTCAGGCTGCCAGGAACGTGGCCGCGATCATACTCAGCGGTGGACCGGACATCGACCACCAGCGCCCCGAGGCCCAACAGGTCCCTGGCATCCTCCGAAGAAATCCAGCGCATCTCGAGTCACCGTCCCAGGGCCCAGATCAGGCCCATGAAGGCGCCGTAGCCGATGCCCCGCAGGGGGGTGGCGGTCAGCGGGCAGGCCCCCGTGCTGCAGCCCACCAGCCGGTGCCAGCCGTAGCCCAGAACCCCGCCCACGAGCAGGCCGAGGGCGACCCGGATGGCCGTGGCCCTCACCGCGAGCACCCGACCCCGGGACCCTCGGGCACGCCCAGTTTGCGGAGGATGGTGGACATCAGGCACCAGTTGGTGAGGCCGCTCTGGAGCAGGTTCGCACCGACGAAGGCGGTGAACCAGTACCAGTTGGTGCTGTGGACGTGGGCCAGCCAGAGGCTCAGCAGGATGAAGGTGCCGGCGACGGTGTGGACGATGCGATCGACATTCATGGATGCTCCTAGGCGTCAGGCTGGGTTAGGGAGGCCTCCCGCTGGAGGTCCGCGGCGCGGCCCCGGCGGGCGACCAGGTAGTAGAGAACGGGAATGGAGGGCACGGACAGCAGTGTGGCCGCCACGGAGCCGGCCATGAGGCTGATGGCCAGCCCCTGGAAGATGGGATCCGCCAGCATCACCAGCGAGCCCACGATGACCGCCGCGGCGGTGAGCAGGATGGGGCGGAAGCGCACCACGCCGGCTTCTTCGACGGCCAGCGCCAGGGGCATGCCCTCCCGCAGCTTCAACTCGATGAAGTCCACGAGGATGATGCTGTTCCGGACGATGATGCCGGCTCCGGCGATAAAGCCGATCATGCTGGTGGCCGTGAAGAAGGCTCCGAGCAGACCATGGGCCGGAATGATGCCGATGAGTGAGAGGGGGATCGGCACCAGGATGACCCAGGGGATCTCGAAGCTCTCGAACCAGCCCACCACCAGCACGAAGATGAGCACCAGCACCGCCGCGAAGGCCATGCCCAGGTCCCGGAAGACCTCGAGGGTGATGTGCCACTCGCCGTCCCACTTCATGACGAGGTTCTCGGTGTTCTCGGGGTGGGCCAGGCCCAACCGCACGACCTCGGCGCCGCCCGTGCCCTTCATCGCGTCGATCTTCTTGTTGAGGGCCGCCAGGGCGTAGACCGGGCTCTCGATGGCGCCGGCCAGGTCGGAGAACACGTAGGTGAGGGGCATCAGGTTCTTGTGCATGATCACGGGCTCTTCCCGGCCCTCCTTCACCGTGACGAGCTGGCCCACGGGGATCATGCCCCGGGGACCCGGCACCGTCAGCTGCAGGATCTGGTCCAGCCGCTGGCGCTTCCCGGGGGCCAGCTGGATCACCACAGGCACCTGGCTGGAGCCCCGCAGCACGTGGAAGGTCCCGGCCTGGTGGCCGTAGCCCGCCATGTAGAGTGTCTGGATCACATGGGCGGGTGCCACGCCGTGGAGCGCGGCCTTCTCCCGGTCCAGCACCAGGCTGATCTTGGGGCTGGTCGCATTGAGGGTGGAGTCCACGTCCACGATGCCGTCCACGCTCTTGAAAGCCTGGAGGACTTCACCCGCCAGGCGGGCGCGCTCAGCCTCGGTGGGTCCGTAGACCTCGGCCACGATGGTGTCCATGACGGGGGGCCCTGGCGGGATCTCCACCAGCTTCATCCTCGCGTTCACGGGCTTCGAGATCTTCTCCAGTTCGGGTCGCAGGCGGACCACGATCTCGTGGCTCTGCTCCTTGCGGTCGTGCTTGGACACCAGGTTCACCTGGACATCCACCATCTCGGCCTCCTGGCGCAGGAAGCTGTGCCGCACCATGCCCACGAAGGTGAAGGGCGCGGCCTCGCCGGCGTAGACCTGCACATCCTTCACCGTGGGTTCCTTGAGCAGGCGGCGGGCGATGTCCTGGCCCACAGCCACGGCATCCTCCCGGGGGGTGCCGGCGGGGAGATCCAGCTGGACCATGAACTCCGATTTGTTGTCGAAGGGCAGCATCTTCACCTTCACCACGCCAAAGCCCACCAGGGACATGGCGGCCAGCAGCAACACCACCACGCCGCCGAAGAAGCCCCACCGCACGGTGGGCTGGAACAGCAGGGCCCGGATGACCTTGCGGTACAGGGCGGCGAACTTCGTGTCGGGCGCCACTTCCGGATTCTTGTCCGGCCAGTCGTGGACTGGCTCGGGCGCGGCCGTCTCCGGCGTGGCCGGGTGCAGGCCGGATGCGTCGGTCTCGGGGAGATGGGCTTCCTTCTTGAAGACGTTGAGGCTGGCCCAGGGGCTGATGACGAAGGCGATGAGCAGGCTGAAGATCATGGCCACGCTGGCGCCCACGGGGATGGGCCGCATGTAGGGGCCCATGAGCCCGCGCACGAAGGCCATGGGCAGGATGGCCGCGATCACCGCGAAGGTGGCGAGGATCGTGGGATTGCCCACCTCGTCCACCGCCTCCACCACCACGGTGGCGAAGGGCTTGCGGTGACCCGGCAGATGCATGTGCCGGTGGATGTTCTCCACCACCACGATGGCATCGTCCACCAGGATGCCGATGGAGAAGATGAGCGCGAACAGCGTGACGCGGTTCAGCGTGTAGCCGAACAGGTAGGTGATGAGCAGGGTGAGGGCCAGGGTGACCGGCACGGCCACGCCCACCACCACGGCGCTGCGCCAGCCCATGGCCAGCAGGATCAGGGCGATGACGCTGAGGGTGGCGATGAGCAGGTGCTCGATGAGCTCGTTGGACTTGTCGCCGGCGGTCTCGCCGTAGTTGCGCGTGACGGTGACCTTCAGGTCGCGGGGGATGAGGCCGCCGCGAAGCGCCTCCACCTTGGCCAGCACCTGCTCGGAGAGGGCCGTGGCGTTGGTGCCGGCCCGCTTGGAGAGGGTGATGCTCACCGCAGGCTCGAAGCCCGGCCGCGTGGCTTCGGCGAACAGGACGACCGGGGGCTCGGGCTCGGGCGCGTCCGTCACGTGGGCCACGTCGCCAAGGTACACGGGCTTCATGTTCCGGACGCCCACCACGAGCCGGCGCAGCTCGGAGGCCTGGAGGACGAACCCGGTGGCCTCGAGCTCGGTACGCTTGCCGTGATCCACCAGGGCCCCGGCGGGCAGCTGCGCCTCGGCGGCCTGGAGGGCGGGCTGCAGCTCGCCGATGGACATGTTGATGGCACGGAGGCGGTCAGGATCCGGCTCGATGCGCACCATGCGCCGTGCGCCGCCGAGGACCTTCACCTGGGCGGTGCTGGGCACGTCCGACAGTTCCTGGGCGAGCACTTCACCCACCTTGCGGAGCTGACCAGGGGTCTGAGTGGAACCGTTCTCACCATGCAGGGTGAGCACCAGGAACGGCACGTCATCAATTGTCTGGAGCTTGATGATGGGCTTCATGGCCCCGGGCGGAAGCAGCTGGGGATTGGCCGCCAGCTCCTGGTAGATCTTGACCAGGCTGGGCTCCTGAGGCTCGTTCACCTTGAAGCGCACGGTGATGAGCGCCATGCCCGGACGGCTCATGCTGTAGAGGTACTCCACGCCGGGGATGCCCCAGAGGCGGCGCTCCAGCTGCGTGGTGACCTGGCTTTCCACTTCCTTTGGGCTCGCGCCGGGGTACGGCACGTAGAGATCCACCATCGGCACGATGATCTGGGGCTCCTCCTCACGCGGGGTCAGCACCACCGCGAGGACGCCCAGCATCAGGGAGGCCAGGACGATGAGGGGCGTCAGCTTGCTGCGGAGAAAGCCCTTGGCCAGTCTGCCGGCCAGGCCCAGCCGTCCTTCGCTGGCTCCATGTTCACTTGCCATGGCTCACCCCGCTGGAGATCTCGATGGGCTGGCCATCCTGAAGGGCGCCGGGGGCGTCAATGACCTTGTCACCCTCCTTGAGACCGGAGCGCACGGGCAGGAAGCCGCCGCTGGCCTCGCCGAGGGAGAGCCATCGCAGCTCGGCATGGCCATCCTTGGCGACGAACACGCCCGTGAGCTCACCGCGTTGCACCAGGGCGCTGCGCGGCACGGCAAGACCCGGCGCAGCCTTGCGGCCGGGGGCGAGGATCCGGGCGAAGGAGCCCTGGCGCAGCCCCTTGGGCTTGAGCACCTTGGCGCGCAGAGTCCCCTTGTGGCTGTAGGGGTCGCCGCCGGGGGCCAGGCCGGTGATCTGGGCCTCGCCCTCCACGCCTTCGGTCTCGAACTTCACCTTGGCACCCGTCTTCAGGCCCTTGGCCTCGTCCTCGGACAGCGTCGCGACCAGTTCCTGCTCGCCATCGCCCACCAGCTCAAGGAGCGGCATCCCAGGCCCGACGAAGTCGCCTTCGTTCACCTTGCGGGACTGCACCACGCCCGAGAAGGGCGCACGGATCTGCGTATAGGCGATGTTGGCCTTCAGCGCGGTGACGCCCGCCTGGGCCTGGGCCACCTGGGCCTCCACCTGCTCCAGCTCGACGCTGGTGCTGGCCCTCTGAGCCTGGAGGGCCTGGATGCGGCGGTGATAGGCCTGGACCGTCGCCAGCCCAGTCTCGGCGGCCTTGAGCTGGCCCTGGAGGTCCTCGTCGCCAAGGGAGATCAGCAGGGCACCGGCGGCCACCCGCTGGCCCTCTTCCGCATGGACGCGCTTCACCTGCGCGGCCATGCGCGTGGCAATGTTGGCGGTGCGGGTGGCCTGCAGCGTGGCGGCCACCCAGGCCCCGCCTTCGGGCGAACCCTGGGCCACCAGGGTGACCATCACTTTCGGCAGTTTCTCGCTCTCTCGGGACTCTGGCTTGTGTCCACAAGCCAGAGTCCCGAGCAGGGCACTGACCAGAATCAGGGAGAGCGCAGCTGACTTCATGGATTCACTCCTTCGATGGGGTTGCCGGTGGCCAGGTCGAGGGCCGCGCGGCTGGTGCGAAGTTCAAAGAGGCTCTGGAGGATGAGGGTACGGGCGCCCTGGATGGCCGCGTCGGCATCGAGCACCTCGATCAGGGGGGCGAGCCCCTCGCGGTGACGGGCCTCGCGGAGCCGCTTGGATTCCTCGGCGGCGGCCAGGGCCTCCTTGGCGGCGGCGTGGCGGGCCTGGGCGGCCAGGACCGCCTCCCGGGCCACACGGACCTCGTGCTCCGCCTGCTTCTGCTTGAAGGTGCGCATCTCGCTGGCGGCCCGCTCCTGGGCCCGGGCCACCTTGGCCTTGGCCAGGTCCGGCGCCGAGAACACCTTCCACTTCAGGCCCACGGCCGCCCAGGTCCAGTTGCCCTTGTCAGACCACGAGTGGTGCAGGGTGCCAGCGCCCACCTCGAGGCCGACCTCGGGCAGGGTGTTGCCGCGCGCAGCCTTGGCTCCTTCCCTGGCGGCCTTGGCTTGCAGATCAGCAGCCATGAGGTCTCCGCGCACGGCAGTGCCAGGCGCGGCGGCAGAGACCATCGGCTCGAGTGGCGTGGCCAGCGGACCCTCCACCGGCCCCGTTCCGGTCAGAAGACCGAGGCCGGACCGGGCCGAACGCACCTGCTTGAGCACCTCGGCCCGCTGGGCATCCGCCTGGGCGTGGAAGGCCTTGAGCCGCTGCAACTCGGATTCGAGCATGAGCCCCTGCTTGACCCGGGCCCCCACGAAGTCCTCCATCCCCTGGATCCACTGGCGGGTGTCATCCACCCACTTCAAGGCCTGCTCGGCGACCTGGGTGCCGAAGTAGGCCTCCACCACCATCTGGGCCGTCTCCTGCTTGCGTCGCTCCTGGCTGGCCTTCTCGGCCTGGGCCATGTACTCGCCGGCCCGCCTGGCCGCCGTGAGGCGTCCGCCCGCGTAGAGCGGCTGCTGCAGCACCGCGGACCCGCCGTAGGCCCCAATGGGGTCCGGGTGGTTCAGCGTGAGGGGGTTGAAGTCGGCCATCCCGATGCGGGCCTGGTTCAGCTTGATGCCGAAGGCCATCATGGGCTCGTTGGTCCTCACCCCGTGGGCATTCAGCGTGAGGGTGGGCAGCCGGAGATCCCGGTAGCCCTCTGCCTCGGCCTGGCGGCTGTCCACCATGGCCTGGCCGGCCTTGAGGCCGGACTGGTCGGTCCAGGCCTTCTGGATGGCCCGCTGCACGGTGAGGGGTTCCTGGGCCCACAGCCCCAGCCCAAGGGCCAGGAGCGCGGTCAATCGGCTTGTTTTTATAATGCTCATAAAGGAATATTCCGGAGCAAAAAAAGGGCCTGGGCCCTTCACTTCAAAGCTTTGTAGGTCACCCGGGCCCGATCGCTGACATGGCCGCACACCAGGTCGCACAACTCGCCCACCAGGGGCATGACCGGGGCGAAATACACGGCGTTGCCTTCCGGCTCGCGGCTCACCAGGCCCACTCGCACCAGACAGGCCAGGTGCTTCGAGGCATTGGCCTGGGAGAGGCCGGAAGCTTCGGCGACCGCACCCTGGCTGAGGGGGGCCTTGGAATCCAGGAGCGAGCGCAGGATCTTCAGCCGGGAGGCATCCCCCAGGGCGCTGAAGAGGCCGCTCACCTCGTCGATCATGGGATTGCTGAGCTGGTGGTTCACGGAATCAACTCCATGCGATTATGATCATTCAGTTTTGTCTTTTGTCAAGCCAAAAACTTTTGCTTCACATAAAAACTGTATACCCATCGGATCATTCAGCAACCAAAGGTTCCACTCGGGTGCCTATTTGGGCCTGAATCGTGACGACCGTCATTCCCCGCCCTGAGGATTTGCTAGGCTGGCAGGGGGAGATGCCGTGGACGACCTGGACCTGCGCGCCGCCAAGATCCGCCTGCTCTGCACCGACATCGACGGGGTGCTCACCACTGGGGCCCTCCACTACGGGCAGGAGCCCGGTCACACCAAGGCCTTCCACGTGCGCGACGGGGCGGCCATCAAGTGGCTGCAGCGCTCCGGCGTCCCCGTGGCCTTCATCTCGGGCCTGGCCTCGGAGGCCACGGTGAACCGCGCCCGAGATCTGGGCGTGGAGGACTGCTTCGCCGGCCATCTGGAGAAGGGGCCAGTCCTGGACCAGCTCTGCGCCAAATACGGACTGGCACCGGAGCAGGTCGCTCACCTGGGCGATGACCTGCCGGACCTGCCCCTGCTGCGGCGCGTGGGCCTGGCCTGCTGCCCGGCAGATGCCGTGGCCGAGGTGCGGGCGGCTTGCCACTGGGTGACGCCCCTGGAGGGCGGACGGGGCGTGCTGCGCCTCGTCGCTGAACGCATCCTCAAGTCCCAGGGCCACTGGGACGCCATCTTGTCCAACTACGAGGTCCAGCCATGACCCTTCGCCCCCTGCCCCTCCTGCTGCTGGCCGCCCTCCCCCTCGCCGCCCAGGAGGCCGCCATCGGTCTCAAGGCCCACGGCCTGATGCCCATGAGCGACCTGCGGAACCTCACCAACGGTCAGGTGGGCCTGGGTTTCGGCGTGTTCGTGGAGATCCCCGTGGGCGAAGCCTTCGTGTTCCGCCCCACCATCGGCGCCCAGCAGATCCCCAAGGGCGACACCCTGGGCCTGGCCGGCACCAAGACCAGCGTTACCTCCGTGGACCTGATGCTCGATGCGCTTTGGTACCCCGGCGAGGACATCAAGAAGGGTCCCTACCTGGTGGGCAGCATCGGTGGCCAGCAGTGGCGCGTGAGCGCGACCGGCACCAATCCCTCGGCCACCTCCGCCACCCGGCTGGGCGTGGCCGGAGGCATCGGCTACCAGGCCTCCGCCCACCTGGGCCTGGAGGTGAAGGGCTTCTGGAGTCCCATCGAGAAGGACCTCACGGCCACCGGCCTCACCGTGGGCGCTGCCTGGCGGTTCTGACCGGATCTACTTCAGCCCGCGCTTCTCGAGCAGCGGCCCCACCTTCGGGTCGCGGCCGCGGAAGCGCTGGTAGAGCAGCGCGGGATCCTCGGTGCCGCCTTTGGAGAGCACCTCGGCGCGGAACGTCGCGGCCGTGGCAGGGTCGAAGAGGTTGCCCTTCTCCTTGAAGGCCTGGAAGGCATCGCTGTCCAGCACGGCGCTCCAGATGTAGCTGTAGTAGCCCGCGGCGTAGCCGCCCATGATGTGGTTGAAGTAAGGGCTGCGGTAGCGGGGCGGAATCTCAGAGATCAGCCCCCACTTGGCCAGGGAGGCCTTCTCGAAGGCGGCGGTGTCCTGGGGCTTGGTGGTGGTCAGCGTGTGCCAGTCCATGTCCAGCAGGGAGGCGGCCATGTACTCCACCGTGGCGAAGCCCTGGCCGAAGGTGGCGGCCTTCTTCATCTTGCCCACCAGGGCCTCGGGGATCGCCTCGCCGGTCTTGTAGTGCTTCGCGTAGAGCTTCAGCATCTCGGGTTCCATGGACCAGTTCTCCATGACCTGGCTGGGCAGTTCCACGAAGTCCCGGGGCGTGCCGGCGGTGCCGCGGTAGCGGCCCTTGTAGAAGAGCCCGTGCAGCCCGTGGCCGAACTCGTGGAAGAGGGTGCGCACCTCGTCCGAGGTCAGCAGCGCGGGCCGGTCCCCGGCGGGCGCGGTGAAGTTGCAGACGTTCACCACCACCGGGTCCACCTGCTGCCCATCCTTGACCCAGGCCGAGCGGTAGTTGCTCATCCAGGCCCCGCCGCGCTTGCCCGGCCGGGGATGGTAGTCCACATAGATCAAGCCGAGATGGCGGCCATCCTGCTCCTTCACTTCGAAGCAGCGCACGTCCTTCTGGTAGACGGGGATGCCTTTCACCTCGGTGAAGGTGATGCCGTAGAGCTTCCCGGCCAGCGTGAAGGCGCCCTGGCGCACGGCGTCGATGGCGAAGTAGGGCTTCACCGACTCCTCGTCGAAGTCGTACTTGGCCTGCTTCACCTTCTCGGCGTAGTAGCGCCAGTCCCAGGGCTCGAGCTTCTGGCCCGGCAGATCCCTTGCCATCATGGCCTGCAGCTCGGCGCGTTCCTTCTTGGCGACCTCGAGAGCGGGCTTCCAGATCTGGTCCAGCAAGCCGTAGACACCCTTGGGATCCTTGGCCATGTTTTCTTCCAGGACATAGTCAGCCCAGGTCTTGTACCCCAGCAGCTGGGCCTTCTCCACCCGCAGGGCCGCCACCTGGGCCACGATGGCGTTGGTGTCGGTGTCGCCACCCTGGTTGCAGCGCTCGAGGTAGCCCGTAAGGAGACGCTTCCGCAGTTCGCGGTTCTGCGCGTATTCGAGGAAAGGCCAGATGCTGGGACCGTCCAGCGTGAAGAGCCACTTGCCCTCCAGCCCCGCCTTCTTGGCCGCGGCCGCGGCGGCGGTGCGGGTGCCCTCAGGCAGGCCCGCGAGGTCCGCGGGATTCGAGACCACCATCTGGAAGGCCTTGGTGGCCTTGAGCAGGCGGTCGCCGAATTCCACACCCAGCTTGGACTGCTCGGTGTTGATGGCGCGCATCCGGACTTGGTGGTCGAGCGTCAGGGCCGCTCCCGCCCGGACGAAGCCTTTGTAGGTTCGCTCCAGCAGCCGAGCCTGGTCCGGCGCGAGCTTCAGGGTGGCCCGGGCATCCCAGACGGCCTTCACGCGCTGGAAGAGCTTCGGGTTCAGCTGCACATCATCCCGATGGGCGGACATCAGAGGCATCACCTCCCGGTTCACCGCCTGGAGCTTCGGATTCGTCTCGGCACCCGTGAGGTTGAAGAAGACCGATCCCACGCGGTCGGTGAACTGGCCGGCAAGTTCCAGGGCCAGGATGGTGTTCGCGAAGGTGGGAGCGTCCTTGGCATCGGCGATGGCGGCCACCTCGGCCTTGTGGCGGGCGATGCCCTCGCGGAAGGCTTGCAGGTAGTGCGTTTCCTGAATCTCCGCGAAAGGCGGCACCCCGAACGGCGTCTTCCATTCGCCGAAGAAGGGGTTCGCGGCGGGGGCCGGATCCGCGGCCAGGGCGGGCAGCGTCATGAGGGCGGCCAAAGCAGAAGCGGTGCGCATGGGGGCTCCAGGTAGGGCATTCCATACCGTAGCATCATCTTACGAGGGAAGCCAGCGCCCCGACCCATGGGACACTTCCCTCCCCCGCCAGGAGCCCGCATGGCCGCCATTCGCCCCTTAACGCTTTTCCGCCGGCTTCTCCCCCTGCTGCTCCTGCTGCCCCTTTCGCCGGGCGCGAAGGCGCAGCCAGCGACGAAGGTGGCCGTGAGCGTCCAAGTGACCGCGCCGTCCACCACACCGGCGGACGCCTCGCTGCACCTGGCCGGGAACATGAACGGCTGGAACCCCGGCGATCCGCAGTGGCAGCTCCGGCGGCAGGGCGATGGCACCTGGTCGGGCCAGTTTCCCCTCGAGCCCGGCTATGCCCTGCAGTTCAAGGTCACCCGGGGCAGCTGGGAGACCGTGGAGAAGGACGCCAAGGGCGGCGAGATCTCCAACCGCACCGTGGAGGTGGGCCCGGCCACGGCCCTGCGGGTGCAGGTGGCGAGCTGGCGGGACCAGGCCCCAGCACCCGAGGTCGCCCACACGGTCAGCGGCGACCTGCGGCTGATCGAGGGCTTCGCCATGCCCCAGCTGGGCACGACCCGCACGCTGCGCATCCTGCTGCCGCCGGGCTACGAAACCTCCGGCCGGCGCTATCCCGTGCTCTACATGCACGACGCCCAGAACCTGTTCGACGCGGCCACCTCCTTCGCCGGCGAATGGAACGTGGACGAGACGCTGGCGAAGCTGAGCGCCAGCGGCGCGCTGCCCGCCATGATCGTCGTGGGCATCGACCACGGCGGCCAGGCGCGCCTGGCGGAGTACTCGCCCTACCGCGACGAGCGCATCCCCACCGCCAAGGGTGACGCCTACGCGGACTTCCTGGTGAAGGTCCTGAAGCTCTGGGTGGACCGCACCTACCGCACGAAGCCCGAAGCCGTCCACACCGCCCTGGCCGGCGGCTCCCTGGGCGGGCTCATCTCCCTCCACACGGTGTTGCGGCACCCCGGTGTCTTCGGCAAGGTCGCCTGCTTCTCCAGCTCCTTCTGGGTGGGCGAGCGGCGGATGCTGAAGGAGGCCGCCGCCGCGAAAGCGGACCCGGCCCTGCGTCTCTACCTGGACATCGGCGACCGGGAAGCCGGAGCGCCCGCCGACAGCCGCCAGGCGGTGCAGGACACGCTCGATGTCGCCGAGGCCCTGCGGCACCGGGGCGTCAGGGCCGATCACATGCTGGTGCAGGTGGCTTCCGGCGCCCGCCACACGGAGAGCGCCTGGGCCGCCCGGTTCCCGGCGGCGCTCCGCTGGCTGTTCCAGGCCGCGCCCTGAGGCGCCGGGCACCCTCAAAAATCGACAGGCATTCAAAATGATCGACTAATAAAAACGGTCATCACAGGCAATGGGTCCATGCTGAGCCAGGGTCCGAATCCCAAAGAACCGGGGACCCGCGCACAGAGGACTCATGTCCAACGACAAGAAACCCAAGAAGGCCAAGCCGGCCGTGATTCACGGCGCCACTCGCAAGGGAGCGGGTCTGACCGGCACCTTGGCCGAAGTCGCGAAGCCTTCCCCGCTGTCTCCCGCCAAGAAGAAGAAATAGGACCCGCCACCCACCTCAACCGGCGGGTGAGGGCCTACTTTCCTACCTTGTCGAAAGCCAGATTCCTCACCAGGTCCTCGGTCTTCCAGGGGGCAGCGCCGCCGCCCAGGTACTTCTGGAACCACTCGAGGTGGGCGTTGTAGTACACGGGCATGGACTTCAGGTTGTCGGGCCAGTGGCCGTCGTTCTTGAAGACAATCAGCCGGCTCGGGACGCCCATCTCCTGCAGGCCGGTGAAGAACTGCAGGCTCTGGGTGTAGGGCACACGGTAGTCGCGCTCGCCGGTGATGACCAGGCACGGCGTCTTGAAGGCCTGCACATGGCTGCTCGGATTCATGCGGTCGTAGGCTGCTGACTTCTCCCAGGGCGTGCCCGTGAGGTCGTGCTCAGGGAACCACAGTTCCTCGGTGGCACCGTGCATGGAGCGCAGGTCATACACGCCCATCATGGCGGCCAGGGCCTTGAAGCGGGTGGTGTGCCCTTCCAGCCACATCATGGCGTAGCCGCCCCAGCTCCAGCCCATGGCGCCCATGCGGTCCTTGTCCACATAGGGCAGCGCCGCCAGGTGGTCCGTCACCTTCTCGATGTCGGTCATCACCTTGCCGTCCCAGTCGCCGCTGATGGCGTCCGTGAAGGCCTGACCATAGCCCGTGGAGCCGTGGGGATTGGGGAAGGCCACGATGTAGCCCGCTCCGGGATAGACCTGCCAGTCGCCCCGCAGGGTGTCGGACCACATCATCTGGGGACCGCCGTGGACGTTCAGGATCAGCGGGTATTTCTTCGCGGGATCGAAGCCGTGGGGCTTCACCAGGAAGACGTGGATGTCCTTGCCGTCGGCGCCCTTCACGGTGAATTCCTCCGCCGGGCGGAGGTCCACCTCGTCGGCCACGGCCTGGTTGAAGGCGGTGAGCCGCTTCAATTGCCTGGTCTCGAAGGCGTAGCTCCACACCTCGACGGGCTCGCCCACCCGGGTCTTGGTGAGCAGCACGCTCTTCTGGTCGGGGCTCACCACGAACTCGCGGATGCTCTGGCCTTCCAGCATGCGGCTGGTCTTCCCGGTGGCGACGTCCACCCGGAAGAGCGGCCAGCGGCCCTTCTCCTGCACGGTGAACCAGAGGGCCTTGCCGTCCGCCGACCACTGGAAGCCGTCCACCCAGTTGTCGATGCCTTCCGTCAGCACCTTGCGGGCCTTCGTCTGGCGGTCGTACACAGCCAGGCGGAAGCGGTCGGATTCATGGCCCGGCTTGACCTGGAACTTGTAGGCGATGTAGCGGCCATCGGGCGAATACTTGGGCTCCTGGTCCGCGGCCGGGTTGTCGCCGGTGATGCGCCGGGGCGTGCGGTCGCCCTCCAGGGAGATGAGGAAGAGATCCTGGTTGGTGCTGCGGGCCTGGACCGCATCGGTGTTCGTGGTGACGCAGACCTCCTTGCCGTCGGGGCTCAGGTCCCAGCTCTGCCAGAAGGCCGGGTAGTCCTGCTTGCCCCCGGTAAGCGCCTCCACCTTGCCCTCGAAGGTGGCCGTGAACAGGTGGCTGTACTGGAAGTCGCGCCAGCCGGTCCAGTGGCGGTAGAGCAGCTCATCGGCCAGGTGGGCCTGCACCGGACCGTTGTCCAGCTTGTCACTGAGCTCCTTGTGCCGGGCGCCGTCCGTCAGGGCATCGGGGAACACAGAGGCCTCGAACACCACCTTGTCCGCTCCGGGCATCAGCTTTGGCGCGCCCACGCCCGCCTCGAAGGAGGTCACCTTGCGGGCCTCGCCGCCGCTGGCATCCAGGGCCCAGAGCTGGCTGCCCCCGCTGCGGCTCGACAGGAAGGTGAGGGACTTTCCGTCCTTGGACCACTGGGGTGCGGTATCCGACTTGCCCGAGAAGGTGAGCTGCTTCGCCTGCCCCGAGGCCACCTCCAGCAGCCAGAGCTGGGTGTTCCGCGTGGACGCCTTCAGGTCCTGGCTGGACACCTCGAAGGCCAGCTTCGAACCGTCCGGGCTCAGGGCCAGGTGCTGCACGCCCTTGAGCCGGTACAGGTCCTCGATGTGGAAGGCCCGCTTCTCCGCCGCGGCAGCGGGCAGGGCGAGGATCAGGGCGGGAACCAGGAATCGATGCAACGGAAACAAGAGAACCTCCGGACGCGACCCTCCAGAATCGCACGGGGCCGAGAGCCCTGCCACCCTCGGGACCTGGGTGCCACCTTGCTATCCTGGGCTATGCCGAACCCCCCGCCCCCCGAAGTTCCCCCCGGCCGCGGCGTCTTCTGCAACCGGACGCTGAACCTGCGCTCGGTGCGGGCCATCGGCTACGACATGGACTACACGCTGGTGGACTACCGGGTGGAGGCCTTCGAGCGCATGGTCTACGCCCAGGCCCGGGCCCGGCTGGCCTCCGAGGGCTGGCCCATGGAAGGCCTCGATTTCGATTCGAGCATGGTGACCCGGGGCCTGGTCATCGACACGGAGCTGGGCAACCTGGTGAAGGCGAACCGCTTCGGCTTCGTGAAGCGGGCCATGCACGGCACCCGCATGCTGGAGTTCGCGGAACAGCGCGACGCCTATGCCCAGACTCTGGTGGACCTCTCCGAGCCCCGCTGGGTGTTCCTCAACACCCTCTTCTCGCTGTCCGAGGGCTGCCTCTACGCCCAGGCCGTGGATCTGCTGGACCGGAGCGCCCTGCCCCGCCCCTTCGAGTACGCCAGCCTCTACCGCCACGTGCGCTCCGGAGTGGATGCCCAGCACATGGAAGGCCACCTGAAGGCGGAGATCGCCGCGGCCCCGGAGCGCTACGTGGTGCAGGATCCCGAAGCGGCCCTGGCCCTGCTGGATCAGAAGGCCGCGGGCAAGAAGCTGCTGCTCATCACCAACTCCGAGTGGAGCTTCACCTCGAAGATGATGAGCCATGCCTACGACCGCCACCTGCCGGAGGGCATGACCTGGCGGCAGCTGTTCGACGTGGTCATCGTCGCCGCGCGCAAGCCCGCCTTCTTCGTGGAGCAGGGCCCCTTCTTCGAGGTGGTGGACGAAGCCGGCCTGCTGCGGCCCCTGGTGGGCCCACTGAAGGCCGGCGGCATCTACCTGGGCGGCTCCGCGCCCCAGGTGGAGCGGGACCTGGGCATCGCCGGGGACGAGATCCTCTACGTGGGCGACCACATGTTCGGCGATGTCCACGTGAGCAAGCGCACCCTGAGCTGGCGCACGGCGCTGGTGCTGCGCGAGCTGGAGGCCGAGGTCGCCGCGCTGGAGGGCTACCGCCCCACCGAGCTGCGCCTCATGACCCTGATGCGGGGGAAGGAGACGCTGGAAGCCCGGCTCTCCCAGGCCCGCCTGGCCCTGCAGCGCCTGCATGCGGGCTACGGCCCCGCCGCCCAGGGCGATGCGGCCAGCGCGGAGGCCCGCGTCCACGACCTCCGCAGCCAGCTCCTGGCCCTCGACGCCGAGATCGGTCCCCTGGCCCAGGCCGGCGGCGAGCTGACCAACGCCCGCTGGGGTCTGCTCACCCGCGCCGGCAACGACAAGAGCCACCTCACGCGCCAGATCGAGCGCTACGCCGACATCTACACCAGCCGCGTCTCGAACTTCCTGCACGCCACGCCCTACGCCTACTTCCGCTCGCCCCGGGGCAGCCTGCCGCACGATCCCGTGGGGTTCTGATCTACTTACCCGCGTAGACCGTCGCCCCGTAGTGCTCCTGGTCCCAGGGGGCACCGCTGTTCCAGCGGCCGTAGGCATGGCTGTCGTCGGTGCGGTAGCGCAGGGTGTAGGTCCCCTTGGGCAGGCTGAGGAGTTCGTCACTCACCCGGTTTTTGCTCGCACCGCCAGCATGCTGGGTGCGACCCCGATCCATGACCCACACGCGCTTGCCCGCGCCATCCTCGATCCAGGCGAAGTCCGCCATCTCGTCGCCGCTGCCTTCGCCGATGGCGTAGATGCGCAGGGAGCGGGCCGAAGCCAGGCTGAAAGCGACGGACCGGTCCTGGTCGTTGCCCACCCGCACGGCCTCCGCCAGCACGGTCCAGGCCAGGGGTTTGGTGACGGAGAAGGCAGCGAGATCCTTGTCCGCGGGGATGGCCAGGGTCAGGCCGTAGGTACTGGGGTCCGCGGGGGGCGCGGCATTCCAGTCCACGGGCGAGTGGGAGTCATCGGTGATGAAGGTGGCCTCGTAGTCGCCGGCGGGCAGCTGGATGGTCTCAACCTGGCGCCGATTCTTGTGGGCGCCCCCGGCGAACTTGGACTTGTCCATGCTCATCTCCCAGACGCGGGTGCGGGTGCGGGCATCGGTGATCCAGCCGTAGTCGATCATCAGCCGCCCGCTGCCCTCGCCCTGTGCATAGACGTGCAGGCTCACAGGCCGGGCCAAGTGGAAGGTCTGGGTCCAGTGGCCGTCGTCGGTGGAAGCCGCCAGGGACACCACGATGTTCCGCCAGCGCAGGGGGGCCTCGAAGATGTGGATCTCCTTCGGATCGCCGGAGGGCAGGTAGATCTCCATGCCGTAGCTCCCCACCTGCTCCCGCCAGTGGCGGATCAGGCTGGCGTCATCGGCCCCGATGGCCTGCAGGAAGCGGTGGTGGCGGTCCTCCTGGGCGGCGGCCAGGGAGCGGCGGTCGATGTTGCGGAACCACTGGGCGAATAGCAGGCCCTGGCCGAAGCCGTGGTTGCTGAAGTAGGCCTCGTAGCTGCCCGCCGGCAAATCCAGATACTGGTCGGCGACCCGGTACTCCCAGTTGCGCTTGGTGTTCCTGCCGTCCATCTGCCACACCACTTCCCGGGTGGTGGCGTTCAGGATCCAGCCGTGGGCGAAGAAGGGGTGCTCCCGGGCGATGCGGGTGGGGAAGCGCAGCCCGGCGCCCTTGGCGTAGACGTGGACTTTCATGGGCCGGGGCAGGGTAAAGCCCTGCGAGCGCACCTCGGCGGCCTCCAGCCCGTGCAGGGCCAAGATGCGCGGCTCGGGGCGGGACTCGGCGCCGTGCAGCGCCGCCGGCGCAAAGGCGGTCATCAGCGCGAACAGGGCCACGGCCTGAATCACGCGGATCAGGACGGCGGCTTCGGAGAACAGGAAGGAGAGCATGGGGACTCCAGGACTGGCTCCAACTTAGTCCCAGGGAGAGCCCCCATTCAGGGGGATCGGCGAATGGAGGGCTCCCACCGGCGAACGGCTACCACTGCTCCAGGAACGCCTGGGCCTCGCTCCAGGCCGGGGGCGACAGGTGGGCAAACCGCATCAGCCGGTCGTTGAATTCATAGTGCAGCTCGCGGTTCTCCTCCAGCAGCAGCTCCAGCTGCTCACGATGGATGGCCTCGTCCGCCAGGAAGCGCCAGTAGATGGCCTCGGCGACCTCCTTCAGCCCCATGGCCCTGGCTTCCCAGTGAGTGCGCAGGATGGTGCGCCACCCCACCTTCTTCATGGCGCTGTCCGGGGCGATGGCCTCCTGCCAGACCGGCCCCGCCCAGGCCTGGACCAGCTCCACGGCCCGTTCTTCGTCCTGGCGGGCGAGGCTGAGCACCAGCTCGCCCAGGTCGTAGACCACCGTTTCGAAGGCAAAGGCGATGCCCTGCCGGGCCGCGAGCCGGGCGTAGTGCAGGAGGTGGCGGGCGGCGTCGTGCATGCGGTCGGGGCTGGCGTGGAAGGCCTCGATGAGCAGGCGGTAGTGGTAGGACAGGTTCTGGAAGCGCCGCAGGTCCTTCTCCTCCAGGGCCTCCCGCAGCAGGGTGTTGAAGGTCATCACGTGCAGCTCGATGACGGACTCGGCCTCCACGGCGCAGGCCAGGCGGGCCGTGTCCACCAGCTGCGCGGCCAGCTCCGAGAGCAGCTCATGCTGGCGGCGGTTCGCCACCTCGGCGACCTTCAGGGTCTGAGCCAGAACGTAGGCCTCGGGCCAGACCCGAACGCGGATGAGGTAGTCCTGCCCCTCCTTGGCCAGGCCGGGCACGAACCAGGGCCGCGAGCCCCGCCAGGCGGACAGCTCCTGCCCCGCGCACTGGATGATGCCCGTGAGCAGCGCGTGCAGGCTCTTCATGGCCAGCATCACCAGCTGCCGGTCTCCGCGGGCCATGCCCGTGAGCGCCACGTTGGTCACCACGTCGATGGTCTCGAAGAGCTCGTCCTTGTTGGCCTCGAGGCGGCGGCCCCGCGACAGCTCCTGGAGGCTGCGCAGCCCCTTCCGGGTGAGCATGGGCATGAAGTAGCTGGGGCGCAGGAAGCGGCTGATGCCGAAGAGGTAGGGGAGGACGCCCGCGAGCACCACCAGGTAGATGAAGGCGATGGCCCAGATGCCGAAGCGCACGAAGGGGTGCCCCGGCGGGAAGAAATGCAGGGACATCAGCAGCAGGTTGCTGAAGACGAGGATCGACAGGCCGCTGACGATCAGGGGGTGCGCCACATAGAGCTTCACCAGGCGCGGCGTGTAGAGGTTCGCGGTGAGGGGCAGGATGAGCGCGATGCTCGTCATGGTCACGGACATGATGGCGTTCAGGGTCCGGCTGGCGGTGGCGATCCCCGCGGGCTCGAAGTCCCGGATGCTGCCGAAGTGCGTGGTCACCAGACCCAGCACCGCCGCCGCCAGGAAGCAACCGGCGGCCACCATCGTCGGACGGTGGCCGCTCCAGAAGGTGGTGCTCCGTTCCTGGCCCATGCCCGCCTTTCGGCGGAAACCCCCAACCAGCTGAATCTCCGCCGCCTTGCCCATGCCCCCGGCCTCTGGGATGCTGGAGGCCCTCGACAACCTCGCGCCTTTTTCCACCTTTCCGCCCCTCGCCGCCGGAGCCCCCATGAACCACCTGGTCCCTTCCCTGCTGGCGCTGCTGAGCACGCCCCTGTGCGCCGGCACCACGCCACCCACGGTCCCCCAGAAGAAGGTCCTGGCCCCGGTCCCGGAAGCCGCCAAGGCCTACGACGCGGCCTACGCCGAGCTGCAGAAGAAGGCCTACGCGACCGCCCTGCCCCTCTACGAGAAGGCCCTGGCCCTGGCGCCGGACCGCCCCGAGATCTGGAACGATTACGCCATCTGCCTGCGGAACCTGCGGCGCTATCCCGCCGCCGCGCGCGCCGGGTGGCGGTCCATCCAGCTGGATGGCGGCAAGACCATGCAGCCCTGGAACGCCCAGGCCAATACCCTGATGGAGACCCACGAGTGGAAGGCCGCCCAGACCTGCCTGGAGAAGGTGGAGGCCCTGCACAAGGACCATCCCTTCGTGGCCAGGGGCTGGCTGAACCTGGTCTTCCGGATGATGGCCGCCGGGGAATCCAAGGGCGTCGTGGACCTCTGCCGCCGCGCCACCCGGCTGGATCCCGGCAGCTCCCTGGGCTGGATCGACCTGGGCCAGGCCCTGGCCTTCGCCGGCGGGGACCTCAAGGAGGCCGCCGCTAGCGTGGAGAAGGGCAAGGCCCTGGCGGAACAGCAGAAGGATACGGCTCGCACGGAATACGCAGCCCAGCTGCTGAAGAGGCTGCAGGCCCGAGAGCCCATGGCCCCGCCCGTGGCCCCCGGAAGCGCTTGGCAGAGCCTCCCCTCCGCCCTGCAGGCCCTTCCGGAGAACGATGCCACCGCCATCCCCCTCCCCGCGCTGGTGGACCACCACTTCGCCCTGACGGGCGGCGGCCACCTCAGCCTGACCCTGCCCGAAACCTGGGTGGTGGCGCCGGGCAATCCGCGCCCCCACAGCCAGTTCACCGCCACCTTCAGCATCCCAGGAACCGAAGGTTTCAAGGTGTTCTTCAGCCCCATGAACGGTCCTGGCAATCCCCTGGGTGCCAAGGCCATGGCCGATGACGTGGTGAAGCGCCTGCTGCCCATGTCCGCCGAGACAGAGCTGCCCCTGCACGAGCTGGCCACGCCCTACCTGAAGGGCTACTGGGTGCTCTCCACGGACAAGAAGTCCGTGGACAAGGAGCCCGCCAAGGGCGATTACCGCCACCTCCTCACCGCCCTCCTCGACGTGGGCGGCCTTCAATGCGTGGGTACCGTGCTGACGAATTCCAAAGCCCCCGCCGTGGTGGATCCCTGCGTGGCGGCTTTTGCGTCGGCGCGGAAGATCGAGCCGGTGGTTAAGAAGTAGCCACGCGAGCGACTTTTTCCCTACAGCCCCGCCCACTCCACCAGCACCCGCTGGGCCTGGAGGATGGGGCCGTCGGCGGTGCCCTGCACGGGCAGGCGCACGGCGCCATCGGGGCTGAGGCTGGCACCCTTGGTGCGACCCACCCAGGCCATGAGCTTGGCGGGATCCAGGGGCGTCTGGGGGCTGAGGCGGAACTTGAGCTGGCCCTTGTCCAGGGCCACTTCGGAGACAGCAAGGACCTGGGCCCGCAGCTTGACCTTGAGCAGCTCGAAAAAGCGCAGGGTCTCGGGATCGTCGTCGGCGATGCGGCCGAAGCGGTCCTCCAGGTCCAGGCGGTAAAGCTCGAGATCTTTCTCCTCCCGCAGCCGCGAGATGCGCTTGTAGGCCACCAGGCGCTCGCTGGCCTGGTCGATCCAGCGGCGGCCCAGCTGGGCGCCGGGGGCCAGGTTGTCCAGCTTCACCTCGAAGGTGCCGCTGGGCTGGCCCTGCAGCTCGGACAGCGTCTCCTCCAGCAGCTTCACGTAGAGCTCGAAGCCGATGTCGTGGATGTGGCCGCTCTGCTCGCCGCCCAGCAGGTTGCCCGCGCCGCGCAGTTCGAGGTCCATGGCCGCCACGCGGAAGCCCGAGCCCAGCTCCGAGAAGTCCTCCAGGGCCTGCAGCCGCTTTCGCGCATCCTCGCTGATCTCGTGCTTGGGCGGGATCATGAGGTAGGCGTAGGCGGGCACGTCGCTGCGGCCCACGCGGCCGCGCAGCTGGTAGAGCTGGCTGAGTCCGAAGGCATCGGCCCGGTGGACGATGAGGGTGTTGGCGTTGGGCACGTCGAGGCCGTTCTCGACGATGGTGGTGGCCACCAGCACGTCAATGCGCCCCTCCATGAAGCCGAGCATCACCTGCTCCAGCCCCTCGTCCGTGAGCTGGCCGTGGCCCACGCCCACGCGGGCATCGGGCACCAGCTCGCGCACCCGCGCGGCGATGCTGACGATGGACTCCACCCGGTTGTGCACCAGGTACACCTGGCCGCCACGCCGCAGCTCGAACTGGATGGCGGTCTGCACCAGCTCGTCGCTCCAGGGGGCCACCACGGTTTCAATGGCCAACCTGTCTTTGGGCGGCGTTTCGATCAGGCTGATCTCCCGCAGGCCCGTGAGGCTCATGTGCAGGGTGCGGGGGATGGGCGTGGCGCTGAGGGCCAGCTGGTCCACGTTGAGGCGCAGCTTCTTCAGCTTCTCCTTGTGGCCCACCCCGAAGCGCTGCTCCTCGTCGATGACCACCAGGCCCAGGTCCGCGAACTTCACCTTGGCGCCCAGCATCTGGTGGGTGCCCACCACGATCTCGAGCTTGCCGTCACCCAGCTCCTGCAGGATGCGCTTCTGCTCCGCGGCATCCACGAAGCGGTTGAGCATCTCGATGCGGATGGGGAAGCCCGCGAAGCGCTCCTTGAAGGTCCTGAAATGCTGGAAGCAGAGCACGGTGGTGGGGCACAGCACGGCCACCTGCTTGCCTTCCAGGGCCACCTTGGCGGCGGCGCGCATGGCCACTTCCGTCTTGCCGAAGCCCACGTCGCCCACCAGCAGGCGGTCCATGGGGCGCGGCGACTCCAGGTCCGCCTTCACCGCCTCGATGGCCTCGACCTGATCCGGCGTGAGGGTGAAGGGGAAGCTCGTGTCGAAGGCCGCCATGTCTGGCCCGTCCGGGGGATAGGCGTGGCCCTTCTCCAGCTTGCGCTGGGCGTAGAGCTTCAGCAGCTCGTCGGCCATGTCGCGGATGGCCTTCTTGGCCCGGCGCTTGACCTTGGCCCAGGAGGCGCCGCCCAGCTTGTCGAGCGGCGGCAGGTGGCCCTCGGCGCCGGTGTAGCGCTGCATGAGGTCGGCCCGCTCCAGGCTCACGTTCAGCTGGCCGCCGTCGGCGTAGCGCAGCTGCAGCACTTCCAGCTCCTCGCCGCCCACGGTGAGCGTGGCGAAGCCCACGAACTCGCCGATGCCGTGGTCCAGGTGCACCACGCGGTCGCCGGGCTTGAGGTCCCGCAGGTCGGACAGGAAGGCCGAGCTCCGCGATTTCTTCGGCGCCGCCTGGACGGCCTTGCGCCCGAAGACCTCGCGCTCGGTGAAGATCACCAGGCCGGGCTCCTTCAGGTGGAAGCCCGCGCTCAGGGACAGGTGCAGGGCGCGGCAGCCCACCTCGGTGCCGTAGGCCTGGGGCAGCTCCTGCTCGCGAATGAACTCCTGGAAGCGCTCCCGCATGCCCAGCGTGGAGCCCGCCAGGAACACGCGATGCCCCGTGAGGGCCAGGTCCTGCAGGTGGTCGGCCAGCTCGGAGAGGCGGCCCTGGAACTCGCGCACAGGCTGGGCGGCCAGGGGCACCGTGGCCTCGCTCTGCCACTCGGTGAGCAGCAGGGTGGGTCGGCTGGGATCCACGGGCAGGAAGCGGTCCTCGAAGTCGGGACACACCACGCCGCCCCGACGCAGCATGGCCAGGCCCTCCTCGATGCGGGCCCGCTCCGCCTCCCGCAGGGCCTCCTCCCAGGCTGGGTCCAGACGGACCCGCAGGCAGGGCGGCACCCAGTGGACCAGCTGGCCCTTCGCCTGCGCCAGCAGGGGATGGAAGAGCTCCTCGCCCGGGAAGTGCCCGTGGGTGGCCAGACGCGCGCGGCGGAAGGCCAGGTCGTCTTCGGGTTCCTGCGTGAGGCTGGCGCGGGAGGCCACAGCGGCCAGGAGGGCCTCGCCGTCGCCCCGATCGCCCTCGAAGCGCGGGTAGATCGTCAGGGTCTCCAGCGCGTCGCCGGTGCGGCGCTGGGTGTCCGGGTCGAAGGGGCTGAGCCGCTCCAATTCGTCGCCGAAGGTCTCGAGGCGCAGTGGCTGTTCCAGGTGGTCGGGCCAGAGGTCCACCACCATGCCGCGGGAGCTGAATTCCCCGGGCGCGGAGGCCAGCTCGGTGCGGCGGTAGCCCAGGGCGATGAGCGTCTCCAGCAGCAGCTCGCGGGGCACCTCGGCCCCCTTGCGCAGTTCCAGTTTCTGCTTCTGGAACCAGGTGGGATGGGGCAGCTTCTCGCAGGCGGTGAGGGGCCCTGTGACCAGCACGTGGACCCGGCGCTCCAGCATGCCCACCAGGGTGGACAGGCGCTCCCTCAGCACCATGCCTGGAGGGCTGCTTTCGCCGCCCGCGTAGACCGCGAAGCCCGGGAAATGCACCACGCCCGCACCGGGCAGGAGGGCCTGCAGATCCTGTGCCAGGAGGCGGGCCTCGGCCTCGCTGGGAGCGTCCACCCACAGCGTCTGGGGCTTGCCCTCTCGCCCCACCCACCGCGCCAGCACCAGGGCCAGGGCCGCGGGGGACATCCAGCGGAGTCGGGCTCCCGGGGCCCCTAAGTCCCCGGCGGGCCCGGTCGACCTCAGTAGATCCCGCAGCTCGTGACCCGTATCATTCATAGATCCTTCCAGAGTGCCCGATGACGGGTTGAGTGTCCCCCAGAAAGGTCCGAGTTCATGTCCCTCGCAGGGCCGGTGAAACGCAGATGGAGCCTCGGCACCCACCTGACCTGGGTGGTGCTGCTGGCCCTGCTCCCGGCCCTCGCCATCCAGTACGCCTCCAATGTGGAACGGCGGCAGGATGCGAAGGTCAGAGCCCAGGAGCACCTCCTGCAGGTGGTGAGCGACCTGGCCAGCCAGCAGGAACAGGTGACCAGTTCCGTCCGCCAGATGCTGACGACCCTGTCCTTCCTGCCAGAGCTGCGGCGGGGGGACGGCCCGGCCTTCAGCCGAATTCTGCGGTCCATCCAGACGGAGGACCCGCGCTTCGTGAACATCTTCGCCCTGGATCCGGAGGGAAAGGAGTTCGCGGCGGCCATCCCCGGGGCGCCAGGCACGAGGGCGGACCGCAAGTACTTCTGGGAGGCGGTGGAGACCCGGCGCTTCACCGTGGGCGAATACGTCCTCAACCAGGACACCGGCACGCCATTGCTCCACTACTCCCTACCTGTCACGAACGACCAGGGCGAGCTCATCGCCATCCTGGCCGTGGCCTGCGGCCTGGAGGGCTACGGCGACCTCTTCATCCGCTCGGGCCTTCCCGCTGAGACTTCGCTGGTCGTGCTGGACCATGCGGGCACTGTACTCTTCCACCTCTCCCGCATCGACAGCCGGTACGGCTCCATGGTGGGCAAGCGGCTCCCCCCGCATCAGGCCATGCAGGTCCAGAGCAGCCAGAAAGAGGGGAGCTACTGGGCACCGCGCCGGGACGGTCAGTCGACCCTCTTCGCCTTCCACCAGATCCGGACCTCTGACCAGTCCAAACCCTACCTCTACCTCCAGGTGGGACGGCCCGAGTACCAGGTGCTGAAGGAGAGCCTCAAGGATCACCGCCGGAACATGCTGCTGCTGGGGGTCACAGGCCTGCTGGCGCTGGTGGCCGCCCGGGCCATGGGGAACCGCGTGATCGCCGCCCCCATCCGCCGCCTCGTCCACGCCTCCCGGCACATCGGCCGGGGCAACCTCTACCACCGCCCCGAGCTGCGGACCGCCTCCCGGGAGGTCGCCCAGC
Organism: uncultured Holophagaceae bacterium; assembly: GCA_963751095.1. Lineage (GTDB taxonomy): Bacteria > Acidobacteriota > Holophagae > Holophagales > Holophagaceae > Geothrix. Next base: position 154,822 of record CAVVTK010000013.1, on the reverse strand, counting down.
TCGGCGAGGAACTGGGCCGCGCCAGCCAGGCTCTCGCCCAGCGCGAGGAAGAGCGGCTCCGCAACCAGGAGGCCCTGCGGAACACCCAGCGGCTCGAGAGCCTCGGGGTGCTCACGGGGGGCATCGCCCACGACTTCAACAACCTGCTGGCGGCCGTGCTGGGGAACCTCAACCTGGCGCAGCTGCGCCTAGACCCGGCGGATCCGGCCCGCCGCTCCCTGGACCAGGCGGAGAAGGCGGTCCAGAAGGCCACGGATCTCACCCGGCAGATGCTGGCTTACTCCGGCCGCGGGCACTTCGTGGTGAAGCCCCTGAGCCTGAACGACGTGGTCTCGGAGATGACCCATCTCCTGCAGGTCACCCTCTCGAAGAAGACCGAGCTGGACCTGGACCTCACCCCGGAGCTGCCTCCGGTCCTGGCGGATGCCGCGCAGATCCAGCAGGTGGTGCTGAACCTGGTGACCAACGCCGCAGAGGCCATCGGCCCCGAAGAGGGGGCCATCACTGTGCGCACCCTGGCGGAGGACTTCGAGCGGCCGCAGCTGGAGGCGCTCTGTCCGGCCCAGGGACTGGCGGGCGGCCGCTACGCGGTGCTCGAAGTGACGGACACGGGGTGTGGCATGGGCCCCGAGCTGGTGGAGCGCATCTTCGACCCCTTCTTCACCACCAAACCCAAGGGCCACGGACTGGGCCTCTCGGCCATGCACGGGATCCTCAAGGCCCACCGGGCCGGGATGGTCGTCCGCAGTGTGCCCGGCGCGGGCACGACTTTCCGCATCCTCTTCCCCGTCACCGGGGAGAAGCTGGAACCGCTCCTGGCCGAGGAATCTGGCCCGAGGCAGGTCTTCCAGGGCCTGGCCCTGGTGGCTGACGACGAACCCATGGTTTTGGACTTCGCTGCCTCGGCCCTGGAGTCCATGGGTTTCGACGTCATCCGCGCCAGGGACGGTGCCGAGGCCGTGGTCCGCTTCCTGGATCACCGGGATCGCATCCGGCTCGTCCTCCTGGATCTCACCATGCCCCGCATGGACGGCATCGAGACCTTCACCGAGCTGCGGCGGCTCCAACCGGGCCTTCCCATCATCCTCAGCAGCGGGTACGACACCGATGCCGCCGCCCGGGAACTGGTGGCCCAGGGCCAGGCCCAGTTCCTGCCGAAACCCTATCCGGTGAGGGATCTCCGCAAGGTCGTCGGCATGATCCTGGCCGCGGGGGAGGCCCCCTTCAGAGCTCCCGCACCACCCACTCCCGGGGCATGAGCACCCGGTCCCACCAGACGCCCTTCTCGCTGCGCTTGCCCACGGCCAGGAACATGTTGACCTCCGCGCCCCTGGGCAGGCCGAGCAGGGCCTTGGCCCGCCAGGGATCGAAGCCCTCCATGGGGCAGCTGTCGTAGCCCTCGGACCGCAGGGCCAGCATGAAGGTGGCCGCGGCCAGGGCCGTGCTCTTGTGCGCCATGACGCGGATGTCCGCGCGGGACATGAGATTCGGCGTGGGCTTGAAGAGCGAGGCCACGCGGCTGAAGGCCCGCTTCAGCGGCCCGAGCACGCCGAAAGGCCCCGTGGTGTAGATCAGGGGGATGATCTTCCGGTAGTAGGCGGCCTGGCTGGGCCGCAGGGGACCCCGCCCCTCGAAGATCCGGAGGATCTCATCACGGTTCCGGCGCCAGGTGCCCCGGTGGGTCACCAGGGCAATGAGGACCGGGGCGGTCTTGGCCGGCAGCTGGTCCAGGCAGGCGGCATTGGCCGCCTGGCGGAGCTTGGGATCCCGGATGATCACGAACTCCCAGGGCTGGAGGTTGCTGGAGCTCGGCGCGAGCCGCGCGGCATCCACGGCGCGGTCCAGCACCTCCTGCGGCACGGCCTCCGGGAGGAAGTCCCGCACGGTGCGCCGGGTCTCCACGGTCGGGTAGAAGGCTGGCTCAGGCATCCGGCGCCTCCGCGAGGGGCTGGTCGGGTTCCGGTTCCACCACGGTCATGCCGAGGCGGCGGCGCGTCCAGGCCCAGGCCTTGGCCAGGGTGAAGTCCTCGAGGATCTCGAAGAATACGGGCACCACGATGAGCGTGAGCAGGGTCGAAGTGATGAGCCCGCCCACCACGGCGCGGGCCATGGGGGCCCGCATCTCGGCCCCGGCGCCCAGGGCGAGGAAGAGCGGCAGCATGCCGCCGATCATGGCGAAGCTGGTCATGAGGATGGGCCGCAGCCGCACGGTGCCCGCGCGGATGATTGCCTGGCGGCGGGAGATGCCCTCCTCGCGTTCCAGGTGCAGGGCGTGGTCCACCAGCAGGATGGCATTCTTGGTCACCAGGCCCATGAGCAGGATCATGCCGATGCTCGTCATCATGGACATGGAGTCGCCCGTGACGAGGAGCATGAGCACCATGCCTACCATGGAGAGCGGCAGGCTGGCCATGATGGCCACGGGGAGCTTGAAGCTCTCGAACTGGCTGGCCAGCACGAAGTAGATGAAGAACACCGCCAGCAGCAGCGAGGTACCCATGTAGCCCGCGGTCTCCTTCTGATCGCGGGTCTGGCCCAGGAACTCCACGCGGACGCCCTCCGGCAGCTGCCCGCTGCCCTTCAGCTCCGCCACCTTCTTGGCGGCGCCGGCGCTGACTTCCCCGAGGGTGGAGCCGTCGAAGTTGGCGTTCACTTCCACTTCTTCCATGAGGTCGTGGCGCTGGAGCTTGGCGGGGGCAATGCCCTCCTCGAAGCGCACCACCTGGTTGAGGCGCACCAGTGGGTGCTTGCCGCCGCCCAGGTCCTTGGTGCTCACGACCGTCATGTTGGCCAGCTGGGTGGTGAAGCGGCGCTGCTGATCCTCAAGGCGGACCCGCACGTCCCTCTGCTCGCCACGCTCGTCTTCGTACTTGGCAACTTTCTCGCCATCCACCATCGGACGCACCATCTGGGCCACCAGGGCCGGGCTCACGCCCAGGTCCGAGGCCGCCTTGCGGTCGATGACGAGCCGCAGTTCGGGCTTGCCGTTGTCGAGGCTGGTGGTGATGTCCACGGCGCCGGGGACGCTCTTCAGCGCCTCCTTCACCAGTGGCACGGCCCGGATGACCGCATCGCGATCCGGCGCCTGCACGGCGATCATGATGGGGAAGGCCATGCCCCAGTCGTTCACGGGGCCCACGGCGGCATTCACGCCGGGAACGGAGCGGAAGGCTTCGCGGATCTGCCGGCGGATCTTCACGTGGTTGGGGCGGCGGCCCTCCTTGAGTTTCACGTAGATGCCGCCGTTGTTGACGGTGCCATTCAGGCCCGTGCCGATGGTGGTGTAGGTGAGTTCCACCCCGGGCACGGCCTTGATGGCGGTCTCCAGGGCCAGGGCCTTCTCGCGGGTGGTGGCAAGGCTCGAGCCTGGTTCGGTCTTGAAGGTCGCCTGCAGATCGCCCCGGTCGAAATCGGGCATGAAGTTGTTGCCGAGCAGGCCAGAAAGAGCGATGGCCAGGAAGAAGCTCGCGCCCCCGGCACCCATGACCGTCCAGCGGTGCTCCAGGGCCCACTCGATGGCCTTCTTGTAGAGCTGCTCCCAGCGGTCAAGCACCAGGCCGAAGGCCTCCACGCTGCGCATGATCCAGTTGCGGCCCTGGTAGTGGACGTGGCCGTCGGCGCTCTTCTCGTGCTCCGGATCAGGCCACACCGCGCTGAGCATGGGATCCAGCGTGAAGCTCACGAACAGCGAGACCGCCACGGCGAACGCCACGACGATGCCGAAGGGGAAGAAGAACTTGCCCACGATGCCGCCCATGAAGGCCACGGGCACGAAGACCGCCAGGATCGACAGGGTGGTGGCGATGACCGCCGGACCGATCTCGGCCGTGCCCTCCCGGGCCGCCGTGACGTGGTCCTTGCCCATCTCCGCGTGCCGGGTGATGTTCTCCCGGACCACGATGGCGTCGTCGATGAGGATGCCGATGGCCAGGCTGAGCCCCATGAGGGTCATGGTGTTGAGGGTGAAGTCCAGGGCCCGCATGATGATGAAGGTGGAGATCACGGACACGGGCAGGGTGAGGCTGGTGATGAGGGTGGAGCGCCAGCTCTTCAGGAAGAAGAACACGATGATCACCGTGAGCAGCCCGCCCACGTAGATGGAGATGTTCACGTCCTCGACGTTGTTGATGATGAAGCGGGCATTGTCCTTGGCCGTGACCACCTCGACACCCTGCTTCTGCAGCTCGGGCTTCAGCTCCTCGAGGGCCTTCTCCACCGCGGTGACCATGGCCACGGTATTGCCGCCGGTCTGCCGCTGGATCTCCAGGGCCACCACGTCCCTGCCACCCAACCGGGCCAGGCTGCGCTTCTCCTTGATGCCGTCCACCACCTTGGCCACTTCCTGCAGCTCGATGGGGCGGCCTTCCTTGTTGCCCACGATGACGCGGTTGAAATCGTCGACGGACTTGGCTTTCGCGTCCACCTTCACCGAGACCTCCCGGCTGCCCTGGAGCAGGTTGCCGCTGGGGATGGCCATGGTGTCGCTGGACAGGGCGCTCTTCACGGCCCCCAGGGCCAGGCCCTTGGCCTCAAGCTTCTGGGGATCGATCTGCACGAGGATCTCGCGGGTGCTGACCCCTGCCGGATCCACCTTGCCCACACCCGGGATGTTCTCGATGCGCCGCTTCAGGAAATCCTCGGCAATGCGGGTGAGCTCACGGTCGTTCATGCCCTGGTGCTTGGCATCGGGCTGCACCACCAGGGAGAGCACCGGCAACTGGGCCGGATCGAACTTGGAGATGACCGGCTCCTCGATGTTGTTGGGCAGGTCCCGGCGGATCTGGCCGATCTTGGTGCGCACGTCGTTGAGCGCGTTGTCCACGTTGCGGCCCAGGTGGAACTGGACCACGAGCGTACCCAGGCCCTCCTGGCTGGTGGAGCTGATCTCCTTGATCTTCTCGATGGGGTTGACGGCCTCCTCGATTTTCCTCACCACGTCCTGCTTGACGGACTCGGGGCTGGCGCCAGGGTAGATGACCGAGACAGTGACGGTGGGAATGTCCGTGTTGGGGTACTGGTCGATGCCCAGGCTCTTCACGGAGAAGAGGCCCAGCACCACCAGGGCCAGCATGATGCAGACGGTGAAGACGGGTCGGCGGATGGAGAGGTCAGACAGGAACATGGCTCACTTCCCTCCTGCGGCGGGCGCGGAGACGCGCAGGCGGCTGCCCACACCCACCAGGTCCTTGCCGCTGTCGATGACCTGGGTGCCCACGGCCAGGCCGCTGATGGGACGGTAGCCGTCCTGCTCCGCGCCCAGCACCACCTTGCGGCGGGCGGCGATGCCCTGCTCAGAGATGAAGAGCTCGGCATCGCGGTCCTGGGGTTTCAGGAGGGTGGCCGGCAGGGCGGCGCTCCTGGTCTCGCCCTCGCCCAGGATCACGCCCTCCACGAAGAGGCCGCCCTTGAGCAGGCCATCTGGATTCGAGACCTCGATGCGCACCCGCAGGGTGCGGCCATCCTGGGAGAGGCTGGGGCTCACCTGGGCGACCCGGCCTTCCACGCTCTGGTTCAGACCGATGGCGCGGAACGTGGCCCGCTGGCCCACCTTCACCTGGGCCATGGCCTCGGTGGGCAGGTCGGCGCGGATCTCCAGCTTGCGGTTGTCCACCACCTCGAAGGCCGTCTGGCCAGGATTCAGCATCTCGCCGGGCTGCACCAGGCGGCGAGCCACCTGGCCCGCGAAGGGCGCCACGAGGCGGGCCTTCTTCAGGCGCAGGCGGGCCAGGCCCAGGTTGCTCTCCGCAGCCTGGGCGGTGGCCTTGGTGGCGTTGAAGGCCGTCTCGGCCTGCTGGGCCGCCTGGCGGGTGATGCTGCGCTTCTCCAGCAGTGCCACGGAACGCTCATTGTCCCGCTGGGCCTGCAGGGCCTGGGCCTTGGCCTGGGCGGCCTGGGCCTCGGCCGCCTGCACACCCAGGGCGTAATCATCCTCATCCTGGGCCCCGAGCAGGGCGCCGGCAGCGACCGTGTCCCCCTCCTGCACCGCCACGCGGGTGACACGACCGGCAACCTCGGCCTTCAGCTCGGCCCGGTTCACGGCCAGCAGGGTGCCGGTGAAGGCCACGGCGGGCCGGAAGGTGCGCTCCTGGACATTGACCAGGGTGACGGCCACCGTGCCTTCGCCCTTCACGGTGGCCTGGTGGCTCAGCTCCTGGTTGCGCTGGGAGCGGTGGAAGGTGGCGGCCCCGGCGATCAGGACAATGGGCAGGGCGATGTAGAAAAAGGTTCGGCGGTTCATGGTCGGCTCCAAAGGCGGTTGTCTATGTCAGTCCCCATACCCCGAGGGGTCAGGAGTAAGGGAAACAGCAAAGATGCACCACGGAGACACGGAGCGCACAGAGGGGGGCACGGAGAAGAAAATGCCTTCTCTCTTTTCTCCGTGATCTTTTCTCAGTGTCCACCGTGTCCCCGTGGTGAGTTTTCATGTCAAAGCGGCGGCAGGCCCAGGGAGCGGCGCTGGTCGAAGCGGGCGGACCAGAGGCCCAGCTCGGCGCGGCGGCGCTGGCTTTCGGCCTGGCGTTCCGCGCGCTCCGCCTGCAACAGGTCGAGGGAGGTGATGAGGCCCTGGTCGAAGGATTCGCGGCTCATGCGCAGTGCCTCCGCCGTGGCGTCATGGGCGCGGCGGGCGGCCTCGCTGAGGGCGATGGCCTTCTCCAGCTCGCGGTCGGCGGTGCTCTGCTCGATGGCCACGGACCGCTCGCGATCCACGCGCAGCTGCTTCACCTGCTCCAGCTGGGCGTTGTTCTGGGCCCGCTTGCCCGAGCTGCGCAGCCCGTCGAAGACCGGAAACTTCATGGTGACGCTCACCTTCCAGGTGTCGTAGGGCTCCTTGAAGAGGTTGTCGGTCTTACCGGCCTGGTAGCCGTAGCTGGCGCTGAGGTCGAACTTGGGGCGCAGGTCGGACTTGATGATCTTGTCGTTGGCGCGGTACATCGCCTCCTGCTGCTTCAGCTGGGCCAGCTCGCTGCGCTCGGCGCCCGCGGGCTTGGCACCGGCCTCCGGCAACCCGAGGCCGGCGAGGGCGAGGGGTGTCTTCGGATCCAGCCCCAGCTGACCATTCAGGACTTCCAGGGCGCGCCTGACCTGGGCATCAGCCTGCAGGGCCTCGGGAATCACTGCCAGGAACTCGCTCTCGGCCCGCAGGCGGTCCAGCTCGGTGGCCGTCTGGGCTTCCAGCCGCGCCTTCACGTCGGACACGAACTGCTCGGCGGTCTTGCGCCGACTCTCGATGACTTCCAGCTCGGCCTGGGCCACCAGCACGCCCAGGTAGGCCTTGGCGACGCCGTGGAGCACGTCCAGCTCCGAGGTGGTGTAGGCCAGGGCGGCCTCCTGCTCGCCCATCATGGCGATGTCCACGGCCGTGCCCAGCTTGCCCCAGTAGAACAGGGGCTGGGTGAGGTTCGCCTGGGTGGTGTAGATGCTGCGGGTGCCGACCAGGGATTCCGCGGTTTTGCCGAACGACGGTGCCAGGTCCGCGAAGCCGCTGTTGAGGATGGAGACATCCCGCGCCCGGGTGAAGTCGCCCACCAGGGTCAGCTGGGGCAGCGCGTCCGCCCGGGTGCTGGTGATGAGGCCGCGGCGCTCGTCGATGCGGGCCCTGGCGGCGCGGAGCATGGCGTTATCGGCCCGGGCCCGGGACAGGGCCCCCGGAAGGTCCAGCGAACGCGGGGCCTGGGGCCTCTCGGCCGGTGGAGGCGACAGGAGCGGGGCCTGGAGCGCGGGGGGTGAGATCAGGAGCATGGTCAGTTCCTCGGCTGCGGGAAGGCCTCGGGAACGCCAAGTCCCCGCAGGCTGAAATCGATGAAGTGCTGGATGAGCTTCTCGGCGTCCTCGGGGTAGGCAGGATTGCCCCGGATGAGCCGGAGGATCCCCAGGGAGTTGCGGAAGTGGATCATCAGCCCCTGGATGCTCACGCCCATGGCGAAGAGCGCGTCCTCGTCCAGGTCGGGCCGCAGGATCTGCAGGCAGTTCGTCAGGTAGGTGACGTAGGGCTGGATGTGCGCGAGGAGCAGGGCCGAGGAGGCGGGCCGGGGGGACTGCATCTCCCGGGACATGAGGACCATGGCCGCCTCGTCGATGGGATCGGTCCCCTGGCAGGACATGATCTCGGTGGTGAAGGCCCGGATGTAGTCCTGGAAGCCTTGCAGGGCGGCTTTCCGGGCCCCAGGCGACCCGGCCGTTGGCAGGTCCGCCAGCAGCGAGACCGGCGAGACCTTCCGGGAGAAGATCGCCTTGAGGGTCTCCGAGTAGAGCCCCTCCTTGCCGCAGAAGTGGTAGGCCACCAGTGCCGAGTTGGCGTTGGCGCTCTTGGCGATCTCGCGGATGCCGGCCCCGTCGAAGCCCTTGGCGGCAAAGTGCAGGATGGCCGATTCGATGAGGCGGGTGCGGGTATCGGCTTGGAGGACGGGAACGATCATGGGGGCCTCGGGTATAAATCAATCGAATGATTAAACCAATTTTTGAGTTTAATCAACCGTTTGATTCTGTCAACCCCGAATTTTGATTCGTATCGTCGCCCCCCCTGGCCCTTCATGCGATCCTGGATCCCTTCGGAGTCAGCCCATGGTCTTCCTGGTCTTCTATTTCCTCCTCTTCGTCATCCTCATCTTCCAGGGCACGCACGTGGCTGGCGAGATCAAGACCCCGCTCGGCACGCTGCCCGAGGAAGTGGGCCAGAATCCCGCCGCAGCGGCGCGCTGGGGAATTCTGCTCATCACCGTCGGTTTCTTCGGAGCCATCCTGGGCCTCCTGGGTTTCCGCACCCCCGGCCTGGCCGCCCTGCGCCCCGCCTTCATGGCGGTGGGCCTCGGTGTCCTGGCCCTGTACGGCCTCTGGGTGATCTTCCTGGGCCGCAAGCCCGAGTTCATCGGCAAGCCCGCCGTGACGGACGGGCACGGGCACCACTAGAACCGAACCTCGAGGAATGTGAAAAAGCGGCCCTGGGGAAGTCCCTCTCTAGGCCCTTTCGGCGCTCCCTTCGCCCTGGAGGCTGGTCCCCACTGAGCAGGTGCCCTCACCCGAACAGTTTGAAGGCTGCCAGATCCTCCCCGCACTGCGGGCACCGACTTACATCCTCACTGACAATGGCCTTGCAGGCCCGACACGGACGCTCCCCGGTTCCAAGGGGCTTCCAGGTCCCCTGGTTTTCCCCGCAGTGCCTGCAGACCTCCACGTCCTCACTCACCACCCCTCCACAGACGCGGCACTTCCGTTCCCAGGTGCCCAACGGTTTCCAGGTGGTTTTGTCCTCTCCGCACTGTGGGCACACGTCCACGTCCTCACTCACGGTCGCCCCGCAGGCGCGGCAAGGTCCCTCCCTCGTGCCGAGGGGCTTCCAGGTCCCCTGGTTCTCGCCACAACGCTGGCAGATTTCCACGTCCTCGCTTACCGTCTGCCCGCAAACCCGGCACTGACGTTCCCAGGTGCCCAGGGGTTTCCAGGTGCTCTGGTCCTCTCCGCACTTCGGGCAGATCTCGATGTCGGTGCTCACAGTGGCTCCGCAGGCACGGCAAGGGCGCGTGGAAGACCAGAGGGAAGATGAGCCTGGGTGCCCGCTACCGGACGCAGAGGCTACCGTCGGATGCGGCGATGAGAGCGCTTCCGGATCCGATGACCAGAACCCGCGCCCGGTAGAGGCCTCAGTCGGCTCCCGATGCGAACCGGATACTCCGCCCTTCTCTTGGCCAGAGAGGACGAACATCAGCAGCTTGAACCCCAGATACAGGGCTACCAGCGAGAGGGTCACGATGATCACCACGTAGAGCAGCGCGGCCACCAGCCCCACCAGGAAGCAGGTCGCGTAGGCGTAGACAGCCATGCGCATTCCCGCCCTCCAGTTCGACTGGGGAATCCGCCCGGTGACTCCCGCCAGCACCTGAAAGGGCCAGAGCAGGGTGTTGGAGGTTTCCTGGCCCCAGGAGCGCTGGATGCCCCGGTAGGAATCCCGCTTCGCCGTGGCCCAGGCCCCGCACTGTTCCGTCACCCGTTCCGCCCAGGCCCATTTCGCCAAGGCAGTCATCAGGCCGAACAGCGCCGGCAAGACCAGGATCAGCATCAGCAAGACTTCATGTGGTTGCATGGGACCTCCATGGGGGCGCAGCAGGGTGCCTGAGAAACGAATTGCCCCGCGGATGCGCTCGAACTCACTTGCCAGATGGAATGCCGGAGAGGCCTAGCGAGAAGTGCTCCACGTGATGGGGTGCCGCCTCGCGATAACGAGCCATCTCCATCGCAAAACTGGCGACCAGTCGTTGATCGGCTCCGGTTCCGGGGATTCTGGCGCGAAACGAGACGATGACGGTCTGACGCGCGCCCGGGGCCAGCCGCACAAACCGCGACCTGTCGAGATCCACATGGGTCTGCGCCAAGGGCAGGCCTGTCACCTTGAGCAACTGCCAGCCGCTCCCTTGAGAATCCATCAGGGACACCTCGGGATCGCCGGGATTGCCGGAGTAGCTCCGGCACCTGCACGTTACGTATTCCTCCTGGCCGGTTTTGTTCTCCAGGCTCAGGGAGAGGTACGCATATACCCAGTCCCCATCCCGGCGAACGGAGAGCGCGTCGGCGCTCGCGGCCAAAAAATCATTCTGGAACATCCGCACACGCGGAACCGCCCCCGGGTCGGTGGCCTGGTGAGACCCCTTTCCCTGGCCGGTTCGTTGCAGCAGGGCCAGCACTGCAGGCGATTTGGGGACGGAAAGAGACGTGGCTGCCTGGAGGGCCCCGGTCCTGGTGTTGAGCGCATGGAGCGTGAGCCGCATGGCATCGGGCAGTTCCGTCACCGACCCAGTCACCAGAAAGTCAATCCCGGAGGCTCTCCCCATTTCCGCCATGGTGCCCTCGTCGGTCCCGTCAACCGCCTGGGGCTTCGACTCCGCCAGAAGCGCTCGGAGACGGCCACGGTCCATCACCTTGAGGGTTCCACCCGTGTTCACCAGAGCCACGGAGAATTCCTCGGCGTAGTAGCGCCCCAAGTCGGTGACACGGCCCTGGAGGTCCGTGAAGTCAGCTACGGCAACCCTGGCCCCCTGCGAGCCTGGGATGCGCGTGGCCAGCTGAGAGGCGGCTCGTTCCAGGTCCGGACTTTGGCCCGCCAGAAAGGCCGAAGTGCACCCCACCAATACCATGCTGCGTACAAACACTCGCCAGAACCAGGGCATGATTGCCTCCTTGAAGGGCCGGTCACCTTGCATCGTCGTGTGGCCTAGAACCAGGTCAGGCATGATCAATCAGCCTTTGATATTGAAAGCACTGGCGAGTTTCTGGCCGCACTTGTTCGAGGAACTCCCCCACATCGTCGAGACCGCAGAATGGCGGCCCGCCAACACGGGCTTGCCATCCTTCAGAATGATGAATTCGGCGGTGGTGCTGTTCGTGGCAATGGGGCTGAAGATCACGCTGCCCGTATTCATCCCGCTATCCATGAGATAGAGCACGATCACGTAGCCCTTCTGGTCCTCAGGATTATTGGAAGCGGGCTTATTCGCGCTGAGCTTTTTCTCCAGGTCGTCAATCTGAGCCTGGAGCGTGGCATGGCGCTCAGCCTTCCGGAGGTTGGCGTTCTTCACTGCGGCCGACACACCGACTTTCGCCTTATCCTCCCCAAAGAGTGCCTTCTCCATCTCCAGGTCCATGCCCGTAAGATCGGCCTCCTGCTTCGCCTTCAACCCAGCCACCTTTCCCTGGTCCACCCGGGTAGGGTCATCCGCCGGCTTCTGGGCGTTGGGTCGCGTGAGCTGCACGCCCATGCCCATCACAGTGGATTCGAACGAGGCGGCCAGGCCGTTGCCGTAGAACGCCTGCATCACGCCGTAGTCCAGGTAGGGATTCCCGCTGCTCCCTGCGGCCAGGCCGCCCGCGAAGTAGAGTGCACCGCGCGTTCGCAGATCTGCAAGGTTGAAGTCCTCGGCCCGAAACACCCAGTCGCAGTCAGTCCCTTTCGGGCACTCGTACATCTTGGCGTAGGTATCGAACTTGGTATTCAGGTAGCCCTTCACCTCCGAGTCCTTGGTGAAGTCGGAGGATTCCTTGAAGACTTTCGTCCCGGCCACAACGGGAGTGGTCATCGCGAGTGACGTCATCACGACGAAAATGGCAAACAGTCTACGCATGGTCGAACTCCGGGGAAGTGCCCTGGGGCACAGGCAGGAACGGGGGATGTCAGAAGGATCTAGGGATAGTCCTCGCCGCCATTGGGCGGGCTGCACCGGAGGAGGCGCCGGAGGCCCATGAGGATCCCCGGCGCGGCCCCGTGCTTCTCGATGGCGAGGATCATGTAGTTCGAGCAGGAGGGCTCGAACCGGCAGGAATTCCGAAGCCTCGCCGAGGCGTGCCGCTGGTAGAAGCGGATCAGCCTGACGACAATGGGTTTCAATTCAGTTTCTTGCGGAAGGTCACCACGGTGCAGTGGCCGAAGGATTCCTTGGCGCCGAAGAGCCCCGCCAGGCAGCCGGGCGTGATGTGGTAGGGCACCTCGTCAGTGCGCATGAACTCGAAGCCCTGGCCGCCCCACCACTCCACGAACTGGGTGAACTGGTCCGCCACCAGCATGGGCGTGCCGGTGTTCTTGAACTTGGCCTCGAAGTAGGTGACGGCGTACTCATAGCCACCAACCTGGTACCGACGATAACCTTCGAACTTCGACTGGGCCTGAGCCATGGGGTGCTCCTTACAGGGTGTTTGGGTGGGTCCTGAGCCAGTTGGTCAGGGTGGAATCGAGACAGGGGACACAGAGCACTGCACTCAGGGGAGCGGTCTTTCCCAAGCGGTGGAGCATCCCCGAGTGGTGCCGGGGGGGAATGCGGTGGCCGAGCATGATCTGGGAGAGGTCGTAGTGTTCGATGGAAGTGGAGCAGCCTTGGCAGATGGCAGTGGTGCAGAGCGCGCAGCGGTTCTCGCCGCCCCGTCCACAGCCGCACACCAGGGGGCCCTCAGTGGACGGCGTGCGTTTGAAGGTCGAACCGCAGTAGCGGCAGGTTTCGAGGAGGGCGGACGCCAGCGTGGAGCTGATGGGTGCGCCGCACTTCGGACAGGAGACATTCTCGAACATCGACAGCTGGCCCGCCCCTCAGAGGGTCACTTCTGCGGCAGGGGTGTCATCCACGTTGCCGTCGCATCGCGGCGTTCTCACCGCCTGGTCCCTCAGCTCCTTGAGGTGGGCCGCGCAGCCCAGCGCCAGGTCAGCCAGTTCCAGGAGCAGGCCCGCCGCCCAGAGGAAACCGAGCAGACTGACGAAGCTGGTGAGCAGCGAGCCGAAGCATAAGGCGAACCGCAGGCTTGCTCGGGCATCAGCCTCGGCATATTCCCGGGCGGCGGCAGCCACCTCCCGCGTCAGCCCCTGCACCCTCCCTTCCAGGTCCCTGCGCTCCGCTTCCAAGACCCGCACGACCTGGGCTTCATTGAAATTCCGGAGCTCTTCCTCCGCGATGGCCTTGGTGGCCCAAGCGTCGTTGTACTCGCGCACTGGCTGCGTCAGCTCTGCCGGAAGGCTGACGCGGTAGGTCAGGTGGTTCTCGATGGCCCGTTTCGCATTCTGGATGGCGTAACCGCTCTGATGCTCGGGCTTGTCAAGGAAGGTCTTGACTTCGTTCATTAGCCCCTGCGACTGGGGCGCGCTCGTCGCCGCGCGCTCCCTGGCGCTCATGGTCTCCTTCGCGGCGGCGATCGCGGCGACCCGCGCGCTCTTGTAGTCGGCCACCAGGGTACCGCGCTTGGCTTCGAGGCCCCCCTTGAACGCATCAAGGCGGGCCTGAACCTCGGCGGATTCGGCCTGGACGTCCTTGAGCCGTTTCTGGGTGGCTTCCGCCGCCGCAGTGGCCCCCTCGCTGGGCATCAGCGTCTTCCATGCATTCACCGTGGCCGCCCCGAGTCCCAGGATGCACAGCGCCGCCACCCCGGCCTGGACGTAGGCCAGGAAGGCATCCCATAACCCCTGCCGGTGACGCCCCAGCGCGGCTTCGCCCTGCTCCCCGTACTGCCCGAACCGGTGCAGGATCCGCGCGAGGTACTGAATCGGCGCCGACACCAGCGACAGGAGGGCGCGGAACCATCCCAGGACCACCCACCCCGCCCGCTGGCGGGTGAAGAGCGCGAGGTAGCCCGCGGCCAGCAGCAGCGTCCAGAGCAGGGCCCAGCCGAGAGATTCGATGGATTGGAAGGGATTGAACATAGAGACTCCGATAAAAATTTCGGGCGGGAGAACAGCTCAGCGAATTCGACGTGGCCCTCCCCTTTTTTCAGGGGCCAACACCAACGACACGGCTGCAAACCCGCACCGGGGATGAAGAACGCACGGGCAATCGACTTCCGTCCCCCAACTGCCCATACAGACCGTAGCCCCAGGCCCACATAGTCCCGTCGCTCTTCATGCCAAGACTGAAATACTGGCCAGCTGCCAGCGACTGGATCTGGTCCGTCAATTGAACAGGGACCGCGGTTTCGAGTGGGGCGCTACCGAGCTGTGAATATTGATTGGCACCCGAACCCCAAACAGTGCCGTCCCTTTTCAGGGCGAGGCTGTGGAGTTCTCCCGCGGCGATGTCCTGCAGATCACTGAGGCTTGACAACTGCACGGGAGTCAACCGGTCATTCCTGTTGGAGCCATCCCCGATCTGCCCGTAAAGGTTGTCTCCCCACCCGAAGGCGGTCCCATCACTTTTCAAGGCAAGGTTATGGAAATGCCCTGAAACCACCTTGATGACATTCACCAGGCCTAGGACCTGAACGGGCCTGCTGCTGTTGGTAGTGGTGCCATTCCCAAGCTCGCCTTCGAAGTTGAGCCCCCAAGCCCAGACGGTGCCGTCATCTCTCAGGGCAAGGCTATGGGCGACACCAGCAGCCACCGCAGTAATCTTGCCGGTCAGCCCTATGACTTGCACTGGACTGAGGGCATCCGTGTTGGTGCCGTTCCCAAGTTGACCCTTCGCATTGCTTCCCCAAGCCCAGACGGTGCCATCCTCTTTCAAGGCGAGGCTGTGGGAAGCCCCTGCTGCTATAGCAGTCACCCTTCCGGCCGAGACCGTAACCTGGATGGGCGCGAGTCGATCAGTGGTGGTCCCATCACCCAGCTGTCCACTCGTGTTAAGTCCCCAGGCCCAGATCAGGGAGCCATCAGATTTGAGCGCGAGGCAGTGATCACCCCCTCCGGCGACAGAACTCGCTTCTCGAATCCCGTCCACAGGCACTGGGGCCATTCGATTCACTATTGTCGTGTCGCCAAGCTGGCCGGAGGCATTCGCTCCCCAGGCCCACACACGACCATCCGCTCCCATAGCTAGGCCATGGGAATTTCCTCCAGCCATTCTTGCGGCTGGGCCTTCCATACCAGCCACCCGGACTGGACTATGCTGCGAGCCGAGATATGTACCATCCCCGAGTTGGCTCCAGCTGTTATCACCCCAGGCCCATACGGTTCCATCGGCTTTCAGTGCCAGGCAGTGGTAACCTCCGGCCGCAACAGCCACCACATCCGATCCCATTCCAGTCACGGGCCAAGGGGCATACCTCGTTTGTGAAGTGCCTTCCCCGAGTTGACCGGTCCCATTGTCACCCCATGCCCAGAGGCTTCCATCTGTTCTCAGACCTACGCTGAAAGTACCACCCGCAGACATGGCGCGAACATTCGAGGCACCCTTCACAGATACGGGAGTATCGCTGGGCCGCCCGGTGTCGTCTCCAAGCTGGCCCCATGTATTCGACCCCCACGCGAGCAAGGCGCCATCCGCCTGCAGTGCCATGGCATGGTAGGTTCCAGCAGCAAGGGCCACGATGCCGGAGAGCGACGTTCGCTGGGATGGTCGATTGGTGAGAATCGAACCGATTCCCCATTCCCAAACAGTCCCGTCTGATTTCAACGCGAGGCTGGTGTCACGGCTAGCCGCCAGGTCCTGGATGCCCGACAGGCCTTGCACGGAAACGGGGGTGTAGCGCACCACGGTTGTGCCGTCACCAATCTGCCCCATGCCGTTGTATCCCCACCCCCAGACATTCCCACTGGCCGTCAAGGCCAGGCTGTGGTCTGTGCCTGCAGCGATGGCAATGACGTTCGGCGGCAGGCCGACCACTGCGACCGGCGCAGTCCTGTCCACAGTGGTACCGTCCCCCAGTTGCCCGTAGCTGTTGGTGCCCCAGGCCCATACGGTGCCGTCAGATTTGAGAACAAGGCTGTGGCTACCTCCCGCAGACACGGCCATGAACTGCCCTGACAACCCTGCAACCTGGGTCGGCGCTGTTCGATTGTTGGTGCTGCCCCATGTCCAGACCGTCCCATCGGGCGTGAGCCAGAGTGAGTGGCTCTCTCCGGCAGAAATTCTTCGTTTGGGGTCAATGGATACGGCCGAGTTCACAGTCAGCAGGGCGCTGTTACTGATTGCAGTCCCCATGCTATTGCTGGCCTTGGCCCGGAACTGGGCGCCGTTGTCCGTGGACTGGGCGGTCATGGTGAGTACGGAGCTGGTGGCTCCACTGACCGCGGTCCAGGTGGCGCCGTTGGGGCTGCGCTCCCACTGGTACGTGGGGGCGGGCGTGCCGGTGGCCACTGCAGTGAATGTGGCAGTGCCGCCGGGTGCCAATGTCAGACTGCTGGGGTGGGTGGTGAAGACCGGCACAGTTGACCCGGCTCCGCCTCCATATGACGCCGTGATTGTATAGGTGGAGGCTGAGATGGGATCGTACCCGTAGGCCCCGATGTACCAGGTGCCTGCCCCAGGAAGGTTGATCCGCACGGATTCAGCGGTGATGCCCACAGAGTTGGCGTCCGATTGCGACAAGGTGGGTGCACTGCCCAGGCGCACGTAGAGGTCGGGATCGTTCGTCGGGTTGTCCAGTCGGACGTCCAGATAAGCGGCCCCGCTTGGGACCTGGATGGTGTAGAGACGCCAACCGTTCGCTGCGACCACCTCACCTGGGACCACCTGGCCATTGCTGAGGCTCATGGGCAAGGTATTCACGGCCAGGGTCGCGCTGCCACTGGTGGCCACACCTGCGCTGTTGCTTGCCTTCGCCCGGAATTTCGCTCCGTGGTCGGTGATTTGGGTAGAGATTCTATAACTGGCGTTGGAGGCACCTGCAATGGGTGCCCAAGTTATCCCATCCGCGCTGCGCTCCCACTGATAGGTGGGCGTAGGTGTGCCAACCGCTGTCGTCGTGAAGGTTGCCATGGAACCCGCTGCGGCGGTCTGGTCCGTGGGCTGAACCGTGAAGGTTGGTTGCACGGCGGCAGGTGGATTGCCCCCCGAGTTGCCAGAAGCGCTGCCGCCTCCCCCCCCGCACCCCCCGATCGACACCATAACCAATGCAATTACAAAAGAAGTCAGTGGACTTGAAATTCGGTCTAGGGAATGTCTCATGAGGCCCTCGCGACTAGTTCGGGCATCACAATATCATTTTTTTAATAATTCAAATTCTAAATATGAGACTCTCCCCATCCTCGTGGACTCTTGTGACCAAGTTGGCAGGACGTCTCAGTCCACCACCATCCAGACAGTGCGTCCTTCCTTCAGGGCTTTCATCAGGAAACCCATGGCTTCCATGGGTTCAAGACGTTTCTCGACCTGGGTTCGGACATCCATGGCGAGTGCGGCGCCGGGGCCGGGATCGGCAAGTCCCATGGGTCCAGGCTTCGGTTCCCTTTGTCTCTGTGGCCGTACCAAGTGAGTGGGTTCGGGAACCTCTAGGCCCTCTCCGGTTTCCAGGGCCTGGGTCGTCACGCCGAAATAGGCAGCAACGCCACCCAAGGCGGGACCCGAAGGCTTGGCGCGGTCGCGCTCCCAGAGCGACACTGTGGCCTGGTCGCTGTTCAGGGCCTCGCCCAGTTCCACCTGCGTGAGGCCGCGCTGCACACGGAGCATCTTGATCCGCTCGCCCAGGGTGCGCGGGGTGCCCGCTGCGCTCTGGCAATCATAGGGTCCGCGAATAGCCATGGCATCAGCGTGCCCCAGCACCCCTGCCAGGGGAACTCGGAAATCCCGCCGCCCAAATAGATGAATCGTGCTTTTTGAATCATGAACAAAACAGCGCTTCAGGTAGATTAATGGAACGTGATCTCCTCATCCTCTACTCAACCTCAATCATTTACCCACTCAGAGCCGCCTAGCTGGGCTGTCAACCCAGCCGGGGAGCGGCTCGGCCGCTTCGTCCTCGGTCCGGAACTGGGCCGGGGCGGAATGGGTGTGGTGCACCTGGCCTGGGATCCGATGCTCCAGCGCCCGGTGGCTTTGAAGCGACTGATCCACGCAGACCCGCTGCAGACGATCCGCTTCATGCGGGAGGCCCAGCTCCAGGCCAAGGTCGAACATCCGCACATCTGCAAGGTCTTCGAGGTGGATTCGGAAGACGGGCACCCCTTCATCGCCATGCAGTACCTCCAGGGCACCACCCTGGGGGAAGCCCGGGAGCGCCTGGGACTCCGGGAGAAGGTCAGGCTCATGGCGGAAGTGGCGGCCGCCCTCCACGCCGCGCACCGCTCGGGCCTGGTGCACCGGGATCTCAAGCCCTCCAACATCCTGCTAGAACCCCAGGAAGATGGCAGCTGCCGGCCCTGCATCGTTGATTTCGGGCTGGCGCGAGACCAATCCCAGGCGGACCTCACGCTTTCGTGGGGCCTGGTTGGCACGCCAGCCTTCATGAGCCCCGAGCAGGGCCAGGGGCGCGAAGCCACCCGTGCTTCGGATCTCTACAGCCTGGGGGCCACCTTCTATGCGGTGTTCGGGGGCCATCCCCCGCACGAAGCCACCACCCTGGCGGGCCTGCTGAAACAGCAGGCCACCAGGGATGTGTGCCTGCTCCGCCGGATGATTCCCGGCTTCCCTAAGGATCTGGACACCATCCTGGAGACCTGCCTGCATCCTGACCCCGACCGCCGGTACAGCTCGGCCTTCGCGCTGGAGGAGGATCTCCGGCGGTGGCTGGCGGAAGAACCCATCCAGGCCCGCCCCATCAGTCGGTGGGAGCGGATCTGGCGTGCGGTGATGCGCCACCGCCGCCTCAGCCTGGCCATTGCGACTGGACTCGCCGCTTCGCTCAGCCTTGTGACCTGGAACATCGCCACCTCCCGCCGGGCCCGAACGCACCTAGAGCTAGCCCAGCGGTTCAGCCTGCAGATCCGCGAGGTGGAGCAGCTCATGCGCATCGAGCGGATGCTGCCTGCCCACGACATCCGCCCCGCCGAGGCTCGCATCCGCCAGCGGATGGCGGAGATCCGCGCGGCCATGACCACCCTGGGCGCCCCGGCCCATGGCCCCGGTCATTACGCCCTGGGCCGGGGGCACTTCGCCCTCGGCGAGGCTCCCGCCGCCCAGGAGGAGCTGAAGGCCGCCATCGCCCACGGCTTCGATACACCCGAGGTGGAGTACACTCTGGCCTCCGCCATCCTGGATCACTATATCCGTGTGCGGGACACCAACCCCACCCTGGGTGAAGCGAAGCATGTGGCGCTGCGCCAGCGCATGGTGAGTGAAGCCCTGGCCCACTTCCGGAACTCCGTGGCGAGCCTCCAGGAGGAAGCGGCTTTCGGCGATGCCCAGATCGCCTTCCTGGAAGGCGACTATTCCCGCTGCATCGAGAAGTCCCGGGAGGCCTTCCGGCAGCGCCCCTGGCAGTACGAAGCCAAGATGTTCGAGGCCTGGGCCTGGATCGGTCTCTCCAGCAAGTCCCTCGGGATGACCGACACCCCACTCCGCAGCGAGGCGCAGGGCCAGGCGGCCCTGGCGGCCTCGAAACAGGCCATGGATGCGGCCCGGGCCCTCGCCCCGAGTGACGAGCGGTTGGTATCCCTGGAAATCCACCGCATCATCAGCATGAGCATCTTCCAGTCTGATTCTGGCAATCCCTCCGAAGCGATCTTCCGGGAGAGCGAGGCGATGCACGAACGGGCCCTGCGCATCCGGCCCGGCAACATCCCCGTGCTGGCCGCCTGGGTATACAGCCGGATCCGACTGGGCTTCGTGCTCCTGCGGGAAGGGAAGGACCCTCGTCCGCTGATGCAGGAGACCCTGGCAGATTTGCAGCCCCAAGAAGCCGCCATCAGGGACCATAACCAGGGGCACAACGTCGCCTGGGTGTACTGGATCCTGGCGGATGGCCGGTGGCGGCATGGAGAGAGCCCCCTGCCCGACCTGGCGCGGATGGATGCATGGGTTGTCACCCCCGCCCACGACCTCGCCCAGCCCCTAGCCATCGGGGCCGAGTATCTGGCTTCTCACGGCAAGGACCCAGGCCCCGTCCTGGGCCGGGCCA
Source organism: uncultured Holophagaceae bacterium (assembly GCA_963751095.1). Lineage (GTDB taxonomy): Bacteria > Acidobacteriota > Holophagae > Holophagales > Holophagaceae > Geothrix. Next base: position 134,590 of record CAVVTK010000013.1, on the reverse strand, counting down.
TCCGCCTCCTCGAAGAGGCCTCCCCCATCCAGAAGGAGAACAACTACTACCACCACGTGATCTGGGGGCACGTGCTGCTGGTGAAAGCGGAGTGGCTGGGGGACCGCGGCCTCGACCCGCTGCCGGTGCTGGATTCGGGGATTGCCCACCAGGAGGTGGCCATCCGCCTCAGTCCCCGGTCGGTGTACCCTCGATTCTTCAAAGCCCAGTTCCACACCAGGAGGGCCCTCGCCCTCCTGGCCCGCAGCCAGGATCCTGGGCCGGACCTGGCGAAAGCTCTGGCCTCGGCGCGGGCGGGCCAGGCCATCACAGCTTCCCATCACCGGGTATTCCTGGCGCTCGGAGAAACTCACCACGCCCAGGCCCTGCACCTGGCCCGCCAGGGCCTGGATCCCGCGAAGGCGCTCCAGGAGGCGCGGGTCGCCCTGGCCACTGGCCTCAAGATCAACTCCACGGATTTCCGGCTGCACCGGGAAGCCGCGAATGTGGAACTCAGCGAAGGCCGCCATGCGGCTGCCTCCGGGGCTTCCCCCCTGGAGGCCCTGGCGCGGGCCGAGCAGCTCGCCCGGAAGGGCGCGGGCATCAAGGGCGACGACCCCCACCTGTGGCTCACACTGGCGCAGGCCCAGCGGCTGCGGGCCGAGTGGCACATCGCACACGGGGAGCCTGCGGAGCGCCTCGCCCAGGAGTCCCGCCAGTGCCTGGCCCGCGCGCTGGCCCTGCACCCGGCCCTGGAGGCCGCGCGGGCCGAACGGGCCGCCCAGGCCAGCCCCCAGGAGAACCCGCCCTGGACCTTGCCACGGCGCGGGCTCTCTGAGCGATGGCTGGGTCCACGAAAAAGGCGGCCCGGTGGGCCGCCTTTCCCTTTCTGATCGGTGGGGAACTAGAGCTTCTGGACGTTGGTGGCCTGGGGGCCCTTCTGGCCCTGGGCGACTTCGAAGCTGACGCGCTGGTTCTCGTCCAGGGTGCGGAATCCGCCGCCCTGGATGGCGGTGTGGTGGACGAAGAGGTCAGCGCCGCCCTCGTCGGGGGTGATGAAGCCGAAGCCCTTCTCAGCGTTGAACCACTTGACGGTGCCTTGAGCCATGACTGTTTCCTGCCGTATGTCTGGTGATGTTGTAGCGATGACTTTCCCCAGACAAGGCCGTCATAGCATGGCGTGAGGTCCGCCCCTGGCGGGTCACGCGAACAGCATGACAGGATTGCCCAGGTCCATTCTTTTTTTTTGCAACTTATTCCTGCCTGGACGCATCGGGGCCGGCCCCCTTCAGAAACGGATCACCAGGCCCAGGCCGGTCAGCCTGGAATCGGCGCGGAGGTCCAGATCCCCCTGGGTGGAGCCGGCCGGCGCCTTGACCGTGCCCGCCTCGTAGAAGGCCCTCAGGCCGAACCGGGGGTACAGGTAGGCCCGGGCATCCACGCCATAGCGGCTGCTGGTGGCCCCGTGCAGCCGGAAGTAGCGGTAGAAGACCCGCGATTCCAGGAGTCCACCGGCCCCGGAAGACCACCCCGAGATGCCCACCTGGGGGAGGACCAGGGTCGGACTGAGGGCCGAGGAGGCGGGGGGTCCGGAGAGGGTGAGCGCCGAGAGCTCCGTCTTCAGGACCTGCACTCCCAGGTCGAGTCCGACCCAGGCATCCGCCTGGCGGAGGAACTTGTAGGTATAGAGCCCCTCCAGCACCGTGAGCTTCGCCTTCGAGCGGAGTCCCGTCCCACCCGAGTAGGTCACGCCGTCCAGCTGGATGTCCCTCGTCAGAGTCCGTTCCCCTTCGAAGCGGAGGGCATCGTAGCCCAGCCGGAAGCCATGCGCCTGCCCCGAGTACTCCAGGAAGGCGCCGCTGGGGCTGCCCGAGCGGCCCAGCCCGAGATCCCCATCCGTGTCCACCAGGGAGGCCTTGCCATCCTTGGTGCCGACCGCCGTGGCGGAGAGGGTGGGCTGGCTCCGATGGACCCCGAAGGTCCAGTCCAGCCGGGGACCCGCGTCGTACTGCGGCGTGCCGCCGATCTGGGCGAAGGCGGTCACCCCTCCGAGGCAGAGCAGGACCAGAACCTTGCGCATGAGCCCTCCGGGCATGGGCCCATGCTAGCGCCCTTGGCCCCTCAGACCGCCATGAGCTTCCGGTAGGCCTCGAGGAAGTCCTTGGGCTGGGGCAGGATCTCGTCCTCCAGCGCGGGGTAGTAGGCCACCCAAGTGTCCTTGGCCGCCACCCGGCGCACGGGGGCGTCGAGGTGGAAGAACAGCTCGTCGGCGATGCGGGCCGCGATCTCGCTGCCGTAGCCCCAGCTGAGGGTGTCCTCGTGGGCCACGATCACGCGATGGGTCTTCTTCACCGTGCGCTCGATGGCGGCCCAGTCGTAGGGATTCAGGCTGCGGAGGTCAATGATTTCGACAGAGATCCCTTCCTTCTCGGCCTCGCGGGCCGCCTGCACGGCCCGGTGGACGGTGCAGCCGTAGGTGATGACGGACAGGTCGGCACCCTCGCGCACCGTGCGCGCCTTGCCGAAGGGGATCATGAAGTCGGGACCGGGGTCGTTGCCCTTGTTGTGAGTCTGCCGGTAGAGGTGCTTGGGCTCCAGGAACAGCACCGGATCGTCGCAGCGGATGGCGGTGCGCAGGAGGCCGGCCGCGTCCAGGGCGTTGCTGGGGCAGATCACGCGCAGGCCCGGGATGTGGGTGAAGGTGCTCTCGCCGCACTGGCTGTGGTAGGTGGCGCCGCCCATGAGGTAGCCCGCGATGGGCACGCGAATCACCATGGGCGCCTTGAAGGCCCCGTGGGAGCGCCACCGGATGTTGGCCAGCTCGTCGCGCAGCTGCTGCATGGCGGGCCAGATGTAGTCGAAGAACTGGATTTCGGCCACGGGCTTGAAGCCCCGCGCGGCCAGGCCGATGCCGCGGCCCACGATGGTGGCCTCCGCCAGGGGCGTGTTGAACACCCGGTGGGCGCCGAACTGCTTCTGCAGGCCGTGGGTGGTCTTGAAGACGCCGCCCTTCCCCTTCACCTCGTCGAGGATGTCCTCTCGGCTGGCGTCGGCCACGTCCTCGCCGAAGACCAGGATGCGGGGATCCCGGGCCATCTCGTGCTTCAGCGTGGCGTTGATGAGGTCGAGCATGGTCTTCTTGCCGACTTCCTGGTCGCCCGGGGCGTGCTCGGTGTCGAAGGCGGCAGAGGTGGGATCGACCTCCTCGCTGTAGAGGTGGCGGTAGTAGCTACCGGGCTCGGGCCGGGGGGCGGCGTCAGCCTCATCCCAGGCCGCATCGATCTCGGCCTGCACCTCTTCCTTCAGCATCTGCAGCTGGGCTTCCGTCAGGTCACCGGAAGCCACCAGGTGCTGGGCATAGGTGATCAACGGATCCCGCTGGGCCTCGGCTTCGCGCTGGACCTTGGACTTGTAGAGCTGCTCGTCATCGGACAGCGAGTGGCTGTAGGGGCGGATCACCTTGGCGCGCACCAGGGCCGGCCCCTTGCGCGAACGGGCGTACTCGGCGGCCAGCTTCAAGGCCTCGTAGCTGGCGATGGGGTCACAGCCGTCCACCTCGTCCAGGATCAACAGGCCGTGCTCCGCATAGCCCTGGAGCAGGGCAGCCACGTTGCCGCCCGGATACTGCACCTCGCTGGGGGTGCTGATGGCGTAGCCGTTGTCCTCCACCAGGAACACCACCGGGGCCTTCAGGTTCACGGCGTTGCTGATGGCCTCCCAGAACTCGCCCTGGCTGCAGGTGCCGTCACCGGTGGTGACCAGGGCCACCTCGTCCGCCTTGATGCCCAGCTGCTCCGAGACGCCGCCCTGCTCGGCGCGGACCACGGCCTCGACCGCGCCCACGGCCTGGAGGAACTGGCTGCCAGTGGGGCTCGACGTCGTGAAGATGTTGAGGTCCTTGTGGCCCCAGTGGCTGGGCATCTGGCGACCGCCGCTGGCGGGATCGTCCACGGCACCCACGGAGCCCAGGAACATCTCCCTGGCCGTGTAGCCCAGACCGTAGGCCAAGGCCCGGTCGCGGTAGTAGAAGAAGAACCAGTCGTGGCCGGGACGGAACACCATGGCCGCCGCGGCCTGGACCGCCTCGTGGCCCACGCCGTTGATCTGGAAGAAGACTTTGTTCTGGCGCTTGCCCGTGATCTCCTTGTCGTCGATGCGCCGGGCGGCGTAGATCGTGCGATAGAGGCGGACGCGCTGTTCCCGGGTCAGGGTCGTGGCAGGCGCTGTCTGGACGGAGCTGTCGGGCACAGGAACTCCTCTCGCCAGGGGGCAGTCGGTGGCCCAAATCTAGCACGCAGACCGCTGGGCGGAATTCTCCCCAGGGTTTTCCACAGACCAGCGCCTCCGATCGCCCAATTTGGGGTTATGACACAGACTGCCGCAGATCAATTCATGACGAAAGGGTCTAGAAACTTGCCCCCAGGCTCAGGGTCCCCGAGAGGCTCTCCCGGAAGGCGCGGCCCTGCGCGTCCGTCAGGTCCCGGTTGAGCCGATCCTGGCGCAGCTCCAGACGGGCAAAGGCGGGCCCGTGCTTCTTGTCCACCCCAAGCGAGATCCCCTGGGCCTGGAGGTTCGCCCCCATCCGACCGGCGTAGGTGACGGGGCCGGCGAGCCCCAGGGCTTCCCGGATGGTGGGGTCCGCCGATAGACGGACGCCCAGGTCATCCGACAGCCATTCCACCCGGGTGAAGAGGCTCACGGAAGGCGCGACTTCCCGCTTGCAGATGAACCCGTATCCGCGCCAGGTGGCCCTCATCGGCGCGGTGGCACCCAGGAGGCTGCCCGCCGCGAAGGACTCGCGGCCCAGGGAGGCCTCCCACTGGAAGGTGGAGGCCCCGGCGATCCACTGGCCCATGAGGCAGACGCGCTCGCGCCTGCGCCCTTCGGCGCCGGTGTGGGCGGCGGAGCCGAACCCATCCTGTTCGACTCCCGAGTAGGCATGCAGCGACAGGAAGTTGTCCTGGGAGCCCGCGTGGTTGTAGGTGAGCCCCAACCCCACGGTCTTGCCCTGGTTGTTGTCCCGGGCCCGGTCCTCGCCGTTGAAGGCCCAGAGATCCGCGCTCCAGACCGGGCTGAAGGCGTGGTGCCAGTTGATGCCGACCTGCCCAAAGGGGTCCACGAAGCTGAACAACAGGCCCCGGCTCGCCGCCACGTCCTGCGCGCCATCCAGGAACTCCATGCCGATGAAGGTGATCATCCGGCCGACGCGGAAGGTGTCGCGCGCACCCGTCCACACCAGCATGGCTTCCACCGGCGCGATCGTGCCGCTGTCGCCGGTGGTGCTCTGGACGACCTTGCCCGCCTGCCCCGTCAGCAGCGTGGCCTTGGCAGACCAGCCGCCGGCGAGCGTCGCGTCCACGCCGAGCATGAGGCCATCCAGCGTGAACTGGCCCTGCCCCGCGTCCAGGGGACGGAACACCAACGAGCCGTCCGCGGTGTCGCGGTTCTGCGACACGGCCGAGGCCCAGAGGGAACCCCGCCATTTCAGCGTGGGCGTGGCGCTCGGGGAAGGAGCCTGGGCCAGCAGGGTGGTGGCCAGGGCCGGAAGCAGAAACAGGGCTTTGCGCATGATTCCAAATCCTTGATCTAGAGATTGATGAGTCGTTCGAATGGATGACAGCATGCAGCACGGCGCGCCCAGAGCCACTTCCTGGGCGCGCCGCGGTTCAGCTCCGGCTAGAGGCCCTGGGGGTAGGCTTCTTCGCCCTGCAGCTCGGCGTCCAGGCCCTTCTCCTCGGCCGTCAGGGTCACGCGCACGGGCGTGATGCGGTCGATGATCCAGAGCATGCCGTAGGTGAACCCGAAGGCCCACACGGAGGAGATCACCACAGCGGCGCACTGCTTCATGAAGAAGGAGGGGTTGCCCATGAGCAGGCCATCCACGCCGGCGGGATTCCAGGACTTGGAGGCGAAGATGCCGAGGAAGATCACGCCGATGAAGCCACCCACCCCGTGCACGCCCCAGACATCCAGCGCGTCGTCCCAGCCCAGCTTGTTCTTCAGGGCCACGGCGTAGTAGCAGATGACGCCGGCGAGGACGCCGATGAGGGCGCTGGTGGCCGGTGAGACATACCCGGCCGCGGGGGTGATGGTGGCGAGGCCCGCCACGGCGCCGGTGAGCAGGCCCACGAACTTGGGCTGATGGGCGTTGGTCCACTCAACGAAGAGCCAGGTGGCCGCAGCGAAAGAGGCCGCGATGTCGGTGTTCAGGAAGGCCGAGGCGGTGACGCTGTCCACCCGGAACTCGGAGCCGGCGTTGAAGCCGTACCAGCCGAACCAGAGCAGGCCGGTGCCCAGGGCGATGAGGGGCACGCTGTGGGGGACGTTCTCCACCACCTTGCGCTTGCCGACGTAGAGGATCGACGCCAGGGCGGCCATGCCGGCGGTGTTGTGCACGACGATGCCGCCGGCGAAATCCAGGACGCCCCACTTGGCCAGCAGGCCATCGGGATGCCAGACCATGTGGCAGAAGGGGAAGTAGACGAAGACCAGCCAGGCCGTGAGGAAGATCATGTAGGCCTTGAAGGTCACGCGATTGGCGAAGGCGCCGGTGATGAGGGCCGGGGTGATGATGGCGAACATCATCTGGTAGGCGATGTGCACGACGAGGGGAATGCCCGCGTCGTTGCCGCCCAGGGTGAACATGCTGTTGAGGGACACGTTCTTGAGGAACGCGTAGTAGGTCGGATCGCCGATGACCCCATGCCAGGTGGGACCGAAGCTCATGGAGTAGCCGAAGGCGAACCAGAGCACCGTGGTCCAGCCCAGGCTCACGAAGCTCTGGATCATGATGGACAGGGTGTTCTTGCGGCCCACCAGCCCGCCATAGAAGAAGGCCAGCCCCGGCGTCATCAGCATGACGAGGCTGCAGCAGATCAGCATGAAGGCGGTGTTTCCCGTGTTCAGGGGCATCGGGGTCATGGTCAGGAACCTCCTTGTCCGGAACAAGCGGACCGGCGGAAGTATGCCCAGCCAGCCCTGTGATCTGGGTTCGCGGCCCGGACTTTTTACGCGCTTTTTATGCGGGCCTACCGCGTACCCTGGACCTTCCATGGAACCCCGGCAACGTCCCATCCTCGTGGCCCTCGGATCCGAGGCCCGCGCGCTCCGTCTGATCCAGGCGGGCCTCCGCATGTCCCGCCAGCGCTCGGCCCCCTGGATCGCCGTCCACGTGGAGACGGGCGGCTCCCGGCTCATGGAAGATGCCGAGCAGGTCCAGGTCTGGCTCCAGGAGGCCCAGCGCCTGGGCGCCGACATCCAGATCGTCCAGGCACCGACGCTGGCCCAGGGGTTGTCCGAGGTGACCCGCGCCACCCGCGCCCAGGTACTGCTGCTGGGCCGTTCCCAGGATCGCTGGCCCTGGGCGCGGGTGGGCCATTCCACCGCGGACGAGCTGCAACGCCGGGGACTGGATGTCCACATCGAGGTGATGGACGACCGGAACGCCCTCCCTGATCGGGATGTCCCGGACACAGGCTTCGGAGCCATGGTGGGCGCCCTGAGCGTCCTGGCCGCAGCCTCGGGGGTGGCCTGGCTTCTGCCCCGGGAAGGCAACATCGCCCTCGTCCTGCCGGTGTACCTGGCCGCGGTGACTTTCATCGCCCATCACTGGGGCCAGCGGCTCGCCGTGCTGGCCTCGGTCCTGAGCGCCCTCCTCTACAACTTCCTGCTGGAGACGCCCCGGTTCAGCGGCACCTCCGCCCACTGGCCCAACCTGCTCTTCATCCTGGCCATGCTGCTGGCCGCCCAGGCTGTGGTGGGGCTCCTCCATCGGCTGCGCCAGCAGGCCCGCGAAGTGCATCGCCGGGAGGTGCACACGGCCTCGCTCTACCTGCTGGGCCGCGCCCTGGCCCGTAGCCGCAGCTCCGAGGAGGTGGCCAGCACCGCCGTCGAGCACCTCAGCAGGGTCTTCAAGGTCGAGGCCGCCCTGCTCCTTCCGCATGCGGCGGGCTGGCGGATCCTCCCCCCTCCACCCAGGGGATCGAGCTGCCCCCACCCGCGGATCTGCTGGCCCGGCTGGAGGTCGGGGAACGTCCCGGCGATCCGCTGGAGCCCCTGATCTGCGATCAGGCCTACTGCCTCTCCCTGACCGGAACCGATCGCAGCGAAGGAGTCCTCCGCGTGTTGCCTCGGGAGGCCCACGGCCTGCCGCCGGATACCTGGGAGCTGCTGAAGGCCTTCGCCGTCCAGATCGCCCTGGCCCTGGAGCGCCTGCGCTGGCTTGAGGAGGCCCGCAAGGCCCAGGTCGAGAGCGAAACCGAGCGCATGCGCAGCACCCTCCTGGGCGCCATCGGCCACGACCTGCGGACGCCCCTCGCGGCCATCCACGGCGCGGCCGGCAGCCTGCTGCTGCCCGGCCAACTCACGGATTCCGCCCGCCGCGATCTGCTCACCATGATCCAGGAGGAGAGTGAGCGGCTGGCCCACCTGCTGGGGAACATCCTCGACCTCACGCGCCTGGAGAGCGGCGCGCTCCAGGTGCAGAAGGAGTGGCAGCCCCTGGAGGAGGTCGTCGGCTCGGCCCTGGGGCAGCTGGAGAAGCGCCAGGGCGTTCTGCCGGTGCGGGTGGACCTGCCGGAGGCGCTGCCCCTGGCGCCACTGGACGCGGTGCTCATCGAGCAGGTGCTGGTCAACCTCCTGACCAACGCCCAGCGACATGCCCCCGGGCGGGACATGGACCTGCGCGCCTGGGACGAGCCGGGCTGGGTCCACCTGGAAGTGGCCGACCGGGGACCGGGCATCCCGGCGGGCTACCAGGATCGGATCTTCGAAAAGTTCTTCCGGCTCCCCGAGGCGGGCGAAGGTGGGGTGGGCCTGGGCCTCGCCATCTGCCGCGCCATCGTCCAGGCCCATGGCGGCCGGATCCACGTGGAGGACCGGCCCGGCGGCGGCTCCAGCTTCCGGCTGGCCCTACCCCTGGATGGCGTCCCCCCCGAGCCGCCCGAGGACACTCCGTGAACCAGCCGCTGATCCTCATCATCGAGGACGAGGAGGCCCTACGGCGCTTCCTCATCCCCACGCTCAACGGCCAGCAGTACCAGGTGCTCAGCGCCTCCACCGCCACCGAGGGCCTGGCCATGGCCCGCAGCCACAACCCGGATCTGGTGCTGCTGGACCTCGGCCTGCCCGACCTGGACGGCATGGCGGTGCTGAAGGAGCTGCGGAGCTGGAGCCGGAAGCCCGTGATGATCCTCAGCGCCCGCAACCAGGAGCGCGACAAGGTGCTGGCCCTCGACCACGGCGCCGACGACTACCTCGCCAAGCCCTTCGGCGCCGGGGAATTGCTGGCGAGGATCCGCGTGGCCCTCCGCCACACCCTGCAGCCCGATGTGACCGAACCGGTGGTCTGCAGCGGGGGACTCCGGGTCGACCTCGCGCGGCGCGAGGTCAGCCTGGAGGGAAGCCCGGTCAAGCTGACGGTCCTCGAGTACCGCCTGCTCGAGGCCCTGGTGCGCCGCCAGGGCAAGGTGGCCACCCACAGCCAGCTGCTGGCCGAGGTCTGGGGCCCCGGCGGCGAAGGCAACACCCACTACCTGCGCATCTACATGGCCATGCTGCGCAAGAAGCTGGAGGCTGATCCCACCCGCCCCAGGCACTTCATCACGGAGCCGAACGTGGGCTACCGGCTCAGCGAGTCCAACGCCAACGATGCTTCCAAATGACGCAGTCGCCTCTCCGGGGTATTGCCCGGTGAGAACTGAAGCTTACGCAATGTGATGATTGCCACCTAGCTGATCTGTTATGAGTATTTCGACACACAGCTTGATTTCCGATTGGAGGGATTTTGCGACGCCTTTTTCTGGCTCTGTTGTTCATCATCGCCTCGCTCTCCTGTGGAGGTGGAGGTGGATCCTCGACACTACCTCCATCTGCCCCTTCTCAGTTGGTGGTGATGCCAGGGACCGGACAGGATACGGTCATCGTCCAGTGGACACCGGCAGCCGGAACCCTCGATGGTTACGTCCTGGAGCTAAAGATCGGGGCAGGAACCTTTCAAGCCCAGAACGGTACCCAGAACCTTATTCCCGCCAATGCCAATCGATTGGATGTCACCTTGGCTGCCTCGGCTCCAGACATGACGGACTATACGGTCCGCATGCGAGCCATCCATTCCGGCGTCTACTCAGGCTACTCGAACGAAGCGGTGTACCACCGGCCCCTGGGCTCCCCCTTGAACCTGAGCGGATCCTTCGACTGGACCTCCATGGCCCTCAAATTGATCTGGGATCGGCACTCAACTGCCGCCACGGGCTATACCCTGCAGCGAGCAGAATCGGACGTCTACGGGTTCGCGACCGGCCCCTGGACCAGCCTCCCCGTCTCGAATCCGTTGGCCTCCACCCACCTCGACACCCTAACCACCCCAAACACCTACTACATCTACAAAATCGCCAACACTGCCGGGTCGTCCACCAGCGATCAAGGGCGCAATTGGGGGCCCTTCCTGGCGGGGCTGGCGCCCCCGGCGCCTGGATGGGTCTACTACGACAACCTCGCGGCAACCTTGTCACTTGAGTGGACACCAGCCACACCAGAGGCGACCGGCACGCTTCTTGATCGCCAAACCTTGGATGCCTCTGGAAATCCGCTCAGCGTCTGGGAGACGATGCCGCTTCCCCAGGGTGTCCAGGCAGCCTTTGTCGATCCGTCATGGAAAGAATTGACCAGGTATGCCTATCGCGTTTCGAACCTCCGGGGGACTTTCGCGAGCGTGGCAGTGCCATTCCCCCACTCGGTGGCCACCGGCCTCCTGCCGCCGACGAGTCTCACAGCCACATCCCAGAACGGGGGGGCCCTGCTGAATTGGCAGAACCACAGCCTGGCGGCCACTCAGGTGGGCATCTACTGGAGCGACCAGCACAACTTGACTGCATTCCAGGTGGGGTCGTTGCAGCCATCGGAATCAAGCTTCCTGGACACCGATCTTCCACTTGGCTACTACCGGTTCCGGGTGCAGGCAGAAGTGGGCCAGAGCGTGGCTGCGGCGGCCAGCGTGGACTTCACGACTCCGAATCCACCGGATGCCTTGAATCTCACCAGTTCCACCCTCGCCATGCCCGATGCCTCCCAGGCGGCACTCCTTCCGGGTGGTTCCTGGGCGTTCCTCTCGGGGCCCCAGGATCTTAGGGTGCTTTCGAACGGAGATCCTTGGCCTGCCAAGTCCCCCGGTGATGCATTGACGGGCTACATCCCCGCCTTCCTGTCGGATGCCCAGGGGCACCCTCATGTGGTCTATGTGGCCTCCAACCCGGCGAACATCCAGAGTCCCGCCTTACTCCACCTGTGGTTCGATGGCTCGGCCTGGGTGACTGAGAAGATGTTGGAGGGCCGAATCGCGACCGGCTACCAGACGAACGGGTTCTCCGCCGCGCTCGACAGTGCCGGAAGGCCCCATGCCATCGTCGTGGAGGAGCATGCGAGCTACACGTACTCTTGCTCCTACCAGCGAAAGGTGGGGGCCAATTGGATCTCTGAGCCGGTCTCAGTCCCGGGGTTGAATATGGGCCTGAACGGAGTGGTGGCGTTCGGTCTGGATCAACTCGACAACCCGCACTTCATCGTAGACAAGACCGAGTACACCCGGGATGCCCAGGGGAATTGGACCTCGAATCTCGTGATGCCGATCAGTTCGTTCTACGACAGCCGCAGGGTGGAGGACGCCCAGTGGATGGATGCGGGCAACGCGGTGATCCTCTTTCACGGTTTAGGTTCGGTGACCGGTCAATTGGAGACTGGGGTAGTCGAAAAGGTGGCTGGCTCGTGGCAGCCCGCAAGGGTGCTGGCCATGGAGCCGCGGTTCTGGGGTTTCCCGCACTCCCTGCGCATGGCCAGATCCTCGGATCGAACACGAGTGGCGATTTTACATAACACGCCCATCGGCATCAGGGTCTACCACCAGGATGGCGCGGGCTGGCACAAGACCCTCCTCTGCTCCTGGGAGGATTCCTACCAGCTGTTCCGCCTGGGTTTTGATGGCTCCAACCGGCTTCACCTCCTGAAAAAGCCGATCGCTGGTACGGGATACCTCGAGTACAGAGAGCCTTAAGGATCCGGAGAAATACATGAATGGCCCTTGGTAGACTGGGTGGCCTTGGGAGAACCTGTGTCCACAGTTAAGATCCGCGCCATCCACGACCTGCCCGTACCCGAGCTGCTCTACCGGGCGGCCACGACGCACCGGGCGCACTGGAACGCGGAGGAGATCCAGTTCTGCACCCTGGATTCCATCAAGACCGGCGCCTGCCCCGAGGACTGTGCCTACTGCCCCCAGAGCGCGCGCTACCAGACCGAGCTGAAAGTCGAGCCACTGAAGGACGTGAACAAGGTGCTGGCCGGCGCCGCCGAGGCGAAGGCCAACGGCAGCACCCGCTACTGCATGGGCGCCGCCTGGCGCGAGGTGAAGGACGACGCCAACTTCGACGCCGTCCTCGACATGGTGCAGGGCGTCTCCAGCATGGGCATGGAGGTCTGCGTCACCCTCGGCATGCTGAACGAGGACGCAGGCCCGGCGCCTCAAGGCCGCCGGCTGCCAGGTCTACAACCACAACATCGACAGCAGCCGCGACTTCTACGAGACCATCATCCACACCCGCAAGTTCGACGAGCGCCTGGAGACCATCGCCGCCGTGCGCGCCGCGGGCCTGGAGGTCTGCTCTGGCGGCATCGTGGGCATGGGCGAAACCGTCGACCAGCGCATCCACTTCCTGCAGGAGCTGACGGAGCTGGAGCCCGCGCCGGAGAGCATCCCCATCAACCAGTTCGTGGCCGTGGACGGCACGCCCGCTGGCCAACGTGGATCCCCTGCCCCCGCTGGAGCTGGTGCGCATGATCGCCACGGCCCGCATCCTCTTTCCCAAGAGCCGCATCCGTCTCAGCGCCGGCCGCACCCAGATGAGCGACGAGCTGCAGGCGCTGTGCTTCTTCGCGGGCGCCAACAGCATCTTCACCGGCGAGAAACTCCTCACCACCCCCAACCCCGGCGGCAACCACGACCACTGGCTCCTGAACGCCCTGGGCATGCGGGTGGAAGGCGCCGCGGCGAGGGTCTGATCCCATGCAGCTCATCGAGGACCTCCGGCAGGAACACGAGCTCATCGAGCAGGTGGTGGGCTCCCTCCGCACCTTCGTCACGGCCCGTCTGGCGGATCAGGGCGATCCCGAGGATGGCGTCCGGTTCCTGGCCTTCTTCCGGCGTTACGCCGGAGACTTCCACCACGACAAGGAGGAGGTCGTCCTCTTCCAGGCCCTGTCGGAGAAGGCGGAGCTTCCCCTGGATCGCGGCCCCATCGCCGCCCTGAGCGGCGAGCACCGGCGCATGGCGGGCCTGCTCGACGCCATGGAAGGCCTGCTCGGCTCCCCCCTGTCCGAGGCGGATCGAACCCGCCTGCAGGCCCTCGCCGTGGACTACAGCCACTCCCTCTGGCGGCACATCGACGCCGAGAACTCCGTGCTGTTCCCCGAAGCGCAGGAGCGCCTGCGCCGTTTCCATGTGCGCGAGCTGCCTTCCCGCCCCATGACCGAAGCCGAGGCCTCTGCACGGGACGCGGCCCTGGCCTTGCTGGCCACCTACCCGCCTCAGCCGGATCTCACGGTGCATCGCGGCGATGGCTGCGTGGCCTGCCCCTCCTTCGGCACCACCTGCGACGGCCTCGAGCGGGAGTGGTGGACGGACCTGGAGTGGGAGGACATGTGGGAGCGCATGTCCAGCGACTAGGTCCCCTAGCGCCCCCCAAACAAAAATCATCCGGACTCACTCTGAGCCGGTCGCTTTCCGATCCAGGGGGATGGGGCCAGTTCCGGGGATAGTCCTGCCCGTCCTGAGGAGCGTCCATCAGCCGGAGGATGGGCATGCAAAGCCAGAGCGGACCGGGGGGTTCCCCATGCACTTGATCAAAGGCCTCTACCGGTGGGTCGAGAAGGCCCTCTTCAACTCCCTCCTGCGCAAGCTCCTGGGCTGCATGGTGCCGATCTACCTCATGCTCCTCGTGTTGAGCGGATACACCCTGCAGGTCACCAGGAACCTCCGGGGGAGCCTGTCGGCAACCGGCCGCCTGGATGCCGTCACCCTCGAGCACCTGGCGCGGACGGAGTCCATGGCCATCGCCATCCCCATCGTGGCCCTCGTGATCGCGGTCGGGGCCTTCCTCATGTTCCACCTTTCCGTGGCCATCCCCCTGCGGAAGATCACTGGGATCATCCAGGGCGGCGACTTCTCCAAGGACATCGACCTCGAGGCGCATGACGAGATCGGCCGGCTGGCCGCCGGCTTCAACCGCTTCGCCAGCGAGATCCGAGACATCCTGGACACGTCCAAACGCCTGGGGCTGTCCATCGCCGTCGGCTCCACCCGCACCACCAAGCTCGCCTCCGATTCCGCCGTGGACGCCCAGCGCCAGGGGGCCCTGTCGGAGCGCATCACCCGGACCAGCCAGGAGGTGGCCGAGGCCGTCGGCAACGTGGCCCAGGTCACGGGCCACATCACCGCCTCCACGCTGGAGAACCTCGAAGCCGCCCGGATGACCCGCACCGAGCTGCTGGAGGCGGATGCCTCCATGGCCACGACCAACCGCCGCCTGACTGACTTCTCAGCGCTGGTGGTGCGCCTGAACGAGCGGTCGGAGCGCATCATCGACGTCGTCCAGCTGATCGAGGGGGTTTCCGAGCAGACGAAGCTCCTGGCCCTCAATGCCTCCATCGAGGCGGCCCACGCGGGTGAGGCGGGGAAGGGCTTCGCAGTGGTGGCCGAGGAGGTGCGGAAGCTGTCGGGCAATGTCGGCGAAGCCGCCGAGGAGATCTCCCGCAACCTGGGCGACATGCTCAAGGAAGTCGAGCTGACCTCCCAGGGCATCCAGGAGATCACCGCGGATTTCCAGGGGACTTCAGGCATCCTCGGCCGGGCCTCGGAGCACTTCGCCAAGCTGGTGCGCGATTTCGAGGAAAACAGCGCCCAGCTCGCGGGAGCCACCTCGGCCGTGGGCAGCATTTCCGGCACCAGCGTCGAGATCCACCAACAGGCCCGGGACATCCAGAGCCTCAGCGCCACCGCCGAAGGGCGACTCCAGGAATCCACCCAATTCTCCGGCGACATGAACCGTGCCACGGAACGGCTGCTGGAGCTGGTCTCCCGCTTCCGCACCGGCACGGGCGAGCTCGAATCGGTGATCCAGCGGACCCTCCGCTGGCGGGATGCCATGGAGGCCCGGATCCAGGAGCTTGCCATCCGAGGCGTCGACGTCTTCGACCAGGCCTATCGCCCCGTCCCCGACACGAACCCCCAGAAGTTCATGACGTCCTACGCCGCCGTCTTCGGCCGGGAGCTCCAGCCCCTCTTCGACGAGGCCCGCCGGGACCTGGGCTCCATCTACTCGGTGGCCCTGGACGTCAACGGGTACCTGGCCATCCACCACTCGGGCGTGTCCGAGCCCCTGACCGGCGACCCGAAGGTGGACGTCCTGAAAAGCCGCCACCAGCGGATCTACTTCACCGTCGAAACGGAAAAGCGGCGGGCGCGGAACACCGAGGCCTTCCTTTTCCAGACCTACATGCGCGACACCGGGGAGATCCTCAACGATCTGGCCCTGCCCATCCGCATCGGGGGTCGGCACTGGGGAGCCATGGTCAACGGCTTCAACCCCGAGCGCTTCCTTCAGGGCTGAGAGTGCCTAACCAGGCAGTTCCACCACGGCCCGGATCCCGGACCGGATCCGGCGCTCCGGATTTGCCACCAGCACTTTCACGCGCACGCGGCCTTCGGCACCTGCGCAGGGATCCACGAGGATCACCTCGCCCTCGGCAACCGTGGGCTGGGCCGCCAGGGGGAAGGAGACCCGAACCCGGAGCCCCGGTTGCAGGGCGGCCAGTTGCCGCGGCTCCACCTCGACCTGGATCACCACCTTGCTGAGATCCAGGATCCGGAAGAGCGGCTGGGCCGTGGTGACGGTCTCACCGGCGTCGTGCGTGCGCGTCACCACGATGCCGTCCATGGGCGCAAGGATGGTCCTGAGCCGGACCTGCTCGACCGCCGTCTCGTACTGCAACCGAGCCAGATCGAGGTCGATGCGGGCCTCCAGGGCCCGGGCCTCGGGGATCACCCGGCTCTCGTAGAGCTTCCGGGCCCCCTTGGCCTCGAATTCCCGCCGTTCCAGCAGCACCTTGGCCCGCTGGGCCTCCAGCTCCTCCAGCTTCCCATAGAGCAGGGCCAGGGACTGGCCCTCCTTCACGGCCTCGCCCTCCTGCACCTTCATCTCCGCGATGCGGCTAGAGACCGGCGCCACCACCTCCACCTGGCGGTAGGGCAGCACGAGCCCCTCCACGGGCAGCGCTGCGCGGACAGGCCCGGAACCGAGGACCAGGGCCGAAGCGAGAATCAGGGCTGGATTGGACATGCGGCCACCCACGGGAGATCCCTCATCCTGTCATGCTCGGCCGCTCACTTGATCTTGAGGGAGAACTTCCCCTCGTGGCATTCCAGGCACTTCACCAAGGGCGGCTTGTGCTGGCGGTGGCAGTCCGTACAGATGATGGAGGCGTGCACCTCGGTCCGGGGCGGGTCGTGGGGGTTCGGCTTGGCATCCTTCGTCAGGGCCTTCATGGCCGGGTAGTCGCCGTGGCAGATCATGCAGGCCTCGTCCGGCACGGCCGCCGAAGTGGGCTTCTCCTTCTGGTGGCAGTCATGGCAGATGAGCTTGGCCTTGACGTGGGGCACCGGCAGAGGCTTGTCCTCGGCCGCCCGGACCCCCACCGCCAAGCAACTCAGCAGCCCCAGTGCCAGGATCCGAACCAGACGCATGTGCCCTCCCGTCCCGACCCGGGGCGAATGGCGATCATCGTATCGCATTCCACTGGACCACGGCGTCACCTCTGCAGTCTGAGCCTGGAAGCGTCCTGCTTCCACGGGTAAACTGACCCATTGGACTGGGTGTTCCAAGGAAGTGCCGTTCTCTCACTCGAAATCGGCGCAACCGATTTCGAGCCGGTAAATGCCAAGGCGAAGGAAGCACATGCGCGAAATGGACAAGGCATTCGATTTCAGGACCGCGCAGACGCGCTGGTACTCGGTGTGGGAGGACTCCAAGGCCTTCGAGGCGGCCCCCCAGAGTGGCAAGGAGCCCTGGTCGATCGTGATCCCGCCCCCGAACATCACCGGCAACCTGCACATGGGCCACGCCCTGGTGAACACGCTGCATGACGTGCTCACGCGCTTCAAGCGGGCCCAGGGCTTCGATGCCCTCTGGGTGCCGGGCACCGACCACGCCGGCATCGCCACGCAGATGATGGTGGAGCGCCAGCTCAAGGCCGAAGGCACCGACCGCCACCAGCTGGGCCGCGATGCCTTCGAGCAGCGCATCTGGGACTGGAAGGAGAAGAACCAGGGGGCCATCGAGCACCAGCTCAAGCGCCTGGGCTGCTCCGTGGACTGGACCCGCAACCGCTTCACGCTGGACCCCGCCCTCAACAGGGCCGTGCGCAAGGTCTTCGTGGAGAGCTACAAGGCCGGCCGCATCTACCGCGGCCCCCGCATGATCCAGTGGGATCCCGCCCTGCAGACCGCGCTGAGCGATCTCGAAGTGAAATACGAGGAGCGCCGCGGCAAGCTCTGGCACCTGCGCTACCCCCTGGCCGACGGCAGCGGCGACGTCGTCGTCGCCACCACCCGGCCCGAAACGATGCTGGGCGATACCGCCGTGGCCGTGCATCCCGAGGACGAGCGCTACCAGGGCATGCTCGGCAAGCTCATGAACCACCCGCTCACGGGTCGTCAGATCCCCGTGGTGGCCGACACCTTCGTGGATCCCGCCTTCGGCACCGGCTGCGTGAAAGTCACGCCCGCCCACGATCCCAACGACTTCGCCGCGGGCCAGCGCCTGGGGCTCCCCTCCATCACCATCATCGGCTTCGACGCGAAGATGACCGCCGAGGCGGGCGCCTACGCAGGCCTGGATCGCTTCGAGGCCCGCAAGCGCGTGGTGGCTGATCTCGAAGAGCAGGGCTTCCTCGTGAAGGTGGAGGACTACGTCAACAAGATCAGCCTCAGCGACCGCAGCGGCGCCGTGCTGGAGCCCCTGGTCAGCGAGCAGTGGTTCATGGATGTGAAGGAGGCCGCCGCCAAGGCCCTGGAAGCCGTCAACACCGGCGCCATCCAGTTCACCCCTGAGCATCACGCCGCCGTCTGGAACCACTGGCTCACCAACATCCAGGACTGGTGCATCAGCCGCCAGCTGGTCTGGGGCCACCGCATTCCCGCTTGGACCTGCGCATCGTGCGGGGAGCTACACGTCGAGATGGAGGCGCCCGCCACATGCTGCGCATGTGGCGCAAAAGAACTGATTCAAGATCCGGATACGCTTGATACCTGGTTCAGCTCGGCGCTGTGGCCTTTCAGCGTCTTCGGCTGGCCCGAAGAGAGCTCTGAACTCAAGCGCTACTACCCCACCAGCGTGCTCATCACGGGCTACGACATCCTCTTCTTCTGGGTGGCGCGCATGGCCATGGCGGGCCTCACCTGGATGGGAGAGGTACCCTTCCGCAAGGTCTACTTCAACAGCCTGGTGCGCGATGCCAGCGGCCAGAAGATGAGCAAGACCAAGGGCAATGTCATCGATCCCCTGGAAGTCATGGAGGAGTACGGCACGGACGCCCTCCGTTTCTCCCTGGCCATCATGGCCGCGCCCGGCACGGACATCGCCATGAGCACCGCACGCCTGGAGGCCAGCCGCAACTTCTGCAACAAGCTGTGGAATGCGTCGCGGTTCGTGCAGATGAACCTCGATGACTCCATCACGCTGGCGACGGCGCCAGAATTTGGCGAAGCCGAATTCTGGATGATCAAGGAAATGCGGGACACCCTGACCGCCGTGACCAAGGCCCTGGAAGAGTTCCGCTTCCACGAGGCCTCGGACCTGCTGTACCACCTGGTCTGGGACGACTTTTGCGCCACCTACATCGAGCTGGCCAAGGTGCAGCTGGTGAGCGGCACGGCAGGCCAGAAGGCCACCATCCTGCACTTCCTGGACATCCTGCTCCGGGCCCTGCATCCGTTCGTTCCGTTCCTGACCGAAGAGATCCATGAGGCGGTCATCGCCCCGCGATTACCGGATTCAGAGCCAGCTTTGCTGGCTCTGCGAAGCTGGCCTGTGGATGAGAACCTCCTAATGACCACGGGCGGCGATGCCACCATCATCCCCCGCTTCCAGGAGATCCTGTCCGCCCTGCTGCGCCTCAAGGCCGAGCAGGGCGTGGACCCGGCCAAGCGCGTGCCCGCCTTCTGTTCACTGATGGAACTGGAGCCCTTCACCGAGGCCCTGAAGTCCATCGCCCGCCTGGAATCGGTCACCTTCACGAGGGACGACCTCGCCTCGCCCACCCGGACGGTGGCGGTGGTCGCCGGTGGCGCCGTGGCCCTGGAGCTGGCGGGCCTCAAGGACCCCGTGGCCGAGAAGGCCAAGCTGGAAAAGGAACTGGCCAAGCTGGAGAAGGAGCTGGAGCCCCTCCGCGCCCGCCTCGCCGATGACAGCTTCGTCACCAAGGCCCCCGAGGCCGCCGTGGCCAAGCTGCGCGGCCAAGCCGAGGAACGGGAGCAGCGCCTGGCGCAGGTCAAGGCGCTCCTGGGCTGACCTCAGCTCCCTGCGGATGCTAGTCTGAAGCCATGCAGAAGACTTATTACGCCGGCCAGGATGTGGACGCGCCCTGCGGGCGCTGTGGCGGCGAGACCCGGCACCAGGTGCTCACCGTCACCAATGGCGTGCCCGACCGCCTCATCTGCGGGAACTGCCGCTCGGTCCACAAGTTCCGAGTGGCCAAGCCCGAGCCCCTGCCCCGCGCCCCACGCATTCCCGCTGCCGCCAAGGCCGGCGGTCCCCGCCCGGGTTCGCTCGTGTCCCAGTTCCAGCAGGTCCTGAGCCAGGAACAGGGCGGTGCCAAGGCCCGGCCCTACCGCGTTTCCGAGCCCTGGGAGGAGGGCGCCTGGATGGATCATTCCGCCTTCGGCCTGGGCCGCGTGCAGCGGAAGATGGGCAAGAAGGTGGACGTCCTGTTCAAGGACGGGCTGAAGACGCTGGTCAGCGCATGAACCAGCAGCCGCTCCTCGAATCCGGCTCGCCCGCCCTGCGGGAGTTGCGGTTCGCGGTGCTGGACCTGGAGACCACCGGCGGCAGCCCCAAGGCCCGCTGGGGCAAGGACGGGCGCTTCCTCCAGCCCTCAGAGATCACGGAAGTGGGCCTGGTGCGGCTGTCCGGAACGGTGGTGGAGGACCGCTGGTCGAGCCTGGCCTCCATCCAGGGTTTCCTGCCCGAGGAGATCCAGCGCCTCACGGGCATCAGTCTGCCCATGCTGGCCGGTGCGCCGCCCTGGGAGCAGGTGGCCCTGAAGCTGGCCCCGAAACTGGAAGGCCGCGTCTGGGTGGCCCACCACGCCCCCTACGACGGCAGCTTCCTCAAGGCCTGGCTGCCCGAGGGCGTGTGGCGCCGCCACCGCCTGATCTGCACCCGCCTGCTGGCCAAGAAGCTCATCCCCGAGCTGCCCCGCCGCGGCCTCGCCGAGCTGTGCGCGTTCCTGGGCATCACCAACACCCGCGCCCACCGGGCCCTCCAGGACGCCGAAGCCACCTCCGAGGCCCTGCAGCACCTGCTCCAGCGCGCAGAGGATCAGGGCCTGGACGGCGAGGCCTTCCTCGCCGCGGGCGAGGTGGCGTGGAACAAGGTGTAACCAGCGGGGGTAGACCAGAGGATCCTGCCGCTGTGTCGGTCTCATACCAGGTTGCATAAAAAATTGAGATTCACCACGGAGACACAGAGCATGGGCACACAGGAGGCGCCAAGCTCGGATGCCCTCGAAAAAGGGTCCGAGTCTGGTGCCTCCTGTGGCTTCCGGCCTGGCCGGAAGCGGCCTCGGGCCTGCCCATCACGGAGGGAACACGGAGGCCTCCGTACCCCTCCGTGAGTTCCGTGTCTCCGTGGTGAATCCTTAACAATTGAACGCGAAACGGCCTCAGGCCGCGGAATGGTCCTTCCCGTGGACCTCCAACCAGAGGGCGTCCGCGCAGTCCGCTCCGTCAGGCTTGGGATCTTTATGGCGTCGTTCCTAGGTGTGGATAGCTGGCATCGTTGTGTGGGGGATAGCCACCCCTGCCCGCTCCGTCTTGGCGCAATATGGCCTCGTGATGCCGCAGGGACTAAGATGATCCTTGCCGAGGAGACCTCATTCCGTGAACCGGGACACTTTGATTAAGGACTTGCAGGAGGCGATGCCTGAGCTGATGGCCAGGTTCGATGTGCTGCACCTGGATCTCTTCGGAAGTTTCGCGCGGGAAGAAGGCGGCCCCGGCAGCGATGTGGACCTGCTGGTGACCTTCCAGGGAGAGCCCACTTTCGCCGCGTACATGGGCCTCAAGGAGGATCTGGAGATCCGGCTGGGCCGTTCCGTGGATCTGGCGACCCTCAAAGGGCTGAAACCCCGGATCCGGGAACGGATCTTAAAGGGACTCCTGCATGTCGCGTGACCCAGGGCTCTACCTTCAGGATGTCCTCGAAGCTGCGGTCAAAATCGAGACCATACTCCTGGGCATCGATCAGGCGGCCTTCTCTGGGGATTGGCGCATCCGGGACGTGGTGCTCCACAACCTGGAAGTGATCGGCGAAGCGGTGAAGCGGCTGCCTGAACCCATGAAGGCCGAATCACCCGAGGTGCCCTGGAAACGCATCGCCAGTTTCCGGGACATCCTGGCCCACGCCTACTTCTCTGTGGACGATGCCATCGTCTGGGATGTGGCGAGCCACGAGGTCCCCACCTTGGCCCAGACGGTGCGACGACTCCTTCAAAGACTTGATGACCCACCGCAAGCGGAGCGGAACCTGTAAGCCGCGCCCTGAGGCGGGCCAAGCGGCTGCTCCTCGCGCTGCGGGACCAGCTACAGGCGTGGAGAGAGGCCCGGAAGCGGCGTCGAGCCGAAAGGGATACGGACCTATCCCAGGGCCTGGCCCAGGATCTCTCGAGTCTGGGCTGGGGTACCGCCATGGCCTTCGCGGGGGGGTCTTCCAGTGGAAGCTCTTCGGGCGGCGGGGTGCGAAACACGGGACCACCCTCGCCCGCCCCCAAGGCCCTGTCCCGGACCGCGCAGTCCGCTCCGTCAGGCTTGGGATCTTTATGGCGTCGTTCCTAGGGTGGATAGGGAATTCAAAGGCCCCATTTTGATTCGTGAACACGAAGGAGCCTCCGTGGTGGAAGGTGATTTTGGCCAGGAATGAGTTCTGAACAGATGGCGAAGGTGGCATTCAGGGCTTTCGTGGCCTAGAACCAGGTTGTCAAAGAGTTTGACCTACGATGCGCCAGGGCTGCGCCTGGATCAAGAACAACCCTCAGACGAAGTAGTGCTCTTGTCGGAGAGGAGCGTCCCTCAGGGCGGCTGCTCCTTGCGGCTGAGGCAGTCCAGGATCGCGGCGATCACCTTGGGCTGCTGGATGACGGCGATGCGCTGCATCCGCGAGTCGCAGCATGGGCAGGCCAGGACATCCACCGAGAACACCTTGAGCAGGAGCTGGGCCCAGGGCACCCAGCGCCGCCGGATGGTCCGGCCATTGCGGGTTTCGGCGTAGGCCACGCTGTGACCGCAGGGATCCCCCTCTGGACGCTCAGGCGCTTCAGGCACAACGTGTTTCCGCAACCTCGCGTTCGGGGCCAGCACTCCAAAGTAGTGCACCAGGTGCATGCGCGGGGGCGGCACCAGGGCCGAAAGCCGCACCACCAGTTCCTCGCCACTGAAGAAGATCACCCGGGTGCCATCGGGCCACCATTCGCCAGGATTGGCGAATGGGACGGAATCGCATAGCGATTGCCGCCCGAAGGGCGAGGGCACAGGAGGTGCCCGAGTCACGGGGTCTTCAACTCAAAGGCGTACCTGCCGTCCATGGTTTCGTGGAGGCGGCCTTTCGCGAGGGGAGGGCGCAACAAGTAGCGGCAGAGGCGCTCGCGATGGAAGCGGTTGTCCGCTGATACGCGCACCTCGGCATCGAGCACGAAGCCGAGGGCCTTCCCGGCCCGCTCCACCTGCTCGGGCACCCGGACCCGCGCATCCTGCAGGCGCACGGGCTTCGCCCCGGCGGACCCGAAGACGAGGTTGCCCGAGATGGAGGCCTTTGCCATACCCGCCAGGGATTCGCTGCGCTGGGCCACGGGGTCTTCTGCTTCATCCAACTCGTCCAGCCAGATGCGGCGGCGGCGCAGGAGTGCCAGCACTGCCTCCGCGACGCGGGCCGCCACACGATGGAGATCTTCCAGGCTGGGTGGGGCCAGTTCCATGAAAGCTGGCTTGCCGAAGGCATCCACGACAAAGACACCATCCAGCACGAGGGCGTGGAAATGGATGTTGAGGTTCAATGCCGAGCCGAAGCGCTGCACGGCCACCATGGCGCCAGTGTGGGCCTGCCGCGTGGAAGCCAACCCCAAGGCCCTCCGCGCCCGCAGGCGCTGGTAGCGGAACACCTCCTGCATGGCCGCCTTCGCCACGGCGCGGCAGAGCTTCCCATCGTAGGCCAGCAGATACCGCAGCACCTTGGGCAGGCTGAGCACCCACTGGCGCAGGGGCACGGACGGCAGGACGCGCTCACACAGCCATGCGGCGCCTTCCTCCATCCTTCGCCCGCCGCAGGAGGGGCAGAAGCCACATCCCTTGCAGGAGAAGGGCACCAGCCGGTCATGCCGCACCCGGGGCCAGTCCGCCGCCACACACGGGTGCAGGAGGGACTGATCGAAGATGCGCGGCTGATAGGATCGGGCGCAAAGCATTCGATCATTTTCGTTTTATTTTCGCCAAATGAACAACCTCATTTCGCGGGCCCCTTGGGAACAGGCAGGGGCCCCCGCGGGGCGGCCCCCAGGGTCCTGTCCCGACCGAGCGGCTGCGCGGCGGGGCCCCTACTTGATCACCCCCTTCGGCTTTCCGTCGGGGGCCTTGGAGCAGTGCGAGCACACGCCCCTTCTTCGTGTCGGAGCGGATTCCCGCATAGCGGTACACTCCCCCCATGGATCTCGCCCGCTTCCTCGAACTCGTCCGCACGCAGGGCTGGCAGGGCTGGTCCCTGTGGGTGGTGCTGCTGGCCCAGGCCCTGCTCTGGGTGGGGATCGTGCGCCTGCACCTCTCCCTTCAGCGGGAGGAGGCGCCCTGGGAGGAGTGCATCGGGAAGATCCGCTCGGCCTGCCTGCGCAAGGTCAATGGCGAGGAGGAGATCCAGGAGCTGAAGGTGCACCGCTACGCGCCCCTGGTGGACCAGCTGCTGGCCCTGCACTTCGCCGAGGAGAAGGCCGACCGCTTCGACCGCTGGCTCCTGCTGCGCTGGAAGGTAAAGGAGGGCCTGCGCCCCTACTGGATCCGCTGGGGCTACCTGATCATCGCCTTCGGCGTGGTGGTGTGGTACCTCCAGGGCCTGCGCCTGGACATCGGAACAGATGTCCTCAAGCGCACCCCCGTGGACCCTCGCCTGCTGTGGGTGTGGCTGGGCTACGCCATGGTGCTCGCCTGGAAGATCGTCCGCATCCACGGCAACCTCGAGCGCGTCCAGCGCAGCCTACTGCTGCCGAGGCGGGACGAGTGACGAAGTCTCGGCGCGGCGAGGCCGCCCGCCGCCTGGGGCTGCGGGCCGAGCGGCTCACACTCTGGCTGCTCTGGGCCCGGGGCTGGGATCTGGTGGCCTGGCGGCAGAAGCTGGGGCGCTGGGAGCTGGATCTGCTCGTGAGCCGGGGCCCGGAGCTGCGGCTCCTGGAGGTGAAGGCCCGTCGGCCCGGCGCCTGGGTGGGGGCCGACACCGCCCTGGAGCCCGAGCAGCGGCTGCGGCTGCAGCGGGCGCTGCGCACCTGGCTCGACCGGGTGCCCTGGCCGGGCTCGGTCAGCTTCCAGCGCGTGAGCTGGTCGGGCCTCCGCTGCCGCTTCCACCCCCCGGAGCGCTGGGATGCCCTGAAGGTGCGGCAGGATTAGGCCGATGGCCGTGCCCCCCGCCTGAATGATTCCTGGCATGCCCCTCGCCCCGGACCCTGCGGGTGTCGGTATGTTGACCTTCCTGGATCGTCTGCTTCCATATATGGGCCGCCTGGCCAAGCGGTCGGATCTCGCTGCGCCTGTTTTCGTGATGATCGTGCTGGTGGTGATGATCCTCCCCCTGCCCGCCTTCATGCTGGATCTGCTCATCGTCCTGAACATCACCCTGAGCCTGGTGATCCTGATGGTGGGCATGTACGTGCGCCGCCCCAAGGAGTTCAGCTCCTACCCCTCCGTCCTGCTGGTGGTGACGCTTTTCCGTCTGGCCATCAACGTGGCCACCACCCGCCGGATCCTGCTCTTCGCCGGCGACCAGGGCGCCGACGCCGCCGGCCACATGGTGAAGGCCTTCGGCCAGTTTGTGGTGGGCGGCAGCTATGTCATCGGCCTGGTGGTCTTCCTGATCCTGCTGGCCATCCAGTTCCTGGTCATCAACCACGGCGCGGGCCGCATCGCCGAGGTGACGGCCCGGTTCACCCTGGACGCCATGCCCGGCAAGCAGATGGCCATCGACGCGGACCTGAACGCAGGCTACATCGACGAAGTGGAAGCCCGGAAGCGCCGCAAGGACCTGCAGGAGGAGGCCGGCTTCTACGGGGCCATGGACGGCGCCGTGAAGTTCACCCAGCGGGATGCCGTGGCGGCCCTGATCATCCTGGCTGTCAACATCGTGGCGGGCATCCTCCTGGGCGTGGTGCGCTACAACCTGCCGGTCATGCAGGCCCTGGAGGTCTACACCCTCCTCACCGTGGGCGACGGCCTGGTGACGGTGATCCCCAGCCTGCTCATCAGCGTGGGCGGCGCCATCCTCACCACCCGCAGCGGCAGCGATGCCTCGGGGCTGGGCAGCGAGGTCATGGGGCAGCTGGGCGCGGACCCCCGCCCCCTGGGCATCGCCGCCTCGGTCCTCTTCCTCTTCGGCGCCGTGCCGGGCCTGCCCCTCTTCCCCTTCTGGGTGATGGCCGCCATCTTCGGGATCATGGCCTACGCAGCCTGGAAGCTGCCTCAGGCCGCCCCCGCCGCCGTGGCCGAGCAGGCCGCCGCCGAGAAGGCCAAGACCGCCGCCGACGCCGGCGAGAAGGTGGAAGGCCTACTCAAGGTGGATCCCCTGGGCCTGGAGGTGGGCTACAGCCTCATCCCCCTGCTGGACGCGAACCAGGGCGGCACGGTGCTGGAGCGCATCAAGGCCGTCCGGCGCCAGATGGCCTCGGACCTGGGCATCGTGGTGCCGCCCGTGCGCATCCGGGACAACCTGCAGCTCCCGCCGCACACCTACCGCATCCTCCTCCGGGGCGAAGAGATCGCCCGGGCGGAGCTCCAGCCCGCCCAGTTCCTGGCCATGAACCCCGGCACCGCCACCGAGGACCTGGCCGGCACCCCCACCTCCGAGCCTGCCTTCGGCCTGCCCGCCTACTGGATTCCCGACAACCTGCGGGACCGGGCCCAGATGCTGGGCTACACGGTGGTGGAGCCGGCGACGGTGCTGACCACCCACCTATCCGAGCTCATCAAGCAGCACGCCCCCGACCTGCTGGGGCGGCCCGAGGTCCAGCACCTGCTGGACACCCTCAAGGAAACGACCCCGCGCCTGGTGGACGACCTCATCCCCAACGTCATCAGCGTGACCACCCTCCAGAAGGTAATGCACAACCTCCTCCGCGAGCGGGTGCCCGTCCGCGACCTGGGCCGCATCCTCGAGGCCACCGCCGATGCCGCCACCATGACCAAGGACGTCGGCTTCATCACCGAGTACGTCCGCCAGGCCATGGGCCGCGTCCTGACCGGGCCCCACCTCTCGGAGAACGGCGAGCTGGGCGTCCTGGTGCTGGACCCCACCCTGGAGCAGACCCTCCAGGGCGGCATCGAGCAGACGGACCGGGGCAGCTTCCTGGCTCTGGAACCCGGCCGCACGCAGGAATTGTTGTCGCGCATCGCCAACGGCATCGCGGCCATGCTGCCCGGAGCCCAGCCCGTGCTGCTCACGAACCCTGTGGTACGGCCCCACCTGCGGCGCCTGCTGGAACGGGCCATGCCCCACCTGGTGGTGCTGAGCCACAGCGAAGTGCCCATGGATATCCGCGTCGTGAACCTCGGAACCGTGTCATGAAGGGCCAACCATGCGCGTGAAGACCTTCGAAGCCGGATCCATGCAGGACGCCCTGGACGTCGTGAAGAAGGACATGGGCGAGGAGGCCTTCATCCTCTCGACCCGCACCCGGCGCCGGCCCACCGCCCTGGGCATGGGCGAGGAAGCCGTCATCGAGGTGACGGCCGCCGTGGACGAAGCCCAGGCGGGCGTCCCCCTGGTGGCCACCGGCACGCCCTCGCTCACCTACGGCCTCCGCGCCCCCCTGGATGTTCCGGCCGCCCACCGCCCGGCCCGGGAGGTCCCCCAGGCGCCACCCCCCGCGCCGGCCATGGACCTCCAGCCCCTGCGCCGGGAGCTGCTGGAGATCAAGGGCGCCGTGGCCGCCCTGAAGGACAACGACCTGCGCAATGCCTCCATCCTGAAGGAACTGGACCAGATGAAGGCGCTGCTCAGCCGCATCCAGCGCCAGGGCATGCCGCCGGCCCAGCTGCACCTGCCCCCGAGCCTGCTGGAGCTCTACGGCGATCTCGTCGCCAACGACGTGGAACCCCTCATCGCCCTGCGCCTTTGCGAATACGCCCAGCGCGCCCTCACGGACCAGGACGGGGACGGCGCCGCCGGGGCCGTGGACCCCGAGCGGGCGCGGCTCTTCCTGCGCCGGGTCATCGCCGACTTCATCCCCGTGGCCCCCCCCATCCAGCTCGATCCCGGCAAGATGCGCGTGGCGGCCCTGGTGGGCCCCACCGGCGTGGGCAAGACCACCACCCTGGCCAAGCTGGCGGCCTACGCCCAGCTCCACCTGAAGCAGAAGGTGGCCCTGCTCACCCTGGACACATACCGCATGGCGGCCGTGGACCAGCTCCAGCAGTACGCCCAGATCCTGCAAGTGCCCCTTCACGTGGCCCTCACGGTGGAGGACCTCCGCAGCGCCCTGCGCTTCTACCAGGACCGCGCCCTGGTGCTCATCGACACGCCCGGCCACAGCCCCAAGGACACGGACACCCTCAATCAGCTGCGCGGCCTCATGGATGAACTGCCGGAAGTGGAGACGCACCTGGTGCTGTCGGCCACCACGAAGCCCCGCGATCTGACCGAGATCGCCGCGCGGTACGAGCCCCTGCATCCCACGCGGCTGCTCTTCACCAAGCTCGACGAGACCTCCACCTACGGCCCCATCCTCAGCACCCTGGCGCGGGTCAAGCGCCCCCTCAGCTACCTGGGCACGGGGCAGGAAGTCCCCGAGGCCCTGGAGCTGGCCACCAGCCGCCGGGTGGCCGACCTCATCCTCCCCACCACGTCCGCGAAGGAGGCCCAATGAGCAGCGACCAGGCATCCCGGCTCCGCAGCATGGCCCAGGGGCAGCGCCCCGAGGCGCCGCTCTTCGCCGCCCGCGTGGTGGCCATCACCTCCGGCAAGGGCGGGGTCGGCAAGACCAACGTCGTGGCCGGCCTGGCCCTCTCGCTCGCCCAGCAGGGCCAGCGGGTGGTGGTCATGGACGCCGACTTCGGCCTGGCGAACCTCGACATCCTGCTGGGCCTGTCGCCGAAGTACACGCTGGAGCACGTGCTGCGTGGCGAGAAGGTGATCGAGGAGATCCTGCTGGAAGGCCCCATGGGCATCCGCATCATTCCGGCCAGCAGCGGCATCCAGGAGCTCACCCGCCTCGACACCATGAGCGAGCTGCGGCTGGTCCAGGGCCTGCAGCGGGTGGCGGAAACGGCGGACTGGCTGCTCATCGACACCGCCGCCGGCATCCACGATTCCGTTTTGAAGCTGCTCATGGCCGCCCAGGAGGTAATCCTGGTGACCACGCCGGAGCCCACGAGCCTGGTGGACGCCTACGCCATGGTGAAGGTCCTGCACCTGAGGGAGGCCACCAAGCCCCTGTGGCTGCTCATCAACAACGGCCAGAACATCGACGAGGCCCAGGAGACCATCGAGCAGCTGCAGGCGGCCACGGAACGCTTCCTCGGCAAGCAGCTCAAGGTGCTGGGCATGATCCCCAACGATCCCCACATCCTGCAGGCGGTCCGCCAGCAGCGGGGCGTCGTGGATCTCTTCCCCCGGAGCCCGGCCGCCCTGGCCTTCCAGGCCCTCGCCCGTCAATTGCTGGGCCAAGTGTCCTTGCAGCCGGACGGCTTTGCGTCATTCTGGAGGCAGCTCGCCTCCGATGAACCCCAGTAGGACCTGACGAATGTCCCCGACTCCGGACCAGCCCTCCGATCCCGGCCTGCCCCTCAGTGGCGAGGCCCTCCGGGCCGTGGAGCTGGCTCCCGCCGCCCTCCGGCCCTGGGCCGCGCTCGCCGCGGCCAAGGCCTACGGCAAGGCCCTGCCCCTCCAGGTGCCCGCCCTGCCGCCGCCGTCCCTGACCGCGGAATCCACTGAGCCCCCTGAGCCCTTCGACCGCGAAAACCGGGAACAGATCATCAAGGACTACGTCCCCCTGGTGAAGTTCGTGGCCCACCGCATCGCCGCGCGCCTCCCGTCGCACGTGGAGCTGGACGACCTCATCAACAGCGGCATCCTCGGCCTCATGGACGCCATCGAGAAGTTCGAGCCGGCCCGCAACATCAAGTTCAAGACCTACGCGGAACTCCGCATCAAGGGCGCCATCCTGGACGGCCTGCGGGATCTCGACTGGGTACCCCGCAGCCTCCGGCGGAAGAAGAAGGACATCGAGGGCGCCTACCACTCCCTCGAACAGCAGATGGGCCGGGCCGCCACGGACGAGGAAGTGGCCCAGCACCTGGGCATGCCCCTGGAGGAGCTGCACAAGAACCTGGACGACCTGAAGGGCGTCACCCTCGGCACCTTCGTCGAGGTGGGCGAGGATGGCGAGGGCGAGAGCCTCATCAGCTTCGTACCAGACCCGGATGCGGAGGACCCCCATCAGATCTTCCAGTCCACGGAGATCCGGGACATCCTCCGGGACGCCATGGAGGTTCTGCCCAAGAAGGAGAAGTTCGTGGTCCAGCTCTACTACTTCGACGAGCTGACCATGAAGGAAATCGGTACGCTCCTGAACATCACCGAGTCCCGGGTATCCCAATTGCATACCAAGGCCATGCTGCGACTCCGGGGCAAGCTCCTGGAGAAGCACATCGAAGGGTAATCCATGGCCAAAATCCTAAGCCAAGAGGAAGTAGACGCACTACTTAAGTCCCATACCAAGCCGGCCGGGAAGTCCTCGGCCACCGCGGGGGGGGAGCGGGGTGCGGGGCCGGCACCGGCAAAAAAAGCCCAGGCTCAACGCAAGGTGACCCTCTACAACTTCCGCCGTCCCGACCGGGTGAGCCGCGAGCAGATGCGGTCGCTCCACTTCATGCATGACCGCTTCGCCCGCAACTTCTCCAGCTCCCTCAGCGCCTACTTGCGCACGATCACGGAAGTGAACCTGGTGAGCGTGGAGCAGCTCAGCTACCAGGAATTCCTGCTCTCGGTGCCCGATCCCACCTGCTTCAACGCCATCTCCATCAAGCCACTGGAAGGCGCGCTGGCCCTGGAGGTGAACCCCACCCTGGTGTTCCCCATCATCGACAAGATGCTGGGCGGTCCCGGCGAGCCGCTGAAGCAGCTGCGCACCATGACCGATATCGAGCAGAGCATCTTCGATGGCGTCCTGAAGCTGGTGCTGGAGGACCTGCGCGAGGCGTGGCGGGGCATCATCGACCTGGATTTCCGCATCCAGGCGCGGGAAACCAGCCCCCAGCTCATCCAGATCGTGGCCCCCAACGAGGTCGTGCTGCTGGTGGTCTTCGAAGTGAAGATGGGCCCCGTCAGCGGCATGATCAACCTGGCCATCCCCAGCATCATTCTCGAGCCCATCGCGGGCAAGTTCGACCAGGAGATGTTCACCGGCTACAAGAAGTCCTCCAGCTTCGAGGAGGCTCGTCTGCTCATGGCCAGCCTGAAGCGCTGCGGCATGGAAGCCGCCGCCGAGATCCGCGGCACCAGTCTCAGCATGGAGGAGGTGCTCCAGTTGAAAACCGGCGACCTCATCCCGCTCACCAAGCGCTTCGATGCTGAGCTGGACCTCTGCGTGGACGGCATTCCGCGCTTCCTGGGCCTGGTGGCCCTGAATCCCAACGGGAAACGCGTGTTCCAAGTGACCGGCAGCCGGTCGGAGGGGTGAACGATGGATGCCCGAGACACTGAATTCTTCCAGAAGACCGGCGGCGCCTTCGCCGAGAGCATGGCCTCCGTGTTCTCCATGCTCACGGGGCGCGAGTTCCAGATCAAGTCGGCGCCCGGCGAGATCCTCGAATCCCCCGCCGTCGCCGCACTGCACGAGGGGCCCGGCATCCTGGTCAAAGCCAACTACCAGAAGGGCCTGAACGGCACGCTCTTCTTCACCCTCCCCCTCAAGGAGGGCACCATGCTGGTGGACCTCATGCTGGGCGGGGAGGGCGCGCCCGCCGAGGAACTGGTCGGCGACTCCAAGGACGCCCTGGCAGAGACCTTCAACCAGGTATTGGGCAGCGCCAACCAGACCCTGTCGGACCTGGCCGGGGAGACCTTCGCCATTGCCAACGTAGAGATCCTTGCCATCCAGCCGGAAGCCTCGGCCTACGCGGAACACCTGGGCCAAGGAGCCTTTCAGGACCTCGCCCTGCCCACCACCCAGGACTCGCTGAGCACCACGGTCCACCTCCTGCTCCCCGACCTGCTGCTGCAGCAGTTGAAGCGCAAGCTCGGACTGGTGGAGGCCCCGCCCCCGCCCCCGGAACCCTCGCCTGCGTCCGTGGCAGCGACCTTGGCGGCCCCGCCTCGGCAGGCCCCCGTGGCCTCGGGACCCGCCCCGGATTCCGGCAACCTCGACCTGCTCCTGGACATCCAGCTGCCGGTGGTGGTCCGCATGGGCCAGACCGAGATGCAGATGGGCGAGCTGCTCAAGCTCACCCCCGGCTCCATCCTCGAGCTCAACCGCAGCGCCGACGCGCCGGTGGAGCTGCTGGTGAACGGCAAGCTCATCGCCAAGGGCGAGGTCGTGGTGGTGGACGGCAACTTCGCCTTCCGCATCACCGAGATCGACACGCGCGCGGCGCGGATCCGTTCCCTGGCCTGAACCGCGAATACAAGAAAGACCGGTAACCGCGAAAATCGCGAAAGCCCCCCGGCCGCGCGAAAATCAAACTCTAGTGGTGCCCGCGCGAAATAGCTGGGCCATCCCCTGCACCAGTCGGGTGACAGCCCTGGCGCGTCTGCGCGCAAGGGCGCCAGAGGGGCCATGCCCCGATGGGAGTGCACCTCGCCAGCACTCGATTGATCCAGGTATTTCAGGCGAGGTGCACTAGGGTCTGTTTTCGCGTCCATTCGCGTTTTTCGCGGTTTCAATCTCGTGCATTTCGCGGTTCGTGTCCCCCGTCATGGGGCAGGGGTCTTAGACTCCGCGGATGGGACACCATCTCGGCACCAAGGACAGTCTCGTTCCGCTCATCGACCGGCTGAACAAGTACCCCATCGGGCTTGTGGACAGCGCCAAGCTGCGCGAGATCCTGGCGTTGCTTTTCGATGAACGCGAAGCTTTCGTCGCCTCCCGATTCCCACTGGAGGAAGCCACTCTGGCGGAGCTGACCCGAGCCACAGGCCTTTCGGCCACCGAGCTTCAGCCGGTGCTTGAGGCCATGGCCGACAAGGGCCTGGTCATGGACATGCCCTACGCGGGCACCACCTACTACCTGCTGATGCCCGGCCTCATCGGCTTCTTCGAGTTCACCTTCATGAAGCACCGGACGGATCTGCCCATGGCGCGGCTGGCCGTGCTCATGCGCGAGTACCTCGAGGAAAGCCAGGCCAAGGAGTTCTTCGGCAGCAAGACCCAGCTCACCCGGGCCCTGGCCTACGAGGAGCACATCCCGGTCGTATCCGAGATCGCGA
The DNA here is from genome assembly GCA_963751095.1 of uncultured Holophagaceae bacterium. Classification (GTDB taxonomy): domain Bacteria; phylum Acidobacteriota; class Holophagae; order Holophagales; family Holophagaceae; genus Geothrix. The sequence continues at coordinate 101,621 of CAVVTK010000013.1, read as the reverse complement.
CCTACGAGCGGGCCCGGGAGATCATCCGCGAGGCTGGTTTCGGGGCCGTGGGTCTCTGTTACTGCCGTCACAAGAAATCCCATCAGGGCAAGACCTGCGCGAAGGGCGCACCCATGGAGGGGATCTGCATCTCGCTCGGCAGCGCCGCCAAGTTCCTTACCCGCCGCGGCTTTGCCGAGCCCAAGACTGAAGCCGAGTTGCTCGCGGTCATCGATCATGCCCGGGATCTGCGCCTCACCCACGTCACGGACAACATCCGGGAAAAACCCTCCTTCATCTGCAACTGCTGCCGCTGCTGCTGCGAGCTCATGGCGGGGGTGCAGATGGGCTATCAGGAGGGCATCGCCAAGACCGGCTTCACTGCGGTCATCGATCCCGAGCGCTGCGACTACTGCGGATCCTGTTTCAGCACGTGCAACGTCAAGGCCATTGGCCTCGCCAAGGGCCAGACCTCCAATTCACCCACAGAACGGTTTGCGGAAGTGCGAGACTCTACCTGTCTGGGGTGCGGTGCCTGCATTTCCGCCTGCGAGAAAGGTGCACTAAGCCTCATTCCGGCCGACAACCGCCAAGTGCCGCCCCGCAAGAAGCGGGACCTCTTCATCCGCATCCTCCGGGAGAAGGGCCGCCTCGGCCCCTTCGTGACCAGCCGTCTCAAGATGCAGCTGAGGCGGGCCTTCAGACTGGGCCGTGGCTGATCCGCCACAGGGTGTGTCGCTCCGATCGCCTCAGCAGGGGTGCCTGGCACCACATTGGATCGGGGGCCCCAACGCGCTAAGTTGGGACCTGTGATCGGGAGTCCTCCATGTGCGGCATCGTCGGATACATCGGACAGCAGGGTGCCGCCGGCATCCTCGTGAGCGGCCTGCGGAGCCTGGAATACCGCGGCTACGACAGCGCGGGCATCGCCCTCTCCTCCGGCTCGGGTGAGTTCAACATCATCCGTGCCTCCGGCAAGCTGGTGAACCTCGCGAACAAGGTGGACCTGTCGGACCCCACCCCCCTGGGCATCGGCCACACGCGCTGGGCCACCCACGGCCGCCCCACGGAGGAGAACGCCCACCCCCACCGCAGCGCGGATGGCCAGGTGGTGGCGGTCCACAACGGCATCTTCGAGAATTTCCTGGAGCTGCGCGCCGAGCTGAAGGCAGCTGGCGAGACCTTCCAGTCCGAGACCGACACCGAGTGCTTCCCCGTGATGGTGGCCCACCTCATGAAGCATGGGCGCTCCTTCACGGAAGCCTTCCGGGAGGCTGTGGGGCGCATGAAGGGCATCTACGCCCTGGCCTGCCTGCACGCCACCGATCCGGACCGCATCCTCGCCGCCCGCAGCGGACCGCCCATGGTGCTGGGCCTGGGCGAGGGCGAGACCTTCCTGGCCTCGGACGTGGTGCCTCTGCTGCCGCACACCCGGCGCGTGATCTTTCTGGAGGACGGCGACCTCGTGGAGCTCACCCGCGACGGAGCCCGGCTCTTCGCCCTGGATGGCAGCGAGCTGCAGCGCCCGGTGCTCACCATTCCCTACGATCCCGTGGCGGCGGAGAAAGGCGGCTACAAGCACTTCATGCAGAAGGAGATCTTCGAACAGCCCCAGGCCCTCTCCAATACCCTGCTGAACCGCCTGCCGCTGGACGGGGAGGACATCCCCCTGGACCTGCCCTTCAGCGAGCAGGAGCTGGCCGACCTCACGCGCATCCACATCGTGGCCTGCGGCACCAGCTGGCACTCGGGCCTGGTGGGCAAGTTCCTCATCGAGCAGCTGAGCCGAGTGGCCGTGGAAGTGGACTACGCCAGCGAGTACCGCTACCGCGAACCCGTCATCCAGCCCGGCACGCTCATCATCGGCATCACGCAGAGCGGCGAGACCGCCGACACCCTGGCCGCCATGAAGGAAGCTGCCGCCCGCGGCGCCCGCACCTTGGCCATCTGCAACGTCATGGGCTCCACCGCCACCCGGCAGTGCGAGGCCACCATCCTCACCCATGCGGGCCCGGAGATCGGCGTGGCCTCCACCAAGGCCTTCACCACCCAGCTGGCGGTCCTTACCCTGCTGGCGCTGAAGCTCGGTGAGGCCAAGGGCACCCTGGATCCCAAGCTCAAGGCGGAGCTGCTGCAGGGCCTGCGTGAGCTCCCCGCCCACCTGGAGCGGCTCAATGCCCTGGAACCGAAGCTCGTCCAGTGGGCCCACCGCTGGAAGGACGCCACGGACTTCCTGTACCTGGGTCGCGGCCCCTGCTACCCCATCGCCCTGGAAGGCGCCCTGAAGCTGAAGGAGATCTCGTACATCCACGCCGAGGGCTATCCGGCGGGCGAGATGAAGCATGGCCCCATCGCCCTCATCGACCAGACCCTGCCCGTGGTGGCGCTCATGCCCCGGGACGCCCACCGGGACAAGACCCTCAGCAACCTCCAGGAGGCCGCCGCCCGCGACGGGCGCATCCTGGCCCTGGTCACGGAGGGCGACACGGGTCTGGCCGGCATCGCCGAGGACGTGCTGGAACTGCCCCCGGTCCACCCCTGGCTGGCCCCCATCGTCTATGCCGTGCCCCTGCAGCTGCTGGCCTATCACATCGCGGTGCTGCGCGGCTGCGACGTGGACCAGCCCAGGAACCTGGCCAAGTCGGTGACAGTGGAATAGCCCGGAGAAGTTCCCGGGAATTCACGGCGGCTCCAGGGGGGCGCCCCATGCTTGGGAGCGCAGGTGGTACTCCTGGAGGCAGCCATGGCCGCCCACTTCCTCCGACGCTTCGACCCGGGCCACGCCGCGTGGCTGGATTGGCTCCTCATCCTGACCGGCGCCCTGCTGGCCCTCCTCTTCTGGCCAGCCACCCATCCCTGACCGCCCTCGTGCTCTGATTCGGAACCCCCAGGCGGGTCCGATCCATCCTGAAGGCTCGACAGCCGCTCCCGTTCCGCTAGAATGGAACGTCGCATTGGCGCGTAGCTCAGCGGTAGAGCACCACCTTGACACGGTGGGGGTCGGCGGTTCGAGACCGCCCGCGCCAACCAGCAAAGGCCGCTTTTGCGGCCTTTTTCGCATTCCCCAACCGGGCGGTCTCGGACCGCCGAGAAGCAGCGGCGGGCAGATAGGGGCCCGCTGGAGGCCCTCCAGTGGAGGGCCGGAGGCGATCAGGCCCCGTGCCCAGCCGCGCGCAAGGTTCGAGACCGCCCGCGCCACCATCCGACCGAAGCAACGCGAAGGGAGGATAGGACCGCATCGCCGAAGGCGATGCCGGCCCCGCAGGGGCGAAGGGCGGAGCCCTGAGTCAGCCAGCAAAGGCCGCTTTTGCGGCCTTTTTCGCATTCCCCAACCGGGCGGTCTCGGACCGCCGAGAAGCAGCGGCGGGCAGATAGGGGCCCGCTGGAGGCCCTCCAGTGGAGGGCCGGAGGCGATCAGGCCCCGTGCCCAGCCGCGCGCAAGGTTCGAGACCGCCCGCGCCAACCAGCCGACCGAAGCAACGCGAAGGGAGGATAGGACCGCATCGCCGAAGGCAATGCCGGCCCCGCAGGGGCGAAGGGCGGAGCCCTGAGTCAACCAGCAAAGGCCGCTTTTGCGGCCTTTTTCGCGTACCCCAATCAGGCGGTCTCGGACCGCCGAGAAGCAGCGGCCCCCTTCTTCATGTGGATCCCTAAAACTGGAATCCCGCCGAGATCAGCAGGCTCTTCAGCTGGGTATCCCGCTCGTCCGCGGTTCGGGGCTTGCCCATGATGCGCTTCCAGTCGGCGGCATACTCGAGCTTGAGGGGGAAGCCCAGCTTGAGAATGAGGCCGATGCCCAGAGTGGTGCGGAGGGGTGGGAAGGGCGAGGCAGCACCAGCCTCGGGGCGCAGGCTGCGGTAGACCTGGCCGGAGTCCGCGAAGACCTCGGCCCAGATGCTCTGCCCGATCAGGGGGAACCGGTACTCCAGGTTCACCACCGCGAGGACCTGGCCACCGAGGGGAATGATCTGGGGCAGCAGGTTGCCGCTGCCGTCGGTGCGCCGGACTTCGCCCAGCATGTCCGGCTCGACGCCGCGCACCGTGAAGGAACCACCGCCGAAGAAGCGCTCCGACAGGGGCAGGTCCTCAGCGGAATGATCCGTGGGCCGGGCCAGTCCGAGGCGGACGCTGGCCATGAGCACGCCATTCTCCGCATGGAAGCCCAGGCCCCAGTTCCACTGGTGCCGGAGGTCCAGCTTCACGAAGCTGCTGTTGGCCGACGTGCCGAAGAGCTGGTTCGCCAGCTCCAGCCGTCCCAGGAAGAAGGTGCCCTCCGTCGGGTCGTAGGGCCGGTCGCGCCGGTCCACCGCCACCTGTACATAGGGGGCCGAGATGATGCTGCGGTCGGGTGTCCTGGCGATGAGGAACAGGTCCTTGTCCGAGATCAAGGGAATGCCGATGCTGTCGGTGTTGGCGGCCACCTCCACCCGCTCGAAGCGGTAGCCGATCTGGACGGCCTGGTTCTGGCCCAGCTTCCAGTCGAGGCTCGGGGAGAAGCGCCGGCGACGGGCGAAGAAGGCCGCCTGCGCCTCCTCGATGTAGGCGCCTTCGAGGTGGAGCCGGGTGCGGGAGGCCAGCCAGGAATCGAGGGCGCCTGGCAGGAACCAGGGGTCGGTATAGCCGATGCTGTAGCTGTCCACGGAGCGCTTGATGTCGCCGGTGGGAAAGGCTCGGCGCAGGGGTTCGCTGTTCAGGGTGTTGTCGCCGGCGCGGAGGCCGAAATCGAGGACCCGCCCCATGCCGCCGACATTCAGACGCTGTGCGTTCAGGCCGAAGTGGTAGCCCTGGGTCTTGTCGTAGCCGAAGGATTCCGTGAAGACCCAGGGGCTCCGTTCCTGCAGGCGCAGAGCCAGGTCGCCACGCTGCCAGGGCTGCTGGTCCTGCCCGGGCAGGTCCTTCAGCGTGAGCAGGTCCACCCGCTGGAAGGCGCCCAGGCCCCCGAGCCGCACCTGGCCCTCGTCGAGCTTGGCCGGATCCAGCGGCGCCCCTTGGGGCAGTTCCGCCTCCCTCAGCACCGCCTCGGCCCGGGTCCGGTCGCTGCCCTGCACCACCAGCCGTTTCGCGTGGTCCAGCGGCTGGGGCGGCACCTGGATCCGGACGATGGGCTTGTCGCCATCGTCCTCGAAGGCCAGCTTCACCTGGGGATTGGCCGCGCCCGCCGAGGAGAGCCGCTGGCGCAGGTCGGACACCACCAGCGCCAGATCATTGCGCACCAGGGGCAGGGCAGGCTGGAAGCTGAGCCGGACGCCCTGGGGCGTGGGCGTCAGGGTTCCCTTGAACCCCTGGAGGTGCCGCCGATCTGAGCGGTACGAGGTGTTGCCGGCCACGGGGACCGGGCGGTCGGACATGGCGAGCAGCAGGCTCTGCGACAGCCGTTCCCGGGAGAAGCCGGGCAGATCGGGAAGGTCGAGCACCAGGGCGTCCAGATAGCGGCGCTGCCCCTCGCGGATGATCAGTCGCACCTCGACCGAGCCGTCCTGGGAGGTATCCACCCGTCGCCGGACCCTCACCTCGGGGAAGCCCCGCTGGAGATAGAACGCGGTGAGGCGGTCCTCCAGGGCCTTCACGGCTTCAGCCTTGGCGTGGGGAGCCAGCACCAGGAACCGCTTGGGCAGCACCACCGCCGCCCGGAGATCCTCTTCCGGGAGCTCCTTCTGGCCCTCGAAGGAGAGCTTCCCGAGGAGTCGCCTCGGGCCCCGATCGACGGAGTAGGTCAGGGTCACGGCTTCCGGCCGCTCCGCGGTTCCGGCGGTCACCCTGCGCTCGTAGCTGACCTTCGCTTCCGGGAAACCCTGGTTGCGGAAATAGGTCGTGATCCTTCCGGCGCCCTCGTCCAGCAAGCTCTGCGCGTACTGCTCAGCCCGGGCCAGGGGCACGAACTCCGACAATCGGGGCTGCCCCCACAGAGGTGCCAGGACATTCAGTCCCTTGGCCCGGAGGTACACCTTGGGGCCGGGACGGACCTCGAGCAGCATCACCTCCGGTTCACTGGTGGGTTCCAGCCGGACAGAGCCCTCAAGCCGGCGGTCCTTCACGAGCTTCTGCCGGATCCGTCGCTGGGCATCCCGGGCCACGGTGGGGGTCCAGAAGGAGCTCCCGGGCCGCAATCCCGCCACCTTCAGGAGCGTCTCGCGGGTATAGGGGCTGGGATCGCCCTCGAGCCGGATCTCCCGGATCCGGGCGGGCGGACCCAGCTCCAGGATCAGGCGCAGATGGCGACCCCCCTGCTCCGGGAAAACCCGGACCTTGGCCGCTGGGTACCCGGCCTCGCGCAGGCGCTGTTCGGCGATTCCCGTCAGGACTGAGGTTCGCTGCGGCCCCAGGCGCTGCCCCTTGCGCAGCTCCGGCAGGAGGGTCTTCGCGAGTTCCCGCGGAACCGCATCGCCCCCCCAGTGCCAGGTCGCCATGGGCGCCAGGGGATCGAGGCGGAGCAGCGCCTGGCCGTCCGCAGCAAACGTCCCCTCCACCGAACGGAAGCGGTCCACCAGCCGCACCGCCGCCAGGGCCTGCTGGAATCCGCCCTCATCCAGATCCTGGCCGACCTTCAGTCCCAGGGCCGCGGTGGCAAAGCGACGATCCTCCCCATCCCCGCCTTCGATGCGGATCGTTGTGAGCCGGCGCAGAAAATCGGCCTCCCGGGCGCCGGCAGTCGCCGGCGCCAGGAGGCCGATGAGGGGGAGGGCGAGAAAGCGCACCGGCTCAGAAGCCGGCGAGGGCCTCGTCCTCGGTGTCCTTCACTTCAAAGACAGAGTGGAGGCTGGTCATCTTGATGAGGCTGAAAATCTTGCCGCTCATCCCGCAGATGCGCAGCTCCCCGCCCTTGCCCTTGATGGAGGTGTAGCAGCCCACCAGCTCGCCCACGCCGGAGGAATCCAGGTAGCTCACCTTGCTGAAGTTGATGACGATCTTCCGTTCCCCGTTGGAGAGGGAGGTCCGCACGGCCTCGCCCAGCTCCTGGTCGCCATCACCCAGGGTGATCTTGCCTTCGGGGTAGAGGATGAGCACATCGTTGTGCTTGCGCGTGTTCAGAATCATGAGGCCCTCGAGGTGAGGGGCCAGTGTAGCAAGGCTGACATCCCAGATTGCAAGCGGAGCCGACCCGGGGTCAGCAGCCTGCGGAGGCCCCTCGGCGAACGGCACGGGCTCTGCATCCCTATCTGGGAAGCCGGGATCACCCGGCCCATTCTGCAGGGTGCACCATGTTCGACCTGACCAGCGGCAACGGCATGATCCAGGCCATGGATCGCGGTCTGACCCTGGCTTCCCGGCGCCAGACCCTCATCGCCTCCAACCTGGCCAACCTGGACACGCCGGGCTACCGGACCCGGGATTTCAGCTTCGAGGGGGCCATGAAGTCAGCCCTTTCTGGGCAAACATCGCCCAGCTCTCTCCAGGCGACCCACCCCATGCACCTTCAGGGCAGCGCCAGCGTCTCCCTGCCCCCGACCACCGACGCCCTTCGCCCCAACGCCGAGCGCAATGACGGCAACGACGTGAGCCTGGACCGGGAAAACATGCTCCTGGCCCGCACCCAGACCACCTACCAGACGGCCTCCACCCTCATGCAGGTCGAGCTTCGGAAGCTCTATTCCATGATCCGAGAAGCTGGAGCGCACTGATGTCCATCAACCAGATCCTCGACATCGCGAGCACCGGCATGGCCGCCCAGCGGCTGCGGGTCCAGCTCATCGCCTCCAACGTCGCCAACAGCGAGACCACGCGCACCAAGGAGGGCGGCCCCTACCGCCGCCGGGACGCGGTCTTCCAGGCCCAGGACCTGGGGTTCTCAGGAGCCCTGGCCAACGCCGGCGTCCGGGTCGCCGCCATCCGCACCAGCGACGAGCCCTTCCTCACGCGCTACGAGCCGGGCCACCCGGACGCCAACGCCGATGGCGTGGTGAGCTACCCCAACATCAACCCCACGGATGAGATGGTGAACCTCACCGAGGCCAGCCGGGCCTACGAGGCCAACATCGCCGTGGTCCGCTCCGCCAAGGCCATGGCCAGTTCCGCCCTGGAGATCCTGCGCGTCCAGTAGCCTGTCGGATTTTCGACTTGCCCCCCGCCCACCCCTGACCGATCGTGTACAAGCCTTTTCCCCGAGCCCCCCATGGATCCCATGCAGAACATCCCCCAGCTGTCCCCGCTCAGCCCCCTCTCCGGAACCCCCAAGTCCGGCCTGAGCAGCGCTGCGGGCGGGGCGAACGGGGACCTGGCCTTCGGCGACCTCCTCAAGCAGGCGCTCCAGGAAGTGAACCAGGCCTCCGCCCAGGCCGAGGATGAGGCACGGAACTTGATGACAGGGGAGAGTGCAGACATGCACACGGCCATGCTGGCAGTCCAGAAGGCCGATCTTAGCTTCCAGATGATGATGGCCGTCCGATCGAAACTGATCGATGCCTACCGCGAGGTCATGCGCATGCAGATGTAGCGCAGGCCGAGCTTCCCGGCGCGGCCTCACCCCTGACTGAGGAACGCCTATGGCCGGGGAATCGAACCTCGCTGAACAACTGAGCAACGCCTTCAAGGGCATGAGCGCCACCCAGCGCGTCATGGTATTCGCCATTTCCATGACAGTGCTGCTGGCCTTGGCCGGCCTGGGCATCTGGGCGGGCCAGGAGTCCAAGGGCGTCCTGGCGTCGAATGTCTCCTCGTCGGAGGCCAGCTCCATCGTGGCCCAGCTCGACAAGATGCAGGTGCCCTACGAGCTGAGCGGGGACCAGCGCACCATCCTGGTGCCCGAGAGCAAGGTGGGTCCCCTGCGCCTGAAGTTCGCCGGGGACGGCCTGCTGACCGGGGACAAGCTGGGCTTCGAGAAGCTCGAGAACGCCGGCCTTGGCACCACGGATTTCTCCCAGAAGGTGATTCATCGGCGGGCCATGGAGGCCCAGCTGGCCCAGACCATCAAGGGTCTGCAGCAGGTGGCCGAGGCCACCGTCCACATCACCCCGCCCAACGACAGCCCCTTCCTCACAGACAAGGAGGACGCCAAGGCCAGCGTGCTGCTGAAGCTCCGCGGCACGCGCATCCTCCCCGACGAGAACACCCAGGCCATCGTCAACCTGGTGGCTGCCAGCGTGGAGGGCCTGAAGCCTGAGCAGGTGGTCATCATCGACCAGTTCAGCCGCATCCTCTCCCGCACGGGCCGCGACCCCATGGTGGGAGCCAGCGATGCCCAGAAGAAGGTCGCCCGCGAAGAGGAGGACCACCTGGTGCGCCGAGTGACCGAACTCCTCGAACCCGTCGTGGGCATCGGCAAGGTGCGGGCCACGGCCCATGTGGACCTGGACTTCGACAAGGTGAAGATCAACTCGGAGACGTTCGACCCCCAGGGCCAGGTGGAGCGCAGCGTCCAGCAGAAGGACGAGAAGGTCCAGAAGCGCGACGCAGGAGCCGGTCTGCCGGGCACAGCGAGCAATGTCGCCCCTGCCACCGGAGGTGCCTCGGCCAACGTCACGGAGAACTCCGAGAAGAAGGAAACCACCACCAACTACGAGATCAGCAAGACCGTGCGGGCCATCGACCAGGCCACCGGGTCCGTGAAGCGCGTGACCCTGGCGGTCATCGTGGACCACATGTCCGCCTGGGACAAGGATGCCAAGGGTGAACCCGTCCAGAAGTTCACGGCCCGCAGCGCCGACGAGCTGAAGAAGATTCGGGACCAGGTATCCGCGGCCGTGGGCATCCAGCCCAAGCGTGGCGACGAACTCACCGTGGAGAACATGGCCTTCGCCACCCTCCAGGTGAATCCCAAGGAAGAAGCCGATGCCAAAAAGCAGTTCTGGGTGGACCTGGGCTTGAAGGCCCTGCCCTACGTGGCCTGGGGGGTGGTCGGCTTCATCGTCTTCTTCATGATCTTCCTGCCGATGCTGCGCCGCATGTCCGCCGCCATCAACCGGCCGACCCCACTCAGGGTGGCCAGCGCGGAGGGTGGCGAAGCCTCCATGGCCAGCAGTGGTGGCGGTTCCACCCGCAAACCGGTCCAGGTGAAATCCATGACCGAGATCGAGGCTGAGATCGAGGCGGAACTCAATGCCGACGCGGCCTTCAGCGCCCCGGAGGCCCGCCGCCGCGAGCTGATCAAGAAGCGCCTCCAGGACGGTTCGAACGACGACCCCGAGACCATGGCTTCGCTGGTGCGATCCTGGCTCCTCGAGGAAGGACGGTAGGCCATGGCGAAACTCACCGGCATGCAGAAGGCCGCGGTCCTCATGGTCACCCTCGGGGACGAGACCGCCTCCAACATCTTCAAGTACCTCGAGGAGGATGAGATCCAGACGATCTCCCGCGAGATCGCCATCACCAAGCACGTGCAGCCCGAGGTGGCGGAAGAGGTCATGGAGGAGTTCCACACCATGACCCAGGCCCGCAGCTACATCAGCCAGGGCGGCATCGAGTACGCCAAGAAGCTGCTCATCAAGTCCGTGGGCCCCGAAGTGGCGCGCAAGATCATCGACCGCCTCGTGAAGGCCCTGGAATCCAGCGCCGGCTTCACCAGCCTGGAGCGCGCCAATCCCCAGCAGCTTTCCAAGTTCATCCAGAACGAGCATCCGCAAACCATCGCCCTGATCCTGGCCCACCTGAACGCCTCCCAGGCGGCGGAGCTCATCTCCAGCCTGCCCGAAGCCCTGCGCAGCGACGTGGCCATGCGCATGGCCAGCCTGCAGGAAATCAGTCCCGAGGTGGTGCGGCGCATCAGCCTCATCCTCGAACAGAAGCTGGAGGCCCTGGGCTCCTTCGCGACGGAAGCCTACGGCGGCGTCCGGGCCGTGGCCGAGCTCTTCAACCGCATGGACCGCAACACGGGCCGCGCGGTGCTGGAGAAGATCGAAACGGAAAACCCCCAGCTGGCCGCCAGCATCCGCGACCTCATGTTCGTCTTCGACGACATCCTGCTCATCGACGACAACGGCATCACCGAGATCCTCAAGCGGGCCGACAAGAAGACCCTCACCATCGCCCTGAAGGGCACCAGCGAGGAGCTGCAGAACCAGTTCTTCCGCAACATGTCCAGCCGCGCCGTGGAGCTCATGAAGGAGGAGATGGAGTTCATGGGCCCCGTGAAGCTGAAGGACGTGGAGAAGTCCCAGCACGAGGTCGTCGAGATCGTCCGGCAGCTGGAAGAGGAGGGCGTCATCAGCATCGGCGGTGGCGGGGGCGAGGACTATGTCACCTAGGATGGGGCTCCGCCATGAGCAATAAAGGCTACATCCGCGCGGAGGACCTCCGGGGCACCCACCTGGAGGCCTATCCGTACTTTCCGGTGGACGCCATGATGTCCCGGTCGGCCTTCGAGGAGGGCTCCGATTCGGTGGCTTCCGACCTTGGCGATGGCAGTGCCCAGGTCCCCATCGAGCAGCGGCTCGTGGACCGGCTCCAGGAGGCCGAGCGGCAGGCCCAGGACATCGCCCGACGCGCCTATGAAGAGGGTTTCGCCTCGGGCGAGGCCGAAGGCCACGCCTTCGGGGAAAGCCAGTACAAGTCCTACATGGCGCGGCTGGATGAGCACCTGGCCGAGCTGGCCTCCACCACCTTGATGCTGCGCGAGGCCCTCAACGAGGAGCTTGTCTCCCTCTCCCTGGCCGTGGGTGAGCACCTCGCCGTCCAGCAGATCGAGCAGTCGCCCGGCGCCGTGAAGGCCCTGATGGAACACATCCTGGAGGAACTGCCCTTCCCCCTCCCGCGGGGGCGGCGGGATGGCGAGCTGCCGGTGCAGGTCTTCCTCAACCCCGTGGACCTCGAACGGCTGGGGGATCACTTCATCGGCCACGCCGGCCTCACCCTGTCGGCGGACGGGAGCCTCTCCCGCGGCAGCCTGCGCATCGAGGCCCCCCACGGCATCCTGAACGGCAGCCTGGAGCGGCGCCGCGAGCGCCTCATGCAGCTCATCGCCCGCATGCGGGAGGGTGGCGCGCCGTGAGCTCCGTGGTGGACCTCTCCAGCCTCGCGACCCGCCTGCGCGGGTTGCCCAAGGGCGACTGGATGGGGCGGGTCACCAAGGTGGTGGGCCTGGTGGTGGAATCCAGCGGACCGGATTGTTCCGTGGGCGAGCAGATGCTGATCCACAGCGCGGATGCCGCGGGCCGGCCCCGGCTCATCCACGCCGAGGTGGTGGGTTTCTCCGGCCAGCGGGTCCTGCTCATGCCCATCGAGGAGACCGAAGGCATCCGCCCCGGCCTCTGGGTCGAAGGAACGGGTCACCAGTCGGAGCTGCCCCTGGCGGAGGCGCTCCTCGGGCGGGTCATCGACCCCTTGGGGCGCCCCCTCGATGGTGGCCCGCCCATCGAGGCCACCGCCCACCTGCCCCTGCAGGGGCCGCCCCCCAATCCGATGCGCCGCAAGCGCATCGACCAGATCCTCTCCACGGGCGTGCGGGCCGTCGACGGCCTGCTCACCCTGGGCAAGGGCCAGCGCATCGGCATCTTCTCAGGCTCCGGCGTGGGCAAGTCCACGCTGCTGGGCATGGTGGCCCGCAACACCTCCGCCGAGGTGAACGTCATCACCCTGGTGGGGGAGCGGGGCCGCGAGCTGCGCGAGTTCATCGAGAACGACCTGGGGGAGGAAGGCCTCAAGCGCAGCGTCGTGGTGGTGTCCACGAGCGATCAGAGCCCCCTGCTCCGCCTGCGCTGCGCCATGGCCGGAACCACCGTCGCCGAATACTTCATGCGCCAGGGCCGGGATGTGCTCCTGATGATGGACAGCGTCACCCGCTTCGCCATGGCCCAGCGTGAGGTGGGCCTCAGCGCCGGAGAACCGCCCAGTTCCCGGGGCTACACGCCTTCCGTGTTCGCCCTGCTGCCCCGCCTGATGGAACGGGCCGGCACCTTCGAGGGCATGGGCTCCATCACGGGCATCTACACGGTGCTTGTCGAGGGCGACGACATGAACGAGCCCATCAGCGACTCCGTGCGTGGCATCCTGGACGGCCACGTGGTGCTCTCCCGGAAGCTGGCCTCCAAGAACCACTTCCCCGCCATCGACGTGCTGGCGAGCCTCTCCCGCCTCTTCAGCGCCCTGGCACCGCCGGAGCAGAAGCAGCTGGCCAGCAAGCTGCGCGACCTCATGGCCACCTACCAGGATGCCGAGGACCTCATCCAGATTGGCGCCTACACCAAGGGCTCCAGCTCCGCCATCGACCAGGCCATCCAGTTCCAGCCGGCCATCCAGTCCTTCCTCCGCCAGGCCACGGCCGAGAGTTCCGACCACCGCCAGGCCATGCTGGCCATGGGACAGATCTTCGGGATCGACCTCACCCCCTTCCTGAAGGGCGGTAGCTGATGACCGCCCGCTTCCACTTCCGCCTCGAGCCCCTGCGCAAGCTGCGGGAGGCCCTGGAGCGGGAGGCCGAGCGCGCCCTGGCCCGGGCCATTCAGGCGGAACGGGAGGTGCGTGCCCACCTCGAGTCCCTGGAGGCGCAGCGCCTCGCCATCTTCGAGTCGCGCCGCCTCGCGGCAGGACAGCTGCTCGACCTGGAGCTCTGGCGCGCCGGTGAGCGCTTCCTGGTGGTCCTGGAGCGCCGCCAGCTCGAAGGCTACGAGCGGCTCCGCCAGGCCTCGGCCCAAATTGCAGCCGCGCGGGAGGCCCTGACCCACGCCCACCGGGATCACCTGATGCTCGTCCGCCTCAAGGAACGCCGTGCCCTCCAGCACGCGCGGGAGCAGCAGCTGCGCGAGGCCCTGGACATGGATGAACTGGCCGTCCTCCGCCACCACCGTCAGAGTGCCTAGCCCCAAGGAGTTCCCATGAACGCACGCTTCCTGCTCTGGATCTCGGCGCCCGTCGCGCTGTCCGCGGGCGTGCTCTGGCTGTCGGCCCAGGAACCGAAGGGCGAGCCCAAAGCCGCCATGGCCGAGGGCATCAAGGTCGCCGAGCTGGCTTCGCAGCTCCAGAACCGCGAGAAGGCCATCGCCCAGAAGGAGGCCGAGCTGCGCCAGCTGGAGCAGCGCCTCACCACCCTGCAGGCGACCCTGGACAAGGAGCGCAGCGACCTTGCGGCCCGGGAGAAGGCCGTCCAGGAGGCCCTGGCCAAGGTGGCGAACCTGAAGGTGCGCCCGGAGATCGATCCCCAGATCATCCGGACCTACGAGGCCATGGACCCCACCGCCGGCGCCCAGGCCATGAAAGAACTCGCCGGCCAGAACCTGGAAGTCGCCGTGGCCCTGTTGGCCGGCATGACGCCGAAGAAGGCGGGCAAGCTCATGGACCAGCTGGCGCCCCTGGATGCCAAGCTGGCGGGCCGCCTGTCGGAACGGGTGGGGATGTCCCGCCCGAAGGACATCGCCGCCGGCGCCTGAGATCTCGATAGTCCCTTTCTGCCCAACGACCGCGGCACAGTCCTGGCGCTTGGACCTCATCCGGACGCTCCGGAATCGAGGCAGCCATGGCGCAGGTCAGTGGAGTATCCGTACTGCCGGTCCCTGACCGCCAGGTGGCGGAACGGCCGGAAGCCAAGGGCACCGAGGCCTCCGGAGGCCCCTTTTCCGGGCTGATGGCCCAGTTTCTCCTGTCCCCGCCCCCTGTCGGGACCGCGGAGACTCCCGCGGAGACCCCAGCGAAGGGGCAGAGCCAGACGACTGACGGATCCACGGAGTCCTCCAGTTCCGCCACCCCCACGCTCCGGGAGACTCAGGTCGCCCCTGGCCCCGGCACGCACACCCCGCGTAGCCGCGCCACCCGATGGTCCGCTCCTGGGGAACCGGCTGCCCAGGTCAAAGCCAGCCCGGCAGGCGCGCCCCCCGAAACCGCCCCCATTCCCGGTGGCCCGGAGAGCGTTCCGCCCCCACCGCAAGTCGCGGCGCTGGAGGCCCCGGCCCTGCAGGCTGGTTCCCTCCCCATCCCGGAGGAGGCCGCAGGGCTCCCGCTACCCAACCCCACGGCCACCGGATCATCGGCCCAGCCCGGAATGCAGAGGAACCTCACGGGCCTCCCCACTGCTTCCAAAGCCAGGGCGACCTCTGCCCGGGAAACATCGGCAGAAACAGCCCAGGTTCTACCTCTCTCCCCTGCACCCCTCCAATCAATCCCTCCTGCCGATCAGGTTGTCGCCCCGTCCGCCCCCGGAGTCATGCCTGAAGGTCAGGGGAAGGCGAAGGCCGACGCCGCGCTGCCCGCCCCGGGCACCTTTGCGCCTGCGGCCACCCCGCCTGCGCCCCAGCCCGATCCCATGGGCCTGGCCGTGGCGCCCAAGGCCACGCCCGAAAGTCATGGTCAGGTGAAGGTCGATGCAGCGCTGCCCGCCCCTGGCGCTTTCACACCTGGGGCCACCCCGCCTGCGCCCCAGCCCGATCCCATGGGCCTGCCCGTGGCGCCCAAGGCCACGCCCGAAGGTCAGGTCCAGGTGAAGGTCGATGCGGCTTTGCCAACCTCTGGCAGCTTCACCCCTGCGGCTGCCCAGCCCGATCCCATGGGCTTTCCGGTCGTGCCCAAGGTTGCGCCCGAAAGTCATGGTCAGGTGAAGGTCGATGCAGCGCTGCCCGCCCCTGGCACCTTCACACCCGCGGCCATCCCCCCTGCGCCCCAGCCCGATCCCATGGGCCTGCCCGTGGCGCCCAAGGCCGCGCCCGAAAGTCATGCTCAGCTGAAACTCGATGCGGCGCTGCCCGCCCCTGGCGCTTTCACACCCGCGGCCACCCCGCCTGCGCCCCAGTCCGATCCCATGGGCCTCCCCATGGTGCCTAAGACCGCGCCCGAAGGTCAGGTCCAGGTGAAGGTCGAAGCGACCCTGCCCGCCCCGGGCGCATTCAAGCCTTCGGCCACCCCGCCTGCGCCCCAGTCCGATCCCATGGGCCTTCCGGTCGTACCCAAGGCTGCGCTCGAAGGTCATGGTCAGGTGAAGGTCGATGCGGCGCTGCCCGCCCCTGGCGCTTTCACACCCGCGGCCACCCCGCCTGCGCCCCAGTCCGATCCCATGGGCCTCCCCATGGTGCCTAAGACCGCGCCCGAAGGTCAGGTCCAGGTGAAGGTCGAAGCGACCCTGCCCGCCCCGGGCGCCTTCACGCCTTCGGCCACCCCGCCCGCGCCCCAGCCCGATCCCATGGGCCTTCCGGTCGTACCCAAGGCTGCGCTCGAAGGTCATGGTCAGGTGAAGGTCGATGCGGCTCGGCCAACCCCTGGCGCCTTCACACCCGCGGCCATCCCCCCTGCGCCCCAGCCCGATCCCATGGGCCTGCCCGTGGCGCCCAAGGCCGTGCCCGAAGGTCATGCTCAGCTGAAACTCGATGCGGCGCTGCCAACCCCTGGCGCCTTCGCGCCTGCGGTCTCACAGTCTGCGCCTCGGCCCGATCCCATGGGCCTGCCGGTCGTGTCTGAGGCTGCGCCCGAAGGTCACGGACAGGTGCAGGTCGATGCGGCGCTGCCAACCCCAGGCGCCTTCGGGCCTGCGGCCACCATGGCTGCGCTCCAGGCCGATCCCATGGGCCTTCCGGCCGCGCCAAAGGCCCCACCCGATGCCCAGGGAAACGTGAAGCCCGATGCCGCGCGGCCCACCCCTGGCGCCGTGGCGCCGACTCCCGCCCAGATCAAGGCCGCAGCCGATCCGATCAGCCTCGCTCCCGCCGTGGTGATGGTGAACGGTGGTCAGAGGAACCTGAAGGCGGAGGTGGTACCAGGCGGCCGGCCGGAAGCCGAAACCAACCGCGAACCCGCCATCCGCGTGGATGAAGTGGCCCGTCCCGCGAAGTTGACGCACCCTGTGGAGCCGCCAACCTCCGAGGCCTTCGCATCCGACCTGAAGACACCCTTCACCACCGAGTTCCCTTCTCCTTCACCGAAAGCGATCCCGAGTCCGTTGGCGTCGGCGCTGGTTCCGGCGGTTCAGCTGGAGCTTCCGTCACTGGTGGGCGGCACCGCAGCAGCGTCAGCGCAGAATCCGGAAACCCTCCTGCCGACGCCGAATGGCCAGGCGGCGCAGCGTGATGCCCAGGTACAGCCTTCCCTTCCCCAGGTTTCGGATGGATCCCCCCTGGCGGCCATCACCTCTCTGGCCCGGGCCCATAGCCCGGAAGCCGTCGCTCCGGCCCCGACACCATCGACCCCCAGCGCGCCGCCACCGGCCCCCCTGGCCCAGGTGGAAACCGGCCTGCGTTGGATGCTGAAGGGGGGGAGCCAGGAGGCCCAGTTGCAGCTCCATCCAGAGTCCCTGGGCCAGGTGACGATCCACCTGAAAGTGGATGGCGGCGAAGTGCATGCCCGCCTGTGGATCACCGAGCCCGCCTCGGTGCAAGTGGTCCGCGAAGGCCGTCCCCACCTGGAGCAGTCCCTCCGGGACCAGGGACTGCAACTGGGCAGCTTTGATCTCCAGCAGGGCCAACGTCCCTTCCAAGAGGCACCCTCCGCCCCGGCTCACCGCGAGCCCGTGGTTCCGGAGCCGCTCCTCACTCGGCAAGAATCACCCGCGATCCCCGCGCCATCCATCCTGAACCCGCACCACGTCGAGCTCTACGCGTGATCGGCACGCTTCCTGTTCTGCAGTCCCCTTGGAGGTCCCCATGCAAACCGGCATGATCACCACGACCGCGCCCGTCACCACCGCAACCTCGACCAGCACCGCGAAGAACGCCCTGGACAAGGACGGCTTCCTCAAGCTGCTCGTGGCCCAGCTTCAGAATCAGGACCCGACCGGGGCTGGGCAGGATCCGAACCAGATGGTGCAGCAGCTGACCAGCTTCTCCAGCCTCGAACAGGCCCAGCAGACCAACAGCCTGCTGACGGGCCTCCAGACTCAGACGGCGGGCCTCTTCCAGGCCCAGACCGCTGGCCTGGTGGGCAAGACCGTGAAGGTGGACGGCTCGGGCTTCAACCTCAAGGCCGGTGCCGCCAGCATGAACATCGAGCTGGGCACCGCCGCGAACGTGACCTTGACCGTGAAGGACGCCAACGGCAAGGTCGTGGCCACGCTGCCCCAGGGCCACCTCAACCGCGGCCTCAGCGCCTTGGCCTGGGATGGCAAGGATGCCAGCGGCAACGCCCTGCCGGATGGCCCCTACAAGGTCGAGGTGACCGCCACCGGCGACGACGGGAAGACCGCTGCCTTCCGCACCAGCCTGAGCGTGAAGGTGGACGCCGTGACCTTCAGCAACGGCGGCATCTACCTGGCCTCCGGAGGCACCGTGTTCTCCCTGTCCGACGTCCTCGAAATCACCGCCTAGCCACCCTTCCCACCCTGTCCCCAAACCCCAAGGAGCCATCCATGAGCCTGTACTCCGCCTTCTACTCCGGCCTCTCCGGCCTCTC
Organism: uncultured Holophagaceae bacterium; assembly: GCA_963751095.1. Taxonomy (GTDB): domain Bacteria; phylum Acidobacteriota; class Holophagae; order Holophagales; family Holophagaceae; genus Geothrix. Next base: position 83,411 of record CAVVTK010000013.1, on the reverse strand, counting down.
CAGCAACGCCAGCGCCCTGAACGTGATCGGCAACAACCTGTCGAACATCAACACGGTCGGGTTCAAGGGTTCCACCATGACCTTCCGGGATATCTTCGCCTCGGCCGGGGCGACCTCCACGCAGGGCAATGGCAATCCCATCCAGTTCGGGCTCGGCGTCCAGACGAACTCGGTGAACCAGGATTTCGCCCAGTCCTCCTTCCAGGCCACGGGCAACGGCCTGGACATGGCCCTGCAAGGCAACGGCTTCTTCACCCTGCAGACGAAGGGCGGGACCCAGGTCTTCAGCCGCGCGGGCAACTTCACCCGGGACAGCCTCGGCTATCTGGTGGCCAGCGACGGCTCCAGCGTCATGGGTTGGAACCGCGATGCTTCCGGCAATGTCGTCACCACCACTTCCATGGTGCCGATCCAGGTGTCCGCGGCAACCCTCGGGGCACAGGCCACCACCACCATGTCGCTGGGCGTCAACCTCAACGCCGCCGCAGCCACGGGCGCGACCTTCCAGACCGCCGTCCAGGTCTACGACAGCCTGGGTAATTCCCAGAACCTGACGATCACCTACGCCAAGGGCGCCGGCAACAATTGGACCTACTCGGTGGCGGGCCCGACGGGTTCGACGGTCACGGGAACTCCGGCTTCGGGCAGCATCGCCTTCGACGCCACGGGAAAGATCTCCTCCCTCAATGGCGGCCCAACCCCGCCTACCGCTGCAAACAATTCCGTGCTGAACATCACCTGGCCAGGCGGCTCGGCGACGAGCACCATCAACTTCAACATCATCAACGCGGACGGCTCGCAGAATTTCACGGGCCTCAGTTCCCCCAGCACCACCGTCAGCAGTTCCCAGAATGGCTTCCCCGCCGGCACGCTGCGTGACCTCACCGTGGACTCGGATGGCATGATCACGGGCACCTTCACCAATGGCCAGATCCTCAAGATGGCGCAGCTGGCCGTGTCCAGCTTCACGAACGTCAACGGGTTGGAGCAGGCAGGCAACAACCACTGGAGCCAGAGCCTGGCCTCGGGTGCGCCGACCATCGGCTTGGCCAACCAGGGCGGCCGCGGTGCCATCCTCGGTTCCAACCTCGAGTTGTCCAACGTGGACGTGGCCAGCGAGTTCACCAAGCTCATCGTGAGCCAGCGCGGCTACCAGGCCAACTCGCGCATCGTGACCACCACCGATGAGCTGCTCCAGGAAACCCTGAACCTCAAGCGTTAATCAGGTTCTCTCCTCCCGCGCGGCCCGCAAGGGCCGCGCGGCGCGTACAGGCATCCGGGGCGGGTACAATGGCGCTTTGATCGAGGAACCATGTCCGACCAGGATGCTCAGCCCCTCGCACCGCGCCGGAAGACCCGCCAGATCCTGGTGGGCAAGGTGCCCGTGGGTGGCGATGCCCCCATCTCAGTGCAGAGCATGACCAAGACCGACACCCGGGACGTGGAGGCCACCGTCAACCAGATCTACGGCTACGCCAACGCCGGCTGCGAGATCGTGCGGGTGAGCGTCCCCACCAAGAAGGCCGGTGAGGTCTTCCACGAGATCTGCGACCGCAGCCCCATCCCCGTGGTGGCCGATATCCACTTCGACTACCGGCTGGCCCTGGTGGCCGCCGATGGCGGCGCCGCCTGCCTGCGCATCAATCCCGGCAACATCGGCGGGCAGGAGCGAGTGAAGGCCGTGGTGGACAAGGCCGGCTCCCTGGGCATCCCCATCCGCATCGGCGTGAATGGCGGCAGCCTCGAAAAGGATCTGCTCGACAAGTTCGGCACCGCCACGCCCGAGGCCATGGTGGAGAGCGCCCTACGCCACATCGAGGTGCTGGAGCGTGAGGGCTTCCGGGACATCAAGATCAGCCTCAAGGCCAGCGACGTGATCCGCACGGTGCAGGCCTACCGCCTGCTGGCGAAGCAGGTGGACTATCCCTTCCACCTGGGCATCACCGAGGCGGGCACGCCTTTCGGCGGGACCATCCGCTCCAGCGTGGGCATGGGCATCCTGCTGGCCGAGGGCCTCGGTGACACCATCCGCGTCTCGCTCACGGGCGAGGGCGAGGACGAATGCCGCGTGGGCCACGAGATGCTGCGCTCCCTGGCTCTGCGCTCTGGTGGCTTCCGCATGGTGAGCTGCCCCAGCTGCGGCCGCGTGCAGATCGACCTCAACCGCGTGGCCAACGAAATCGAGGAAGGCCTCAAGCTCATCAATCACGAAAACATCACCTACGCCGTCATGGGCTGCGTGGTGAACGGCCCCGGCGAGGCCAAGGACGCCGACCTGGGCGTGGCGGGCGGCGCGGGCGAGGGCCTCATCTACCGCAAGGGCGAGCTCATCCGGAAGGTGAAGGAGGAGGACTTGGTGCCCGCCTTCCTCGAAGAGGCTCGCAAGGTAAAGGCCGAAGCCGATGCCGCCAAGGCCTAGGGTGATGGACTGGCTGCTGTCCCACCCCCTGGCAGCCATCGGGCTCTTCCTGATCCTGGAGGCCCTCCTTCCAGTGCGTTTCCAGCCCACCGCCTGGATGTGCCGCGGCCTGATCCGCACGTACCAAGCCACCCTCTCCAGCCACCTGCCCACCCAGTGCAAGTTCACGCCCACCTGCAGCCACTACGGCCTGGGCTGCATCCAGCGGTACGGCACCCTGCGCGGGGGGCTGCTCACCACCTGGCGATTGATCCGCTGCTCCCCGTTCACCAACGGCGGCCTGGATCCGATTCCCTAGCCTGGGGCCGGGCCCGGCACCTGGGCCGGTGGTCTGAATTTATAAAAAGGTAATTCTGATCTTTTTAGTCGGATATGTGACGCCACTCACGCCCTGGATGGCCCATGTTGGAGACGGGGAAGGCACCCTGGGGAGACGCCATGACCATCAACCTTGAGACGAAAGTGGGTGACATCGTGCTGGCCTGGCCCCAGGCCATGGGCTACCTGGAAAGCCAGGGCGTGGACTACTGCTGCGGCGGCCACCGGTCCCTCCGGGAGGCCTGCGTGACGGCTGGACGCGATCCTGGCCAGATCCTGGCGGCTTTGGAAGGCCTCGAATTGCTGGCCGAGGATGCTCCCTCGTCCCGGGACTGGATGGCCGCCTCGCTGACCGAACTCCTGGCCCACATCGAAGCCACCCACCACGCCTACCTGCGTACCGAGCTGCCGCGGCTGGGCACGCTCCTCGAGAAGGTGCTTGGGGCCCATGGTGAGAACCACCCCGAACTCGACGAGGTCTTCGACCTCTTCCAGGCCCTGGCTGGCGATCTCATGCCCCACCTCATGAAGGAAGAGCAGATCCTCTTCCCCTTCATCCGGCAGATGGATGCGGGCATCGCCGCCGAGGCCTGCTTCGCCAGCGTGCAGAGCCCCATCCGCGTCATGGAATCCGAGCACGAGGCCGTGGGCGCCATGCTCGTCCAGCTCCGCGCCTGCACGGGAGGCTATGAGGCCCCCGCCGACGGCTGCGCCACCTTCCGCGCCTTCTACGAAGGACTGAAGGCCCTGGAGGCGGATCTCCACCTCCACATCTACCTGGAGAACCAGATCCTCCACCCGCGCGCGCGGATGCTGGAGGCCGCCCTCCAGGCCTGATCAGAACCTGGGAATCAGTGCGCGTCCTGCACACTCCAGCGGTCCGTGCAGCCGCGGCTTTCCACCACCTGGCGGGCCCTCTTCAGGCGCAGCGTGTGCTGGACGGTCTGCATGACAGTGAACAGCTGATCCTGGATGCCCAGGCGCCTCAGGTCCCCGGCGTCGAACCAGGTGATGCCACCGGCATTCTTCCGGGCGGCATGATCGGCCAGGATCTGCTTGGTGATGTCCACGGGAGACCTCCACTACTGCTAGCTTAGACGGTACGGGGGATGGCGTGGCCAACTGGCGGGACACGGGATTCGGCGCGGTCGTGATGTTTGCCTGGGCCCTGGCGACGGTGCCCCTGACTGTCATCGGCATCCTGCTGGCCGCGCCCTTCCTGGGCAGGCGCCGGGCCTTCTTCGCCATCGGGCCCATGTTCGCCCGCGGCATGGCCTGGTTCTGCCAGATCCCCTTCACGCTGAAGGGCTGGGAGCGCCTGCCGGAAGCCATCCGCGAGGGCCGCCAGTCCGTGATCTTCATGTCGAACCACGAAAGCCAGATGGACCCCCCCATCCTCATCGCCGCCCTGCCGGTGCCCGCCGTCTACATCGCCAAGAAGGAGCTGAAATACGTGCCCTTCATCGGCTGGGCCGGGTGGGCCGCCGGGGTCATCTTCATTGATCGCGGTGATCGCGAGCGGGCCATCCGCAGCATCCGCGACGCGGCCACCCAGATCCAGGGTGGCAAGAATGTCGTGATCTTCCCCGAAGGCACCCGCAGCCGCAGCGGCGAGATGCTGCCCTTCAAGAAGGGGGGCTTCGCCCTGGCCCAGGAGGCAGGAGTGCCCATCGTCCCCATGGCCACGGTGGGGGGCTTCCAGGTGCTGTCCTCCGGCAGCCTGAGGATCCGCCCTGGCCGCTATGCCCTCGTGGTGGGCGAGCCGGTGCATCCAGCCGAACACCCAGACCGCGACTCCCTCATGGGGGAAGTGCGGTGCCGCATCGAGGCCCTGGTGACCGAGGCCAAGGGCCTGTCCAGGTGATGGGCAGGACCTCGAGCACCTGATGCCCTACCGGAAGACCGGGTCCTGCTTCGCCACGCGCAGCTTGCCAGAATGGAAGCGGTCCGCCAGTTCCACCATGGACTGGGCACCAGCCCGATCCCCCAACCGCGCGGCCATGCGCGCCATGAAGTAGAGGTTCACCGAGACCACGCGCCGCTCGCTGTGCTTCCGCTGCGAGAGATCCACTGCGGCGAGCTTTTGCCGGTACGCCTCGAAACCCGCCTTCGCTGCGGCTCCGTCCCCAACCACCGCGTGTTTCACGCCGGTCAGAAGAATGGTGTTCGAGTGGTCCGGGGGCCAGACGCCCTCCAGCTCCCGGAGGTAAGTCTCGGCCAGGGTCCGGTCGTTGCGTTCCCAGGCCGTATAGGCCATGAGGCTGCGGAGCACGTTCGACCCTGGGATCTCGCGGAGCCCGGACCGCAGGCGGACCTCGGCCTCGGCCGTGCGGCCCATCCAGAGCAGGGCGTCTGCGGCGGTGACGTAGGCGTACTCCGCCGCCGGCCGGAGGGCCAGGGCCCGGTCTGCATGCTGGAGGGCCGCGGGGAGTTCGCCCTCGTTCTGGAGCAGCACTCCGAACCGATGGTGCGCCTGCCAGCCCTCGGGGAAGAGGCTGAGGGACTTCTCGAAGTAGCGGCGCGAGGCCTGGTGGTTGTCCTCGCCCTCCAGGCCGGCGAAGACGTCGGCCAGCACGTCGTAGGCCTTGTGGTCCGCGGGATCCAGGCGCACGGCCTGCAGCGCCGCCCGGCTGGAGCCCTCCATGTCCCCCATGCGGAGCAGGATTGACGCGAGAGCGCGGTAGGCCTGGGAGGCGCTGGGATCCAGGGCGATGGCCTTCTCCGCCGCGGCCTTCCCCTGCTTCAGGAGCGCCTGGGCTTCGTCGTAGCGGCCCTGGCCAAGCGCCGTGGTGGCGCCCAGCTCCGCGAGGGTCCAGGCGAATTCCGCCCGGGCCGGGGCGTAATCCGGTTCCAGCTCGATGGCGGAGGCCAGCAGGGTGTTGGCAAGGCGCACCGAATCCTGGTTTCCATCCGTGATGACCTGCAGGGCCTTGGTATAGAGCTCGCGGGTCCGTGGCAGCTTGGCCTGGGAGTGCAGGGAGCCGGGATCGCTGCCCAGGCCCATCTCCTGGGGCAGGCGCTGCTGGAGCTCGTCCTCGAGCTTCAGCAGGTCCGCCACGGGCCGGTCCATCTGGAACTGGTGCAGGGTCGCGCCCCGCAGCGCATCCACCACGCGCACGAACATGCGCAGCTGGCCGCCCACCACCTGGTAGCTGCCGAGCACCATCAGCTCGGCCTTGAGCTGGCGCCCCAGCTCGCCAACGGCCTTCGGGGCCTGGCCGGGCGTATCGCCCAGCTGGTGCATGGCCTCGACCACGCGGAGCCGATCCACCACCGCCATGTCCTCCCGCCGCACCAGGCCGAAGGCCATGGCGTCGGCGAAGCTGTTGCTGAGCCAGGCGTGCTCCACATCGGGCTGCATCTGCTCCAGGGGCAGGATGGCCACCACGCGCCGGCCCTTCGTGAAATCCTCCCGGGAGGCCCGGCGCGCCTCGCCGAGGCCGGTGCCATCGCTGCGCCGCGACCACGCGAAGGCCGCCAGCGCGACGAGGGTCAGCCCCGCGGCCGCCGAGGCCAGGATCCAGGTCCAGCGGCGACGCTGTCGGAGCCGCGCCACCGGGCGGCTGAGGTGGGGCACCGCGGCCGTGGCGATGTTCTCCGAGAGGCCCGTCGCCAGGGCCTGCAGGTTCGGGAACCGGTTCTTGGGGGCCTTCGCCATGAGCCGGTGGACAGCATCCTGGATCGTGCGGGGCAGGTCGGGACGCAGCTCGGCCAGCGGGCGGGGCTCATCCCGGGTGACGGCGTAGAGGGTGTCCACCAGGTTGCCGCGCAGGAAGGGGTGCAGGCCCGTGGCCAGCTCGTAGAGCACCACGCCCAGGCTGAACTGGTCCGACTGGCCGGTGAGGGCCTGCCCGTTGGCCTGCTCGGGGCTCATGTAGGCCGGCGTGCCCTGGCTGTAGCCCGGCGCCGTGCGTTCCACCAGGGTCATGTGGTGCGAGGTGGGGCCGAGGCCCATTTCTTCGGCGCCCCGACGCGCGATGCCGAAGTCGAGGATCTTCAGCTGGCCCTCGTCGGTCAGGAGCAGGTTCTCCGGCTTGATGTCCCGGTGGACGATGCCCTTCTGGTGCGCGTGGGAGAGGGCCGAGGCCGCCTGCCGGGCCAGGTCATGCAGGGCCTCCGCCTCCAGGGGGCGGCCCACCAGGGCCCGGAGGGTCCGTCCCTCCACCAGCTCCATGGCAATGTAGGGCGTACCGTCCACCTCGCCGGCGTCGTAGATGTGGGCGATGTTCGGGTGGTTCAGCTGGCAGGCCAGCTTGGCCTCGCCGATGAGGGCCTTCCGGCGCAGGTCATCCGCGTCCTTCAGGATCTTGAGCGCCACCTCCCGCTCCAGCCGCAGATCCAGGGCCCGCCAGACCTCGCCCATGGCCCCCTCTCCGAGCGGAGACAGCAGCCGGTAGGAACCGAAGTGAGTGGCGTCGGAGGACAAGCGCTTCCCTAGGAAAGGTGATCCGGAAGTATACCTTTCGGAGGACGGATGTGATTCTCCATGGTGGAGGCCCTTGACCCGTCTCTCGAAATACCGAGAATCAGGCCCGGAGGTACCTGTGCCCATCCCGGATCTCGACGCCGCCCTCACCGGTGCCCGCCTGGTGGAGGAGGCCGGCGCCCTCCTCACCCTGGGCGAGGAGCCCGATCGCATGGTGGCCCACGCCTTCGAACGCCTGGGCCAGCTGGTGCCCTACGACCTGGCCACGGTCCTGCTGCGGGACGGCGACAGCCTTCGGGTGGCCCACGCCATCGGGCCCCTCGCCACGCCCCAGCTGGCGACGGCCCGCATCCCCGTGCGTGGCAACCTGCGCCTCCAGAACGCCCTCAAGGCCCGCTCCAAGCCCGCCACCTTCGAGGAGGATGATCCGGGTGAAGACACCTTCCACGGCCTCCTGGAGATGCCCCATGGCCACAGCTGCCTGGTGGCGCCGCTGCGGAGCCGCGGCGAGACCTTCGGCCTCATGACGCTCGACGCCATGGTCTGCCGCCAGTATCCGGACAGCGTGCTGCACCATGTGGGCGTCTTCGCCTCCCTGCTGGCCCTGGGCCTCAAGCAGGCGGAGCACCTGGCGCGCCTGGCGGAGCGGGAGCGCAGCCTGGCGGAGGAGGTCAGCTACTTCCGCGAAGTGCAGCGCCGCGACGTGCTACAGGAACCGCTCCGCGCCGAGAGCGCCGCCATGCGGAGCATCCTCGACCAGCTGCGGCAGGTGGCCCCCACTGCCGCCACGGTGCTCATCACCGGCGAGACTGGCACCGGCAAGGAGAAGGTGGCCCAGACCCTCCACCACCTCTCGCCCCGCCGCGAGAAACCCTTCATCAAGGTGAACTGCAGCGCCCTGCCCGCCACGCTCATCGAATCCGAGCTCTTCGGGCACGTGAAGGGGGCCTTCAGCGGCGCGGCCTCCGCCCGCAAAGGGAGGTTCGAACTGGCGGACGGCGGCACGCTCTTCCTCGACGAGATCGGCGACCTGCCGCTGGACCTGCAGCCCAAGCTGCTGCGCGCCATCCAGGAGAAGGAGATCGATCCCCTGGGCAGCGAGAAGTCCCGCAGGGTCGACGTGCGCCTGGTGGCCGCCACCCACACGGATCTGCGCGCCGCCTTGGCCGAGGGACGCTTCCGCGAGGACCTCTTCTACCGGCTGAGCGTCTTCCCCATCCACCTGCCGCCCCTCCGCGAGCGACCCGACGACATCGCCGCCCTGGCCGAGGGCTTTCTCGACCGCTTCGCCCGGGAGAATCGCCGTGCCCCCATCCAGCTGCCAGCATCCGTGCGCGAACAGATGGAGGTGTACAGCTGGCCAGGCAATGTCCGTGAGCTGCACAACGTGCTGGAGCGCGCCGCCATCCTCTCGGCGGGCCGGGAGCTGAGGCTGCCGCCGGGGGCCCTGCCCGCCCGGGGCGAGCGGACCGGCCGCCCCCTCACCTGGGAGGCCCAGGAGCGCGCCTATCTCGAACGCCTCCTCCAGCACACGCAGGGCAAGATCGCCGGTCCCGATGGGGCCGCGGCCCTGGCGGATTTGGCACCCTCCACCCTGCTCTCCCGCCTGGAGAAGCTGGGGTTGCGGCCCAGGGACTTCCGCGAAGCGTGATAGCGTACCTCAACCTCCGGAGCGACGGATGAGCGAGATCACCGGCCCCAACGATGCGATCCCCCCGGTCATTCAGCTGAATGAGCCCCCGGCGGACCTCCCGCCTATGCCGCCTCCATTCGCTGCAGAGCCCGTGTTGGCGCCGGCGCTGCGGCCCGTGCCCTTCGAGGATCCCGAGGCCTTCCCCACCTTCTGGTCCCGGGTGGGCGGCATGTTCCGGCTGGTCTTCAGCAATCCCATGGAGCTGTTCGACCGGGTGCCCGTCACCGATGGTCTGGGCGCACCTTGGCGTTTCCTGCTCCTGCTCTCCATCCCTGTCTTCCTGATCATGGCCCTGGTGTTCTTCCTCGTGGGCATGGGCATCATGCTGGCGGCGCTGGAGCAGACCGGCAAAGGCGACAGCAAGGCCATCGCGGCCATCATGCCAGCGATCTTTGGAGGGATCCTGCTGCTCATGCCCCTCTTCAGCTTCCTGGGCATGGTCATCGGCGGCGCCTTCAACCACTTCTTCCTCTGGATGTGGGGTGGGCTCCGGCCGGGCGTGGGCACCAGCCAGAGCATCCGCGCCTACGGTTACGCCTCCGCCTTCATCCAGATCGGCGGCCTGATCCCCTACATCGGCATCCTGATCCACCTCGCCGGCCTCATCGTCACCGGCATGGGCCTGGCCCGCATGCACAAGACGGATACCTGGCGGGGCATCTGCGCCGTGCTGACACCCCTCTTCCTGCTCTGCTGCTGCGGCCTGCTGGCCGCCCTCAGCATTCCCGCGATCTTGGCTGCGGCGAATCGATAGCCCCAAGCCAATCCAGCATCGTCGTCCCCACCTGATCCAGCCCAACGATCCGGTGGACTGCGCGTGAAGCCAAGGCCTCATGCCCATCCCAGGTCTCGAAATTCCGGAACAGGCGATCCGCACCGTCCCGCCCCAGGATTTCCGGAAGCCTCACGGTGCCGCCGAAGCCCGTGAGGATGCCGTGCTTCGCGGCGGGGTGGGCCAGGCGCAGGCCAAGCCGACCTTCGGCATCCGCCGCCACGGCCCAGCGCTCCTGCCCATGCAGGGCGAGGTCGCAGCCGCCCCCCATGGCCACGCCGGAGATCAGGGTGAGACTGCGCCAGCCGGGCCAGAGCAGGTGCGCCATGACCCGCTGACCACGCCGGGAGAAGGGGTCGGCGGACACGGCATCCAGCAGACCCACTTCATGCAGATCGGCTCCTGCGGAAAAGTGATGCCCGAGGCCGGTCATCCAGCCGGCTCCGCTGAGGGCCACGCGGCGGACGCCCACCCATCGCAGCTCGATGAACAGGCGGTCCAGGGCCACCAGCAGGTCGCTGTGCAGGCGGTTCAGGCCGTCACCGGAGCGCAGGCCGATCCAGGCCCAGCCGTCACCAAGCAACAACTCCAGAGAGGTTCGGCCCTCGTACCAGGTCCCGGGCGTCATGGAAGCACCCATGCCCTTCCCAAAACCAACGGACGAAAAAGCCAGGAACCGCGAAAAACGCAAAATGGCGCGAAAACAGCGGAGGTGGGTTGCCCGCCTCGTGCGCGGAGGCGAAAGGCTTTCCATTCGCCTTTCGCGCACCCGAAGGGCGATTCGCGTTTTTCGCGGTTGCTTTTCATCGCAGTCCCAGCCGCTCAAAGGCCGTCTCCAGCGGCTCGGCATCCGGATCCCAGGTGGGCGCCTCCGGCAGCTGGTTGCGGAACCAGGTGGCCTGCCGCTTCGCATAGGCCTGGGTCTCCTGGATCACCTGGATCCGGGCCGTCTGAGGATCGCCGCCCGCCACCCAGGCCGCATAGCCCAGGGGCCTCAGGGCGATCAGGTCATCGGCATGGCCTGCAGCCACCAGACCCGCCACCTCCTCCAGCCAGCCTGCCGCCACCTGGGCTGCCACCCGCGCCACCACGCGCTCGCGGCGGCGCTCGCGGCCGGGCGCGACCACCAGGACCCGCCATCCGGGGGGAACATCGGTGGCCGGTCCGGAGAGCAGGCCTGAAGGGGCGCCTCCGGTCGCCAGGTGGAGGGCCAGGGCCCGCTGAACCCGGGCGCTGTCGTGGGGATGCAGGGCCGCGGCGCGGGCCGGATCCACGGCGGCCAGGTAGCGGTGGAGGACGGGCATGCCCAGCCGGGCTCCCCAGGCCCGGACCCGGTTCACCTGCGCCGGGTCCACCTCGGGCAGGTCCGAGAGCTGGTCCCAAATGCCCCGCAGGTACAGACCGGATCCCGTCACCAGCACCGGGTCAGCAATCTCGGCCAGCCACCCCCGGACCAGCGCTCCGAAGGCCTTGGGATTGGGGCGGGTCGAGAGGGGCAGCTCCCCATAGCCCAGGTGCGGCACGCCCCCCTGTTCGAACGGGTCCGGCTGCCCGGTGCCGATGGCCAGGCCACGGATGGCCTGGAAGGGATCGCCGTTGACCACGGTGCCCCCGAGGCGGCGCGCCACGGCCACGGCCACGGCGGATTTGCCGGAGGCCGTGGGTCCTAGGATGGCGATGGGCATGGGTCAAACCTATCAGCAGACCCCCACGGGCTGGGATGGGAACCTCGGCACCCCTGGCACCATATCAAATCCATGCGCGTCCTGATCTGCCTCTGCCTCGCCTCCGGCCTGCTGGCCGGGGAGCCTCCCCTGCCTGGGCGCGATGGGGCCTTCCTGACGAGGGTGCTGGCGCGCGTGGAGGGCGACTCGAGGCCCTGGAAGACCTTCCGCGTGCCCGAGGCCTCAGCTTCGGCGGTGGTGGAGGTGTTCGGTGAGCTCACGCGGGAGGAGCTGCGCCAGGTGGCCTTCCAGGAATTCGTCGTGTGGTTCCGGGAGGATCTCCGCCGCTTCTGGCGCTCCCATGGCGCGGCGGTCCAGGCCACCAGCCTAGCCTCGGCCACGCTGCCGGTGGATCGCTTCGGCGGAAACCCCGTGCCGCAGAACGTCCCCATCGGGCGAGTGGGGTTCTAGGCTCAGCCGAGGAGTCGGGGCAGCAGGCGCGAGGCCTGGTCCCGGGCCAGCCTCGCGGCCTCGAGGGCATGGCGCGCCGCGGCTTCGGGGCTCTGCCGGGGCGTGAGCAGGGCCTCGAGCTGGCCCCGCAGGCGGACCGTCTCGCCTTCGGGATCCGGCAGGTGATGCCGGGCCGCCGCCTCGAAGACGGCGAGGAAGCACTGGATGGCGTCGCAGCCCGCCGAGACGATGGCCGCGCTGTTCCGGTGGTCGATATCCAGCGCCAGGGCGGCCGCGAGGAAACGCAGCCCGTCCTCGAAGCGGGCCTGGGGTGAGCCTGAGGGGCCGGTGCTCATCCGCCCGGAGCCACCGGGTAGTCGCCCGTGAAGCAGGCGTAGCAGAAGCCGGTCCCGTCATCGCCCATGCAGCCTTCGAGGTCCTCCAGGCTCAGGTAGCCGAGCGTGTCGGCCTCCACGAAGGCGGTGATCTCCGCGAGGGGCATGTACGAGGCGATGAGGTGCTGGCGCTTGGGCGTGTCGATGCCGTAGAAGCAGGAGTGCGTGGTGGGGGGGCAGGCGATGCGCATGTGCACCTCGCTGGCACCCGCCTCGCGCACCATCTGCACGATCTTTTTGCTGGTGGTGCCGCGCACGATGCTGTCATCCACCAGTACCACGCGCTTGCCCGCCAGCAGGTGCCGCACGGGATTCAGCTTCACCTTCACGCCGAAGCTGCGGATGTTCTGCTTGGGCTCGATGAAGGTGCGGCCCACGTAGTGGTTGCGGATGATGCCAAAGTCGAAGGGGATGCCGGACTGCTCGGAATAGCCCAGGGCCGCGCTCACGCCGCTGTCCGGCACGGGCACGATGAGGTCGGCTTCCACGGGGTGGCGCAGGGCCAGGCGGCGCCCCATCTCGCGGCGGGCCACCATGACGCTCTGGCCGTAGACCAGCGAATCCGGCCGGGCGAAGTAGATGTGCTCGAACACGCAGGGCTTCGGCTGCACCTTGGGCAGGGGGAAGCGTGAGCGGATCTCGCCAGTGCTCCGCGACACCACCACCATCTCCCCCGGGGCCACGTCGCGGTCGTAGCTGGCGCCCACCAGGTCGAAGGCACAGGTCTCCGAGCTAAAGGTGTGGGTCTCGCCCATGTGGCCCATGGCCAGGGGCCGGAAGCCGTGGGGATCCCGCGCCGCGATGAGGGAGTCGTCCGTGAGGATCAGCAGAGAGTAGGCCCCCTTGGCCTCCCGGAGGGCCGCCACCACGGCATCTTCCAGCGTGTCGGCCTGGGCGCGGTTGATGAGGGCCAGCAGGACCTCGCTGTCGGAGGGGCTCGTGAAGGTGTGGCCCTCGGCGATGAGCCGGTCGCGCAGCTCGCCCGTGTTGGTGAGGTTGCCGTTGTGGCAGAGGGCCACCTGGCCGAAACGGCCGTGGATGAGGAAGGGGTGGGCCGCCGAGGCCACGTTGCCGCCGGTGGTGGAATAGCGCGTGTGGCCGATGGCCGCGTTACCCGGCAAACCGTCGAGCACCGCCTCAGTGAAGACATCCGCCACGTAGCCCTGCGCCTTGTGGAGGTGAAGCCCCTGATCATCGCCGGAGCAGATGCCGGCGGCCTCCTGGCCACGGTGCTGGAGGGCATAGAGGCCCAGGTAGGTCTGGCGGGAGGCTTCCGTCTGGCGGCAGATCCCGAAAACCCCGCATTCATCCCTGAACGGCATGCTTCCCCCGGGTCCCAGGATAACCTCCGGGAACCTCGAGCCGTAGCTTCGGCATCCCTGGTCCAGCCCGGAGCAACCATGCGTCTGCCCATCCTTCTGCTATCCCTGGCCTTGCCCATCGGAGCCAATGGCCTGGAGGACCTGCGCGCGTCCCTGCAGAAGCTCCAGGGCTCCGAAACCGTGAAGGCCACCCTGGACCACAGCTTCTGGCGGCAGACCATGGACGACAAGAAGCCCCTGATCAGCCAGGGGAAGGTCACAGCCCAGCTCGAGGACGGCCCCCAGGGCCTCAAGGTGGCCTGGGGCCGCGGCACCCTCCAGCAGGCGGCGAAGGAACTCGCCGCCCAGGAGCGCGAGCCCGATCGCCCCGCCCCCACCCGCACCGCGCTGCGCAACGTGGATCCCCTCGAGGTCGGGGAGTCCCTGAACCACGCCGAGGCCCTGCTCCGTGATCTGGCCCAGGCCCAGGTCCAGGAGGAGAAGGCGGACACCTGGCAGGGCAAGCCCGCGAAGCTCCTGGTGCTGAAGCTGGCGCCCAAGATCCCCGAGAGCCAGAGGAAATACCTGAAGGAACTGAAGGTCGAGGCCAAGGTGTGGGTCGGTGCGGACGGCGTGCCCCTGGCCTTCTCCAGCAGCGTGAGCTACAAGGGCAGCCGCATGTTCATCAGCTTCGAGGGCGGCAACACCCAGGAGCTGCAGTTCGCCCGGGTCGGCAACCGTCTGGTGACGACCCGCACCACCAGCGAGGACCGCAGCTCCGGCTTCGGCGCCTCCTCCCAGACGAAGAAGACCACGACCCTGACGCTGCTCTAGCGCACCGTCACCGTGCTCTCGGCGGCCTCCCCGGCCTCCCGTGCCCAGGCTTGGAGGGTGCTGAGCAGCGTGGTTCCGGCCTCGGCCGGCGCGAGACCCGCGGTGCTGTCCAGGCCCTCCAGATGCAGCTCCAGGCGGGCGATGTCCCCCTGCTCGAACCGCACGCTGAAGTCGCAGAGGGCGAGCAGCTTCGGGGCCACCTCCACCAGCACCGTGGAGGCGTGCAGGCCCCGCGGCATCTCGAGACTCCAGACCGGGAGGCTGCGGCTGCCAAAGCGGAGGGCGATGGGCTCAGGCCGGGTCTGCGGCGAGGGGCCGGCCAGGTAGAGCAGCCGCTCGGCCCGGCCCAGCAGCATGGCCTGCGCGTAGGGCGTGCCCTCCGTGCGGTCCGCCTCCAGGCGCCAGCCACCCATGCGCGGCTTCTGCACCTTGTTGTGGCTGCGGATCGCGGCGGCGGACTGGAGTCGGAACCGGGCCTCCATGGCCTGCTCATCGCCGCGCATCCAGAGCTGGATCCGGTAGCGGAGCCCTTCCTGGGCACGGATCGGCAGAGAGAGGGTCAAAAGGAACAGGACGATCAACCGGCGCACGGGGTACCACCTTCACCCTCCAGGGTGCCATCCCGTGCGATCCTGGGCCAGAGACGGAGTGAACGGTGCCGATCTGCTTTGACCTCGACGGAACCCTGGGGCACTTCAGCTCCGGCTTCGTGCTGCTGCGCGAGGCCCTGGGCGGGCTGTGGGGGGCGACTCCCACGGTGGAGCAGCTGCGCCTCTGCCAAGGCTCCACGGACTGGGAGATCGTGGACGACCTGCACCGGATGCGCTTCGGCCGCGACCTGGATGAGGCGGGCTACGCTGCCTATGAGGCCGCCTGCGTCGAGCGGTTCCGCGCCACCTTCGCCCCGGGGGCCCAGCAGGCGCTGAGGTTCGAGGGTGTGCTGGAGGGCATGCACCGGCTGGCCGCCTCCCGGCAGGTCTGGCTCGTCTCCGGCAATGCGCCCGGCCTGCTGGCCTTCAAGGCCGAGATCCTGGGGGTGGATCCGTCCATCCCGAGGCTGGGCTCGCTGCCGCGCCACGGCCGGTCCGACCTCCTGAAACGGGCCCTGGGCGGCGGCCCGGCGCCCCATCTCTACGTGGGCGACCGCCCCCACGACCTGGTCGCGGCCCAGGCCGTCGGCATGCCCTTCGTCGGCATCGGCGAGGCCGTTCCGGGCACGCACCAGAGCCTGCCGCCCGATGCCGAGGCCAGGCAGCTGGTCGCCGCCGTGGAGGCGGCGCTGGTGGAACAGGCCTGAACCCCTACGGGCTCAGCGCGTCCGCACTTCCAGGTCGCCCAGGAAGGTCTCCGTCCGGGGGTCGCCCTCCTTGCGCACGATGGCCTGGGCATGGTGCAGCCGTCCCCGCCGCACGACGACGATGCCTTCGATCACTCCGCCGTTGGGACCCTTCGCCTTGTAGCGGAATCCGGGCCCCTTGTCCGCAGGCAGCTCAAAACGCTGGAGGGCGCCGAAGCGGTAGCCGAGGAAGTTCTGGTAGGTGGTCAGGATCTCCCGGGGCGTGGTGCCGCCCTTGTCCCCCGGAGGCAGGTTGCCCACCGCGACGCTGAAGGTCTCGTCCAGGCGGCCCGCCGGACTCATGGCCAGGTCGAACCACTCGACCTCGCCGAAGGGCCCGGGGTCCGTGTGCCGGTGCAGCTTGGGCGGCCCCGGAAAGGTGACGGCGATGCCGAGGTTCTCGTTCTCGATGCGGCGCGGGTCCTCCTTGCACCCCAGGAGGGTGAGCAGCATCGCCAGGGCATACCAAGAACGGGACATGATCCCCCCTGCTCACATCATCGGGCCAGGGGCTCAGGAAGTTGACTCGCGGCCGGCCGCTTCGGCCCAGCGGGCGGCCTCGCGGGGGTCCCGCAAGACGCCGTGGCCACCCAGGTAGGCCTCGGCGAGCGCCAGCATGGCCTCCCGGTGGCCCTGGTCCGCCGCCTTCCGGAACCAGAGGGCGGCACTGAGGTCATCCCGGGGGCGGCCAGGACTGCCCTGCCGGTAGGCCAGGCCCAGGCGGTGGCAGGCTTCCGGATCCCCCGCCTCGGCCGCTTCCAGCAGCCGGTCCCGGCCTGATCGTGGCCGGTCCGCCCGCAGCTGGCGGGTCTGCCAACCCAGTAGAAGCAGCAGGGAGGCGGCCATCAGCAGGGGCAGGTGGAACAGGGAGGACGACCCGGCCCAGAAGAGCCAGCCGAGGGTGCCCAGCAGAACCACCCCCAACAGCAGGGCACCCATGAGCAGGCTCCAGCGCCCGGCCCGGTATTCCACGCCCCGTGCGGCCAGGAACTCCACGCCCTGGGCCGTCCGGGCGGCCAGTCGCACCAGGGGATCCTCCGGCGCGGCATCGTGCCGGAGGACGCTGCGCGAAAGCTCCGGATGGGGGCGCAGGCGCTCCGCCTGCTCCGCCCAGCGCCTGGCCCTGCCCTCATCGACCGACACCCCATCGCCCATGCCATAGGCGTGGGCCAGCCAGGCCGCCGCTGGACCGTAGCCCGACCCTGCGGACCGCAGGTACCACGATTCCGACCCGGCCCGATCCTGGAGGACCTGGCCCGCCCCCGTGCGAAGGACCTCCGCCAGGCGGAAGGCCGCCTCGGTGTGTCCCTGGTCCGCGGCCCGGCGGAACCACGCCACGGCAGCGGCCTGGCCGCTGGGGCCGAAGCCGCCTTCCAGGAAGATGAGGCCGTACTGGAACTGCGCCTCCGCTCCGCCCGCCGCCACCGCCTGCTGGAGGCACCAGTGGGCCATCTCGGAGCGATGTGCCCGCCGGGTCCAGTGGAGCCAAAGCCCCGCAGGATCCGCCGCGAAGAGGGCCACCCAGCGGCGCAGGCGACGCTCAAGCCAGGTGAACACCGCCGTCGTCGACCACAGCAGGCGCCCGATCACCAGGGCCACCGCCAGCAACCACAGGGCCAGGAACAGCACCGCAGCCCACGTTTCCGCCACCCGGGCCAGGCGGGTGGGCAGGAGCAGGAAAGGTCCCGCCAGGATGCAGGCCAGGGCTCCGAGCGCCAGGGCCCAGGCCCGTCGGAGGACGGAGGCCATGGCTGGCGTGGTCGGAACCATCACCGGGCCTTCAGGGCCTCCTCCAGGGCCCGCCTGGCCGCCCCCTCGCCATACCCGGACCAGCGCGTCACGAGCCGGCCCTGCCGATCAATGACCAGCGTGGTCGGGATACCCCGGATCTCTCCGAAGGGCTCCAGGGCGCCGCCGCCATCCGGCAGGTAGGCGGTGAGCCCCAGCTGGGCGTTCTGGTCCAGAAAGGGCTTCACATCGCCCCACCCTCCGCGGTCCACGGAGATGGGCAGCACGACGTAGCGGTCCCCGCCAGCCTTCTGCAACTCCGCGACTTCGGGCAGCGACTGGCGGCAGGGCCCGCACCAGGTGGCCCACACATCTACCAGCACCACCTTGCCCTTGAACTCGGCCAGGGTGTGCCGGTTGCCCTCGGCATCCCGGAAGGCCACGTGGCTTACGTCCGTTCCACTGGCGGCAGCTCCACCACTCCCGCCGAACATCCCGCGGGCGAGGGCCACCCCGCCCAGCAGCAGGCCCCCGCCCACCAGCAGGGCCGCCGCCACCATGCGCCAGCGGGATTCGGGAACATAGGCATCGGACATGGGGGCTCCGGGGCTTCAGGCTTCAGGCTTCAGGGTCACTGTCCCCGTCGGTCGCTTCATACTGTCTGGATGCCGCTGATCTCCGCCCATGAACTCCATCCCCTGCTCGCCTCGGTCTGCCTGCTGGATGCCCGCCCGGATCCCGCCGACTTCGCCGCGGGCCACCTGCCCGGGGCCCTGCATGCCGACCTGAACCGCCAGCTCAGCACCGCCTCGGACCCGGGCCACGACCCGACGAAGGGTGGCCGCCATCCCCTCCCCCCCTGCCGCGCTTCGCCGAGCAGGTGGGCGCCTGGGGCATCGGGCCCGCGACCAGAGTCGTGCTCTACGATGCGAATGGCGGCGGCAACGCGGCGGCCCGGCTCTGGTGGATGCTGCGCGCCCTGGGCCACGCGGATGTCCTTGTGCTGGACGGTGGGCTCCCCGAAGCCCTCAGAGCCGGGATGGCCCTGACCTCGGACCTCCCGCCAGTGGCGACCCTCGCCCCCTATCCGACAGAACGCTGGCAGCTCCCCATGGTGGAGGCGGAGGAGGTGGAGATCCTGCGGAAGGATCCCGGTCGCAAGCTGCTGGATGTCCGTTCCCGGGAGCGCTGGCGCGGGGAGACCGAGCCCTTCGACCCCGTGGCCGGCCACATCCCCGGTTCGCTGAACCTGCCCTGGAACGAGAACCTCGGGCCCGATGGGCGCTTCAAGAACCCCGAGGCCCTGCGCGCCCAGTATGGCCCCCTGCTGGACGGCACCTCGCCGGGGCGACTCGCCGTCCACTGCGGCAGCGGCGTCACCGCCTGCCACACCCTGCTGGCCCTGGAAATCGCCGGCCTGCCCGGCGCCTCGCTCTACGTCGGCAGCTGGAGCGAGTGGTGCCGCAGCGGACGGGACATGGATCCCCGCCCGTGAATCCCTGGCGCGGCCTCCGAGGCCTTCCCCGCGAAGTCTGGCTGGTCTGCGCCAGCACGCTGGTCAACCGCCTGGGCACCATGGCCCTGCCGTTCCTCGTGCTCTACCTCACGGAGGGCCGCCGCTGGACGCCCGCGGAAGCCGGCTACGGGATGATGGTCTACGGCGCCGGTGCCCTGACGGCAGGGCCCTTCTCCGGTCGCCTGGCGGACCGCCTGGGCCATGTCCATGTCCTGAAGGCCAGCCTCTGGAGCTCGGGGGCCCTGTTGCTCCTGCTGCCCTTCGCCACCACCAAGCCGCTGCTCTTCGCGCTCATCTTCCTGTGGGCGGGACTCACCCAGGCCTTCTGGCCCAGCGCCATGGCCCTGCTCACGGGCCTCGCCGCGCCCGAGCAGCGCAAGGCCGTCTTCGCCCTCCATCGCCTGTCGGTCAACCTGGGCATGGCCGTGGGCCCCGCCGCGGGTGGCCTCATCGCCCATCACAGCTACCGCTGGGTCTTCTGGACCGACGGTCTCAGCACCCTGGCCGGTGCCACCCTTCTGACCTTCCTGCTCAAGGCCCCGCCCGCTCCGAGCCTGCCGCACGACCATGCTCCCGGCGGCAGTCCCTGGCGGGACCGACACCTGCTCTTCCTGCTGCTGCCCTTCATCCCCGCGCTGATGGTGTTCTTCCAGATCGAAGGCACCCTGCCCCTCTGGGTGGTGCGCGACCTCGGCCTGGGCAGCCGCTTCTTCGGCATCCTGTTCACGGTGAACACCCTCCTGATCGTGGTGCTCGAGGTGCCCCTGAACCTGGCCATGGGCCACTGGCGCCACGGCCGGCTCCTGCTCCTGGGCTCGCTCTGTCTCGCCGTCGGCTTCGGCCTCACGGCCTGGGCCACCAGCTACGCGATGCTGATCCTTACGACGGTGATCTGGACCTTCGGCGAGATGATCCTGTTTCCCGCCATGAGCGATGCCGTGGCCACCCTGGCGCCCCCGGACCGCCGCGGTGAGTACATGGGCCTGCTCTCCCTGGCCTTCGCCGCCGCCCTGGCCCTGGGCCCCTGGCTGGGCGTCCTGGCCTACGCCAAGGCCGGCCCCAGGAGCGTATGGCTGGCCACCTTCTTCATCGCCGGCGCGGCGGGGTTGCTGCTGGCGAGATTCCGGACGCCCGGGGTGCCGGCCGCCAAAGTCTGAGCCCGTCGGCAGGGGCCTCAGCCGACCAGATCCCCGACCCGGATCGTGCCACCCTCGAGGATTTCCGCCCGCAGCCCGCCGCGGTGCACCAGACCCTGCAGGATCTGGGGCTTGCCCGTCATGCGGGCCAGGTCGCCGCAGGGTTCGCAGAGCTCGTGGCCACGCAGGCGCACGCCGCCCACGGTGAACTCGCGCCCCACCAGGTGGTTCAGCGCCACGCCCCGGGTCATCAGATTCCGCCGGGTCTCGCCGGGGGCCAGCGCCAGCCCCAGCTCGCGGGCCAGAGCCTCGATGGCCTCGGCCTCGATGAGCGTGAGCTGGCGCCCCGGCTTGGGCTTGGCGGAGAAGCTGCCCGTGCGCGTGGCGTACCGGTCCCCCTCCAGCCCCACGCCCGCGATGGCCACCACCTGGTCGACCCTGCGCATGGCGGCTTCGGCAGTGGGCGTGATGTGGATGGATTCGATGCGGCCCTGGGACATGGGGACTCCACCTGAAACTTCGGGGAGCCTCGGCGGATCCCCCCTCACTCTTGCACGAGCAGGGTCGGGGCCGGCAGGCCGGGCAGGGTGTAGTCCAGGGTGTGGTCCTCCTCGGCGCGAGTCTGGATGGCGCGGATGAGCCCGGGGAAGACGAACCGGTGCAGCTGCATGGCCGAGTACCAGTAGAGGTTGCCCGAAAGGCCGTGGGGCTCGAAGAAGGCGGTCTGCTCCAGGTGGGTCTGCCTGCCCTCGGGGCGCACCTCGAACTGCAGCCAGGCCCGGCCGGGCAGCTTCATCTCGGCGCGGAGGCGCAGGGTGCGCCCCGGCTCGAAGGACTCCACCCGCCAGAAGTCCAGGGGATCGCCCACGCGCAGATCCTTGGGATGCCGCCGTCCCCGGCGCATGCCCACGCCGCCCATGGCGCGGTCGATGGCGCCCCGGAGCTGCCAGAGGGCGTTGCCTGCGGGCCAGCCCTGCTCGCCCCCCAGCGCGCAGATGATGTCCATGACGCGCTCGGGGGAGGCCTGCACCTTGCGCCAGTGGCGCTCCACCAGCAGGCCCTCCTGGTTGTCCAGCTGCCTCCCCACGGGATCCTTCCGGGCGGTGCTGGCCAGGCTGGAGGCCCAGGTGGTCTCCACGTCGTCCGCGGCGATGCGGCCCAGGGCCCGATCCAGCGCCTCGGCATAGGTGGTGGGCCGCACGGCGAAGGTGCGGAGGGCGCGGTCATCCCGCACCACCACCTCGGTGCGGAGGCTCTCCAGCAGGGCCGCCGCGATGCGGTGCGGGATCGGAGTCAGGAGGTCGATCACCCGGCTGCTGAAGTTCCGCTTCGGCATGGGCACCGGCAGGATGACGCGGTGGAGTCCCTTGGCGCGGGCATAGCCGAGCATCATCTCCCGGTAGGTGAGGATGTCCGCACCGCCGATCTCGTAGATGCCCCGGGCCTCGGGGTGATCCAGCGCTTCCGCCAGGTAGTCCAGCACGCTGCGGATGCCGATGGGCTGGCAGCGGGTCTCCACCCAGCGGGGCGCGACCATGAACGGCAGGCGGTCCGTGAGATGGCGGATCATCTCGAAGCTGGCGGAGCCGGATCCCACGATCACCGCGGCGCGGAACTCCACCACCGGCACGCCGGCCCTGCCGAGGTTCAGTCCCACCTCCTGGCGGCTGATCAGGTGCTTGCTGTGGAGCTCGCCTGGATCGCCGAGACCGCCCAGGTAGACGATGCGCTGGACTCCGGCCCGGCGGGCGGCCTCCCCAAAGGCGTGGGCCATCTTGCGGTCCTGCTCCCGGAAGGACTTGCCATCGGCCATGGCATGGACGAGGTAGTAGGCGACCTGAATGCCCTCCAGGGCGAAGGACAGGCAGTCGGGACGCCCCAGGTCCCCCTGCACGATCTCGACACCGGGCCAGGGTCGCCCCTGGAGCTGCTGGGGATCGCGGGCTAGGCAGCGGACCGAGTGCCCCTTGGCGATCAGACGGGGGACCAGGCGCCCTCCGATGTACCCCGTGGCTCCAGTGACCAGTACTCGCATGGACTACCTCCTTCGACCTGACGCCCCGGGTCCCTCGAGGCCCCCAAAGATGTCGTCGCAGCGGTCAATGTTCAACAAGCATAACATTAATATTATCTTAATTTGACCTAATGCACACTAGTCTGTTCGGTCTATTTCGGGCCGGTCCATCGGCCTCCGCCGGGCTGCAACCAGGGAGGTAAGGGGTGGCCCTGAACGCACCGCGCCCCCTGGGCAGGGGGCGCGGTCAGGATGGCGGGTTTTCCGGCTAGGCGAGGACGGCTTCCAGCTGGTCCACAGCCCAATCGATCTGCTCCTTGGTGATCACGAGGGGCGGGGCGAGGCGGATGATCTGCTCGTGGGTGTCCTTGCAGAGCATGCCGCGGTCCTTGAGCTGGTAGCAGTAGGGGCGGGCCTTCCCGGCGCTCTCCTTGAGCACCACGCCAGCCCAGAGGCCGCGCACGCGCACCTGCTCCACCTTGTCGGACTTCATGCCCTTCAGGCGCTTCGCGAAGTGCTCGCCCAGCTCGGCGGTACGCTCCACCAGCTTCTCGTCGACCAGCACGTCGAGGGCCGCGCTGGCGACGGCGCAGGCCAGCGGGTTGCCGCCATAGGTGCTGCCGTGGATGCCCGGGGTGAAGACGTCCATCACCTCGTCGCTGGCAAGGAAGGCGCTCACGGGGTAGTAGCCGCCGCTGAGGGCCTTGCCGATGGTGATGCCGTCGGGGCGGATGCCCTCGTGCTCGAAGGCGAACATCTTGCCCGTGCGGCCCAGGCCGGACTGGATCTCGTCCAGCACCAGGAGGCAGTTGTTGGCGGTGGCGAGGTCCCGCAGGCCCTTGAGGAAGCCGTCGGGCGGGATGAGCACGCCGCCCTCGCCCTGGATGGGCTCCATGAAGATGGCGCAGGTGTTCGGGTTGATGGCGTTCTTCACCGCCTCCAGATCGCCGTAGGGCACGATCACGAAGCCGGGCGTGAAGGGGCCGAAGCGGCTGGTGCTGTCGGGATCGGTGCTGAAGCCCACGATGGTGGTCGTGCGGCCGTGGAAGTTGCCGTCGGCCACGATGATCTCGGCCTTCCCGTACTCGATGCCCTTCTTGTCGTAGCCCCACTTGCGCATGGCCTTCAATGCCGTTTCAACAGCTTCAGCACCGCTGTTCATGAGCAGCGCCTTCTCGAAGCCCGTCAGCTTGCAGAGCTTTTCGAGCAGCGGGGGGAACTGGTCGTTGCGGAAGGCACGGCTGGTGAGGGCCAGCGTCTTGATCTGGGCGATCATGGCCTCGCCGATCTTCGGGTGGTTGTGGCCCTGGTTCACGGCGGAGTAGGCGGCCAGGAAGTCCATGTACTTCTTGCCGTCCACATCGGTGAGGAAGACGCCCTCGCCCTTGGTGCAGACGACGTCGAGCGGATGGTAGTTGTGCGCGCCGAACTGGTTCTCCTGCGCGATCAGGGACTCGGACTTGGCGGCGAGGGTGGCCATGGGACCTCCGGATGGGTTGAGTGGGGGACTGGCGAGGTTCGAGGTCTAAAACTCTAGTCCCGCCGGGCACGATTGTCAGGTTTCTCAATGTTTTCTTGACGAATTGTCAGAGGCCATCCCCCGGGAACCATGCACCGGTCGGCGGCTTGATCCCGCCGTTGGGCGGTGGCCTGCGACAATGGCGCCCAGACCCCCCTATCGTGAATGCCACGGAGCCCCCATGAGCGACCAGCCCGAATCCCTGTACGGCCACCAGCCCGAGCCCTCCCGCCCCCCGGCCCCCGGCCTGCTGGACCAGATCGTGGGCGTGTTCACGGCGCCTGTGGAGCTCTTCCAGCGGCTGAGCAAGGCGCCGAGCTGGGGCTGGGCCCTCGGCGTCCTCATCGCCTTCGCCCTGGTCATCACCGTGGCCTGGGGCCTGAAGGTGGACGTGGACGAGATGCTGCGCCCCATCCTCGAGCGCAACCCGCAGGTCCAGTCCTCGCAGATCGACATGATCATCGAGATGCAGAAGAAGTTCATCCTGCCCTTCAGCATCCTGGGCGCCCTCTTTGGCACCGCCGCCGCCATGGCCCTGGTGGCGCTGTTCTACTGGCTGATCGGCAAGGCCCTGCCCGAGGACGAGGCCCCCAGCTATCCGCAGGCCCTGAGCGCCGCCGTGGTGCCCGCCCTGGTGAAGCTGCCCCAGATGCTGCTGATCGTGGTGATCTGCCTGGTGCGCCCCATCGGCGGGCTCACGCCCGACAAGATCGCCCCCACCTCGCTGGGCTACTTCCTCCACACGGAGAGCCTCAAGCTCCAGGCCTTCTTCTACACGCTGGACCTCTTCTACCTGGCCGAGGCCGTACTCACCTACCTCGCCCTGCGGCACCTGGTCCGCATGAAGACCGTAGGGGCGCTCCTTTGCGTGCTGCTCCCCATGGCCTTCGGCATCGGCCTGCGCGTACTGGGGGCCAAGTAGCGCCGTTACCCGGCCCGCCGGGGTCTGCGAGCGGTTTCCTGATGACCGTTGGGTATCGAATCCTGCACACTGGGGGCAGCGATTCGCCCATGGTCGATTCCTTACCAGGGCCCCTCCCATGGGTGGTGCATGAAACGAAAGCGATGGTACGTCCTCGGTGCAGCCGCACTTCTGCTGGCCGGCCTCGGCGGCTGGAAGGTCTTCGGCCGCGGCGGTGATACCGAGATCCTCTACACCGTCGAGCCCGTCAAGCGCCAGGACATCAAGGACAGCGTCACCGCCAACGGTGAGATCCAGGCCCTGAGCCGGGTGAACGTCGGCACCACCGTCACGGGCGAGATCAAGGCCATCCACGTCAAGGACGGCCAGATGGTGAAGGCCGGCGACCTGCTCGTCACCCTCGACCAGGAGCGCTTCAGGCAGGACCTCAACCGGGCTGAGCTGAGCCTCCGCATGGCGCGGCAGGACCAGGACACCGCCGAGGCGACGTTCCGCAAGGTGTCGGGTGCCTTCCGGCGCCAGCAGGCCCTCTTCGACCAGGGGCTCATCTCCCTGGACCAGCACCAGGAGGCGAAGCTGGCCAATGACAACGCCGACATCACCCTCCAGCGGGCCAAGGTGGCGGTGCAGCAGGCCCAGTCCCAGGTGGCCCTGGCCCAGGACGCCCTCGCCAAGACCGAGCTGCGCGCGCCCATGGCGGGCCGGATCACGGGGCTGAAGGCCGAGAAGGGCGAGACCGCCATCGCCGGCCAGACCAACATCGCCAGCGCCATCCTGATGGTCATCTCGGACATGTCGCAGCTCCTGGCGGAGTGCAAGATCAGCGAGCTGGAGGTGGCCAAGCTCAAGCTGGGCCAGCCCGCGGAGATCCAGGTCGATGCCATTCCGGGCATGGTCTTCCAGGGCCGCGTGGCCAACGTGGCCACCAGTTCCGATCGGCTCCCGAACCAGCCCATGGGCAACAACCAGGAGGCCCAGAACTACAAAGTCCGCGTCCAGCTTACTGGCCGGGCCGAGGACCTGGATCGCCTGCGCCCGGGCATGAGCGCCCGCGTGGCGGTGCTGGCCAACGAGGTGAAGCAGGTGGTGGCGGTGCCGCTGCAGGCCATCCTGGAGCGCGAGGACCGCAGCGGTGGCCTGGGGCTCATGGCCCGCAGCCGCAGCACCGTCTACGTGCTCAAGGGGGATACGGCCGAGGAGCGCGTCCTCCGCCTGGGCGCCACCACCCGCCGGGCTGCGGAGGTGCTGGAAGGCCTCAAAGAGGGCGAGCAGCTCATCAGCGGCCCGCCCAAGGGCCTCGGGGCCCTGGCCCAGGGCAAGAAGGTCAAGCTGGCCAAGGCCACCGAGGGAAGCGGAGCCGCCAAGTGAGCACCTGGTCCGGCCCGGCCCGGGAGCAGCTCCACGCGGCCCTGGGCAGCATCTGGGCCCACCGCATGCGGTCCGTGCTCACCACCCTGGGCATCATCATCGGCGTGGCCTCGGTCATCACCGTGGTGAACCTCACCAAGAGCCTCGAGGCCCGCATCATGGCGGACGTGAACAAGGAAGGCAGCCTCACCTTCTTCCTCAGCCCCGGCATGTCCCAGCAGGCCTGGCGCCAGGGCAAGAAGATCCGGCGCCAGCCCCTCAACGAGGAGACCATCCGCGACCTGAAGGAGATGGTGCCCGAACTGCGCCTGGCCTCACCCGACACCTACATCTGGGGCCGCAACATGGCCAAGGCCGGGGACGTCACCCGGCGGATCTTCATGCACGCCATCGGGGAGGAGGGGCTGGACCTCGCCAACCTCGAACTCGCCGAAGGCCGCGCCTTCACCGCCACCGACCGCAGCACCCGCGCACCGGTGGTGATCCTCGGCTCCAAGATCGCCAGCGAGCTGGGGCTGGAGCATGGCCTCGACCGGACCTTCACCATCAACGGGCAGACCGCGGAGGTGGTGGGGATCCTCAAGAAGCAGGGCGACATCCCCATGGTGCCCCAGGACGACGAGGCCATCTGGGGCACGGACAATGAAGTGTTCGTTCCCTTCGGCAGCTTCAAGGAGTTCATGCAGCCCTGGATGCTGGACAACATCAGCTACCGCCTGCAGATGGATCCGAAGATGTCGCTGGCCGAAGCCGAGGAGCTGCTGCGGTCCAGCCTCCGGCGTTCCCGGGGCCTCCGCGGCGACGATCCCGACAACTTCGACCTGACCACCAACAAGAAGCAGGTGGAGATGGTGGAGAAGCTCACCGGCAGCCTCATGCTCGCGGCCGGGGGCATGGTCTCCATCAGCCTGCTGGTGGGCGGCATCGGCGTCATGAACATCATGCTGGTGAGCGTCACCGAGCGCACCCGCGAGATCGGCATCCGCAAGGCCCTGGGCGCGCGGCGCCGGAACATCCTCATGCAGTTCCTCATCGAGGCCATGGTGCTCTGCCTGGTGGGCGGCGTGATCGGCCTGGCCCTGGGTCTGAGCCTCGGCAGCCTCCTCAGCCAGCTGCTCCTGAAGCACCTGGGCAGCGTGCCCACCTGGGCCATCGGCGCCGCCTTCCTCGTGCCCGCCATCGTGGGCCTCACCTTCGGCCTCTACCCCGCCGCCAAGGCCAGCAAGCTCGATCCCATCGAGGCGTTGCGCTACGAGTAGCGACCGACACACAAAGAGGGCTGGTCGCGGTCAGATCCCCCACAACCGAGTTGAAACGGCCATAATCAGCCCATGATTCCCACATCCTGGTGGTGGCTCCTCGCGGCGGCGGGGCTGGTGGCGCTGATCCTGCTCCGCCGGGTCTTCCGCCGGGCCCTGCGCCGCTGGTCCTGGCGTCATGCCCTGCGGACCCGGCGGGAGCTGGGCTTCCGGCTGAATCCGGTCACCGTCACGCGGAAGCAGCGGCTCAAGCTCGACCTGCTGGCCGACCCGGAACTCCGGGCGCGGATCGCGGAGCAGGCCGCAACCTCGGGCCGGGAGGAGGCCAGCCTGCTGGCGGACGTCAGCCTCTACCTCGACGAGATCATCCCGAATTTCAACCTCATCACCACCTACACCTTCGGCAAGAACCTCGCGGGCTGGCTGCTGCGCACCTGCTACCGCGTGCGCATCGGCCGAAGCGCGGAGGCGGCCCTGAACCGCATCCCACGCGATGCCTCCGTGGTCTACGTCATGAACCACCGCAGCAACGCGGACTACCTGCTGGTGGCCTTCCTGCTGGCCAACCGCGTGTCCATCTCGTATGCCGTGGGCGAGTGGGCCCGGGTCTGGCCCCTGGAGCGCCTCTTCCGGAGCTTCGGCTCGTTCTTCGTGCGGCGGCGCTTCCGCGATCCGCTCTACCACGCCGTGCTGGAGCGCTACGTGCAGCGGGCCGTGGCCCAGGGCACCACCCAGGGCATCTTCATCGAAGGCGGTCTCAGCCGCGATGGGCGGCTGCAGCCCCCCAAGCTGGGCCTGCTGGACTACATGCTTCGCGCCGGGGCAAAGGATCTGGTCTTCATCCCCGTGGGCATCAACTACGACCGGGTGGTGGAGGACAGCAACCTGGTGCGCGAGTCCCTCGGCAAACCGCGGCGCAGCCCCCTGGCGCTCATCCGGCGGACCTCCCTCTGGCTGCTGGGCCTGGTCTGGCGGGGCGCCACCCGGCGCTTCCACCGCTTCGGCTACGCGGTGGCGAACTTCGGCCAGCCCATCCATGCCCAGGCCGCCCTTGAAGGCGCCGACCTCCGCGCCATGGACTGGGAAGCCCGGAAACCCCTGCTGGAGGCCTTCGCCGACTCCCTGGCCCGGGCCGTGGGCGAGGAGGTGCCCATCACGCCCGTGGCGGCCGTGGCCTGGGCCTATCGCAGCATGGTCGACCCCGCCCCGGGCCGGGCCCAGCTGCGCGACCACCTGCTCGACGTGCTGGCGGCCGCCCAGGAGCGGGGCCTGCCCCTCTACCTGCCCCGGGGCTCGTACCAGCGGTCCTTCGACGTGGGGCTGCGCGTGCTCCTCCTGCGGCGCATCCTCGTGCTGGAGGACGGCCATCTGGCGCTGCCGGTCCACAAGGCACCCCTGCTGGACTACTACGCCCAGGGCGTGGACCACCTCCTGGAGAGGACCCGGACACATTAGACTGGAGGACTGCCCCCCGGAGTCTTCATGTCCAAGCTCATCCGCATCGCCAATGGCCAAGGCTTCTGGGGCGACAGCATCGACGCCCCGGTGCGCCTGGTGGAGGCCGGGGGCATCGACTACCTGACCCTGGACTACCTGGCGGAAGTCACCCTCTCCATCATGCAGAAGCAGCGCCGCAAGGATCCCCAGCTGGGCTACGCGACGGATTTCGTGGACCTCATGAAGCGGGTACTGCCCCAGCTCAAGGCCAAGGGCATCCGCGTGGTGGCCAATGCCGGCGGCGTGAACCCCGAGGCCTGCCGCGCGGCGGTGCTGGAGGTGGCGAAGAAGCTCGGTGTCACCGGCCTGAAGGTCGCCACCGTGACCGGAGACGACGTGCTGGCGCGGCTACCGGAGTTCCAGACCCAGGGCCTGAAGCTGGCCAACATGGACACGGGCGAGGGTCTCTTCGACGCGCCCCGCGAGATCCTCAGCGCCAATGTCTACCTCCAGACCCAGGCCATGGTGGAGGCGCTGGAGACCGGCGCCGACATCGTGCTCACCGGCCGCTGCACGGATCCCGGCCTCACCCTGGCGCCCCTGATCCACGAGTTCCAGTGGGCGGCCGACGACTGGAATCGCCTCGCGGCCGGCACCGTGGCCGGACACATCCTCGAGTGCGGCGCCCAGAGTACCGGGGGCAATTTCACGCGCTGGTGGGAGGTGCCTGAGCTCTGGAACGTGGGCTACCCCATCGCCGAGTGCTCTGAGGACGGCACCTTCGTGGTGACCAAGCACGCGGGCACCGGCGGCATGGTCACGGTGGACACCGTCAGCGAGCAGCTGGTCTACGAAATGGGGGATCCGCACCACTACATCACGCCGGACGTGGTGGCGGACTTCACTTCCATCCGGCTCGAACAGATCGGACCCGACCGGGTCCGCGTGAGCGGCATCCAGGGCCAGCCCCGCACGCCCTTCCTCAAGGTGAGCGGCGCCTACCTGAAGGGCTACAAGGCCACCGGCCAGCTGACCCTCAGCGGCCCCAGGGCCCTCGAAAAGGCCCAGCTCTGCGCCGACATTGTCTGGAAACGGCTGAAGGCCGCGGGCTTCGAATACGAGCACACCGATGCCGAGTTTCTGGGCGCCAGCACAGTCCATGCGGGCATCGCCCCGGCCCCAGCGGATCCCGCCGAGATCGTGCTGCGCCTCAGCGTGAAGGATCTGGATCGGAAAAAGGTCGAACGCTTCGGGCGGGAGATCGCACCCCTGGTGACGGCGGGCCCGGCGGGCGTCACGGGATTCGCCGGAGGGCGTCCAAAGGCCCAGGAGATCGTGGCCTACTGGCCGGCCCTGCTGCCCCGGGAGTTCGTCACGTGGGGCGTGACAGTCGAGAAAATCTGAGGCGCCCGGGAAGGCCCCCATGCTCGCCGCCGTCCAAACCTCCCCGGAGGACGACCCATCCGAGCGCAGAGTGGTCTACCTGAAGGTCCAGGCCGTCCCGAACTTCAAGAAGAGGACCGTAAAACGCTGGGCTAAGCGCAGCCTGGCAACGGCCTCCACGGTGCTGACCGACGGCATGCGCAGCTTCAATGCCATCAGTGAAGTGGTCGAGGACCACCAGCCCCTGGTGATGAAAGGGGGCTGGCGCAACTCCCGGCACCCGGCCTTCAAGTGGGTCAACACGATCCTCGGCAACCTGAAGGGCAACATCCTCGGTGTCTGCCGCTGGATCAGCGCCAGGCACCTTCCCCGCTACCTCGCGGAGTTCCAGTGGCGGTTCAATCGCCGGTTCGATCTGGAGGGCATCCTGGTTCGCCTGCTACGTGCTGCCAGCCTTACCCCGCCCATGCCTCAACGGTTCCTGGTTTTGGCGGAGGTGGGCCGATAATCAGGAAATCTGATCCTTCAACCTGAACGGGTCTGCCGGGGTCCAAATCCTGCACCCTTGCGCCGCCTCCTCCAACCTCCCAAATTTTCCTTCTACAGGTTCACGGAGCTCCCCATGACCATGCGCACCCCGCTACTCCTCGGCTCCTTCGGCATCCTGGCCCTCCTGGGCTGCTCCAGTTCGGACAGCCACGGCCCCTCCTCCAGCTACCTGGTGAACGCCATCGCCGTGGCGGACATCGACGCCAATGGCCTGCCCGACATCCTCGGCGTGGTGTCCACGGATGTCGGCGGCGCCCCCGCCCAGGGCTATGTGTCCACGCGGCTCCAGTCCTCCGCGGGCGCTTTCGTCATGCCCACCCGCTTCGGCGTGGGCCGAAGCCCTGCCAACCTCGTGGTCCAGGACGTGAACGGCGACGGCCGCCCGGATCTGGTGGTGGCCAACGCCGATGACCAGACGGTCAGCGTGCGCCTGGCCGATCCCGGAAAGCCCGGCTACTTCCTGCCGGCGACGGTGCTCACCACTCCGGGGCGCATTCCGCTCGATGTGGCCGTGGGTGACCTCAACGGCGACGGCCTGATGGACATCGTGGTGGCCGCGGGCTTCGAGGTGTCCATCACCTCCGTTCCCACCCCCGCGCCGACCGTGTTGGTCTTCCAGCAGATCTCGCCCATCGCGCCGACTCCCAATGCGGTGTCCTTCTCGCCTCCGGTCTCCTATTTGGTGACCGGCGGTCCCCAGGCCGTCACCGTAGGCGACCTGGATGGCAACGGCCTTGCTGATATCGCCGTGGCCACCTCGGCCAACACCGTCTCCGTGCTCCTCCAGACCAGTGCCGGTACCTTCGCTCCAGCCGTGGACTATGCCACCGGCGTCCAGCCGGTCGCCATCCGGGCCGTGGACATCAATGGCGACGGGAAGCTCGACCTGCTCACCGCCAACTTCGGCGCGTCCATCAGTCCCGGCACCCAGGGCCTGAGCGTGCTCATCCAGGGCGCCCCCGGCACCTTCGCCGCTCCGGTGCACTACACCACGGCCTACCGCGCCGTGGCCCTGGCCGTGGGCGACCTGAACGGGGACGGCAAGCCTGACATCGCGGTGGCCTGCGAGGGCCTGCCGGGCGATCCGGGCGCCGTGTCGGTCTTCCTCCAGACCCCACCGGCCGCCGCCACCCCGGGCGTCTTCCAGGGCACGGTCGACTACCGGGGCGTCTGGGGCCCCATGGGCGTGGCCATCGCGGACATGGACGGGGACGGTAATCCAGACCTGGTGCTGGCCGACGGCGACATCGTGGTGCGCCGGAACAGCGGCACCACCCCGGGTACCTTCGGGCCGCCGAACTTTTTCTACAACTGACCCAAACCCCGTTTGACGCTGAAGAAAAGCAGAGGCCCGGCTTTGCCGGGCCTCTGCGCGGGGGCTCCGGAGGTGTGCCCGCAGCGCGGGACCCCCGGCCAACATTCACCCGAGGCTGACGTTGATCTTCCGGGGCCGCACCTCGGGGCGCTTGGGCACCATGAGGGTCAGGACACCGTTGCGGAGTTCCGCCACCACCTTCTCGCCTTCCACATCCTCCGGAAGGGTGAAGGTGCGGCTGAAGGTGCCATGGCTCCGTTCGGAGAGATGGATGCGCTCGCCATCCTTGATCGACTCCTCCTCGCGCTTCCCGGCAACGGTGAGACGGCTGCCTTCCAGGCTGATCTCCAGCTCGGCCTCGAGAATGCCCGGGAGGTCGGCCTTGAACTGGTAGGCGTCCGGCGTCTCCTTCACGTCGAAGCTCGTCCTGATTCAATTGCCGAACAAAATCTTAGTGTTTGTGCATCATGCGTCAAGAGGTTCGTTGTTTTTTATTAACTCCTTGAATAGCATCTCTTGACACTTTTTTGGGCCTGGATAGAGTGAGGGCCGCCCGGGAGGTTCCCATGCGACGGAGCATGTTGATCGTCGGATTGCTGTTGGCTGGAATCTTCGCCGGCTGGTGCGGCCATGCCCTCACGCCGAGCCTGGCCCGGTCACGGCCAGTCGAGTCCCGGGGCGCCCTCTACGAGTGGGAGAAGGCGTCCATCCAGCGCTTCCGGGAATCGGCCCCCAGCGTGGTCTACATCACCACCACGGAAGAGCGCAGCCGCGACTTCTTCGGCTTCGACGTGGTGGAGGTGCCCGCGGGCTCCGGCACAGGCTTTATCTGGGACGAGCAGGGCCATGTGGTCACCAACTTCCATGTGATCCAAGGTGCCGCGCGGGCCTACATCACCCTGGCGGATGGCAGCCGCCACGAGGCCGCCTACGTGGGCGGCGCGCCGGACAAGGACCTGGCGGTGCTGCTGCTGGCCAAGACGCCGCCCAAGCTGCGCCCCATCCCCATCGGCGCCAGCGCGGACCTGCAGGTGGGACAGGCGGTGCTGGCCATCGGCAACCCCTTCGGCCTGGACCAGACCCTCACCACCGGCGTGGTCTCAGCCCTGGGCCGCGAGATCCAGAGCGCCACCCGGCGGCGCATCAGCGGCGTGATCCAGACCGATGCGGCCATCAACCCCGGCAACAGCGGCGGCCCGCTGCTCGACAGCGCCGGCCGCCTCATCGGCGTGAACACCGCCATCCAGAGCCCCAGTGGCGCTAGCGCGGGGATCGGCTTCGCCGTGCCTGTGGACACCGTGAACCGCGTGGTGCCCCAGCTCATCGCCCGGGGCCGCCTGGAGCGTCCGGACCTGGGCTTCGAGCCCGTGACCCCCCGCCAGGTGGAGCGGGTCTTCGGGGCCCAGAAGGGCGTGATGGTGGGCAAGGTGGTCCGGGGCGGCGCCGCCGCCCGGGCGGGACTGCAGGGTGTCAGCGTCGAAGGGCGCCGAGTCCTCCCGGGTGACTTGATCCAGGGCGTGAACGGTCGCGCCATCGAGGACTGGGACGCCCTGCTGGACGCCGCTGAAGCCTTGCCGCTGGGCAGCACAGTGCAGCTCGACGTGGTGCGGGAGGGGCGGACGGTGCGTCTGCCAATCCGGCTGGAGGCGGGCAGAGAGTAAAGCCAGGCACACCGGCCCCAGCCCCGGCAGCATCACCGCGGCCCCGCTGCCCCGCTGCCCCGCTGCCCCGCTGCCCCGCTGCCGCAAGGGCTACTTCAGGGAAAAGGCCGTCAAGGTGTTGCCCGCGGGTACGACCAGCAGGCTGTTCCCGGCGGTCAGGCCGCTCAGCGGGATCGATGTCCCCCAGCCGGCCCCGCGGGGGATGGGCGCGGTCAGGGTCTGCTTCCAGACCTGGAGGCCCGTCGCGACATCCAGTGCGTAGAGATTGCCCGTCGCGGATCCCACGAACACATAGTTGTTCACCAGGATGGGCGAGGTGGTGAGTTGGCCGTCGCCCGCAAAGCTCCAGAGGATGGTGTTGCTGCCGAGGGCGATCCCTCTGAGGGTCCCCCCCTGCAGGAAGCATCCTGTGTCTGTCCCGATGGCGGGCGGGTTGTCGGCGATGTAGGAACCCACCAGGCCGCCGGTCTTGGCGTTGAGGATCTGGCCGTTGTAGGTGCCAAAGCCGTTGGGGGCATAGACCAGACCATTGGCCACGACCGGAATGCCGCCACCGCCACCATCGCCCCCAGGGGCGTCGTACCAGATGTTTCGGCCCGTGGCAGGATCGAAATCAGCCGCGATGTCGGGGTAGGTCACATAGACACCGTCAGCGGTGACCGCTGGCGCACAGTTGTCGCCGGCCATGAGTAGCTGGCTCCACTTGAGGGCCCCGTTCGCCTCGTCGAAGGCATAGAGGGTCACCCCCACGCCGGATTCCGTGGCGTACACGGTGCCGTTGTGGGCCGTGGGCGCCGCATCCAGGAAGTACTGGCCAGGCAGGTTCGACGACCAGCGGGAGGCCCCCGTGGCGGCGTCGAAGGCTTCCAGGATGGCGCCGCTTGCCATTCCCCCGGATTGGTGGAGAACGAAGATCTTCCCCGAGTCGTAGACGGCGTTGCCCGCCCCGCCGATGATGATCGGGCCCCACACCTTGGCGCCGGTGAGCTGATCCAGGGCCAGCAGTTCCGAGCCACCCCCGGAGATGGGCACGGTGACGAAGACCTTGCCCTGGGCGATCAGGGCATAGGAGGGCGGGCCGTCGAGCGTCACGCTCCAGGTAGAGGTGGCAGGCAGATTGACCGAGTTGAAGGTGATCGCGCCGGTGTGGGCCGGATTGATCTGGAAACACACCGCCTCAGGCGCGGAGATGGCGAGGGAAACGGCATTGGACGCGCCACCCTGGCCGGAGGGATTCAGCACTGTGATGGCGGCCGTTCCAGTGGTCGCCACGTCTGCCGAGCTGATCTGCGCGGTCAGCTGGGTGTCAGAGACGTAGGTCGTGGGTCGCGGGGCGCCATTCCATTGCACCACCGAGGACGGAACAAACTGGTACCCCCGCACCGTCAGGGTGAAGGCGGGGCCCCCCACGTTGACCGGGTTGGGCGACACCGAGGTGACCGAGAACACCGGCGCCTGGATGGTGAAGGTAAGCGCGTTCGAGAGGCCGCCCTCCACCGGGGGATTGAGCACCGTCACCGAGGCGGTTCCAGCCGCTGAGAGGGCTTCCGGTGGAATCCAGGCCGTGAGCTGGGTGCTGGAGACATAGGTCGTGGCCAGGGAGCCGCCGTTCCATTTCAGCAATGAGTTGTAGCTGAAGCGGGTGCCTGTGGCCGTGAGGGTGAAGCCCACGCCTCCTGCCGTTGCCGCCGTGGGGCTGATGGAGACCAGGGTGGGGGCCTGGGCGGGATTCACCGTGTAGGTGACGGTCACGTCCTGGGGGCTGTTGCCGAGGGGCTTGGTTCCAGCCTGATCCTCGTAGACCCCGATCGAGAGGGTATCGGCATAGGTGCCCACTCCCAGGGAAGCGGGCGAGACGAAGGTGAAGACGCAGGTTGCTGATGTGGTGCTGCCACCCGTGACCGAGAGGCCTGTGGCCAACCCTTGGGCAGACTTCGCCCCGATGTAGACCATGCTGGCCGGCGCCGAGGAGAGGGAAACGACCACTGAGGCTGTGGGGGCGGGGTCAGAAAGGGCCGCCGTGACGGTAAGCTGCTTCGGGCTGAGGCTCACGCTTATCGGCGGAGGGGTGGGCGGCGCCGGGGTACCGCCCCCGCCCCCCCCGCAGGAGAGGAGGAGCGCCGCCCCCAACATCACGCAGATGCCCTTGCACCAATGCATACGCAATCCCTTCTCGGTACGGGGTGGCTCTTGCCGCTGGAGCCATTAAGACAAATCCGTTTGCCGATGTATAGGTAGAAATAGGTTGGGGGTCCTGGACGACCGGGCCGGTCATGGCTGTCGCCCGAGGTTCAGGCCAAGGGGCACGCCCGTGGCGCACCCGCCACCGCCGATGGAGGACCGGCGATGGACACGGTCGCCTACCCCTGCACCCACACGGGCTCGAGGCCCAACAGCTGCTTCACGGCCGCGCGGCCGCGCGGCCCTGGATCCACGGTGAAGTCGTTGACCCAGGCATTCACGTAGCGGCCGATCATCTCGCGGTCCATGCCGCGGCCGAAGGACTGGCTGTAGTCCACGCTCTCCCAGTGGCGCGCGCGGGCCAGCTCGACACTCTTGCGCATGAGCACCGCGAAGCGCTGCTTCACCTCGGCGGGAAGGTCCTTGCGGATGGCGTTGCCGCCCATGGGCAGCGGCAGGTCGTAGGCGTGCTTCCACCAGGCGCCCAGGTCCACCACCAGGCGCAGGCCCGCGTCGCGGTACATGAGCTGGCTCTCGTGGATGAGCAGGCCGGCCTCGAAGCGGCCCTCGACGACGGCGGGCAGGATCTGATCGAAGGGCAGCAGCGCCACCTCCGGCTCGAAGCCGTGCTCGGCGCACCACTTCCGCATGGACAGGTAGGCCGACGTGCGGCGCCCCGGAATGGCGATGGTGAGCCGTTTAAGGGCGGGCACATCCAGGGGCAGGCGGCTCACCACCAGGGGCCCGGTGCCCTCCTGGATGCTGCTGCCGGCCGTCAGCAGGTCATAGCGGTCCTTGAGCTCGGGGTAGGCGCCGAAGCTGATGGCCGTGACGTCGTAGCGGCCCTCTGTGGCCTCCGCATTGAGCTGCTCGATGTCCTTGCGGATGAACTCGATCTCGAAGCCCTCGGGATCCATCCACCCCAGGGCCAGGGGGGCCATCATGTAGGCGTCGTCAGAATCCGGGCTGTGGGC
Source organism: uncultured Holophagaceae bacterium (assembly GCA_963751095.1). Taxonomy (GTDB): domain Bacteria; phylum Acidobacteriota; class Holophagae; order Holophagales; family Holophagaceae; genus Geothrix. The sequence continues at coordinate 46,841 of CAVVTK010000013.1, read as the reverse complement.
GATGGTGAGCTTCATGGCAGTCCTCGCCGTCCAGTTCAGCACAGATCAGGCGGGAATGGCTTCAGAACGGCAGTGCCCCCCCGGAGGGCCCGACGGGCCGCTCTTGGGACCGCGCGCCCAGGTGGGCCGTGACGGTCGAGTACAGGTCGTGGATCGAATAGGGCTTCTGGAGGAAGCCCGCGGCCTGCTCGCCAATCCCATCGTGGATGGACTCGTGCTCGGTGTAGCCGCTGCTGAGGATCACCGGCTTCTGCGGATCCAGCTGGTGGATCTGCCGGAAGGCCTCGAGGCCATCCATGTGGGGCATGGTGATGTCCATCAACACCAGGTCCAGGTTCGCACCCTCTTTCTGGAACAGGGTCACCGCCTGGCGGCCATCCCGGGCGATGTGGACCTGGAGTCCCATGCTCTCGAGCATGTCGGAGACGGCGGAGACGATCATCTCCTCGTCATCCACCAGGAGCACGGTGCCCCGCAGCCTGTTCCGGGAGGGGCGGAGCTTCAGCTCCGCCGCGGCCAGGGGTTGGGTCGAGGCCCGGAAGTAGATCCGGAAGGTCGTGCCGAGTCCGGGCCGACTGTCGAGGGTCATCCCGGCCCGGTGGCCACGCAGGATCCCGAGGAGCGCGGACAGGCCCAGCCCCCGCCCCGTGGTCTTGGTGGTGTAGAAGGGATCGAAGATCCTGGCCTGCACCTCGGGCTCCATCCCGCAGCCGGTGTCACTGACCTCGAGGATCACGAAAGGGCCGGGCTCCAGTTCCTGCCCCCGGAACTCCGTCCCCAGATCATCAGGGGTGAGCTCCCGGGCGCGGGTGGAGATGCGGATGGCGCCCTCCTGCCCGCCCATGGCTTCAGCCGCGTTGGTGAGGAGGTTCAGAATCACCTGCTGAACCTGGGTGGCGTCCGCTTCGATGGTGGGCAATGATCGTGCGAGGTCGAAGCGCAGGGTGATCTTCTTGGGCACGGTGACCTTCACCAGGTCGTTCATCCCTTCGATGATCTGGTTCAGCGAGTGGGGCTGGACCACGAACCGGCCCCGGCCTGAGTAGGCCAGCATCTGGCGGGCGAGGTCCGCGGCGCGCTGGAGGACCTGTTCCATGGCATCCAGGTGCCGGAGGGCCGGGGAACCTGGATCCACCTTGAGCTGGGCCAGATTGAGGAAGCCCTGGAGCGCTGCCAGCAGGTTGTTGAAGTCGTGGGCGATGCCGCCCGACAGGATGCCCAGGCTCTCGAGCTTCTGGGCGTGCAGCAGCTGGCGTTCCAGGTTCAGGCGCTCGTCTTCCGACTGCTTCCGCAGGGTGATGTCCTCGAAGAGCGTGGCGATCTGACCCCGCACCGGCGAGAAAGCCTGTACGAGGAAGTGCCTCGCCTGGCCAGGGAGCGCCAGCTCGAAGGAGGCGATGTCCCCGGTCCCATCCAGCCGCAGCAGCTCGGCCTGGTGCTCCTGGAGGCCGGGGCCGAAGATGGCGAAGCTGTCATCGCCCTGGATGGCCTTCCGGTCCAGCCCGAACATGGCCAGGCAGTTGAGGTTCGCGTCCAGGAGGGTCAGGGTGGGCCCGGCTCCGGCTCCCCGTGGCGCCACCCGGTGGATGGCCAGCCCCTCCTTCATGGAGCCATAGAGGGAGCGGTACTTCTGTTCGCTCTCCCTCAGCGCACGGGCCGATTCGTGCATCTCCCGCCGCGAGAGGGAGCGGAAGACCAAGACCACCATGAACGCGAGGGCCAGGGAGCCGAGGGCGACCGCGAGGGTCCTGAGCAGGAGCGGCTGGAGCGAGTAGGCCACCCTCAGCTGGCCGATGACCTGCCCGGCGTCATAGATGCTGTGAAGATGTCTGGCCTGCGGGAATCCAGTGGGCCGCCCCTTCCGGGCGATCACCTCCCCATCGGCGGCAGCGAGTTCGACCGACTCGGAGCGGTCCTCCTCCAGCCCCCGCTCGAGCAGCTCCGTGAGGCGGATTTCCTCGTAACGCCACATCGCGGGATTGGCCGCGATGAGCTGAGATACTTCGCGGGCCCGCAGCTCCGTCCGGGCCTCCACCACGCCGCGTACATACTGGTACGCCCCCTGGAAGTAGATCAAGGGCACCAGCACGGTGATCAGCCCGGAGATGCCCCAGACGATCAGGCGCGTGCGTCGTTGGACCCAGTCCCTAGGCATGACGGGTCATCGAGTCGGGGCGGCCGTGGTCGTGACCCAGACCCCCGCCTTGTGGGCCAGGGCGCGGCCAGGCTTGGAATAGATGAACTCGAGGAAGGCCAGGGCGGCGGGAGAGGTCCGGGCCGTGGTGATGAAGTGGATGTCCTTGGCCAGCGGGTAGGTCCCATCGGCCAGCGCGGCCGTGGTCGGCTTGATGCCGTCCAGGGTGAGGATCTTCAGGGGGAAGCCGTCCCCGAGGATGCTGGCCAGGCCGGCAACACCGCACCCGCCCTGGGTCCGGGAAATCAGGGCCGTGGCCTCGGGATCGGTCACCGCCACGAGCATCCCGGGTCTCGCCTGGGCCAGGGAGATCGCCTGGTTCATGGCGGGAGAGATGTTGCGCAGGATCTGGGTGTCGATGTCTCCATCGGGGCGCAGGATCAGCCGGAGGGTGGGCCCCTGGTTCCACCGGGTCATCCGGCCCGCGAAGATGTCCTCCAGCTGCCGGGTGCTGAGGTCGGCAACGGGGACCTCCTTTTCCGCGACGATGGCCAGGGGGGTCCTGCCATAGCTCCAGAGTCGGGCTCCCTTCGCGGCATCCTCGGCCGCGAGGGGCTTGCTGCTCATGGCGATGTCCAGGGCGCCCGCGAGCAGGGCCTTGACGGCTCCGGAGCTGCCCAGGGGCCTGCCCGAAACAATCTCGACGTGCCGGTTCGCGTGCTGGTAGGCCTCGGCAAGGGGCTTCAACATGCTCATGGCGCTGCCAGATCCGTTGATGCGAATGACATCGGGCCCCTGGCCCCATCCGGGCCAGGCGGCGAGCAGAATGCACAGGGCTGTCCAGACGCTGGTTTTCTGCATCGGCTGGCCTTCCCTCCCTTGGTCTCGAAGTCGACCATCATCCTACCAACCCCAGGGCGGTCGGCTCTTCCGGCAATGTCTGCCGTGGCGCTCTGGCTCCGGAGGCGACCCACCGGCCTTTGCGCCGGGAGAACCCGGTCAGCTGATGGTCTCGGGGTTCCGGGCCGCGAGCTTGCCCTTCACGCGGTCCACGGCCTTGGCGGCAAGGGCGTAGCGGGGGTTCTCCTCCAGTGCGTGGCGGAAGTGGTCAAGGGCCTTGTCCAGCTGGCCCTTGGCCTCAAAGACCCGGCCCAGGTTGAAGTGGGGAAAGCAGTAGCTCTCGTACCGCTTGGCCTTCAGGGCCATGCGCAGCCAGGGGATCGCTTCGTCGGGCTCGTCCTGCTCCACGTAGTAGGCGCCGATGTCGTTGTAGGGATTGCCGAACTCGGGATCCAGGTCGATGGCACGGTGGCAGTCCTCGATGGCTGCGGCGTAGTCCTTCTCGAAGGAGCGCGCCCAGCCGCGGAACGTGAACGCCTCGGCTGTGGGGCAGATCTCGATGGACTTGGTGTAGAGGCCGATGGCCTTCTCCACCTCGCCCTTCATGTGGAGCTGGTAGGCCTTGCCCACCCACTCCATGGCCTCTTGGCGCTTATCCTGCCGGTCTTGTGCGTCGCTCATAGGTCTGTCCTTGCCGGTCCCAGGATAAAACCTTCAGGGACCGAGGGCCACCATACCCTCTATCCTGGAATCATGGCCAACGATCTCCCCGGTTCCTTCTGCCAGAACTGCCTCTCCTGGAACCCCGGGGACCGGGAGACTTGCCTGAAATGCGGCACGCGGCTCCTCATCCTGGCGGGAGACCAGACCTGGGAGGACGAACCCGAGGACAGCGACGGCGGCGAAGACCTGGAAGAGCACCTGCTGGAGCGCATCACGGGCCTGGAAGAGACCCTGCGCCGCGTGGAGACCTACCTGGAGACCGTCTCCGACCAGCTGGGCAAGCTGGAGCGCAGCGAGGTCATGCTGCGCAACGGCCTCATGGCCCTGGTGCAGGAGATGGAGCACAACCGCCAGCTGGATGCCCACGCCTTCTCCGAGCGCTGGGAGAGCCTTGTCGAGGAGAACCTGCACCTCATCAGCGCCCGGGAGCTGTTCACCCGCTACCGCGCCCGCATCCTGCCCATCGCCCGCCCCAAGTCCATGGCCCAGCTCAAGCGGGCCCTGCTGGAGACCACCGCCCTGCTGGAGGCCGCCGACCTGCCCGGGGCCGCCCAACGCCTGGGCCAGGCCCTACCGCTCGACCCGAAGAACTACGAGCTGCTCTTCACGGCCGCCTCCCTCCACGAGGCCTCCCAGAACTTCGAGGAGGCCGAGGTGCTGGCCCGCAAGGTCGTGGGCCTGAGCCCCCGCCACTTCGAGGCCTGGATGCTGCTGGGCAAGCTGCTCCAGGAGCTGCCCGAACAGGCAGATCAGGCCATCGAGGCCCTGCACCAGGCCGCGGATCTGCGTCCCGAAGACCCCGAGCCCCGCATGCTGCTGGCGGAGCTCCTGCTGGACCAGGATGATCTGCAGGGCGCCCTGGAGGCGGCCCAGGAAGCCGTGGCCCGGCGCAAGGATGGCGAGACGCTCCTGCTGCTGGGTCAGGTCCACGTGGCCCGCGGCGAGAGCGCCCTGGCCGTACCCGCCCTCAAGGAGGCCAGCGCCTACCTGCCGGGTGATCTCAACGTGCGGGAGGCCCTGGCCGAGGCCTACCTGCTGCAGGATGAGCGGCCCAAGGCCTTCGCGATCCTCCAGGAGCTGCTCATGCAGAATCCCGGCGATCCCCATCTCCTGCTCATGCTCGACGCCGAGAGCCATCCCCAGCTGCGGGAAGCCCGGGATGGCAAGGCTGGCACCCAGCTGATGCTCGATGAAGTAGAGACTCTGCTGGACGAGCACCAGACCGAAGGCGCCGAAGTCCTCCTCAAGCGGGCCCGCCGCAAGGGCCGGAGCCAGCGCTCCGAGTGGCTGGAGCTGCGCCTGGCCTTCCTGAAGGATCCCGAACGCGAGCTGAAGGCGGCCCTGAAGTTCGCCGCCTCCGACCGCCATCCCCGGCTCTGCTTCCTGGCCCTGCGCCTGGTGCTCGAACACCTGATGGAGCAGAAGCGGGAACCCGAGATCACCAAGGCCCTGGATGCCTTCCTCTCACGGCATCCCAAAAGCACCGGCGCCTGGGAGGCGGCCCTCATGCGGCTGGCCTACCGCCTCATGAACGGGGAGATCACCGTGCAGGACCTGGCCGAGGTCCGCCGACTCCACGCCCACCCGCTGCCCGGCCTCGAGCCCCGCGCCCGCACCCTGCTGGGCCAGTACCTGCTGGCTCTCAAGCGCCACCAGGACGTGCTGGATCTGCTGGACCCGCTCATCGAGAAGGAACCCACCCTCATCAACCACTTCCAACTCGGGGCCGCCCTGGCGGGCCTGGGGAACCGGGAGGAGGCCCGAGCCCTGCTCAAGGCGGGCCTGGACGCCGATGCCGGCGATCTCAACGAGAGCCAGGCCAAGGGAGTCAAGAACCAGATCCGTGGCCTTCTCAAGGAGTTGGATGAGGCTGTCCAGGTCTGAGGGGCCTCGTGACCGGGGCCACAACCTATTAAGTTGACAATTTTGGTCGAGATTCCAGAATGGAAGATCTCGGGAGGCATGGATGAGCACCACCTTGAACGTGGTCACCAGCCAGGAATACAAGTACGGCTTCGTGACGGACATCGAGGCGGACAGCGTCGCGGCCGGACTCAACGAGGACGTGATCCGCTTCATCTCGGCCAAGAAGGGCGAGCCCGAGTGGCTGCTGGAGTTCCGCCTCAAGGCCTACCGCCACTGGCTGACCCTGGCCGAGCCGGACTGGGCCAAGGTGAGCTACCCCCGCCCCGACTTCCAGAAGATCGTCTACTACAGCGCGCCCAAGGCCAAGGCCCCCAAGTACGCGTCCATGGACGAGGTGGACCCGGAACTGCTGCGCACCTTCGAGAAGCTGGGTGTCCCCATCCACGAGCAGGCCTCTCTCGCTGGCGTGGCCGTGGACGTGGTCTTCGATTCCGTGAGCGTGACCACCACCTACAAGGAGAAGCTCGCCACGGTCGGCATCATCTTCTGCAGCTTCAGCGAGGCCGTGCGGGAGCATCCCGAGCTCATCAAGAAATACCTCGGCAGTGTGGTGCCCGCCGCCGACAACTTCTACGCGGCCCTCAACAGCGCGGTGTTCACAGACGGGAGCTTCGTGTTCATCCCCAAGGGCGTCACCTGCCCCATGGATCTGAGCACCTACTTCCGCATCAACAACAAAGACTCGGGCCAGTTCGAGCGCACCCTCATCGTGGCCGAGGAAGGCGCCAGCGTGAGCTACCTGGAAGGCTGCACCGCGCCCCAGTTCGACACCAACCAGCTGCACGCCGCCGTGGTGGAGCTGGTGGCCCTCGACCACGCCTCCATCAAATACAGCACCGTGCAGAACTGGTACGCCGGCGACAAGAACGGCGTGGGCGGCATCTTCAACTTCGTCACCAAGCGAGGCCTCTGCAAGGGCAAGGGCTCGCACATCAGCTGGACCCAGGTGGAGACCGGCAGCGCCATCACCTGGAAGTACCCCAGCTGCATCCTGCTGGGCGACGACAGCATCGGTGAGTTCTACAGCGTGGCCCTCACCAACCACAAGCAGCAGGCGGACACCGGCACCAAGATGGTGCACATCGGCCGCAACACGAAGAGCACCATCATCAGCAAGGGCATCAGCGCTGGCGACAGCTCCAACAGCTACCGCGGCCTGGTGAAGATCCAGCCCAAGGCCGAGGGCGCCCGCAACTTCAGCCAGTGCGACTCCATGCTCATCGGCCATACCTGCAGCGCCAGCACCTTCCCCTACCTCGAAGTGCAGAACCGCAGCGCCAAGGTGGAGCACGAGGCCACCACCAGCAAGATCGGGGAAGAGCAGCTCTTCTACTTCCAGCAGCGCGGCATCCCGGCCGAGGAAGCCATCAGCATGATCATCAACGGCTTCTGCAAGGATGTCTTCCGCGAACTCCCCATGGAGTTTGCCGTGGAGGCCACCAAGCTGCTCTCGCTGAAACTTGAAGGAAGTGTGGGATAAAAAATCTCACCACCAAGACACCAAGGCACCAAGAACTGCAAAGGAAATAACAATTCAGGTTTTTCTTGGTGTCTTGGTGCCTTGGTGGTGATCAGTTCAGTTCTGGAGTTCCGATGCTTTTGATAAAAAACCTCACCGCCTCGATCAACGGCACGCCGGTGCTGAAGGGCATCGACTTGGAGATCAAGGCCGGGGAGATCCACGCCATCATGGGGCCCAACGGCTCGGGCAAGTCCACGCTGGGCAAGGTCCTGGCGGGCCATCCGGCCTACGAGGTCACGGGCGGCGAGGTGCTGTTCGAGGGCCAGAACCTCTTCGAGATGGAGGCCGATGCCCGCGCCCGGGCCGGCATCTTCATGGGCTTCCAGCACCCCATCGAGGTGCCGGGCGTGAGCAACGCCTCCTTCCTGCGCCTGGCCTACAACAAGAAGGCCGAGGCCGAGGGCCGCGACGAGCTGGATCCCCTGGAGTTCGACGACTTCATCCACGAGAAGATCAAGGTCGTGGCCATGAAGGAGGAGTTCCTGGACCGCAGCCTCAACGAGGGCTTCTCTGGCGGCGAGAAGAAGCGCAACGAGATCCTCCAGATGGCCGTGCTGGAACCGAAGCTCGCCATCCTCGACGAGCTGGACAGCGGCCTCGACATCGACGCCCTGCGCGTGCTGGGCGATGCCGTGAACAAGCTGCAGCGGGCCGATCGCGCCCTGCTGATCATCACCCACTTCCCCCGCATCCTGGAGATCATCCAGCCCCAGTTCGTCCATGTGCTGTCGGGTGGCCGCATCCTCAAGAGCTCCGGCAAGGAGCTGGCCCTCGAACTCGAGGAGCGGGGCTACGACTGGGTGCTGGAAGAGGCCGCCGCCGGGGGCGCCCGATGACCTCGGCTGTCGCCTCGAACCTGCTCTCCGACCTGCTCAGCGGGCCCCGGCCCGCTGAGTGGGCATCGCTGCGCGAAGCAGCCGAGCAGAGGCTGGCGGGACGCGACCTGCCCACCACCCGTGACGAGGACTGGAAGTACACCGATCTGAAACCCCTCGCTGGGATCACCTTCGGCCCTGCGGCAAAGGCCAAAGTGGATGTCAGCGGCCACCTGCTGCCCGAGATGGTGGGCACCCGCCAGGTCTTCGTGAACGGGCACCACGCCCCCCATGCCAGCTGCGCGTCGGCGGTGCCGGCGGGGGTGCGCTTCCTGCCCCTGTCCACGGCCAGCGAGGCCTGCCACGCCCTCGGCATGGTGGGACCGACCCACAACCAGAGCCCCTTCGAGGACCTCAACACCGCCCGCTTCGAGGATGGCGCCGTCCTCCTGGTACCCAAGAACATGAAGGTGGCGCTGCCCCTGCACCTGCTCTTCATCACGAAGGCCGAGACTCCCGTGGCCGCCTTCCCGCGGCTCATGGTGGTCCTGGAGCGCGGCGCCGAGCTGGAGCTGGTGGAGGAACACCACGGCGAGGGCACGTACCTGACCTGCCCCGTGGTGGAGATCCGCGTGGCCGAAGGCGCCGTTCTTCACCACGAGCGGGTCCAGCGCGACAGTGACGAGGCCTTCCACCTGGGCACCCTCAAGGCCGAGGTGGCCAAGGGCGGCCAGTACCACTCCCGCACCCTGAGCTTCGGGGCCCGGCTCTCCCGCCAGCAGCCCTGGGTGCGCCTGGCCGAGGGCGCCGAGGCGACCCTGGATGGGCTCGCCCTGCTGGATGGCGCCCAGGTGGCGGATACGCACAGCTTCATGCTCCATGCCGAGCCGCGCGCCAGCAGCCACCAGCTGCACAAGTGCATCGTGGATGGCCATGCCCGCGCCGTCTTCAACGGCCAAGTCCTGGTGGCACCCAAGGCCCAGGGCACCGATGCCAAGCAGCAGAGCCGCAACCTCCTCCTCTCCGAGACGGCCCGGGTGGATACCAAGCCCCAGCTGGAGATCTACGCCGACGACGTGAAGTGCAGCCACGGCGCCACGGTGGGCGCACTGGACCCCGAGGAGCTGTTCTACCTGCAAAGCCGCGGCCTGAACGCCGACGACGCCCGCAACCTCCTCACCTACGGCTTCGCGGCGGACGTGCTCACGCACATCCCCGTGGCCAGCCTGCGGCGGGCCCTGCGCCAGCTCGTCATGGCCCGCACCCAGGCCGCTTCGCTGGGGGATTTGGCATGAGCACGGTCCTCGATCCCCTCGACGTCGCCGCCGTGCGCAGAGACTTCCCCCTGCTCTCGCGGGTGCTGCATGGCAAGCCCGTGGTCTACCTTGACAGCGCCGTGAGCGGCCAGATGCCCCTACCCGTCATCGAGCGCATGGCGAAGTACGAGCGGGAGGAACACACCAACGTCCACCGCGGCGTGAGCACCCTCAGCCAGGAGGCCACCGACTTCTACGAGGCCGCCCGGGAGAAGGTGCGCCGGTTCATCGGCGCCGGCTCCATCAAGGAGATCGTCTGGACCCGCGGCACCACGGAGGCCATCAATCTGGTGGCCCAGACCTTCGGTCGGATGAACGTGAAGGCGGGCGACGAGATCCTGCTGTCGGCCATGGAGCACCACGCCAACATCGTGCCCTGGCAGATGCTGGCCGAGGAGAAGGGCGCCTCGATCAAGGTCATCCCCATGACCGATGCCGGCGAGCTGATCCTCGACGCCCTCGACGAGCTCATCACGGACCGCACGAAAATCATCGGCGTGGTGCACGTCAGCAACGTCCTCGGCACCGTGAACCCCGTGAAGGAGATCATCGCCAGGGCCCACGCCAAGGGCGTGCCCGTGCTGGTGGATGGCGCCCAGGCCGTGCCGCACCTGAAGGTGGACGTGGTGGACCTGGATGCGGATTTCTACGCCTTCAGCGGCCACAAGCTCTCGGGCCCCACGGGCATCGGCGTCCTCTACGGCAAGCTGGCCCACCTGGAGGCCATGCCCCCCTGGCACGGCGGCGGCAACATGATCCGCTCCGTCTCCTGGGAGAAGACCACCTACATGGCCGCCCCCGGGAAGTTCGAGGCGGGCACGCCCCCCATCGCCGCCGCCATCGGCCTGGGCGCCGCCATCGACTACCTTTCGGGGCTCGGCCTGGAGCGCATCGCCGCCTATGAGCATGAGCTGCTGTTGTACGCCACCGAGCGACTCTCCGGGATTCCCGGCCTGCGCATCCTGGGCACGGCCAGGGACAAGGCCAGCGTCATCTCCTTCGTGGTGGAGGGCATCCACCCCCACGACATGGGCAGCCTGCTGGATGGCGAGGGGGTCGTCGTGCGCGCCGGCCACCACTGCGCCCAGCCCGTCATGGAGCGCTTCAACGTCCCCGCCACCACCCGCGCCTCCTTCGCCTACTTCAACACCCGAAACGAAGTCGACATCCTCGTCTCAGCAGTTCTGAAAGCCATCGAGTTATTCAAATGAAAACTGATTACCACCAAGACACGAAGACACCAAGAAGGACAGGTGTGTTTTTGCTTTTCTTGGTGCCTTGGTGCCTTGGTGTCTTGGTGGTAAATCCTTTCTCGATGGAATGATTCTCAAATGAGCGACCCCCGCGAGCTGTACCAGCAGGTGATCCTGGAGCACAACAAGAAGCCCCGGAACTTCGGGAAGCTGGAGGCCTGTACCCACCATGCGGAGGGCCACAACCCCCTCTGCGGCGACCAGCTCGAACTGTCGCTGATCATCGAGAACGGCCTGGTGCAGGACATCAAGTTCACAGGCAGCGGCTGCGCCATCGACGTGGCCAGCGCCAGCCTCATGACCGGCGCGGTCAAGGGCAGGCCCGTGGCCGAGGCCGAAGCCATGGCCGAGCAGTTCCGCGGCATGGTGCGCGGCGAGCTGGAACCCGGCGCCGGGACGCCACTGCTCGGCAAGCTCACCCTCTTCAGCGGCGTCAAGGACCTGCCCAGCCGCGTGAAGTGTGCCGTCCTCCCCTGGGCCACCCTCCACGCCGCGCTCAAGGGCGAGGCCGAAGCCTCAACAGAATAGGAACCGCGAATGGCGCGAATTTTCGCTAATAAAAGCCAGACCCCGACTCGCGCCAATGCCGACAGCCCGTTTTCCGCTTCTTTATTCGCGCCCATTCGCGTCATTCGCGGTTAAGAGTCCCTGATGCCCAAAATCGCCGAGATCGAATACACCCCCAACCCCAACGCCGTGAAGTTCGTGCTGAAGGAAGCCGTGGCCGTGGGCTTCCCCAAGTCCTTCCCCAGCGTGGAGACGGCCGAGCACGACGAACTGGCGAAGAACCTCTTCGCCGTGGGGCACGTCACCTCGGTGTTCATGCAGGACAAGTTCCTCACGGTCACCAAGACCGATGACAAGGGCTGGCCCGAGATGCTCCCCTTGCTGGCTGCGCCCATCCGCGCCGCCGCGGGCACGGGTGGCGGTACCGGCGCCCCCGCCCCGGCGAAGGTCTTTTCGAAGATCGAAGACGAGAATGACCCACTGCTGCGCGACATCCGCATGGTCCTGGAGAGCGCCATCCTGCCCGCCCTGGCCGCGGACGGCGGTGGCCTCGAGCTGATCGGCCGCCACGAGAAGCAGGTCATGATCCGCTACGTGGGCGCCTGCGGCAGCTGCCCCGCCAGCCTCACGGGCACGCTGGTGGCCATCGAGGGCATGCTGCAGAAGGAAGTGGATCCGGAGATCGTGGTGATCTCGGTCTGACGGCAAAGAAGGAACCGCGAAAATCGCGAAACGCCCTCTGGGCGCACGAAAATCAGATCAACCTTCATTCTGCCTGTGCTCAGAAAATGGGGCCATGAGCTAAGGACTCGAGCGGCCAATACCGGCCTTTTGATCGCCCTTTCGCGTCCTTCGCGGTTTCAGGCTCTCCGGATCTCGAACTCCGTCCGCGCCTCCGGCCCTTCGAAGGTGAACCTCTGCTCGAGGATGGACACGGTCTCGCGCCCCAGGCGGAGAATCGTCGAGGCGCGAGTGCCGTAGGTGGGCGTGCGGATGAAGGCCGGGGAGAGGGCCCGCTCCCATTCCAGCGCCACGCCGGTGCTGGGCAGGCGCTCGTCCGGGAAGGGCTGGGCCTCCTGCAGCAGAGCGAGCAGGGCCTCGTCGTCCGTTTCACGGGCCGACAAACCCGCCTTGAGCTGCTCGACCTTGGGCCAGGGCTCGTCGAAGTCCCCGTTGGAAAAGGCGTGGATGCCGAGCGTGAAGGAGACCACCCGGTCGTGGCGGCTCTCGAAGCCAAGCAGATCCCGGCCGTCGTAGACCAGCAGGTTGAAGGGGTTGTAGCGGTCCGCCACCGGGCGGAGCTCCTCCAGGAAGGCCCCGGCGGTGTGGCCCACCTCCAGGAACCGCACCGGGAGCAGGCCCCGGGTGGCGCGATCTGGCCGGGTCTTCGAGGGGTCCCGGTGATTCGTGAGGGCGGCGAAGCGGCCCCCGGGACCCACCCCCAGCCAGGTCCCACCGGCCTGGAGATCCCGCCCCGCCAGGATGGCCCCCCCCTCCCACCAGGCCATGGGCGCCGTGGGGCGCGCATAGAACTCGTCCCGGTTTCCCGCCAAGAGCAGGGGCAGCGGGCCTTCGGGCCGCCAGTGGAAGGCGATGACGCACATGCCCCATTGTGCCTCCACCCGCCGCCAATACATTTCCTGGCCCCCCGGGGCATTCCTGGATAACCTAGGCGTTCTGCCGGACTTCGTGTGCCGGGATTCCAGCCCACCGCCAGAGCGCGGGGGCAAACCAAAGAGGTGGACTTCATGTCCAAGTTAGAAGCAATCATCAAGGGCCTAGGCTCCAAGCAGATGGGCCGCATCACCGTGCTGGACTCGGCCTACGTCGAGGACGGGACCGACGAGGGCCAGGAGTTCATGGCCGCGCTCCAGGGCGAGACCCGGGGCCTCCGCGAAGAAGAGGTCGTGCGGGGCGTCGTCGTGGAGATCCGCGGCAAGGACGTCATCATCGACATCGGCTACAAGGGGTCGGGCACCGTCAACCTGGACGAGTTCAACAACCCCGACGGCACCCAGGGCGTGCAGGTCGGCGAGGTTGTGGAAGTCCTGCTCGAGATGCTGGAGGATGCCAACGGCAACGTGCGCCTCAGCCGCGAGCGCGCCGAGAAGATGAAGATCTGGGACGAGGTCGAGAAGGCCTTCCGTTCCAACATGACCGTGCACGGCACCGTGCTCGAGAAGGTCAAGGGCGGTCTGGCGGTCGACATCGGCATCCGCGCCTTCCTGCCCGGCAGCCAGGTGGACATGAAGCCCGTCCGCAACCTGGATCCCTACCTCGGCAAGTCCTTCGACATGAAGGTCATCAAGGTCAACCGCCGTCGCGGCAACATCGTGCTGTCCCGCAAGCTGTTCCTCGAGACCATCAACGCCAGCCTGAAGGAAGAGACCCTCGCGGGCCTCGAGGAAGGCAAGCTGGTCGAGGGCGCCATCAAGAACATCACCGAGTACGGCGCCTTCGTCGACCTCGGGGGCGTGGACGGCCTGCTGCACATCACCGACATGTCCTGGGGCCGGCTCAACCACCCCAGCGAGATGTTCCAGGTGGGCGACAAGGTCGAAGTGGCCGTGCTCAAGTACGACAAGGACACCGAGCGCGTGTCCTTGGGCTACAAGCAGAAGTTCCCGGATCCCTGGCTCTCCGTCGAGGAGCGCTACCCCATCCAGGCCACCGTCAAGGGCAAGGTTGTCTCGATCACCGACTACGGCGCATTTGTTGAGCTCGAGCCCGGCATCGAAGGCCTCGTCCATGTCTCCGAGATGAGCTGGACCAAGAAGGTCAAGTCCGCCAAGGGCATGGTCAACCTGGGCGACCAGGTGGAAGCCATCATCCTGCAGGTGGATTCCGAGAACCGCCGCATCAGCCTCGGCATGAAGCAGATCACCCCGAACCCCTGGATGGCCATCGCCGAGAAGTACCAGCCCGGCATGATCGTCACGGGCACCGTGCGCAACATCACGGAGTTCGGCGCTTTCATCGAGCTGGAAGAGGGCATCGACGGCCTGATCCACGTGTCCGACTTCAGCTGGACCAAGAAGATCAAGCACCCCGGCGAGATCGTGAAGAAGGGCGACGAAGTCACCGCCAAGGTCCTGAACCTCGATCCTCTGGCCCAGCGCATGAGCCTCGGCGTGAAGCAAATGGAGCCGAACGTCTGGGAGATCTTCTTCGAGAACCACAGCGTGGGCGCCGTCATCACCGGCAAGATCGCCCGCCTGACCGACTTCGGCGCCTTCGTCGACCTCGGCGACGGCATCGAGGGCTTGGTGCACGTCTCCGAGCTGAGCCGCAAGCGGGTGGAGGACATCCAGAAGGAGTTCGCCGCCGGCCAGGAGCTCACCATGAAGATCGTGAAGCTCGATCCCACCGAGCGCCGCATTGGCCTCTCCGTCAAGCAGCTGGAGCAGGACCAGGAGCGCGGTGACATGGACGCCGCCAAGGCCCGTCAGCCCGAGTTCAAAAAGGCCACGCTGGCCGATGCATTCAACCGGGCCGAGCGCGAGTAGTCTTCGCCCGATCCGCACCTGACGAGGCCCCCGCGAGGGGGCTTCGTTGTATCCAGCTCCATACCTCGCGACTAGTGGCATGATGGGGACATCCTCCTGGAGCCTCCATGCTGCGTGTCTTCACGCCCCTCCTGTGCCTGCCCCTCCTGGCCCAGCCCACGCCCTACCAGAAGGCGCCCAAGGCCATTCAGGCCGTGCTGGACGCTCCAGGCACGCCTTCGCTGATCCTGAGCCCCAAGGGCGACCGCTTCCTGTTGGCGGAGTTCGACCGCCATCCTTCCATCAAGGACTTGGCCCAGCCCATGGCGCGGCTGGCCGGGCACCGGTTCAACCCGCGCACCCGCGGCCCCCATGCGCCTCCGCGCCTGAAGGCCCTGGCCTTGCAGCGGCTCGATGGCCCCGCGCAAGCCATCACCCTGCCCGCGGGCGTAAGCCTGGGCCAGCCGCGCTGGTCGCCCGACGGCACCCGCTTCGCGTTGATCGGGGCCACGCCCCAGGCCACGGAGCTGTGGATCGGCGAGGCCGCCACCGGGAAGCTGCGTCGCATCGAGGGACTGCGGTTGAACGCAGCGCTCGGCAACCCCCTCGACTGGATGGCGGACGGCAGCCTGCTCTGCAAGGCCGTGCCCGCAGGCCAGGGGTCGGAGCCCAGCGCCCCCGAGGCGCCCCAGGGCCCCCGCATCCAGGAGACCGAGGGCAAGGCCGCCCCTGCTCCCACCTACCAGGACCTGCTCCAGAACGCCCAGGACGAGGCCCGCTTCGAGTTCCTGGGCCAGTCCCAGCTGGTGCGGGTCAATCCCGCCACGGGCGTCCTCAAGGCCCTCGGTAGGCCCGGCCTCTACACCAACGTGCAGCCCGCCCCGAACGGCCGGCTCGTCCTCGTCTCCCGTCTGCAGCGGCCCTTCTCCTTCCTGGTGCCCAGCCAGCAGTTCCCAGTGCGCGAAGAAGTCTGGGATCACGCGGGGGCCCTCGTGCACCTCGCGGCGGACCAGCCCCTGGCCGAGGGCATCCCCCTGGAAGGCGTGCGCACCGGCCCCCGCCGCCTGCACTGGCGGCCCACGGAGCCCGCCACCCTGGCCTGGGTGGAGGCCATGGATGGCGGCAATCCCAAGCAGAAGGCCGCCTTCCGGGACCGCCTACTCATGCAAGCCGCCCCCTTCACCGCCCCGCCTATCGAACTGCTCCAGCTGCAGGCCCGCCTGATGAGCCTCGAGTGGGGCGAGCGCGGGAACCTGGCCGTCATCCGCGAATTCGACCAGGACCGCCGCTGGATCCGCATCTGGCTGCTGAATCCGGCCCGGCCCGCCGAGGCCCGTCTTGCCTTCGACCTCAGCCGGAATGACCGCTACCGCGATCCCGGCAGCTTCCAGTCGCGGCTGCTCCCCAACGGCCATGCGGCCCTGCGCCAGCTGGACGGGCGGCTGTTCCTGGTGGGCATGGGCGCCACCCCCGAGGGCGACCGCCCCTTCCTGGACCGCTTCGATCCCGCCACGCTCCAGACCGAGCGCCGCTTCCACTGCGGTGAGGGCCGCTTCGAAGCCCCCATGGCCCTGCTGCCGGACGGCCGCTTCATCACCCGCCGGGAGAGCCCCGTCGAGGCGCCCAACTACATGCTGCACGGCCCTGAGGCCAAGTCCCTCACGACGTTCCAGGACCCCCTGCCCCAGCTGCGGAAGATCCAGAAGAAGCTGGTGAAGTACACGCGGCCCGACGGCGTGGCGCTGAGCTTCACGCTGTACCTGCCGCCGGACTACAAGGTCGGGGAGCGCCGGCCCGCCGTGGTCTGGGCCTATCCCATGGAGTTCACGGACGCTGCCACGGCGGGCCAGGTCAGCGGCTCCGCGAACCGCTTCACCTCCATCGGCGGCATGTCCCACCTGTTCTTCCTGCTGTCGGGCTACGTGGTGCTCGACAACGCCACCATGCCCGTGGTGGGCGAGCCCAAGACCGTGAACGACACCTTCCTCGATCAGGTCGTGGCCAGCGCCAAGGCCGCCATCGACAAGGCCGACGAACTGGGTGTCATCGACCCGAAGCGAGTGGGCGTGGGCGGCCACAGCTACGGCGCCTTCATGACCGCGAACCTGCTGGCGCACTCCAGCCTTTTCCAGGCGGGCATCGCCCGCAGCGGCGCCTACAACCGGACGCTCACGCCCTTCGGCTTCCAGAGCGAGCGGCGCACGCTGTGGGAGGCGCCTGACATGTACCTGAAGGTGTCCCCCTTCATGTCGGCGAACCACTTCAACGCGCCCATCCTGCTCATCCACGGCGAAGCCGACAACAACTCCGGCACCTTCCCCATCCAGAGCGAACGCCTCTACGCGGCGTTGAAAGGCAACGGCCAGATGGCCCGCTATGTCACCCTGCCGCTGGAATCGCACGGCTACATCGCCCGCGAATCCATCGAGCACACCCTCTGGGAGATGCTCAGCTGGTTCGACAAGCATTTGAAATAGGCTGGCTGGCCCTACTCCGCCACGGCCCCGCTGTCTGGCCAGCGCCTGGTGTCTGCGGCCCCTTCGGCCTGGCCGTTCCGCACTAGGATCACCTGGGCGCAGCCCTGCTTCTTCACCTCCTTGAGCGCGTGGCCCATGGCCTTCAGCGCGGCCTGCGTGGCGGCGGGCAGGTCCGCCTCCACCTGGATGCGGTCCGGCAGCCACTGGTGGTGGAAGCGGGGCGCGTCCACGGCGGCGCGTGCGTCCATGCGGAAGTCCACCACGTTGAGCACCGTGTTCAGCACCGTGCTGGGAATGGTGCGCCCGCCGGGACTGCCGCTCACCAGCAACGCCTTCCCGCCCTGCACGAGGATGACCGGACACATGCTGGAGAGCGGACGCTTGCCCGGCTGGGCCAGGTTCGGCGCCGTGCCGATGAGGCCCGTGGCATCGGTCAGGCCCGGCCCCGCGTTGAAGTCGCCCAGCTCGTTGTTGAGCAGGAAGCCCGCGCCGGGCACGACGCGCTTGAGCCCGTAGCTGTCCTCCAGCGTGTAGGTGAGGCTCACGGCGTTCCCCTTCCGGTCCAGCACCGAGAGGTGCGTGGTGTCGGGGCGATCCGCTGGCCAGGTGAAGCGGTCCGGCGCGGAGGCGGAGGCCCGGTCCGCGCGGATCGTCGCCCGCAACGATGCGGCATGTTCCTTCGAGAGGAGGCGCGCCAGCGGCAGGTCGCCGTTGAAGCCGGGATCACCCAGGAACTGCGCCCGGTCCGCGAAGGCCCGGCGGAGGGCCTCGGCCGTCAGGTGGATGGTCCCCGCCGAGGCTGGTCCCGCGGCCTTCAGGTCGTAGCCCTCGAGCACGTTCAGGGCCTCGATCAGCACCTGGCCGCCGGAGCTGGGAGGTGGCGCGGCCACCACTTCCACGCCGCGGTAGCTGCCGCGCAGGGGCTCGCGCCACTGCGGCCGGTAGGCGCGCAGGTCTGCGGCCCTGAGCAGGCCACCCCCGACCCGCATGTCGCGCAGGATGAGGCGGGCGGTGGCGCCGCGGTAGAAGTCCGTCCAGTCCTTCGCCAGGCGCTCCAGCGTGCGGGCCAGGTTGCGCTGCACCAGCCGGTCCCCGGCCTTCAGCGGCTCGCCCCCGCGACTGAACTGGGCCAGGGAAGGCGGGTGCTTCCGGAACTCCGGCAGCTGCTTCTCCAGGCTCGCCGCCTGATTCTCCGTCAGCACGAAACCCTCGCGAGCGAGGCGGATGGCCGGGCGCAGCAGGCGCGCCCAGGGCAGGCGCCCCTCCCGCTTCCAGGCTGCGTGCAACCCCGCCACCGTGCCGGGCACGCCCACGGCGGCCAGGCTTTCGTGGTGTCGCGCCTCATCGTAGGTGCCATCCTCTTTCAGCCACATGCGCGGATGGGCGGCGGCCGGCGCCGTCTCCCGAAAATCGAGGAAGGCGGCCTGACCCAAAGTAGGGCGCGACAGCAGGAAGCCGCCCCCGCCCAGGTTGCCCGCGGCGGGATGCACCACGGCCAGCGCGAAGGCCGTGGCCACGGCCGCATCCACGGCCGTGCCGCCCTCCCGCAGCACCTGGGCGCCGGCCTCCGAGGCCAGCCGCTCCTGACTCACGACCACACCCCTCGTGGTCTGCGCCGGGGCCGCCAGCGTGAGCAACAGGGCCAGGTACAGCGGAACGCGCATGGAAGCTCCAGAGGAACCGATGCCTAGAGTCTGTCATCCTCGAAGGCATGTCCCGCACGGCTTCTCTCCCCGGATCCACCTCCCAGACGCGCGGTGAGGAGCTGGCCAACAGCCTGACCCATGGCCTGGGCGCGGCGCTGTCCATCGCGGGCCTGGTCCTGATGGTGGTCACCGCGGCGATCCACGGCACCGCCCGGGACGTGGTGGGGGCGTCGATCTTCGGCTCCAGCCTGATCCTGCTCTACCTCATGTCCACGCTGTACCACGCCTTCCGCGGGCCGCGGGTGAAGCTGGTCTTCAAGGTCTTCGACCACTCGGCCATCTTCATCCTCATCGCCGGCACCTACACGCCCTTCTGCCTGTCGGCCCTGGGCCGGACACGACCCGGCTGGGGCTGGACCTTGTTCGGCCTGGTCTGGGGCCTGGCGGTGGTGGGCATCGTGTTCAAGGCCGTGTTCTACGCGCGCCTCGCCAGGCAGATCTTCCGGCCGCCCGCGGTGGACCACCTCCACGCCGTGCCCGGCGACACGGACATGGATCCGGTTTTCGCCAAGCGCATGGGCTGGATCTCCACCGGCATCTACCTGCTGATGGGCTGGCTCATCGTCATCGCCGCCGTGCCCCTGGGGAAGTCCCTCTCCACCCATGGCCTCTACTGGCTCTTCGGCGGCGGCTTCTTCTACAGCGCGGGCGCCGCCATCTACAGCCTGGAGCGGCTGCGCTTCCACCACGCCCTCTGGCACCTCTTCGTGGTGGCCGGCAGCGCCTGCCACGTGTTCGCCGTGCTCTTCCACGTGTTCCCGGGGAAGTAGGCGCGCCATGCTTCCCCTCGCCCTCCTTCCGGGCTCCGCCCAGTGGGGCGCCCACCTGGAGGAGCTGATCGCCCGTCCCGAGGCCCTGTGGATCCACGGCCCCGCAGGCTCCGGCGTCTCCGCGCTGGCGGCGGAGCTGGCCGCGCGCCGGGGCGTGCCGATGCACGAGGCCGGCACCGTGGCGGCGGCGGCCGAGTGGCTGGCGGGTGAGCCACGGGGCGTGGTGGCGGCCCGATCGGCCCCGGACCACCTGCCCTGCCTGGAGCTGCGTCTGCCGGGCCTGGACGAGCATCCGGAGGCGATCCCGGCCCTGCTGGCGGCGCTGGCGGCGGAGGAGGGCCTCGACGGGGACCTTCCCGCCAGCCTGGGCACCCTGCCCTGCCCCGGGAACCTGCGGGAGCTGCGCAACCGCCTGCTGCGCTGGAAGCTGCTGGGGCAGTCGCCGGCTTCCGAAACGGCCGGTCCGCCCCGCTTCGAGGCCGAGGACCTGGCCACCAACCTGCACGCGCTGGAGCGCTACCTGCTGCACCAGGCCCTGCGTCGGGCCTACGGCAACCGGGTGGAGGCCGCCCGGCGCCTGGGTGTGAGCCGACGCCAGCTCTATCTGCTCATCCGCCGCCATGGGGACCCCGTGCGTGGGGAGGAGGGGAGCGGCGACCTGCCCCGCCGGATCCTGAAACGCCGCCCGGCACAAAACTCCAGTTCGGACCCCGGGACCCGATAACGGGGTAGCGGCCGCGCTGGCCGCATGGATGCTCAGCTATGGCGACTCCCCTTCGGGTGCTGGTGGTGGACGACGATCCCGGGATGCGGGATGGCATGGCCATGAGCCTCAAGCGCTCCGGCTTCTTTGCCGAGCAGGCCCGCGGCGGCGAGGAGGCCCTGCGCATGGTGCGGCCCGGCGCCTTCGACGCCGTGATCACGGACCTGCGCATGCCCGGAATGGACGGCCTGCAGCTCACGGCCCGGCTGAAGGCCGTGGATCCGGGCCTGCCCGTGCTGCTCATCACCGCCTTCGGCAGCCTGGAATCCGCCCGCGAGGCCATGCGCCTCGGCGCCTTCGACTTCCTCTCCAAACCCTTCAGCCCCGAGGAACTCACCAGCGCCCTCCACAAGGCGCTGAAGTCCGAGGGCCACCTCAAGGCCGAGGAGGCCGCCGAGGCTCCCGTGATCCTCACTCAGGATCCGGCCCTGGGCGAGACCCTGGCCCTGGCCCGTCGCGCCGCCGACAGCCGCGCCACCATCCTCATCCAGGCCGAGAGCGGCACCGGCAAGGAGCTGCTGGCCAAGCTCATCCACGGCTCGAGCCCCCGCCGCAGCGGCGCCTTCGTGGCCATCAACTGCGCCGCCATCCCCGAGAACCTCCTGGAGTCCGAGCTGTTCGGCTACGAGAAGGGCGCCTTCACCGGTGCCACCAGCATGAAGCAGGGCCGCTTCGAGCAGGCCGACGGCGGCACCCTCGTGCTCGATGAGGTGGGCGAGCTGCCCCTGGGCCTCCAGGGCAAGCTGCTCCGCGTGCTGCAGGAACGCACGGTGGACCGCCTGGGCGGCACCCGGCCCATCGCGGTGGATGTCCGCCTCATCGCCCTCACCAACCGCGACCTCCAGGCCGAGGTGAAGGCCGGGCGCTTCCGCGAGGACCTCTACTACCGCCTGAACGTCATCCCCCTGGACCTGCCGCCCCTGCGCGACCGGCCGGGCGACCTGAGCCTGCTGGCCTCGCACTTCGCCGAGCGCTATGCCCGCGAGAACGACCGGCCCGTGCCCGAGCTGGTGCCCAGCTTCTTCGCCGCCCTGGCCCGCCACCCCTGGGCCGGCAACATCCGCGAGCTGGAGAACGTCATCCAGCGCTGCGTGGTGCTGAGCCAGGGCCGCCGCCTCAGCCAACAGGACCTGCGCTGGCTGCTGCCCGCCGAGGCCTTCGAAGGACTGCCCGAGGATCCGCCGGAAAGTCCCGTGATCGAAGCCTGGATGCCCCCCGTGGCGCCCGTCGCCGTGCGCCGCGAGGTGACCGCCCCCGCCGGCGCCGTGGTGGCCGACCCTCTCAAGCCCCTGGTGGGCGTGCCCATGGGCACCCCCGTGGTGCTGCCCCTGGGCCTGAGCCTGCCGGAACTCGAGCGCTTCTGGCTGCTCTCCACCCTCAGCGCCCTCAAGGGCAACCGCACCCACTGCGCCGAACAGCTCGACATCGCCCTGCGCACCGTGCGGAACAAGATCAACGAGTACAAGGCCGACGGCTACGCGATTCCCGCCAGCCAGCGCGGGCGCGACGACGAGTAGGCCTCATCGCCACCGGGACAAGAAAAGCCATTTGAACCACCGATAAACACCGATGAACTCCGATCAAGATCATTCTCGTATCGGTGTTCATCGGTGTGCATCGGTGGCAAATTTTCTTTGTTCTGAAGTGGGTAGCTTGGGCCGGATCCTATCCCATTGCCCTTGGCGACGGCGTGGACTGCAGCACCCAGCGTTCACCTTCCACCAGATAGTCGGCCCTGCCATTCTCCAAGGGCGAGTGCGCGAGCCAAAGCCAGGAAAGGAATTTCCTGATTATCGGCCCACCTCCGCCAAAACCAGGAACCGTTGAGGCATGGGCGGGGTAAGGCTGGCAGCACGTAGCAGGCGAACCAGGATGCCCTCCAGATCGAACCGGCGATTGAACCGCCACTGGAACTCCGCGAGGTAGCGGGGAAGGTGCCTGGCGCTGATCCAGCGGCAGACACCGAGGATGTTGCCCTTCAGGTTGCCGAGGATCGTGTTGACCCACTTGAAGGCCGGGTGCCGGGAGTTGCGCCAGCCCCCTTTCATCACCAGGGGCTGGTGGTCCTCGACCACTTCACTGATGGCATTGAAGCTGCGCATGCCGTCGGTCAGCACCGTGGAGGCCGTTGCCAGGCTGCGCTTAGCCCAGCGTTTTACGGTCCTCTTCTTGAAGTTCGGGACGGCCTGGACCTTCAGGTAGACCACTCTGCGCTCGGATGGGTCGTCCTCCGGGGAGGTTTGGACGGCGGCGAGCATGGGGGCCTTCCCGGGCGCCCCGCGTCCGCGCTTGCCCCCGTGACGCTCGCCGCCCATGTAGGCGTCATCCGCCTCGACCCGCTCCGATAGGACCCGGCCCCGCTCGCGCTCCAGCATCACCTGCATGAGCTTGTGCTTCACCTTCCAGGCAGTCTCGTAGCTGACCCCGATCTGGCGCTTGAGTTCCAGGGCCGACAGAGAGTGCTTGCCCTGGGTGAGTAGGTGCATGGCCAGGAACCACTTCGTCAGCGGAAGGTAGGTCTTGTGGAAGATGGTGCCTGCTGTGACGCTGGTCTGCCGGTGGCAGGCATTGCACTGGTACAGCCGACGGCCTTCCAGCACACAGTATTCGTGCCCCCCACACTCGGGGCACTCGAAGCCCTTGGGCCACCTGACCGCGAACAGGGCGCGGACACAACCCTCCTCTGTGCCATACCGCTCCAGGAAAGAAGGCAGGGAGAGGCCTTTTTGGAACTGGGTAGGGCTGTAGACCATGGAACCTCCTCGGACCGGGAAACCGCATCCAAGGTGACTCCAGGCATTGGACAAATCCTGTCAAACCTCTCCAAAGATCCAAGCGCCATCAATTGCGAGACTTGTCATCTCACCCTTTAGGCGGAGCCTGGCCGATAATCAGGAGGAATTTTGATAAGCGGAGGAAAACGGAAATGCGGAGGAAAGCGGAGAAAATGCCTCCTGTCTTTCTCAGCTCTCCTCCGTTCCTCCGCCCTCCTCAGCTTTAAAAATTCCTTTCGACCAGAGCACCTCTTCGCCGGTGTTGGGGCGCGGCTACTGAACGGTGACCAGCTCCACTGGATAGAAAATTCAAAGGCCCCGTTCTGATTGCGAGCCGCGATTCCACCACACCACGTTCCTCTTTTCTCCGCGCCCTCCGCCTCCGCGCTAGGGCTTCACCGGCTCGCCTGCCTTCATCCGCAGCCAGGACGGCACGGTGGTGGCGCCGGTCTCGTGGCGGTAGAAGGCGGCGGTGATCTCGGCGCCCAGCAGGAAGATAGCGCAGGTGTAGTAGAGGAAGGTGAGGCCTGCAACGATGCCCAACAGGGAGCCGTACATGATGCCCCAGGTAAGGGTGTGGTTCAGGTAGACGGCGAAGCCCCACTTGGCCAGCCACCACAGGGCGGTGGAGATCCCCGCGCCCAGGAAAGCGTGACGGAACTTCACGTGCAGGCGGGGGAGGTGCTGCAGCACCAGGGTCATCACCACCAGGCCGATCAGGGGCCCAAGGTAGGGCAACAGGTCCGTCTGCCGGGCGGGGAAGATCTTGCGCAGGGCGCCGCCCAGCAGCACCGCCAGGAAGAAGACCGTGGCCAGCAGGCCGCCCACCAGGAAGATCACCTGGCGCAGCAGGTGATTCTTGCGGGTCTGGCGGTGCTTCTTGATGCGCAGGCCGAACACGTGGGCCAGGCTGGTGTCCAGCTGGCTGATGCCCCAGTAGCTGCCGAAGAGCAGCACAATCCACGAGAGCCCCATGCCGCCGATCTTCTGGCTGTTGGCCACGGCATCGAAGACGAACTCCTTCGGGAGGAAGGGCACGATCTCCTGCAGGGTCTTCATGGTGGCGGGCCCGTAGGCGCGGCTGCCCAGGATGGCGCCCAGCAGCTTGAACAGCAGCGTGGACAGGGGCACCAGGCTGACGATGAGCCAGAAGCTGAGGCCCGCGGCGTAGCTCAGGCAGTCGTCCTTGTGGTACTTGCCGAGCACCTCGAAGGTGAAGTTGCCCACCCGGCCCACCACCGGCACCGTGCGGGCGATCTCATTCCACAGGTCCACCGCGAGCCGCCAGGCCCGCTGCCAGCCCGTCTCGAGGGTGGCCCAGAGGCCCAGGACCTTCTCGACCACGGCGTCCCCCTAGAATCGAACGGGATGCCGGGGCAGGAGGTACATGATCCAGGCCAGGGCCAGCCCGATGCCGATGAGTCCCGCCGCATGCTTCAGGATCGAGGCCCGCGTCCGCTCGGGCTTGGTGGTGGGATGCAGCAGCCCCAGCACCAGGGCGATGCCCAGGCCCATGACGAGGAAGTGGAGGACGTGGCTCGAGAGAAAGCGCATGGCATCAGGGTAGCAGGCCAAGCCTCCGAGTCTGGAGCCTGAAGCCTAGAGCCTGAGGCCTAGAGCCTGAGGCCTGATTACTGCGTCGCCGGATTCTCGCGGGCGGGATTGGGGTGGCCCGCCACTTCCGGCCCCAGGGGCTCGGGCATCCGGGTGAGGGCCAGCTGGATGACCTCGTCCATGTGGCTGACCAAGTGGATGCTCAGCTGCTCGCGCACTTCGGCGGGCACTTCCTCCAGGTGGCGGGCGTTCTCGCTGGGAATGAGCACGGCCTTGCGGCCCTGGCGGTGGGCGGCCAGCAGCTTCTCCTTCAGCCCGCCAATGGGCAGCACTCGGCCCCGCAGCGTCAGTTCGCCGGTCATGGCCAGGTCCGCCCGGGCGGGGATGCCCGTCAGCACCGAGATGAGGGCCGTGGCCAGGGTGATGCCGGCGCTGGGGCCATCCTTGGGAATGGCGCCTTCGGGCACGTGGACGTGCAGGTCCACCGTGTCCAGGAAATCGCGCTTCAGACCCAGGCGCTCGGCCCGGGCGCGCACGTAGCTCAGGGCCAGGTTGGCGCTCTCCTGCATCACCTCGCCCAGCTTGCCCGTGAGCTTGAGCACGCCCTTGCCCGGCAGCACGGCGGCCTCGATGGTGAGCAGGTCGCCGCCCGTGGGGGTCCAGGCCAGGCCGTTCACCAGCCCCGGCGGGGCCGTGTCCTCGGCGCGGTGCTCCAGGATCTTCTCGGGCCCCAGCAGCTTGGGCACCCGCTCGGCGGTGATGATGGGATCGAAGGCCTCGCCCTTCTCAGGCTGGAGCGTGTGCCGCGCCAGCTTGCGCAGGATGTTGGCGATCTCGCGCTCGAACTGGCGGACGCCCGCCTCGCGGGTGTAGGCCTGCACCAGCTTCTCCAGGGCCGCGGTCTCGAAGTGCACGCCCATGCCTGTCATGCCGTGCCCTTCGAGAGCCCGGGGCAGCAGGTGCTGCTCCGCGATGGCCAGCTTCTCCTTGGTGGTGTAGCCGGACAGCTCCAGCACCTCCAGGCGGTCCTCCAGGGGTTCGGGGATCTGGTGGCGGACGTTGGCCGTGGCGAGGAAGAGCACCTGGCTGAGGTCGAAGCCCAGGTCCAGGTAGTGGTCCTGGAAGGCGGCGTTCTGCTCGGGGTCCAGCACCTCCAGCAGCGCGCTGCTGGGATCGCCGCGGAAGTCCGAGGCCATCTTGTCGATCTCGTCCAGCAGCATGAGCGGGTTGCGGACCTTGGCCTTCTTCATGAGCGAGATGATGCGGCCGGGCATGGAGCCGATGTAGGTGCGGCGGTGGCCGCGAATCTCGGCCTCGTCCCGCACGCCGCCCAGGGACAGCCGCACGAAAGGCCGGTTCAGGGCCCGGGCGATGCTGCGGGCCAGGGAGGTCTTGCCCACGCCAGGCGGCCCCACGAGGCAGAGGATGGGACCGCGCAGCGGGGCACGCTCGCCCCCGCCTGCGGGGGACGGTTCGTTCCGAAGCCGGGCCATGACGGCCAGGTGCTCAAGGATGCGGGCCTTGATCTTGTCGAGGCCCGAGTGGTCCTCATCCAGCACCCGCTCGGCCTCGGTGAGGTCGAGGCGCTCGTCGGCCATGGCCTGCCAGGGCAGGGCCAGCAGCCAGTCCAGGTAGGTGCGGCTGACGGTGGCCTCGGCGCTCTGGGGCGGCATGGCCTCCAGGCGCTCCAGCTCCTCCAGGGCCTTGGCCTTGGCCTCGACGGTCATGCCGGCGGCCTCGATCTGGTCCTTCAGGCGCGTACCTTCGTCCTTTTCTTCCTTCTTGCCCAGTTCCTGCTGGATGACGCGCATCTTCTCGTTCAGCACGTACTGCTTGTGGTCCTGATCCAGGCGCTGGCGGGTCTTCTCGTCCAGGGTGCGGTCCACCTCGGAACGAGCGGCATCCAGCTCCAGCAGGCGCATCAGGACCTGGAGGCGCGGATCGATCTCCACCTGGTCGAGCACCTCCTGCTTCTGCTTGACCTCGGCGGGGACCAATCCGGCCACCGTATCGATGGCCTTGCCCAGGGGCAGCTCACGGATCTGGTCCATGCTCAGCAGGCGCGAGGCATCGGAGTTGCGGCCCAGGAAGGCCTCCACCGCCTGGTGGAAAGGCTGGAGCGAAGCAGCGCCGACCGGGGAGGGCTCCGGCAGCAGGTAGGCCTCGGCCTGGATGACCTCGCCGCTGTCGTCGTAGCGCCGGAGGTTCACCCGGGCGATGCCCTTCACGCCCACCTTGTAGTAGTCCTTGGGCAGGGCAATGACCGATTCCACCAGGGCCAGGGTGCCGATGGCGAAGAGATCTTCCTGACCCGGCGTCTCCACCTTGGCGTCCTTCTGCGTGAGCATCAGGAGGTGGTCGCCGGCCTTGATGGCCAGTTCCAGCGTGCGCACCGAGGCCGAGCGCCCCACCACGAAGGGCACCCGCGCCCCCGGGAACAGCACCATGTCCCGGATGGGAATAGCGGGCAGGGTGAGGGTTTTGGGAACGGCCATGGGGCCTTCTCAGCCCGCGGCGGAGATGGGTTGTGATGGCAGGCCCATCACCTCTTCGACCTTCTGGCGGGTGATGCGGAGGGTTTCGCGGGTGGTGCGCTTGTCCGAGGGCAGCTCGTACATGGGCTCCAGGAGGATCTGCTCCACCAGGCTGCGCAGGCCCCGGGCGCCCAGCTTGCGGCTGAGGGCCTGCTCGGCGATGGCGGCGATGGCGCCCTCCTCGAAGCTCAGGTCCACGTCGTCCATGTCGAAGAGCTTCACGAACTGCTTGGTGATGGCGTTCTTCGGCTGGGTGAGGATGGCCACCAGGGCGTCGCGGTCCAGGGGCGTGAGGCCCGCCACCACGGGGAGGCGGCCCACCAGCTCGGGGATGAGCCCGAACTTGATGATGTCCTCGGGCTCCACCAGACGCAGCAGGTTCTCCTTGTCGTCCTTGGACGAGGGCGTGGAGCCGAAACCCACGGCCTTGGCCCGGATGCGCTGCTTGATGATGTCGTCGATGCCCACGAAGGCACCGCCGCAGATGAACAGGATGTTGCTCGTGTCGAGCTGGATGAACTCCTGGTGCGGGTGCTTGCGGCCCCCCTGGGGCGGCACGTTGGCGACCGTGCCCTCCACCAGCTTCAGCAGGGCCTGCTGCACGCCCTCGCCGCTGACGTCGCGGGTGATGCTGGGGTTTTCGCTCTTGCGGCCCACCTTGTCGATCTCGTCGATGAAGACGATGCCCCGCTGGGCCCGCTCCACATCGTAGTTGGCGGCCTGCAGCAGCTTGGTGAGGATGTTTTCCACGTCCTCGCCCACGTAGCCGGCCTCGGTCAGCGTGGTGGCATCGGCCATGGCCAGGGGCACGTCCAGGAACCGGGCCAGGGTCTGGGCCAGCAGGGTCTTGCCGGTGCCCGTGGGGCCCAGCAGCAGGATGTTGCTCTTGGACAGCTCCACCTCGGTGGCGCCCAGGGCCTTCCGGGGGGTGAGGATGCGCTTGTAGTGGTTGTAGACCGCCACGCTCAGGCGCTTCTTGGCGGCCTCCTGGCCGATGACGTAGTCGTCCAGGAAGGACTTGATCTCCTTGGGCCGGCTCAGCCGGGCCTCGTGCTTGCCCAGGGGCTTGCCCTGGCGGCTCATGCGCAGCTGCAGCTGCCCGGCCTCCAGGCACTCGTTGCAGATGAAGGCCTCGGGGCCCGCGAGGAGCTGCTCTACCTCGTGGGGCTCTTTGCCGCAGAAGGAGCATTTCTGTTCGCGTTTGTATTTGTTCATGCTGCACCTCGTGTGCAGCACCCCTTCGGGGCTTCGCTGCGCAAAGTGGCACTTCGCTCCTGCTTCGTGCTCACTCGGATTCCTTCCATTGAACCGGCCTTAGGCTACATCGTGAATGGTCTTCAGTGCCAGGATCTCGAAGCGCCGGGCCCCCGCGGGGATCTGGACACGCACGTCATTGCCCTCCTCCAGGCCCACCAGCGCCATGCCGATGGGGGAGCTGATGCTGAGATGCTGGGGATGGCCGTCCAGTTCCTCAGGCAGCACCAGGGTGTAGGTGAACTCTTCATCGGAATCCAGGTCCAGGATGGTGACTTTGGAACCATAGGCCACCCGGGACTTGGGGAGGCGGCTGATGTCCAGGCTGGCCACCTCGGAGATGCGCTTCTCGATGGTGACGAGCTTGTTCTGGAACATGTCCCGCTTGGCCAGGGCCTGCTCGTATTCCGCGTTCTCCGACAGGTCACCCTGGCCGGCCGCACGGGCGATCTCCTGAGGGATCTCCACGAGCAGGGCCTGCTTGATGTCCTTGAGTTCCTTCTCGAGCTTGGCGAGCACGTGCTTGGGCATGGGGACTTCCGGGAAAGAAGGGTCAAAAAAAGGCGGGCCGTTCGGCCCGGTCAGACAGGAGAGGTTGAGATCGATTCTACCCACTCCGGGGGCGGAAGCGGAGCCGGAAGGGGGTCGCCCTCGCCGGGCCGGGTCTTGAAGCGGCGGTGCATCCAGAACCACCAGCGGGGGTCTTTCCTGATCTGGGCCTCGATGCGGGCGGTCATGAGCTGGGTGGCCACCCAGGCGTCCCGGGCCGCGTCGCCGGTCACGGGCACCTCGAAGGGCGCCTCGAAGCGCACGGTGGTGGTGCCGTCCTCGTTGGGCCAGCTGAAGACCGGCAGCACGGGCAGGCCGTAGCGGGCCGCAAGGCTGCCGGCGGTGCCGAAGGTGGAGGCCCACTGACCCAGGAACCGCACCCACACGCCCATGGTGAGGGCATCCTGGTCCAGCAGGAAGCCCACGCCGCGGCCGGCCTTGAGGGAGCGGAGCGTCTCCCGCATGGCGCCGTCCTTGAGGATCACGCGGTTGCCGAAGCGGGTGCGGAAACCCAGGGAGATGGGCTCCAGCAGGGGGTTGTCCAGCTCCCGGCCGATGGCGTCGATGGTGCGGCCATGGCGGCTCTGGGCCAGGGCCACCGCCTCCCAGTTGCCGTAGTGGCCCGTGAGCTGGATGAAGCCCTTGCCGGCGGCCTGGGCCGCATCGAAGTGCTCCAGTCCCTCCACCTTGATCCAGCGGTCCAGCTCCTCGGGCGTGGCGGTGCGCAGGCGGAGCAGGCTGATGAACAGCGACCCGAAGTGCCGGAAGCAGGCCTTGGCCATGGCCCGGGTCTCGGGCTCCGTCAGGCCGAGTTCCGCGAAGCGCAGGTTCTCCCGCACGATGCGGCGGTGCCGGGGGTCCACCAGATAGAACAGCTCGCCCGCGGCCTCGCCCAGGGCCTGGACCGTGGCCCAGGGCAGGCGGCCCAGGATGCCGTCCAGCAGGCGGAAGACACCATACTCCAGGCGGTGCCGGAGGGTGGGGGCGGGGGTGGGAGTCAGGTCGGCCATAAAAAAGGGGCGCCTCGGTGACGAGGCGCGAGGATGAAGCTTAGCAGCAACCCGATTCGGGAGTCATTGCTGAATCATTTCAAGACTTGCGGTTCCACACTGACGGAATGGCGCCCGTCAGGCCCCATCCCGGGACAGGGGCATGGTCATGCAGCGCGGTCCGCCCCGGGCCCGGCTCAGCTCACCGGCCTGGATCTGGACCAGGTACTTGCCCCCGTCCAGCAGGTCCAGGGTCGGGTCGGTCAGCACCTCCTGGGCCGTCACCACGTGGTAGCCCGCCTTATCCAGGGCCGCCGCCGTGGCGATGTTGCGGCCGTAGCTGGTGATGACGCCCGGGGCCAGGCAGAAGGCGTTGGCGCCGTCGGTCCACTGCTCCCGCTGCTGCATGATGGGGTCGTCCCCCCCGCAGTGGATGGGCTTCAGGTCGATGCCGAGGGCCCTCAGCGCCTTGAGCAGGCTGGGCTGGGTGCTCATGCGCAGCTCCTGGTGGCGCAGGTCGATGCTGGTCACGTTCAGCAGCTCCCGGCTGCCCTCGCGGAAGTAGGGGGGGAAGACCAGGCACTCATCCTCGCTGGTGCGGGTGAAAATGGTGTCCAGGTGCATGGCGCTGCGCTTGTTCGGCATGAGCACCATGAGCAGGTGGTCGAAGCTGGCGTTGTCCTCAGCGTGGTGGGCCCGCAGGCTCTCGGCCAGCTGGTGGATGGCGTCGGCCTGGGTACGCTCACTGCAGCCCACGGCCAGCACCTTGTGGCTGAGCACCAGGATGTCGCCACCCTCGAGGCTCACGGGGGCCTTGATCTCGCCGCGCACCAGGGGCGTCACCTGGTCGAACCACTTGTCGTGGTCCGTGTGGTGCTTCAGCCGCGGGTGGTGGCGGAAGACGTAGCTCAGGATCAGCGGCTCGCGCTCCCGGGCCCAGGTGGCCATGGAGTTCACGCTGTAGCCGTCGCCGATGACCGAGGCCGGGTCCCGCATGAACAGCAGGTTCGGGATGGGGCGCACTCGGTAGTCGAACTCCTCCTCCCAGCGGGTGTGGCCCGGCATGTCATCCCAGGGCAGGCCCCCGATGACGCATCGGGCCACCTCCGCCGGCCCCATGTCCCGCAGCAGGTTGCAGGTGTCGTCTGGCAGCCCCACCAGGCGCCGCAGGTCCTCGATGAAACCCAGCTTCACGCCCTCGTCCTGGAGCGCGTCGGTGAAGAGATCCTGGATGTCCAGCACCTCGTCGGCCACCTTGGCCAGCACCTGCCGGAACTGGCCGTGCTCGTACCGGGCCAGGTCGCCATGGAGGATGTCGTCGAAGAGGAGCTTCTCCATCATCCCGGGCACCATCAGGTCCACCTCGGGGCCGGGGTTGTGCACCACCACCTGCCGGAGCCGGGCGGTTTCGGAAAAAACGGAGAGCTGGATGGGCTGCATGGGGGTCCTGGTAACTGTGCAGATTACCATGAGAACCGCACCCCCACTGAGTCTGGAAACCTCAGTTGACCCTCTGGTTTCATATTCTTTACTGAATTGGTCGGATATTTTCCTTGAACGCCCGGGAAGCCCGCCGTAGCCTGATTATTCCCATCGAACCCAAGGGGCAAGTCCCCGCTTAGGAGGCACCAATGGCCGCATTCGTCACCCAGCCCGCACCCGACTTCAAGGCCGACGCCCTCGTCAACGGCGAGTTCAAGCAGGTCTCGCTGTCCGACTACAAGGGCAAGAAGGTCGTTCTGTTCTTCTACCCCCTCGACTTCACCTTCGTCTGCCCCACCGAGATCCTGGCCTTCGCCGACGCCGCCAAGGAATTCGAGGCCCGCAACACCCAGGTCATCGGCGTCAGCGTCGATTCCAAGTTCAGCCACCACGCCTGGGTGAACACCCCCCGGAAGGACGGCGGCATCCAGGGCGTCACCTTCCCCCTGGTCTCCGACCTGAACAAGACCATCGCCCAGGACTACAACGTGCTGCTGCCCATCGGCATCGCCCTGCGCGGCCTGTTCATCATCAACAAGGACGGCATCCTTAAGCACATCACCGTGAACCACAACGACCTGGGCCGCAGCGTGGAGGAAGTCCTGCGCCTCCTGGACGCCGTGGACTTCAGCGAAGAGCACGGCGAAGTCTGCCCCGCCAACTGGCACAAGGGGCAGAAGGCGATGAAACCCACGTCGGACGGTTTGAAGGCCTACGTCGCCGCCAAGTAGATCGCCGGAGAACGAACGAGGCGGGCGCTTAACGGCGCCCGCTTTTGTTTCATACTCCGGAAGCGCAAGCATCCGGAGCCCCGTGGACACCACCGCCAAAGACACCCGCACCATCGTCCTCGGCGGCGGGATCTCCGGCCTGCTCGCGGCCTGGCACCTGCAGCGGCACGGCCACGAGGTCGAGGTCTGGGAGGCCACCTCGGCAGGCGGCGGGTGGGCGCAGACCCTGGCCTGGCCGGGCCCGCAGGGCGAACCGGGCTGGCTGGAGCGTGGGCCCCAGGGGCTCCGGGTGGCCCGGGGCGGCGCCCTGGCGCGGCTGCTGCGGGAGCTGGAGCTGGAGCTGCGCCCGGCCGGGCCCAGAGGCCCCCGCTGGCTGGGCCGGGACGGACGGCGGCATCCCAGCCCCGCCACCATCGCCGGCCTGCTGCACGCGCCGGGGCTCGACCACGGCGAAAAGCTGCGGATGCTGGCGGAACCCTTCATCCCCGCGGGGACTGATCCCGGTGAAACCCTGCACGCCTTCTTTGCCCGCCGCCTGGGCAGAGGCTTCGCCCGGGAGCTGCTGCCGGCCCTGGTGGGCGCCGTGCTGGCGGCCCCACCCGAGCGCCTGGGCCTGGACGCACTGCCGCGCCTGCGTCAGCTCGAGGCCTGCGGCGGTCTGCTGCTGGGTAGTCTCCGGCTGGGCCCGGAGCCCACGCGCCTGCTGCCGGGCGGTACCGGAACCCTGGCGCGAGCCCTCGCGGAGCGCCTGGGCTGCGTGCGGACGGAGACTTCAGCCCGAGGTCTGGAGGCCCTGCCCGATGGGCGCTGGCAGGTGCGCGGCGAGGGCATCGCCGCGGAGGCGGACGCGGTGGTGGTGGCTCTGCCTTCGCGGCAGGCCGCGTCGCTCCTGGCCCTGGTCGCGCCGGAGGTGGCCGGCCTCCTGGAAGGAACTCCCTCCCTGGACCTGCGTGTCTGGCACAGCCGCCATGCCCCGGTGCCCGGCTGGGAGCGGGGCTTCGGCCTGCTCATCCATCCTCCGGAAGGGCGCGGCCTGCTGGGTGCTGTCTCCCTGGCAACGGACGACCTCCGC
The DNA here is from genome assembly GCA_963751095.1 of uncultured Holophagaceae bacterium. Taxonomy (GTDB): domain Bacteria; phylum Acidobacteriota; class Holophagae; order Holophagales; family Holophagaceae; genus Geothrix. The sequence continues at coordinate 13,665 of CAVVTK010000013.1, read as the reverse complement.
GGCGTGCCCGGCCTGCTCCAGGTGCGCACCTACCTGGGCGGCGCCTACCCGGTGGCCCCTGAGCTGGATGCGTGGCCCGGCGTTTTCGGCGAGCTACGCCGCTGGCTGCCGGAGCTGCCCGAGGCCGTCCAGGTACGGGAGGAGGCCTGTCCCGGCGCCTTGCCCATGCTGGAACCCGGCCACGGTGGACGGGTCGCCCGGCTGCTCGCCGCGCTGCCGCCCAACCTGCACTGGGTGGGCGCCGCACGCTTCGGCCCCGGCCTTCCGGACCTCGCCGAGGGACTGGGGGCCTGGGCGCATGCCGTCTCTCCCTGCAGTGGGGCGGACGGGTCCGCTGGGCAGAAACACCGCATCGCGGCGGAATCGCCGAATGGTTAACCTGCGGGGATCTCCACCTTCCATTCCAGCCACCTTTGCGAGGTCCGGTTTGTCGCACTCCGAGAAATACCAGCCGGTTCCCCCCGCGTTCCATCAGCCCCGAGGCTGGTTCTGGCGCGTGCTAGGACGGCGCTATCTGGAGCTGGCCGGCTGGCGCATCGAAGGTGCCTTCCCGGCGGACCCCAAGTACGTGCTCATCGTGGCGCCCCACACCTCCAACTGGGACTTCCTCGTGGGCGTGGCCGTGGCCTTCGCGGTGGAGCTGCGGGCCTCGTGGCTGGGCAAGCACTCCCTGTTCCGCGCTCCCTTCGCCGCCTTCCTGCGCTGGCTGGGCGGCATCCCCGTGGACCGCAGCGCGAGCCATGGCGTCGTCGGCGCCTGCGTGCAGGCCTTCGAGGCGGCGCCCACCCTCATGCTGGCCCTGGCGCCCGAAGGCACGCGCAAGGGCGCGAGCCAGTGGAAGAGCGGCTTCTACCGCATCGCAGTGGCGGCGCAGGTCCCCATCCTGCCCGTGGGCTTCGACTACCGGGAGCACGTGGTCCGGTTGATGCCCCTGTTCCACCCCAGTGGGGACCTCGACCGGGACCTGCCGCTCATCCAGGCGCTGTTCGAGCAGGTGTATGGCCTGCGGGAGCGGCCCACCACCAGGTAGTGCCCCTTACTTCAGCGCGAAGGCCACCACGGCGCCCTTGGCTTGCCCGGTGTTCACCTCGAAGACCCGGGCGGGATCGGCCTTGGCGGTATCCAGCAGCCAGGCGAGGACGCGCTTGACGCGCGCGTCCGCCAGCTGGGCCAGGTCCGCGGGATCCACCTTGAGGGTGCCCAGCAGGCGCTGCTCCATCTCGGCAGGTGGTGGCGGCGGGGCCGCCTTGGAATCCTTCGTTTCCTTGGGCGGCGGGAAGGCGGCTTCATGTGCGGCCTTGATCCAACGCTCGCGGTCGGCAGCGGGAACGGGCTGTTCTTCAGGGGACTTGAGCGCGGCCATGCGGGTGCGCCGCAGCAGCGCCTCCAGGGCGGCCTTCCGCAGGGCGGCGCCATCCTGGTCGGCGTCCACGGCGCCTTCGGCGTCGAGGCGCAGCTCGGGCCGCTCCGCCAGCGCCTTGGCCAGGGCCTGCAGCTTGGGCGTGGCCGCGGCCTCCAGGGTGCTGGAGCCCGGCGCGAAGGCCAGGCTGCTGAGGTCCCCGGCATCGCTGCCGAAGAGCTTGCCTAGAAGCGTGAAGGGCGAGGTCGCGATCTTGCCCAGCAGGCCGAAGACGGCCTTCCACACGAGCTTGCCGTACTTGATGTCGGGATCATCCAGGCTGCCCTCGATGGGCAGGTCGAAGGCGATGACGCCCTTGCGGTCGCGGAGGATGGCCAGGCCCAGCTTCACGGGCAGGCCCGTGGCATCGGGGCTCTGCACCTTCTCGCCCAGGTAGAACTGGTCGAGCTTCACGGCGTTCTCGGCCTTGAGGTTGCGGTGGTCGATGCGCAGGCGGGCGTCCACGTTCAGCTTGCCCTTCTGCACGGTGTAGCCCAGGTACTTGCCGGTGTAGGGCGTGAAGTCCGTGAGGTCGGCGCCCTGGATCTTCAGGGCCACGTCGGTGTCGAGGTCGTTGCGCAGGGGCATGGCGTGGCCCGTGATGGTGATGGGCGCGAGCCCCCCGGCCTTGCCCCGGAAATCCACCTTGGAGGCGACGTCGGGCCGGCTGGACAGGCCCAGGTACGAGCCTTCCAGGTCGCTCAGCACCAGGGCTGCGCTGGGCTGCACGGAGCGGTCGATGAAGCTGAGGCGGCCACCCGTGATGCCCAGTCTGGCGATGCCCAGCTCCGGCGCCGCGGCGGGCGTGGCGGGCAGGACGGCCGCAGTGGGAGAGGCGGGCTTGCCGGTGGGCGCCAGGCGCAGCGCCCGGGCCACGTTGGTGCTGCCGTCCGGCTGCACCACCACCCGGCCTTCGGGATCGGTCCAGTCCACGGCCTGGATGGCCAGGGCCAGGGGTGCGGTGCGGAGGTCCGCGCCGGAGAGCCGCAGCTGCTTCCAGCGGAGGAAGGGTTCGTTCAGGAGCGCATCGCGCACCTCCAGCCCCTGCACCGAGGCGCCGCCCAGGAAGGCGAGGCCGTCCGACTTCCGCCCTTCGAAGGCGAAGCGCAGGCGGCCGTCCACGCCCAGCTTTCCGGAAGCGACGCGCAGGTCCAGCGCCGAGTCCAGGTAGGGATCCCAGGTGCCCAGGTCCAGTCCCTCGGCTTTAAGGGTGAGGTCGCCGCTGGTCTTGAGGGGCGCGAGGCTGCCCTCCAGTCTCAGCGCTCCCGCCGCCAGCTTGAGGTCCAGGGAAGCCTTACTGGAAGCGACCGGGTCCAGCGACAGGCCCTGCCAGTGCAGGTTCACATCCGTGGCCTCCACCTTCACGGGCCGCGCCAGGCCAAGATCCTCCCAGCCCAGCCGGAAGCCCTTGAGCGCCAGGTCGCGGACCAGCAGCTTGAAGGGCTTGTCGTCCTCCTTCTTCACCTTGGGCTTCGTCGGCGCGAAGAGCCGGGCCAGGTTCAGGCCATTCTCCCGGCCCCTCTGGATGCGCACCACGCCCCGTTCCGCCGTGATGGCGCCCACCTCCATGTCAGAGCCGAGCAGGTCCAGCTTCGCACCCCGCATCTCCAGCAGCGGCAGCTCGACGGCGGGCTCGGCGACGCCGCGCTCCGCCAGCTTCAGGTCCTTCAGGACGAGGCCCAGGTCGGACAGCTCCACCACGCGGCGGTCCTTCCCCCACTCGAGGCGGTACTGGGAGCGCAGCGCCGCGATGCCGCTGCGGATCTCCGTGGACACCTGCTCCTGCTCGTAGGGCCGGTACTTGGGCAGGGAGATGTTCTCCACCAGCAGGCTGCCCTTCGAGGCGAAGGGCTGGAGCCCCAGGTCCCCCTTCCAGACGAGGTGCTCCTTCGCCTCGGTCCAGGCCTCCAGCGCGACGCCGCTGCGGTGGCCCACTTCGGTGCGCAGGCCTTCGAGGGTGAAGGCGATGGGGCCCACCACCGTCTGGAAGGGCGCGGCCCCGGAGCGGTCCTGGAACTCCACCCGGCCTTCGCGCAGGGCGAAGCGGCGCACCTCCAGGATCCAGGCGGGCACCTTCGTCGGAGCCGCCGCCTCGGGCTTGCCGTCGCCTTCCAGCAGGTCCTGGAAGTTGAGGCGGCCCCTGGCATCCAGCGCCGCCCGGAAGGTGAGGCCATCCACCTCGATGGTGGAGAAGGCCACGGTGTGCCCCAGCAGGCGCCACACATCGTAGTTCACGTAGAGGCGGCGGAGGGTGATCCAGTCGCCGCCCTGCCGCTCGGCCACCCGCAACCCCTCCAGCGTCGTCCCGAAGGTGAAGGGGTTGAAGCGCAGCTTCGCCAGGCGGACGGGGCGCTTTAGGGCCTCCGCGGCCGCCCGCTCGATCCGGGGCCGCGCCAGAGCCGGGATGAGGAAGAAGCCCACCAGGAGCCAGAGCCCGTAGAGGCCTGCCAGGACCAGGAGCAGGCGCCGCCAGCGGAGGAAAAAGGTCGAAAGAAGGCCTGGGATGGACATGGGAAAAGCATAGACCCATTGGACATCTGTGACCCGGGACACCTCCCCCTTTCAAGGGATGGGGAACGGGGCTATCCTCCCTGGGTCGCGGTAGGGCCAGGACTGCCACCATCGAGCGTGTCGGCCCGCCGCTGGACCGAAAGGCATAGTGTCATGGCGACACGGCGTGTGGTGATCCTGGGGGCCGCGGGACGCGACTTCCACAACTTCAATACCGTCTACCGGAACAACCCGGACTTCGAAGTGGTGGCCTTCACCGCCACCCAGATCCCCGACATCGCGGGCCGCAAGTACCCCGCCGTGCTGGCCGGAAAGCTCTACCCCCAGGGCATTCCCATCTTCGATGAGTCCGAGCTGGTGGACGTCATCCAGAACCTCAAGCCCGACGTCGCAGTCTTCTCCTACTCGGACGTCCTCCACACCACCGTGATGCACCTGGCGAGCCTCTGCATCGCCCACGACGTGGACTTCGAGCTGCTGGGCGCCGACAAGACCATGATCCAGTCCAAGGTCCCGGTCATCGCCATCACCGCCGTCCGCACGGGCGCCGGCAAGAGCCAGACCACCCGCTACATCAGCAACATCCTGAAGGGCCTGGGCAAGAAGGTGGTGGCCATCCGCCACCCCATGCCCTATGGCGATCTGGCCAAGCAGGCATGCCAGCGCTTCGCCGCCTACTCCGACCTCGACCTGCACGAGTGCACCATCGAGGAGCGCGAGGAGTACGAGCCGCACATCGACAACGGCTTCGTCATCTACTCCGGCGTGGACTACGAGCAGATCATCCGCAGCGCCGAGCAGGAAGCGGATGTCATCCTCTGGGATGGCGGCAACAACGACCTGCCCTTCTACAAATGCGATCTCCACATCGTCGTCGCCGATCCCCTCCGCACGGGGCACGAGATGCTGTACCACCCCGGCGAGGCCAACTTCCGCATGGCCGACATCATCCTCATCAACAAGTGCGATTCCGCCAAGGAAGAGGACATCCGGGCCATCGAGGAGAACGCCAAGAAGGTCAACCCCAAGGCCGTGGTCATTCGCGCCACCAGCCCGGTCACCTGCACCAGGCCCGAGATGGTCAAGGGCAAGAACGTGCTCGTCATCGAAGACGGCCCCACCCTCACCCACGGCTCCATGACCTATGGCGCCGGCGTGGTGGCCGCCAAGAACTGCGGCGCCGCCAAGATCGTGGATCCCCTGCCCTTCGCCGTGGCCTCCATCGCCGCCACCTACAAGAAGTACCCCAATGCCCAGGGCATCCTGCCCGCCATGGGCTACGGCGAGGCCCAGATCAAGGATCTGGAAGCCACCATCGAGGCCACCCCCTGCGATGTCGTGCTTTCCGCCACGCCCATCGACATCACCCGCGTCCTCAAGGTGAACAAGCCCATGCTGCGCGCCACGTACGACCTGGCGGAAGTGCAGGTCGGCCAGCTGGAGACCGAGGTCAAGAAGGCCTTGTCGGTGCTGGTTTCGCTCACGTAGGGCCGACTGGCTCGGGGCGCTTCGCGCCCCGAGTTAGGAAAAGATCAAGAACGATAGGGATTCGTGGTTTCGTGGACGGCCCAGTGGATTCGCTGGGCCGTCTGTTTTCCTATTCCCTCCACTTCAGTCAGGGCCTCGAGATCGGCCGTCACCACACCCTCGATGGACCCGAACCGCTCGAGCAGTCGGAGAGCTCGTTGCGGACCGACATTGGGGATGCCCGTAAGGATGTAGACCTGGCGGGCTCGCTTCCCATGGATGCGCACCGGGCGCCGGATGGCGACCCTTGCCTGCGAATGGAGCTGCCGGGCCGTGAAGAGGATCAACCGGGCTGTCTCGTCTTCGCTCTGGGAGCGCAAGACAGGAATGCCGAATCCAATCGCCAGGGTCAGAAGCGCGCCTTGAATCCCATCGCGGGTCACGCCTGCCCCCCGCCATTCCTGAGGTTGCCCTTCAAGGATCAGAAAGGCCCTGAAGGGTGAGGAGGCGAGCCTGTTGGCCTGGCTGAACAGGCGTCCCTGCCGAAGGCTCTCCAGAAAATCCCGCACACGCTTCCGTTCCAATACGGCCTTCCCCTCGATCAGGTAATCCCCTGTCCGGAGTCGCTTCACCATAATGGACACGTCCTTCATCGCCGCCAATTGGGCCGCCACAGCCGATCCCCGAGCCTCTCGATCATCGACCCAGACCCGGACCTGCGGACCGCCAGAACCTCCATTCATCACGCCACCTCATGGAAGGGATTTGACGTGCCCATGCCCCAGACGCATTACCCTAGCTCGGAATGGGGCAGAGACCCCATTCCGAGCCCAGCCGGAGCCCCCATGCCGAACCTCTTCCGCCCCCTGCAACTCCGTGGCGTGACGCTGCCCAACCGCATCGCTGTGTCGCCCATGTGCCAGTACTCGTCTCAGGACGGCCTGCCCGGCGACTGGCACCTGGTCCACCTGGGCGGTCTCGCCCAGGGCGGGGCGGGGCTGGTGCTCACCGAGGCCGCGGCCGTGCTGCCCGAAGGCCGCATCAGCCCCGAGGATCTCGGCCTCTGGAACATGGCCCAGGCCGAGGGCCTGGCCCGCAGCGTCCACTTCATCAAGACCCAGGGCGCCGTGCCTGGGATCCAGCTGGCCCACGCGGGCCGCAAGGCCTCGGCCTTCGCCCCCTGGAAGGGCAGCGGCAGCGTGTCCCCCGCCGCCGGCGGCTGGACCCCCGTGGCGCCCAGCGCCCTGCCCTTCGACGCGGGCTGGACCGTGCCCGCGGCCCTGGACGAGGCCGGCATCCTGGCCGTCATCGAGGCCTTCATGGATGCGGCGCGCCGGGCCGTAGCCGCGGGCTTCCAGGTGATCGAGGTCCACGCCGCCCACGGCTACCTGCTGCACCAGTTCCTGTCGCCCCTCTCGAACCAGCGCACGGATGCCTACGGCGGCTCCTTCGAGAACCGCACCCGCCTGGTCCGCGAGGTCGTCGGCGCCCTGCGCAACATCCTGCCCGAGGAGCTCCCGCTCCTGGTGCGGATCTCCGCCAGCGACTGGGTGGAGGGCGGCTGGGACATCGACCAGTCGGTGGCCCTGGCCCTGGAGCTGAAGGCCCTGGGCGTGGACCTGGTGGACTGCTCCTCGGGTGGCCTGTCGCCTCGGCAGAAGATCGCCCTGGGCCCCGGCTACCAGGTGCCCTTCGCGGCCCGCATCCGCGCCGAGGCGGACCTGCCCACCGGCGCCGTGGGCCTCATCACGGAACCGGAGCAGGCCGAGCGCATCCTGGCGGAAGGCTCCGCCGACCTGGTGCTGCTGGCCCGCCAGCTGCTGCGCGAACCCCGCTGGCCCCTGCGCGCCGCCCAGGCCCTCGGTGTCGAAGTGCCCTGGCCCGCCCAGTGGGCCCGGGCGGCTCGGGGATCCGTGCCCATCCGCTAGCTACGCTGTGTACGGAAGAACCGTGGAAAGGAATTGAATAAGCGGAGGAGAGCGGAAGAGCTGAGGAAAGCGGAGAAAAGAAAATTTGGGCCTGATCATCGGCGAGGCTCAGCAGGATCCTGAACTTCCGCTCTCCTCCGCACCTCTGCTTTCCTCCGCTTTGAAAATTCCTTTCTGATGGGGCCTTCCCAACGCGGGAACGGGCACCTACAGCGCCCGGAACAGGGTCAGCACGCGCACGTCGCCGGCACCGCCTGCCCGCAGCGCCTGGGCGCAGCGGAGCAGGGTGGTGCCCGTGGTCCAGACGTCGTCCACCAGCAGGATGAGACCCCCAGGCGCGGCCCCGCGGCGCAAGCCCATGGCCCCTTTCGGAAGCCGGCGGCGCTGGGATTCCGTGCGCGAAGCCTGACGCCCGCGAAGCCAGCCCTTGGCGAGCAGGGATTCGAAGGGGCGGTCGAGGCGCCCGGCGATCAACCGGGCCGCCTCGGCGCTGAGGTCGAAGCCGCGGAGCAGCCGGTGGGGCCAGGCACTGGGCGCCGCGGTCACGCAGTCCACCTCGGCCGCCCAGTCCGGCAGGGACGCCTCCGCCAGGCGGCCCAGCAGGGCCTTCCGCCAGCCGGTCTCGCCCTGCTTGATGCCCGGCAGGAGCAGGGCCCCCAGGGGCGGACGGCCGCCGTGGTAGTCCCACAGGGCGTCACCCAGGTCCCAGGCCGTGGCCTCGGGGCAGTCCCCATCGGCATGCACCAGGGCACAGCGGGGACAGCGCCCCGCGGGCAGGGGCAGCAGCCCGCCCCAGCAGCGGGCGCAGAGGCCCGCCTCGGCGCCCTCGCCCACGGGCCCCAGGCAGCCCCGGCAGGGGAGCAAGGACTTCCGCGCCAGGGCGAGGCGCGACCTCAGGACGTCGGAAAGCATGGGGCATCATATCTGCTAGCATCGCCGGAAGCCCCCCCTGGCAGTCCCCTCCTGGAATACCCTTCCGGGTCCCCACCTACCGGATCGCATGGAGTCTTGTTCATGTCGAATGAACCGCGCCCCGAGTCCCAGATGTTCGCCCGCAAGCCCCTGGCCCTTCTCCTGGAGGAGGCCAAGGGCGAGAACCGCCTTCGCCGCGTCCTCGGTCCCGTGCAGCTCACGGCCCTGGGCATCGGCGCCATCATCGGCGCCGGCATCTTCGTGGCCACCGGCGCCGCGGCGCACAACATCGCGGGTCCCTCGCTGATGGTGTCCTACGTCATCGCGGGCATCACCTGCATTTTCGCGGCGCTGTGCTACGCGGAGTTCGCCGCCATGGTACCCGTGGCCGGATCCGCCTACACCTACGCCTACGCCACCCTAGGCGAGCTCTTCGCCTGGATCATCGGCTGGGATCTCATCCTGGAATACGGCGTGTCCAGCGCTGCGGTGGCCACGGGCTGGTCCGCCTACTTCCAGAGCGCCGTGAGCAAGATCGGCATCCACATCCCCAAGCTGCTGAGCGAATCGCCCTGGAAATACGATCCCGCCACGGGCCACTTCGCCTCCACGGGCGCCATCATGAACCTGCCCGCCCTCATCATCGTGGTGATCATCACGGCCATCCTCGTGAAGGGCATCCAGGAGAGCGCCACCTTCAACGGCGTCATGGTGGCCATCAAGGTCGCCGCCGTGCTGTTCGTCATCGGCGTGGGCGCCTTCTTCATCAACACCACCAACTGGCACCCCTTCGCCCCCTTCGGCTGGACCGGCATCAGCTTCTTCGGCCACCGGGTGGCGGGCATGGTGGACGGCGGCGGCGCGCCCATCGGCACCATGGCCGGCGCGGCCATCATCTTCTTCGCCTACATCGGCTTCGATTCAGTATCGACCCACGCGGAGGAGGCCAAGAACCCCCAGCGCGACGTGCCCATCGGCATCATCGTCTCCCTGCTGGTCTGCACCGTGCTCTACATCGCCGTGGTGGCCGTGCTCACGGGCATGGTGAAGTTCGACCAGCTCGACATCAACGCCCCCGTGTCCACGGCCTTCAAGCAGAAGGGCATCGGCTGGGCCGAGGGGCTCATCGCCACCGCCGGCGTCAGCGGCATCACCTCCGTGCTGCTGGTCATGATGCTCAGCGGCCCCCGCGTGTTCCTGGCCATGGCCCGGGACGGGCTGCTCCCCAAGGCCACCTTCGGCGACGTGCACCCCAAATTCCGCACGCCCTGGAAGTCCACCATCCTCGTGGGCCTCTTCGTGGGCGCCCTGGCGGGCTTCCTGCCCATCGACGCCCTACTGCACCTGGCCAACATTGGCACCCTGCTGGCCTTCGTCATCGTCTGCGCCGCCGTGCTCATCATGCGCAAGAAGCACCCCGAAGCCGAGCGGCCCTTCCGCTGCCCCTGGGTGCCCTTCGTCCCCATCATGGGCGTGCTGACCTGCCTCATGCTGATGTTCTCGCTGCCCGTGGCCAACTGGTGGCGGCTCATCGCCTGGCTGGCCCTGGGCTTCGTGATCTACTTCGCCTACGGCAAACAGCACAGCGTCATGCGGAAGCAGAATCCCTGATCCGTCCGAGCGATTGAAAGACTACGGATTGACCACCAAGACACCAAGGCACCAAGAACTGCTTGCTGAGCAGATTTCTTCCCTCCTTGGTGTCTTGGTGTCTTGGTGGTGATCATTATCCTGATGCTTTTCTTGAGGCTATTCATGTCCACCTGGAACGACCTGACCCTCTCCAAGCGCTGCGACTGGATCGACCAGCTGCGGGGCTGGGCGGTGATCGTGATGATCGAGGTGCACGCGGTGAACGTGTGGCTGCAGGCGGGCCTGCGCCCGGACTGGCTGAATTACCTGAATGGCCTGGTGGCGCCCAGCTTCACCATGGCCGCGGGGTACAGCCTGGTGATCTCCACCTTCCGCACGGACGGCACCCTGCGGCCCTTCTGGCCCGACACGGCCCGGCGCCTGGGCTTCATCCTGCTCTGCGCCTACGCCCTCCACGCCCCCGGCATCACGGCGGCGGACTGGACGGTGCTCAACACGGCCCAAAAGGCCCGGGAGCTCTTCAAGATCGACGTGCTTCAGTGCATCGTCTTCTCCCTGCTGATCCTGCAGCTGCTGGCCCGGCTGGTGCGCAACCCGCGCGTGTTCACCGGCCTGGCGCTTCTCATCGCCATCTTCGTGCCGCTGATCTCGCCCTCACTCTGGGCCACGGGCGTCGCCGACGGGCTCTGGCTGCCCATCCGCGGCCTTTTCAACGGCAACCCCGACCGCGGCGTGCAGGCCCTCTTCCCCCTCTTCCCCTGGATCGCCTTCCCCGCCTTCGGCGCCTTCCTGGGTGGCCTCTACCGGCACTTCCGCGTGGAACCCGTCGACGGGCAGGCCCGCTGGAGCGAACCCCGCTTTCTCGTGGTCCTGGCCATCATCGGCGCGGGGCTCCTGGCCTGGGGCTCCTCCGCCCAGCACGCCTGGCTCTGGGGCGGCCAGTGGATCCAGCAGAACGGCGTCTGGCTCCTGCAGAGCCGCTCCGGTGCCTTCACCTACAGTGAGCTGGGCGGCATCGCCAATGCCACGCTCCCCAGCGTGGCGGGCCGCCTGGGCTTCATCCTCCTGGGCGGATCCCTCATGGGCGCCGTGGAGCTGCTGCGGCCCAAGTGGAACGGGCCGAACCCCATCAAGGCCGCCAGCGCCGAATCCCTGCTCCTCTACATGCTGCACCTCAACATGATCTTCAGCGTGCTGCTGGCGCCGGCCGTCATCGGCCTCACGGGCTGGGGCTGGGGCAGCCTGGGCTGGACGGGCACCCTGCTGATGACCACCCTGATCATCGGCTTGAACCTCTGGGCCGGCGTAGCCTGGCAGCAGGTGCGGCAGACGCCGGACCTCATGCGCCGCCTCCAGCACCGGGCCGTGGCCGTGCTGGGCGTGTGGTTCGTGCTGGGCGGCTGGTGGACCTTCCGCCACTTCCTGCAGAGCCCCGAGCTGGCCAAGGAACCCTACCGCTTCCTCAACGCCGCCCGGGCCCGCAAGGGCCTGCCGCCCACCCCCGATGGCCTCTGCCGCGATCCGGAGGAGTACTTCCGCGAGGCCGAGCGCCGGCGCATGCACCTCAGTGCAGAGGCCCGGGCCGCCCTGACCCGCCAGATCCAGGCCCGGGATTCGCGCTAGACTACGGCTGATAATGGCTGAATCCGGCGGCAGCGCCACCCCAACCTGGTTCCTCTTCGCCGCCCTGGCGGTGGGGCTCTACCGCTGCGCCATGGCGATCCTGCTATCGGCCTTCCACGCCCTGCCCTCCCTACAGCGACGGCGGCTGCTGGAGGAGGAAACCATCACCGACCCGAGGCTGGCGGAGCTGCTCGAGCGGCCCCGGAGCCTGGGCATGGGCCTGGAGTTCTGGAACCAGCTGCTGCTCCTGGTCCTGCTGGCCCTGCTGTGGCCGGTCCACCATGCCCTGCCCGGCGGCGCCTGGACCCTGGGGGCCCTGGTCCTGGCGGGCCTCTGGCTGCTGGACCTGCTCCTCCCGGCCCTGCTCGCCTCCCGCGATCCGGCCCTCTGGCTGGTGCAGCTCTATCCCCTCTACGCGCCGGCCCAGGTCCTCCTCCGTCCCCTGGTCGATCCCCTGGCCCGGATGATCGACCGCCGCCACGCAGAGGAGCGGGCCAAGGACGACGATGGCGAGGAGACCACCGAAGAGGCCGTCACGGCGCTCCTGGAGGAGGGCGAGGCGGAGGGCATCCTCGAGGCCGAGGACCGCGAGCTCATCCGCAACGTAGTCACCTTCGGCGACACCGTGGTGCGCGAGGTGATGACGCCCCGCACGCGCATCGTGGCCCTGCCCCTCACGGCCAGCATCGGTGAGGCCTGGGCGGCCTTCACCGAGAGCCGCCACTCTCGCCTGCCCGTGTACGACGGCAGCATCGAGCAGGTGCGCGGCGTGCTGCTCCTCAAGGACCTCATGCAGCTGGCAGACGGCGCCAAGCCGCCCCTCGCCACCCTGCTCAAGCCCGCCCACTTCGTGCCCGAGAGCAAGCCCGTGGCCGAGCTGCTGCGCGACCTCCAGCGCGCCCGCACCCAGCTGGCCCTGGTGGTGGACGAGTTCGGCGGCGTCTCCGGCCTGGTCACCATGGAGGACCTGCTCGAAGAGGTCTTCGGCGAGATCCAGGACGAGCACGAGGCCCCCGCCGGGCTGCTCGAGCAAACCCCGGGCGTGTGGCTGGTGGCAGGGCATTCCCACGTGGAGGACGTGGCCGAGGCCCTGGGCTTCACCTGGGAACGGAACGGCTTCGACACCCTGGCCGGGCTGGTCATGGCCACCCTGGGCCACGTCCCGAACCCCCATGAGTCAGTGGAGGTCGACGGGGCCAAGCTGACCGTGGTGAGAATGGACGGCACGCGCATCGTGCAGGTACGTGTAGAACTGATCTAGGTTTCGGCCTGCTCGCAAACCTGCGGTTTGCGAGCTAGGAAAAGCGTTTGGAACTGCGAAGCAGTTCCTATCTCCAGGATTCAGCCGCTAGGCTGGATCCTGGAGCCCTGCCCGATGCCTCGTCAGATCCGGACCACCCTCATCCTGCTCGCCCTGCTCACCCTGCCGGCCACGCTGCTCATCGTGCGGCGGACGCAGCGGAAGGCCCTGGTGCCCCAGCCCCGGGGCTTCGTGCTGGGGCTCTATGCGGGCGTTCCGGACTACGACTACGGCGAGGAGCTGGACCGTATCGCCGCCACCGGCGCCACCTGCGTGAGCCTGCAGGCCATCTACCGCATGGATACGGGGCACAGCGTGGAGATCCGCCGCCATCCCACCTCCAGCCCCACCGAGGCGGCCCTGCGCCGCACCTTCCAGCAGGCCAAAGTGCGCGGCCTGCGCATGATGTTCTTCCCCACCCTCAACATGCGGGACGAGGCCGACAACGCCGAGTGGTGGCGGGGCAACATCAAGCCCGACGACTGGGACCTGTGGTGGCGGAACTACAGGGCCTTCAACGTGCGCCTGGCCGCCTTGGCCCAGGAGGGCGGCGTGGAGTGGTACAGCCTCGGCACCGAGATGGCCTCCACCCACCCCTTTCCCGACCAGTGGCGGCGGCTGGCCGCCGAGGTGCGCCGCGTCTTCAAGGGCAAGCTGGTCTACAGCGTGAACTTCGACAGCCACGACAGCTTCACCTTCGGCGACTGCCTGGATGTCATCGGCATCAACACCTACGATCCCATCGCCAAGTACGACGACTACCCAAGCGCCGAGCAGATCCGCGACGCCTGGTGGTGGATCGTCTACAAGGCCCGCACCCTCACGGCCCGCTTCGAGAGGCCGGTCATGATCACCGAGGTGGGCTACCCCTCCGTGGCCCACGCCCACGTGGGGCCCTGGGACTTCCGCACCGACAAGCCCCTGGACCTGGC
>CAVVTK010000012.1:0-269116 GCA_963751095.1 uncultured Holophagaceae bacterium | reverse complement strand
AATTTCACATCGCGCAATGGAATGGCAATGGCCATGAAAGACGCGCCAAGGGCCGTGCAAACCGGTGCTTGTTCAGCGTAGCCCTAAAATCAGAAACGTGTGGCGCATCTGTGCTCGCGGTCTGCGGTCGAATGGCCGCTGACGATGTGCGAGTTCGACCGGCACCCGCGGCTTTTGGGCTACCTGATCAAGACGGCGAGTGTCTGTTCAGGGTCGGGTCCGGCCAACCACTCCTCTGAACTCGTTGCCCGAAACCTGCCAGTCGAGTTGGGCTGCCATGTAGCCGACGTTCGTCTAGACCGGGTCCCGACCCAAAGGGAGCGCCTGCGCCTGCACCGCCTGCGCCCGCCCGATTTCGCCGCCATCCGGTGTGACCGCGCTGTTCAGCGCCATGTTCTGCGGCTTAAACGGCACAACCGAAACGCCCTGCTGCACCAGCCAGCGACACAACGCCGCCACCAGCGTACTTTTCCCCGCGTCCGACGTCGTGCCTTGCACCATCACGGTACGGGAATTCATCGTTTAATTTCTCTTAATGCGCCATCTAAACGCGCCCAGTTTGCTTCGCCGAACGGCAAGCCGAAACGCAGGCTGGCAGGATGTTCGAACAGACGCGTCAGAATCCCTTGTTGCGCCAGTTGCTCATAGATGCTCGCCGAATATTCAATATTTACCATAATAAACAAATAGTTATGACGAACAGGCGAGAAATTATGTCGGATCAACATATCAGCAAGCCGCTGACTCGCTGCCTGTAAACTCAAGCCAGCCGCCCGTTGCCAGCCGGCATCTGCAAGGCGAGCATCGCCACATAACGCGACGGTGCGGCAAGCGGGAAGCTCTTGGCGCCCAGCGTCACGCCCTGGTAGATGCGCACGTTGCGGCCGATGACGCAGGTCTCGCCGATAACCACGCCCGTGCCGTGGTCGATGAAGAAGCGCTCGCCGATCTGGGCGCCGGGGTGGATGTCCACTCCCGTGAGGCTGTGGGCGTGCTCGGTGATCATGCGGGGCAGCAGGGGCACGCCGAGCAGGAGCAGCTCGTGCGCCAGGCGCTGGCTGGTGATGGCCAGGAACCCCGGGTAGGAGAACAGCACTTCGTCCGGGCTGGTGGCTGCCGGATCGCCCTCGAAGCCCGCCTGGATGTCCGTGGCGAGCAGGCGGCGCACCTCGGGCAGCCGCGCGAGGAAGGCCTGGGCCAGCGCCGCGGAGCGATCCCGGCACTCGGTGCAGGCGGGGTCCGTGGCCATGAGGCCCCGCTGGATCTGGTCAGTCAGGCCGTGGAGCACGCGGTCCATGCGGGCCCCCAGGTGGTAGCGGAGCGTCTCCGCCGTGAGCTCGGAGGGGCCGAAATAGCCCGGGAAGAGCAGGGCCCGCAGGTCCTCCACCAGGGCCGCCACGGCCGTGCGGGAGGGGAACTCCCGGCGGCCCAGGGGCATCTCGGTCAGGGCCGTGGAGGCCTGGGCCAGGGCTTCGACCACGGCGTGGAGATCAGGCTTGGGCGTGGCAGGGGGCTTCTTCATGCGAATGAGGATACTCCGGCGTGGCTTCAATACGTCCAGGTCAGGGCGCAGCCGGTTTCCTTGGCCATCTTCTCCTTCAGCCCCTCGTCGTACTTCAGGCGCAGGCCGTGGCCGGCGCGGACCCGGGCCACCAGTCCCTCTTTCGAGCGGTACTCGAAGGTCACGGGCAGCTCGCCTTTGTGGTCACCGAAGATCGTCGCCAGGCGGGGCGGGCACTCGCCCGGGGGCAGCCGCACCAGGGCGCCGGTGAAGCCCAGGCCCTGGAAGCCCTCCAGGGGCTCCAGCAGGGTGGCGAAGACCTTCACCACAGTCTGCTCCTCGTCTTCCTCGCCTTCACCGCCGCCGTTGCCATTGCCATTGCCTTGGATGGTCTCCACCCGCAGCTCGCCCGTGATGCGCAGCATGGCCTCGGGCACGGCGAAATGGCGGTACCGCTCGAAGGGGCGCAGCGCATCCTTCTTCTTGGTGACCGGATCCCACTTGCTGGCCATGAGCAGGACTTCCATCTTGCCGGTGGTGTCCTCCACCTGGAGGATGGCCCAGGGCTCGCCCTTCTGGTTGGTCTTGAAGGCCACGGTGGAGACCATGGCACCGAGGGTGACCTCGTTGCGGTCCCGCAGGCGTCCCGAGGTGGCATCCTCCACGATCTTGGCCAGGGTGCCGTGGGTGTGCACCTGGATGGCATCGGCGAACTCCTCCAGGGGATGGCCGCTCACAAAGAGACCCAGCACCTCGCGCTCGGCGGCAAGGCGGGTCTTGCGGTCCCAGGGCTCGATGTTCTCAGGCACGCGCCAGTCCTCGCTCAGCGTGGCCATTTCGGCATCGTCGAAGAGGCTGGTCATGCCCGTGTCCCCGGCGCCGCGGGAGGCGGCGGACACCGCATCCGGAAGACCCTGCAGCAGCGCGGCCCGGTTGGGCTCCAGGCTGTCGAAGGCGCCGGCCTTGATGAGCGACTCCCACACCTTGCGGTTGGCCTTCTGGATGTCGGTGCTCTTCAGGGCGTGGAAGAGATCCTTGAAGCGGCCCTCGGCCTGGCGAGCCTCGAGAATCGCCTGCAACGCCGCGTCTCCGAGCCCTTTCACTGCGGCAAATCCGAACCGGATCTGCCGGTCACTGGTCGCCGTGAAATCGAGCGCGGACTCATTGATGTCGGGGCCAAGCACGTCGATGCCCCGCTCGCGGCAGTTCTGCACGTACTTGGCCACGTCGTCCGTGCGACCGGACTTGGTGGACAGCAGGCCCGCCATGAACTCCACGGGGTAGTTGGCCTTCAGGTAGGCGGTCTCGTAGGCCACCATGGCGTAGGCGGCGCTGTGGCTCTTGTTGAAGCCGTAGCCGGCGAAGAACTCGATGAGGTCGAAGAGCTCCGCGACCTTCGCCTTGTCGTACTTCCGTGCGGTCCCCTGCTCGATGAACTTGGATTTCTCCTTGGCCATCTTCTCCTTGTCCTTCTTGCCCATGGCCCGGCGCAGCATGTCGGCCTCGCCCAGGGTGTACCCGGCGATGAGGCTGGCGATCTGCATGACTTGTTCCTGGTAGAGGATCACGCCGTAGGTGGGGGAGAGGATGGGCTCCAGGTCCGGGAACATGTAGGTCACGGGCTCGCGGCCGTGGCGGCGCTCCACGTAGGTGGTGCCCATGCCCGCGCCCAGGGGGCCGGGCCGGAAGAGGGCGTTGAGCGCGATGAGGTCGTCGAAGCGGTCGGGCCCCAGCTGCCGCAGCAGCTGCTTCATGCCGCCGGATTCGAACTGGAAGACGCCATCGGTGTCACCGGCGGCGAAGAGCTCGAAGGTCTTCTTGTCGTCGAAGGCGCGGATGGTGGTCATGTCCTTGGGCTGGCCGTGGCGCCGGGCGATGACCTCCTGCGTCTTGGCGATCTGGGTGAGCGTCTCCAGGCCCAGGAAGTCCATCTTGAGCAGGCCCGCGCGCTCGGCCTCTACCATGGTGTACTGCACCATCACCTTTTTATCTTTATCCACGCTCAGCGGCGCGAACTGCGTCAGCTCGTCGGGCGCGATGATGACGCCGGCCGCGTGGACGCCCGTGTTGCGGGACAGGCCCTCGAGCCGGGCCGAGATGTCGAGGATGTTCTTCACCTCGGGATCGCTCTCGTACAGCTCGCGCAGCTTGTCGCTCTTCTCCAGGGCCTCGCCGATGGTCATGGGCTTGCCGGGCTCCTGGGGCACCAGCTTGGTGAGGTTGTTGGCGAAGGCGAAGTCCTTCTCGAAGACCCGCGCCACGTCCTTGATCACCGCCTTGGTCTTGAGCTGGTTGATGGTGATGATGTTACTCACCTTGTCCTGGCCGTACTTCTCGGTGACGTAGTCGATGACGCGCTGGCGGCCGTCCCGGCAGAAGTCGATGTCCACGTCGGGCATGGATACGCGCTCGGGGTTGAGGAAGCGCTCGAAGAGCAGATCGTACTGCATGGGGTCGATGTCGGTGATCATCATGGACCAGGCCACGATGCTGCCCGCCGCGGAGCCGCGGCCGGGACCCACGGGCACGCCCATCTCCCGGGCCTTGCGGATGAAGTCCCAGACCAGCAGGAAGTAGCCCGGGAAGCCCATCTTCAGGATCATGTCCAGCTCGAAGGCGAGCCGCTCGCGGTACTTCTCCTCGCTGTGCTTCAGGGCGCCCGCCTGCCAGAGGGGGCGGCAGCCCGCCAGGCGCTGCTCGAAGGTCTCCCGGGCGATGTGCACGAAGTAGGAGTCCAGGTCGTAGCCATCGGGCACGGGGAAGCGCGGCGTGACGGGCTTGCGCGTGATGGGGAAGAGGTCCACCTTGGCGGCGATCTCCAGCGTGCGCTCAAGATACTCGGGATGATCCGGAAACACCTCCCGCATCTCCTCGGGCGTCTTCACGAAGAACTGGTCCGTGGAAAAGCGCATGCGCTTCTCCTTGGCCTTGGTGGTCTTCGTGCCGATGCAGAGCAGCGTGTCGTGCAGGTCGGCGTCGGCATGGTTGAGGTAGTGGGCGTCGTTGGTGGCCACCAACGGGATGCCGAGTTTCGCCGCCAGCTCCTGCTGGAAGGGAATGATCTCCTTCTCCTTGTCGAAGCCCTGATCCTGGATCTCCAGGTAGAAGTCCTCGCCGAAGATGTCGCGGAAATCCCGGGCGACACGCTCGGCCTGATCCAGCCGGTTCTGCAGGATGCGGGCCTGCACCTCGCCGCCGAGGCAGGCGGATAGTGCGATGAGGCCCTCGCTGTGCTCCCGCAGGATGTCCTTGTCGATGCGCGGCTTGTAGTAGAAGCCCTCGGTGAAGCCCGCGGACACCAGCTTGGAGAGGTTCGCGAAGCCCACTGGGTTCTTGGCCAGCAGCACCAGGTGGTAGCCCGCGTCGCGGCTGCCGCTGGGATCCACACAGTCCTCGAGCCCTTCCTCGCCCGTGGCGTTCTTGGCCTCCAGCTTCTTGTCGAAGCGGGTCTTGGGGGCCACGTAGACCTCGCAGCCGAGGATGGGCTTCACGGCCCAGTTGCCATCGGCGTCCTTCGTCTTCTCGCAGGCGTCGAAGAGCTTCATCATGCCGAACATGTTCCCGTGGTCGGTGACGGCCACGGCGGGCATGCCCGAGGCCCGGCACTTCTTCACGAGATCGGGGATGCGCGTGAGGCCATCGAGGAGGGAATGCTCGGTGTGCAGATGGAGATGGGCGAAGCTCATGGGCCCATTCTCCGATGGATGCCGCGGCTTGGGGCAAGTGCCCCAGGTTCAGTGCCGGGACAGGAGACGCTCGAGGGTGCCTCGCAGGGCCTCTTCCTGAACCCCGGGCTCCAGGCGGGCGTGCGGCCCTTCGGTGGTGGGGCCGCCGATTTGGACCCACCGGGCCCGTCTCCGGGCCAGGTCATCCTCCCGCCATACGGAGAGGATGCTGGGTTCCCGGGCCCATAGCAGGACGCTGGGGTACGGGCCTTCCCGTGGCGGCACCGTGCCCCAGGCCTGCACCTGGGCCCCCCAGCCGCGCAGCAGTGACTGGATCCGGTCGCTCTCGACCCCCTCTTCCATCCCCAGCCCCACGATCCAGCCGGACAGGAAGCCCTGGTGGCCGGGCTGTGTCTCCTCGTTGCGCTCATACCAGCCCAGTCGCTCCTGGTGGTGGAAGATCCGGCTGCGCACCCGGTATGAGGTGCCATCCGGACTGATCAGCGGCGCGTCCGGGGTTGCCTTCAGGCGCTCAGCCCAGGCGGCCCCGAAGAGTTTTTCCATCATGGGCGAGGGGCGATCGGTGCGGAAGGCGTTGCCGGGGACCAGGCTGCGCCAGACCTCCACTTCGGCCTCGGCCCGGTGGATGCGGGCCTCCATGCCGCTGACCATCAGCCACTGCCAGGAGGTTCCGACCGCCATGGACAGGAACACGAGGCTGAAGCCGGAGAGGCGGACCTTCATGTCGAAGAGGCTGAGAGCGGCGATCTCCACCACCACCGGCAGGGTCAGTCCCAGGAAGCCGAGGAAGAGCCGGCGGCCCATGGGATCCTCGTCCTGCCGCGCCCGCAGCACCCAGTAGATGATGAAACCGCAGCCCACCAGATAGGTGACGTTGGAGGCATGGTGCATCCAGGTGTCCCAGAAGCTGGGGTGGGGCAGCAGGAGGTTGCGGATGAAGCCCGGGAGCATGCCCAGGGCGACCCAGCGCGGGAAGCGGGGTGGGACATGGCGCGGGAAGAGGTTCGCGAGGGCGCTGCAGAGCGCGAGGAAGCCGAAGGTCACCAGCAGGCTCTGGGCCCGGTCCACCAGGTCCGGATTGATGGTGGGCAGGGTGCCGATGGCGAGGGCCGTGTGCCGCAGGCCCACCAGCATGCAGGTGAGCGAGAGCCAGCCCATCATGCGATCGCGGCGGGAGAGCGCATCCGTGCCGAAGTTGACGAAGAGGGCGAACAGGGCTCCCGCCTGCAGGGCATCGAGGAAGGGCCAGTCCAGGAGTTGCATGCGGAAGCGTCCGGGCGGTGGGAGGATGGATGGGTACAGCCTAATCCAATTCGGAGTCCGCTTCGTAGCCGCCTTCAACCTGGAGTTCCTCTTGATCGCCTTCGAAAACCTGGAAGTGCGCTACGCCGCCACCACGGCGCCAGCCCTGAAGGGCCTGAGCCTGTCGCTCGAGCGCGGGATCGTGGGTCTGCTGGGTCCCAACGGCGCCGGCAAGTCCACCCTGCTGAAGGCCCTGCTGGGCCTGCTGACCCCTTCGGGCGGCACCGGCTCGGTGCTGGGTGTGGCCCTGGGAGCTCCCGAAGCGGCCAAGCTGCGCTCCCGCATCGGCTACATGCCCGAATACGACGCCCTCATCGAGGACGCCTCGGCCTACGAACAGGTGGCCTTCTGGGGCGAACTGAGCGGCCTGGCGCCGGATGCCTCCCGGGACCGCGCCCACGAGGTGCTTTATTTCGTGGGGCTCGATGAAGCCCGCTACCGGCCCGTGAGCGGCTACTCCACGGGCATGCGGCAGCGCGTCAAGCTGGCCCAGGCCCTGGTGCACAGCCCCGAGCTGATCTTCCTGGACGAGCCCACCAACGGCCTGGACCCCGATGGTCGACGCCGCATGCTGGACCTGGTGCTGCGTGTCCACGCGGAGCTGGGCACCGGCGTCATCCTGGCCTCCCACCTGCTGGGCGACGTGGAGCGCGTGGCGGACCAGCTGGTCATCCTCGACCAGGGCGAGATCAAGGCGGCGGGCTCCATGGCGGGGCTCCGCAAGGCGCTTGCGAAGCGGGTGGAGCTGCGCTTCCTGGATCCCCTGGACGCGATGCAGGAAGCGGCCTTGGCTGAGCTGGGTGTGGTGCTGGAGGCGCGGAATGGTCTCTACGACCTTGAATTGACTGAAGCCGATCCGGCTGGCGCCTTCCGTTGGGCCCAGGCCCGTGGCGCCACTCTGGTGCAGGTCACGCCGCGCCATGACCGGCTGGATGAAGTTCTCCTCCGTGCCCTCCATCCTGTGGTTGCGGGAGTCTGAGCCATGCCCATCTACGCTCCGACCCTGCCGCCCGCGCCGGACCTCCACCAGGGCCATCCGCCCGCCCTGGTGCTCATGCGCTTCGACCTGACGCGGCTCTGGCGCCAGAAGATCGGCCGCTTCTTCAGCTTCGTCTTCCTGGTGATCCTGCTCTTCCAGACGGGGTGGATCTACACCAAGTACCTGATGCAGACCAACCAGGCCTTCAAGCCCCTGAACGAGTTCGGGAAGAACCTCTTCGCCCAAGGGGCGGAGTTCCAGGCCGGGCTGCTGAACCCCACGATGTACCTGCTCTGGTTCCTGGTGGCCCTGGTGGGGGGCGGCCTCGTGGCGCGGGACACCCTCTACCGCGTGCGTCCCCTGATGTATGCGCATCCCGTGGCTCCGAAGGACTACCTGCTCGCCAAGCTCGGCTTCGCCTCGGCGTTGCCCTTCGTCATCCTGCTGCCCTTCGCCCTGCTGCCCTGGGCCATGTCCCTGCTGCTGGCGGGCCTCCAGGGGCCGGTCTGGGCGACGGCGCCGCTGCGCCTGCTGCCGGCCATGGCCATCAGCTCGGTCCTGATGGGCTCCCTGGCCGTAGGGGCCTCCAGCATGGCCGCCACGCCGCGGGCGGGCATCGGCTGGGTGCTCGGACTAGTGCTGGGGGCGGGCACCCTGGCCTCGATGATCCATGGCCTCACTGGCATCCGGGCCGTGGATGCCCTGAACCCCATCATGCTCGCCGAGGCGTGGCCCCAGCTTCTCGTCGGCGTGGACCATCCGATGGTGGCGTGGCTGCCCGCGATCCTGGGCACGGCCTTCCACATCGCCCTCTGGACCTTCGTGGCGGCCCGGCGGACGCGACCTTCCGAGGCGGTGATCTGATGATCGTGCTGGACCGCGCCTCCCTCCGCTACGGCCCCATCCTCGGCCTGAGCCCCACCTCGTTCGAGCTGCCGGACGGCGGCGGCATCACGGGCCTGCTGGGGCCCAACGGCGCCGGCAAGTCCTCGCTGCTGCAGCTGCTCTCGGGCCTCCTGCCGCCTTCCGGCGGCGACGTCCGTGTCTTCGGCGAGGCCCCTTTCCGCAATCCCGCGGTGCTCGCCCGCCTGGGGCTGGTGCCCGAAGGGGACCGCCTGCCCATGGGCCTGCGCGCCGACCGCTGGCTGCGCATGATGGGCGAGCTGTCCGGCCTCTCGGGCGACGGCCTGAGTGCTGCCTTGGCCAGGGCCCTCACCACCGTGGGTATGGCGGATCGCGCCCACCTCACCTTCGCGCGCATGTCCAAGGGCATGCGCCAGCGCATCCGCCTGGCCCAGGCCCTCATGCACGGGCCGGAGCTGCTCATCCTGGATGAGCCGTTCAACGGGCTGGATCCGGAGGCTCGGCTCACCCTCATGGCGCTGCTGCGGAGCCTCGCGGCAGGGGGCACCCGCGTCCTGGTCTCCAGCCACATTCTCGGCGAGATCGCCCAGCTCACGGACCGCATCCTCCTGCTGTTCCGGGGCCGCCTTCTGGCCGAGGGCACGGTCACGGAGATCCGGCAGCTGCTGGACCGCCATCCGGTGGAGCTGCGCCTCACGGGCGAAGCCCAGGTGCTCGCCCGCTGGGCCGTGGAACAGCCGGAGCTGGCAGCTCTGCGGATCGAGGAAGGAGCCGTGGTGCTGTCGGTGCGCTCACCCCGGGACATCCTGCCCCGCCTGCAGAAGGCCGCGGCGGAGGGCGGCATCCCCCTGCGCGCGCTGGATCCCCTGGATTTGAACCTGGACGCCGTCTTCCAATATCTGACCAAGGACCACGCATGAACGCCGCCCCTTCTCCCCTGGCGACGATCCGCGCCACGGCGCGGGGCTACCTGCCGCGCGTGTTCCAGGGCCGGGGCTGGGTGCTGGCCTCCCTGGTCATGGTGCCCGTGGCCCTCAGCCTCCTCATCTACACCGTGGCCCAGCTCAAGAGCGGCGAGGGCGGGCCCCGGCCCGGTGAGGCCCTCAAGATCTTCCATGAGGTGCTGGTGAAGATGATGCTGCCCATCATGGCCCTGGTGGCGGCCCCCGCGGGCATCCGCGAGGACCTGGAGCAGCGCACGCTCCCCCTGCTGCTGGCGCGGCCCGCGCCCGCCTGGGCCCTGCCTCTGGGCAAGGGCCTGCCCTGGTTCGCCTGGGGCGCCGCCTGGCTCATCCTCGGCACCCTCGGCCTGCAGGTCATCGGCGGGGATCCATCGTTGCTGCCAGGTCGACTGATCGCCCTGGTCAGTGCCTGGTGGGGCGAACTGGCCCTGATGACCCTCGCGGGCCTGCTCTTCAAGCGGGGCACCCTCTGGGGCGCCATCTACTTCTTCCTGTGGGAACCCTGGGTGCGGATCTTCCCGCCCTTCCTGCAGCGGCTCACCTTCACCCACCACATCGAAAGCCTCGCCGGCAGCCGCGCGGCGGAAATCCAGACCAACCAGCTGCTGGCCCAGGAGCAGGTGACCACCCATCCCGTGCTGGCCTGCCTGGCCCTTCTCGCCTTCGGCGCCCTCTGCTGGGCCCTGGCCGGCTGGAAGCTGCACCGCACGCCCATCGGCCTGGCCGGAAGGGAGGCGGAGGGGTAGGGGCCCCGGGCGGTAGACTGGTGGAATGCCGAATGCTCCGCTCCGCACCATCACGCCCGAGGGCACCGAGATCTTGATCGAGCCGCTGCCCCATGTGCGGAGCTGCTCGGTGGGGTTCTGGGTCCGGCGGGGCTCGCGCCACGAAGGCCCCTCCGAAGAGGGCCTGGCCCACTTCCTGGAGCACACGGTCTTCAAGGGCACCGAGGCCTACCCCACGCCCGACGAGCTGGCCGCGGCCACGGACCGCCTGGGCGGCCATGTGGACGCCTTCACCGGCAAGGAAGTCGCCTGCTTCTACGGGAAGGTGCTCTCCGACCAGCTGCCGGAGCTGGTGCACCTGCTGGGGGAGCTGGTGACCGCGCCCCGCTTCGAGGCCGAGGAGCTGGTCCGCGAGCGCGGCGTCATCCTGGAGGAGATCGCCCAGAGCGAGGATCAGCCCGACGACTGGGTGAGCGAGCTGTTCTACGGGGGCTTCTGGGAGGACACGCCCCTCGCGCATCCCATCCTGGGCCGCCGGGACCAGGTTTCGGGCTACGGCCCCACCGAGGCCCGCGCCTTCTTCGACCACACCTACCGGGCGCCGAACCTGGTGGTGGCCGCCGCCGGCGCCATCGAGACGGCGCCCTTCCTCGACCTGCTGAAGCCCATCCTGGAGCGTCTGCCGAAGGGGACGGCGCACGCCGCCATCGTCGGTGCGCGGACCCGACCCTTCCTGCTGAACGTGCCCCGCAAGGACCTCCAGCAGGCCAACCTGGTCATGGGTTTCCCGGCGCCGGACCACCACTCGCCGGACCGCGCCGCGGCGCACCTGCTCAGCCACGTGCTGGGGGGCGGCATGGCCTCGCGCCTCTTCATGGAACTGCGTGAGCGCCGGGGCCTCTGCTACCAGGTGGGCAGCTACATGAGCCCCTACGCCGACACCGGCGCCCTCCAGATCAGCGCCAGCTGTGCCCCGGCCCAGCTGCGGGAGCTGGTGCAGCGGACCATGGCCGAGTGCGCCCGCATCCGCGCCAAGGGCGTGGAGGCGGACGAGCTGGAGCGCGCCAAACTGCAGGCCCGCACGGGGCTGGTGTTCAGCCAGGAGAGCAGCAGCAGCCGCATGTTCAGCCTGGCCCACCAGGCCATCCACCTGGGCGAGCTGCGCAGCCTCGATCAGCAGATGGCCGAGATCGAAGCCGTGACGCCGGAGGACCTCCTGCGCGTCGCCCAGGCCCTGCTGGACCCCGCCCAGCTGGGCGTCAGCGCCCTGGGCACCCGGCGGGGCTGTGACATCCGACCGCAGGACTTGGTGGCCTGATGTCTGAAGGGTTCATGCCGTGGGACAGCCCCGCCCCCGAGCGGGAGGGCCTGCCCTCGGCCTGGTCGCTTTTCCCCGAAGACTTGGCCGCGCTGGGCTGTCCCGGCAGCGCCCTGGAGACCTTCAAGCGCCTGCATCGCCCCTGGACCTGGAAGGGGGGCGCGCCGGCCCTGGGGTCGGGCATTCAGGCCTGGCTGCAGGGTGTGACTGATCTGCGTCTGCCACGCCTCGCCGAGCAGCAGCCGTCCGAGGATGGCTCCACGAAGCTGGCGCTGGAGCTGGTCGATGGCAAGCGCATCGAGGCCGTCCACATGCCCCGCCGGGTGCGGAATCCGCGCGCCACCTATTGCATCTCCAGCCAGGTGGGCTGTGCCATGGGCTGCACCTTCTGCGCCACGGGCAGCATGGGCATCCTGCGCAACCTGCAGGCCGGCGAGATCCTGGGCCAGGTGCTGGCCCTCATGGTGGAACTCGGCCCCGACCGCGGCCATGAGCTGACGCTGGTGTTCATGGGCATGGGCGAGCCCCTGCACAACCTGGAACACCTGCACCGGGCCATCCGGTTGATGTGCCAGCCGGCGGGCCTGGGGCTGGGGACGAACCGCATCACGGTGAGTACCTCGGGCCTCGTGAGCGGCATCGACAAACTGTCTAGGCTGGAGCCCCGGCCCCTCCTGGCCCTCAGCCTCAACGCCACCACGGATGAGGCCCGGGGCCGTACCATGCCCGTGAACCGCGTGTGGAACCTGGCGCGTCTTCGCCGGGCTCTGGATGACTGGGGCCTCAAGCGCGGCGAGAGGTTCTGCTTCGAGTACGTGCTTCTGGCCGGCGAGAACGACACCGAGGCTGACGCCCAGCGGCTGGCGGACTGGCTGGGCGACCTGCGGGGCGCCCACAACCTGAACCTCATCCCCATGAACGAGCACGCCGCCAGCGCCTTCCACCAGCCCAGCGAGGACCGCGTCCAGCAGTTCGCCCGGTGGCTCAAGGCCCGCGGCTGCTTCGTCACCGTGCGCCGCAGCCGGGGGCGGGACGTGCAGGGGGCCTGCGGGCAGCTGGTGAAGATGAAGGGTGACTCCAAAATCGTAAAAGATGGAATTGAGGAACACAGAGGACACAGAAATCCCACAGAGGACACAGAGTAAAGAGCCCGTTGATCATGTGTGATGGCCAGTAAACAGCGGCCAATTCCAGCGGATGCCGGACGCGGTGAGGAAGGCGGGTGGGGATGCCTGGGCCGTAACCGGGAATCCATTGCAGCCTCTAGCCGACAGAGGCTCCTGCCCGCGCCAGCTTTTTCCTCCATTCCTTTTTCCTCTGTGCCCTCTGTGGGATTTCTGTGTCCTCTGTGTTCCTGCTTCTCCTGAAAACCCTTTGCGCCTTCGCGCCTTTGCGTTGAATCTTTTTGGATGCGAATTCCGGTCCACCAGCTCCCCCACGGCCTCGGCCTCGACCTGCCTGCGGCGGCCACGCCCCACGCGGCGGGCATGGACCTGCGGGCGGCGACTCCGGAAGGCGAGACCTGGGCCATCGCCCCGGGCCAGCGGCGCCTGGTGCCCACGGGCCTGGTGATGGCCATTCCCCCGGGCTTCGAGGGCCAGGTGCGGCCCCGGTCGGGCTTGGCCCTGCGCCATGGGCTCACGGTGCTCAACGCCCCGGGCACCATCGATGCGGACTATCGCGGCGAGGTGCAGGTGCTGCTGGTGAACCATGGCGAGGCCCCCTTCGAGCTGCGGCGCGGCGAGCGCATCGCCCAGCTCCTGATCGCCCCGGTGGCCAGCTGGACCTGGATCCCCGAGCCCTCGGTCGAGGCCCTGGGCGACACGGAGCGCGGCGATGGCGGCTACGGCAGCACGGGCCGATAGCTTCGGGCTTCGCTCGATATTGCCCGCAATGAAATCTTGTGGAACTCCGGCAGGACCTCCCGC
Organism: uncultured Holophagaceae bacterium; assembly: GCA_963751095.1. Classification (GTDB taxonomy): domain Bacteria; phylum Acidobacteriota; class Holophagae; order Holophagales; family Holophagaceae; genus Geothrix. Next base: position 255,851 of record CAVVTK010000012.1, on the reverse strand, counting down.
ATCCTTGGGGCGATCCCCGGAGAACCCGACCATGAGATTGACTTCCCTCGCCCTGATGCTGGCCGCCTGCGCCAGCTTTGCCGCTGACACCGTGCCGGTGGCCAAATCCCCGAACCCGGCCGCGGCCACCGCGCCGGCCATGCCCCCTGCGCCCGGGGCCCTCAAACCCTTCGCCGACGTTGTGAAGGAGGCCAAGGAGACATCCGGATTGTTCGGGCTCTGGCAGAAGGAGGACAAGGTCTGGCTGGAGGTGAAACCGGACCAGATCGGCTCCCTCTTCTTCTTCTCCTGGAACCGCCCCAATGGCATCGGAGAGCGGGGCCTCTACGGCGGCATGATGGGCGACAGCTGGATCGCCTACTTCAAGCGCGTCGGCAACTCCCTGCAGCTGATCGCGCGCAACACCTCCTTCACCGCCAAGGAGGGGACTCCCATCGCCCATGCCGTGGCGGAGGGCTACTCGGACAGTCTCCTGGCCTCGGCGCCGGTGCTGTCCCAGCCTCATCCCGAACGGAAGAGCATCCTTGTGGACGCGAATGCGCTGCTCTTCAAGGACATTCCCATGGCGGCCACCGACCTGGAGTTCGCCTTCCGCCAGCCCTACGGGCTCGACCCGGGCAACACCTCCTTCGCCAAGGTTGCCTCCACCCCGGACCAGGCCACCTTCCTGGTGAACGCGCACTTCGCCCTGGCCAAGCTCATCATCCCCCCGCTCATGATGCCCGGCGCGCCGCCGATGCCCTTCATGCCGCCGCCGCAGTACCTGCAGGATGTCCGGAGCCTCTTCCTGGGGTTCCAGTACAACTTCTCGCCCCTGCCCAAGGAGCCCATGGCCGTGCGGCTGGCGGATGACCGGGTGGGCCACTTCGTGAGCACCCGGTGGGACTACACCACGGATCTCGCGCCTGACGAGCGGATCCGGGTGGTCCACCGCTGGCGCCTGGAGAAGGCCGATCCCGCCACCGCCGTCAGCAAGCCGAAGCAGCCCATCGTCTACTGGATGGACAAGAACATTCCCGAGAAGTACCGGGCGACGGTGAAGGCGGCCATCCTGGAGTGGAACAAGGCCTTCGAGAAGGTCGGGTTCAAGGACGCCATCGAGGTCCGCCAGCAGCCGGCGGACGCCGACTGGAGCACCCACGACGCGCGCCATGCCTCCATCCGCTGGTTCCTGGGGGTGGACGCGGGCTTCGCCATCGGGCCCAGCGTGGTGGACCCCCGCACGGGCGAGATCCTGGACGCGGACATCGGCATGGGTGAGATCTTCACGCGCGGCGGCCGCCAGGAGTTCAACGAGGAGATCCCGCCAGTGCAGGCCCTGCGGACCGGGCGCCCCGAGTTCTGCTCCTACCTCGCCGAGGCCCGCGGCGAGGCCGCCTTCAGCCTGGACCTGCTGGAAGCCCGGGGCGAGTTCGAGCCAGGCAGCGCCGGGGAGGAGGCCTTCATCCACGGCTACCTGAAGGACGTGGTCATGCACGAGGTGGGTCACACCCTGGGCCTGCGCCACAACTTCCGCGCCTCCACCGCCTACACCGAGGCCCAGCTGGCCGACAAGGCCTTCACGGAGACCCACGGCGTCACCGGTTCCGTCATGGACTACACGCCCACCAACATCGCGAAGCAGGGTGAGCACCAGGCCCACTACCACATGCCGACCCTGGGCCCCTACGACTACTGGGCCATCGAGTACGCGTACGCGCCCCTCGATCCCGGGAAGGAAGCCGAGGCGCTGGCCCGCATCGCCGCCCGGGGAGAGAAGAACCCGATGCTGGCCTTCGCCACGGACCAGGAGGCGGGCATGGGGCCCGACGCCATGGATCCCGAAGCCAGCCGCTGGGACCTGGGCAAGGACCCGCTGGCCTACCTGTCCAAGCGCATCGGCCTCAGCCGGGAACTGCTGGACCGTCTCCAGGCCCGCACCTTCAAGCCCGGCGAGGACTACAACGCCCTGCGGCGCACGACCTCCATCGCGCTGGGGCGCATGGGTGGCGCGGCGTCGAATGCCGCCAAGTACCTCGGTGGCGTGGTCTACCTCCGCGACCACGCAGGCTCCTCCCGTTCGCCCCTGACGCCCGTGTCTGGACCCCGGCAGCGGGAGGCCCTCAAGGTCATCACCGCCGGGCTGTTCGACATGAACTCGCTCCGGCTCAAGCCCGAATTCCTGGCCCGCATGACGGTGAACCAGTTCGACCGGGGCTTTGGCGGCGCCTCCAGCGCTCCGGACTTCTCCCTGTCCAGCAGGATCCTGGCCATCCAGAAGGGCCTACTCGGCCAGATCATGAACCCCCTGGTCATGCGCCGCATCCTCGACACGCCGGAGAAGACCTCCGCCAAGGATGTGCTCCGCCTGTCGGAGTTGTTTGATGGCCTTGGCTCCGCCATCTGGGAAGAGGCGCGCCGGGGCCAGGACCCCACCCCCACCCGCCGCAGCCTCCAGAAGGAGTACCTCCGGCAGCTGGTGTTCCTGGTGCTCCGCGCGAACCCCGCGACTCCGGACGACGCCCGGGGCCTCGCCCGGGAGTCCCTGAGGGCGCTGCAGTCCCAGATGAAGGCTGGTCTCGCCAAGCCGGGCCTCTCCCGCGAAAGCAAGGCCCACTACACCGAGTGCCTGGCCACCGTCGAGGAGACCTTCAAGGCCTCGTTCCAGCGCATGAGCTTCTGACCGCCTCCCCCCCAGCTGCGCCGCCCGTCTGGGCGGCGCAGCCATGTCCAATCCCCCAACCTGGATTTCCGGTCACAACAGGGATAGGATCATGGGCCTCGGTGGAGATCCCATGAAGCGCGCCGCCCTCGCCCTCTCCCTCGCCGCCCTGCCCATGGCTGCGGGCCAGCCACTCGCCTACGCAGACGGCCCCACGAAGCTTGCGGGCTACCTGGCCCACCCCGCCGACGCCAAGGGCAGGGTGCCCGGCGTCGTGGTCATCCACCAGTGGATGGGCCTCACGGACCACGAGCGCAAGGTCTCCGACGACCTGGCCCGCTTGGGGTATGCGGCCCTGGCGGCGGACATCTATGGCGAGGGGGTGCGGCCGGCAAACACCGGCGAGGCTGGCAAGCTGGCGGGCTCCTTCAAGGGCGACCGCGCGCTGTACCGCCGTCGCATCGCCGCCGCCATCGAGACCCTCAAGGCCCAGAAGGGTGTGGACGGCAGCCGCATCGCCGTTATCGGCTTCTGTTTCGGTGGCACCGGGGCCCTCGAGGCGGCCCGGGGCGGCCTGCCCGTGAAGGCGGTGGTCTCCTTCCATGGCGGGCTGGACGTGCCCCCGGGCTACCCACACGGGCCCATCAGTGCCAAGGTGCTGGTCTGCCACGGGGCCGACGATCCCTGGGTGCCCGCCAAGGACGTGGCTGCTTTCCAGGACGAGATGCGGCAGGCCAAGGCCGACTACGTCTTCGTGGCCTACGCCAACGCCGTGCATGCCTTCACGCAGAAGGAGGCCGGCAGCGACAACAGCAAGGGCGCCGCCTACAACGAGGTCGCCCACCGGCGCAGTTGGCAGCACATGCTGGATCTGCTCAAAGAATTGTTCTAGCGCCCGCTGATCACGGCGTCCTTCGCGCTCCCACTGGACTGCACCTTGCTGCGGTCCAGCTGGCTGCCCCGCACGAGCAGGGCCCTGTTGTCCGTCAGGTCGTGGCCCCATGGGAGGACGGGGCGGCGGTCATATCCGACCACCCGATTGCAAGCCTCACAGCCTTGGAATGCGCGCCCAGCGCAGCTTCGCGCTGGTGGACCGGGGATTGGACCGCCGTTCCTCCGCCGACGCCCGCTGGGGCTCGGCGGCCACCTCGGCGTAGAGGCCCTCGCGCAGGCCCCGCTGGAAGGCCTTCTTCACGCGGCGGTCCTCCCCCGAGTGGAAGGTGAGGATGGCCACCCGGCCACCGGGTTTCAGCACCCCCGGCAGCAGGGTCAGGAACTGGCCCAGCACCGTGAGTTCGTCGTTCACGGCGATGCGCAGGGCCTGGAAGGTGCGCTGCAGGGCTCGTTTCACATCATCGTCGTCCAGCCCCTCGGCGCGCAGCGCCGCCCTCACGCGATCGGCAAGATCGCGCGTCGTCCGAATGGTTTGTCCGTGGACTTCCCGGGCGATGGCCAGGGCGTGGGGCTCGTCCGAGTTCTCCACGAGGAGGTCCGCCAGGGCCTGCTCGTCCAGCGAGGCCAGCAGGTCCGCCGCGGACCGGCCGCGCTGGGGATTCAGCCGCAGGTCCAGGGGCCCTTCGGCCTTCCACGTGAAGCCCCGGGCGGGGTTGTCGATCTGCATGGAGGAGACGCCGAGGTCCGCCAGCACCACATCGAAGCCGCCGGATTCCGCCTGGAGGCGCGGGAGCCCCGCGAAGTTCATGCGGCGCACCGTGAGAACGTCCTCGCCGAAGCCCAGGGCCCTCAAGCGAGCCTCGGTGCGGGGCAGCTCCAGGGGATCCACGTCCACGCCGAAGAGCCGTCCCCCCGGCAGCAGGCGCGGCAGCAGCTCCCGCGTGTGGCCACCGTAGCCCAGGGTGGCGTCCAGGGCCACCTCGCCCGGCTGCGGATCCAGCACCGCGAGGATCTCATCCACCATGATCGAGCGGTGGGTGCCGGCCGGCGTATGGCCCCGGGCCATGACCTTCTCCAGCTCCGCCGCATGCTGCTCCGGGGAGAGTTCCTTGTACTTCTCAGCGAAGCGCCGGGGGTGCGTGCCCCGGTACCGGAGGCGGCGCCGGGAAGGGGTGTCGTCGGGACTCATGGGCTCATGGTAGGCGGTTCCCCGCTCCGCGAGCTACTGCAGCAGCCGGGCGCCCTCGAGGAAGGCCTTGTTGGCCATGGATTCCAGCAGCGCCTCGAAGGCGTCGGCGGGCAGCGGGCGCCCCAGCAGGAAGCCCTGCAGGCCGTCACAGCCCAGCAGCTCCAGGACGTCACGCTGCCCCTCGGTCTCCACGCCCTCGGCGATGACCTTGAGGTGCAGGTTGTGGGCCAGCTGGATGATGGCGCGGACGATGTGTTCCGATGAGGCTTCGGGGCCCTCCACCTGAAGGGCGGAGATGAAGGACTGGTCCAGCTTCAGGGTGGTGATGGGGAGCCGCTGCAGGTAGCCCAGAGAGCTGTAGCCGGTGCCGAAGTCGTCAATGGCGATGCGGGTGCCGATTTCCCGCAGGCGGTGCAGTGGGCGCACATCCTCATGCCCCTGGCGCATGACGAGGCTCTCGGTCAGCTCCAGCTCGAGGGCCCCGGGCTCGAGGCCCGATTCCCGGAGGGCCCGGATGACCGAGGCATCCCAATCGCCGTGGGCGAACTGCAGCGCGGACACATTGACGGCCAGCTGCAGAGGCTCCGGCGTGAGGGTCTGCCAGTGGGCCATCTGGTGGCAGGCCTCCCGCAGCGCCCACTCGCCGATGGGCAGGATCAGACGGTTTTCCTCGGCCAGGGGGATGAACTTGGTGGGGGGGACAAAACCCAGCAGCGGGTGGTTCCAGCGGATGAGCGCCTCGGCCCCGGCCAGCCGGCCGTCCATGTGGAACTGGGGCTGGTAGTACATGCACAGCTCGCCATTCCGCATGGCCTCGCACAGGCACTGCTCCAACTCCTGCCGCTCCAGCGAAAGCTGGTTGAGCGTGGTCGTGAAGCACTCGATCCGGCTGCCGCCCCGCTCCTTGGCGCGGTACATGGCGGATTCGGCGTGGGCGAGGAGAACCGCGGCATCCATGCCGTCTTGGGGGAAGAGGCAGATGCCGATGCTGGCGGCCAGGGAGAGGTCCCGCTCGCCGATGCGAAAGGGCACCCGGAAGGCCTCGAGCAGCTTCCGGCCCACCTTCGTGGCGCTCAAGTCCTCCTGCAGTTCCGGCAGCAGCACCAGGAACCGGTCCCCGCCCATGCTGGCCAAGGTGTCGCCTTGGCGGACGACCTCCTGGAGGCGGCGCGCCACCAGCTTCAGAGCCTCGTCGCCGCCAGGGTGCCCAGCCTGCTCGTTGGCGCGCTTGAAGCGGTCCAGGTCGAGCACCAGGACGGCCACCTTGTGCCCATTCCGCTGGGCCCTCAGGATGGCCTGGCTGAGCCGGTCCATGAAGCGGGCCTGGTTGGGCAGCCCCGTGACGGAATCCTGCTCGCGGAGGGTCACCAGCTGGCGCTCCAGCGCCTCGATGCGGGCCTCGGCCTGCTGCAGCTTCAGGCCCGACTCGACGCGCTGGAGCTCGCGCAGAAAGCGCCCCAGGCCAAGCTCTCGGGACAGGGGATCCACCAACGGCACTCCAGGGGTAGGAGTCCATGATAATCGCCAGAGTGGGCCCTGTCCTGCGGCAAAGCGGCGCCCCGATCCGGGGCCCTGGTTTCGGGAGCACTCCTGTGGCTTCCGGCCTGCCCAGGATGGAGAACCACGGAGGTCTCCGTGTCACCTTCGTGGGTTTCGTGTCTCCGTGGTGAATCTCAATTTTTCAAGGAGAGCTGGGCTCAGTCCTCCAGCCGCAGCTCGGCCAGGGCCTTCATGGCCAGGTCGGCGCAGGCCTGGTAGCGTTCCCGGCCCGTGAGCTCCGATGGCACGGCCGAGAAATCCACCGGTGGGCCGGGGACGATGGTGATGCGGCCCGGCCGTGGCCAGCTGGAGCCCCGGGGGAAACACTCGAAGGCCCCGAAGATCCGCACGGGCACCACGGGCACGTCGCACTTGGCGATGATGAAGCCGATGCCGGCCTCCGCCGGCTGCAGCGCGCCATCCATGGACCGCGTGCCCTCGGGGAAGATGAGCACCCGATTGCCCTCCTTGAGCAGGCTCAGGATGCGCTTCATGCTGGCGAGGTCGCCCTTGCCGCGGTCCACGGGCAGCACCTGGATGCGGGGCAGCAGCCAGCCGAGGAAGCCCTTGAAGAGGGACTTCCGGGCCAGGTAGTAGATGGGCTTGCGGAAGGAGGCGCCCACCGCGGCGGGATCCAGGTAGCTCACGTGGTTGGCCACGATGAGGGCCCCGCCGGCTTCGGGAATCCGCTCGCGGTGCAGGGTCCGGTGCCGGAACAAGAGGCGGCCGGCGATGCGCGATCCGGTGTGGGCAATGTGGTAGATGATCATGGGCAGGCAGTCATAAGGAGCATCAAGGTGAGGCGGCGGCTTGCATCCGCCACCTTGGTGATGCTCCTATCCATGGCCCCCCGCGTCCAGCCCAAGTCAATGGAGCCGCCAGGATCAATGAGCCCCGGGCGACCCCGAGGCGCTACGCTTCCCCCATGGAATCCTTCACCTACCGCCCCATCGGTTTCGTGCGCACGCCCTACGCGAAGCGCATCGACGCGCCGCACCAGCCCACGGTGGTGGAGGGTACCGAATCGGGCGCGCCGGCCGAGGCCACCCTGGAGCTCGATGCCGCGCTGCCCGAGACCGTGCTGCGGGACCTGGCGGGCTTCGAGCGCATCTGGCTCATCTTCGCCTTCCACCTCAGCGAGGGCTGGGCGCCCCTGGTGCAGCCCCCCCGGGGGCCGAAGGGCAGGCGTGGCGTGCTGGCCACGCGCTCGCCCCACCGGCCCAACGCCCTCGGCCTCTCGGCGGTGGAGCTGGTCGGCGTGGAGGGGCGGACCCTGCGCCTGCGGGGCGTGGACCTGCTGGACGGCACGCCGGTGCTGGATCTGAAGCCCTACGTGCCCTACGCGGACGCCTTCCCCGGGGCCCGGGCGGGCTGGATCGACGCGGTCGACGCCGCCACCGGCACCCACTCCGCGCCGGGACCCAGGAAGCCCCGCCGAAACCCTTGACCGGTCCCGGCTGCGAGTCCACCCTACGGACGCCCCCCAACCGCTGTTCTGACAACAGGAGCCGCCATGCCCCATGTCTCCCTCGCCCAGCTCTGGATCCCCATCCTGCTGTCGGCCGTCTGCGTCTTCGTCGCCAGCAGCCTCGTCCACATGGTGCTGAAGTGGCACGCCTCGGACTACAGGGCCCTGGCCAACGAGGATGAGGTGCGCGCCGCGATCCGCAAGGAGTCCCCCGCCCCCGGCCAGTACGTGCTGCCCCACTGCTCGGACCACAAGGACATGGGCAAGCCCGAGATGCTGGCGAAGTACCAGGAGGGCCCCGTGGCCATGCTGGTGGTGATGCCCAATGGCGCCCCCGCCATGGGCGCGGCCCTGGGCAAGTGGTTCGCCTTCACGGTGCTGGTGGCCGTCACGGCCGCCTACCTGGCCGGCCGGACCCTGGGTATCGGCACCCACTACCTGCAGGTGTTCCGCGTCGTGGGCGCGGTGTCCTTCGTGGCCTACGGCTTCGGCAGCATCACCATGGCCATCTGGATGGGCAAGCCCTGGAGCAGCGTCCTGAAGGACCTGGCGGATGCCCTGATCTACGGCCTGCTCAGCGGTGGTGTCTTCGGGTGGCTGTGGCCGCGCTGAGGCGACGGGCTACACTCGCTTCGTGAGCACACCCGAGCCCGATCCCTACGGACGCATCGCCTACCGGGGCCTCATCGCCTGGCCCGAGCGCCTCCAGCGGGAGGCGCCCCTGCTCCACCGGGTGCTGGCGGGGGCACCTTCGCCGCGGGTGCTCGATCTCGGCTGCGGCAGCGGCGAGCATACGCGGTTCCTGACCGCGCTCGGCTTCGAGGTCATCGGCGTGGATGCCTCGGCCTCCCAGCTGGAGGCCGCCCGCGAGGCCGATCCCCAGGGCCGCTACGTCCGGGCGGAACTCACCGCGCTGGGTGAAGGACTGGAGGCCGGCCAGGGCGCCGCGATCTGCGTGGGCAACACGCTGCCCCACCTCTGCGAAGAGGCCGAGGTGCGGGCCTTCTTCTCGGGCCTGGCCGGCCGCCTTGCGCCCGGCGCACCCTTCCTCCTCCAGCTGCTCAACTACGACCGCATCCTCGCCCGCGGCGAGCGTGCCTTCCCGGTGGTCCTGCGCCCCGGCGAAGGGACAGAGGGGGACACCGTCTTCCTGCGCCTCATGACTCATCATGGCGACGGCCGCCTCACCTTCACGCCGGCCCGCCTGCGCTACCGGCCCGGGACCGCCGCGCCCCTCGAGCTGGTGGCCGCCCACGACGTGGCCCTCCGGGGCTGGCGCCGCGCCGAGGTCGAGGCCCTCTTGGGCGAGGCGGGATTCAGGGTGATCGAGACGCTGGGCACCATGACCGGCGAGGCCTGGAGTCCCAGCTCATCCGACCTGGTGATCCTGGCCCGGCGGGGTTAGGGTTCCAGGGGCCAGCGCCGCGTCGTCGCGGACTGGATGAGCTTCTTGACGGTATCGAGCCCCGGCCCGAATTCAGCGATCCCCGCGCTCACAGGCCCCTTCCACAGGCCGTTCCCGACCCGCACCTCCAGGCCGGGCAGGGCCGCGCGAACGCGGTCGAGGAGCTGAACCGCTTCGGCATGACTGGTCAGGGGGCAGATGACGAGGAATTCCTCCACGCCCACATGGCAGACCACGTCATGGTGGCGGAAGGCCAGGCGGAGCAGGGCGCCCACCGACATGATGATCTCGTCGCCGGCGGCGTGGCCGTGCGTCTCGTTGACGTTCTTGAAGCCCTCCGCCGCGAAGCTCGCCACGCTTAGGGAATGGCCGAAATGCCTGGCCGAGGCGATTTCAGAGGTCAGCCGGTTCATGGCGTACTGCAGGTTGGGTAGGCCGGTGAGCCGGTCGATCATGGCGTAGCCTTCCAGCTGCCGGTTGGCCTCCTCCAGCTTCTCGCTCAGCCGGCGGGTCTCCTGCTGCTAGGCCTCGAGGCGCTTCACGGTACCGGACAACCGCTCGTTGACCAGGGACAGCTCCTGGGTCCGCCGGAACACCCGGTTCTCCAGAGTCTCGTTCAGCTCGGCCAGCTGTCGGCTGCGCTCAGACACCAGCATGATGAGGCCGCCGAGGGAGCGGAGCAGGATGCCCGTGGCCCCGTCCAGGGCCCGCTCCTCGGCCGCATAGGCCTCGGCAGGGCTGCGACCCGCGCTCATGGCGGCGATCTGGCGGGCCATGGCCTGATCCGAGCCCAGGATGTGCGCCGCCAGCCAGTGGACGAGGAACTCCAGCAGGTGGCGGGCCGCCGCGGGCATGCCAGCCGAGACTTCCGCCCGCATGCGGGCCAGGTCCAGAAAGAAGTCCGCGTGTTCGCGGACATGGCGGGCCAGATGCCTGGGGTCCACGCCCAGCTCGTCCATGAACGTCTGCTCTTCGCTGAAGTGGTACTTCGCGTACTGCGTCAGCTCCTCGCAGACCCTGGCCATTGCCCTTGGATCAGCAATATCACCCGTCTCCAGGAGGCTGCTGAAGCGGTTGATGAGGTCCACCAGGGCATGGTGCTGTTCGTCCACCAGGTCCAGGCCGGTCAGGAAGCTCTTGTCCCACACAAATGCGGTCATCGGTTGGATCCGGGTTGGTGGCGATCAGTATTAAACGGCTCTAGGGTAAAAATAAGGTCCAACGGGGCCCCGGCGGGAAGCCTGTGCCGTGGGTCACGATGGGGTACCTTGGTCGCATGGATCACGGTACGGACCCATCGGGCATTCACGGTCTGCAGCTGGCCTACCTGGCGGGCTTCGCCGCCATGCTCTGGCTGCTGAATCAGGCGCGGCGCTCCTTCTGGCTGTTCTCGCTGCTGGTCCTGCCGGGGACCTTCTGTCACGAGCTCTGCCACTGGGTCCTCGGGCACCTGCTGGGTGGGCGCCCGACCCACTTCAGCATCCTGCCGAAGCGCGAAGGCCGGGGCTGGGTGCTGGGTTCCGTGGCCCTGGCCAACCTGCGCTGGTACAACGCCTTTTTCATCGGCCTGGCGCCGCTGCTCCTGTTGCCCCTGGCCTACGGCCTCCTCCTCTGGCGGCTGGGCGGGAATCCCCGCTTCGGCTGGTCGGAGGCCGGGGTGATGCTCCTGCTGGCCAACCTGGTCTTCGGGGCCATTCCCTCGCGACAGGATCTGAAGATCGCCGCCAGGTCCCCCATCGGCTGGCTGCTGCTGGCGGGGGGCCTGGCCTGGGGCTGGTGGCGGCTGACCCGGCCGGCCCCCCAACCCCCGCGCTCCGTCTCGATGGAAACGATGCCTGTCGGAACATGCTAGAGTTCCGCCCATAGCCCCACCCACTCCGGAGGACGCATGCCGACCGGGACTCCGCGCAGCCAGGCGACGACCCGCGGCGCCGCGCCCGACGTGGCGACCGGGGCCGACGTGATCCTCGATGTCCTGGTCGAGCGGGGGGCGCTCCACTTCGTGCTGGCCTGCGAGGGCGGCCATGCCCACGCCGTGCGGGTGCGCTTCAGCCGCGTGATCCGCGACCTGGTCGGGCAGCGCGTGAACGAGCAGCCCCTGTACACCCAGCTGGAGTTCCTGGCCGCTGGGCGCCGGATCTCCCTGCTGATCGACACCCTCACCGGCTACCAGCAGCGCAGGCAGCCCATGCAGTTCGAGGCCCGGCTTGAATGGCACAGCGAAGATGGCCGGCGCCTGCGCCGGACCATTCGTCACGACCTCGCGGCCTGGGCCCGGCTGCGTGAAACCCTCTGACCCGCCAAGAGTGCCTGACAAACAGGAGGCAGCATGCCCGCCCAATACCCCCATCAGTCCTTCCACTTCCGGGTCGAGGCGGGCTTCTCCCGCATCGGCTTCACGCACGTGCAGCTGCCCCGCCTGGAGCGGGACGTGATCCGGTACCGGGAGGGCTCCGATCCCGTGGACTCCGTCCGCCAGCTGCCCGGCCTGCTCCGTTTCAGCGACTGCGTGCTGCAGCGCGGCGTGATCCCTGCCGACCATGAGTTCTTCCAGTGGATGAACACCACCCACTTCGGCTTGGCCGAGCGGCGCGACGTCCTGGTGAGCCTGCTGGATGAGCAGCACCAGCCCACCCTGACCTGGCGCCTCCGCAACACCTTCCCCGTGGGGCTGGAGTGGTCGCCCCTGGATGCCCAGGGCAGCGGCGTGCTCATCGAGACCCTGCGCCTCAGCGTCGAGGCGATGGACCTCCTGGCGACCTAGGCCGAAGGCTCGCCCTGGGCGATGGGTTCCTCCAGCAGCGGCGGCTGGAAGAAGCTGAACACCCAGGCCAGCGCCACCACCGCCACGCAGCCGATGAGGTTGTACCAGAGGAAGGAGATGGCGGTGAACTTGAAGCAGGCCAGCACGCCGACCTCCGCCACCAGGGCCGCGTAGAAGGCCGTGCCGCCGCGGACGCGCTTCACGTAGAAGGCCGTGATGAAGATGCCGAGGATGGTGCCGTAGAAGAGCGAACCCAGGATGTTCACGGCCTCGATGAGGGAGCCCAGGCGGGCGGCGTACTCGGCGAAGGCCATGGCGAAGCAGCCCCAGGCGAAGGTGGCGATGCGGCCCACCCACACTTCCCGCTGGCCCTGGCTGCCCCCGATGAGGCGCCGCCACAGGTCCACCACGGTGGTCGCGCCGAGGGCGCTGATCTCGCCGGACATGGAGGACATGGAGCCGGAGAACACGGCGGCGATGACCAGGCCCACCAGGCCCACCGGCAGGCTGCTCAGAACGTAGGCCAGGAAGATGTAGTTCGTGTCGCTGGGGTTGGTGCCGGGGTTGGCCTTCTCGATGAGGGCCACGCCCTCGCGCCGGATCGCTTCGCTCTCGGCGTGGGATTGCAGGAGCTGCTGCTTGGTCGCGGCGATGGCTGCGGCATCGCCGCCGTGCCGGGCGCTGACGTAGGCCTCGGCCTTCTGGCCCTGGTCGGCGCGGGCCTGGGCGAACCTCGCCTCGGCGGTCCGGTAGGCGCCTGCATCAGGCCCCGCCAGCACCTGCTTCACGGGGCCCGGGTTGAAGAAGAGCGGCGGCGCGTGGAACTGGTAGAAGACGAAGACCAGGGCGCCCAGCAGCAGGATGAGGAACTGCATGGGCACCTTGATCATGGCGTTCAGCAGCAGGCCCAGGCGGCTCTGCGTGAGGTCGCTGCCTGCCAGGTAGCGTTGCACCTGGGACTGATCCGTGCCGAAGTACGACAGCATGAGGAAGAAGCCGCCGATGAACCCGGACCAGAGGTTGTAGCGGTTGTTGGGGTCGAAGTGGGTGTCGATGACGTTAAGGCGACCCAAACCCCCCGCCACGTGGAGGGCGTCACCGAAGCTCACATCGGCCGGCAGACGATGGGCCGTCATGATGCCGGCCAGCAGCATGCCGCAGGCGATGATCACCATCTGGGAACTGTGGGCCCAGGCCACGGCCTTGGTCCCGCCGGTCACGGTGTAGAGCATGACCAGCGTGCCCACCAGGAGGATGTTCACGTGCAGGCTCCAGCCCAACAGCACCGAAAGGACCAGGGCCGGCGCGAAGATGGTGAGGCCCACCGCGAGGCCCCGCTGGACGAGGAAGAGAATCGCGGCCAGCAGCCGGGTCTTCAGGTCGAAGCGCGCCTCCAGCAGCTCGTAGGCGGTGGACACCTTCAGCCGGTGGTAGAGGGGGAGGAGCGTGACCGAGAGGACCACCGCGGCCAAGGGCAGGCCGAAGTAGAACTGTACGAAGCGCATGCCGTCCACGTAGGCCTGGCCGGGCGTGGAGAGGAAGGTGATGGCGCTGGTCTGCGTGGCGATGATGGAGAGCCCGATGAGCCACCAGCGGTGGTCGCGGCCACCGCCGATGTAGCCCTCGCCGGTGGTGGCGCCGCGCCCCTTGTACAGGCCCCACAGGACCACGAAGAGCAGGGCGCCCGTCAGGACGAACCAATCCAGGCGGCTCATGAGAAGGCCCAGGAGAAGAGGCGGAAGAGCAGGATGCAGAGCAGTAGCTCACCCAGGACGACGGCATAGATCCGCTTCCAGGAACCGAGGATGGGCGGGTGTTCCTCTCCGTTGGCCTCAGTCATGGGCATGTCCCAGGGCCAGCAGGTTCGCGAAGAGGCGCGTGGCGCCGGGCACGCCATCCGGCAGCTGGCGGAAGAAGGCGAGGCCCGTGTACACGTAGTGGCCCTTGCCGTGCTGCGCCACGATCAGGGCGCCGGTGTCCTCCGCCTCGCCGGGATCCGCCATGCCCATGAGTGGCGTGTAGCGGGCGTCCCAGCCCTCGGCGTGGTAGAGGCTCCGCTCCTGCACCCAGCCCTCGAAATCCTTCGCCGTGAGCTCATTGGGCTGGTGGAAGACCGGATGCCCGGGTTGCAGCAGGCGCACGGGCACGGTCTCGTCGGTGATGCGCTTCCGTCCGACCTTGAATGGATAGGGCCCGATGGTATCCGTGACCATGGCGGCGTTGATGCCCGGGAAACCTGTGTTCACGGTGTAGAGCACCACCTCGGTGCCGCCGCCGGCGACGTAGGCGTGCAGGCGCTCCTTCAGTGTCAGCAGGGCGGGGCGGGTGTTGTAGGCGCGGATGCCCAGCACGATGGCGTCGAAGCGCGCGAGATCCTCCCGGCCCAGGGCCTCGTCGCTGAGCAGGTCCACCTCGTAGCCGAGGCGGCGCAGGGCCTGGGGGATGTCATCGCCGGCGCCCATGACGTAGCCGATGCGGTGCCCGTTATGCTTCAGGTCGAAGCGCTCCAGGCGGACCCTGGCCTCGGGCAGCAGGGTCTGCAGGGGGATGTGCGGGTGATCCAGCTTGACGAGGCTGCGGGCGGCCGTGAACCCAGCCCCGGTGTCCACCTCCACCCGCAGCTCGCCGGAGGCGGTGGAGGCCGGTGGCGTGAGGCGGAAGGACAGCTCGCCCTCCTCCCCGGCGCGGGTGAGGGCGAAGGCCCGCTCGGCGGGCTCGACCTTCCAGGGGGAAGGCACCTGGAGCCGCACCCGGCCCGCGGCGCGGGAGGCTCCGGCGATGACCTTCAGGTGCACGTCCTTCGCGCCTGGGCCCTCGAAGATCTGGACACCCTCCTCCAGGTGGACGAAGGCCGGCGGCACCACGGCCAGGGGCTGGTAGCGCTCGCCCAGCACCGGATCCCGGAAGCGGAACTGCACGGGCACCACCACGTCGAAGCTGCCTTCAGGAAGGGCCACGCGGGCCCGCAGGCGGAAGGGCGCGGACGATTCGGGCAGGCCCGCCCAGGGGCCGGCGCCCGGCCCGCCCAGCCAGTGGGGGTAGCTGAGGGGCGTGGTCTTGGGCACCGTGAGGGTAAAGGCCTCCTTCCGGGGCGCGTTGTCGGGCAGGGGCCTGCCGTCCGGGCGGGTTTCCAGGGCCTGGGAGCCCTCGGGCGACAGGGCTTCGAGGGCCAGGGACTCCAGCACCAGGGGGCTGCCGCCCCGGGCCAGCACGGCGACGTTCACCGTGAGGCGGTCCCCGGGCGCCAGCCGCTGCCGGTCCGCGATGGCCTCCACCCAGAGCCCCGCGGCGGCCCGGAGCAGGTCCTCCAGCTCGGCGGCCTTGGCCTGGATCAGAGGCTCCATCTGCAAGGCCGCGGGCAAAGCCAGGAGCGCCTGGCGCGCCTTCAGGAGCCCAGGCAGGCTGGCGGCGGGGCGATCAGGCCGGAAGCCCTGGCGGGCCTCCCGCAGCCGTGCGGCCACTTCAGCGGTGCCGGGGAAGCGGGACCAGCTGAGGTTGAGGCCATCGAAGAGGTCGGCCTTCGCGGGCTTCCCGGCCAGCAGCTCGAAGCTCTCCTCCCGGGCGCCGCGCTGGGCCAGCACGCCGAAGCCCTGGCTGCGGTGCTGGCTGCGGCTCTCGGCGGCGAGCTCGCCGTAGGAGCGACCCAGCAGGGGGTCGTATAGGCCCACGTCCAGCAGGGGACTGCCCGGTGGCACCTTGGGCGCGTCCTCGGTGAACCGGTAGTGGTTCCACAGCAGCCGCGCAGCCTGCCAGGGACGCAGCCCGGCCTTCAGCTGCTCGGGGAAACGCGAGGGATCGGCGGCGGCCTGGAAGGCCTCGATGGCGAGCCTGGCCGAGGCGGCGTGGTGGCCGTGGCCTGCCCGGGCCTCGTCGGGCGGGAAGCGGGTAAGGATGATGTCCGGACGGAAAGTGCGGATGGTGCGCACCACATCGCCGAGCACGCGGTCGTGGTTCCAGATCCGCAGGGACTCTTCCACGGTCTTGGAGAAGCCGAAGTCCACCGCGGACGTGAAGTACTGCTCGGCGCCATCGATGCGCCGCGCGGCCAGCAGCTCCTGGGTGCGGATGGCCGCGAGGCCGTCGCCCAGCTCGGGGCCGATGAGGTTCTGGCCCCCGCCGCCGCGGGTGATGGAGAGGTAGGCCGTGCGAAGGTTCCGCCCCTTGGACAGGGTGGCCAGCACGGCGGTGTTCTCGTCATCGGGGTGGGCGGCGATGTAGAGCACGCTGCCCACGGTCTGCAGGCGGTCCAGCTGCTTCTGCAACTCCGCGGCGTCGCGCACGGGCACCTGGGCCCGGGCGCTCGGCAGCAGCGTGGCCACCAGAACGAGTGAGGCAAGGGAGCGGAGCGGATGCACAGGGGCCTACTGGCGGCCGGTGGTCGGGGTGCTGCGCATGGGGACTCCACGGATCGGGAGGGCCAGCATAGCGCCTCGCAGAACGGTCAATGCGAGGGAAAGTGGCCGGCCGTCAGCGACGTGGGGTGGAACCCCTCCGGCAGGGTTGTGGGACCATGCCAGGGACGAGGAGGATGCATGGACCGGTCGCTTTCCCGCTGGGCCTCCGACTACGTGAACCTGGTGCTGGCGGTGGGCCGCCACGATGGGGATTTCGTCGATGCCTACCACGGGCCCAAGGCCTGGAAGCAGGTGGCCGAAGCCGGGGAGCCCCGTCCCCTGGCGGAGCTGCGGGCCGAGGCGGCTCAGCTGCTGGAAGCTGTCGCCGCCGCGGAACCGCAGGAGGGCGAGGCCCTGCGCCGCGAGTACCTGCTGGGCCAGCTGGGGGCCGTGGCGGCGCACCTGGCGCGCCTGGATGGTCAGCGCTTCTCCTTCGATGACGAGGCCGAGGCCCTCTACCAGGTACGGCCTCCGGTGACGTCCGAAGCCGCGCTGGACGCCGCCCTGGCGCGGCTGGACCAGCTGCTTGAGGGGCCCGGCTCCGTGCAGGATCGCTACCAGCGGCTGCGGGAGCGGATCATCGTGCCGACTCTGCGGGTGGACGCGGTCTTCCAGGCGGCCATCGCCGAGGCCCGGGACCGCACGCGCCGCCACGCGACGCTACCGGATTCGGACCACTTCCGTGTGGAGTACGTCACGGGCAAGTCCTGGTCCGCCTACAACTGGTACCAGGGCGGCGGGCACTCGGTGATCCAGGTGAACCTGGACCTGCCCATCGCCATCGACCGCGCCCTGGACCTGGCCGCCCACGAAGGCTACCCGGGCCACCACGTCTACAACGCCCTGCTGGAGCAGCGCTTCGCGCAGCCCGCGCCGGCGGGCAAGGGCTGGGTGGAGTTCACGATCTACCCGCTGTTCTCGCCCCAATCGCTGATCGCCGAGGGCACCGCCAACTTCGGCATCGAGGTGGCGTTCCCCGGCGCCGAGCGACTGGCCTTCGAGCGGGACGTGCTCTTCCCGCTGGCGGACCTCGACCCCGCCGAGGCCGAGCGCTGGGCCCGGGTGCAGGCCGAGATGAAGGTGCTGGCCTTCGCCGACAACGAGGCCGCCCGCGGCTACCTGGACGGCCAGCTGGATCGCGCCCAGGCTGAGGCCCTCCTCGTGCAGTACTCCCTGCGCACCGAGGCCCAGGCCGCCCAGCGCCTGCGCTTCATCGACACCTACCGCAGCTACGTCATCAACTACAACCTGGGCGAACAGCTCGTGCGGCAATGGGTCGAGGGGCAGGGCGGACTCGTGACCGACCCTGGGCGGCGGTGGGAGGCCTTCGTCGACCTGATCTCCAGCCCGCGGCTGCCGCGGGGGCTGGGGCTCTAGAACCTCAGCGTTCCTCCACGCCTACCCACTCCCCACTGCGCAGGGCCACCAGCCAGGGCGTCACGGGCAGGCCCTCCCGCTCGGTCAGCGCCGCCGCGTAGCGCCCCAGCTGCTCCCGGTAGCCCTCGAGCTCGGTCTCGGTGAAGGCCCTGGAGTGCTTGAAATCCAGCAGATGGATGCGGTCCTCCTGCCACACCACCAGGTCCGCCCGCCCGGGGCCGCCGCTGGCGCCCGCCTCCGCCAGGGGCAGTTCCGTGCGCCGCCGCAGGAAGCGCCAGCCCCGGGCCTCGAACTGCTCGAGAAAGCGCAGGGCGTTCTCACGCGCGTGGGCCACGGGTGGGGCTGCGTCAAGGCAGGCCCGGAAAGCCTCCAGATCCTCCCAGCGCACCAGGAGATCCCGGAGGAAGGCATGCATGGCTTCACCCTCCTGGCGGGCCTTGCTGCGGGTATCGCCGGGAAGGTCGTCATGGGCATCAGCAGGCAGGGTGGTGTCGGCCAGGGCCGTTCTCGCAGGGGGCGAGTCCGGCGTGAGAGTGACACGCATCGGCAAAGGGTCGGGTGTCGGCGCATCGGTCAGTGCCTTCCAGTCCGAGTGGGTGCTGGCCAGAACCTGACCCCACTTCGCCCAGGTCTTGAACTCGCTGGGGGGCTTGGGTTCCTTGGGATCCTTTGGTTCTTGCAGCAGCACGCAGAGGCGACCCTTGGCGCGGGTGAGCGCCACGTAGAGCAGGTTCAGCTCGTCGCGCTTCTGTTTGGACTCCACCAGGGGTTTGAGGTCGTCGTAGGCTCGCCCGGTGAATTTTCCCAGCTTCCAGGCGAGCAGAAGCTCGCCAGTTTCGGGTTGGGTGCGCAGGTCCCCCTTGCGGAAACTGCGAGGGTTCACGTTGAGCAATGGCAGGATGACATCGTCGTATTCCAGTCCTTTGCTCCCGTGAGCCGTCTGGATCAGGAGGTCCGCGTCTTCCACGGAGGCGGGCAGGTCGCCCCGCTCTAGGCCATTCCGCTCGTCATCCAGCAGGGCGTAGGCCACGGAGGGGCTGGCGGGCAGATCTTGGAGCCGGGCGAGGAGCCCCGCCAGGTTGCGCCGCGCCCGCAAGGGCTCCAGCGAACCATGCACCTCCAGGGCTGCAATGGCTTGGAGCAGGGCCCCGTGGCGCAGCAGTCGACCCGCGATGGCCTGGGTGGAGGCATGTCGCAGGTCCAGGAGGAAGTGGGCTGTGTCTTTGTAGGCTTCCGACAGCCGCCCGGGATCCAATTGACCCAAGCCGGGGAGTCCTGGACGGCCTTCGCTGCCCTGGGCCAGGGCAGCCATTTCGGCATCAGTCAGGCCCACCACCTGGCGCAGCAGCGCCGCACAGGGGATGGGTCGTTCGGGGTGGGCCACGGCCTCAAGGGCCGCCAGGATGAGCCGCACGCCGGGGCTGTCCCAGAAGCCCTCCTTGGCCACGACGTAAGGCTGGATGCCTTGGGCCTTGAGTCGTTGGAGGAGGCCCGGCAGGCGGGTGCGCTGCTTGAGCAGGAGCGCCCGAGTGCGGCTGCCGGGCTTCACAGGAGCGCCGAGGGATTCGGTCCAGCCGGACTCCCGCGAAAGGCCCGAGATCCAATCCGCTAGTCCTGGGAGGTCACCTGAGGTCGATGGTGCAGGCGTGCGCACCAACCCCACCGGAGACCCCGATGGGACAACAGGCACCTGGGCACCATCGAGATCGCCGACCGAGGGATCCAACTGGGGCCAAACCTGGTCCACATAGGTATTGGCCAGGGTCACGATTTCAGGCGTGGAGCGGAAGTTGGAAGCGAGGCGGTAGGCCCCCTCTCCCGCTGCGGCCAGTCGGTCCCGAAGCAGATCGGGATCACCGCCACGGAAGCCGTAGATGGCCTGCTTCACATCGCCAACCCGTACCATGCGCTCAGCACCGAGGGCCTCCAGGAAGGCATCCTGAACCTTGGAAGTGTCCTGGTACTCGTCCACCAGGAGCAACTTGGGCGCGGGAGTCTCCAGTCCGTGGGTCCTGAGGCTATCCAAGGCCTTGCGGACCAGATCACCGAAGGTGGCCAATCCTTGGGCCTGCTTCTCAGCCTCAAAGCGCTGCAGCGCGTTCACGAGCAGGCAGCGCAGCCAGGCTTCAAGGGCGGTCGCCACCGGCTTGAGGCTCGCCATCGAATTATGGAAGGCATCGGAGTAGTAGGCAGGGGGAGGATTCGACACGCGCCCGCTCTGGGCCTGGGCCCAGCGGAGGTTCGTCTGCAAATCGGCGCCATCTGCGGGGACCGGAAGGAGATTCTCCTTCTTGAAGTTGTGGAGGCCCTTGCCGCTGGGGTGCTTGGCCAGTTCTTCATCCGCCGCAAAGGGTGCCAGAGCGGTCCGGGCTTCAGCCAAGGCACGGGTCAGGGCGTCGCGGTAGTGGCTGGGGTCCTCACTCTTCAGATGCCCAAGGGCATCGAGGTGGTTGTCGAAGCCCTGAGACAGTGCCTCCCAGTTCTGCTCAGCCCAAGCCAGCAGCAACCGGGCGGGTACCTCGTCTGCATGTCCAGAGGGCAGAGTCAGCGACTCGCGCACCGTCAGCCGCAGCAGCCGCAGCAGGGAAGGGTGACGCACATCGAGGATGGTCTCGTTGCTGCCCTCGCCTTTGCTCAGCACGCGCATGGCCAGGCTGTGGATGGTGGACACCTGCAGCAGCTCGGCTTCCCGCCGCACGCGGCGCCAGAAGGCGCGGGCTTTTGCGGGCGAGTTGAGCCAGGGTGCGCCCGACCAGTGGGCAGCGGCTTCGGCCACCTCCCGGGCAGACTTCTTAAGATGCTGGATGGCGGCCAGGTCTTTGAGGATGGCTTCGAGGTCCTTCACCACGGGCGCTTCGAGGTGGGGTAGCAGCAAATGCCACGCGGCCTCATCCAGGGCGGACAGCAGGTCCAGGGGGCGAAGCAGCCGTTCGCGTAGGTCCGCCGCTGAGGTCTCGCTGAAGGTGGTCGCCAGAATCTCCCAGGGGCGGATGTCCCCACGACCAAGCCGGGCGGTGACCAGGACCGTGAGGGTGAAGGTCTTGCCGGAGCCCGCGCTGGCGCTCACGACCAGAGACTGATCGAGGATGGAGGACTTACTCAGGTCGAGGGTGTCCATGTCAGTCCCCCTCCCCATCGGTCTCGACGGTCACGTCCACGGGCCGCCCGCAGATGGCTGCCAACTGACACTGGCCGCAGTGCTCGCCAGGTGTGGGTGGGAAATCCCCTGACTCCAGCCGTGCGTCGAAGTGGGCGAGGTTCGTCAGGAGACGCTGACGCCAGGCTCCATCTGGTCCAGCTTCGGCCAGGGTGGCCAAGTGCTTGGTGAAGGGCTTCGGCTCCTCCTCCTTCATGGGAAACAGCACCGCCGTGGCCCGTTCGCCCTCGTACATCTGCTCCGCGAGAAGCATGTAGAGCGGGGTCTGGAGGTGGGACCCGAAGGGCGCATCGTCCTCGGCGTAGGCCTTGAGGTAGGTCTCCTTCGAGGTCTTGTAGTCCACCACTCGCAGGAAGGAGAGGCTGTCACTGGACCAGCGCTCGATACGATCCACCTTGCCGCTGACAGCCAGGGAGCGCCCATCACCCATATCAAGAGCCACCGGTCCCAGGCTGCCCTCAAGGGCGAGGAGGGTCCGGTGCCAGGTCTCGGGAGGGGGGGCTGCGGCCTTCTTGGGCTTCGGTGTGGCCTGACGTGCGGGATCGAGCAACGCGAGTTCGCCCTTGTCGGGGGCTTCCGCCTGGACATCCCGCAGCAGGCCAGCGGCCACGTTGGGCAGCAGGGACTCCAGGCGGAGCACGGCCTGAGGCCACTGCTCCTGCGGGATGTGTCGGTCCAGTTCCTTCAGCCACAGGTCCTGGTGGTCCTGCCAGAGAGATTGCAGGTGGGGAATGAGGTCATCGGCTCCGGCCTCAGGACCCAGGCCCAGTGCTTTCTGGAAGGCGGCAGGCCAGTCCTCCATGCCCACGAAGGGCATCAGGGCCTCTTCCAAAATGTGGTGGACGAGAATGCCCACGGCCATGGACATCCGGGTGCGCGCATCGAAGGTCTGCAAGCCCCAGACTCGCTCAGCGAAAGAACGAAAGGGGCACTTGGCGAGGCCTTCGAGCGCCGTGGGGCTGGCGCTGTCCTGCCCCTTGAGCCAGGCGGCGCGGAGTCCCGGTGCATGGTCGAAGTCGGGTGCTTGCGCCAGCAGCGCCTCGTTGGCTGGGCGGGCCTGGGCGGCGGTGGCTCGGGCCTGGTGGTTAGGGGATTGGTCGTGGCCTTCCCAGCGCCAGCGCAGGCGGCTGTGGAGCGCGGCTTCAGCGCGCCAAGGGGCCGCGCCTTCCAGCGCCGTCCAGAAAGGCCCCTGGGACTTCATGCGGCCATCCTCGTCCTGGGCGGGACTGAGCACCACCAGGCGCTCACGGGTCATGGCCAGAACCTTGTTGAACGCGTAGGCCTCCCGCTGGAAGGCGCGGGGGATCTGGTCGCCATGCTCGCTGCGGGGCAGCCAGAAGCGCTGCAGGGCAGGGGGGAAGATCGCTGACGGTTCCGTCTGACTCCAGGCGAGCAGCGCCTTGTTGAGGGCGGCCTTGCGGTCGCCGTCCAGGTCGGGGTTCTCGGCGGGACGGCTGGGCCAGGCACCTTCAGATAGGTCGAGGATAAGGGTGGCGCGGGCGCCGTTCCAGTCGTCGAGGATCGTGCTGGGAGTCACCAGGCGCAGGCCCTCGACGGCTCGGGGGATCTCGCTGCTACGCGCCGCGTCCAGGAAGGCTTCCAGTGCCAGGAGCATGTCGGCGAAGGTCCAGGTCTCATTGCCCCAGGCTTCCTTGAGCAGGCCCAAAGGCGAATAGAAGTCGTCGGGATCCATGGGCAGCCGCAGCGTGGTGGCCAGGGCTTCCAGGCGCTCGGCCCACTTATGTGCCGTCTGGGTGGTGCCGCGGAGAGCGGCCAGTTCATGCCAGATGCCTAGGGCATATTCCTTCACGCGGTCTCGCAGGTGCATGAAGCTGCCCTCAAACGCTAGCGTCCCACTCTGGTCGGCGAGGGCCAGAGCATCTGCCCAGTGGCGCAGATCGTCCCGCCTGGAGGCTCGGAGCCCGGCGGACACGGCACAGGGGTCCAGTCGCTGCACGCCCATGAGCAGGGTCCAGAGCGGACTCCAGGCTTCGCTGGCGAGGAGGGGCAGCAACCCACCACGCACGTGGAGCGCCACGCCTTCTTCTGCCAGCAGGGGCGCGAGGAATGCAGCCACGGTCTGAGGTTCGGGATGGATGAGGGTGATCTCAGAAGGGGGAATCCCAGCGTCCAGCCAGACGCAGACCTGTTCGATGGCATGGCGAAGCAGGTCGAGGGGGCCCTCGACGAGCCCCCGCTGGAAGGTGTCTGCATGGTCCTTGAGGTCCAACGGTCCCTCGAACAGGGATTCCAGAGCGGGCGACCAAGGGGCTGATCCCCAGCCCTCCGGTTCAGACAGGTCGAGGTCATTCGGGAGGCTTTCACCATGGGCTTCGAGCCCATCGAGGAACCACGCCACCAGCGGCTGGGCACTGCCGAAGAGCCCTGAGGCTTCGCCTCCCTTCTGGGCAGCCAGTCTGAAGGTGGCACCACCCAGACTCGGTACGCAGGCCAGGGCACGCAGGCGCGAGGGCACCAGGTCCCGGAGGCCTGCCTCCAGTGGTCCGTCGGCCTCGGTCCGCTCGATCCAGAGCCCCCGCTTCCCGGCGAGCTCCAGGTCAACGGCTTGCCAGAGGGCGAGGTCCGGCTCCAGGTAGCCGCCCGCTTTCACCTCCTTGAGGTAGGCCTCCAAGTGAGCAAGCACGCTGGCGAGGCTGTGGGCGGCCTTGGGAAGCCCCAGGTCCAGCCCATGCTTCTGCAATTCCCGCAGAGTTGAAGGCAGCAGGCCCTGCGCCAGCAGATCCCGGCAGGCCTGAGCGCGTGCCTTCAGTGCCTCCAGGCTGGGACTCGCAGTGCGACCCTGGGCCTTGGCCAATCTCCGAGCCACCCGCAGGTGCAGCATGAGGCTGACGGCACCCGACACAGGCGGTCGGGGGTCGTTCAGCAGTACGCCATCAAAGGGGTCATAGCTCATGCAGGCATCTCAAGAACGGACTTGGTTCCAGATCATCCTGCCACAGCAGTTTGGACAGAAAATGTCCGTGGGAGCCCCACGAAGCCCCTATGGGAAGCCGCCTACCGACGAGGTTCCTACCGGCAGGAATTCCATCACTACCAAGGCTCCTGAGCCGGTTGCGAACAGGGGGAGTCCTCTGGAGGCCTCCAATCCAGCCAAAAGGCAGGCCGGACAAGGATTCCGGAGAGGCGTCCAGTCTGGCCAGATGGGTCCGAGGGACCCCTTGTCTTCGCTTGAGAACGCCCGTTTATAGTTTTTTGAGGAAGTTTTTGAGGCAGTGGTTAAAAACAGAGATGCCGGAGGGTCTCTCCGGCATCTAAGTCGTTTCATTGCTTTGGTAGGGCTAACGGGATTTGAACCCGTGTTACCGCCGTGAAAGGGCGGTGTCCTGACCCCTAGACGATAGCCCCCTGGGGTGGAACTTGGTGGGCCCTGCGGGATTTGAACCCGCGGCCAACGGCTTAAAAGGCCGCTGCTCTACCGCTGAGCTAAGGGCCCTTGTCGGTGGAGCCGGGGACCGCGAACCCTCGAGCGCGCGGTGCACGCGAGCGTGCGATGCCCGGGTGGGCAGGAGGATCAGTGTGCCTGTGAACACGCCTGGAGTCAACCCAGGAGCGGCTGGAGGAAGGTTCCGGGATAGAGGCAGCCTTCGTGGCGGTCGGGCCCCGTACTGAGGTAGCTGATGGGCACGGCCACGCTTTCGGCCAGGGATTCGAGGTAGGCCTGGGCCTGGGCGGGCAGCTGCCGGTGGTCGGTGATGCCGCGGGTGCTGGTCCAGCCCTTGAACCGCTTCACCTCGGGCTGCAGGCCGGCCCAGTCGGCGGCGCAGCTGGGCAGCTGGGTGGTGAGGGTGCCTTCGCCGGTGCGGTAGCCCACGATGAGGCCCACTTCGTCCATGCCGTCGAGCACGTCCAGCTTCATGATGGCCAGGCCGTCCACGCCATTGGTGCGGCAGGCGTGGGCGGTGATGGGGGCGTCGAACCAGCCGCAGCGGCGGGGGCGGCCGGTGGTGGTGCCGAACTCGCGGCCCACCTGGCGCAGGCGCTCGCCGGTGGCGTCGAGCAGCTCGGCGGGGAAGGGGCCGGCGCCCACGCGGGTGGTGTAGGCCTTGGCGATGCCCAGGATCTGGCCCACGGCCTTGGGCGGCAGGCCGGTGCCGGTGAAGAGGCCGCCCAGGCTGCAGTTGCTGGAGGTGACGAAGGGGTAGGTGCCGTGGTCGATGTCGAGCAGGGTGGCCTGGGCGCCCTCGAAGAGGATGCTGTCGCCGCGCTCCCAGGCGCCGAGCAGGTGGCCTTGGGCATCGCCGATGAAGCGGAGGAAGGGCTCGGCGGTGCGCAGCAGGCCCTCGACGATGGCGTCGAGGCTGGGCAGGGGGGTCTCGGTGCCCTCAGCGCTGAGCCGCAGGCGCACCTCCGCGTAGCCGGGCTCGATGCGCTCGGCCAGGGTCTCGGGGTGGCGCAGGTCGCCCAGGCGGATGCCCATGCGGGCGGCCTTCATCTCGTAGGCGGGGCCGATGCCGCGGCCGGTGGTGCCGATCTTGGCGCCCACCTTGTCGGCCCGGGCCTCGCGCCACTGGTCCAGGGCGATGTGGTGGGGCAGGATCACGTGGGCCTTTTCGGACAGCAGCAGCCGGCCGCTCAGATCAAACCCTCGGGCCTTGAGTCGATCCAGCTCCTGCTGGAAGACCTCCAGGTTCAGCACCACGCCGTTGCCCACCACCAGGAAGCAGCCGGGGTGCAGGGCGCCGCTGGGCACCTGGTGCAGGGCGATGCTCACGCCATCCACCACCACGGTGTGGCCGGCGTTGTTGCCGCCCTGGAAGCGGACCACCTGTTTGAACTTCGGGCTGAGCAGGTCCACGACCTTGCCCTTGCCCTCGTCGCCCCACTGGAGGCCAAGGATCGCCAGATTGGTCCTAGCCAGGCTCATGTCGCCCTCCCAGCCTTCCAGGATACCGGCGCAAGCCCATCCTTCCCAGCCGAAAGGGGACAAGGGTGCCGGAAGGCGCTACCCTGGTAGACCGCTCCGGAACCATCCTGGCCCCGGCGCCATCCCTGACCCGGAAGGGTGTCCCGTGTTCGAAAAATTCACCGAAAAAGCCCGTCGTGTGATGTTCTTCGCCCGCTATGAGGCGAGCCAATTCGGTGCGGAAAGCATCCAGAGCGGCCACCTCCTGCTGGGCCTCCTCCGGGAATCGGAGAAGACCAGCACCCAGCTCCTGGAGCGCATGGGCGTGCAGGTGAGCAGCCTGCGCGAGCGCCTGGTGGCGGCGCTCACCCCCAAGGACAAGAAGATCACCCCCAGCAGCACCAGCATCGACATCCCCATGGAGGAGGAGGTCAAGCACATCCTCCAGCACGCCACGGCCGAGAGCGCCAAGCTCAACCACAAGCACGTGGGCGCCGAGCACCTGCTGCTGGGCATGCTGCGGGAGGAGGGCTGCCTGGCGGGCCGCCTGCTGAAGGAGGCCGGCGCGGATCTCATCGCCGCCAAGGAGATCCTGCTGGAGAGCAGCAAGGAAGAGAAGATCGCCAAGAAGAAGAAGGAGCACCCGCTCCTCTCCGAGTTCGCGCGCAATCTCTCGGAGATGGCCGAGCGGGGCATCTTCGACAACCTCATCGGCCGGGACGCGGAGGTCGAGCGCATCGTCCAGATCCTCAGCCGCCGCCGCAAGAACAACCCGATCCTGCTGGGCGAGGCGGGCGTGGGCAAGACTGCCATCGTGGAGGGCCTAGCCCAGAAGATCCACGAGGGCATCGTGCCCCCCAGCCTGGCGGACAAGCGCATCTACGCGCTGGACCTCAGCCTCGTGGTGGCCGGCACCAAGTACCGCGGCCAGTTCGAGGAGCGGCTCAAGTCCATCATCGCCGAGGCCAGCAAGGATCCCAGCGTGGTGCTCTTCATCGACGAGATCCACTCGCTCATCGGCACCGGCGCCGCCGAGGGCAGCCTGGACGCGGCCAACATCCTGAAGCCGGCCCTCAGCCGGGGCGAGATCCAGTGCATCGGCGCCACCACGCACAAGGAATACGCCAAGTACATCGACAAGGACCGCAGCCTGGTCCGCCGCTTCCAGCCGGTCACCGTGAATCCCCCGGATGAGGCCGAGAGCCTGCGGATCATCGAAGGGCATCCGGGCGCGCTACGAGCTCTTCCACCGGGTGCGCTACACGCCCAAGACCATGGAGGCCTCGGTCTACCTGTCCAACCGCTACATCACGGACCGCTTCCTGCCCGACAAGGCCATCGACCTGCTGGACGAGGCCGGCGCCCGGGTGAAGCTGCGCGTGGGGCCCGGCGGGGCATCCTCCGAGGGACAGACGTCCGAGGACGAGCTGCACCGCGTCATCAACGAGATGAACGAGGCCGTGCTCAGCCGCGACTTCGAGAAGGCCGTGCTGCTGCGCCAGAAGGAGCTGCAGCTGCGCGACGAGATCCAGAAGAACCGCTCCGAGCTCACGGACGAGGACTACGCCCGCTTCCCCGAGGTCACCGAACAAGACATCGAGGACGTGGTGGCCAGCTGGACCGGCATTCCCGTCCGCGCCCTGAAGGGCGACGAGAAGGCCAACCTGGTGAACATGGAGCCCCGGCTCAACGAGCGCGTCATCGGCCAGCCCGAGGCGGTCAGCGCCGTGGTGCGGGCCGTGCGCCGGGCCCGGACCGGCCTCAAGAACCCGAACCGCCCCATGGGCTCGTTCCTGTTCCTGGGCCCCACGGGCGTGGGCAAGACGGAGCTGGCCAAGACCCTGGCGACCTTCCTCTTCGGTGATGCGAAGAAGATGATCCGCTTCGACATGTCGGAGTACATGGAAAAGCACGAGGTCTCCAAGCTGCTCGGGGCCCCTCCGGGCTACGTGGGCTATGAGGAAGGCGGCATGCTCACGGACCGCATCCGACGGAACCCGTACTGCGTCCTGCTCTTCGACGAGATCGAGAAGGCCCACCCGGACCTGATCAACATCCTGCTGTCGATCTTTGACGATGGTCAGGCTTCGGACGCTTTCGGGAACCTGGTGGACTTCAAGAACACCATCATCATCATGACGTCCAATGTGGGCAGCCGGGAGCTGCTGTCGGAGAAGAACCTCGGCTTCGTCGAGCAGGACGGCCGTCCCGACGCCAAGACCGGCGACGCCATGAAGGTCCTGAAGCGCACCTTCCCTCCGGAGTTCCTGAACCGCATCGACGAGATCGTGGTGTTCAACCGGCTGGGCGACGACGAGCTGCGCAAGATCGTCCGCCTGCTGGTGGAGGACCTCAACATCACCCTCCAGAAGCACAAGCTGTGCGTCACCCTGACGGACGCCGCCTGCGACTGGCTGGTGAAGACGACCCTGCGGGACCGCGCCTACGGCGCCCGGCCCCTGCGGCGGGCCATCCAGAAGCAGGTGGAGGACCCCCTCGCCGAGCTGATGGTGGGCCAGGACACGGTGCCTTCGGGCCTGGTGAACTTCGATCTGGTGGACGAGAAACTCGTCCCCACCCTGTCTGATACCGGAGACGTGGCCTCTGGCCAGGAAACCCATCTGGTCGGAGCACCTGAATGACGCAGCGGAACATGGTAGGGAACCGGGTCCAGCCCCGGTGGTGGAAGGGCGTGCTGCGGCCGGGCCTTCGTTGGGCTCTGCCCATGGCCCTCGTGGCGGGCTTCGCCTTCCCCCTGGCGGGGCAGGACATCGAGCCCATCGTGGCCATCGAGGTGGTGGGCGCCCAGAAGCAGACGCCGGAGACCGTGATCTTCAAGTCGGGCGTGAAGGTGGGCGACGACCTGCGGAGCCTGGATTTCTCGGCCGTGCTGGAGAAGTTGTGGGCCAACGGCTCCTTCGACGACATCAAGCTCGAGCTGGAGGACGCGCCCGGGGGCAAGAAGCTGGTCATCCGCATCAAGGAGCGGCCCCTGATCAAGGAGATCGACTACCGCGGCGGCACCGAGGTGGGCCTCACGAACATCAAGGACAAGGTCAAGGAGAAGAAGCTCACCATCAATCCCGAGACCGTCTACGACCCTGACGCCGCCCGCAAGATCAAAGACATGATCGTCGAGCAGGCCGGGGAGAAGGGCTTCCGCAGCCCGGTGGTGGACATCACCCTCGAGCCCATGGCCGGCGGTGTGGCCCGCCTGGTCTTCGACATCAAGGAAGGCGGCAAGGCGAAGA
The DNA here is from genome assembly GCA_963751095.1 of uncultured Holophagaceae bacterium. Taxonomy (GTDB): domain Bacteria; phylum Acidobacteriota; class Holophagae; order Holophagales; family Holophagaceae; genus Geothrix. The sequence goes on along the minus strand of CAVVTK010000012.1, from coordinate 226,908 downwards.
TCTACACAGTGGCCTTCAAGGGCAACAAGGTCTTCACCAGCGCCCAGCTCCGCAGCGTCATGAAGAAGACCCGCCGGCACTGGATGTTCAGCTGGCTCACCACCCATGACCTGCTGGTGGACAAGAACCTGGAAGAGGACCTGGAGAACCTGAAGAAGGCCTACTGGAAGCTGGGTTACAAGGACGTCTTCATCGGCAAGCCCATCATCGAGGTGGAGGACCGCACCACTGCCAAGCAGAAGAAGAAGAACGAGAAGCGAGTCAAGGAGGCGAAGTCGCCCAAGTACGACCTGCGGGCGACCCTGACTTTCCCCATCCTCGAAGGCGACCAGTTCTTCGAGGGCACCTTCAAGACTGAGAACGGGAAAGTGTTCCGCGACGGGTTCTACCAGGGCAAGTACGCGGAAGTGAAGCGGGACAACAAGTCCATGCTCAGGAAGTTCTTCAACATCCGGCCCTCGCTGGAGGCCCCCAAGTCCGGCACCAAGCCGGTACCCTTCGACCTCGACGCCGTCAACCAGACCGTGGACAAGATCAAGGAGGCCTATTCGAACCAGGCCTACATTCTGTTCCGGGCCGAGAAGAAGTTCGAGGTGCGGGAGGAGGATGGCGTCAAGAAGGTGGACACCACCCTCAAGATGGACGAGGGCGAGGCCTACACGGTCCGCAAGATCGAGTTCGAGGGCAACCTCACCACCAAGGACAAGGTGCTCCGCCGCAGCATGCTCATGCGCGAGGGCGATCCATTCCAGACGGACCGCTTCAAGGATTCCCTCCTCAGCATCAGCCAGCTGAGCTTCTTCGACGTGAAGAGCTCCGACCCGAAGGTGGATCTGGTGCAGGACAAGCCCCAGGTCGACGTCGTGATCCGCGGCGAGGAATCGGGCGTCAACGAGGTGCTCTTCCAGGGCGGCTACGGGTCGCTGTTCGGCTTCTCGCTGGGCGTCAGCTTCTCCACCCGGAACCTGGGCGGCGGCGGCGAGACCCTGTCCTTCAGCTACAACGGCGGCAAGTTCTCGAAGAACATCTCGGTGGGCTTCACCGAACCCTTTGTCTTCGACCTGCCTTACTCGTTCTCCACGTCCGTCTCCAACGGCTCCGCCGACTACGATGCCTCGCGCGTGGGCATCCAGAACGCCTACAAGCAGTTCACCCGCAGTCTTGGCGTCTCCGTAGGTGCGCGCCTCAGCAACTGGATCCCCAACCAGCCCTGGGCCTTCTTCACTACCTACTCCACGGGCTACAGCTTCCGGCTGATCCGCATCGAGGGAGGGCGGAACTACTTCTTCCGGGACACACCGGATCAGCTCACCTCCACGTTCAGCCAGAGCCTGGCCTACAGCACGGTGAACCACCAGTTCAAGCCCACCAACGGCACCCGAATCTCTTTCGGCCTGGAGTACGGGGGCTGGCAGTTCGGCGGCGACCGCCCCTTCCTGAGGGCCACCTGGGACGTCGCTAAGTTCGCGAACGTGGCCGACCGCCATATCTTCGCCTTCAACGCGAGCTACGGGTACCTGCAGAATATGGGCCGCGAGCCGCTGCCGGTGTTCGACCTGTACCGTCCCGGCGGCGAGAACAGCATCCGCGGCTACCGCTATGGCCAGGTCGGCTCGATCCAGGTGGACAACAACGACCACCCGGGCGTGGTGGGCGGAAACAAGCAGTTCATCGCAAACGCCGAGTACCAGTTCAAGATCGCGGACCAGTTCCGCCTGGTGTTCTTCTACGATGCCGGGAATGCGTGGGGCAGCGGCACCAAGGTCTTCAGCCGCGACCTGGTCCACTACACGGACATCCAGACCGGGAACAAATACTCCTATACGAACCCCACCCTGGTGCGGTCGGCGGGCGTCGAGTTCCGGTTCTTCCTGCCCATCAGCCCGGCCCCCCTGCGCCTGATCTGGGCCAAGAAGCTGAACCCCTATCCCTTCGACACGGAATCCAGGACCGACTTCCAGTTCTCCATCGGAACCACCTTCTGATTCCTGGCGGAAGGCCGCGTCCTTCCCGGCTACAATGGCTCTTTCGCCCTGGAGCTCCCCATGCGCCTTATCGCCCCTTCCCTGGCCGCCCTTTGCCTGTCCGCGGCCCTCGCCACCCCGGCCGCCGCCCAGGAAACGCCCCGCTTCGCCTTCTTCAGCATCAACCAGCTGGTGCGCTCCTCGAAGAAGGCCGGCGCTATCTTCTCTGAGCTGGAGATCACCAAGAAGAACCTGGAGGAGAAGCTGCAAGCCAAGGGCCAGGAGCTCCAGACCCTGCAGCAGCAGCTGAACTCCCCCAGCATCGATCCGGAGAAGAAGGAGCCCCTGGCCAAGAAGTACCGGGACGTGGAGTTCGAGGCCAAGAAGATGCAGGAGGACAGTCAGCAGGAGTACCAGCGCGTGGAGCGGAAGGTGGGCGAGGCCATCACCAAGCTCGCGGCCCCCATCGTCGAGCAGCTCGCCAAGGAGCAGAAGCTCCAGCTGGTGCTCTCCGACCAGGCCATCGGCATCCTCTCCTGGGGTGACGCGGACTGGATGAAGGCCTTCACCGCCGAAGTTTCCAAGCGCCTGGACGCCGATGCTGCCCCGGCCGCCGCGCCCGCGCCGAAGCCCGCCGCCCCCAAGCCGGCCGCTCCGAAGGCTGCCGCGCCGAAGAAGTAGGCCCGGCTTCCCCAGCGCACCGAGATGACCGCCGCGCGACGGCTGCTCCTGCTGCTCACCGGGATCAACCTGGTGAACTACCTGGACCGCTATGTCGTCGCGGCGGTCATCGAGCCCCTGGGCCGGGACCTCGGGCTCACGGACACCCAGCGGGGCTGGGTGAACGGGGTCTTCCTGCTGGCCTACATGGTGGGCGCCCCGCTGTTCGGGTTCCTGGCGGACCGCTTCCACCGGCCGCGCCTGGTGGCCGTGGGCGTGGGGCTGTGGAGCCTGGCCACGGCCGGGGCCTGCCTGGTCCACGGCTTCTGGGGGCTGCTCTTCACCCGCTCCCTGGTGGGCGTGGGCGAGGCGGCCTATGCGAGCCTGGGGCCCGCGCTGCTGGCGGACCTGTTCCCCGAGGACGAACGGGCCGCCAAGTTCACCTGGTTCTACCTGGCCATCCCCGTGGGCTCGGCCCTGGGCTACGCCCTGGGCGGCATTGTCGCCCAGCACTGGGGCTGGCGTCAGGCCTTCCTGGTGGCTGGTCTGCCGGGCCTCTTCTTCGCCGTGCGCATGGCCACCCTGGCAGATCCCCCTCGGGGTGGTCAGGATCAGGGGGCTGATACGGCGGCCGGGCTCTCCTACGGGATGAAGCTGCGGGCGATCCTCACCAACCGCACTTGGGTCGCCTGCACGGGCAGCTACGTGGCCTACACCTTCGCCATGGGGGCCCTGAGCTTCTGGGGCAGCGCCTTCCTCCAGCGCCGCCACGGCGTGAGCGTGGGCGCCGCGGGCGAGGTGTTCGGCATGTTCCTGGTGGTCACGGGCATCCTGGGCACCTTTGCTGGGGGCATCCTGACCAGGCGGCTGCAGCACCGCTGGCCCGACATCGGCGTGGACCTGAGCGCCCTCACCCTGCTGCTCGCCATCCCGGCCGTGTTCTGGGCCCTGTCCTCGGGTCACCTGCAGGCCACCTATGTCGCCTTCTTCGCCGCCATGCTCATGCTGTTCGTGAACACCAGTCCCGTGAACGCCCTCACGGTGAGCTGCCTGCCGGCCTCGGTGCGGGCCACGGGCACGGGCATCAACGTGCTCCTCATCCACCTGCTGGGCGATGCCCTCAGCCCGGCCCTGGTGGGGCGGGTCTCGGAAGCGGGCGGGGCGGGAGGCGTGGCCCTGGGCCGGGCCATGCTGCTCGTCATCCCCGCCATCGCGGTTTCGGCCGTGGCGCTCCTCTGGGCCCGGCGACGTCCGGCACTGGTCTGACATGAAGGGCAGCCGAACGGCGCGCTTCCTGGGACGCATCTGGTTCCGCGCCTTGCGCCGGGAGGGGCCGCCGCTGCCGGCCGGGCCCTGCCTCATCCTGCTGAATCATCCGAACGGCCTGCTGGATCCTCTCGCGGCAGCCGCGCTGCTGGACCGCCGGGCCGGCTGGCTGGCCAAGGCCACCCTGTGGAAGATCGCCCCGCTGCGGCCCTTCCTGGCGGCCTTCCGAGCCATTCCCGTTACCCGGCCCAAGGATGGCGGCGCCACCCGGGAGTCGATCCTCGAGAGTTTCCGCAAGGTGCACGAAGTGTTCGCCCAGGGCGGGTCCGTGGCCATGTTCCCCGAGGGCGTGAGCCACACGGAGGCCGACCTCGCGCCCCTCAAGACCGGCGCCGCCCGGATCGCCCTGTCCAGTCCCGTGCCCCTGTTCCTGGTGCCCGCGGGCCTGGTTTATGGGGATCGCGGCACCTTCCGCCACGGCGCCCTGCTGCGGCTGGGCCCGCCCATCCCCTTCGAGGACCTGGTGGGGCAGGGGACGTCGCCCGGGGCCATCACCGAGCTGACCGCCCGGATCCGCATGGCCCTGCGCCCCCTCACCCTGCACGAGGCCGATGCGCGCTGCCTGGCGCTGGCCCAGGAGGTGGCCTGGCTCCTGGCCGAGGCCCCGGGCACCCGGGTGGACCTGGAGGCCCTGCGCCTGCGGGTGCGGGCCCTGGTGCCGCAGCTGGCATCGCTCTCCGCGGAGTCCTTGGCCGCCCTGGAGGCCCGGGTCCACGGGGTCCAGGCCTGGCTGCGGACCAAGGGATTGCGACCCGACCAGGTGGGCCATCCCTACCCGGGTGTGGAAGTCCGCCGCTGGTTGCCGGGAGCCGCTCTTCGTCTGGCGACTGCGGCGGTGCTGCTGCCGCCAGGACTGCTCTTCTGGCCCCCCTACCGACTGTCGGGCTGGTTGGCGGGACGGTTTACGGATGAAGGGGACCAGGTCGCCACCCTGAAGCTGTTGGGCGGGGCCCTGCTCTTCCCCCTGTGGGCCGCCCTGCTGGCGGCAGTCGCCGCAATCGCCTGGGGGTGGTGGATGGCCCTGCTGCCCCTGGAAGTGCTCCTGGCCGTAGGCCTCGGACTGCCCATCCTGGAGGGGGCCGCCGAGGATCTGCAGGCCATTCGCGGCTTCCTCCGGCGCCGTGACCCCGCCGTGCCCGAACTGCTGGAGGCCCGGCGGCAGCTCCTGGAGGCATTTCCGGAACTGGGCGGCTGAAGGACGGTCCAAAAAAAGAAGCGCCGTCCGTGGACGGCGCTTCCGAAGTGCGGCTCCAGCTATTCCTTGGGGCTGAGGGGGTCTGGACGGAGGTGGGCCGCTGGCTGCCCGGAGCGGCGCTCAGGCTGCTGGCAGCGTTGGCGCTGCTACCGTCCGCCCTGCTGTTCTGGCCCCCCTACCGCCTGGCCGGGTGGGTCGCGGGGCGCTTCACAGAGGAAGGGGACCAGGTGGCCACCCTGAAGCTGCTGACGGGGGTCCTGGTCTATCCCCTGTGGACCGCCGCGCTGTCCGTCCTGGCCGGGTTGCGCTGGGGCTGGGGCTTCGCCTTGGTGTCGTCAATCGCCCTGCTGGCCGTCGGCCTGGGTCAGCCCATTCTGGAGCGGGCTGCCGAGGACCTGCAGGCCATCCGCGGCTTCCTGCGGCGCCGGGATCCTGCCGCGCCAGAGCTGCTGGAGGCGGGCAGGCAGTTGCGGGAAGCGTTTCCGGAACTGGGCGGGTAGGCAAAACAAAGAGGGGGGGACCGAAGCGCCCCCCCCTCTTTAGGTTCGGTACGGATCAGAAGGAATAGGGATCCACAACGATCTTGTTGCCAGTGCCGGCGGTTCCGCCCAGGAAGTAGAACAGCTGGCTCTGGGCCTTGACAGTGTTCGCCACCTGGGCGGGGTAGTTGGGATCACTCGGCTTGACGCTCGCCCCCAGCAGGAACTGGTGGACGATCTGGGACTGGTTGAACTGGAAGTACCCCTCCACTGGGCCAATGGCGGCCGGAGAGTAGGCTGCTGCCGCCGCTTTGATTCCTGCGGCACCCAGCATGAAGCCGAACTTTGGATCCGAGTCGCCACTGTACAGGAGCTGCTTGAACCCCTGGGCGAAGTCATAACCAAAGTTGGTTCGACCACCCAGCGCCTGGCCAAAATAGCGCGTGGTGTAGTTTGGAATCACGATGTCACCGATGGCCTCCTGGATGGCCAAGCGGCCTGAGAACCTGGATGGGAGCGGGGTTCCATTGGTCACCGTATTGGGCAGAGGCAGGGTCATGGTCGCTGGATCGACAGGATCGACCAGAGTCTGGGCCGCCAGGAAGAACTGGGTATAGGCCGTGGTTCCGGGGACCACAAGGCCATGCGAGGCCTGGTTGAGTCCGGCATTGACGACTGGGCCGAAGGACGGACTGTCCTTGAGGATGTAAGCAATGGTGCTGCCGGGAACAGACAGGAAGCCCTTCATGCTCCCATCAAGCGTGGATTGGTCGTAGGGAGGAATCGTCGTGCTTGCACCAGGGTTCACTACGTTGGCGGCGAGGTAGTAGGCACCGACGATGGAGCCCAGGCTCTGGCCCACAAAGGTGATGTTGCCCGTGGCGCCCGGGATGGGGGCGCCGGCAATGGCGCCACCGGAGTAGCCACCGAAGGCAGTGGCAAAAGCGCCACCACGCATGAGGATCTCCAGGCGGTGGAGGTTCAGAGCTGACTGCTGGACATTGGTACGGCCCGTCAGCAAGGAAGAGAGGGACATGAAGTCATTCCCCCAGCCGGCTTGCTTCATGTCTGCGAGGGATACGGTCGGTTTGGTGGGGTCGGGGAAGGTGGTGTAGTCAAGTGGCACTATCGTATTGGCCGGGCTGGCCATGGAACCATGCATGGGCAGGTCGATGGCCACCGTGGCCTGACCCGCTTCGGCAATCTTGTTTGCGGCAGCTGCGGCAGCTTCCTTCTGGGAAGTGATGCCGTGCTGCAGGATGACCACAGGCATGGTGGCGGTTGCGCCCGTTGGCACGAAGTAGACAAAGTTGATCACGCGATCCGTGTTGTAGAACCCAACAAGCTGACCACTGGAACGGACGGCCTGGGTGATGCCCGTGCTGAAGCTGTAGGGGTTCGTGCTGCCCTGGGCGGTGCCACTACCACCCGTCAGGGTGGTGAGATCGCTCCCCGCGAGATTGGCCGGGGTGGCCAGGGCTGGATCGATTTGGAGGTCGGCGCTGTGGAAGCTGCCCAGCACGACGGAGCTGATGGCGGTGTAGGTCGAGGCGGGCAGTCCGAGGCCGCCAAAATACGTGGCGGCGGGTACGTTTGCATTGATGGTCACCGCGTTGCTCCAGGCCTTGGCGGCACCGAAGGAGCCTGCAGCAAAGCCACGGATGATGGCATCCACGGGCTTGAGCGTGGTGCTGTCAGTAGCCAAAGTGCGGATACCTCCTGCGCCGGTGGTGATAAAGCGCCCCATCAGGGTGATGTTGGCCCGGGAAGCAACACCGGTTGCGGTAGCACCGGCCTTGGACGTGGTGTCAGCGGCGGCGTTGGCAAGCAGGTCATCCATCACATGGGCGTACCCGCGAAGCACGATATTGCCTCCGCTCAAGGTATCTGCCCGGATGGCTTCCAGCTTGGCAAAACTCCCTGCTCCAATAGGGGCCGTACCCTTCATGAGATTGAACTGGTCCGAACTCCTCACGGGATGGCCTGAGGCACTATCTAGCACGCCATCCGTAATCACATAGAGATATCGGGCACCAGGGGTAAGGGGAACCTTCGGGAAGAGGAGCCATTCCCTGTGGTTGCCTTGGTCGCCGGCATTGGGATTGGGGTTGGGGCTTGAGGCCGAAGGGGTGGCGATGTAGTCAAACAGGCCAGAAACATTCCTGAATCCGAGGCCACCGATCTCCGTAAGGCCATTGCTATCGGGGAGAATTTGGAACACTTTCACCGTGTTGGGATTGACGGTGGATGGCGTCACGGCACTGGAGAAGGCGAAATAGATCGGGGCGTTCACGCCAGAGGCTGCGTGAGTGGAATAGGTGGTATCGGGATAGCCGTAGTTGGGACCACCCACCTCGCGGTAGGCGACGTAGGCCAGGCCCTCAGAGGGCTGCATGGGCACACCGTAGGGACGGGCGCCCGGCTTGGTCAGGCCTGTCGGGAAACCCGTTACCGGATGGATTGGACCGGCCGATGGGTCAAACCAGGCCGTGGCAATCGGATCAACTGCCGCTGCGGTGGCAAGGATGTTCGGAAGAGGAACTACCCCGCCGACTGGGTCAAACACAGCCATAGCACCTGTTGGCACGGAGCCGGGGCCCGTAACGATGGTGGGGGCCTTGGAGTCTCCGCCGCCCGTGCATGCCAGCAGGGTCAGGAGGAGGGTTCCTAGGGCCGCTTCATGTAAGCGTCGATGCATCGCGCACCTCATGGGTGGGGTTATAGAGGACGGTGGATGGGTCTCCAGACGATAGGCGGGACCGGGGCGAAATTCCACACAAAAGCGAAGGGCCCCAACTGGGGCCCCTCCAGGACGCTGAAAAGTCCTAGTCGGTCACGGCAAAGACGACCTTGTCGTTCTTAAAGCGGCTCACGGTGATGAGCTCGATCGTGGCGGTCTCTTGTCCTCGCTGATGGTCAGCTTGTAGTGCTCGTCCTTGAGGTAGGAACCGGGCACCACGTTGACCTTGCCGATCTTCTTCAGGCCCAGGTCCGCGGCCTTGATGACGATCGTCTTGGCTGAACGCAGGTCGAGGCTCTGGGTGAAGACCTCGTCCCGCCAGTTCTTGCCCGCACGATCCTTGGCGAAGACCGGAATCTCGATGACGCCATCGGCCTTCAGCTTGTCGCGGGTGCCGACGACATAGTGCAGCGAGTTCAGTTTGGAAACCTGGGCGGCGTTGTCGGACTGCAGCTTGGCGCGCTCCTCGATGAGGTTGGTGCGCTCGCTGCGCAGGCCGGCGATCTCCTCCTCGATCTTCTTCTTCTGGCCCTCGAGGTCCACGACCTCTTCCTGGAGCTTCTCGTTCTGGGCCACGGCTTCGTCGCGCTCGCCTTCGATCTTCTCGCGCTCCTGGCGCATCAGGTCATTTGGGGTGATCTTGGCCTTGCCCTGGGAGACCCAGGTGCCGTAGGTGCCGTTGGCGTAGAAGTGGTAGACCTCGAAGCCTGGTGCCAGCTTGTCCAGGATGGCTACGCGGCTCACCAGCTTCTTGGCCTCGGCTTCGGGCACGCCCTTCTTCTTGAGGAACCGGAGGGCCATGCTGTAGTGGTTGTCGTTGGGCTTGGCCACATCGGGCTTGGGCAGGTCGGCCTTCAGCTTGGCCAGCTTGCCGTTGAGATCCTTGATCTCCTTGTCCTTGTCCAGCACTTCCTGGAGCAGGGCCTGATAAGAACTGTTCTTCTCGTTCTTGATGCGCTCTTCCAGGGCCTTCTTCTGCTCGTCCGTGAGCTGGAGGGTCTCGGCGTTGGGCTTGATGTCGTTGACGCCCGCCTGGGCCAGCTTCTTCTGCTGCTCGCTGCCGGCCTGGTTCAGTTGCTGGTTGGCCTTGTCGGCCTCGGCGGCCTTCTGGGTCAGTTCCCGGATCTGGGGGTCCTCCCGCTTGCAGGCGGTGGAGACCATCAGAACGGAGGCGGCCATGAGGGCCAGGGCCAGCGTCGGACGTCGGAAGGGGTTCATGGGTTCCTCCACGGAGGGGGCGAAATGGGGGGTGCTGAGGAGACGGGGAACTTCCCACCTTAGTCCTCAAGGCTATGGCAAGGCAAGAATTCGCGCGTCATCCGAAAGGTGTAAGGACCAGCGGCGCTGCGATATAGTCATAGTTTCCCCCAAGCGACTGTTTGGGAGTGTTCCGAGGAGTCCGGCATGGCCACCCAGGGGCGACACCTGTTCACATCCGAGAGCGTCACCGAAGGCCACCCCGACAAGATGGCGGACCAGATTTCCGACGCCGTCCTGGACGCTGCCCTGAAGGATGATCCCCGCAGCCGCGTGGCCTGCGAGACCCTGCTCACCACCGGCCTGGTGCTGGTGGCGGGCGAGATCACCACCGAGACCTACATCCCCGTGGCCTCGCTGGTGCGCGACGTGGTCAAGGACATCGGCTACGACCACCACATCAAGGGTTTCGACTACAACACCTGCGCCGTGATGGTGACCATCGACCAGCAGAGCCCAGACATTGCCATGGGCGTGGACACCGGCGGCGCCGGCGACCAGGGCCTGATGTTCGGCTACGCCTGCAGCGACACCCCCGAGCTGATGCCCGCCCCCATTCACTTCAGCCACCTGCTGACCCGGCGGCTGTCCGAAACCCGCAAGAGCGGCCAGCTGCCCTGGCTGCGACCCGACGGCAAGTCCCAGGTCACCGTGGAATTTGACGGCGACAAGGTGCAGCGCATCCACACGGTGGTGATCTCCACCCAGCATGACGAGCACGTCACCCAGAACACCATCCGCGACAGCGTCCTGGCGGACGTGATCAAGGCGGCGCTGCCCGCGGACCTGCTGGACGCGCAGACCATCTACCACGTGAACCCCACCGGCCGCTTTGTAGTGGGTGGCCCCATGGGCGACACGGGCCTCACAGGTCGCAAGATCATCGTCGACACCTACGGCGGCAGCGGTCACCACGGCGGCGGCGCCTTCTCCGGCAAGGATCCCAGCAAGGTGGATCGCAGCGCCGCCTACATGGGCCGCTACATCGCCAAGAACATTGTGGCGGCAGGCCTGGCCAGCCGCTGCGAGATCCAGCTGGCCTACGCCATCGGCGTGGCGGAACCCGTCTCCATCGCCGTTGACACCTTCGGCACCGGCCAGGTCTCGGATGAAGCCATCGTCCGGGCCGTGCGCGAGATCTTCAGCTGCACCCCCAAGGCCATGATCGAGGCCCTGGACCTGCGCAAGCCCATCTACCGGGCCACGGCCGCCTATGGCCACTTCGGCCGCCCCGAGTTCAGCTGGGAGAAGACCGACAAGGTCGAGGCGCTGCGGAAGGCAGCAAAGTAGGTCCTCATTCCTCAGGCTTCAGGGGGAAATGGATGCGGCCCTTCGGAGCCGCGCCCATGTCTGCCGTTGGGCCGCTCAGCTGGGTCGGCGCCGATCCAGATCGTCATCGCGCCGCAACGCGGCGCATCAGGGATCAGTACCTGAGGCCTGAAGCCTGAGAGCCTACCCCGCCACCTCCACCCGGTTCCTCCCGCCCTGCTTGGCGCGGTAGAGGGCCTCGTCGGCTTGCTTCAGGAGATCCTCGGCATGGGGGACGTCGCCTTGGCCGTCCCGGGAGGCGACGCCCATGCTGGCGGTCTTCTTCAGGGAGACTCCGTCCAGCTGGTGTTCAAGGTCGGCAAAGAGCTGGCGGAGGTTCTCGGCCACCTGCGCCGCCGCGGCGCTGTCGGTGTGGGGCAGAACCAAGGTGAGTTCCTCGCCGCCGTACCGGGCGGCGAGATCGGTGGTGCGCACGTTGGACCTCAGCATGGCGCCGATGTTGCGCAGCACCTCGTCACCCATGGCATGGCCGTGGGTGTCGTTCACCTGCTTGAAGTGGTCGATGTCGATCATCACGACGGACAGCGGCGTCTTGTAGCGGCGGGCGCGGGCCACCTCCTCCTCCAGCCGGGTCATGAGGCGCCGGCGGTTGGCCAGGCCCGTGAGGACATCGGTGACCGAAAGCGCCTCGAGCTGGGCGTTCTTCTCCCGCAGCTCGTCCTGCAGCAGCTTCAGCTTGGTGTGGATGCGCACCCGGGCCAGGAGCTCCTTCTCGTGGAAGGGCTTGGTCACGTAGTCCGAAGCTCCCCGCTCGAGGATCTCGGCCTTGCGGTCCAGGTCGTCCTCGGCGGTGAGGATGATGACCGGGATCTGCTCCAGCTCCTTGCGGCTGGCCTTGAGGCCCAGAAATTTCAGTCCGTCGAAGCCGGGCATGACCAGGTCGCAGAGCACCAGGTCCGGAGGCTGCTCCATGATGGTCTTGAAGGCCGTGAGGCCGTCTGAGGCCTCCATGAAGTGCGTGAAGCTGCCGTCCTTCATGAGGACGGCCTTGATCTCGCTGCGGATCATGGCGTTGTCGTCGACGATGAGGATTCTTCCCGCCATCAGGCCTCCTTCGCGGCTGTCTGGAGCCGCGCGATCCAACTGTTCCAGACCTGCGGGTCGAAGGGCACCGGCCGCGGCAGGTGCCTCCGCATGGATGCCGTGGCCTTCAGCGCTGGTGCGCAGAGCGCCCCCGGGAGTCGTCCGGCGGCCTCGGCGCAGGCGGTCCAGCCCGTCGGCGTCTGGCAGACCAGGAGCCACTGGTGGCCGGCCTCCAGGGACAGACGCGCGCGATCATCCCAGCTCCAGTCCGCGCAGCCGCCCATCTCCAGGTCATCGGGGAGGAACCGGCCCTGGATGCCCCAGGGGTTGTCCGCCACGGAGGCCCGGTGGAGGCTCGCCGGCAGCGGGCCGCTGGCCGGGGTCCGAAGGTGGGCCACCATGACGAGACGATCTGGATGGGCGAGGGGGACGAAGGCCGCCGCGTTGCGGTCCACCTGGGCGGCATCGGCCAGGGCAGGAAGCCCCTGGTGGCTGTCCAGGGTGGTGCCGCCCAGGCCGGGAAAATGCTTGAGGCAGCCCCGGACGCCCGTGGCTTCCAGGCCATGCAGGAAGGCGCCGGCCGCGGCCGCGGCCTCGGCCGGCAGGGCGCTGGCCGCGCGATCGCCGATGCCGGCGCCGGGGTGGCCGTCCCAGAGATCGAGCACAGGCGCGAAGTCCACGTTGAAGCCCAGCAGCCGCAAGCCCTCGCCCCAGAGGCGACCCCAGGCGGAGCAGGCCGGCGCGCCACCCCGGGTCCAGAGCCGGCGCAGGGGGGGCGTGGGGCCGGTCCAGGGGCGCAGGCGGCTCACGGGACCGCCCTCCTGGTCCAGGGCCACGGCCAGGGGGAGCTCCGCGCCGAAGCGGGCCTGGAGACCGTCGATGAGGGCGCGGCAGCGGGCAGGGCCCAGCTCGGGATCCGGATCCAGGTTGCGGGCAAAGAGGATGACGCCTCCGGGCTGGAAGGGCAGGTCCACCTCGGCGGGATCGAGGCCGCGGAAGCCGGTCCAGAGTAGCTGCTGAGGGCTGGTCATCCCCTCACCTTACCCGGAGGACCAGTTCCAGGTGGCGGGCCAGCAGCAGGAAGGCCGGGTCCGTCTCCATGAAGGCAGAGCGGCTGTCGAAGCCGAGGTAGAGCCAACCGGAAGGCCCCAGGGGCAGCAGGTGATCCTCCACGTACCCGAGCCCAGGCGCGGTCAGTGGGCCGGGCTGAGGCCGCCCGATGCGGGGGGGCAAGGCGAGGCGCCCGCGGGCCGCCACGCAGTGCAGGTGGCCGTCCCGGCCCCGCCGGTAGATGCCCAGGCCATCCGGGGACCAGCGGGCCGCCAGGCGGTCCAGCAGCGGATCGAGGGCGGCCTTGAAGGAGGGCGCATCGAGGGCCTGGAGTTCCAGGTCGCAGAGGGCCAGGGCCTCCGTATGGGCCTCCTGCAGGTCGCGGGTCCGGCTCAGGATTCTGCTTTCCAGCTCCTGCTGGTAGTCGCGGACCTTCCCGAGCAGGCTGGCGTGGTCCAGGGCCCGGTTGAGGACCACCTCCATTTCGGCCAGGCGGAAGGGCTTCTGGATCAGGTCGTAGGCGCCGCGCTTCAGGGCCTCGATGCTGGTGTCGAGGGTCGCGTAGGCGGTGATGAGCACGCAGAGTGTGTCCGGGAAGTGGTGCCGGATCGCGCCGATGAGGTCGAGCCCCGTCTGCCCGCCGGGCATGTGGAGGTCCGTGAGGACCACCGGGAAGGAGCGTTCCGCCATGCGGGCCAGGGCGGCCTCGCCGCTGGCCACCGCCTCGGCGCTGTAGCCCTGCTCTCCAAGGGCCTCCAGCAGGGTCTCGCGGACCTCGAGCTCGTCATCGACGATGAGGATGGGCTGCTGGATCATGGAATCCGCACCGTGGGGATGGTGCGCTCGAAGATCTTCGCCTCCAGGAAGATCCGCAGCACCTCGGCGTCCAGCAGGTTGACCTTGGCCTCCTGCTCAAGGATCTGGAGGCTGCGCTCCACGCTCACGGCGGCCTTGTAGGGGCGGTCTGCGGCCGTGAGGGCGTCGTAGACGTCCGAGACGGCCATGAGCTTGCTCTGCACGGGGATGTCCGGCTCCTTGAGCTGCCGCGGGTAGCCCTTGCCGTTCAGGCGCTCGTGGTGGGCCCAGGCGATGTCCGGGACACCCGCCAGCTCAGTGGTCCAGGGGATCTGGCTGAGGAAGCGGTAGGTGTAGGTGACATGGTTCTGGATCTCGTCCCGTTCCTGGTCCGAGAGGCTGCCCTTGGTGATCTTCAGCAGGTCCAGGTCCTGGCGCTCGATGAGGGTCCGGCGGTCCCCGGACCAGTGCTGGTAGGTGAGCTCCTCCAGCTGGTCCAGTTCCTGGGCCACCTTCTCGGGCAGGACCGTGGGCTCGTTGCTGCGCCGGACCAGGTCCATCAGCCTGCGGGTCTCCTCCTCCTGCTGCCCCAGGAGCTGGCCGAGGGCGTCGTGGTCGAAGGGGTTGCCCTTGCTCCAGGCGTCCAGCATGCGGTCATGCATGGACTCCAGGGTGCGCTGATGCAGGCGCTGATAGATGCTCTCCAGGTGCTCGCCCTCGATCTTCTTGGCCTTCACCAGCACCTGCTCCCGCACACCCACCTTCCCGAAGTCGTGCAGCAGGCTGGCGTAGCGGATCTCGCGGATCTGAAGCGGGTTGAAGTGGAGGCTCCCGTAGGGGCCGTTGGGGGTCTGGTTCACCGCCTCGGCGAGGCCCACCGTGAGGTCGGCGACCCGGCTGGAGTGGCCGGAGGTGCTGGGATCGCGGGCCTCGATGGCGGTCACGGAGGCGTTCACGAAGCCCTCGAAGAGACGCTCGATGTCGTTCTTCAGGCCCAGGATCTCCTGGGTGCGGGCCTCGACCATCTGTTCCAGGTTGTGCTGGTAATCCTCGTTCTCCCGCACCAGGCGGTAGTGGTCCAGGGCCCGCTCCAGGGCGGCCTCGATCTCCGCGAGCTTGAAGGGCTTCTGGATGAAGTCGTAGGCGCCGCGCTTGAGGGCCTGGATGGCGGATTCCGTGGTGGCGTAGCCGGTCATGAGGATGCCCATGGCCTGGGGGTCCTCGTCGTGGACTGCGCGCAGCAGCTCGAGTCCCGACAGCCCGCCAGGCATGTTCAGGTCCGTGAAGATGACCGGGAAGTGCTTCTCCTTCACGCGGGCGAGGGCCTGGGTTCCTCCGTCCGCCCCCACGGCCGCGTAACCCTGGTCCTCCAGGGCTTCCACGAGCAGGTTTCGGAGATCCGCCTCATCGTCCACGATGAGAATGGGAATGGGGGAGGGGAGTGGCACGCAAACTCCGGGTACGCGACTCTCATCGGACCGGAATGGGTCCGGGGCAAGTTTCGAAACCTGGACCGGCGATTACTGAACGGCCTCAGCCTCCACCTGGAGCTGCCCATCCCGGATGGACAGGCGGGCCAGTCCGCCGGGCTTGAGTTGGCCCTGGAGGACCAGGCGGGACAGGGGATTGACGACGACCTGTTGGATGAGGCGCTTGAGGGGGCGGGCGCCGAACTGGGGGTCGAAACCCTCAGAGGCCAGCCAATTCAGGGCTGCCTCGGGGACCTCCAACTCCAGCCGCTGGGCCTGGAGCAGCGTCTCCACCCGCTTCAGCTGGATGCGGGCCACAAACTTCATGTCTTCACGGGTCAATGACCTGAAGATCACCACCTCATCGAGGCGATTCAGGAACTCCGGCCGGAAGTGGGCATGCAGGGCGTCCTGGACGGCGGCTTCGGCTTTCGAGGGATCACCCCCGGCGTCGAAGATGGCTTGGCTGCCCAGGTTGGTGGTCATGAGCAGCACGGTGTTGCGGAAATTGACCGTGCGGCCACGGCCATCCGTGAGGCGGCCATCCTCCAGCACCTGCAGGAAGAGGTCGAAGGTGCGGGGATGGGCCTTCTCCATTTCGTCCAGGAGGATCACGGCGTAGGGCCGGCGGCGGATGGCCTCCGTGAGGCGGCCACCCTCCTCGTAGCCCACATACCCGGGCGCGGCGCCGATGAGGCGGGTGGCGTCCGCTTCGTGGGTGAACTCGCTCATGTCGATGCGGACCAGGGCGTTCTCGTCATCGAAGAGGAACTCCGCCAGGGCCCGCGCCACCTCGGTCTTGCCCACGCCGGTGGGGCCCAGGAAGAGGAAGTTGCCAATGGGTCGCTTGGGGTCCCCCAGGCACGCGCGGTTGCGGCGCAGGGCATCGCTGATGGCCGTCAGGGCCGGGTCCTGGCCCACCACGCGCTCGCGCAGGCGGACCTCCATTTTGAGCAGCTTCTCCACCTCGCCTTCGAGGATGCGGTTCACGGGGATGCCGGTCCAGCGACTCACGATGGCGGCGATGTCGGGCTGGCCCACCTCCAGGCGCAGCATGGCGCTCTCCTTGGGTGAGACGGCCGTCAGCTGCTTCTCAAGGGCCGGGATCTCGCCATATTCCAGGTGGGAGGCGCGCTCGTACTCGCCCTTCGATTTCGCCTGTTCGAGCTCGATACGCAGGTCGTCCAGCTTCTTCTGGAGCCCGCGCGCCCCCTCAATGACCTTCTTCTCGTTCTCCCACTGGGCGCGGAGTTGGCCCAGTTCCTCGTTCAGTTCGGCCAACTCCTTTTCGATATCCGCCAGCCGTGCGCGGCTGGCGCCGTCCTTTTCCTTTGTCAGGGAATGCCGCTCCAGCTGCAGCTGCATCTCCCGCCGCTCGCGCACGTCGATCTCGGTGGGCCGGCTGTCCAGCTGCATGCGCACGGCGCTGGCCGCCTCGTCCATGAGGTCCACGGCCTTGTCCGGCAGGAAGCGGTCGGCGATGTAGCGATGGCTCAGCTGGGCGGCGGCCACCAGGGCGGCGTCCTGGATGCGCACGCCGTGGTGCAGCTCGTAGCGCTCCTTCAGGCCGCGCAGGATGGAGATGGCGTCCTCCACGCCGGGCTCGTCCACGAAGACCGGTTGGAAACGGCGCTCCAGGGCGGCATCCTTCTCGATGTACTTCCGGTACTCGTCCAGCGTGGTGGCGCCGATGCAGCGCAGCTCGCCCCGGGCCAGGGCGGGCTTCAGCAGGTTGGCCGCGTCCATGCCGCCCGCTACCGCTCCGGCGCCCACCAGCAGGTGCAGTTCGTCGATGAAGAGCACGACCTGGCCTTCGGCCTTCTCCACTTCCTGAATGACACCCTTCAGCCGTTCCTCGAACTGGCCCCGGTACTGGGTGCCGGCCACGAGCGAGCCCATGTCCAGGCCCATGACCCGCAGGCCCTTGAGGCTCTCGGGCACATCGCGCTTGTGGATGCGCTGGGCGAGCCCCTCCACGATGGCGGTCTTGCCAACGCCGGCCTCGCCGATGAGCACGGGATTGTTCTTGGTGCGTCGCGACAGCACCTGCAGCACGCGGCGGATCTCCTCGTCGCGGCCGATGACCGGATCCAGCTTCCCCGAGGCCGCCAGGGCCGTGTAGTCCTTGGCGTACTTCTCCAGGCTGGCGAACCTCTCCTCGGCCTTCTCGTCCTCCACCTTCGAGCCCTTGCGCTCCTCGCGGATGGCGGCTTCCAGGGTCTTCCGGTCCAGGCCGAAGCGCTCCAGCACCTTTTTGGCGTCGGTGTGGGCGTTGGCCAGGGCCAGCAGCAGCGCGTCCGTGGCGAGGAAGCGGTCCCCGAGGCCCCGCCCCGTGTCGCTGGCCACTTCGAGGAAATGCCGGAAGGCCGCGCCCACCTGGGGATCGGCCCCGCCCACGGCCCGGGGCAATTTCGCGATGAGGGCCTCGGCGGCCTCCTGGAGGCCCTGAATGGATTCCGGGCTCAGACCCGCCCGCTCCAGCAGGGGGTGGAGGCCAGCCTCGGGAGCCAGCAAGGCCCCGAAGAGGTGCTGGGGCACCAGCTCCGGGTGTTGGTCCCGGGTAGCCCGCTGCTGGGCCGCCACCAGGGCATCATTGGCTTTCTGCGTGAAGGGAAGGAGGGACATGAGGCACCTCGCATCCAGCGTGATTTAAAATATGATTACAATCAACTAAAATTTTCTTCCAATTAATCATCCATCATCTCGATGATCGGCCTCCGCCTGAGGCCAAGAAAAACCCCGCCGGTCGGCGGGGTCTCATCGAGAGCAGGCCTGGCAAGCCCGATGTCTATTTCGGGGGCGGCACTTCCTTGCCCTTGGCGGGGTATTTCTTCGCAACTTCCTTCTGACGGGCCCTCTCCTGGGCGTTGGCCTCATCGGCCCGCTTCTGCGCCGTGTCGTCCTTCTGGCGCTCCTTCACCTTGGGGGGATCGGCCTGACGGACTCGGTCCACCGTGTCCTTGGCTTTCGCCCTGCTCTTGTCCTCCTTGGACTGGGCGGAGAGGACCGTGGTTCCGGCCAACGCCAACGCCAGGGCGAATGTGCCCAGCTTCTTCATGCGCAACTCCTTCTAGGCTCTGAGGCCTGGCTCAATATAGGAGCTGGCGGGGCAGCCACAAGGGCGCCGCCGGCACGGCTTCCACCCAGCCGGGTCGGAATCCACCCAGTTGGGAATCCTGCGCCCGCCGCCGCCGGATATTCCCATCCTCTGATACCCGGGGCTTGAGCCCGGGGGCCGGTGCTGGGAACCTGGGTGCCCCACCCACCTGCACCTCCTGCGCGAAAGGCCCCTTCCATGCTCACACCCCGACTGCTCTCCCTTCTGCTGATCGCCCCGGCCCTCCTGGCCCAGGCGCCGACCGTGGACCAGATCCTGGCCAAGTACTACGAGGCCAAGGGCGGTCTCGCCAAGATGAAGGCCGTGAACACCATGCGGATCACCGCCAAGATGTCGAACGGCCCCATGGACTTTCCCATCGTCATCGAGGCGAAGCGTCCCGCGAGCATCCGTGTGGAGGTGAGCATCCAGGGCAACCAGATGATCCAGGCCTTCGACGGCAAGGCCGGCTGGTCCATCAACCCCTTCCAGCAGAGCGCCAAGAAGGATGCGGAGCCCATGACCCCCGACGAACTGCGCGAGATGGAGGTTCAGGCGGACATGGATGGTCCCCTGGTCGATTGGAAGGAGAAGGGCCACAAGGTGGAACTGCAGGGCCGCGAGCCCGTGGAGGGCAGCGACACCTTCAAGCTCAAGCTCACCCGCAAGAACGGCGATACCCGCACCATCTTCCTGGATGTGGACAGCTACTTGGAAGTGAAGCAGGCCAGCAAGCGCAAGGTCCGCGACACAGAGATCGAGGCGGAAACCACCATGGGTGACTACAAGGAAGTGGGGGGACTCATGATCGCCCACGCCATGGAGAGCGGGGCCAAGGGCATGCCCCAGAAACAAAAGGTGGTCATCGAGAAGGTGGAACTCAACGTGCCCATCGCCGACGCCCGCTTCGCCATGCCCGCCAAGCAGCCCGCGCCCGAGGCCCCCAAGAAGGAAGATCCCCCCGCGCCCAAGAAGTGACACCCACCTGATTCATTCCGGTCCCGGAGCCTTCCGGGACCGCAGCGTTCTTGAAAACCTGTTCCGGAGGTTCCATGGTCGCCCTGTTCCGCACCCTCCTCGCCCTCGCCATCGTGCCAACCCTGCTGGCCCAGGCCCCGGCGCCGGTCCTGGAAGCGGATGCCCTCTCCGGCCTGCGGGCCCGCAACGTGGGCCCGGCCTCCATGAGCGGACGCATCGCCGCGCTGGACGGCATCCTCGAGAAGGGGCGGGTGACCCTCTATGTGGGCGCTGCCAGCGGTGGGCTCTGGAAGACCAGCAACGGCGGCACCACCTTCAAGCCCGTGTTCGACAAGTACAACCAGAGCATCGGCGCCGTGCGCATCGACCCCAAGGACGCCAACACCGTCTGGGTGGGTACCGGCGAGCCCTGGGTGCGCAACAGCGTGTCCGTGGGCGATGGCGTCTACAAGACCACGGACGGTGGTGACAACTGGGTGCGCGTGGGCCTGCCGGATTCTGAGCGCATCGCGGCCGTCGAGATCGATTCGACGGATTCAAAAACGGTCTATGCCGCGGCCATGGGCCGCCTGTGGGCTGCAGGTGGCGAGCGCGGCCTCTACAAGACCACCGATGGCGGTACCACCTGGAAGCGCATGCTTTTCGTGGATGAGAATACCGGCTGCTCGGGCATGGCCCTGGATCCCAAGAATCCCAAGGTGCTCTTCGCGGCCATGTGGGACTACCGCCGCACGGGATGGAGCTTCCGCTCCGGCGGTTCCGGCAGTGGTCTGTACCGCTCGGAGGACGGCGGCGAGTCCTGGAAGAAGCTGACCGGTGACGGCAAGAGCGGGCTGCCGGGCGGCGTCCTGGGCCGCATCGTGGTGGCCGTGGCCCCCTCGGATCCCCGCATCGTCTATACCGCGGTGGAGTCCCAGGAGGGGGCGCTCTACCGGAGCGAGGATGGCGGTAAAACCTGGGCCTGGCGTTTCAAGGGCCCCAAGGTGTTGGCCCGTCCCTTCTACTTCGGGGCCATGACGGTGGATCCCAAGAACCCCGACCGGCTCTACAAGATGGGCTACAACATGGCCCTCAGCGAAGATGGCGGCAAGACCTTCAGCCAGTTGGGGCGCAGCACCCACGGTGACCACCATGCCATCTGGATCCACCCCGACCTCACGGACACCATCTACCTGGGGGATGACGGCGGCTTCTTCGTGACCGAGGACCGTGGCAACGCCTGGCGGTACCACAAGAACCTGCCCCTGGGCCAGTTCTACCACGTGAGCGCCGATGAGGGCCGCCCCTACCGCCTCTTCGGGGGCCTGCAGGACAACAGCACCTGGATGGGCTACGGCAGCGTCAACCTCGCCAACCGCCACTGGAAGAACATCTATGGTGGTGACGGCTTCTGGGCCTTCGCCGATCCCACGGATCCCGACTACGCCTACGCCGAGTCCCAGGGCGGCGAGCTGGGCCGGGTGCACCTGCGCACCATGACCAGCCGGGACATCAAGCCCCGCGAGGCGGCGGGCGAGCCGAAGTTCCGCTTCAACTGGAACACCCCCATCCACCTCAGCCCCAACCAGAGGGGCGTGCTCTATGTGGGCAGCCAGTACCTCTTCCGGTCGAAAGACAAGGGCGATTCCTGGGAGCGCCTCAGCCCGGACCTCACCACGAATGATCCCGAGAAGCAGAAACAGGAGGAGAGCGGTGGCCTCATCCTGGACAACAGCTCCGCCGAGAACCACTGCACGATCCTCACCATCAGTGAGAGTCCGAAGAACGGCAAGCTCATCTGGGTGGGGACGGACGACGGGAACCTCCAGCTGACCCGGGACGGTGGCAAGACCTGGACCAACCTCATCAAGCAGGTCCCGGGCCTGCCGGCGAACACCACGGTCTCCTGGGTCGAGGCCAGCCCCCACGCGGAAGGGACAGCCTTCGTGGCCTTCGACGGCCACACCCGCGGCGACATGGTCACCCGGGTCTACCGCACCGAGGATTTCGGCCAGACCTGGACCTCGCTCTCCTCGCCGGCACTGAAGGGCTTCGCCCATGTCATCAAGCAGGATCCCGTGCGGGCGGGCCTGCTCTACCTGGGCACGGAATCGGGCCTGTTCCTCAGTGTGGACAGCGGGGCCCACTGGGCGGCCTTCAAGGGGGGCGACTTCCCGCCCGTGCCGGTGCGGGACATCGTTGTGCATCCCCGCGAGCACGACTTGATCCTCGCCACCCATGGTCGGGGCATCTGGATCGTGGATGACCTCACCTCCCTGCGCACCATCACCCCCGAGGTCATGGGCCGCGAAGTGGCCCTGCTGCCCACGCGCCCATTCCGGGCCCAGGAGATGAACTCGGATGGCTGGGTGGACGGAGACCTGGAGTTCACCGGGGAGGACCGCCCCTCCGGCGCCGTCATCGCCTACTGGCAGCGCAAGCGCCACCTCTTCGGCGACCTGCGGATCGAGATCCTGGACGCCAGGGGCAAGCTGCTGCAGGCGATCTCGGGCAGCAAGGCCAAGGGTCTCAACCGCATCACCTGGGACCGCCTGATCAAGGCCCCCCGCGTCGCCAAGGGCGCCACCCCCAACTTCGGGTCCTTCGTCGGGCCCCAGGTTCTGGAAGGCACCTACACGGTGCGCCTCATCAAAGGCAAGGAGGTGCTCACCGCGCCCCTGGTCCTGCAGGCGGACCCGGCCTCGCCCTTCACCCCGGCAGACCGCCAGGCCCGCTTCGATGCGGCCATGCGCCTCTACGGGATGATCGAGGATCTGGCCTACACGGTGGATCGCGTCTGCGACCTGCGGGATGAGGCCAGGGCGCGGGCCGCCGGTTCGGCGGATGCCGCGCTGAAGGCGCGTCTGGAGGCGCTGGCAGGCGAGGCTGAGACGACCCGCGGCAAGCTCGTTCCTGTGAAGGAGGTCGAAGGGCTCGCCGGCGAGGACCGTCTTCGGGAAAAACTGAGCGAGGTCTACGGCGCCGTCACCGGCTACCGGGGCCGCCCCAGCCGGGCGCAGCTGGATCGCATGGAGGCCGTCCGCAAGGACATCGACACCGCCACCCAGTCCTTCGAGACCGCCCTGCAGCGCGACCTCGGTCCCCTCAATGACGGCTTGACCAAGGCTGGCCTCAGGCCCCTGAAACCCCTCGAGCGGAATGACTGGGAGGCCCGCACCGCCGGGAAGTGAAAGGACCTGAGATTACAGCGCTGTTCGGGGCTGCACGGCCGCATGGGCCAGCAGCAGCCCCGTCAGCAGCGCGATGGCCACGAAGAGGGCCTGGAAGGCAGTATCGAGCCCCATCACCAGCTGCTTCTGGATGATGAACTCGAGGCCCTTGAAGCCGAGGCCCCCGGGCACCAGCACCATGAGGCCCGGCAGCAGCGTCACCACGGAGGGGCGCCGGGTGAGCCGCGTGAAGAGGTTGCTGCCCAGGCCCAGGGCGAAGGCGCCAAGGCCCACGCCGAACTGGGGCCCCAGCAGCACGGCGCCCTGGCGCGTGCCGAAGAAGGCCAGCACGCAGGCCGCGAAGATCCAGGGCAGGTCGCGGGGCCGCGCTTTGAAGATCACCACGAAGGCCGAGGCGGCCAGCAGCAGCGTGGGCAGGATGGTCCAGCCGGGCAGGGGCAGGGGCGCGCCCTGCAGGGCGCGGTCGAGCATGGCCACGGCGAGCCGCTGGCCCAGGGCCACGCCGAACCCCAGCGACAGGAAGGTCATGGCCGTGTCCACCAGGCGGGCCGTGCCGGCGACGAGGTTGCCCGTGGCCAACTCGTTCATGGACACCACCAGGCGCAGGCCCGGCACCAGGACGATGAGGCCGGCCACCGTGAGCACCTGGGGCGAGACCTGGGGAAACCGGTAGGCGGCGGCCACGGCCAGGAAGCCCACCAGGGTGCCGGCCACGGGATGGACCAGCCGCGCGAGGCCGGCCTTCCGTCCCAGCAGGATGACCATGAGGCCCACCAGGGAACCCAGCACGGCCGTGAGGAGCATCTCCCGCCAGCCCCCGCCGAAGAACATGGCGGCCGGGGCGGAGCCGAGGCCGAAGCAGAGCACCGTGAGCAGCGCGCTCCAGCGGTCCGGCGCGGCGAGGATCGCCTGCACGCGGTTGTGGGCACCGGCGGCGTCCAGGTCGCCGGCGATGAGGGCGTCCGTGGTCTCCTGCAGATCCGACAGCTTCTCCAGGTTCACGTCGCCGGAGGGGCTGCGCTGGATGAAGGTCCAGTGGTGGCCGCCCTTGCCCAGCGAGGCGAAGAAGGCCGTGGGCAGGGCGAAGAACTGGCCCTCCAGCCCCAGCCGGCTGGAGATCCGGGCCAGGGCGTCCTCGAAGCGGTGGGCGGGGATCCCGAAGGCCTGGAAGGCCCTGCCCAGCTCCAGGCAGAGCGCGATCTCGGGCGGGGTGGGGGCAGGATCTGGTGCTTCGGGCGCGGACATGCCCCAGGTTAGCGGCCCCAGGCCGCCCTGCGGATCTTGATCACAAGCGCCTGGGGGAGCGCGGCCCGGCGCATGGCCCTCCCTATCCTGGTAGTGCCATGACCGTCCACACCACCGCCTGTCCCCGGAACTGCTACAGCACCTGCGCCATGCGGGTGACGGTGGAGCACGGCCGGGTGACGGCCATCGATCCCCACGAAGGGAACCTGGCCACATCCGAAGGCCCCTGCCTCAAGGGCCTGAGCTACCTGGAGCGCTGCACCAGCCCCGAACGTCTTCTCCATCCCATGAAACGGACCGCCTCCGGCGCCTTCGAACGAGTGGGCTGGGACGAGGCGCTGGACCTCATCACCCGCCACCTCGACACCGCGCGGCGCGTTCACGGGCCGCAGTCGGTCTTCTACTACGCGGCCAGCGGCACCAAGGGCCTGCTCAACAGCTGTGGCCTGGCCTTCTGGCGGCAGTTCGGCGGCTGCACCACCACGTACGGGGATCTCTGCTGGCCCGCGGGGCTGGAGGCGACGCGCCTCACCTTTGGCGACAACCGCCAGAGCGCGCCCTGGGACATCGCCCAATCCCGCCTCATCGTCATGTGGGGCAAGAACGCCTCGGAGACGAACCTCCACCAGATGCGCTTCGTGCACCAGGCGCTGGAAACGGGGGCGAAGCTGGTGGTGATCGACCCGCGCCGCACCCCCACCGCCGACCGGGCCCACCTGCTGCTGCAGCCGCGGCCGGGCACCGACGGAGCCCTGGCCCTCGGGCTGGCGCACCTGCTCATCGAGGATGGCCAGGTGGACCTGGGCTTCATCCGGGAGCACGTGCTGGGCTTCGAGGCCTTTGCCCAGCTCGTGAAGGCCTGGACGCCGGTCCGCACCGCCCAGGTGTGCGGCCTGCCCGAGGGGCAGCTCCTCGAATTGGCCGACCTCATGGGGCAGGTGGCCCCCATGAGCATCTGCGCGGGCTTCGGCATGCAGCGCTACACCAATGGCGGCCAGACCATGCGCGCCATCCAGGCCCTGCTGCCCCTCACGGGCAACCTCGGCAAGCCCGGCGCGGGTTGGGTCTACGCCAACCTCGCCACCCAGATCTTCGGGCACCTGAAGGATCCCCTGGACTTCTACCCACCCGAGCAGCCTGATGGCGTGGTGCGTGTCTCCGTAAGCACTGCGCGCCTGGGCACGGACATGCTGGCGCAGCAGGATCCCCCCCTGAAGGTGGGCTGGGTGGAGCGGGGCAACCCCGCCACGCAGAATCCCGAGACACCCACCGTGCTGGCCGCCCTGCGTGCCCTGGACTTCCTGGTCGTGGTGGACGAGCGGCTCACGGACACGGCGCGGGAGGCCCACCTGGTGCTGCCCAGCAAGAGCCTCTTCGAGCAGACCGATGTCATCGGCGCCTACTGGCATGCCTACCTGCAGATCCGCCAGAAGGTGGTGGAGCCCCCCGGCGAGGTGCGCACCGAGACCGACATCTACCGCGAGCTGGGGCAGCGGCTGGGCCTGGGCCTGGAGGAGCTGGCCTTCCTGCCTGAGCCTGATGAGGCCGGCGTGGAGGCCTGGCTGGAGGCCCGCCTGGCGCCGCACGGACTCTCCCTCGGTCAGCTGCGGGAAGGCCCGGTGCTGGCGCCCGGGGCCGAAGAAGTGGCCTTCGCCGATCTGCGCTTCACCACGCCCTCGGGCAAGGTGGAGCTGCTTAGCGAGGAGGCCGCCACCCGCTGGGGCGTGGCGGCCCTGCCGGACTTCGCACCACCCGTGGAGAGTCAGGCCGCCGGGGGCGGGAAGCATCCGCTGCAGCTGCTCACGCCCAACACCAAGAACTCCATCCACAGCCAGTTCCTGCCCCTGCAGGTGATCCGCCAGCTCATGCCCGGACCCATCCTGGAGATGGGCCCCGAGGATGCCCATCTGCGCGGTCTGAAAGAAGGTGAATGGGTGCGGGTCTTCAACGACCGGGGCAGCCTGGAGCTGCCGCTGCGCATCTGCTTCGGCATGCGGCCGGGCACCGTGGCGGCCTATAACGGCTTCGGAGCCGAGGATGGCGGCTCGGTGAACCTGCTCTCCCTGGGGCGCGAGACGGACCTGGGTTTCGGCGCCGGCTTCCACGACAACCTGGTCGAGGTGGAGCGGGCATGACAGCGACCCAGTTCACCTTCGACCCCAACCGCTGCACCGGCTGCCAGGCCTGCGTGCTGGCCTGCTGGATGGAGAACCGCGAGGTCCAGTCCCGTCCCTGGCGCACGGTCCACACCTTCAATGCCTGCGGCCACCCCGACCTGCCGGTCTTTCACCTCTCCTTCGCCTGCCACCACTGCGAAGCGCCCGCCTGTCTGGAGCACTGCCCGGCGAACGCCTATACGAAGGATGCGGCCACGGGCGCCGTGACCATCCACGCGGAGCGCTGTATGGGCTGCCGCTACTGCACCTGGGCCTGCCCCCATGACGCGCCGAAGTTCAACGAGTCCCTCGGCACCATCGAGAAGTGCACGCTGTGCCCCGAGCGGCTGGCCCAGGATCTCGAGCCCGCCTGCGTGGCCCGCTGCCCCATGGAGGCCCTGGGGGTGTCCACCCTCGACCCCGGGCGGCCCCTCGTCGGCGTGCCGGGGCTGCCCCCCTCGGCCACGGCGCCCGCCATCGCCATCGCGCCCCTGCGCCGCCCCGAGCCGCCCGGCCAGGGGCACCGGCCACCGGACGATGCGATGCGGCCCTTCCTCGAGGCGCTGCTCCGGGTGGCGTACCCGAAGATCACGCTCCGCGGCGAGTGGACGCTGCTGCTCTTCACCACGGTGATCAGTGGACTCGCGGCCTGGATGGGGGCTTCCCTGTTGGGCGGTCCGCCCGTCCACCGCTGGGCCTTCCTGCTCCTGGGCGCCCTCGTCATGGCCCTGAGCACGGCCCACCTGGGCCGGCCGGAGCGCGCCTGGCGGGCCCTGCTGCATCTGCGCACCAGCTGGCTCTCCCGGGAGGTCGCGACCGTCTCGCTCTTCCTGGGGCTGGGCGTCCTGGCGACCTTCTTCCAGCCGGCCCTGGGCCTCCCCGCGGCCCTGGCAGGCTTTCTGGCCCTCTTCGACATCGACCGCCTCTACCGCGTGGCCCTGCGCACCGGACCCTGGAACCTCCACAGCGCCCATGTGCTGTTGAACGGCCTCTACCTGCTGGGCCTGCTGGCCGGAATCTGGCCGCTGGCCCTCCTCCTGGGCCTGCTCAAGGCGCTGCTCTACCTGCACCGGAAGCGGTACTTCGCCGACCTGGGCAAGCCAGTCCGGCCTGCGATCTCCGTCCTGCGGCTGGGGCTCGGCTTCCTGGGCCCCCTGTGGCTGGGCGCGGCGCATCCCCTGCTGGCGGCGGCCCTGGCGATCCTGGGCGACCTCATGGACCGGGCCGAGTACTACGACGAACTCGAGGTCGCCACGCCCCAGGCCGAGCTGCTGGCCCGCCTTCGGGAAGGCACCACGGCCGCGCCGGTCTCCTAGACGGCGACTTTGTCCGCCAGCGCCAGGCAGGCCGTGAGGCCGGGAGATTCGATGCCCAGCAGGTTCACGAGACCCGGCACGCCATGGTCGGCTTCGCGCTGGATGAGGAAGTCCGGCATGGGCTCGCCGGGTTCGTGGAGCTTGGGGCGGATGCCCGCGTAGGCCGGCTGCAGCGACCCGTCCGGCAGCCCGGGCCAGTACTTGCGGACCTCGGCGTAGAAACTGTCGGCGCGGTGGGGATCCACGTCGTACTCCTCCCGGTCGATCCATTCCACATCCGGTCCGAAGCGGGCCTGGCCCGCCAGGTCGAGGGTGAGGTGGACGCCCAGCGCGCCCAGCGGCGGAATCGGATAGACCAGCCGCGAGAAGGGCGCGGCACCGGTCAGGCTGAAATAATTCCCCTTGGCGAAGCGGCGGGGCAGGGGTGGCAGGCTCGTCTGGGAGATTCCCTCGATGGCATGGGCCACGCCCAGGGCGCCCAGTCCCGCGGCGTTGAAGACGCGCCGGGCCAGCAGGGTCATGGGTTCCCCGCCGCCGATCTGCACCTCGAGCCCCTGCGGGGTGGCGCGGCCGCTCAGCACGGGACTCTTCAGCACCACCGAGGCACCCGCGGTTTCCGCCTCCAGGCACAGCGCGCGCATGAGGCCGTGGCTGTCGACGATGCCGGTGCTGGGGGAGAGCAGGGCCGCCACGCAGTGGAGGCGGGGTTCGAGATGCAGGGCCGCTCCGGCGTTGAGCCACTGGAGATCCAGCACGCCATTAGCAGTGGCCCGGGCCTGGAGCTGGCGCAGGGCCTCCACCTGGGTGGCGTCCGTGGCCACGATGAGCTTGCCGCAGCGGCGATGATCCACCTGATGCTCGGCGCAGTAGGCGTAGAGGGCCCGGTTCCCGGCCACGCAAAGCCGGGCCTTGAGCGAGTCCTTTGGATAGTAGATCCCCGCGTGGATGACCTCGCTGTTGCGCGAGCTGATGCCCGTGCCGATGCGGTCCTCCGCTTCGAGGACGATCACCTCGCGGCCCTGCAGGGCCAGCTTCCGGGCGAGGGCCAAGCCCACCACACCAGCGCCGATGACAATACACTCCACCCGTTCCATGGGTCCATCTTCGCGGCAACGCCGGGTATGTGGGAAGATCAGGGTTTCATGGGGTACCGCAAGGGTTCAGGTGGCTGTTCTTGCCAAGAAGGAATGTATGAAAGCGGAGGAAGGCCGAGGAGCGGAGGAAAGCGGAGATCTTGAACTGGAATCCCTCACGGAAGTCATTTTGGGGTGTGCCATCAAGGTGCAACGCAACCTTGGGCCTGGCCTGCTTGAAAGCGCCTACGAAACCTGTCTTGCCTACGAGTTGGAGAAGGCTGGGCTCCGTGTTCAGCGGCAGCTCCTTCTCGACATTGCGTATGGAGAACTCCAGCTCCCCGGGGCCTATCGAATGGACCTCCTGGTGGAAGACAGGATTGTGATCGAATTGAAGACTGTGGAGCGATTGACTGATTTCCACGACGCCCAGCTGCTGACTTACCTACGGTTTTCTGGCCGCCGCATCGGTTTACTTATTAACTTCTGGCGATGGCCCTTAAAGGACGGTGGCATCAAGCGAATCCTTAACCCCAGGGTTTCTCTGCTCTCCTCCGCTCTTCCGCATTCCTCCGCTTAATTCATTCTTTTCTTTCCTCTCGAAAATACCTCATGTCCACTCCCATGCTGCAGCAGATCGCGGGCCTCAAGCGCGAGGCTGGAGACGCCGTGCTGCTCACGCGCATGGGGGACTTCTACGAGATCCTGGGGGAGGACGCGGTGCGGGCGGCGCCGGTACTGGAGATCGCACTGACCATGCGGGGCAAGGGCACGGAGGCGGAGACGCCCATGTGCGGCGTGCCCCACTTCGCCCTGGAGTCGTACCTGCCCAAGCTACTGGCGGCGGGCTTCTCCGCGGCCATCGCCGAGCCCACGGCCAAGCCGGAGGAAGTGAAGGGCCTGCTGCCCCGCGCCATCAAGCGCATCATCACGCCCGGCACCTGGTTGGACGACGATGCCCGCTGGCTCTGCGCCCTGCATCGGACCGGCACCACCTGGGGCCTGGCCCTGCTGCAGCTGGCCTCGGGTGCCTTGCGGGTGCTGCCGGGCGAAGGCCAGGAGGCCCTGCAGGCCACCCTGGAACGCCTCGGGCCGCAGGAGCTGATCCTGGCGGAAGGCGCCGAGGACCTCGCCGATCTCGAGGCCGCCCGAACGCGGCTGCCCGCCTGGCGCTTCGAGGCCTCCCGCGCGAAGCAGCAGGTGCTGGCCTTCTTCGGCTGGCAGCACCTGGAGGGGGTGGGCCTGGACCCCTACCCGGCGGCCCTGGGCGCCCTGGCGGCCCTGCTCGATCACGTGGAGGCCACCCAGAAGGGCCGCCCGGCTCACCTGCAGGGCGTGGCCCTGGAACTGGGCGCTTCCGGCCCGCTGGTGGATGCCACCAGCGCCCGGCACCTCGAGGTCCTCGCCAACGGGATGGATGGCGGCCGGGCCGGTTCACTGCTTGCGTTGCTGGACCAGTGCCGCACGCGCATGGGCTCCCGCCTGCTGAAGGCCTGGCTGGAGCAGCCCCTGCGCGATCGCGCTGCGCTGGAGCGCCGCTGGTCCCAGGTGGCCTGGCTGACCGAGGATCGGCGCCGTGGCCCCATCCAGACCCTGCTGGCTCAGGTGCCGGATCTGGACCGCCTGCTGGGCCGCGTGGCCCTGGGCCTCGCCCTGCCGCCGGAGCTGGCCCAATTGCGCGAAGGCCTGGCCGTGCTCCAGAAGCTGCCCACCCGCATCCAGGACGAGGGCTGGGCCTCCGAGGTCGCTGAGCTCAGCCTCTGGCCCGCGGATACACCGCTGTGCACGCCGCTCCTCACGGAACTTCAGCGCTGCCTGGCCGAGGCTCCGCCATTGGATCTGGAGAAGGGCGGCGTCATCCGCGAAGGCGTGGACGCTGAACTGGACGGGGTGCGTCGCCTGGCCCGCGATGCCAAGCAGGTGATGCTGGAGCTGGAGGAGGAGGAGCGCGCCGCCTCGGGCATCAACAGCCTGAAGATCAAGTACAACCGGGTGTTCGGCTACTACTTCGAGATCACGAAATCGAACCTGGGCGCGGTGCCCGCCCACTTCCTGCGCAAGCAGACCCTGGCCAATGCCGAGCGCTTCACCACCGAGAAGCTGGTGGCCTTCGAACAGCGGCTCCTCAGCGCCGAGAGCGACCAGGCCCGGCTGGAGGCCATCCAGTTCCAGCGCCTGCTGGCCCTGGTGCTGGAACACCGGGCCAACTTGATCTCCCTGGCCCGGGCCGTGGCTGCGCTGGATGTGCTGGCCGCTCTGGCGGAGCGGGCCAGGCTCTCGGGCTGGACGCGGCCCGAGCTGGGCGAGGAGCGCGAGCTGGTGCTGGCGGCGGCCCGCCACCCCATGCTGGAAGCCCGCCTCGGGCGGGAGTGCATCCCCAACGACCTGCAGTTCAGCGCGGCCCAACCCATGGCCGTGGTGACGGGCCCCAACATGGGCGGCAAGTCCACCTTCCTGCGCACGGCGGCCCTGCTGGTGGTGCTGGCCCAGACGGGCTCCTTTGTGCCCGCGGAGCTGATGCGGTTCGGGCTGGTGGACAGGATCTTCACGCGCATCGGCGCCTCGGACCAGCTGGCCAAGGGGCAGTCCACCTTCATGGTGGAGATGACTGAGACCGCGCGGATCCTCAACCAGACCACCAGCGCCAGCCTGGTGATCCTGGACGAGATCGGCCGCGGCACCTCCACGCGGGATGGGTTGGCCTTGGCGGAGGCCATTGCCCTGTTCCTGCGCGACCTCAAGGGCGGCGCACCACGCACCCTCTTCGCCACGCACTACTTCGAGATGACCAAGCTGGCGGACGACTCCCGCATTCAGAACCTCCACGTGGAAGTGCAGGAGTGGGAGGAGCAGCTGCATTTTCTTCATCGCGTGGCGCCTGGCCCCGCGGATCGCAGCTACGGCATCCAGGTAGCGCGGCTGGCAGGCCTGCCCAAGTCGGTCATCCAGAAAGCCCAGCGCCTGCTGGCCCAGGCCCCGGAGGCGCCACCCCGGGCACCCATGCCCAGCCAGCCGGCCCTGCCGTTGTTTGAAGTGGAACCTGACTCGCTGCGCGCAGAACTGGAGGCCCTGGACCTGAACCGCATGACGCCCATCGAGGCGCTGAACTGGATCGCGTCGAGGCGACGATGAACCTGCCCTCCCACCCCATGCGCCGGCGCGACCGCGAACTGAGCGCGGCGGAGGCCCTGGACCTTCTGCGGGAGGCGGAATGGGGCGTGCTGGCCACCGTGGATGCGTCGGGCTGGCCCTATGCCGTGCCAGTGAACCACGCGGTGCTGGAAGGGGACCTGGTCATCCACTGCGCCACCGCGGGCCATAAGCTGGACAACCTGGCCTCTAACCCGCGGGTCTCCTACTGCGCCGTCGCTCAGGCCGAGACCATGCCCCTGGAACTGGCCACGCGCTATTCCAGCGTCATCGTCTTCGGCCAGGCGGAATTGGTCGCTGACGCTGGCGAGAAGCACAGGCTCCTCCAGGCCCTGGGCCTGCGCTTCGCGGCGGGGCACCCCGAGGTGGTGGCGCGGGAGCTGGACAAGGACCTGTTCCGTACGGCGGTGCTGCGCATCCGCATCCTGCGGGCCACGGGGAAGGCCCGGCGCTGAAACCCACTAAAAACCGATGCCCATGCGCCGGAGCTCCGCCATGAGCATCACCGGGTTGGTGTAATCGAGGGTCTGCATGTGGACCCCCTGGGCGGCCTCGATGCACGCGGGATCCCGGTGGATCAGGATGCAGGCTTCAGGCGCCAACCCCAGGGCCGAGGCCGCCGCGAGCAGCAGGGCCTTGTCGGGCAACCTCGCCCCGGCTTCGCAGGAAAGGGCATTGGCCGTGAAGGACGTGGCCAGGCCCAGCCGGCCGAGGACCTGGCTGCGCAGCCAGGGGGCGGCATTGCCCACCAGTGCTACGGGCTGGTGCTGCTTCAGGCGGCCGGCGAGCTGTACCATGGCCGGGATCGGTTGGTACGAAGCTCCGTAGGCCGGGGCCAGGCTCTCAGGGGCAGCAGCCTGTGCGGTCCAGCCGGCCCATTCCGCCTCGAAGCGCCCCAGGTCCCACTGCCCGGCTTCGAGCTGCGTCAGGAAGCCCGGCTCCTCCCAGAGGGTCCTCCGGACTTCGGCCTCCGGCTTGCCGCTGCCCTCCACCACGGCCTGGATGAATGGTGCGGGGTCCAGGCTGCAGACCACCCCCTCCAGTCCCAGGAGGACGCCTTCGATGGAGGCCGTGGGCAGGGCCCGCTTCAGGAAGGGGCCGTAGTCCTGATCCACCTTTATGATGTGGTTCATGTACCAGTCGCGCAGGAAGCTCGCGGTCTCGTCCACCAGGCGGGGATCGCCGGGGTCGTAGGACCGGCTCAGCTCCTTGACCCGGGTCACGAAGAAGGCGTGTTCTTGGCAGTGCTGGGAGAGCTTCGAGTAGCCGGCGGCGCGCATGTAGCGCTCCTCGCTGCTGAAGTGGATCTGCGCGTATTCGCCCAGGGCCTCGAAGACATGGGTCACGGTAGCGGGGTGCTTGCGGCCGTCGAGGTGGTCGCTCAGCTCGTTGAGCAGGTCCAGCAGCCCCTGGTGCTGGGCGTCGATCTCGCGGAAGTTGATGTTGTAGCGGTCTTTCCACTGGATGTGGGCCATGGGGCGTCCTTGGGCGGGGCCTTCCCAGGTCTCATCGGCGCGTCCTGGGCGCCATCCCAGTCCTGTAGACTTCGGCCATGGCTTCCGCACCCGAGCCCAGGCCCCCGCTCTCCAGGACTCGCATCCGGGTGGCCTGGGCCATCGCCCTGGCCGTGGACGCGATCCAGATCCCGGCGGATGCCGCCGGCCCGGTGGGCTGGCTGCTGGGCGCGGGACTGGATGTGGTCACCATGGTCGTCATGTGGGCCATGCTCGGCTTCCACTGGGCCTTCCTGCCCTCCTTCCTCACGGAGGGGATCCCCTACCTCAACCTGGCGCCCTTCTGGACGCTGGCCGTGGCCCTGGCGACGAGGGGGCGAAGTGAGGCGAGTCTGCCGCTGGACAAGCTGACCTGAGCCTGACCAGCCCCGACCTTAGCCTCAATGCTCCTGGGTCTGCCTGATCCGTGCCGCCAGCTCTCCCAAGTGGCTGACGGTCAGGGTCGGCTCGATCCCCCAGGGGTCGAAGAGGGCCTCCTTGGAGCGCCGGACCCAGGCTGCCCGCAGGCCTGCGGACTGGGCCCCGATGACATCGAAGGGATTGCCGGACACCATCCAGGCTTCCCCGCCGGTGGCACCGGCCTGCCTGAGGAAATGGGCGTACACGGCCGGGTCCGGCTTGAAGGAGCAGAGGTCATCCACGCTCACCACGCCCTGGAAGAACTCCCGCAACCCTGCGTGGCGGAGCAGGGCGTCGACAGCCGCGGCCGTCCCGTTGGAGAAGGCGAACAGGCGGAAGCCCATCTCCCTGGCGAGGGCGAGGCCCTCCACGGCGTCCTGGAAGGCCGGTAGGGTCTGGTAGGCGTCCAGCAGGGCCTCCCGGTCCACGGTGGTCAGGCGGTACCCGAACCGAACGCAGGTGTGGTCCAGGGCCTGGCCCGTGCAGATGGCAAAGGAGACGTAGTGCTTCATGAGACCGCGCCGGAAGGAGTATTCGAGCTGCTTCTCGCGCCAGGCCTGCGCGAAGGCCGGCGCCCGGTCGCCGCAGTGCGGTTCCAGGGCCAGGGCGATGCCCTGCGTGTCGATCAGGGTCCCGTAGACATCGAATGCCAGGGTGATGCTCATGGCGCTCCTCCTTTCCTGGCGTGAGGCCCGGCAACAGCCGGACCCAGCCCGTGCCGAAGCGGGTCAGTCGACTGCGGCGCCCCGGAATTCATCCTGCTGGTGGCGACTCTGCTCCTCCATGAGCAGCTGGGACAGTTCCTTCTTCAGCGCGTTGAAGGCGGGGCTGGCCACGTCGCGGGGGCGGGGCAGGTCGATGGCGAGATCGCGCTTGAGGGTGCCGGGTCGGTAGGTCATCACCACGGTGCGGTCGGCCAGGTAGAGGGCCTCCTCGATGCTGTGGGTGACGAAGAGGATGGTCTTCTTCAGCTCCACCCAGAGGCGCAGCAGCTCATCCTGCAGGTTGCGGCGGGTGAGGGCATCCAGGGCCCCGAAGGGCTCGTCCATGAGCATGATGGGCGAGTCGATGGCCAGCACCCGCGCGATGGCCACGCGCTGCCGCATGCCACCGCTGAGGTCCTTGGGGTAGCGGTGGCGGAAGTCCTCCAGGTGGAGCATGGCCAGCAGGGCGTCCACCCGCTCCTGGATGGTGGACTTGGCGAGGCCCTTGATCTGGAGGCCGAAGGCGATGTTCTGCGCCACGGTCATCCAGGGGAACAGCGCGTACTCCTGGAAGACCATACCCCGGTCCGGGCCGGGCTCCTTGATCGCGGCCCCGTCCACGGTGATGGTCCCGGAGGAAGGCAGGCTGAAGCCCGCCACGGCGTTCAGCAGGGTGGACTTGCCGCAGCCCGAGGGCCCCAGCAGGCAGACGAACTCGCCACGGGCGATCTCCAGATCGATGGCCTGGAGGGCGTGGACCTCCTGGCCGCCGCTCTCGAAGACCTTGTGTACGCCCTGGACGCTGATGTGGCTGGCGCTCATGACTGCTCCAGGCCGCGGTGCCACTTCAGCAGGTGCGAGCTGAGGCGGCTCATGAGGGTGTCGATGCCCAGGCCCAGCAGGCCGATGGTGAACATGCCGGCGATGATCTTGTCGGACCAGAGGTATTCCCGGGCCTCCAGGATGCGGTAGCCCAGGCCGTTGTTGACGGCGATCATCTCGGAGACGATCACCACGATGAAGGCCGTGCCCATGCCGATGCGGGCGCCGGTGAAGATGTAGGGCGTGGCGGCGGGCAGGATGATGCGGGTGAACTGGGTCAGCCGCGAGGCGCCCAGGTTGCGGCCCACTCGGAGGTAGATGCTGTCCACGTTCTGCACGCCGGCCACGGTGTTCATGAGCACGGGGAAGAAGGCCCCGATGCTGATGAGGAAAACGGCGGGCGGATTGCCCAGGCCGAACCAGAGGATCGACAGCGGGATGTAGGCGATGGGCGGGATGGGTCGCAACACCTGGATCAGTGGGTTGAACAGCCCGTAGACCAGCCGGCTGTACCCCATGGCGAGACCCAGGGGCAGGGCCAGGCCGCCACCGATGAAGAAGCCCACCAGCACGCGGTAGAGGCTGCCCAGGGCGTCGTGGATGAGTTCGCCCGAGAAGCACCATGCGAGGTACGAGCCCTGGGCGGGGTCGAAGGCTTCCAGGGGCCGCAGGTAGGCCCACCATTTGACGAGCACCTGCATCGGCGAAGGCAGGATGGTGGCGTTCACCCAGCCGCGGCTGGACAGCAGCTGCCAGAAGGCCAGGGCGGCCAGGGGAACGAGAATGCCGGAGAGGGACCGCCAGGAGGAGCGGGCGGCCACCTACTTCACCTTCAGCTGCTTCTTGGCCTCGGCGAGGAGGTCGAGCTTCACCCAGTCCCCGGCCTTGGGCGGGTTGGCCATCTTGCCCACGCCGTACTTGGCCATGAGATCCGTGGTGATCTGGATGTGCTGCAGGTCGATGTCGTAGGTGAAGGGGGAATTGCCGATGGCGTCCTGGTAGTCGTCCGAGGTGATCTGGTTCTTGAACATCACCTCGCGGACGTACTTCTCCGCGAACTTGGGGTCGTCGATGAACTTCTTGGTGGCCTCCACGAAGCAGAGCAGGAAGCGCTGGGCCACGTCGCGGCGCTCCCGATAGAGCTTCTCGGTGATGACCAGGGCGCGGATGGGCTCACCCAGGGGCGTGTCGTAGGGCTTCAGCAGCTCCACGCCGAAGGCCTTGTTGATGGCCTGGGAGCTGTAGGGCTCGCTCTGGCACATGGCGTCGATGTTCTTGGCCATCAGGGCCTGGTTCAGGTCCGCGAAGGGCAGGTACAGCACCAGCACATCCTTGCCCGGCTTGTCCGACCAGCTGAGCCCCGCCTTGGCCAGCTCGGCCAGCAACAGCAGCTCCTGGGCGCCGCCCCGGGCCACGCCGACCTTCTTGCCCTTGAGGTCCTTCAGGGACTTGATGCCGGAGGCCGTGCCCACCACGATGCGGGCGCCGCCCTTGGCGAAGCCCGCCACCACGTAGATGGGCACGCCGGCCGCCCGTCCCGCCACGGCCGCGTCCGCCGCCGAGGCGCTGGCATCGATCTCCCCGGCCACGATGGCCGGGCTGATGTCGATGCCCTTGGCGAACATGCGTTCCTCGATCTTGAGCCGGTACTTGGGCGCCAGCTCCTTCATGTAGGACACGGCGCCGTAGTGGGCGAACTTCAGGTTGCCCAGGCGCACCACGTCCTGGGCCGACAGCGCGGCGGAAGAGAGGCAGAGCAGGGCAAGGAGGGCTTTCACGCGCATGGTCGCTCCGGGGTTTCCCCCATTGTAGAACGATCCGCCCCCCGGGACTTGCGCCTCTATCCACAGGTGCGATCAGGTTCTTTTGCGGGCCACCAGAAGGAATTCCCGACCCGCTCGGCGGGGGTGGCTTCCCTGGGCTTCGGCCAGGTTCAGCACGTCGAAACGGGTTTCCGCGAGGATCCGCATCTCCGCCATGGGAATGGCGTGAGGCGGTCCGGACTGACCCTTGACGTCATGGAACAGCACGGCCATCCAGAGGCCGCCGGCCCTCAGGTGTTCGGCGCAAGCGTCCACATAGGCTGGGCGTCGGACCGGGTCCATGGCCACGAAGCAGGTGTGGTCGAAGATGGCGTCCCAGGGACCTAGCATCGTGGTGAACCAGTCCCCCTGGGACCAGACGACCCGCCCGCCGTAGCGGCTGATGGCACCCTGGATTGCCAGGGGGGCGAAGTCCAGGCCTGTGACCGAAAAGCCCTGGGACTCCAACGCCGCAGCATCGTGACCGTACCCGCAACCAGGCACCACCAGATCACCGCCGGGCCGCAGTCCCAGCGGAAGTGCCAGGTCCAGCAACTCACGCACCAGGGGCGTGGCCCCGTCCATGTCCCAACCGGGGCGGCCTTCATCCTCGTAGAGCTGGTTCCAGTAATCAGGGTGGATCGTCATGGCACCAGGATACGGCTTCTTGCCTCACACGGGTCCCCAGTGGAAGAGCAGGGTGGGTGGGATCAGCAGCAGGAAGGCCAGCACCACGAGGATGAGCATGAGGGGCAGGAACCACTTGGCCCAGCGTTCCCAGGGGATCTTCGCGGCGCCCAGGACGCCCATGGTCACAGCGCTGGTGGGCAGTATGGGATTGATGAGCTCGGACAGGGCGAAGCTGTAGACGCAGGTCTGGCGCGTGATGCCCACCAGGTCCGAAAGGGGCGCCATCACGGGCATGGTGAGGGCCGCCTGCGAGGTGCCCGAGTGGATGAAGAAGTTGATGACGCACTGCACCAGGAACATCACCTGGGCGGTCATGGCCTTGGGCAGAACCCGGATGGCGTTGGAGCCGTAGAGCAGCAGGGTGTCCATGATCCGCGCATCGTTGGCGATGACCAGCAGGGCTCGGGCGCAGGCCACGATGAACACCACGCCCACCATGTCCTTGGCCCCGGCGACAAAGTGCTTCGCGATGGTGCTGGGGTCCATGCGAGAGAGCAGGCCGATGAGAATGCCCATGCCCAGGAAGAGGGCCGCGATGGCCTCCAGGTACCAGTGGAACTTCAGCACGCCGTAGACCAGCAGCACCAGGGCAGCCAGGAAGGTCAGGAGTGCGAGGATGTGGGAGGTGTTCCAGTCGTCTCCGGTACCTTCGGTTGCGTGGGATTCGCGGGCCAGGTCAATGTCGCGGACGGGGCTCAGCTCGGGGTGCTTCTTGATCTTGGCGGCATAGATCATCACGTAGGTGATCACGACGCCCGTGGCCACGAACCAGGCCCCGACCCGGTAGGCCAGGCCCGAATAGATGGGGACGCCCGCAATGCCCTGGGCCACGCCCACGGTGAACGGGTTGAAGAAGGCACAGGCAAAGCCCGCCGCGGCTCCCAGGAAAGGGATGGCAATGCCCACGATGGAGTCGTACCCCAACGCGCGGGACAGGACGATGAAGATCATGACCAGGGGGATCAACTCCTCCGCCATGCCAAACACGGCCCCGGCGAGGGAGAACACGGTCATGAGCACGGGGATGAAGAGCGTCTCCAGAACCGGGTAGCGCCGCACGTGGACGGTGAGGCGCTTGATACCCTGTTCGACGGCGCCGGTCTCCTGAAAGATGCCGAAGCTGCCGCCGATGATGAGCAGGAAGGAAATGAGACCCGCCCCGTCCAGGAAACCCTTGATGGGCGCCAGGAAGAGGGTCTGCAGGCCCAGGTAGGTCTTGGGCAGCCGGTGGAAGGTGCCGTCCACGGGGACCTTGAGCCGGCTGCCGTCCGGCAGCACCTTCTCGATGCGCTGGAACTCGCCCGAGGGCACCAGCCAGGAGAGGATCAGTACCAGGATGATCATGGCACCCACGATCACGAGGGTGTGGGGCATCTTCAGGCCCGTGGTTGGCACGGCGGGCTTGGCGGCCGGGTTCGGTCCCTGGTCGGTCACTGGAAGATTCCCTTGGCCAGCCGCTTGCCCGCTTTCATCAGCAGCCGTCCCTTGGCCACCACCGTCCGGACTTCGAGATCCCGGGGATCGAGCAGGACCAGGTCCGCGTCCATGCCCGGTGCCAACCGGCCCTTGTGCTTCAGCTTGAGGATCCGCGCAGGATTGGAGGTGATGACCCGCAGGGCGGTCTCGAAGGGCACGCCCTCCTCTTGCACGGCCTGGCGAACCGCTGGGAAGAGCGACGTCACCCGGCCCACGGCGATGTCCTGCAGGCGGCCCTGGCGATCCCAGTCCGGCAGGCTGCCCTGGCCGTCGGAAGTGAAGGTGATGTGGCCGGGATTCACGCCGGCCTCGATCATCAGGCGCAGGGCCCGGCCACAGGGGATCTCGCCATCCTCGAGGTAGGAGGCGAGGGTGGAAGTCGTGAAGTCCACGAATCCACCGGCCTTGGCATAGGCGATGCCCTCCTCGAACAGGTGGGGATTGCGGTTGATGTGGGTGGGCAGCATCTGGGTGGCCGCAAGCTCGGTCTCTTTGAGGATGCGGCGCAGGAACTCCATCCCCCGGGCGCCATCGCCCAGGTGCACGTTCACGATGCCCGCCTTGCCCGAGAGCATGCCGCCGCGCCGGGCCATGGCCACCACCTGGGCGAAGGCCTCGAAGGTGGGTTGGCTGGAGCGATGGTCCGACAGGGCCACTTCACCGGCACCAATGACCTTGTCGATGAAAAGGAGATCCTCTTCGAGTGTGGGCAGCAGGGTGCGCAGGGGTACGCCATACGAACCGGAGTAGACGAAAGTGCTGATGCCTTCCTCATCCAAGCCCTTGGCCTTGGCCAGCAGGCCGGCCATGTTCCGGGTGATGCCGTCTGTGCCCAGGCAGCCCACCACCGTGGTGACGCCGCCCTGGATGGCATCCGTCAGGGGCAGGTCCGGCGTGCGGGTGGCGAAGCCGCCCTCGCCACCACCGCCCATGATGTGCACGTGGCCGTCGATGAAGCCGGGCACGACCCTGAGGTTGCGCGCCTCGATCACCTCGCAGTACTTCCGGGGAATCCGGATGTCGGGTTCCATGCGGAGGATCTTGCCCCCCCCGATGAGCACATCGCAGCTTCCCCCAGGTTCCGGGGCGTAGATGTCGGCATTCTTGATCAGGAGCAGCATGGGGACTCCAGCCGGGCCCAAGGGGCCGGAGGGGATTATGGGGAACCGGATGGCATTCATCGCGGATAGACCTGGCGGGTGGAGAGGTCGATGCCCTGGCCAGGGCGGAGGAGGTGCAGGCGGAGATCCTGGAAGGAGTCTCCTGATCTGACCATGCCCGAGGGGTCGAAGACCAGGACTGCCCGATCACCCACCACCAGGGCCTGCCCCCCCCTCACGAGCAGGGCTGTGGATTCATCAATGCCCAGTCCAAGCAACTCGGGGTGTTCCATCAGGAGGCTGAGCAGCCGGTTATGTCGGCTCCTGCGGAGGAAGTGCTGGTCAACCAGGCAGCCCGGAAGCAAGCCCAGCCCAGCGCGGGTCTTGTAGGCGCCCGGAGCGGTGTCGCTCACGTCATCGGTGCCCACCAGCATCAACGGGCTCATGATCGCCGCTCCGGCACTGGTCCCGCCGATGGCGGCCCCAGTCTGGTAGGACGTCAGGATCAGCCGGTGTAGGGAGGTATCGCCGACCAAGTCGGCGATACGGTTCTGATCCCCCCCCGTGAACCAGAACCCGGTGCAGGTAGCGAGGTCCTTCCGGCTACCCCAGGCCTCAGCTTCGGCCCGGGTCCGGGGATTCACCACCACTGGCACCGCCCCCATGCTCTGGAAGCGGACCACCATGCCTTCCGCCGACTCTTTTGGAACTTCCGAGGCGGTGGGCAGGATGGCGATCCGGGCGCCCTTGCCACCGGCAGCCTCCACGAAGGCCTTCTCGATGGAAATGGGTAGTTTCCCGCCTCCCGCAATGACGAGGGTGCCCTTGGGGGTAGGCCCTGCCAAAGCCAGGGTTGAAGCGACGGCAAAGGCGAGGCCAGCGAAGGATGGGTGCATGGATCGGCCTTTCAAGCGGTGCTCAGGGAAGCCCGCGGGCCGGAAAACCGGCCCGCGGGTTGAAAGCCTTGGCCGTGCCTAGAAGTTGACGCGGACACCCACGCGCAGGTTTCGCGCCTGATCCACGGCGGTGGGCTTTTTGTAGTCGCCGTAGGGAACCACCACATACGAGCTGTTCAGTGTGCCCACCCGAGTGGACCAGGCGGTGGCGTTGCAGTCGTTCAGTGCATTGATCACTTCAGCGAAGATCTCCAGTTTTGACTTGGTCCCGAGGGTGAAGGGCTGGGTCACCCGGATGTCCAGGAGGTGTCGACCTGGATAGGTCTGGGATCCGCGCTGGGTGGAGAAGAGGGTGGCCCGGAAGGCACCGTCCGGTCCCAAGTACCGAGTGCGTTCCTGGGGCGTCCAATGCTCACCGCTCAGGTAGGTGAAGGTGGCGGCAATCTGCGTCTTGAAGGGAAGGGCATAGGTACTGCGGAGCTTGACTTCGTTGTCGTTGAAGCCGGGGAGCAGTCCGTCGGAATGGAAGGCATTGTTGGCATTCAAGAGGATGCTGCTGTGGCCATCATTCCGGTCGAGGTTGCCGTTGATGCGTGCCCGCGTGTAGCTCCCGGAGAAACTCCAGTCGTTGGCCAGTTTGCGTTCCACACTCAGGGACCAGCTGTTGTAGTTGCGCTTGGCCCGTCCATCATTGGTGATCAGGTACTGGTGCTCATCACCATAGAGTCCCGTGCGGTTGAAGACGATTGTCTGGCCTGTCACCAGACTCGTAAAGGACCTTGTGTCGGCGAGCGGATCGGGCGTCTTGTCCACCCGCGCCAGCATGTCCTTGTTCTCGCGGTGGATCCAGGTGATGCCGCCACTCCAGAGCTTGCCGAGCTTGGCCTCGTAGGAGAGCGTGATTTCATCCTGGTACGGGTGCTTGATGTTCGGGTCGATGGCGCTGTAGTCGTCGATCCTCAGGTAGGGGGTGGCCGTTGCGAAGTTCGGTGGAGCCGGCCAGGTGGCTGGATTGAGGGGGTCCAGAACCTCGAGACCCGTGCCCCAGTAATAGTGGGCTTCGGGCTGGTAGGCGCCCTTCACGGCACGGTCGATCCAGAAGGAGGAGACTCCTTCGAAATATCGGCCGATGTGGGCCTTCAACAGGTGGCTTTGATCCTCCGCCAAGGCAAAGGTGAAGCCCAGGCGGGGGGCGATGGTGGTGGTGCTCCAGAGGTCCGAGCCACCAGAGGGACCGGCTTGAACCTTCTCGAAGCGCAGGCCCGGGCGCACCTGCAGGCGTTCTGTGATGCTCCAGGTGTCCTGAATGAATGCGGTGGTGCGGTTCATCTTGATCTTGTAGTCGTAGCCACCGCCAGTGAAGACATCGTTGGGGTTCAGCTCAAGGTCAACGCCACCAACGGAGTAGGTGTAGGCCGTGGCAGTGTAGCCACCGGGCGCGTACGAGGAACTTTCGTCCGTGGAGGATTCCCGCTCAAGGCCCATCTTGAGGGCGTGACTGCCCATCCCGCCGGTGAGGTACCAGTCGAAGGTCGCCGAAAGGCTGGCGCGGCTCCGGTAGTTGAACTCGGCATCGGCGTTGAAGATGTTGGCGTTGTTGTAGAACTCCTTGCCGTTGTAGGTATCCAGGGCATCGAGGGCAATGGCGTTGCCGTTGTATGGCATCAGGTCATAGCGGCCGGAGTAGCCCATTCCTTTCACCGTCAGGACCTTGTCCGAACCGAAGAGCTGGGTCCAGGTCAGGTTGTAGGAACGGCTGGGACTGAGTTCCTTCACCGTGGCGAGGGGCACGGTATAGCGGTCCAGGCCGCGGTTTTCCTCGTCCATGGTGTCGTATTCGATGAAGCCATCCAGGGTTGCGGAGGGCGTCGCCTGCCAGGTCACCTTGCCCAGGAACTTCTTGTTGTTGATCTTCATGGATTGGCTGGTGCCGATGGGCGTGGTCTCCGTCTGGGTCCGCTCGGCGGAGATGAAGTACCAGAGCTTGTCCTTGATGAGGGCACCCCCAGCGCTGAAAGAAAGGTCCCAGTCCTTGCCGTCCACGGCGGTCTTGTCCGCAGTGGTGAGTCGGGGATCCTTGTTGCTTGAGTTGGCCTGCCACTTGGACGAGCCATAGTAGGCGCTGAAATTGCCGGCGAATTCGTTCCCGCCCCGCTTGATGATCGCGTTCAGGTAGCCGCCCGTGAATCCGCCGTATTCCGCGGAGGCACCCACACCGCCCACCTGGATTTCGGAGAACCAGTCCATGTTGGGGAAGATCCACTGGGTGGCCCCTCCCGGGTCACCCACGTTCACGCCGTCCATGAGGTAGGCATTGTTGCGCCGCATGCCACCCCAGGCCGCGTTGGCATTCACGCCGGGGGTGAGGTTCATGATGCTGGTGAGCGAGCGTCCCACCGGAAGGGCCTGCACCGCCTCCATGTTGTAGTTCTGGGTGACGCTGACCGTGGCCTGGTCCCCCGCGGCGGCCACCACTTCCACGGTCGCGACAGCGGCGGCCTGGAATCTCCAGTTGACCGTCGACGTGCGGCCCAGTTCGAGGAGCTCTGACCCGGTGAGGGTCGGGTGTCCGGTGGCTTCCACGGTCAGGCGGTACTGCCCTGGAGGCAGCACGGCGAACCGGTAGCTCCCGTTGTCCGTCGTGCGGACCGTTTTTTCTCCGCCGATCATGGCCGGGGA
Source organism: uncultured Holophagaceae bacterium (assembly GCA_963751095.1). Taxonomy (GTDB): domain Bacteria; phylum Acidobacteriota; class Holophagae; order Holophagales; family Holophagaceae; genus Geothrix. The sequence goes on along the minus strand of CAVVTK010000012.1, from coordinate 183,354 downwards.
ACTGATGCGGACAAGGGCCCCTGCCAGCGGTTTGCCCGAAGGATCACGGACCACGCCGGTCAAGGCGGAAGTCGTGGCGCTTTGGGCCACCAAGGCCACAGGTGCAGCCACGAGTGCCAAGACGAGCGCACTGAATCTGGAATTGCCAGCACTTCTAGCCATCACGCCTCCTGAAGGTTATGGATTGGTGACAAGAAAGTAATGCTTTTGTGAATGATGAGTCAAGTTTTTTTTCATCTGCCCTCATTCCGTTGGACTATGTCCGCATGCCTGTTGGATTTGGGCAGTGGGCAACGCCTCTCGTGGTGCTCAGAGTTTGGCAAATTTCCGGTGGGCCACTCGTTCGGCCTCGCGCATCTTGGTGAGGGCCTTCTGGGGTGACTGACTGGCAATGGAAGTGGCAATGGCGTGGGCCAAGACGCCGAAGGCCGTCACGCTGTGGGAATAGAGCAGGTTTTCGCCGGGGATGGGCAGCGCCAGGGTGGCGAACTTGGCCAGGGGGGAATTCAGACTGTCCGTGAATGCCAGGACGGGAATCCCCCGCTTCCGGGCATAAGCGGCGGCATCCAGGGTCTCCTGAGAATAGGGGCTGATGCTGATGGCGATCAGCAGATCCTTCGAATCCAGCAAGCCCACCTGGGTGGCGAAGTCGGCCGGGTTGCCTTCCAGGACCGGCAGGCCGACGTTGATGAGCAGGTAGGCGAACTGGCGGGTCATGAGGGCCGAGACGCCGTCGCCGATGGCCAGACGGAACCGGCTGGCCTGCAGCTGCTTCACCACCCGCTGGAGGAGGTCCTCATTCACGGATTTGACAAGCGTATCGATGTTCCGCACATCGCGCCGGGCCACCTCCAGCAGGGTGGCCGAAGCCTGCATGGGGGCTTGCAGAATCTGCTCGTCTCGGCCGTAGTGGCGCTTGGCGGCGCTGACGAGGGCCTTCCGCATCTCCAGGTAGCCGGAGTACTCCAGTTTCTTGGCAAAGCGCACGACAGTGGCCACACAGGTCTGGGACTTCTTGGCCAGTTCCTCCACCCCCCAAAGGGCCGCCTCGTTCATGTTCGCGATCAGGCAATCTGCGATCTGCCGCTGGCTGGGGGACAACCCCTGGGCACTGTGCAGTCGGTTCAGAAGGGGATTTTTCGTCGCGGACATGGGATGCAGGATAGCGCGGTCACCAAGGGAGCTGAATCGAGTCGGCCCCGACGAAGGCTGCCATGCGCTGCAAAGCTTCGTCCAGGCCCCGTTTCCTGGCCTTGGTTGCCTTGATGCCGGGCTCCCACCAGAGGCCCTTGATCTCCAATAGGGCCTGGTCCCGGTGCAGCTTGGGGTCCAGGCGTCCCACGAGTCGGTCGCCTTCCAGGATGGGCAGCACGAAGTAGCCGTACTGGCGCTTGGGCTCCGGTACGAAGGCCTCAAAGCGGTAGTCGAACCCGAAGCGTCGCAGGGCGCGGGTCCGGTCTCGGAGGATCGGATCGAAGGGGCAGAGCAGGCGCACGCGGTCGGGCGCCTCGGGCAGCCTGGCCAGCCGCGCCTCCCAGTCCGCCAGGGCGAAGGCGGGGCGCACCTCGCCATCGGCGGACTCGACCTGCACCGTGACGATGCGGCCCTCCTTCACGGCGGCCGCGCACCAGGCCTTGGCATCCACGGCTTCGATGCTGTTCCAGAACTCGGCCAGTTCCTTCGGCGTGAACACCCACAGCCGCTCCGCGGCGCTGCCGCAGGCCCAGGCCAGGTGCTCGGTGGGCCCGGGGCAGGGCAGGGCGTGGTGCTCGGGCAGCACGCGCTCCGTCAGGTCGTAGACCTTCTGGAAGCCCTCCCGGCGGGGGACCATCAGCTCGCCGCTGCGCCAGAGGAAATCCAGCGCGGCCTTCTGGGGTTTCCACCCCCACCAGGGGCCGCGCTTCTCCGGGTGCTCGAAGTCCGAGGACTTCAGCGGCCCCTCTTGCTCGATGCGGGTCTTCACATCCGCCACCACCTTCGCGCCGTCGGTGCCGCGGAAGTGGTACTGCCACCAGGCGTGGGCGTGGATCTTTTCGCGGTCGCGGACGAAGCGGGGCTTCCAGTGGTGGAAGAAGGCCGTGGGGATGGCTGACGCATCGTGGGTGAAGCCTTCGAACAGGTTCCGTTTCTGTTCCAGCAGCTTCCGCAGTTGCTCGGGCTGGTAGCCGTCCAGGCGGCTGAACAGCGTGAGGTCGTGAGCCCGGGCCACCACATTGATGGTGTCCACCTGCACGAAGCCCAGCCGCTCGATGAGGGCCTGCAACGAGGTCGTGGTGACCCGCTTCCCGGGGTCATCCAGCAACCCCTGGGCACCGAGGAAGAGGCGCTGGGCGGCGGCGGCGGAGATGGTGGGAATGGAAGCAGTCATGGATGAACTCGGATGAACCCCGATGATGCCGCAGCTGTGCTCAATCGTGTTCGGCCGTGACAAAAATCAGTCATTTGGAATCCACGGAAAAGGAAAAGGCGGAACACAGAGGACACAGAAATCCCACAGAGAAACACAGAGAAAAGCACTGGTGACGGGAGGCACAGAAGAATGTCGGGAGGACACGGGATCACTTCGGGACATGCCGGAAGCCGTCTTCGGCGGAACCGCGCGGCGAGGACCAGGCTCCCTTCTACGTTCTCCGTGGAATTCCGCGGTCCACGACCAGCCATTTTTTGGGGCTAGGATTAGCCAACATGGGGTTAAAGCACGGCAATTCTCTGTGTTTCTCTGTGGGATTTCTGTGTCCTCTGCGTTCCGCTTTTGATCCCTTAAATTCCGAGTGAGCCGACCATTCAGATCTTCGCCGCCAGCTCGGCCCCCTGCCGGATGGCGCGCTGGGCGTCGAGTTCCGCGGCCAGGTCGGCGCCACCGATGAGGTGGACGGGCTTGCCCGCCGTTTGCAGGGGGACCAGGAGGCTGCGTTCTGAGACTTGGCCCGCGCAGAGGATGATGCTGTCCACGGCCAGGCACTTCGCCCCGGCATCCTTGCCGTCGCGGATCCAGAGTCCCTCGTCATCGATGCGCTCATAGTGGATGCCGCCCTGCATCTTCACCTTCATGGCCTTCAAGGTGGCCCGGTGGATCCAGCCCGTGGTCTTGCCCAGGTCCGCGCCCATGCGGTCGGTCTTGCGCTGGAGCAGGTAGACCTTGCGCGCCGCCTCGGAGCCCGGGGCCGCCGGCAGGAGCCCGCCGCGGTGGGCATGGGCCGCATCGACGCCCCACTCCCGCAGGTAGCGATCCACCTGGGGCGCATGCTCGGCCTGCACGAGGAACTCTGCCACGTCGAAGCCGATGCCGCCGGCGCCGACGATGGCAACGGTGCGGCCCGCCACCTTCCGGCCCGATAGCAGGTCCGGGTAGCTGATGACCTTCGGATGGTCCACGCCCGGGATGTCGGGGGTGCGGGACTGGACGCCCGTGGCGAGAATGACCTCGTCGAAGGGGGCTAGCAATTCGGGGGTGGCCCGCTCGCCCAGGCGAAGCGTCACCCCGGCGGTGGCCAGACGCCGCCCGAAGTAGCGCAGGGTCTCGTGGAACTCCTCCTTGCCGGGCACCCGCTTGGCGAGGTTGAGCTGGCCCCCCAGTTCCGAGGCGGCCTCGAAGAGGCTGACCACGTGGCCGCGCTCGGCGGCATGGCAGGCGAAGCTCAGGCCCGCGGCACCGCCCCCCACCACGGCGAGACGCTTGGGGGCGATGACCGGCTCGAAGACCAGCTCGGTCTCGAAGCAGGCCCTCGGATTGACGAGGCAGGTGGCGCGCTTCTGCTGGAAGACGTGGTCGAGGCAGGCCTGGTTGCAGGCGATGCAGGTGTTGATGTCCAGGGCGCGGTCCTCGGCGGCCTTCTGCACGAACTCAGGGTCCGCCAGCAGGGGCCGCGCCATGCTCACCATGTCCGCGCAGCCACCGGCCAGGAGCTCCTCGGCGACCTCAGGCGTGTTGATGCGGTTCGTGGTGACCAGGGGGATGCGCACCTCGCCCTTGAGCTTCTTCGTCACCCAGGCGTAGGCGCCGCGGGGCACCATGGCGCCAATGGTGGGCACCCGGGCCTCGTGCCAGCCGATGCCCGTGTTGAGGATGGTCGCGCCCGCCGCTTCCAGGGCCTTGGCCAGCTGCACCACCTCCTCCCAGGGTACTGCCCTCGGGCACCAGGTCCAGCATCGAGAGGCGGAAGATGATGATGAAATCCCTCCCTACGGCCTCGCGCACGGCCTTCACGATCTCCACCGGGAAGCGCATGCGGTTCTCGTAGCTGCCACCCCAGGCATCCGTCCGGCGGTTGGTGCGCGCGGCGATGAACTGGTTGATGAGGTAGCCTTCGCTGCCCATGATCTCCACGCCGTCATAGCCGGCCCGCTGAGCCAGGGCCGCGCAGCGGGCGTAGTCGCGAATGGTGGCACGGACGGCGCGGACGCTCAGCTCCCGGGGCTTGAAGGGCGTGATGGGGCTCTTCACTGCGGAGGGCGCCACGCTGAGGGGGTGGTAGCTGTAGCGGCCACCGTGGAGGATCTGCAGGGCGATCTTGCCGCCGGCAGCGTGCACGGCCTCGGTCACCTTCCGGTGCTTGCCGACCTGCCAGGGCCAGGAGAGCTGGGAGCCGAAGGGGGTCAGGCGGCCCCGCAGATTCGGCGCGATGCCCCCGGTCACGATGAGCCCGACCCCACCCCTGGCCCGCTCGGCGTAGAAGGCCGCCAGCTTGGCAAACCCCCCTTTGGCCTCTTCGAGGTTGGTGTGCATGGAGCCCATTAGCACCCGGTTGGCGAGGCGGGTGTGGCCAAGGTCGAGGGGGGCCAGCAGGTGGGGGTAGGACACAGGGGCTCCGGGGGATCTGGCCAGTGTAGGACCGAGCCCGGCCTACCCGGAGCCAGGAAGGGGAGGAGTGAAAGGCCGTTGCGACCCCGGTTATTCATTGACGTTATAAATAAAGAAATATTAATAATAATAGAAAATGTTTAGACATTAATAAACAAAACAGCAATTTTATGTCATTGCCGATCAATCAATAATAAATAAGGCATGATGTATGTATTTAAATTAATAAATAATTCATATTGTAATATTTTTTTATATCTTATAAAAATGCAAAAAACAACACCCAAGAGTTAATTAGATTTGATAAGTATATTATTTTTTTATATTTAAAAATTGTGTCCCTTGTCACACGGATCATGCTGGTAAATCGGGATCATTGAAACGCGACCACAAGATCCTCAAGATGTCATTTCCGGCACCAAGCCGACCCATTGCGCCCCCCGAACGCACCAGCACCGCTTTTGAAAGGCAACTCCGTGGAACTCACGTGGATCTCGATCGCAGCCAGCCTGGCCATGGGCTTGGGGGCCGCGTTCCTCTTCATCTACGCCGTCAAGCGGGACTGGATGAAGAACATCGAGGACGCGAAGTACCAGGTCTTCTGGTCGGATCGGCAGGACAACGAACGCGTGAACCCCTCTCAGGAGAAGGCTGATGGCAGTCAATCTAAAGCGAAGTAGCGGGGAGGATTCCGATGGGGGGAAGACCTCTCGGCGGAAAATGCTCGGGTGGTTGACCGGCGCGGGCCTGTTCGGCTCTGCGGGACTCAGTGCCGTGTCCAACTTCGTCTTCATCAAGCCCAGGGCCACCTACGGTCAGCCCCAGCGCTTCAGCGTGGGCAAGCCCGAGGACTACCCCTCGGGCACGCGGGCGATCCTGGCGCCGCGGGGCATCTGCATCATCCGTGAGGGCTCGAAGCTGGCGGCCATCTCCATCACCTGCACCCACCTGGGCTGCACGGTGGGCGCCGCGGACACCGGCTTCGCCTGCCCCTGCCATGGTTCCCGCTTCGACCAGGATGGCAACGTGACTGGCGGCCCAGCCCCGCGGCCGCTGCCCTGGTTCCAGATCACCCTCGCACCCAACGGCGAGATCGAAGTGGACAAGGACATTGAAATCGCACCTGGGAGCTACCTGACCCTATGAGCCACCCCACTCCGCCCAAATCCTCCCTCCTCGCCACGCTGATTGACCTCCCGAAGAACGTCTGGAGCTCCATCTTCCGCAACCCGCTCCCGTCCAACGACCTGGAGCGCTCGGCCACCAGTTTCACGAACTTCTTCCTGCACATCCACCCCGTGAAGGTGCACAAGAACTCGCTGCGGCCCGCCTACACCTTCGGCCTCGGCCTGATCTCGTTCTTCCTGTTCGTGATCCTGATCGTGACGGGCATCCTCCTGATGTTCTACTACGTGCCCTCCACCCAGCAGGCCTACGACCGCATGCTGGATCTGCGGGGCTCCGTGGCCTTCGGCACCCTGCTGCGCAACATGCATCGCTGGTCCGCCCACGGCATGGTCGCCGTGGTGTTCCTGCACCTCTGCCGCGTCTTCCTCACGGGCTCGTACAAGAAGCCCCGCGAGTTCAACTGGGTGGTGGGCGTCATCCTCTTCCTGCTGACGCTCTTCATGAGCTTCACGGGCTACCTGCTGCCTTGGGACCAGCTGGCCTTCTGGGCCATCACCGTGGGCACCGCCATCGCCGGCTACGCCCCCATCATCGGCAAGGACATCCAGTTCCTGCTCATGGGCGGCACCAGCGTGGGCCAGGAGGCCCTGCTGCGCTTCTACGTGCTGCACGTGGCCGTGCTGCCGGCCATCCTCACGCTTATGATCGCCATCCACTTCTGGCGCATCCGCAAGGACGGCGGCCTCTCCCGCCCTGATGACGCGGACCCCAAGCCCACGCTGGAAGCCATGGAGAACGCCGTTACGCCCAAGGGCTCCGTGCCCGAACCGAAGAAACTCTACGGCTTCCAGGGCCTGGTACGCGGACCGCTCACCAAGGTCGGCCAAATCCCCGACAACACCGTGTTCTCCTGGCCCAACCTCTTCCTGGCGGAGCTGTTCACCTTTGTGGTGACCCTGTCGGCGATCCTCGTCCTCTCGCTCCTCTTCAACGCGCCGCTGGAGGAGCCGGTCAACGCCCTGCATCCGCCCAACCCCGCCAAGGCGCCCTGGTACTTCCTGGGCCTGCAGGAGATGGTCAGTTACTCGGCCTTCTGGGGCGGCATCGGCGTGCCCGGCATCTTCGTGCTGCTGCTGCTGGGAACGCCCTACCTCGACCGCGGCCCCAAGGGCGTGGGCAAGTGGTTCTCCCGGGACCGCCTGCTGGCGAACACGATCTTCATCACCTTCGTGGTGGCGAACATCATCTTCGTGATCATCGGCACCTTCTTCCGCGGGGCCAACTGGGCCTTCGTGACCCCCTGGTGAGGAGCGCGACATGAGACTGGCACTCGCCATCGGCACCTTCTTCATCCTCGTGATCCACGGGGTGGTGTTCTACAACCAGTTCTTCCACCAGTGGGAGCGGAACCAGCACGCCTACTTCGATCAGGCCCGCGTGCTGGCCAAGACCGACGTGGAGCGCAGCACCCTGGCCACCCGCAAGCCGCGCATCGAGCAGATCGTGGTGAGCAACTTCGGCGAGACCCGGGTGGACCGCTGCACCACCTGCCACATCGCCTCAGACGATCCCCGCTTCGCCACCTACGCCGAGCCCCTGAAGGCCCATCCCTACTCCCCGGTCATGGGTGATGCCCAGAAGAACGGGAAGTGGGAGCGGCGCCACAAGTTCTCCGAGTTCGGCTGCACGGTCTGCCACGACGGGCAGGGCCGGGGCCTCGACCCCGAATACAGCCACGGCAAGGACGAGTACTGGCCCGATCCCCTGCTGGGCTACACCACGCAGGATCACTGGCGCAAGGACTTCGCCCCCAAGCTCAAGGGCAAGGAGTACATGCAGGCCAACTGCGCCCAGTGCCACACGGAGATCGCCTTCCCGGGCACGCCGCTGGTGACCAAGGGCCGCGAGCTGTTCTTCAGCTCGAACTGCTACGGCTGCCATCGCATCGAAGGACTCTCGGACGGCACCATCGGTCCTGACCTCTCCGACGTGGGCAAGAAGTGGAAGCTGGACTACCTCTGGGGGCGCATCGCCGATCCCAAGAGCATTCTGGCCACCTCGATCATGCCGAAGTTCAACCTGAAGGAAGAGGACATCAAGGCCCTGGTGGTCTTCCTCAAGAGCCGGAAGGGCCGCAACTTCGCCGAGACCGAGATCCAGCGCTTCAAGGTGAAGCTCACGGGAGGAGCCGAGCTGGTGCAGGCCACCATCAAGCCGGTGAAGATCAACCCGGCCGAGATGGTCAAGCAGGGCGAGAAGCTGGTGCTCGATCGGGCCTGCACCGCCTGCCACCGCCTGGGCGACCGGGATGGCGGCATCGCCCCCGACCTCAGCTTCGAGGGCCTGCTGAAGGACGGCCCCTGGATCTACGAGCACTTCAAGAATCCCAAGTCCACCATGCCCGACTCGATCATGCCGGCCTTCCGGTTCACGGATGACGAGTTCAAGGCCATGACCGCCTACCTGCTCACCCTCAAGGTCAGCCCGACACCGGCCACGGGCGAAGCCATCTACAAGGCCCTCTGCCTCCGTTGCCACGGCGAGAAGGGCGACGGCCGCGGCCCCATCGCCGAGCACCTGGATCCCTATCCCCGCGACCTCACCAAGGCCGGCTTCATGAACTCGAAGCCCGAAGCCCGGCTGGTGGCCTCCATCCGCAGCGGCGTGGCGGGCACCTCCATGCCAGCCTGGGGCAAGCTCCTCAACGAGGAACAGGCCAAGGCGGTGCTGGGCCACATCCAGACCACCTTCACCAAGGAACCCCGCCGCGAACTAAAGGTCCGCGCCATTCCCGAGAAGAACCCCGTGGCCATGAGCAAGGAATCCGTCGCCCGCGGAGAAGGCATCTTCGTGGAACGCTGTGCGGGCTGCCATGGCAGGAAGGGCGATGGCAAGGGCCCCAACTCCCTGGACATCCTGCCCAAACCCCGGAACCTGCGGAACGCCTTCTTCGTGGACAGCGTCGATGACCGGCGCCTCTTCGAGTCCATCCAGTACGGCGTCCAGGGCACGCCCATGCCCCCCTGGATCGATCAGGTATCGAACAACGACGTGGGTGACCTCGTCAACTTCATCCGCAGCATCAACCAGAAGCCGAAGGGAGGCCAGCATGCAGCCGCAATTCAGTAAGGCCGAAGTGGCGACGACGCCCGAGGGGGCCCTCGTCCACGACGACTCGACCGCCAAGTGGTTCCTGGTGAGCTCGGTGGCCTACTTCTTCATCGTGGGCATCATCGCCGTCATCATCGCCGCCAAGTTCGTGTGGCCCGATCTCATGGGCACCATGTCCTGGCTGACCTACGGGCGGCTGCGGCCCCTGCACGTGAACGGCATGCTCTTCGGCTGGCTGCTGGCTGCCGACATGGGCCTGGCCTACTACGTGATCCCCCGCCTCTGCGGCGTGAAGCTCTGGAGCGAGAAGCTGGGCCTGGCCACGGCCATCCTCTGGAACGTCATCATCCTGGGTGCCGTGGTCACCCTCCTCGCCGGGAAGAACCAGGGCTGGGAGTACGCCGAGCTGCCCTGGTACCTGGACATCCTCGTGGTGGTGGCCTGGATCATGTTCGGCCTGAACGTGCTCATGACCGTGGCCTCCCGCAAGCACCAGGCCATGTACGTGACCATCTGGTACACCATGGGCTGCATCCTCTGGACCGCCTTCGTCTACCTGACCGGTAACTTCGCCACCCTGTTCACCACGGGCACCAACCAGGCGAACCTCAACTGGATGTACGTCCACAACGCCGTGGGCCTCATCTTCACGCCCATCGGACTGGCCATCGCCTACTACTTCATCCCCCGCGCCTCGAACACGCCCCTGCACAGCCACAAGCTGTCCATGGTCGGCTTCTGGTCCCTGGCCTTCGTCTACGTCTGGACCGGCGCCCACCACATGATCCACGGGCCCATCAGCCAGTGGCTGCAGACCATCGCCATCGCCTTCTCGCTGATGCTGCTCATCCCCGTGTGGGCCGTGGTCTACAACCTCTTCGCCACCATGAAGGGCCAGTGGCACCAGCTCCGCGAGAGCGTGCCCCTCAAGTTCCTCATGTCGGGCGTGGTCTTCTACCTGCTGACCTGCTTCCAGGGCCCCATGCACAGCCTGCGCACCGTGAACGCCATCGTGTCCAAGACCGACTGGATCCCCGGCCACGCCCACATGGCCGTGCTGGGCTGCTTCAGCTTCTTCGCCATCGCCGGCACCTACTTCACCGTGCCCAAGCTCTGGGGCAAGCCGTTGCACTCGCAGTCCCTGGCCAACTGGAGCTACTGGATGCTGATGATCGGCGGCCTGGGCTTCTTCACCACCCTGTGGCTGGGCGGCTTCTGGCAGGGCTGGCAGTGGAACAACTGGAGCATCCCTTTCATCGACACGGTCATCGCCCTGAAGCCCATCTGGATCGTCCGGTTCGTGTCGGGAATCCTGATGTTCATCGGCATCGTGATGTTCGCCTACAACATCTTGGCCACCGCCCTGGGCGACCCGCAGGAGGCGGCCGTTTAGGCCGCGGAAAGGAGAGCGACCATGTTCAAAAAAGCTGACAACAACGCCCTTTGGGCCATCGGAATCTCCCTCGCGCTGTTCTTCATCGGTGGCATCCTCACCACTGTGGTGCCGCCCCTGGTGGACACCACCTGGGCCAAGCCCTTCGAGAACCACGACCCCGCCAAGGGCATCACCGGCAAGGTGGTCCCCCTCACCGACCTGCAGAAGCAGGGCCGGGCCATCTACGTCCGCGAAGGCTGCTGGTACTGCCACACGCAGCAGATCCGCACCCTCCTCGCCGACACCAAGCGCTACGGCTGGCGCGGCGTGGATGCCCCCATCTCCACGCCCGACGAGTTCGTCTTCGACGATCCCCACATGTTCGGCACCAAGCGCACCGGGCCGGATCTCGCCCGCGTCGGCGGCAAGTACGACGAGCAGTGGCACCGCACCCACTTCCGCAATCCCCGGGATCTCGTGAAGGGCTCCATCATGCCGCCCTATCCCTGGATCGTGAACAACCCCGATGAGTTCAAGGCCATGGTCGCCTACCTCCAGAGCCTGGGCCGCGGCAAGGACTGGCGCCCCGCCAACGACTACGAGAAGTAGGCCATGGCCCCCACGGACTACACCTATCCCAGCGTCTACTTCGCCTATCTCTTCTTCGCCCTGATGTTCTTCCTGGCCGTCTATTTCTTCTTCAAGTCGCGGCGGGATGGCTACTGGGGCGAGAAGGGCGAGGAAGCAAAGTACCAGATGTTCGACGAGGATGAGACTCCCAGGAGCACGCCATGACAGACGAAAAGAAGGGCCACGAGGACCTGAAGGAATACGCCGACGGCTGGATGACCGAGCGCAAGGGCACCGATGCGCCCGGCTTCCTCAAGCTGGTCATCCCGATCATCGGCCTCGGCTGCACCGCCTACCTGGTGATGCAGATGTATGGCGACACCGGCCACGCCACCCGCGGCCCTCTGGTCCAGCAGTTCAATGCCGCCACCAAGACGAACCCGGTCCTGATGTACGGCATAGCCGCCCTGGCCCTGCTCTACGTGGCCATCGTCGCGGTCTTCGCCTTCCGCAAGCCCCACGAGGATTAAAGCTGTGGATAACGCCAGCTGGCAGTTCAGGGTTCCCGACGACTCGCAGTACTGGGTCGAGATGGTCAAGTGCCAGCACGCCTGTCCGGTACACACGGACGCGTGCGGGTACGTGACGGCCATCGCCGAGGGGCGGTACGAGCAGGCCTACGCGATCGCCCGCGCCACCAACCCCTTCGCGTCCATCTGCGGACGGGTCTGCGGCGCGCCCTGTGAAGCCAACTGCCGCCGCGGCTCCCTGGACGAGCCCGTGGCGATCCGCGCCCTCAAGCGGTTTGTCACGGACAAGTTCGGGCCCGAGACCGGCAACTACGCCGCCTACCGGGACGGTGCCAACCAGAAGATGCTGCCGCCCAACCGCGGCGACTACGAGAAGGTGGCGGTCATCGGCGGCGGCGTGGCCGGCATGACCGTGGCCCACGACCTGGTGCAGATCGGCTACAAGGTCACGGTCTTCGAGGCCAACGCCGAACCGGGCGGCATGCTCACCGCCGGGGTGCCGGTGTTCCGGCTCCCCCGCGAGCTGGTGCGCCACGAGATCAACGCCATCGTGTCCCTGGGCGTCGACCTGAAGTGCAACATGAAGCTGGGCCGCGACTTCAGCATCGCGGACCTGCGGGCCCAGGGCTACAAGGCCATCTTCCTGGGCGTGGGCCTGCCCAACGGCCGCAAGCTCTCGCTGCCCGGCGGCGAGGCCGAGGGCGTCTACGACGGCATGGAGTTCCTCAAGGCCTTCAACGAAGGCAAGCCGCTGCCCCTGGGCCGGCGCGTGGTGGTGGTGGGCGGCGGCAACGTGGCCTACGATGTGGCCCGCTCCGCCCTGCGCCCCTTCGAGGCCCTGAACCAGGAGGACGCCCTCCAGGAGATGGGCCACGGCGAAAAGGTGGCCTACGACGTGGCCCGGTCCGCCCTGCGCATGAGCGGCGACAAGGAGATCCACGTGGTCTGTCTCGAGTCCCTCGAGGAGATGCCCGCCGACAAGGTGGAGATCCACGAAGGCGAAGAGGAGGGCATCCACCTCCACAACCGCGTGGGTCCCAAGGAGATCATCGTCGAGAACGGCAAGTGCAAGGGCCTGCGGGTGGTGAAGTGCCTCTCGGTGTTCGACGAAGAACGCCGCTTCAACCCGAAGTTCGACGAGGCGGACCTCAGCGACATCCACGCGGATTCCGTGGTCTTCGCCATCGGCCAGACCTCGGACCTCAGCTTCCTCAAGCCCGAGGATGGCGTCGAGACCAACCGCGGCCTCGTGAAGGTGGATCCCGCCACCTACCAGACCACGGCCCCGGACATCTTCGCCTGCGGCGACGTGGCCCACGGCGCGCGCCTCTTCATCGACGCCATTGCCTCGGCCCACACGGCGGCGCGCTCCATGCACGACTTCCTGCGGGGCACCCGCACCGACGTCGTGGTCCGCAAGCGCTGGCTGCCCGCCGCCTACACCATGGCCGAGGGCTGGCACCGCGAGGAGCGTTGCAACGCTCCGGTCCTGGAGAGCGAGATCCGCGCCACTTCGGTGGAGATCGTGGAACTCAGCTTCCCCGAGGAGATGGCCCGGCGTCAGGGCTCGCGCTGCCTGCGCTGCAACGTCAACACGGTCTTCGAGACGGACCACTGCATCGCCTGCAACGGCTGCGTGGACGTGTGCCCCGAGGACCTCATCAAGCTGGTGGGCATCAGCACCCTGTCCGACTACGACGCCCATGAGCGCCTGGTGGCGGCTGGTGCCGAGATCAGCCTGGCGGAGTACCAGGCCATGAATCCCCAGGACAAGGATGAGTTGGGCGGCGTCATGCTGAAGGACGAGAGCACCTGCATCCGGTGCGCCATGTGCGCCTCCCGCTGCCCCACCCACGCCATCCTGATGAAGCGCTTCGACCACAGCACGGAATGCGTGTCCATCCCGTCGCCCAATCCGAAGATTCTGTATAATAACTGAATGAGCATACAGACCGAGGCTTCCCCCAAGCCGAAAATCGAGCGGCTGCCGCCCCTGCCGCCGCAGGAGACCGTGTACCGGCCCATCCGGAAGCGCATCCACCTGGCCTTTTTCCTGGCCTTCGTGGCGGCGCCCTTCACCAACCTGATGCGCTTCGACATCCCGCGGCAGCGCTTCTACTTCGCCGGCTTCGAGCTGTGGATCAGCGAGTTCGCCATCATCTTCTTCGCGATGATGCTCCTGATGTTCGTCATCGCCGCCTCGGCCATCATCCACGGCCGCATCTACTGCAGCTACGCCTGCCCCCAGATGATCTTCAGCGAGTGGAGTGTCTCGGTTGAGAAGTGGGCCGGGGAGCAGGCTCGGCGTTGGCTGAAGGGCGCCAGCGCCGAGTTAGGAAAAGCGGCCGGGAAGGGGCTGTTTTACGTAGTTCTGGCCCTGGCCTCCGTCTTCCTGGCCTTCGTGTTCACCTCGTACTTCGTGGAACCCCGGGACCTGCTGGGGCGCCTCATGCACTTCGACCTCGTCACCGTGGGCGGCATCACCGGGGCCACAGTTACCCTCATCACCTTTCTCGACTTCACCCTGGTGCGGCAGAAGTTCTGCACCACGGTCTGCCCCTACGGCTACATCCAGGGCATGCTCCAGGACAAGCACACGCTGCTGGTGAGCTACCAGGACGGCGTGGGCGAGGCCAAGGACTGCATCGAGTGCAAGAAGTGCGTGCGAGTCTGCGAGATGGGCATCGACATCCGCGAATCACCCTTCCAGATCGAGTGCGTGCACTGCGGCGACTGCATCGATGCCTGCGAGGACGTGCTGCGCAAGCTCGGCAAGCCGGGCCTCATCCACTACGCCTGGGGCGAGACCCCCAAGGCCGCCGTCCTGCAGGAGCCCTGGTACAAGCGCTGGGGCTTCCGGGATGCCAAGCGAGTGGTGATCCTCCTCATCATGACCTTCTACCTGGTGGGCCTCGCCATGGCCCTGTCTCTGCGTCGCCCCGTGCTGGTGGAGATCAACCCGGACCGGTCCACCATGTTCAAGATGCTGGAGGATGGCCGCATCGCGAACCTGATCCGCCTCAAACTCGCCAACCGCACCGGCAAGGTTACCCAGGTGCGCCTCTGGGTGGAGGGGCTCGCCGGCGCGGACCTTGCCCTGCCGGCCAACCCGGTGACGCTGCAGCCGGGCGAAACCTTCGAGCGCACAATGGAACTGCGGGCGCCCTTCGTGCAGGATGGGCAGGACGTCCACCACATCCGCATCCTGGCCCAGGCTGATGCCGCGCGGAAGGCGGACATCGAAGAGATGACTTTCATCACGCCCCTGAAAAGGAACTGATCCATGACTGAGCACAAACGGGGCGGCGGCTTCTACCTCACGCTGTTCGGCCTCATCAGCCTCCTCTTCGTGGGCATCCTCATCGTGACCTACCGGATCGCGCGGAAGGCCAACCCCGTCATGCTCGACGACCAGGGACGGCCCCAGCCGACACAGCGTTCATGACGGGCGGCGCCACCTGCGATCTCTGCGGCGCCGCCGCCACGAAGCATCCCCAGGTCCAGGTCTTCCGCGACCAAACGAAGCGCTTCTGCTGCACCGGCTGCCTCAACGTCTACGCCATCCTGCTGGAGAGCGGCGCCATGGACGCGGGCGTGGATCTCCGCAGCACCGACCTCTACCAGGAGAGCCTGCGCCTGGGTCTCCTGGGCCAGGGCCGGGAGGCCGAGGCCCCGGTCCTGCCCGAAGGGGCCGAGACCCGGGAGGCCCTCTACCAGCTCTCGGGCATGTGGTGCGCCGCCTGTGGCTGGGTGGTGGAGCACGCCCTGCGCCGGGAGCGCGGCGTGGTGTCCGCCGAGGTGCTGTTCACTTCGGACCTGCTCAAGGTCACCTACTGTCCCCAGATGCTCCCGCCGGGCACCGTCCCGGACCGCGTGAAGTCCCTGGGCTACAAGGCCGCCGAGTTCGGCACCGAGCAGGAGGGCGAGCGCCGCGAGTGGCAGGACATGCTGCTGCGCCTGGGCATCGCCGGGGGCCTGTGGATGAACGTGATGCTGTTCAGCCTCGTCATCTACGCCAGCTACTTCGAGGGCATCGCCGGCTGGGCCCAGCGGGCCGTGCCCTTCATCCTCATGGCCCTCACCCTGCCCGTGGTGCTCTACTCGGCCTGGCCCATCCACCGCATCGCCTGGTTCGGGATCAGGACCGGCCACCTCCGCATGGAGGCCCTCATCTCCACGGGCGTGCTGGCGGCCTTCGCCTACAGCTCCGCCCAGGCGATCCTGGGCGGGCGGCACTTCTACTTCGACACGGCCTGCGCCATCGTCACCCTGGTGCTCACGGGCAAAGCCCTGGAGCGCAATGCCAAGGACCGCAGCGCCCGCGCCATCGCCATGCTCCACCGACTGCTGCCGAAGAAGGCCCGCCTGCGCATCGACGGGCAGGAGCGCTTCGTGGCCATCGAGGCCCTGGAGGCGGGCACCCTGATCCTGGTGAAGCCCGGTGAGCGCATCCCCGCCGATGGCGTGGTGATGGAGGGCCAGTCCACGGTGGACGAGTCCGTGGTCACCGGCGAGTCGGATCCCCGGGCCAAGGCCGTGGGCGACGCCGTGATCTGCGGCAGCCTGAACATGGCCGGGGTGCTGGAGCTGCGCGTCACCCGCTGTGGCGAGGACTCCACCCTGGCCCAGATCGTGAAGTCCGTGCAGGCGGCCCTGGCGGGCAAGAGCCCCCTCGAACGCATGGTGGACCGCGTTTCTCGACTGTTCATTCCCGTGGTGTTGGCCCTGGCTGTGCTCACGGTACTGGTGTGCCTCGGTCGCGGCCTTTCCGGCACCGAGGCCATGCTACGGGGCATCGCCGTGCTGGTCATCGCCTGTCCCTGCGCCCTGGGCATCGCCACGCCCCTGGCCACCACGGCCGCCATTGGCGCCGCGTCGGGCCAGGGGATCATCATCCGCGATGCGCGCGTGCTGGAGACCTTTCGCAAGGTGGACCTGCTGGTGCTGGACAAGACCGGCACCATCACCGAAGGCGACTTCCGGGTGCGCCACGCGGAGCTGGACCACCTCGATCTGGTGGCGGCCCTGGAGTCCTATTCCGAGCATCCTCTGGCCCATGCGGTGAAGTGGTACGCGGCTGACCAAGGAGTCGGGGGGCTCGATGCCTCCGGCATCGAGATAAAGGCAGGCTGGGGCCTGCTGGGCACGGTTGCAGGCCATCGGGTGACGGTGGGCAACCGTCGGCTGCTGATGGAGGAAGGCATTCCACTGCCGCCCGAAGTCGAGGCCAAGGCTCACGCCTGGGAAGCCGAAGGCCTCACGGTGGCCTTCACCGCGGTGGATGGCACCTGCACCGGCACCCTGGCCTTCGGGGACCGCCCCAGGGCGGAGGCGGCGGCAGTCATCGCCGAGCTCCGCGCCCGCGGCGTGCGCACCATGCTGCTTTCCGGTGATGCCTGGGCCACCACCGAGCGCATCGCCAAGGCCGTGGGCGTGGATGATTTCCTGGGCGAGGTCTCGCCGGCTGAAAAGGCCGAGGCCGTGCGGCGCTTCCAGGCCCAGGGCAAGGTGGTGGCCATGGTGGGCGACGGCATCAACGATGCCCCGGCCCTGGCCGCCGCGGATCTGGGCATCGCCATGGGCTCGGGCGCGGACCTGGCCATGCACGCGGCGCCGGTGGTGCTCATGCGCGACTCGCTCACGCGCATCACCCGCGTGTTCCGCCTGGCCACACTCACGCTGCGCGTGCTGAAGCAGAACCTGTTCTGGGCCTTTTTCTACAACACCGTGGGCATCTCGCTCGCCATGACCGGCGTGCTCAACCCCATCCTCGCCGCCGGCGCCATGGTGCTGTCCAGCCTCTCCGTCATCGGCAATTCCATGCGGCTGGGGCGGGATCGGACCTAGGTTGCTCTGAATTACCGGAGATCGAAAAGCGGAACACAGAGGGCACAGAGAACCGCAGAAGACACAGAGAACTGCTGGAAATATAGAGAGCAGAGGATGGCCCGCCTTCACTCTGCTTTTCTCTGTGTCCTCTGTTTAACTCTGCGTCCTCTCTGTTCCGCAATTCCTTTGAAGCCTGGCTATCCCTGTCCCTGGATCCTCAGCAGCATCACGGCCTGCCAGAGGATGTAGCCGCCCATGGCCGCCACCAGGACGCCGCCCACGCGGAGCAGGATGGCCTTCCAGGCCTGGCTGAGGCGGGTGCTGACGAGGCCCAGTCCCAGCAGCAGGGGCGCGTTGCCCAGGCCGAAGGCGGCCATGCCCGCGGCGCCCATCTTCCAGTCGCCGCCATCCAGCGTGCGCAGCAGCATCATGTAGACGAGGCCGCAGGGGATCAGGCCCCACAGGAGGCCCAGGGCATAGGGCAGGCTGCCCAGGGCGAGGCCCTTGCCCATGAGCTTCTGCAGGGGCGCCGGCAGCTTGAACTCCATGAGGGCGTCCACCCTGCTGCCCAGGGCCATGGCCAGGCCCATGAGCAGCATGAGCACGCCCACGGCCAGCTTCACCCAGATCTGCCAGGGCCAGGCCTGGGCGGCGATGAGCGCGGTGCCCTCGGGCTTGCAGCAGGCGTGCATGTCCTGCACGGTCTGCAGCCGCGCGAAGCCGCCCAGGAAGCCGATGAGGCCGCCCAGGATGGCATAGGTGGTGATGCGGCCCAGTTGGAAGCGCAGGTGCCGCGTCCAGGTCCGGCCGCCGTGCTTGGCCTGGCTTAGGCCGAAGGCGGCCACGATGGGGCCGCACATGCCCGCGCAGTGGCCCAGGGAACCCAGCAGCCCCGCGATCCACATCACCACCAGCCAGGGCGCGGCGTGGGGATGGTTCAGCCATGATTCGAGCATGGCCCATGGTCCATCGAAGCCCGCCTGATCGGCAAGCGTCATGGATCACGGGTGGGTGCGACCGATCGTCGCAGGGAGGCACTCTTAGGGCTCTTCCGTCTTCTCCACCACGATCACCATGCGCGTGGCCACGGCGGCCAGGGCGCCCACGGCGGCGAAGACGGGCAGGAGGGCGGCACCCACCAGGCCCAGGGTGAGCGGGATCTCGATGAGCGTCTTCCCGGCCTCGTTCTTCAGGATGATCCGGCGGATGTTCCCCTGGTGGATGAGGTCCTTGATCTTGTCGAGCACCTTGCCGCCTTCGAGCTTGAATTCCTCGGTGCGGGTGCGGTCCTGGGTGGTGTCCGTGGTCATGCGATGTCCTTTCAGATGTGGGTGTAGGTCCGGCGCTGGGCCAGCGCCTCGAAGAAGCCTGGGTGGGATGCGGCCAGCAGGGACATGGAACCTCCGGAGCTGTCCCAGGCTACGGAGGGCCCCCGCGCTGCGGCGGGGGGAACCGGCGAACGGTGGGTCGGAGCCGGTGAAAGAACCGGCCGGACGCAGAATGCGCGGAAATACACAGAAACCACAGAAAGGTTTGAAAGCATGATTCCGTGTCTTCCGCGTCCCTTCTGTAATTTCCGTGGCCAGCCAGGGCAGTGGCTCAGCCCAGGGCCGGCACCCGCCAGAGGGCCAGTTCCTCGCCCAGGGCGGGGACCGGCAGCAGGCCATTCTCCACGGCGCCGTCATCGCTTTCGGGCTCGCAGAGGTAGACGGCGATGGCGCCGAGGGGCTGCTCGGTGGGTACCAGGGCCCAGCCCGGCGGCACGGCCCGGGGGCCACGGCGCCAAGACACCGACAGCTCGCCCACGGCGGCGGCTTCCAGGATGGCGCGGCCTCCTTCGGAGCCCATGCTCTCCACCATCGGCACCTCCACCTCGAAGGTGCCCACGGCCTCCTGGAGGCTGAGGCCGTGCAGGCGCAGGTGGGCGGCCATGGGCGCGGGCACCAGGTAGGCTTCCGGGCGCTCCACCAGGGTACTGCCCACGAAGCGGCCCAGGTAGGGCAGGGTCACGCTCGTGGGCGCGCCCTCCAGGGTGCGGGGCGCGCGGGTGAGGATCTCCACGGGCGTGTCGAAGCGCTCCAGGGCATAGCGGATGGCGATGCGCTCCCGGGGCGCCCGGCTCGCCGCCACGGTCTGCACCACCTCGTCCCGGTGGGCGGCCACGTATTTGAGTGTCTCCAGCATGAAGGCGTAGGCCGTGCGGACGCGCTCGGCGAAGCTGATGTAGGAGTAGCACTCCAGCAGCAGGTCCATGCGGCTGGTGAGGCCCCGGTAGTTGCTGCCGAAGCGCGGGTGGTGCGGGTAGGTCATCCAGCCCTCGCGCACGGGGGCGCCGGGCTGGGCGTCCGCGCCCGCATCCAGCGCCCGCTCGTCCTCCACGAAGTTGCCGTACCAGCCCGCGTCCAGGCCGTGGTTGCGCTTCAGGGCCGCGGTGACCGGCGGCAGCAGGCGCTGGCGCATGTACTCGATGGGCTCGCCCCGCCCGCTCTCCACCGTGTGGGGGATGTCATAGGTCATGGAGAAGCGGTGCACCGAGCCGTTGGTGGCGTGGTTGTCGATGGTGAGATCCGGGGCCCAGGGCTGGCAGACGCGGGTCTGCAGTAGCCGCATTTCCTCGCCCTGCATGCGCAGGTAGTCGCGGTTCAGGTTGATCTTGGCGGCATTCACGCGGGTGCCCACGCCGCTGTCGGGGCCCAGCTGGCCTTCGAGCTTGGGCAGATGCAGCCTGCGGTTGCCGGGGTCGATGGCGTCGTTGCCGTCCGGGTTGAAGAGGGGCACCACCACCAGCGTGAGGTCCGCGAGAAGGGCGCCGGCATCCAGGCCCGGCCTGCCCTCCAGCAGGTCGCGCACCAGCATCAGGCAGCCCTCCTTGCCCTCCACCTCGCCGGCGTGGATGCCGCTGATGACCAGCACCACGGGGCGGCCCAGGGCCCGGGCCTCTTCCGGGGTCTTCACGCCGTGGGCGGACAGCACCAGCAGGGGCAGCTCGCGGCCCTGGGGGCTCCGGCCGAAGCCGGTGACATGCAGGCGCTTGTCTCCCTTGGCCTCGAGGCCGGCGATGAAGGCCATCACGTCCGCATGGCGGCTGGTCTCCTCGTAGCGGGTGGCTTCGGCGCGGGTGAGCAGGGACATGGTGGCTCCTTCCGGGGCTGGACTCAGAGGCTCCGCTTCAGTACTTCCTGGCCCATGTGGCTCACGCGGTACCGGCCAATGGCCCGCTCGCGGATGAGGTCGTGGCGCTCCAGGTAGGCCAGGTCAGCGTCGGTGGCTCCGGCCTTCACCAGGTGGTCCCGCGCCACGTCCGGGTGCTTGGCCACCACCTGGAGGATGGTGAGCTGGCGGGCAGTGATGGGCTCGGCCACGGGGGCTCCTCGAATCGGTTCAGTAGTTGATCTGGCGGCGGTAGCTGGCCCGGTGGATGTCCGTGATCTGCACCGTGAGGCTGCACGTCATCTTGGCGAAGGTTCGGGGGAAGGCCCCGGCGAGCACGGGCAGCAGGGCCTCGCTGAGCTGGCCCTTCACCTCGTCCGTGCGGCCGTCGAGGATCTGCACGTTCAGCGTGACGAAGGCCTGGTCCGGGGCGCCATCGCCGATGGCGAAGACCTGATGCCGCAGCACTCGGCTCTTGATGTCGGCCGCGGTGAACAGTCCAGTGGTCACCAGGGTGCTGTTGATCTGCCGCAGCAGGCCAGCCCAGTCGGGCTGGTCGAGGAGGTTGTCCGAGGCTTCAAGGATGCAATGGGGCATGACGGACCTGTGCGTTGGGTAAGTTGGTACGGGATGCTACCGCCGATGGTCGGGCTTGCGCTGGATCCCTTTCTTCGCCCCGGCCCCCCAGTAGCTGGTCTCCTCCGCGAAGCAGATGTTCTCCAGGTCCGTCACCCGCTCCTGCAGGCAGGCCTGGGCGTCGCTGATGGCCTGGTTGTAGATGGCGGGGCCGATCTCCTTCAGGCAGAAGCGCAGGAAGTTCCCCGCGCCCAGCTCGCCGATGCTCTCGCCGTATTCCTCGGCCACGAAGCGCTGGATGGGGCCGGCCAGGCGCTTCTCGATATCGGGGGTGAGCTTGATGTCCATGGCGGTCCCTTGTCGCTATTGGAGGTCATCGGGGCGCGTCTGCGGCAGGTCGTCCTTCCCGTTGCCCTCGGGCCGGGCAAAGCGCTGGGCACGCAGGTGGAAGTCGTCGGTGAAGGTGCGGCGCACTGGCGGAGGGGGTGCGGCCTCGGCTTCCTGGCGGGCTTTGCGGATCCGCCAGAGGCCCAGGGCCACCGGCAGCAGCAGCAGGAACGGGTACTCCAGCAGGATGCGCTGCGGCGTCAGCAGGAACTGGGTGGGGCGCAGGCTGTCCGCGTACCAGGCGTCGAGGATCCACACCTCGTCATGCTCGCGCAGCTCCGCGGCCTCGGCCTTGCTGAGGGTGAGCACGCGCGTCTCGTCGCCCCGCTTCGCCGTCACGAAGTCCGTGATCTGGCTGTCCGCGTTGCGGTCCACGCTCACCACCTCCAGGCGCGAGAGGCCCGGCCGCTGCAGGTGGCAGAAGGGGTTCAGGGCCAGGAGGAAGACCTGCACCGTCATGATCCAGACCACCGCCCCCGCCAGGGCCCAGAGGGCGAGAAGGGCGGGCCACCGGTAGAGAGGGCGGGAGAGGAAGGACATGGGCTGAGTATCGCTGAATCGGACCTGGAGCGGAGCCAGGGGGTACCATGAGGCCACCATGACCCTGCCCCGCGCCCTCCTCGGCCCCGATGGCCGGCTGCTCTTCGTGACGCGGGCGGCGCGGATGTTCTCGTACGGCTTCCTCTCCGTGGTGCTGGTGCTGTACCTGGCGGGGCTCGGCTTCAGCGAGGGGCGCATCGGCCTGCTGCTGACGCTCACCCTGGTGGGCGACACGCTCATCTCGCTGTGGATCACCCTCCAGGCCGACCGCGTGGGCCGCAAGCGCATGCTCACTCTGGGCGCGGCCCTCATGCTGCTGGCCGGCGTGCCCTTCGCCTTCAGCGGCGACTTCACGGTGCTGGTGCTGGCGGCCACCTTCGGCGTCATCAGCCCCTCGGGCCACGAGGTAGGCCCCTTCCTGGCCATCGAGCAGGCGGCCCTGTCGCAAGTACTGCCGGAGGACCGCCGCACGGGCGTCTTCGCCTGGTACAACCTCACGGGCTCCTTCGCCACCGCCCTGGGCGCCCTGGCCGGGGGCTGGACGGCCCAGGCCCTGCAGGGATCAGGCCTGGCCCCCGTGGCCAGCTACCGGGTGCTGGTCTTCGCCTACGCCGCCGCGGGCCTGCTGCTGGCGGCCCTGTTCGCGAAGCTGAGCGGCGCCGTGGAGGCCCCGCCGGTGGCTGCCGCAGGCGGGCGCTGGGGCCTGCATGCCTCCAAGGGCGTGGTGCTGAAGCTGTCGGCCCTGTTCTCCCTGGACGCCTTCGCCGGCGGCTTCGTCATCCAGAGCCTCGTGGCCTACTGGTTCCACCAGAAGTTCGGCGTGGCCCCGGGCACGCTGGGCTCCATCTTCTTCGTGGCCAACGTGCTGGCGGGCCTCTCCAGCCTCTACGCGGTGCGACTGGCCGGGCGCATCGGCCTCATCCGCACCATGGTCTACACCCACATCCCGTCCAACGTGCTGCTGATCCTCGTGCCGCTCATGCCCAGCCTGCCGCTCGCCATCGCCATGCTGCTGCTGCGCTTCAGCATCTCGCAGATGGACGTGCCCACGCGCCAGGCCTACACCATGGCCGTGGTGGCGCCCGACGAGCGCTCCGCGGCCGCCAGCGTCACGGGCATCGCGCGCACCACCGGCGCGGCCATCTCGCCCGTCCTGGCCGGCCCCATGCTTGCCGTTCCCGCCCTGGCCGGGCTGCCCTTCTTCATCGCGGGGGGGCTCAAGATCCTCTACGACCTGCTGCTCTACCGGAGCTTCAAGGCCACCGAGCCCGGCGGTTGAGCCGTTCGATCTACCGTGATCGCGCATCCGGACTTCCACCCGAGTGTCGAAGAAAAAAAAAATTCATCTCAAGCCTCTGTGAACGCTCGCCCTGACAGATCGTCTAGACCTTTCGATTCTTGACGCCCTCCGGGCCGTGGGACATGTTTGCCCTACCGCTCCGGTCATGGATACCCGGAGTCCCAGACCTCGATCGTTGTCGGAAACCCAGCCTGGCTGCCCTTTCGGGGGTGGTCCTTCGCCAGGGCCGGGATCCGCGTGGTGCACCCCTCTGATCGAGACGATGCGTTTGTCCTGAGGCCGCCTCGGCCTCCACGGTTTCCTCTGCTCCTCGCCGGGTGGCCCTGTCTCCAGGGTCGCATTCGAGGTGTCCAGTTCTTCCAAAGGAGCATTTCCATGAAATCCCGAATCCTAGGACTGTCCTCGCTGCTGGGGGTGGCGCTGCTCACCGTGCCCCACCTGAACTGCGGGAAGGGTTCCTCCCAAAACGCCCAGACCCCCGCTTCGAACCCGCCTGCGGCCGCTGCCCCCTTCACCTTCACCCAGGTGGCCTCGGGCCTGGCCCGGCCCGCGGGCCTTGCCCTCGGCGGGGCGAACACCCTGGTCATATCGCAGGAATCCACCAACCCGCAGGATGCCTCCATCGCGCGGATCGATCTGCGCACCGGGGCGCTGCGCGTGCAGGGCGCCGATCCCGCCGTACGCTCCGGCATCGCCGCCAACCATGCCGGAAGGATCTACTGGGTGGATGCGAACCGAGGCGCCCTTATGACCCAGGGGGCCACCGATGGCGCCCCCTCCGTGCTGCACGCCGGCGGCATGCTGCCCGCCACCGCCCTGGCCGTGGATTCCGCGGATCGGGTCTACCTCGCGGGCACCACCTCCGGCGGCACCGCCGCCGTGATCGTGCGGGGCGGGGCCATCTCCGCCATCCCTGATCCCGCCGGGCCGGAGAAGACCACCCTCGTGGCGGCAGCCACCGGGGACCTGTACTGGACCAGCAGCGCCGCCGGACTCATCTACCACCGGGCGCCGGATGGCTCCGGCAGCGTGGTCCTCTCCGGCCTGAACGCCCCCCGTGGGCTGGCCCTCGACGCCTCCGAGAACCTCCTCTACTTCACGGAAGTGCCCACGCCCGGCATGGCCGGGGCCTCCGGCGGAAAAAACACCGTCAACGCCCTGGACCTCACGTCCATGACCCGCACGGTGATCCACAGCGGCGATCCCCAGCCTTCGGCGGTCGCCGTGGCCCCCAATGGCAATGTCTACTGGACCAGCACCAGCCGCGGCGTGATCATGGCCGCCGTCCCCGCGGCGGCACCCACGCCCACGGCCCAGTTCACGGCCACCCTCAGCGGCGGGGAAGAGGTCCCGCCCGTCACTACCCAGGCCACCGGCCAGGCGACCTTCGCCCTGACCAGCGGCGGCAGCGTCTCCGATGACCACGTGTCCTCCGGGCCGGCCCTGCGCTACACCATCTCCCTCACGGGAATCAGGAATGTCCGCCGCATCGAGATCCGGCAGGGGCAGCCTGGCGCCACAGGCGCCCTGGTCGCCACGCTGTCCCGGGGCGAGGACTTCGGGGAGGAGGACGACGACCACGCCGCCAGCGGTTTCGCGGTGAAAGGCCGAATCCGGGCGCGGAACCTCAAGGGGCCCTTTGCGGGAGACTGGACGGGCTTCAGCGCGGCCCTCGCCAACGGCAGCCTCTACCTGAACGTGCTCACCCAGGCCCAGCCCACGGGCGAACTCCGCGGCCAGATCCTGGCCGTGAGCGGGACGCCCACCAACCATCCCCCGACAGCCGCGATCACGGCCCCCTCGGCCGACGTGACTATCCAGACGGGCCAGTCCGTGACCTTCGCGGGCACCGCCTCGGATCCCGATGGCGATGCCGTCACCGTGCTCTGGAGCTTCGGCGACGGGAGCACCTCCTCGATGCTGTCGCCGGGCAGCCACCTGTTCCCCATGGCGGGCACCTACACCGTGCGCCTGACCGCCACGGACGCCAAGGGCCTGGTGGATCCCAACCCGCCCACCCGCACCATCACCGTGCAGGCTTCCACCGGGAACCAGGCGCCGGTGGGGACGATCACCGCCCCGGTCGGCAATGTCACGGTGGTGGCGGGCCAGCCCGTCTCCTTCTCGGGCATGGCCACGGATCCCGATGGCAACTCCGTGACCGTCCTCTGGACCTTCGGGGACGGCGGCACGTCGACCCTGCTCTCGCCCGGGAACCACGTCTACAGCGCGGCCGGCACCTACACGGTCCGCTTCACGGCCACCGATTCCATGGGGCTGGCGGATCCCAATCCGCCCACCCGGACCATCACCGTGCAGCCCGCGGCGGTCAACCAGCCGCCTGACGCAGTCATCACGGCTCCCGCGGCCAACGTCAGCATCACGGCCGGGCAGGCGGTCGCCTTCGCCGGCACCGTCTCCGATCCCAACGGCGACACCGTGACTGTCCTCTGGTCCTTCGGGGACGGCAGCACCTCCACGCTGCTGGCACCGGGCAACCACACCTTCGCCACGGCCGGTACCTACACCGTCACCCTGACCGCCACGGATTCCAAGGGGCTGGCCGATCCCACCCCGGCCACTCGGACCATCACCGTGACCGCCGGGGGCACCGCGCCCACCCTGACCCAGCTGCAGACGACGATCTTCACACCGCTCTGCATCGGCTGCCATGGCCAGAACGGGGACGCCGGCATGAACCTGAGCGCGGGCAATGCCTACGCCAACCTGGTGAATGTCGCCGCCACCACCCGGACCGGGATGCGAGTCGTGCCGGGCAGTCCGGGGACCAGCGCCCTGGTGGCCCAGCTGGCCGGCGGCCACCGCAGCGTCTCGGCCGCGAACCAGTCCCTCATCTCCGCCTGGATCACCGCAGGCGCGTTGAACAACTGACCCGCCCAGCACGTCCGTTCCCCCACCTTCCCTGCTATCTGGCCGGGAGGTGGGGGATTCGCATCGGGGCCGGAAAGGGCGTCGCGGCGCCCGTCGGCAAAGATGCCAAAAATAGTATTAATACGACCGAAGAGGCTTGTTACAACAGTAATATTCCTATCTTCACCGGCGCGGGACGACTAGCATCGGGTCCGCCCCTCTGGAGGTGGGCCGCCATGTTCCATGCAACCTTCAAGTCGCTGCTCCCCAAGCTCGCGTTCGTCCTGGCGCCGGCCCTGCTCGCCCAAAGCGGCCCCATGCCGCCGCCCCCCCTGATGCTGTTCGTGCGGGAGGAGGTGAAGCCCGGCCACGGCGCGGGCCACGCGGCCACGGAGTCCGCGTGGACGCGGGCCCTCGTGAAGGGCAAGTCCAAGGACAACTACATCGGCATGAGCGCCCTCACGGGACCCTCCGAGGCCTGGTTCATCATGGGCTACGCCAGCTACGCCGACTGGGAGTCCAAGCAGAACGAGTTCGACAAGAACGAGGCCCTCAAGGCCGAGGTCGACAAGATCGCCCTGCAGGACGGCGACCACCTCAGCGGTACCCGCACCCTGCTGGGCGCCCTGCGCAAGGACCTGAGCTACGGCCCGCCCGTGGAGATCGGCAAGATGCGGTACATGCGCATCCGCACCTTCCGTGTGAAGCAGGGTCAGGGCAAGGCCTTCGAGGAGGGCGTGAAGATGGCCCTGGCCGGCTACGGGAAGAGCGGCTACCAGGCCTCCTTCGCCTTCTACGAGATCGCCGCGGGCACGGGCTCGCCCACCTACCTGGTGCTGCGCCCCCTCAAGTCCCTCGGTGAGTTGGACGCCATGGCCGCCGCTGACAAGGCCTTTCAGGAGGCCCTGGGCGAGGACGGCCAGAAGGCCATGCAGAAGGTCTTCACCGACACCGTGAACGCCGTCGAGAACCAGCTCTTCGCCTTCAGCCCCAAGCTGAGCTTCCCCGGCCCCGGCCTGATCGCCAGCGACCCCGGCTTCTGGACGGCCAAGCCCCCCAAGGGCGGGAAGTAATCAGATCGCCGAGGGCGGGCCGAGTCTACAGCATCGGACCACCCTCGGCGGCCTGCTCCATGTGGCCCTGGAAGCCCTTCATGACCAGGCCGTGGATGGCCGCCTGGGTGTACCGGTAGAAGAACCAGGGCAGGGCCGGGTTGAAGTCGTGGATGGCCACCAGGGTGAAGCGGCCGCCCAGCAGGTCGCGGAACTCCAGGCGGGCCGTGCGGCCTCCCAGCATCTGGGCCAGGGCGCCGCCGGTGATGAAGTACATGCGGCGGTCCGGCGTGCTGTGAGTGGGCTTGAAGTCCAGGCGCAGCAGGCGGAGCCGCGTCAGCCGTAGCCGCACGGTCCAGGAGCCGTCCAGGTCGCGTTCCGTGGCCACGAAGAGCTTCATGAGCGCCCCCAGCCAGGGGAAGTAGCGCTCCGCCACCCACTCCGCGTTGCGCCCCTGCGGCAGGCGCAGGCGCTGGATGGAGCGCACCCGGCCCAGCTGGCGGAGGGTCTCGTCGTCCAGCACTCGCTGGGCCCCCGTGGCCTCGGCCTCGGGGAGCTGCAGCGACTCCTGCAGGGAACGCCCGAGGCACTGCTTGAGGGGCGTCCAGTCCTGGGTCACGGCCTGCTGCACGGGGTTCGCCTCGCCGTGGGATTCCGCGGAGAACATGTCCAGCAGGTAGGTCACGAAGACCGGATGCAGCGAAGGGTTCAGGCGCTTCAGCAGGGCCGCGAAGGCCCCCTGGGGCAGGTCCTGCCAGGGGGCGAAGTGCACCGGGTGGCCCAGCAGGTCCGCGGTGTCCTCCAGCATCTGCCGGAGGCTGGTGGGCTCCGGGCCGAAGACGTCGAAGGTGCCGCCGAAGGTCTCGGGGCGGCCCACGCAGTGCTGGAAGGCCCGGAGCAGGGCCTCCAGGGAGAGCGGCCGGATTTCGTTGGTGGCCAGGTGGGGCAGGGGGATCCGCGGCAGGCTCTGCACCATCTGCACCAGCAGCCGGGCCAGCTCGCCGCCGGGACCCACCACCAGGCCCGTGCGCAGCACCGTGAGGGGCACGCCGCGGGAGGCCAGCACCTCCTCTCGCTCCTGGGCGTCCCGGCCCGTGGGCCGCTCCGAGGCCAGAAGGGGGGCCCGGCAGAGGATCTGCCGCACGCCGTTGCGGGCGGCGGCCCAGGCGAAGTTGTCGGCCACCAGCAGGTCCATGTCCCGGGACTGGGCCTGGTCCAGGCGGGCCGAAGGGTCGCGGTTGTGCACCAGGTACACCGCGTAGTCCACGCCCTCCAGGGCCCGGGCCAGCTCCAGCCGCGAGAAGTGGTCACAGCTGCGCACCTCATCCTGCGCCCGCGGCGCCGTGCGGGTCAGCGAGCGCGTGAGGATGCGCAGATCGAAGCAGTCGCCCAGCGCCTCGCAGAGCGCCGCCCCGATGAAGCCGCTGGTGCCGGCCAGGGCGACCCGGGGGCGGGAGGAGGGAGCAGGTGTGGGCACGGGCCGAGCATAGCAAGGGCGCGGGCGTGGGGCTTCGGTTGGGAAGGAATTCCATGAGCGCGGCAGCCGCGGGGCCGAAGGGACCCCCGCCCGGGCGCCGCACAGGGCGGCAAGGCCTTCGCCGGAGATGAACAGAGATGAACGGAGATGGGCGGAGATGGGTTTGGACGCATGGGCTTCCGAGGGGGCGGCGGGGGCGCCCCTCAAGAAGGCGCGAACCCGCCGCCCCCTCGGACCTCCGGCCAAGCCGGAGGCCGCCTCCGGCGGGCCCATGCCCGTTGGGTCGGCGCCATTCCTTGGCCATAGGAAAGGAATTTTGAAAGCGGAGGAGCGCGGAGAAGCTGAGGAGAGCGGAGGAAAAGCGTCTGGCCAACCTTGCCCTTCTCCGCTTTCCTCCGCTCCTCGGCCGTCCTCCGCTTATGGAATTCCTTTGCAGGAGAGGCCGCCAATGGCGTGCCCACGGGACCCTGCCGCGCCAAGGGGCATTCAAAAGGGAAAACCGCCAGAGATGAACGGAGATGGACGGAGATGAAAAGAGCAAGCGCAGTTATCACCGTTAATCTCCGTGCATCACCGGCCAAAGAAGAACACCCATGTGGTGCATCGCTTTTCGGGCAGGCTTCCGGTGGATCTCGGGCCTACATCTCCACCACCGTGGGCTGTACGAGGCGCTCGAAGTCCTTGTAGGCCATGCGCACCACCTCGGTGTGGTTGCCGGCGTTGAAGGCGATCTCGGCGTCGGCGGCCAGGTGGGCCTCCACGTAGACCGGCAGGCCGAAGAGGTTGCCGAAGGGGGGCATGGCGCCGGGCTCGCAGTCGGGGAAGTCGCGGACGAACTCCCATTCCGGGGCCAGGTCTGCGTGGTAGGAGTCGGTGGCCTGGCGCAGGCGCTCCAGGTCCACCTTCCGGTGGGCGGGCAGCACCGCCAGGACATGCTGGCCGTCCAGGTCGATCACCACCGTCTTGGCCATCTCCCGGCCGGGGATGTGCGCCGCCCCGGCCGTGGAGGTGGCCGTGAAGGCCAGCGGGTGCGGGATGACCTGGTGCGGCACCCCATTCCGATTGAGGAATTCCTTCAGCCTGGTCATGGGCATGGCAGCCTCCTGGGACCGAGAGCAGGGCAAGGATGGGTCCGGGGGGCGTGGAAGGCCACAGAGAAAGGATTTTTTAAAGCGGAGGAGCGCGGAGAAGCTGAGGAGAGCGGAGGAAAAGCGTCTGGCCAACCTTGCCCTTCTCCGCTTTCCTCCGCTCCTCGGCCGTCCTCCGCTTATGGAATTCCTTTGCAGTAGAGGCTGCCAATACCGAGAGCATGGGCCGGTGCCGCACCAAGAGGCCTTCAAAAGAAAAGGAAATTTGCCGGTGATGGACAGTGATGGACGGCGATGAAAAGAACGGCCGCAATTATCACCGTTTATCACCGTGCATCACCGGCTAAAGAAGAACACCGATGAACACCGAGAACTGAATGATGAACACCGATCAAGCAGAACCGCCTGAAGCCCTGCTTTATCTTTATCGGTGTTTATCAGCTTTTATCGGTGTTCATCGGTGTTCCGCTTTTGGCTTTCCTCGAAGTTGAAGCGACGGCGAGCTGTTCTTCGGTGAGGCCGAAGAGGGGGGCCACGGTGCGGCCGCGGTGGCTGGCCATGAGGTAGAGCTGACCGCGGTGGTGGGCTTCGTGCTCGGTCATGGCCCGCAGCCACTTCCAGGTGGCCATCGAAGCCCCTGCAGCGCACACGGAATCTTGTTTGAATGACCTGAATGCGCCACTAGTCTCGCACTACTATTGCCACTTCATTGCAGGCATCTGTATCATGTAATCGAAGATTCGATGCGAGCTTAATTTTGAATTTGAGGCTGATTGCTGAATCAGGAGGACCAATTGATTAAAGCAGTGACTCCCCCCGAACGAGGATTATTTCGGTTCAGACGAGCTGACTCAATCGGAACAGCTGATGCTGATGATGATCCGTATCTAGAAACATGTTTTGTTGATTCAAGCGGAATTGTCGAAGCTCTGATTCTGACCGAAAATGCAATGCGAATCATTGTTGGTAGGACCGGAAGTGGAAAGACCGCCTTGATAAAAAGGATTGGTGAAACGCAATCTCATACAATTAACATTAATCCGGAAACACTTTCCGTCACGTATGTTACGAACAGCACGATCTTAAAATTTCTTGCATCATTAAATGTCAATCTCGACATTTTTTATACTCTTCTCTGGCGGCATGTATTCGCTGTTGAAATCATAAAGCATAAATTTAACATATACACAAAAATACCAAAAGATTCGATTTTTCAAAGAATTGCATCAATCGTAAGATCAGAAAAACATAAACGTGCTCTTACCTACCTCCAGCAGTGGGGTGAATCATTTTGGCTTGAGACAGATTTCCGGATAAAAGAAATTACTACAAAAATGGAAGATGAATTAAAATGTGGGCTATCAGCTGTAATCCCTGTTGGTTCAATGGATGTTGGGTACATCAATAAATTATCGGAAGAGATTAAAGGAGAAATTGCCCATCGCGCTCAAGAAATAATTAGTAAAGTTCAAATTCGAGAATTATCAGAAGTAATGAGCTTGTTAGACGAAATTCTAGATGACCCGCAAGATAGATATTTCATTACTATAGACAAATTAGATGAAAGATGGGTCGATGATCGACTGAGGTATTCTTTGATTAGGGCCCTCATAGAGACTATTCGGGATTTTAGGGTAGTCCACAATGCAAAATTAATAGTATCTCTCCGGTGGGACCTTCTGGATCGAGTCTATAGGCATACAAGAGACTCAGGGTTTCAAGAGGAAAAATATGAATCTCTGTATTGTGTGATTAAATGGACAAGAACGGATTTAATAGATGTCATAAATAGTCGTGTAGCGCAATTAGTCGCTTCTAGATACACATCAAAAATTATTGGCTTTGGAGATGTATTTCCACTGCGAATGAAAAAAGAAAATACGCTAGATTTTATTGTAGATAGAACGCTAATGCGACCGCGTGATGCAATCATGTTTATAAATTTTTGCATATCACATGCGGAAGGCAAAACGATGATATCGGAGAAAATAATTTCAGATGCAGAAGCCGATTATTCCAGGGATCGTCTACGATCTATTGCAGATGAATGGTATTCTGATTATCCAAATCTCCTTAATTTCCATGCGATCCTAAAAGAAAGGCCAGACCATTTTAGACTTGGTGATGTGACGGAAATGGAATTAGATAAATTATTGTTTGAATTTATGGGCCTGTCGACGCCGAAGAAGGACTGCATCGAAGAAATGGCGTTTAAAGCTATAGATGGCACAATTTCAAAGGATTTTTTTAAGAACGAACTATTTTCTACCTGATTATCGGCCAGGCTCCGCCTAAAGGGTGAGATGACAAGTCTCGCAATTGATGGCGCTTGGATCTTTGGAGAGGTTTGACAGGATTTGTCCAATGCCTGGAGTCACCTTGGATGCGGTTTCCCGGTCCGAGGAGGTTCCATGGTCTACAGCCCTACCCAGTTCCAAAAAGGCCTCTCCCTGCCTTCTTTCCTGGAGCGGTATGGCACAGAGGAGGGTTGTGTCCGCGCCCTGTTCGCGGTCAGGTGGCCCAAGGGCTTCGAGTGCCCCGAGTGTGGGGGGCACGAATACTGTGTGCTGGAAGGCCGTCGGCTGTACCAGTGCAATGCCTGCCACCGGCAGACCAGCGTCACAGCAGGCACCATCTTCCACAAGACCTACCTTCCGTATTATTTTATTTTACAAAGTTGGGTTGGTCGGAATTAAAAAGGAACCGTATGAGGCGATTTCATGGAGCCATTCCAATCGGCGAATAATTCCGGCAGAAGAAATGCGTGAAGATACTCGAATCTACGTCCATAAGTGCTTTTATCGAGTGCTTGGGATTAAGGAGGAACGTAAAAAGTGAATTTCAGCCCACCCCCTCCTTTCCTGTACTGATTCAGCAGAAGTGGGGTCAAGACGAGAAATCAAGTAGTGTCCAGAAGTTTCTGTAAGTCCTCAGAGGTAGGTGGATCGCAGTGAATGCAGGGGGTCAGCGAAGGGAGGGCGGAGCCCGACCGAAGCTGACCCCCTGCGGCGTCTGGTTCATGCGCCCTCCGGCTTCAGCCAGGTGATGCCGACCCAGCGTTCGTGCTGCTCCATGAGCAGCGCCCCATAGAGGCGGTCTCGGCTGGCTGGGTTGGGCCAGATGCGGACGGTTCGACCTCGCCGCTTCAACTCCTGGTTTACGCGCTCGACATGGTTCGTTGTTCGCAGCCGCTTTCGGTGGCTGGCTGGCACGTTGAGCACGGCCAGCACAGAGTCGAAGTGATCCTCCAGATAGGCCACTAGCTTTGGATATTTCTTCCCCCAGTGCTTCTCCAGCAGGGCTCTCTCCTCCTCCGCCCGCTCGCGGCTGCTGGCTTGGAGGAGCATCCGCAGATCCTCGCAGAGGGCGCCCTTGTCCACATCTCGCGCCAGGTCCAGGGCGCGGCGCATGAAGTGGGTCTGGCACTCCTGCCACATGGAGCCGGGGAAGGCCGCCTCGATGCCCTTCACCAACCCCTCATGTGCGTCCGAGACCACGAGTTCCACCCCGGTGAGGCCGCGCTCCTTCAGCATCCCGAACAACTCCCCCCAGGCCCGGCCTGTCTCGCTGGACCAGTCCAGCCACCCCAGCACCTCCCGCTGGCCCTCGGGCGTGACGCCTGCCGCCCAGAGGAAAGCCCGGCTCATCACCCGGTGGTTCTCCCTAACCTTGTCAAACCTGGCATCCACCAGGAGGTAGCGGTAACTCCCCAGGGGCCGCTCCCGGAAGGCATTCACCTTGGGCTCGATGGCCTTCAGAAGGTTCGACACCGTGCTGGCCGAGACCTCCACTCCCAACATCTCCTCCGCCAACTGGGCCACTTTCCGGGTCGAAACCCCCTTGATCACCATCTCCCCCAGGGTGGCAGCCAGCGCCTGCTCCGAGGTCTGCCAGCGCTCCAGGCAGGAGGGGAAGAACGATCCGTTCCGGGCCTGCGGCAGTCTCAGCTTCAGCGTCCCCATCCGGGTCCGCAGTTCCCGGCCTTTCAGCCCGTTCCGATAGCCGTTGGGCCGCGGGAGCCCTTTGGCATTCCAGGGCGCCCCGAAGTGCTCCTCCGCCTCCTCGCCGATCAGTGCCTGCACGACCTCCTCCACGAGCGCCCTGACGCTCTCACCCCCGTCTGCGAACAGACCTTCCCCAAAGCCCCTTCCGGGCCCAAACTTCCCTTCGGCCATCGCGTCCTCCATGGTTGGTGGTTTGAACGCGATCAACCTACCGGACTCGGTGGCCAACCTCTACTTCAGGCCACCGTCCCCGGACTTACAGACGCTTTTATACACAACCAGAAATCATTTCGTATGAACTCTCTCGGTAGATCCGCGTCTTAGCTGGGAGGCAGCCGAAACAGTTTTAAAATTAGGGGCACACGTGTGCGGGTGTTCTCTCGGTCGTTGGAATTGGACTCAACGAGGAATAAGGCCCTTCGGTACTTAGCTTCAGGGGCTTCGCTTCTGAGCCGCAAGTCGGAATTGAACCAACGACCATCCGTTTACGAATCAGCAGGTCACCCCATCGGCTCCTCATGCTTGCAGTTGGGGCAGACGAGCACCTGGATGGGATCCTTCCCCCGTGGCTTCTTGGTCTTTTCGCCCATGATGGGGTTCTTGCAGGCGGGGCAGGTGACGGGGACGGGCTTGTCCCAGGCGGTGAAGTCGCACTTGGGGTAGTTGGTGCAGCCGTAGAAGACCTTGCCGAAGCGCGTCTTGCGGGGGCTGAGGCCGCCGCCGCACTTGGGGCAGGGCACGGCGAGGATCTCCTTCTTCACGGTCTTGCAGGTGGGGTAGTCCACGCAGCAGACGAACTCGCCGTAGCGGCCGTGCCGCTTCACGAAGCCCTTGCCGCAGTTCGGACATTTCTCACCAGTCGGTTCGTCCGGGGGCACGGGGATGCCCTTGGGATCGGCCTTCACGATGCCCTTGCACTTGGGGTAGTTGGGGCAGGCCCAGAAGGGGCCCCACTGGCCCTTGCGCAGGTTCATGGGCGTGGTGCCGCAGAGCGGGCACTCCGGCGCGTCTTCGGGCTCCTCCATCTTTTCGAGATCCGCCGTGTAGTCGCACTTGTCCTTTTCCAGCTCGGCGCCGTAGTTGGTGCAGCCCACGAAGAGGCCGTTGCGGCCGATGCGCTTGAGCAGCGTGCCGCCGCCCTTCTTGCGGTCGCCGCACTTGGGGCACTTCTCCCCCGTGGGCACGCCGGCCTTGAGGTTCTGCATGTCCTTGCCGGCGGCGGCCAGGCTCTGCTCGAAGGGCCCGTAGAAGTCCGTCATGGCCTTCTTGAAGGTGAGCTTGCCCTCCTCGATGCGGTCGAGGTTGCCCTCCATGGCGCCGGTGTACTTGGGGTCCATGAGGTCGTGGAAGCCCTGCAACAGCAGCTCGGTGACGGTCATGCCGAGATCCGTGGGCTTGAAGCGGCCCTCGTGCTTCTTCACGTAGTCGCGGTCCTGGATGGTGCTGATGATGCTGGCGTAGGTGGAGGGGCGGCCGATGCCATCCTCTTCCAGCTCCTTCACCAGGGTGGCTTCGTTGAAGCGGGCGGGGGGCTTGGTGAACTGCTGGTCCGCGTCGAGATGCTCGAGTTTCAGCGCCTCGCCCAGCTTCAGGGCCGGCAGCTGCGCGTCGTCCTCGTCCTCCTCATCGGCGCCCTTGGTGGCGTCGGCGATGGCCTCGGCTTCCACTTCGGTCTTGTCGGCGCGGTACACCGCCAGCCAGCCCGCGAAGCGTTCGATCTCGCCCTTGGCCTCGAAGGTGGCCGTGTCCTTGCCGACTTCCGCCTCGGTCTGCACCACGGTCTCGTCGAAGCGCGCGGCCTCCATCTGCGAGGCCATGGTCCGCCGCCAGATCAGGGCGTAGAGCCGGAACTGATCGGGCTCCAGGTGCCCGCGCAGCGATTCCGGTGTGCGGGTGATGTCCGTGGGGCGGATGGCCTCGTGGGCATCCTGCGCCCCGGCCTTGCCCGTGTACACGCGGGCCTTGGCGGGCAGGAACTCCTTGCCGTACTTCTGCGCGATGAACTCGCGGGTGGCCTCCACGGCCTCGGGGGCCATGCGGGGCGAATCCGTTCTCATGTAGGTGATGAGGCCCACGGGACCTTCGCCGAAATCGGCGCCCTCATAGAGCCGCTGGGCGTTCTGCATGGTGCGGCTCACGCTCATCTTCAGCTTCTGGGCCGATTCCTGCTGCAGCTTGGCGGTGGTGAAGGGGGCGGCGGGGTTGCGCTTCTTCTCCTTGGTTTCAAGGCCCGTGACCGTGTAGTCGGCCTTCTCCAGCTTGGCCTTCAGATCCTTGGCCTGCTTGGCGTCGCCCACCCGGCGCTTGGTCTCCTTGTTGCCCAGCTGCAGGGGCTGGCCGCCCAGCTTCACCAGGCGCATCCAGAAGGAGGGCGGCAGCTTGGCGGCGAACTTGCCCTTCAGAACCCAGTACTCGACGGGGTTGAAGGCCAGGATCTCCTTCTCGCGATCCACGATGATGCGCACGGCCACGCTCTGCACGCGCCCGGCGCTGAGGCCGCGGCGCACCTTGTCCCAGAGCACCTGGCTCACCTTGTAGCCCACGAGGCGATCCAGCACGCGGCGGGCCCGCTGGGCGTCCACCAGCTTCTTATTAATGACCGTGGGCGCGGCCATGGCCTTGGCGATGCCCGCCGGGGTGATCTCGTTGAAGAGCACGCGGCTCACGGGCAGGCTCTTGGGCGGCTTGATGGCCTCCAGCAGGTGCCAGCTGATGGCCTCCCCCTCGCGGTCAGGGTCGGTGGCGAGCACCAGCTCGGTGGCGGTCTTGGCGGCGGCCTTCAGCTCCCGGACCACCTTCTCCTTGGCCGGGCTGATCTCGTATTCCTCCTGGAACCCGTTCTCGATGTCCACGCCCAGCTTTTTCGGCAGGTCGCGGATGTGGCCCACGGAAGCCATGACCTTGTACCCCTTGCCGAGGTACTTGGTGATGGTCTTCGCCTTGGAGGGGCTTTCGACGATCACGAGCTTGGTCACCAGAGATCTCCCTTGGGGGCTACGCCGCCTGACTCAGAACCACGATTTCGCCACAACGGGTGGGGCGGCATAAGGCGCCGTAACAGGCCTGCCAGAAAAACGCTGTCAGCCCTGAACGGCCCCTAAGGATGGAACCTAAGGGCGGAGGTTTGTCAAGTGAGCCGGGGGTGGCCAAGGTCCTCCAGCAGGTCGGCGGGGGATAGGCAAATCCGTGCGGCACCTTCCCTTAGTAAAAAGTTTGGGCCCTCGGCGGAAGGATCTTCGGGGGAGCCGGGGCAGACCCAGAGTTCCTTGCCCAGGTCCAGGGCGAGGCGGGCGGTGACCAGGGAACCGGACTTGAGCCGGGCCTCGGTGACCAGGACGCCATCGGCCCAGGCCGCCAGCAGCCAGTTGCGTCGGGGGAAGTGCCACTTCCGGGGCGGGGCCTCGGGTGAAAACGGGGTGATGACGCCGCCCCCGGCCGCCACCATGCGCTCCATGAGGGGCCTGTGTTCGGGCGGGTAGGGATGGTCGAGCCCCGAGCCCATGACACCCCAGGTGCCGGCGATGCCCGACGCCGCCTCGGCTTCCAGCGCCCCGGCGTGGGCGGCGCCATCGATGCCCCGGGCCAGGCCTGAGAGCACGGCCACGCCCGCTTCCGTGAGCGCCTTGGCCCAGGCGCGGGTGCGGGCCTTCCCGCGGGTGCTGGCCTGGCGGCTGCCCACGAGGGCGATGCGGGGCCCCGGCGGGGGCAGCGTCCCCCGCACCCACAGGGCCACGGGGTAGGGCAGGGGTGCCAGCAGGGCGTCCACGCCCTCGTCGCCGGGCAGCAGCAGGCGCGCACCGCGCTCGGCGGCCTCCTGCTGACGGCGGGGCAGGTCGGCGGCCAGGGCCGCCAGTGCCTGGGCCTGTTCCGGGGCCAGGGCGGGGGCGGCCCCCGCCTGCAGGGCGGCCCAGCACTCGGCCTTCTGGCGTTCGGTCCAGTCCAGCACGGTGAAGGCGAGGGCCCAGAGGCGGAGATCCACGGCGGTTCCAGGGGGGATTCAGCTATCCTGGATGGGACAAATGGCGCAGCGCAAGGGCTTTCCCCTTGCGTTTGGTCATCCTACGGCTACACTGATTCTCTTGGCTGTTTTCACCTTTGGTTCGCGAGGTTCCCATGTCCCGTCAGTGCGAAATTTGCGGCAAGAAGCCCCAGTTCGGCAACAACGTGTCCCACTCCAACAACATCACCAAGCGCCGGTGGAACCCGAACATCCAGCGCGTGCGCGCCCTGGTGGGCGGCGCCCCCAAGCGGATGCGCGTCTGCACCTCCTGCATTCAGGCCGGCAAGGTGCTGAAAGCCTGCTGAGGCTCTTCCCTTGCGCAGAACGGCGGCCCGAGGGGCCGCCGTTCTGCGTTAGCTGAAACGCTAGACTGATCCCATGCTGCTCGCCCTCGACACCACCACGGAGATCCTGCACCTGGCCCTGATCCGGGGGGAGCGGACGTGGACCCGGCGGGTGCTGTCGGGCGTGGGACGGGGGCACAGCGAGCGGCTGCTCCCCACCCTGGACGAACTCATGGCCGAGGCCGGCGCCGTCCCGGCGGACCTGACGGGCGTGGCGGCCTGCCTGGGGCCTGGCGGCTTCACGAGCCTGCGCATCGGCGTGGCCACGGCCGAGGGCTTCGGCCTCACGGGCCTGCCCACCTGGGGCTTCTCCGCCTTCGCCCTGCGCGCCGAGGCGCTGCGTCAGGCGGGGGTGGCCGGGCCGTTCTGGATTCTGCTGGACGGGCAGCGCGGCGAGGCCTTCCACCAGCGCTGGGCAGAGGGGCCCCTGGACGCCGCCGCCAAGCATCCCCTGGCGACCCTGGCCGGGCGCATCCCAGGCGAGGCTTGGTGGGCTCCGCAGGCATTCGCGCCCAAGGTCGAGGCCCTGCTGCCCGCGGGCCGCATCGCCCTGGCCGACGAGGGCGCCGCCACCCTGGCAGGCCTGGTGGCCCTGGCGCGGCGGGTCTCGAAAGAGCCCCCCGAGGCCCCCCTGGTGCCCTTCTACCTGCGGGAGACCGACGCGGAGGTGAACTTCCCCCACGCCGCGGCCCACCTGTCGGAGGCGCTGCGGAAGGGCGTGGCGCGATGAGCAGGCCTCAGGCTTCAGGCTTCAGGCTTCAGGAGGTGGGCGAGGCCCTTCCGGATTGGGTGGCGCGCTTGGATCGCACGGCCTTCGGGTCAGCCTGGAAGGCGCCAGCGGACCATGAGCGGCTGTGGGTCATCCCCGAGGTGGCCTTCGCCCGCTGGGCCTGCATTCCCGCCGCGGGCGAGGCGGAGCTGCTGCGCATCGCGGTGGATCCGGCCCACCGGGGCGGGGGTCTGGGCCAGCGGCTGCTGGAGGCCTGCCAGGAGGCCCTGGCGGCGGAGGGCATGGAGGAGCTCCACCTGGAGGTGCGGGCCTCGAACCAGCCGGCCATCCGGCTCTACCGGGCCTGCGGGTGGGAGCGCTGCGGCCTGCGGGCCGGCTACTACCCCGACGGGGAGGACGCGGTCCTGTTCCGCTTCGTCCATAGTTGACCTACGCATCTTGACCAATGGGACTGGATCGCTCATATTTGGGCTCATCCTGGCGGTGACCCATGCTCGGCATCTCGCGACAGACGGATTACGCGGCCCGCGTGGTGCTGCACCTGGCCTGCCTGGCCCCCGGCGCCAAGGTGCCCATCGCCGACATCGCCAAGCACCGCATGCTGCCCCTGGACTTCGTCCGGCGCATCGTGGGCGACCTGGTGAAGGCGGGCATCCTGGCCACCTCCCGGGGCTCAGGCGGCGGCGTGAGCCTGGCTCGGCCCGCGGCGGACATTTCCCTGGGCGAGGTGGTGCAAGCCATGGAGGGCGGCGTGGCCCTCAACCACTGCGTGAGCGACCGCCGGGTCTGCCCCCTGGCCTCCGCCTGCCCGGTGCAGTCCGTGTGGGTGGACGCCACCCAGGTGCTGGAGACCTACCTGGCCTCGGTGCGCTTCGATGCCCTGGCCAAGCGCAGCGAGATCCACCAGCCGGCCCACCTGCGCGTGCAGGAGCTCGGCCGCGTGCGGGGTGCCCTCTGCCCCGCCCCGAAGGGCGTTGCGGGCTGATCAACTCTTTTCGAACAGCACCACCCGGTTGCTGTTGGTGCCCTTGTCGTTGTTGCCCACGCCCCAGATGTGGGCGGTCTTGGTGAAGGTCTGGCGGTTCACGAGGACGCCGTGGGCCTGGAAGCCGGCCCGCAGGCCCAGGGGCAGCACCACCTCGTCGAGGCGCAGCTTGCCGCGGCGGATCTCGCCCACCTCGAAGGCCACGAAGCCGCCGCGCTTCGTGAGGCGGTGCAGCTCGGCGAAGACCGCGGCCATGGTCTCCGACCAGCCCTCCAGGGTGCGGGGCGTGCTGATGCTCCGGCCGATGGCCTCGGCATCCAGGCCGGTGAACCAGCAGCGCAGCCAGTTGTCGCCGCTGTAGTCCACCACATCGAGAAAGGGCGGTGAGGTGACCGTGAGGGCGATGCAGCCGTCCATCAGCGTGTCGGTCTCCCGCGCATCGGCCGTGAGGAAGCGCGCGTCCTGGACCGCCAGCATCAGGTGCTGCCGCTGGCCGGGCTCCAGGCCCGACAGCAGCTGCTTCGTCTTCTTGAGGATCAGGGCATGGGTGTCGCGGTAGGTGGGCGCCTGCCCGCGCTGCGCGTTGATCTGGCGCTGCTTCTCCGCCGTGAGGGCCTGGTTGGGGGGCAGGGTGTACACCGAGAAGAAGCCCGGGCTGTGGCCCGTGAGCCGGTTGGTGGCCACCATGCGGATCCAGGTGTCCAGCTCATCCAGCTCGCCGCTGGCCGCGCGGGTCAGGCACCAGTCGCGCAGGCCGCGGATCTCGGCTTCGGTGTCGGGGTGGAAGAACATGCCGAGGTCGAGGCCGTCCGCGCCGCCGGTGCGCGGGATCGACTCCAGGCGCCTGGCCACGGCCGGGGGCTCGGGCGGCGTGAGCCGGGGCTCGGCCAGCATGCGCGACAGGGGGTTCACATCGTTGGCGGCCACCCGGCGGCCCAGCAGGGCGGCCTCCAGGGCCGTGGTGCCCCGGCCGCTGAAGGGATCGTAGACGCGGTCGCCGGGCTGGGTCAGGCGCTCGATGAAGTGGCGGGGCAGCTGGGGCTTGTAGCAGGCCCGGTAGGAGATCTCATGCAGGTTCGCGGCCTGGCGCTGCTTGGAGGTCCAGAACTCCAGCGAGAGGCGAGGGTAGCTGGATCCTTCGGCCTCGACCGTGTCCCAGGCCTCCTCGGGCAGGGACGGATCAGGGGCGAAGCCCGCCAGGAAGCCCCGCTGCGCTGCCTCTGCATCCTCCATCCACGACTGCCTTTCCAGAAGCATCCAGGATAGCCTGCTGGGGATGCCTTCCCCCGCGCCCAAACGCCACCCCGAGCTGACGCGCCTCTATGTGGCCGTGGGCCTGGTCGCGGTGATCCTCATGATCTTCCTGGCCTACAAGGCGGTGGGGAACCGGGTGGCCGAGGGCGGGCTGGACGCGCCCTCGCGCTGGGCCCTGGTGGCCGTGGGGGTGCTCAACGCGCTGGCCATCGGCACGCTGCTGTTCATCGTGGCCCGCAGCCTGGCCAAGCTCTACTTCGAGCGCAAGAGCGGCATCCTGGGCTCGCGGCTGCGCACCCGCATGGTGCTGACGCTCTTCATCGTGGGCATCGTCCCTAGCCTGATCCTCTTCGTGGTGGGCCGGAACTTCATCAACAAAAACGTGGAGCGCTGGTTCAGCCCCGAAACGGAAGTGGCCATCCGCGACGGGCAGAAGATGGCCGAGGACCTGCGCGCCGCCGCCAAAGCGCGCCTGGACTTCGGCGCGGGCCGCCTGCTGGTGTCCGCCTCGGCCGAGCCCCAGGCCATCCGTGCCGCTTCGGGCCTGGACCTGGTGGCCGCCCTCAATGGCCGGGGCGAAGCGGGCATCAGGGCGCTGGACCTGGGGCCCGGCCTGCCGCCGCCAGAGCTGGACCCCGAGACCGGAGATCGCCAGCAGGAATCGAAGGATGGCCTGTGGCTTCTGCGCGTGGTGCCCCGCGGTGACGGGACCTGGGCGGTGGGCGTGTTCATGCCCCGGGAGACCCTGGACCGCGTGCTGGCCCTGGAGCAGCGGTACAAGGAGAGCCAGCAGATTCGAGCCAACCGCGACACCCTCCAGACCCTGCCCCAGAGCACCTTCCTCTTCCTGACCATGCTCACCCTCTTCTTCGCGGTGTGGTCCGGCTTGGCTCTGGCGAAGTCCCTGAGCGAGCCCATCCGCGCCCTGGCCAAGGCCGCGCAACGCGTGGGCAGCGGCGACCTCGATGTGCAGCTGCCGGAGCTGGGTGAGGACGAGCTGGCCTTTCTGGCCCGCACCTTCAACGCCATGACCCGCGACCTCAAGACCAACCGCGCCGCCATCGAGGCCCAGGCCAGCCGCCTGGAGCAGCAGCGGGCCTACCTGGATCAGCTGCTGGCGGCCCTGCCCGTGGGCGTCATGAGCTGGCGGGCCGATGGCGAGCTGCGTACCTTCAACGCCGCCGCCCGCGCCTGGCTGGGCCTGGAGTCCTTCGATCCCACCGAGGCCCGCTGGGAGACGGTGGGTACGCTGCCGCGCCTGGGCCGCCTGCCCGAGCTGCTGGCGGCCGTTCGCGCCGCCGGTCGGGGCGTGCAGGAGGAGTTCCGCATGGGCGGCGAAGGCGAGGGTCGCCCCGTGCGCGCCATCCTCGAGCCGCTGCAGGGCGGGGGCGTGCTGGCGGTGCTGGAGGACCTGTCCCTGCTGGCCCAGGCCGAGAAGCGCGCCGCCTGGCAGGAGGTGGCCCGCCGCATGGCCCACGAGGTGAAGAACCCTCTCACGCCCATCCAGCTGACGGCCCAGCGCCTCCTCCGCAAGAACCGGGAGGGCCGCCTGGATGCCGCCTCCGTGCAGGAGGGGGCCGAGACCATCCTGGCCGAGGTGGCCAGCCTCTCGCGCCTGGTGGACAGCTTCAGCCGCTTCGCCCGCCTGCCGGTGCCCCAGTTCTCCCCCTGCGATCCCGCCGAATTGCTGCGGCAGGTGGCCGCCCTCTATGGGCCCAACCACCCCAACATCCGCTGGGAGCTGGCGCTGCCCGGAGAGCCGGTCTCGGCCCTGTGGGACGGCGACATGGTGAAGCGGGCCCTCATCAACTTCGTGGACAACGCCGTGGCCGCCGTGGAGGGCAAGGGCGTGGTGAGCCTGTCCCTGGCTGTGGAGGGGACCTCCCTGCGCTTCGACGTGGCCGATGATGGCGCCGGGGTGCCGGAGGCCGACCGGGAGCGGCTCTTCGAGCCCTACTTCTCCACCAAGCGCAAGGGCACGGGCCTGGGCCTGGCCATCGTGCGCCGCATCGCGCAGGATCATGGCGGCGATGCCCGCTACCAGCCCTTGGAGCCCGGCAGCCGCTTCAGCCTCATCCTGCCGAAAGCCGGCAAGGGCTGATCAGGCCCGGCGCCGGCGCCTCCGCAGCCAGAGCCCCAGCGGCCCGAGCACCAGCCAGGCCAGCAGCACGAGCTTGAAGAGGGGGGACACGGTGTCTCCGATGCGGGGCCGGGGCCCAGCACCAGCCTCTCATGGCGGCGCGTATGCTGACCCCATGGAGAACCGTGTGGAAGGGAAGGGCGCCTGCCTCATCGCGGGCTGTGGGTACACCGGGACCCGGCTGGCGCGGCGTCGGCTGGACGCAGGCCCCGTGCTGGCGCTGGTGCGCGGGGTCTCCTCTGCCGCGGCCCTGCTCGGCCAGGGCATTCCGGCGGTCGCGGTGGACTTCGATGCGGACGCTCCTCTCCCGGCGCTGCCGTCGGACCTCGGCACAGTGGTCTACCTGGCCCCGCCGGCCGGGGGCGGAACGGAGGACCTTCGGCTTGCGCGGTTCCTCCAGGCCCTGGGCCCGGCCCGGCCACCGGTGTTCGTGTACTTCAGCACCACGGGCGTCTACGGGGACACGCGCGGAGCCGCCGTGGACGAGGCCAGCCCCGTGGCGCCGCAGGAGGATCGCTCGAAGCAGCGCCGGGACGCGGAACGGCGGGTCGCCACCTGGTGCGGGGCGCGGGGCGTCCGGCCCGTGATCCTGCGGGTGCCGGCCATCTACGGCCCCCACCGCCTGCCCCTGGACCGGCTGCAGTGGGGCGAGCCCGTGCTGCGCGAGGAGGACTCGGGGCCCGGCAACCGGGTTCATGTGGATGAC
Source organism: uncultured Holophagaceae bacterium (assembly GCA_963751095.1). GTDB lineage: Bacteria > Acidobacteriota > Holophagae > Holophagales > Holophagaceae > Geothrix. The sequence goes on along the minus strand of CAVVTK010000012.1, from coordinate 139,406 downwards.
CTGGTCGCGGCCTGCGGTGCGGCCCTGGATCGGCCGGTCTCCGGCGTGTTCAACCTCACGGATGGGGCCCCATTGAGCATGGCTGCCTTCACCTCCCGCGTGGCGGTTCTGGCGGGTCTGCCCGCGCCGCGCCGCGTCTCCTGGGCCGAGGCGCAGTCGGTCATGAGCCCCGGGATCCTGGCCTTCCTGCGGGAGTCCCGCCTCGTCACCAGTCGGCGCTGGCAGGAACTGGGCTGGACGCCCGGGTATGCCAACCCCGACGATGGCATCCGCGCCAGCCTGGTGGAGATGGGCTGGGCGCGGAGGGCCCCGTGAAAAGGAATTTTGAAAGCGGAGGAGAGCTGAGGTGCTGAGGAAAGCTGAGAAGAGAAAAGGCGACTGCGGTCTGGCTTTTCTCCGCTTTCCTCAGCTTCTCCGCTGACCTCCGCCTATGGATTCCTTTTCCATCCGTGGATCGAGTCGGGTCGGTTCAGTACCGCAGGACGCTGAAGACCGGCAGGCCCTCGACCTTTTCGCGGCCGGGCAGGGAGGTCAGCTCGATGAAGACGGTCAGCGCCAGGGGCTGGGCCCCGGTGCGCTGGATGAGGCGCTGGGCGGCGGCGGCGGTGCCGCCGGTGGCCATGACGTCGTCCACGATGAGCACGCGGTCCCCGGCCTTGAAGGCGTCCTGGTGGATCTCCAGGGCATCGGTGCCGTACTCCAGGCCGTAGCCCTCCTTGAACGTGGCCATGGGCAGCTTGCCGGGCTTGCGGGCGGGCACGAAGCCGATGCCCAGCTTCTGGGCCAGGGCGCTGCCGAAGATGAAGCCGCGGGACTCCAGGCCCAGCACGTGGGTGGGCTGGAGGGCGAGCACGGGCTGGGCCATGGCGGCCACGGCCTCGCCGAAGGCCTCGGCGCTGGCCAGCAGGGGCGTGATGTCGCGGAAGAGGATCCCGGCTTTCGGGAAGTCCGGGACGTCGCGGACGAAGGAGGTGAGGGGCGTGGTGGTGGGCATGGCTACCTGTGGATCTCGAAAGGAAAGGGTAGGGAGGATCGCATATCCAGGGCCTCCCAGTCCAGTCGGGAGACCCGCCCTCAGCTACCGCTTGAAGGCCGCGTCGAAGTCGGCCTGGCGCGCCAGGGTCTCGGGGCAGCCCAGGTCGAGGCGCAGGGGCGTCACACTGGCGAAGCCGTGGAAGACCGCCTCGGCATCGCTGCCCGGGGCCTTGGCGTAGGTGGGGCCGGCGTCGCCGCCGATCCAGAAGTAGGGCGTGTTGCGGGGATCGACGCGGCGTTCCACCAGGTCGTGGTAGGCGCGGCTGTCCTGCCCCGTGAGGTGGAAGCCCTTGGGCTCGCCCTTGGGGAAGTTCACGTTCCAGATGCGGTTGGCCGGCAGCTCCATGGCCTCCCAGCGCTCCAGGAAGCGGCCAATCCAGGGCTCCGCCACCTCGAGCGAGCCCCCGGGATGGATGGAGAAGGCCGCGGCCCGCGCGCCCTGGAGGCGGCCCTCGAAGGCGGCGCCCACGGTGCCGGAGTAGAAGACGTCCTCGCCCAGGTTGAAGCCATGGTTGATGCCCGAGAGCACCCAGTCGGGTTTGCGGCCCAGCACCTCGCAGACGCCCAGCAGCACGCAGTCCACGGGGGTGCCGTCGCAGGCGAAGCGGTCGGGGCCGACTTCGTTGAGGCGCAGGATGTTGTGCAGGCTCAGGGCCGAGGAGATGGCCGAGCGGTTGCGGTCGGGGGCCACAGTGACCACCTTGCCGAAGGGCGCGGCGGCCCGGGCCAGGGCCGCGAGGCCAGGGGCCCAGAGGCCATCGTCATTGGTGAGCAGGATCAGGCGTTCGGACATGCCCCAGTGTACTCCGTGCCCGGGGGGGCCATTCGCTGGCAGGATGGAATTCACCTCCTGGTTCCATGGACGCCGACCTCCCGATGCCCTCCGCCCTGCCCATCCCCCTCGGGGAGGAGGCCGCCCCCTCTGGTCGCGCCGCGATCCTGGCCCGGCTCCGTGAAAGGATCGTGGCCTTCGCGGCATCCCGGTATGCAGGCGCCCATGCGGAGGACCTGGCGCAGGAGGTGCTGATGCTGCTCCACGAGAAGTACGGCCACCTGGACCGGATCGAGGACCTGCTGCCCCTGGCCTTCCAGATCCTGCGCTTCAAACTCTCGGCCCACCGTCGCAAGGCCGCCCGCCGGGGTGAATACGACGCCGTGGACGTGGACGTGTTCCCGCCCGCCTCGGACGCGCCGGATCCCGCCACGGTGCTGGAGCGCAAGGAGCTACTGGCGAAGCTCATGGGCGGCATCGCCCGCATGGGCGAGCGCTGCCGCGAGCTGTTCCGCCTCAAACTGCAGGGGCGCAGCTTCACCGAGATCCAGGGGCTCATGGGCGCCACCACCCTGAACACCGTCTACACCTGGGACCACCGCTGCCGGAAGCAGCTGCTCGAAACGCTGGGCGGGAGCTGGCAGGCGGCCACAGGGGGGGCGCCATGACGCGGATCGACGCCGAAAAGCTCCTGGGCGGCCACGCCACCGGCACCCTCAGCGAAGCGGAACGGCAGAGCCTGTTTGCCGCGGCGCTGGACCACCAGGAGATCTTCGAGGCCCTGATGGATGAGGAGGCCCTGCGGGAGCTGCTGGCCGATCCCGCGGCCAAGGCGCAACTGCTGGCGGCCCTCGAACCAGCCTTCGCGCAGAAGGTGGTGCCCTTCTGGCGCCGCACGGGCGTGCTGGGCGCCGCAGCCAGCCTGCTGGTGGCCTCCCTCGCGGGCATCGCCTACCTGCGCAGCCCCGACAAGGCGCCGCCAGCGCTGCGCCAGGAAACAGACAAAGCCCCCGCTGCCAAGACCGCCAAGGTTGCCGAGGCACCGCCTACGGCGCAGGCGACTCCGCCGGTTGCGCGCAGCCGCGCCGCCATTGAGAAGGCCAAGGAGGCGCCGGTGCCCGTCCTGGCCGAAGCGCCAGCGGCGCCCCCACCCCCGGAGCCGGTGCCCCTGCGGGGCGCGACTTCGGCGGGCGGGGCGCTCATGGCCGTGGCCGCGGACGCCTCCCGCGAGAAGGCCGCCGAGTTCCTCCGGGCGGAGGCCCAGGACCACCTGGCGAAGAAGGCCGAGGCACCGAAGCCTGCCGCGGTGGTGGAGGTGGTGGCCTCGGTGGCTCCGGCTCCCGCCGCCAAGAAATCCAAGCGGGACCAGCCGGCCCAGGGTGTCGCGGCGCTCTCGCCCGGAGTGGTTGGCGGCGTCGTGGGTGGTGTGGCCCCGCCCCCGCGCCGAGTGGAATGGAAGGCCGCCGCGGGATTCAAGCCCACTTGGACCCTGGAACCCCGGCCCGATGGCCTGACCCGGATCACGGTGAAGGGTCCCGCAGGTGCCGCTGCGGTGCTCCTGAAGCGCAACGCCACTGGCGTGGAGGTGGTGCCGCTGGAGCGGCTGGAGGCCCGGGAAGGCATGGACCACTGGCGCGGGCAGGTCCGTCTCGCCGAGGGGGAGGTCCTGGACCTCTACCTGCTGAACGCCCCTGTGGCTGAGCCAACGCGCCTGCCGGAGACCGGCCCTGTGGATGGGTTCAGGGCTCGCATTTATCCGGCATCAAGGAATTAAGTAAGCGGAGGTCAGCGGAGGGGCTGAGGAAAGCGGAGGAAAAGCAAAGCCGACGGTTGGCGAAGCTCGGCTTGGTTATTTCAATAATTGAAAGCGAAACCAGAGATTCCGCAGATAGGGCCTGGCTCCATGCACATGGGCCCGCCGCAGGCGTCCTCCCCAGGAAGACCCACGACCGTGCTTTACCATCTGTGTGCATCCGTGGAATCTGTGGACCTATACGCTCTATCTGCGGCCATCCGCGGTGTCTGTGGTTCCAGTTTTCAGTTTCAGTTTCTCCGCTTTCCTCAGCCCCTCCGCTGACCTCCGCTTATCAAATTCCTTTTGTCTTTTCTTTTGAAACAGCCCGAAAGGATTCCCCGGCCCGCGGCATTCCCTCCTGAACCGCGCCATGCCGGCGCGGCACCGACCGGAGGAACCCATGTCGCTGCGCCGCTCCACCACCACCCTGTTCGCCTGCGCGGGGCTCGCCCTGACCAGCCAGGGCGATGCCCAGGCCCGCATCCGCCCCACGCCCGTCGGGATGGATCGCGAGTCGAAGGGCGAGAACCCTGACGCCACCCTGTCGCCCTACTTCTTCGTGAAGAGCGACGACGCCTCCGTCGACCAGCTGCCTCTGAAGGCCACCTCGGCCAAGGTGGCCATCGCGGGCGTCATCGCCGACGTGAAGGTGACCCAGGTCTACAAGAACACCGGAACGAAACCCCTGGAGGCCATCTACGTGTTCCCCGGTTCCACGCGTTCCGCGGTCTACGGCATGACCATGACCATCGGTGAGCGGGTGCTGAAGGCGCAGATAAAGGAGCGCGGCCAGGCCCGGGCGGACTACGAGCAGGCCAAGGCCCAAGGCCGCAGCGCCTCGCTCCTGGAGCAGCACCGGCCCAACGTGTTCCAGATGAACGTGGCCAACATCATGCCCGGCGACGAGATCCGCGTGGAGCTGTCCTACACCGAGCTGCTGGTGCCCACGGAAGGCACCTACGCCTTCGTGTATCCCACGGTGGTGGGTCCGCGCTATGCGGGCAAGGCGGGCACGGAATCCAGCACCGGTGAGCCCTGGGTGGCCAATCCCTACACGCATGCAGGCGAGAAACCGAGCACCACCTTCGACCTGGAGGTGAAGCTGTCGGCGGGCCTGCCGATCCAACATATGGCCTGTGCCACGCATAAGACGGCCATCGCCTATGACGGCAGGGCCGAGGCCACCCTGAAGCTGGATCCCAGCGAGGTCCAGGGCGGCAACCGCGACGTCATCGTGAAGTACCAGCTGGCGGGCGGCTCGGTGCAGTCGGGCCTCCTGCTGGATCAGGGCCGGGAGGAGAACACCTTCCTGCTCATGGCCCAGCCGCCCAAGCGCGTCATGCCCAAGGACCTGCCCCCCCGCGAGTTCGTCTTCATCATGGATATCTCGGGCAGCCAGATGGGCTTCCCCATTGAAGTCTCCAAGGTGCTCATGAAGGAGATGATCCAGGGCCTGCGGCCCCAGGACCTCTTCAACGTCATGGTCTTCGAGGGCAGCTCGGCCCTCTGGTCGCCCACCTCGCAGCACGCCTCGCCGGAAGCCACGGCCCAGGCCCTGGCCTTCGTGCGGTCGCAGAACGGCGGCGGCGGCACGGAGCTGGGCAGCGCCATGCGGAAGGCCCTGGGCCTGCCCCGGGTGCCCGGCATCTCCCGCACCTTCGTGGTGTCCACGGACGGCTACATCAGCGCCGATGGCCAGGTCTTCGACATCATCCGCAAGAACCTCGGCTCCGCGAATCTCTTCACTTTCGGCATCGGCAGTTCGGTGAACCGCCACCTCATCGAGGGCATGGCCCACGCTGGGCAAGGCGAGGCCTTCGTCATCACCAAGCCCGAGCAGGCCGCCGCCGAGGCCGAGCGCTTCCGCGCCTACGTCAGCTCCCCGGTGCTCACCAACCTCAAGCTCACCACCAACGGCTTCCAGATCCAGGACCTGGAGCCCATCCAGCTGCCGGACGTGCTGGCGGACCGGCCCGTGATCTGCCTTGGCAAGTGGACCGGTGAAGCCAAGGGCACCGTCACCCTCTCGGGCATCAGCGGCGCCGGCCCCTGGAGCCAGACCTTCGAGGTGGGCCAGGTGAAGGGCCGCAGCCACGGCGCCCTGCGCCAGCTCTGGGCCCGCCAGCGCATCCAGATGCTCTCGGACTATGACCAGTTCGGCCAGGACGAAGGTCGCAAGGCCGAGGTCACGCGGCTGGGCCTCGCCTATGGCCTGCTGACGGCCCACACCTCCTTCGTGGCGGTGGACACCCTCCTGCGCAACGCCGGCGGGCACAGCACCACGGTGACCCAGCCCCTGCCCATGCCCGAGGGCGTGTCCGATGCGGCCGTGGGTTACGCGCGCGGTGGCGTGGTCGGTGGGGTGGTCGGCGGCGTGGCGGCGAGCCCCATGGCCTATGCGCCTGCCCCCATGGCGAAGCGCGCCGCGGCTTCCACCGTCGTTGAGGTGATGGCCCAGGACCGGGCGGCCCGGCAGGAGAAGGCGAAGGAGGCCTCCGTCTTCCGCATCCGGTCCTTCTCCGGCATCACCGGCACCTCGGATCCCGCCGCCCTGCGCCGCGAGGTGGAGGCCCGCCTCCTCGATCCCGCCCTGGCCGCGGCCCTGGTGGGGATGCCCGCGGGCACCACGCTCGAACTGAAGGTGGATGGCTCCGGCCAGGTCGTGTCGGCTACCTTCAGCCAGTCGTTCACGGGCGCCGCGAAGGCGAAGGCCCTGATCGCCCTCTGGCGCCTGCGGAGCTGGACCGGCGGACTGGCCGGGGACCTGGAGATGACGCTCCGTTGAGGTGCATCGTCCTGTGCTAGGCGAAAAGAAATGGCTCACCACCAAGACGCCAAGACACCAAGAAAAGCGGAACACAGAGACCACAGAGGTCAGCAGAGGACGCAGAGAAAAGCACGGACCCCTCTGTGCCCTCTGTGGGGTTTCTGTGTCCTCTGCGTTCCTGCTTTGGCCTTTGAATTGAAACTGAGGCTCGCCGATATCCAGGTTTGGTTTTCCCCGAACGTTCGGTGTGCTGGCACCCGGCTCGGAGCGGCGTACCTTCGTACCCATGCGATGGCAACCGGGAGTGGCCTGCATGCTGCTGGCGGGGGGAGGGGACCAGGGGGCTGCCCAGCCGACTCCCGCGGCGGAGGAGGCTGTCTACGCAGAGGCCCGGGCCCGCATGGTGCGGGAGCAGATCGCGGCCCGGGGCATCACGGACCTCCGGGTGCTGGCGGCCATGGGTCGGGTGCCCCGCCACGAGTTCCTGCCCGCAGAGCTGCGCTACCGATCCTACGAAGATGGCCCCCTGCCCATCGGCCACGGCCAGACCATCTCCCAGCCCTACATCGTGGCCTTCATGACCGAGGCCCTCGATCCGAAGCCCACGGACCGCGTCCTGGAGATCGGCACGGGCTCCGGCTACCAGGCCGCGGTGCTCTCCGGACTGGTGGCTGAGGTCTGCAGCATCGAGCTCGTCGAACCCCTGGCCCGGCGCGCCGAAACGGACCTCAGGTGGCTGGGCTTCGCCAACGTGAAGGTCCGCTGCGGCGATGGCTACCTCGGCTGGCCCGAGGCGGCGCCCTTCGATGCGATCATCGTCACCTGCGCGCCGGAGGAGGTGCCCCCGGCGCTGCTGGCACAACTGAAGGTGGGTGGCCGGATGATCATGCCCGTGGGCTCCCAGTGGGGGGCTCAGGAGCTGGTGCTCCTGCGGAAGAGGCCCGCGGGCCTGGAGAAGCGGGGCGTGCTGCCGGTGCGCTTCGTGCCGATGGTGGCAGGAAGGAAGTAGTCAGAACCGCAGCCCCGCCTGCACCTGGATGTCGAAGACCCCGCTGTCCTCCTCGGAGCCGGTGCTGGTCTGGGTCTTGAGGGTCTTGCCCGGCCCGAGGAAGATCCCCGCATTCCAGAAGAAATGTGAGCCGAGGGCGTGGGTGTAGCCGCCACCAAGGAGGGGCGCCGTGGTGCTGACGCGGCTCGTGTCGCCATAGACGAGGGACTTTTCCGCCTTGGCCCAGCGGTAGACAGCGCCGCCCAGGTACCAGCTCACCCGGGCCTCGGGCCGGAAGAGGTAGGTCACGACGGGCCCGGTCCGCGTTTCCGTGGTCTCCGAAAGCGAGCGCCCGGTGAAGGGATCGTGGAAGGTGTCCATCCACTGGACGTGGCGGAAGCCGAAAGTCCAGGCGCTGCCCGCGGGGCGGAAGCTGGCCTGGAAGTCCTGGCCGCGGGTTGCGAGGACGAACACCCCGAGGCCGAGGCGGGTCTCCCCAGACCAGAGTGTCGCGGCCCCCAACGAGAGGAGCAGGAGAAGGGGGCGGATCCGCATGGGGTGCCTCCGCTGTCGGGAAATACACGGATGGTATACACCCGTACCCGGGCGGAGGCATCCGAATTCGCTGAGACGTGCCCAGCAGGGCACGGATTCGAACGCGTCTGGCTGCGCCAACCGCCGTGCTCGCTCCGACAGCACCTCGCGCTGTCGGAGCGAGCACCCCCGGCCTGAGGTTCGAATCCTCAACATCAAAGCAAAACACCAGAAAGGGCCCTCTGTGAGGGCCCACCGCGCTCCCTTGCGGATGCCGACCCACCTGGGCGGGATTCGAACCGCGTCTGGCTACGCCAGCCGCCGGTCTCGTTCCGACAGCGCCCCGCGCTGTCTCCACGATCCCACTCGAAGGTTCGAACCCTCTCGAAACGATGGGTCAAAACACCAGAAAGGGCCCTCTGTGAGGGCCCTTTCTGGTGTTTTGGTCGGCGCGAGAGGATTCGCCCAGGTCCGGCTGCGCCGTCCCAGGTCTCGCTCCCGGCAGTCCACTGGACTGCCTCCGCGATCCCACTCGGAGGTTCAAAGCCTCTCGCTCGGCTTCGATGGAGGCAAGGAAAAGGACCCGGTGAGGGGTCCTTTTCGTGTGGGGTGAATGTTTGGTCGGCGCGAGAGGATTCGCCCAGGTCCGGCTGCGCCGTCCCAGGTCTCGCTCCCGGCAGTCCACTGGACTGCCTCCGCGATCCCACTCGGAGGTTCAAAGCCTCTCGCTCGGCTTCGATGGAGGCAAGGAAAAGGACCCGGTGAGGGGTCCTTTTCGTGTGGGGTGAATGTTTGGTCGGCGCGAGAGGATTCGAACCTCCGACCCCTACCACCCCAAGGTAGTGCGCTACCAGGCTGCGCCACGCGCCGTGAACTATTGACTCTAGACCGGGTGGGGGCGGAGGTCAAGGTTTGGGTGGCGCGGAGAGCCTTTCGAACAGGGCCCGCAGGGACTTGATGATGGGCTGGAGGTCGGTGCTGGTGCGGAGGAGCCGGGGGAAGGCGGCCTTGGGCTTCTGCACGGGGGCCGCGGGGAGCTCGTCGGCTTCCAGGCCCAGGTCGAGGCGCTGGACGAGGTGGCCGTGGGCCAGCAGTTCGGCGCAGTCGGCCACGGTGAGGCCTTCACTCAGCCAGGCCTTGATGCGCTTGAGGCGGGGCAGCTCGTCCACGTGGTAGTAGCGGAGGTTGCCCTTGCTGCGCCGGGGCTTGATGTCCGTGATCACGTCTTCCCAGTAGCGCAGGTCCTTGGGGCCGACGCCGACCATCTGGGCAGCTTCCCCGATCTTGAACCACTTCTTGTCGCTCACGGCCTGCCTCCCTTGGAGAGACAGAGCGAAAGATCCACCACGGAGGCACTGAGGTCACGGAGGAAAACATGGAGAAAGATTGTTTGGCCATCTTTTCTCCGTGTTCTTTTCTCAGTGTTCTCCGTGTCTCCGTGGTGGATCGTCATCTCAGCTCTCCCGAGGCTCGATGCCCAGGGCCTTGAGGCGCTTGTAGAGGTTGGAGCGGTCCATGCCCACTCGCTCGGCCACGCGGGTCATGTTGCCGTTCTGCAGTCGCAGCTCGCGCTGGAGGTACTGGGTCTCGAACCAGTCCTTGGCCTCTTTCAGGCTGGCGAACTCGGGGAAGGAGAAGGGATCCTGCTCGGCGAGGTGGCGGGTGGCCAGGGGGCCCAGGTCGCGGGGGCCGATCTCACTGCCGCGGCCCAGGATCACGGCGCGCTCCATGAGGTTCTTCAGCTCACGCACGTTGCCGGGCCAGTCGTGGCGCAGCAGCGTGTCCTTGGCCTCGGGGCCCAGGTGCCGGGGCGGCCGGCCGTACTGGCGGGCGATGCGGCTGATGAAGGCCTCGGCCAGGGGCAGGATGTCCTCGGGGCGTTCCCGCAGGGCGGGGATGCGGAGGGGCACCACGGCCAGGCGGAAGTAGAGATCCTCGCGGAAGCGGCCGCGGGTGATCTCCCCGGCCAAGTCCTTGTTGGTGGCGGCGATGACCCGCACGTCCACGCCCACGGCGCCGCCCCCGCCCACGGGCTCCACGCGGCCCTCCTGGAGGGCGCGCAGCACCTTGGCCTGCGTTTTCAGCGACATGTCGCCGACCTCATCGAGGAACAGCGTGCCGCCGTCCGCCTCGCGGAACTTGCCCTTCTGGTCGCGCACGGCGCCGGTGAAGGCGCCCTTCTGGTGGCCGAAGAGCTCGCTCTCGATGAGCTCCTCGGGGATGGCCGCGCAGTTCACCTCGATGAAGGGCGCGTCCTTGCGGGGGCTCTGCAGGTGGAGGAGGCGGGCCACCTCCTCCTTGCCGCTGCCGTTTTCCCCCGTGAGGAGCACGCGGCCTTCCGTGGGCGCCACCAGTGCCACATCCGACATGAGGCGGCGCATGGCGGGGCTGTCCGCCAGGAAGAAGCGGCCGCCTTCGACTTCCGCCAGCAGGCGCTGATTCTCCTGCTCCAGCTTGGACTGGCGCAGGGCGTTGCCCACGACCAGCAGCAGGCGATCCAGGTCGATGGGCTTCTCCAGGAAGTCGAAGGCGCCGAACTTGGTGGCCTGCATGGCCGTATCGATGCTGGCGTGACCCGAGATCATGACCACGGGCAGGTCCGGCCGAACCTGCTTGGCCTGCTTCAGGGTCTCCAGGCCGTCCTGGCCCGGCAGCCAGACATCCAGCAGCATGAGCTGGAGGCTCTCGCCGTCAGGGTTGTGGAGCAGGTCGATGGCCTGCTCGCCCCGCTCCGCCTTCACCACGTGGTAGCCCTCGTCCTTCAGGGCTTCACCCAGGGACCGCCGGATTCCCGGCTCGTCATCCACCAGGAGGATGGTTGTGGGGGCGCGCATGGATCCATGCTGGACGCGAGACAAGCCTTTGTCCAGCAGGGGGTTGGCTAGATTTCTGCGAGTGCCTTCTCGGTTTCGGGCAGCAGGGCGGCAGCCAGGTCCGAGGCCGCGAGGTAGTAGGTGTGGGCGGACACCTGCGGTAGCTGCTCGGCCACGACCTTCACGAGGGGCTTGAGGTGCGCCCCGAGCAGGCGCCGGGCCAGCTCCGCGAAGCGCTGCCGCTCGGCCAGATCGCCTTCGATGACCTGGCCCAGCAGGTAGCTGAGGCAGGCCAGCTCCAGGCCCAGATGATCGGGTGGAACGGAGAGCTCCTCCTGGATGCTGATGTCGGCCTCGTCGTAGATGGCTCCGAGAGGCTCGAGAACCTCGGGGGCCAGATGGTGCCCCCGGGCCTGGACGGATTCGAAGAGGTGCACGACATCCGTGTCCCTGGCCTGGAGAAAGAGGCGGGTGTATTCCACGGCCTGGTCCTGGAGGGCGAGGGTGTTCCGTGCCATCCGGGCCAGGGGCTCGGCAAGGGAGGGGCTGGGGTCGCCGTTCAGCAGGTCTTCCAGGGCTTCCTTCAGGTCCGCATCGGGCTCCAGGAAGGCCTCCGCAAGGATCTGGGCGAGGTCAGCCAGGAGTGCGAGCGACATGTGGTTCCTCCTAAGATCACGCACCATTCAAGGATAGAAAGGATTACCGCCAAGAACGCCAAGGAAAGAAAAGACTTTGAACATGGCACAGACACCCAGGCCCTGTTGGCATCATGCAGTTCTTGGAGTCTTGGAGTCTTGGCGTCTTGGCGTCTTGGCGATGATCAGTTGATCTTGAGCGCTCGATAATGCTCAGCGCAGCATCCCCATCCTGTGGAAGCTGCTCAGCTGCCCAGCGTAGACGAAGATGTAGCGCAGCAGGAAGCCGCCGAAGAGCACCAGGCCAGCGGCGGCCAGGGCCAGACGGCGGTCGCCATGGAAGGGCTTGCCCTTGAGCAGGCTGGGGGCCAGTTCGTAGATCTCGAGGCCAAGGGGCACCAGCAGCCCGAAACCCATGAAGAAGACCCAGAAGACCACCGTGTACGGGCCGCCCAGGATAAGCGAGAGGGCCTGTTTCACCGCCAGCACGGACAGCTGCCCGTGGATGAGGTAGGGCAGAATGATGAAGAGCTCCAGGGAGATGAAGATCACGTCCATCCACACCAGGAACTTGAGGTCGCGCTGCTCTACGGGATTCCGCTTGTCCAGCACCATGGCCAGCAGCAGGGCCGCGGTGCCGCTGGAGAGGGCCGAGAACAGGAACATCTGGGCGACCAGGTTGGTGTTCCAGAAGGGGCGGGCGGACACGGCGCCGAGCAGCACGCCGGTGTAGATGCCCACGCCGATGGAGAGCGGGAAGCCCACCATGGCAATGGTCTTGCGGTGGGCGGAGAGGTCCACGTTCAGGCGGTGCACTTGTTCCCAGGCGGGCGGCACCCGGGCGAACAGACGCTGCCGCCAGTCCTCCGGCAGCCAGGCGTAGCAGTAGGCAAAGGCGATGAGGGTGAAGAGGGTCAGGAGCCAGGAGCCGATGGACATGGGGCTCTCCCACCGGAAGTGGGTGAACAGCTTGTAGAAGCGGTACCAGTTGCCCAGGTCGAGGATGAGCAGGCCCGAACCCAGCGCCACGGGCCAGGGGGCCAGCAGGGCGCCCATGCGGGCGATGCGGGGATAGGCTGGCTGGCCGTCCACTTCCAGGTAGTTGGCCAGGCCCGCCGCGAAGAAGAGCCCGGCGGACAGGCCGCCCAGGAACAGGTAGACGACGATGAGGAGGCCCCAGTTGAATTCGTGCATCACAGTCTCCTAAACCAGGTAGTAGAGCTGGGGGCCATTGCCCGTCTGGGGTTCCTTGACGTGGTGGCGCCGCGTGGCGAGCAGTTCGTGGATCCGGCTGGTGGGATCCTCCAGGTCGCCGAAGACCCGGACCTTGGAGGGGCAGGTCTCCACGCACGCCGGCACCACGCCGGCGTCGATGCGCTGGGTGCAGAAGGTGCACTTGTGGACGGTGCCGCTCTCCTCGTGGAAGTAACGGGCGTCATAGGGACAGGCGATCATGCAGTAGCGGCAGCCGATGCAGTCGTCCGCCGCCACCAGCACCACGCCATCCTTGCGCTGCCAGGAAGCGCCCGTGGGGCAGACCCGCACGCAGGAGGGGTGCTCGCAGTGATGGCACTGCTCCGGCTCGAAGTCGATGCGGAGCTTGGGGTACTCGCCTTGGTGCTCTTCGTTGATCCAGTTCCGGAAGTTGCCCACGGGAACGTCGTTCTCGGCCTTGCAGGCCACCGCGCAGGCTTTGCAGTTGATGCATTTCCTGGAGTCGATGACGAGGGCGTAGCGCTTCTTCTTCATGGCCATGGTTCACCCCCCTCAGGCGTTCGCGACTTTGACGAAGGTTTCGTGGAAGGCGGCGTTGCCGGACACCTTGTCCCAGGCCGTCTCGAGGATCACCGCGTCACTGGCGCCCACGTTGTAGACCAGGCTCTGCATCTTCGACTTCTTGCCGAAGCCGTGCAGCATGAAGACGCAGTCGGGGCGGATCTCCTCGGTGACCCTGGCCTTCAGCTTCACGCTGCCCACGCTGCTGGTGACGTTCACGTACGCTCCGGTCCGGATGCCCAGCCGCTCGGCGGACTTGGGGTTGATCCAGAGGTCGTTCTCTTTCGCGTACTCGTTGAGCCAGACGTTGTTGGACTGGTTGGCATGGGTGAAGTAGCCCACGCGGCCCAGGATCAGCCGGAAGCGGTCGGAGGGTGGCTGCGTCGGGCTGGCGTAGACCGGCAGCGGGTCGTGGCCGGCCTCCTTGAGGCGCTCGGAGAACAGCTCGATCTTCCCGGTCTTGGTGACGAAGCGGTGGTCGGCGTTCAGGGTCTTCCCATAGCTGGGCTGGCCGCTGGCCGCCCACACGCCGTGTTTCTTCATGTGCTCGGCCGCCATGGGGATGGGCAGCTCCTTGAACTCCGCCTCCACCCACTGCTCAATGGTGTAGTCGAAGTAGTCGGCGAGCCCCAGCCGCTTGGCCAGGCCCTGGACGATTTCCAGGTTGGGCTTGGTGTCATGGATGGGCTTCACCACCTGCTGCCGGTAGACCACGGCGGGCCAGATGCCGGCCATGACCTCGACGGGATCGGTGCGCTCCAGGTAGGCGCTCTCGGGGAACACCACGTCCGCATACCAGGCCATGTCGCTCATGGCCACGTCGATGACGCCGATGAAGTCCATCTGCTCGATCATCTTCAGGGTCTTGGCCTGATCGGGCATGGCGTTCATGGGATCCTGCTTGTAGACCATCCAGGCCTTGATGGGATAGGGCTTCCCGCTGAGTACGTTCTCGCGCAGCTTCAGGTAGACCCCGTCGCCCTTGGCGGCCAGGGGGAAGTGCTTGTCGATCTCGTCCACGCGGGGTGCCTTGGGCTCGTCCCAGGGCATGAACAGGAACTCGCCCTTGGGCAGCTTGGCGTTGGGCACCATGCCCCCAGGCTGGTCCCAGTTGCCCACGATGGCGTTGAGGATGGCCTGGGCCCGCCGCATCTGGAAGTCATTCTGGTACCAGGAGGAGCGCCGCCCGGCGTAGTAGAGGGCCCGGGGCGCGGCATCCGAGAATTCGCGGGCGATGCGGATGATGTCCTTGGCGGGAATCTCGGTTTCCTTCTCGGCCCACTCGGGGGTGTACTGCTTCACGTGTTCGGCGAGCTGGTCGAAGCCCGTGGTGTAGGCGGCGACGAAGTCCTTGCTCTGCCGGTTCTCCTTGATGATCACGTGGATCATGGCGAGGATGAACGCGAGGTCGGTGCCGGGCTTGATGGGGTACCACTCGTCGGCCTTGGCGGCGGTGACCGTGAAGCGGGGATCGAGGTAGACCAGCTTGGCCTTGCGCTCCATCACCCCGCCGATGAGATCCATGGTGTCGGGCGTGATGATGCTCTCGAAGCGGTTGGCGCCGGACATGATGACGAACTTGCTGTTGAGGAGGTCGAAGCTGGGCACCGTGCCGAAGGTCATGCTGTAGGCCAGGTTCACCGAGGCCAGGCACAGGGTCGGGTGGCGGACGAGGTTGGGTGAGCCGAAGGCCAGCCCCAGGTTCTTGAAGAAGACCTCCTGGAAGCCCTCGGTGGAGGACCAGAGCGAGGCCTGGGGACCGTGCTTCTCCTTCACCTCGGCGAGCTTCTTGGCGGCGAAGTCGAAGGCCTCGTCCCAGCTCACGCTCTTCCACTTGCCTTCGCCCCGGGCGCCCACGCGGATCATGGGCTGTTTGAGGCGGTCGGGGTCGTAGACCTGCTTGATGGCCGCATTGCCGCGGGCGCACAGCATGTCACGGGATTTCGGATTCTCGGGGTTGGGATTGAGCTTCTTGACGATGCCCCGCTCGACCACGGCGATGGCGGAGCACTTGTTGGGGCACAACTCACAGGTGGTCGGGACCTCCCGGTTGTCGGCGGCCGCGCCTCGCCCCTTCTTGAAATAGGAGAGGCAGCCCACCTGGACCGTGGCTGCGGCTCCGGCGGTGGCGCCCGCGGCCTTCAGGAAGAGGCGGCGATCCATGAGCTTGGTTCCCATATTGATCTCCCTGCGTGCGCGGCCAAGGCCGGAGGAGATCCTCCGGCCTTGGCCGCGTCATGGTTAGAACTTGACTTCGATCGAGGCGTACATGGTCTTCACTGCGGCGGGGAAGCCGTACTGCAGCATGGGGTTCTTGCTCAGGTCGTAGGCATCCTCCCAGCTCTGGCCAGGCATGGCGGGGCCAGGGGAGATGTGCCAGCCGCTGAAGGCATGGCTGTACTTGTAGTCCAGGTAGCCCAGGCGGAAGGCGGCGTTCTTGGCGAACTGCCAGTGGATGTAGCCCTCCCACACGTCGCCGCGGGTGCCGAGCTTCTCCGTCGCCTCGCCGGTGGCGGGGCTGTAGGTCCACCACCGGGGCGACCCGTGGTTGAACTCCACGCCCACGCCGAAGGTCTGGATGGGATCCCAGCGCATGCCCACGTAGTAGGCGCTGGCGGTCTGGCTCTTGGTGGCATCGCCGAGCAGGCCGCCGAAGCCAGCGAGCTGGGCGTTGGGTCCAGAGGGGTAGCCCGGGGGTACCACGGGAGGCATGTTGAAGTAGGCTCCGTACTGGCTCGCCTTTCCGTTCGGCTGGCTCTTGATGTAGCCGTAGCTGGCGAAATAGGTGAAGGTGTCGCCGATCTTGTGCTTCCAGGTGGCGGTCCACTGATCGATGTCGCCCAGGTTGGTGGTGGCGGTGACGTACTGGGTGCTGGGCATGCCGCCCATGCCGGGCATGGCAGGCACAGGGAAGTTGTTGGTGCTGCCGTAGGGGATATCCGTCATGTTGCCCATGCGGTTGTAGCCCAGGTAGAAGTTCGCGCTCTGGACGCTCTCGCCCAGCTGGAAGAGCAGGGGCATGTCGAACATGGCACCCAGGACCGTGGTGTCCTTCAGGGGGCCGATGTTGGCGATCTGGAGTTGGGGCGTCATCTGGGCCTGGGTGGCCACGGTGCCGTCGTTGGCGCCGGTGAAGAAGTTGAACCCGACAGGGACCGCATTGCCCTTGACGCTGCCGCCGCCGCCGAAGCCGGACTCGTAGCCCACGCCGTAGCAGATGCCCAACAGGGTGCCTTCGGGCATGCCGATCTTGTCGAGCTGGAACTTGAAGCCGATGCCATCCACCTGGGCGTTCACGGCCAGGGCCTGCGGGGTGGCCTGGCGCTCGGTGCCCTCCTTCACTTCGAAGGGCGGGCCGTCCGAGGTGTTCTGGCGTCCGATGGACAGGATGCCCACCGGGAAGTCATAGACGAGGCTCGCACGCTCCACGTGGAGCACGTCGGTGCCGGGGACCTTGGCGCTGGTGAAGGAGTTCTGCACGGTGCTCGGGGAGCCGTTGAAGGTGGGCACGTCGGCGCCGCCGTGGACCTTGTACATCGCCAGGCGGCCCATGATCTTGGCGTGTTCATTGATGGTGATGCCCATCTTGAGGCGCAGGCGCGTGGACCACTGGACTGAATTGGTCCAGTCCTGGGCACCGACGGGGGCGACCATGGGCGAAGGCAGGTAGAAGGTGCTTGCACCAGGGCCGGGCGTGGGCTGGGCGGCGAAGCCCAGGAACTGCTGGTAGGGCTTGAAGGTCCAGGTGCTGCTCTCGTAGCGGGTGCGGAGATCGCCGCCCCACTGGATGTTGTCGCCGGCGACCTTGGTCTCGACCTTGACGAGGCGGGTGTCGATCTCCTGCGCGGCGGCGGCCTTTTCCTCGACAGCCTTCAGCTGGACCTTCAGCTGCTCGATCTGCTTCTGCAGGTCCTGGTTGGACTGGGCGCTCAGGGCCGCAGGCGCCAGGGTGGCCGCCAGCATGAGCATGATTCGGGAGGGTTTCATGGGGGTGTCTCCAGTGAGGGGTGGGTTCAGGGGCGGGGAAGGGGTGGACCAGGGGTGGACCGGGGGATGGAGGATCAACCGCCGCAGGTTTCGGGCTGCGGGGAATCCGAGGCGTGGTTGACCAGGAAGGTCTGCACGTCCTTGACCTGCTCGGGCTTCAGCACGGCGTCGAGCTTCTCGGCGCCCTTCTTGTGCTTGCCGGCGGCGAAGTAGGCCTTCCACTGGGCCTGGGTCTTGGAGAGGGGGGTGACCTCCTTGGCGGCACCGCCGGAGGCGTGGCATGATTTGCAAGTCTTCTTGAAGAAGAACTTGCCCTTGGTGTCGCTGCCGCCTTCAGCGGCCAGGGGCGCCACCAGGGCGGCGATGAGGGCGAGGAGCCTGAGGGTGTTCCGCATGGAGCACATCCTTTCTTGGGGAGATGGGAGGCGAGGGGACGCCATCCCGGGCCGGAGTGAGCGTTGGGTCCGTTCGATCCGCGGAGGGCCGGGGAAGCGCCCGCGCGGGAGGGTCTAGACATTGATGATGATGAGGTGATCAGGGTGGTCAAGTCGTTCGTGACTATGATCACGATTAATTAAATAACCACAAAGTAATTTGATTCCAAACCCCCGGTTGGCATGGTTCCGAAGCTCCCGCCTGGGCGGGACGCGGCTGGTATGGTGGGGGTTCAAGGATGCCGCCATGGACCCCGATGCCCCCCTCCCCACGCCTGCGCAGGATGCCGCCGTCACGCCGGTGATGGGTCCTTCATTGCGGCGGCAGGTCCTGGTGTGCACGTCTAAGAGCTGCGCGGCGAACGGGTCGGAGGCTGTGCTGGAGGCCTTCAAGGCCCGGCTCATCGATGAACGGCTGCTCTTCTACAAGAAGGACCAGGAAGGCGAGGTCCAGTGCATCCAGTGCGGGTCGGTGGGCTTCTGCGCCATCGGTCCGGCGGTGCTGGTGTACCCCGACGGCGTTTGGTACGCCCACGTCACGCCGGCGGATGTGCCCGAGATCATCGAGAGCCACCTGAAGGGTGGGGTGCCGGTGGAGCGCCTGGTGCGGAAGCGGCTGGGCTAGGCTCCGCTCTCGAATTCGGCACGTTCCTCCGGGGTGTCCACGTCCACCCATTCAACGCCAGCGCTTGGCAAGGCCAGGTGGGGCAGGCGGGTCGCCAGGGCATACAGGGATCGCTCTGTGCTGGCGGCGAGCAGGGGGCGGAAACCATCCGGCAGCCAGCCCCCCAGCGGCTGCAGATGACCAGCGTGCAGGGCCATGACCCAGTGGGCGGCCTCGGGATCTGCGGCTGCGCCGATCTCCGCCCAGACCCTGAGCCGCTGGGGGGTCCAGCGCACCTGGTCGCAGGCGACGATCCACCAGCGCTTCACCGCGGGGGCTTCCTGCCTCGCCCAGATCCGCAGAGCCACCGCAGGGCCCTCGCGAGGATCCTCGAGGCGCGGCAGGGCCGGATGGTCCGGCAGGGGATCGCCCAGGACTTGCACCGGTCCGCCAGGAAACACGCTGGTGAAGACGCGCACCAGATGCCCTCCCCAGGAGCCGCCTCCGGGGTGGTCCAGCGCGTGCTTCGGGGCGCCCATGCGAGTCCCGCTCCCGCCGCTCAGGAGCAGCAGCCCGGCTTTCATCCGCCGACCTGCCACATGCCCTGGGCGAACTTGGGCTGTCCGCCCGTGCGCATGGGGTGGCAGTCGAGTTTTTCGGTCAGGGCCTGCCGGATGAGGCGGACGAGGTCGTCATGCGTGGCGTGGTTGCGGAGCGGCTCCAGCAGGTCCACGGGCTGGTTGCCGAAGAGGCAGGCCTTCAGGGCGCCCTGGCTGGTCAACCGCACCCGGTTGCAGCGGTCGCAGAAATCGGCGCTGAGGGTGGAGATGACGCCGACCTTCCCGGTGCTGCCGGGGATCCGGAACAGGCGGGCGGGGCCTTCCTCCAGGCCGAGCACGGGCTCCTCCTCCAGCTCGGTGCCAAGGCCCTCCTGGATGGTGCGGAGGATCTCCGCCGCGGGCATGAACTGATCGTGGCCCCAGCCGTTGCCCTGGTAGGGCATGAACTCGATGAAGCGCACCTGGAAGCCTCCCTCCTGGGCGAGGCGGGTGAGCGGCAGGATCTGATCCTCGTTCCACCCGCGGAGCACCACGGCGTTCAGCTTGGTCTTCAGCCCCACGGACCGGGCGGCCTCCAGCCCGGCGAGCACCTTGCCCAGCTGGTTCTTCCCCGTGAGGCGGGCGAAGGAGGCCGGGTCCGCCGCATCGAGGCTGACGTTGACTCCGGCGAGGCCCGCGTCGCGCAGGGCCCGGGCCTTCCGGGCCAGGTGGAGGCCGTTGGTGGTGAGGTGGACGCGGCCTTCCACCTCGGGGCTGATGCCCGCGATGATCGTCTCGAGGTCGCGCCGCAACAGGGGCTCGCCGCCGGTGAGGCGGACCTTCCGGATGCCCAGGCTGGTGAACACCTTCACCAGCTGGACCACCTCGTTGCGGCTCATGGCTGGAGGCTGCATGCGCTCGGCGACCCCGGTGCGCGGCTTGCAATAGACGCAGGCGAGGTTGCACTGCTCGGTGACGGACACCCGCAGGTAGGTGATGCCGCGGCCCAGCCCGTCCTTCAGGCCATCCTTCACGCGGAGCATGCGCGGCAGGTGGTTCTCTGGCGGAGTGGGAAAGAGGGGGGACACGTGGGCTCCAGGCACGTATCAGGATGCAGGCATCGCCGCGCTCCGGCCCGCGATCGTGCCCAAGGTCACAGCCGGCAGGGCGGTGGGAACCTTACCCCGCTCTGCGCCCGCCCGCGTTCGTGGGACCATGGATCCATGCTCGTGGACGCGCACTGCCATCTGACCGGCTCCTACCTGGCCCAGGACCAGGTGGAGGCCACGCTGTCTCGGGCGCGGTCGCAGGGCGTGACGGGGTTCATCGCCGTGGGCACTGACCTGGATGATTCCAGGGTGGTGCTGGCCCTCGCCGCACGACTCCCGGAGGTCCAGGCCAGCCTCGGCGTGCATCCCCATGAGGCGAAGGGTTGGTCGCCAGAGGTGGAGGCCGAGCTCGGCAGGCTGCTGGCTGATCCCGCCGTCTGTTTTGTCGGGGAGACCGGGCTCGACTGGCACTACGATCTGAGCCCGCGGGATGAGCAGGAAGGGGCCTTCCGCGCCCAGATCCGCCTGGCGAGGGCCATCCGCAAGCCGCTGATGATTCACACCCGCTCGGCCCCCGAGGCCACCCTGCGCATCCTGGAGGAGGAGGGCGCCGACGCCGTGCGGGGCATCATCCACTGCTTCAGCGAGGACCGGGCCTTCGCCCAGCGGGCCCTGGACCTGGGCTTCTACCTGAGCTTCTCGGGCATCACCACCTTCAAGAAAGCCGAGGCCGTGCGGGACGTGGCGGCCTGGGCCCCCGGCGACCGCATCCTGGTGGAGACGGACGCGCCTTTCCTGGCCCCCGTGCCCTACCGGGGAAAGCCCAATGAACCCGGCTACGTGCGCTTCACCGCCGAGGCGGTGGCGGAGCTGCGGGGCATCCCCTCGCTGAAGCTGGCGGAGCTCACCACCCGCAACCTGGAGGCCCTGTGCGGCTGGGCGCCCTCTTCCTGACTGTCGCGACCTTCGCCGCGCCGAAGCTGGCGGCCCAGGGCCGCCAGCCGCTCCCGTGGGAAGGACTCCAGCCCCTGGATTGGCAGACGGGCCCCGGTGCTGCACCCGGAGTTCCCTACGAGGCCGCGCCCTCCTCCGGCCCCATGGAAGCCCTGCTCTCCGTGGACGGGATCCTCCGCATCCAGGATGCCCGGGGCATCATCCGGCTGCAGACCGGGCTGCCTGGGCGGCCCCTCAAGGCTTGGCGCGACGGGGGCCTCCCCCTGCCGGCTCCTGCCGGCGCCTGGTTCTTCCCCGCGGACTCGCCCCTGAGCCAGGGGCTGGGCGGGCTGCTCTGGGGGGCGGCCGACTTCCGTCCCTTCTTGCGGGGCCTGCTGTGGATCATCGAGGACGGGGAGGCCGTCCTCACCGTGGCGCACCCGGCCACCGCCCGGGTCATCCATCTGCCCCTGCCGCCCGGAAGAGACCTCTACCTGACGTTTCTTCCAGACCGGCTCGAGGTGAGCGCCGGCGAGGTGGACCGGGGGGCCCCGCGGCGCTGGTCCATTCCCTGGATCGGGTTGCTTCCCAGGCTGGCGACCCTGGGCCCGCAGGCGGGCCCCGCCAAGGCCGGCTCGGCCCTCGCGCCTTTCCCGAAGGATTGACCTCCGGCCGTCAATTGGCCAGTTGGCACGACCCTGGCAGTCTCCCCGGTGGGAACCGACCCTTTGGGAGCCGGCATCCATCCCGCGGAGGGACCATGCACTCGACCTTCTCCTACTCCCGACTCGCCGCGCTGCTGCTGCCTGCCGCGATCCTCGTGGCCGGCCCGCAGGCCCCCGCCCCCCCCGAAGATGAGACCTACCAAGGCGAAGCCCCCGAGCGGTATGCCATGGTGCGGGCCCTGGAAGGCGAGGTCCGCATCCGCAAGGGGGACCTTGATGAAACCCTGAGCCGAGGCACCCCCATCGCCGAGGGCGATGTCGTGGAAAGCCGCGGTCGTGGCGTTCTGCAACTGGGCGACGGCACCCGGGTGGCCTTCGGTGGCGCGACCCGGTTCACCGTGGCCGCCCTCTTCACGGACCGCAAGGGCGAGAAGCAGGTGCTGCTCCGGTTGGACCACGGCCGGATCCGCGTGCTGCTGGGCGGGCAGTCCGACATCCGCTTCCGGCTGGATACGCCGTCGGGCACGGCCACCTGCTTAGACAAGGGGGGCTTCACGATTGAAGCCGAGCGGGACAAGGTGGTGCGCCTGAAGGTCCACAGCGGCCGGGTCACCTTCGCCAACGAGCGCGATGAGGCCCGCATCGCCGCCGGCGAGCGGCTGACCGTCTACAGCCCCCAGGATGGCCTGGACCGTGTCCGCGGTTTCAACACCTACGATGGCGACGAATTCGACCGCTGGAGCGACCGGGCGGTCATCATCCAGCGCGGCGAGAGCTGGGACCGCGTTCCTTCGGAGATCCGCTACTACGCCGATGAACTCGACCACAGCGGCCGCTGGGTGCAGTCCGAGGAGTTCGGCTGGGTGTGGCAGCCCAACGGCGTGGCCGAGGACTGGCGGCCCTACTACCGGGGCCGCTGGGCCCCCTATGCGGGCGGCATGACCTGGGTGTCCGACGAGCCCTGGGGCTATGTGGCCTACCACCATGGGCGCTGGCATTGGGGCCTGGGCGTGGGCTGGTTCTGGATTCCCGGCAGCCACTACAGCCCGGCCTGGGTGGCCTGGAACCACACCCCCGGCTACTACGGGTGGGCGCCCCTCGGCTACTACAACACGCCGTGCCACTGGGGCTACGGCGCCTGGGGCGGCGGCTATGCCTGGAATGTGGTCTCGGTCACCAACATCAACGTCATCAACGTCCACACCCGGATCTATGCGGACGTGAACGTGATCCGGACCTTCAACGGCACCGGCGGCACCAGCTGGACTGGCGGCGGTCGGGACCTGCGTCCCCCCTGGCAGCGCTCGCCCCTGATCGTCTCGCATGCCGAATTCCGGAATCCCGGCCAGATCCAGGTCGCCTTCCAGCGCGACGTACACCGGGATCGGATGGTGGCCTACGAACGGCAGGCGCGGGAGGCCACAGGCCGCCAGATCATCCGCCGCGACCTTCGGCCCGCAGGCCCGGTTGATGTCCGCCCCGGCGCCCCTTCCGCCACACCTGCCCGCATCCCCTTCGAGGACCGCGGCCGGGCTGGTTCCGGTGAGCGGGTCGCCGTGCCCCGGGAACGCCCCGTGGAGCCGAGGCCACGCACTGAGGAGAAGCGCCCCGGCCTGACGCCCCGCGAGCGTCCCATGGAATCCCGCCCGCAGCCCGAAGCACCTCGTGAGCGCCCAGTGGAACCCAGGCCGCGCACGGAAGAACGGCGTCCCGAGCCGGCGCCGAGGGAGCGTTCGTTCGAGCCGCGGCCCCGTTCCGAGGAGCGCCGCCCTGAGGCCAGGCCCCTGCCCGAGAGGACCGTGGAACCCGCGCCGCGGGAGCGCCCTTCGGAACCGCGCCCCCGGTTTGATCGCGAGGAGCGGCCGCGCGGCATCGAAGAACGCCGGCCAGACCCGGCTCCCCGGGAACGCAGCCCGGAAGCGCGTCCCCGCGAGGACCGCCGCCCGGATCCCCCCAGGGCCGCCGAGCGCGAAAGCCGGCCAGCCCCCAAGCCGGAAAAGCCCCGCGAAGAGCGCAAGAGCGAGGGGCCGAGGGAATTCCGCCGCTGACCTGAGGCGCGACACGAAGAAGGGCCCCGGCTGGGGCCCTTCTTTTTTGACGGGTTGGCTCAGGCCACTTCGATGGGATAGATCCCCTTCTGGATGAGCTCGCTCGCGATGCGGCCCCGCAGGCGGGCGCTGCTGGTGGGGTGGAACTCCGTGAAGGCCTTCACGCCGGCCAGGGCATGGCGCAGGGCCTCGCCTTCCACCACATCGGCGCAGAGCATGCGGGCATTGCCGTGGACCTTGTGCCAGCTCTCGTTGACGAAGAGCTCCGTCATGTCGCGGGCGATCTGGGCCCAGCGGTGGCCGGTCTCGACCATGCGCTCGGCGCGCACCACGGCGCTCTCCATGGCGTAGATCTCCATGAGCATGTCGCTCATGCGGGCCATGACCTCCTGGTTGTCCACCAGCTTCTGGCCCAGCACCTGTACGGCCAGGCCCGCCGCCAGCATGCACTGGCGCTTGCTCAGTTCCACGCCGTGCTTCAGGCGGGCCAGGGGGCCCGTGAAGGCCTCAGCCTTGATGGGGTTGGCGATCTCCTTGGCCACCTGCTGGCCGAACTGCATGAGGGGCAGCTCGCCCTTCATGGCGCGCTTGAGAAGGGTACCCGCGATGAGCAGGCGGTTGATCTCGTTGGTGCCCTCGAAGATGCGGTTGATGCGGCAGTCGCGCAGGGCCTTCTCGGGCGGGTACTCGGCGCTGAAGCCGTAGCCTCCGTAGGCCTGCACGGCCTCGTCGGCCACGAAGAAAAGGGCCTCGCTGCCCCAGACCTTGGAGATGCTGCACTCGATGGCGTACTCGTCGATGGCGGCCATCTTGTCGGCGCCGGCGGTGGGGCTGTCCCAGCTCGTGGCGTGCAGGGCCTCGTCGATGTAGCCGATGGTGCGGAAGTTCAGGGCCTCGAGCACGAAGATCTTGGTGGCCATGTCGGCCAGCTTCTGCTGGATCATGCCGAACGAGTTGATGGGCTTGCCGAACTGCTGGCGCTCGGTGGTGTAGCGGATGGCGTATTCCAGGATCCGCTTCATGCCGCCCTGGCTGCCGAGGCCCAGCTTGAAGCGGCCGATGTTGAGGATGCCGAAGGCGATCTTGTGGCCCTTGCCGATCTCGCCCAGCAGCCGGTCCTTGGGGATGCGGCAGTTCTCGAGGATGACGGTGCGGGTGGAGCTGCCCTTGATGCCGAGCTTCTTTTCCTCGGCACCGGTGCTGATGCCGGGATCGGTCTTCTCGACGATGAAGGCGCTGAAGTGCTGGCCGTCGATCTTGGCGAAGATCACGAACACATCGGCGAAGCCGGCATTGGTGATCCACATCTTGGTACCGTTCAGCACCCAGTGATCGCCATCCAGGACGGCGGTGGTCTTGGCCGCCATGGCGTCGGAGCCGCTGCCGGCTTCGGTCAGTGCGTAGGCCGCCAGCCACTCGCCGGTGGCGAGCTTGGGCAGGTAGGCCTGTTTCTGGGCCTCGGTGCCGAAGTAGACGATGGGCAGGGTGCCGATACCGGTGTTGGCGCTGTAGGTGACGGCGAAGCTGCCCTGCTTGCTCATCTCCTCCAGCACGAGCATGGCGGTGCGTTTGTCCACGTCCATGCCTTCATAGGCCTCGGGGATCTCCAGGCCCAGCAGGCCCAGCTCGCCGGCCTTCTTCATGAGCTCCACGCTCAGGGGGATGTTGAGCTTGTCGATCTCCTCATCCCTGGGCAGGACTTCGCCATCGATGAAGTCTTTGGCGGCCCGGGCGAATTCCTTGGCGTCGTCGCCGAATTCCTCGGGCGTGAACTGGGGCATGGCCCCGATGGGGGTCAGCAGGAAACTGCCTCCCTTGACCTGCTCTGCAGCAGCGTGGCTCATCTCGATCCTCCGGATTGGGTTGGGTTCAAGATGGAAGGCCGGAGGCCGCTTGCCTAGCCTCTACCTTCGGTCAACGCGCTCCTACTCTGGTTCAATAGGAGGTCCCAGGAGGTCGGATGCCGGAAGGCAGGCAAGTGCAGCAGATGTTTTCGGCCATCGCCGGGAAGTACGACCTCCTGAACCACGTGCTCTCGGGCGGCGCGGACTTCTGGTGGTGGTGGCGCATGGCCCGGGCAAGCGGAGCCGGTCCCGGGAAGCGCTTCCTGGACGTGGCGGCGGGCACGGGGGACTCGAGCCTGGCGCTCGCCCGGCGGGGCGCCGAAGTGGTCAGCACGGACTTCACCCACGCCATGCTGCGCCTGGGGCCGGCGAAATTCACACGCAAGGGGTTCGCCGAGCTCATCTGGGCCTCCAGCGACGCCGATGCCCAGCGCCTGCCCTTCCGGGAGGCCAGCTTCGATGGCATCACCATCTGCTACGGCATCCGCAACGTGGAGCACCGCTCCCTGGCCTACGCCGAGTTCCTGCGGGTGCTGCGTCCCGGCGGGCAGCTCACCATCCTGGAGTTCAGCACGCCGGTCCTGCCCGGCCTCAAGGCCTTCTACGACTGGTACAGCCTTCGGGTGCTGCCGCGCATCGGAAGCTGGATCAGTGGAGATGCCTCGGCCTACACCTACCTGCCGGAGAGCATCCGCGCCTTCCCCGATCAGCAGGCCCTGGCAGCAGAGCTGGAAGGCGCGGGCTTCCGTGAGGTCCGCTGGGCGAACCTCACGGGGGGCATCGTGGCCCTGCACAGGGCGTTGAGGTAGTCAGACCGCGCGGTGCCGCTCCTCCACCATGCGGTCGAGCACCTGGACCACCTCTTCGCTGGCTCGCTCGGCGGCCTCGTAGTGGCCGAAGATGCGGTTCTGGGCCTCGGGATCCTTCTCCCACCCGCTGGTCAGCAGGCCGACGGCCTCCTGGATGTGCTGGTGGACGCGGGCGTGGGGGGCTTCGAGACGGTTGAAGGACGGGACCTGGGCGAACAACTCGGCGCCCTGGCCCTCGTAGTACCAGGTCCCCAGGCGGCAGCCACGGTGATCGGTCTGGACCGCGCGGGACTCGGCGGAGTGGGCGCCCCGGTGGATCACCCGGTAGCCGTTCTGCTTGAAGAGGAAGTGGTCCACCTTGACCAGGGAAGCGAAGCTGAAGTCCTGGGCCTTGTTGATCTGGGTGAGCGACGTGTTCGCCGAGTCGGCGAACTTGAGCACCTGGGCGCGGAATTCGGTGACGGCGTTGCGGCTGCCCTCGGCGATGTCCCTCACCTGCTCGGAGTCCTTGATCATCCGACTGGTGGCCTCGCCGAAGGATTCGATGGTGGCGGCGATGGAGGCGGCGGCGTCCTTGGTGTTCTCGGAGAGGGTGCGGACTTCCTCGGCAACCACGGCGAAGCCCTTGCCGATCTCGCCGGCATGAGCCGCCTCGATGGCCGCGTTCAGGGCGAGCAGGTTGGTGCGATCGGCCACATCGGTGATGACCTGGACGATCTGGTTGATCTCCTCGCCCTTCTCGTGGAGCAGGGTCGTCTGGGCATTGGTCCGGATGATCATCTCGGCGACCTGGTTGAGGTTCGCCACCAGGTCCTCGATGCTGGCGCGGCTGCCCTCGGCCTCGCGGGCCGTCTCCTTCGAGATCTGGCCCACGATGCCCAGCTCCTGGGTCATGCCCTTCAGGTATTCCTGGATGGACTTCAGGTTTTCGATGAGTTTGCCGGAATTGAGGTCAGTGATGCGGGTCACCAGCTTCTCCTTGAGGGCCATCTGCTGCACCTGGCCAAGGCTCTCGACCGACACGTTCACGCGGACCATGGCGTCCTTGAAGGCCCCGTGGACCCCCTGGTCCAGGGCCAGCCGGTAGGTATGTCCGCGCGTGGCGTGATCGAAGGCGGAGAGGACCTCGCGGAAGTAGGCCTCCTGCTGGTCCAGCAGGTCGTTCATGGCCCAGGCCAGCTCGCCCGTGGCAGCACCGGACTTGATGCCAGTGATCCGCAGGTCAAGATTGCCCCTGGCGGCCTCCCTGAGAATGACCGTCAGGCTCTCGATGACCTTCCGGATGCGGTAGATCGAATGGAGGGCCAGCGAGAGCAGGAGGGCCGTGGCGGCGAAATCGATCCAGGCCCAGGCGGTCAGGCGACCGGCTCCGGAGGCGAGATGGCCGAAGAGCAGGAACAGCCCCAGGGAGATCGCGATGATGTAGTGGAGCCTAGAGCCCAAAGATAAATTCTTCATAGCTCACGCCCTTCTGTTCGAGGTGCTGGTGGAGGATGGCCGTGGAGGCCTTCATGCCGGCCTGCCCGTCCCCGGCCCGGCGCTCGGCCTCGAGCATGGCGCGGTAGAGGCTCTCGACGGCCTGGATGGCCTCGGACCTCGGCTTCCGGCGCACCGAGTAGTAGCCGGTGAGGTTTCCGTGGCGGTCGAACGAAGGCGTCACGTTCGCGAAGACCCAGTAGAAGCTGCCGTCCTTGGCCAGATTCTTAACGTAGGCAGAGATCTCCTGCTTCGACTGGATGGTGTCCCAGAGGAGCTTGAACACGGCCCGGGGCATATCGGGATGCCGCAGGATGCTGTGGGGCGAGCCCAGGAGCTCCCGCTCGGAATAGCCCGACATCCCAATGAAGGTGCGGTTTCCATAGGTGATGACGCCCTTCGGGTCGGTCTTGGAGACAATGAAGTCGTCCTCGCCCAGGACCTTCTCGTGCTGGGTGGGTTGGGGTCTGACGCTCATGGGGGCTCTCCACCCTGCCGGTATCGGGCGGAGGTCCATTCCTGCCTTAGTTTTGGGCCCCCGGGAGGTCAGACCGCCGAGATGGGGTAGCGGCCCTGATCCACCAGGGCCTGGGCGATGCGTTGGCGCACCGCGGACAGGGCCACAGGGGCCGGTGCCTGCATGGCGAGGAGATCGGCCACCAGCGCATCCAGGACCGTGTCCGAGGCCAGTTCCGCTGCCAGCATGCGGGCTTCGGCCTGAATGCGGTTCCAGGCCTCCTGGGCATAGGCCGTGGCCAGGTCCATGGCCAGGGCGGCCCAGCGGTGGTTGGCGGCTGTCATCTTCTGGGCGCGAACCACGGCGGCTTCCATGGCGTAGATCTCCAGCAGCATGTTGGCGATGCGGGCCGCCGCCTCCTGGTTGTCGAGGATCTTCGGGCCGTGCAGGCCCTGGGCCAGGGCGATCACCTTGAGGGCCCGGGCCTTGGACAGGGCCACGGTGCGCAGCAGGTCATCCTGGGGCAGGTCGAGGGGTTCCGAGGCGGCCTGGGCCAGGGGCAGGCCCTCCACGCCGCTGCAGCGCTTGAGGAAGGTCTGGGCGATGAGCAGGCGGTTGATCTCGTTGGTGCCCTCGAAGATGCGGTTGATGCGGCAGTCCCGGTAGATCTTCTCGGGGGGGTACTCGGCGCTGAAGCCCGCGCCGCCGAAGGACTGCACGGCGTCATCCGCAGTGGCGAAGAGGGCCTCGCTGCCCCACACCTTGGACATGGAGGCTTCCATGGCGTACTCGTCGATGGCCTTCATCTTGTCGGCGCCACCGGTCTCGCTCTCCCAGCTGGTGAGGGCCAGGGCATCGTCCAGGTAGCCGATGGTGCGGAAGCTCATGCTCTCGCCCACGAAGATGCGCATGGCCATATTGGCCAGCTTCTGCTGGATGAGGCCGAAGGCGTTGAGGGGCTTGCCGAACTGGGTGCGCTCCTGGGCGTATTTGAGCGTGTACTCCAGCACCCGCTTGCCGGCGCCCACGGAGCTGGCGCCCAGCTTGAAGCGGCCCACGTTGAGGATGCCCAGGGCGATGCGGGCGCCCTTGCCCTTGCCGCCCAACAGCCGGTCCTCGGGGATGCGGCAGTTCTCCAGGATGACGGTGCGGGTGGAGCTGCCCTTGATGCCCATCTTCTTTTCTTCGGCACCGGTGCTGATGCCGGGGTCAGTCTTCTCGACGATGAAGGCGCTGAGGTGGCTGCCGTTGATCTTGGCGAAGATCACGAAGACATCGGCGAAGCCGGCATTGGTGATCCAGGCCTTGGTGCCGTTCAGCACCCAGTGACCCTCCTGCAGCACGGCGGTGGCCTTGGCCCCCAGGGCGTCCGAGCCGCTGCCGGCCTCGGTCAGGGCATAGGCTGCGCACCACTCGCCCGTGGCCAGCCTGGGCAGGTACTTGGCCTTCTGCTCGGGGCTTCCGAAATATACGATGGGCATGGTGCCGATGCTGGTGTGGGCGGTGTAGCTGGTGGAGAAGCTGGCCTGCTTGGCCATCTGCTCGAGCACCAGGAGGGCCGTCTTCTTGTCCAGGTCCAGGCCACCGTACGCCTCGGGGATCTCCATGCCGAGGATGCCCAGGTCGCCGGCCTTGGCCAGCAGATCGCGGGTGAGCTCCAGGTCGAGGTGGTCGATCGCCTCGTCCCGGGGCAGGATCTCGCCGTTCACGAAGTCGCGGGCGGCCTCGGCGATGGCCAGGGCCTCCTCGCTGTTCTCCTCCGGCGTGGCCTGGGGCAAAGTGCCGGCGGAGTGGAACATGTAACTGCCGCCTCGCACCAGCCGGGTCTCTTCCTGGGCCATGGAAACCTCCGATTCCACCATGATCTACCCGGAGTCAGACCCCCTCCAGCCCTATTCCCGAGAACTGGGTCACAAGAGATTCCTACACTCTGAATTGGGCCACTTCGCCGCGAATGCTCTCGGCAATTCGGGCTAGCTCGCCAGCGGTGCTGGCCACCTCGGAGATGGTTCCGGACAGTTGGTGGCTGGCGGCCGCATTTCTCGCGACATCGTCCGACACCCGGCCCACCAGGGAACCGACCTCCTGGCTGATCCGGGCCTGGTCGCCCGCGGCCATCCCGATCTGGGTGGCCGTCTCGACGGTCTCGTCCATGTGCGAGTGGATCTGCTGGAGGGCCTTGGTGGTGGCCTGGACGGTGACCGTGCCCTTCCCCAGGGCCTCGTCGGTGGCCGCGATGAGCTGGTTGATCTCGTGGGTGGCCTGGCCGGACCGCTCGGCCAGCTTGCGGACCTCCTCGGCCACCACGGCGAAGCCCTTGCCCATCTGGCCCGCCTTCGCCGCCTCGATGGCGGCGTTCAGGGACAGCAGGTTGGTCTGCCGCGCGATGTCCTGGATGACGGAGACCGCCCGGATCATCTGGGCGGTGGCCTGGCTGATGGCCTCCATGGCCCGAGCCGTGTCCTGCCCAGTGGCGATGCCATGCTGGATCGCCTGCTCCGAGGCGGCCGAGTTCCTGCGGGAAGTTTCCGCCAGGGTCATCACGTCCGCCAGGGAGGTCGAGAGCATCTTCATGGCGGCAGCCATGGACTGGGCGCTGGCCTGGGTGGACTGGGTGCTGTCGTCCAGTTGGGTGGCCGTGCCGGAGAGGGAGTCGGCTGTGGCGGAGAGCTGGGTGGAACCGCTGGCGACGCCCTGGGAGTGGAGCCCCAGGCGCTGGAAAAAGCGCTGGTAGAACTCCGTCAGCTGGTTGGCCTTCTCGGCGATGTCACCGATTTCATCGTGTCCCTCGAAGGGCAGGCGGCGGGTGAGGTCGCCCTTGCCGCTGGCCAGGTAGCCCATGGCACGCCCAAGGTCGCCGAGGCGCCGCTGGAGGTTTCGGATGGCCAGAAGGAGGAGGGTCATGCCCAGAACACCGGCGAGGAGGCCGACTCCCAGCGCCAGTCTCATGGCGTTGTTCTGGGCCCGGATGGACTTGGCTTTGATGGCTGCATACCCTCTTCCTGCTGTTTCATGAGGCCCAGCAGCCGATCCTTAATGGCTCTCCAGGCCGGCGTAGCCTGTTTGTTCAGGAGGGTGGTCGCAGCCGCCTGGTCGAGGGCCCTTTCCTTGATGGGTTCCTGGAGGTGGATCAAGGCGTCCCACTGGACGCCGACCTCGCTCAGAGCCTTCTGCCGCTCGGGGGTGTCCGCAGTCAAGGTGAGACCTCGCTGCAGGGTCGCGGCAAACTCCTTGAGGGCCGCATCGTAGTTCTGGAAGGCCTTGGGATTGGAGGGGTCCAGCACGATGTTGCGGATGGCCTGGCCGGTCTGGAGACCGCTGGCATAGAGCTGGGTGTACATCAGGAGCTCTGGGGCGGATTCCTCGGCATAGGCGTTGAACGTGGCCTGCCCGGAGCGGAGACCGTAGATGGCCACCGCCAGCGACCCGAGGAAGAGAGCCCCGGCGATGCCCGTCGCCAGGAAGAGACGGGTTCCGATGGTGCGTGCCGAGTTGAGCAAAGGGCCTCCTGGACCGGGATCCACTGTCAGACAGTCTGTCGACAGCAGGAGGCGCCGGCTTGAAAAGGACTCTTCAGATGAGTCGTTTTTGCCCTTTGGGGTGGTTCAGGACCACCTGCCTGACTCGCTCGATCCAGGTGGGACGGGTCCCGGGTTCGAGCCGTTCATGAGGCAGGGACCGCTCCTCCAGCAGCCTGTCCACCAGCTGGTCCACGGCCTGGGCGAAGAACGCATCCGTGTCGCGCACGCCGTCCGCGGCGAGCTGGCCGCTGAAGGGCACCTTGAAGAGCAGGTCGTAGCTCTTCATCCAGTGGTGCATGTAGCGCTCGATGGGCAGCTGGCGGCCGAAGGCCAGCATCATGTAGGCGTAGTTGTCCAGCACGCTGCGATCGCAGACGAGGACATCGTGCTGGCTGCCGGAGCGGATCTCCTCGGCCATCTGGGTGAGGAAGATCCAGGTCTGGGCCTCGAGCGAGGTCTTCTGGTTGATGGGCAGGGGGGAGAGGCGGGCCACCTCCTTCACGATGTCCACGTGGACGCCCTCCCGCTTGAGGACCGCGGCGAGCTCGTAGCAGAGGGTGGTCTTCCCCACGCCGTGGGTGCCGATGAATGCGACCTTCATCGGGCACCTCCTGTGCCCGACCCTGCGGGCTTCGGCTTCGCCAAAGTGGCCCTTCGCTCCTGCTGCGGGCTCACGCGGCACCTCCTGTGCCCGACCCTGCGGGCTTCGGCTTCGCCAAAGTGGCCCTTCGCTCCTGCTGCGGGCTCATCGGGTTCCGGATCGTCATGCGTCCAGTATCCAGGATGGTTCAGGAGGACGGGTGTGCCCTTGGTCACCCCTGTGGTGGGTCAGGCCTTGTCCGGTTCGGTTCGGCGGGCAAGGATCTCCTTGCGGAGTTCCTGGGCGCAGTCCGGGCAGACGCCATGGGTGAAGGTGGCCTCCGTGTGTTCGGAGATGTAGGTCTCCATCTGGTTCCAGTAGCCCTGGTCATCCCGGATCTTCTTGCAGTGACCACAGATGGGCAGCATGCCCTTGAGGTTCTTCACCTCGGCAAGGGCATGGGTCAGGTCCTGGATCAGGTGGTCGCGTTCCACCTGGGAGTCCATCTGCTTCTGCCAGGTGGTGCGGGCCATCCACGCCAGGCCGAGGGAAAGGGTCAGCAGACCCAGCACCGCGGAACCGGAGAGCAGGGCTTCCCGATGCCAGGTCTGGAGGTAGTCCGATTCGGCCCGTCCCACCAGGATGTAGAAGGGCGGGTTCGACATCCGCCTGAACGTGTAGGTGCGCACCTCCGCATCAAGCACGGAGCGGGTGCTGAAGTGGCTGACCTGACGCCCGGACTGCACGCCCAGGAGGTAGTCACCAGAGATGTTTGTATCGCCGATGAGTTTGTCCTGGTCGCGGGTGGCGGGGTACCTGGCCAGCAGGTCGAGGTCCTTCCCTCGCAGGGAGATGGACCCGTGGTCCCCGACCTCCACCTGGGCCAGCTCCCGGGTCAGCTGTCCAAGCGTCACGGTCGCAAAGACCACCCCCCGGAGTACACCGACAGGGCGCTCCATCCGTCGGGCCAGGGTGATGATCCAGGTGCCGCCGGCCCCATCCCTCGAAGGGCGGGAGATGTACAGCCCGGCCTGCGGGGTCTGGCGAAGGTGCAGGAAGAAGGGCCTTCTGGAGAGGTCCTCGAGGGCCTGGCTGTCCGAGTTGCCCAGGCGCTCCAGTCGTCCCTCGGCGTCGGTGGTCCGGAGGGAATCCAGCAGGGGGACCCGGGAGAACTGGGCTTGGAGGTGAGTCTCGATGCCCGAGGTCCGGAGGGGCATATCGACTCGCTCCACCTCGTCCTTCACCGACTGGAGCACGAGGTCGATCTGGCGGACCGAGGCCAGCAGGTACTGCTCGAGCACCTGGGCCAGGTTGTCGGTGGTGACCTTGGCCTGTTCCACGTACTGACGCCGGCTGTTGACCAGGGTCCAGGTGGCCAGACCGATCACCAACAGGTCGAAGGCCACCATGGCGACGACCAGCGAGCGCAGCTGGCTGCGCGTGGCGCCTTTGAATGCGGGGAGAGGCGGTGTCATCCAGGTTCCGTGCTGAAGCATCTGTCTGGCGGCTCATCGGCCCGGGCGGATCCGTCGTTAGGATGGGCGCTCAAGGAGGCTGGTGCCGTCCATGGCCGCCGGCTGCTCCAGTCCGAGGAGGCCCAGAAGGGTGGGTGCCACGTCGCAGAGGGCGCCGCCGCCGCGGAGCTGGCGGGCCTCGAACCCCCTGCCTACCAGCAGGGCAGGAACGGGGTTCAGGGTGTGGGCCGTGTGGGGGCTGCCATCCTCCGCCCGCATGCACTCGCAGTTGCCGTGATCCGCCGTGATGAAAAGCGCTCCGCCCATGGCCAGGGTGGCGTCGGCGATGCGGCCCACGGCGGCGTCCACGGCCTCGCAGGCGGTGATGGCGGCGGCCAGATCGCCCGTGTGGCCGATCATGTCCGGATTGGCCAGGTTGCAGACCAGCAGGCGGTAGGTCCCGGCGCGGATGGCCGCCTCCAGGCCCTGGCTCACGTCTGCCAGGCTCATCTCGGGCTGCAGATCGTAGGTGGCCACCTTGGGCGAGGGGACCAGGCGACGCTCCTCGCCTGCGAAGGGCTCCTCCCGGCCGCCGTTGAAGAAGTAGGTGACGTGAGCATACTTCTCGGTTTCCGCGGTGCGGAACTGCTTCCAGCCCTGGGTGCTGACCAGCTCCCCGATGATCAGATCCAGGCTCTGGGGCGAGTAGGCGACCGACACGAAGGGATCCAGCTCCACATCGTAGGCCGTGAAGGTGAGCAGCTTCACCGCGGGCCGGTGCTTCGGCTTGAAGCCCGCGAAGGCCGGGTGCACCAGGGCGTGACACATCTGCCGGGCCCGGTCGGCGCGGAAGTTGAAGAACAGCACGCCGTCGCCATCGGCGAAGGGCTGGAAGGCGTCGAGTCGCGTGGGAGCCACGAACTCGTCGGTTTCGCCGCGGGCGTAGGCGGCGGCGATGGCCGCCAGGGCATCCGGCGCGGATTGGTCGGATTCGCCATCCACGTAGAGCTTCCAGGCCTGCTCCGTGCGCTCCCAGCGCTTGTCGCGGTCCATGGCCGTGTAGCGGCCGCAGACCGAGCCGATGGTCACCAGGGGGGTGTTTCGCAGCTGGAAGCTGAGCCACTGGAGGAAGCCGTCGGCGCTCTTCTGGCCCGTGTCCCGGCCGTCGGTGATGGCATGGATGGTGGTGGGGATGCCTTCGGTCTGGGCCCACTGGGCCAGGGCCACCAGATGGTTTTGGTGGCTGTGGACGCCGCCGTCGCTCACCAGTCCCAGCAGGTGCAGGCGCCTGCCCGTGGCCTTGAGCCCCGCCAGCAGGGCCCCGATGGCGGCATTCTCGCGGAAGCCGCCCCGGCGGATGGCCGCATCGATGCGGGTGAGCTCCTGCCAGACGACGCGCCCCGCCCCCAGGTTCATGTGGCCCACCTCGGAGTTGCCGAACTGGCCCTCGGGCAGGCCCACGGCCTCGCCACTGGTCTGCAGCTGGGTGGCGGCATAGGTCTTCCGCAGGGCGTTGAAGCGGGGCATGGCGGCCATGAAGGTCGCGTCGAAGGGGTTTCTGGGCCCATCGCCGAAACCATCGAGGATGAGGAGGGTGACAGGACCTTGGATCATGGGCTGACTCATCGCTTTCGCGCGGTGCGCTGTTTGGCTTTCAGGCCCTTGGGCAGATCCTCCGGCACAAAGCCGATGGGGCGCTCGGCATGGGCCTCCCCCTCGCCCTGGAGGGACTTGAGGACGAGGTCAAGTTTCTGTTCCAGGGCGGCGACCCTCGCGGACAGCTCGGCCTGGGAGGTGAGGACGTGCCGGGCCTCCGCGAAGGCAGGCAGCAGGGCCAGCAGGGCGGGTTCCTTGCCGGGCAGCAGGCCGGTCAGAAGGGCGGCCCCGGCCTCGGTGAAGGCCAGCACCGGGCCATCCGGGATCTTCTGCCGCTCCTCGGCCGTGAGGGCGAAGACCAGGGACTCGTGGAACCGCTCCGGATGGGATTGCACCAGGACCGCCAGGGCCTTGGCGTCCAGGCCCAGCTGGTCGGCCAGGGCCCGGTCCGGCAGGGCGGCGGTGTCGCGGAGCCAGAGCAGGCGGGACAGGACTTCGACGGGGGCGCTCACGGCTACCTCTTCGGGCGGAAGCCGATGGGCTTCTTGACTGGGGTGGGAGGTGTCATCAGATCGCGGATGGCTTCGAAGACCACCCGGAACTGGCCGTCGTACTTGCGTTCCAGGGCATCCATCTTGCGGGCCAGGTCCGAGTGGGCGGCCAGCATCCCTCGAAGCTGGGTGAAGGCCCGCATGATTGAAATGTTGACCTGGATCGCCCTCTCGCTGTTGAGGACGCTTGAGAGCATGGCCACTCCCAGTTCCGTGAAGACGTACGGGGCCGTGCGGCGGCCACCCCATGACCTTGAGATCACAGATTGTGATTTCAAGTCGCTCCATTCTCGGTCCGTGAGCTGGAACATGAAATCGTCAGGAAACCGCTCAAGGTTCCGCTTCACGGCCTGGACGAGGGCCCGGGTCTCGACCTCATACAGGGCCGCCAGATCGGCATCGAGAAGGACCCGTTCGCCCCGCAGGACATGGATGGAACGGAGGATCCGTTCCGCCGGGACAGCCATCACGGCACCTGTTCCCCATGCGGATGGGACAACAGGTACAGGACCGCCATGCGGACGGGTACGCCGTTGGTGACCTGATCGAGGATCAGGTTGTTGGGGCCGTCGGCCACGTCGCTGGTGATCTCCAGGCCCCGGTTGATGGGGCCGGGATGCAGCACCACCACGTCCTTCTTCGCGCGCCTCAGGCGGGCGGGGTTCAGCTGGAAGAAGCGGCTGTATTCGCCCTGGCCGGGGATGTAGGCGCCGGTGCCCCGCTCGAACTGGGCGCGCAGCATCATGATGGCGTCCTGCTCGGGGATCACCGCGTCCAAGTCGTGGCAGATCTCGACGGAGGGCCAGGTGGCCTTCATCTCCTGGGGCACCAGGGTCGGGGGGCCCACCAGGGTGACCTTGGCGCCCATGCGGGTGAGCAGCCAGAGGTTGGAGCGCACCACGCGGCTGTTACGGATGTCGCCCACAATGGCCACCCGCAGGCCTTCCAGTTTCCCGAAGTGCTTCCGCAAGGTGTAGGCGTCCAGCAGGGCCTGGGTGGGGTGCTCGTGGGCGCCGTCACCGGCATTCACGATGCTGGCCTTCATGTGCCGGGCCAGCAAGGCGTGGGCCCCGGGGGCGCTGTGGCGCATGACGATGAGGTCCGGGTGCATGGCCTCCAGGTTCATGGCCGTGTCGACCAGGGTCTCGCCCTTGTTCAGGCTGCTGGTGTCGGCGTCGAAGTTGATGATCTCGGCGGACAGCCGTTTCTCGGCGATCTCGAAGCTGTTGCGGGTGCGGGTGCTGTTCTCGAAGAAGAGGTTCACCACCAGCTTCTTGCGGAGCGCCGGCACGATCTTGATGGCCGGGCGCTCGCAAACCTCCTCGAAGGCTTGGGCCTGATCCAGCAGGGCCGTGATGTCCCGAGGGCTGAGGGGCTCGATGCCCAGCAGGTGCTTGTGCGGGAAGACGTAGCGCTCGGAGGTCATCAGCAGGCCTCCACGGTGACGCCGTCTTCGCCGTCGATCTCCTTCACCCGGACGGCCACCCGGTGGCCTGGTGGCACCTCCACCCGCAGGCAGGCCAGGTCGGCCTGGATGGGCAGTTCTCGGCCACTGCGGTCCGCCATCACCAGGAGCATGACCCGGCGGGGCCTCCCGTGGTCCAGCAGGGCGTCCAGGGCCGCCCGGACCGTCCGGCCGGTATAGAGGACATCATCCACCAGGACGACAGTGCGCTCCTTGAGGGTGAAGGGGATCTCCGTGGGGCGGACGATGGGGCTGCCCACCATCTCAGTGAGGTCGTCCCGGTAGAGGGTGATGTCCAGGGAGCCTACGGGAATGGCCGCCCCGGTGCGGGTCCGCAGGATGCCGGCCAGCCGCTCGGCCAGGGGAAGGCCCCGGGATCGGATGCCCAGGAGGACGACCTCCTCATTCGGCCCCATCCGGGCCATCAGATCCACCGCCAGGCGCTGGAGCGCGGCTTCCATCTGGCCGGGGTCCATGGGGCAGGGGCCTGGGGCAGCGGGCATGGAACCTCCGGGGTGCGCCCCCGCGGGGCGCGCGCACGGTTTCAAGTCTATCCCAGCCTGGGCCGGCCCTGGGACCTCTCGGGGCAGCTTTTGCAGGATTCAAGTCGGAATCCCCCCCCTCCGATGCCCCAGGTGAGGACGCCCATGAGCAAGGAACGCCGACAGTACCAACGGATTCCCCTGGAAGCCACCCTGAGCTTCCAGGAGCTCAGCTTCCACAAGGGGGATGTGCCGGCCACGAGCAGCTACAAGGATGTGTCGGGCGGCGGGCTTCTGGTGGACTCGCCCCGGGCATACCCCCTGGGCACCCTGCTCAAGCTGGAACTCCGCGTTCCGGGGTGGGGGCGCTATCAGAACCACTTCGGTCCAGTCCAGGACGCCGATGTCCGACCCCTGGTCGCCCTCGGCATGGTCGTCCGCGTCGAGCAGATGGACACCGGCGGCTACGAGCTGGGCGTCAAGTTCCAGAACGTCTACCCCGATGACCTTGAAGCCCTCGTGAAGTTCCTGGAGGCCGCCGCGCCTCCCCCCTCCCTCTGACCCCAGTTTCACCACCCATTCCAGGAGGCCCCCGTGAAGATCCTCATCGTGGACGATTCCTCGACGATGCGGCGCATCATCATCAACACCCTGTCCCGCATCGGCTATACCGACGTGGTTGAGGGTGAAAACGGCAAGAACGGGCTGGAAAAGCTCGGCCAGGGCGGGGTGGAAATGATCATCACCGACTGGAACATGCCCGAGATGGATGGCCTCGAGTTCGTGAAGACGGTGCGCGGCCAGAATTCGGCCATCCCGATCCTCATGGTGACGACCAACGCCGCCAAGGAGGACATCGTCGAGGCCCTGCAGGCAGGCGTGAACAACTACGTGGTGAAGCCGTTCACCCCGGAGACCCTCAAGGAAAAGATCGAGTCCCTCCTCGGGTAGGGAGCACGCCATGGACCAGTCTGAAATCGACGCCCTCCTCGCCGGAGGCGGAAAAGCCCCCAAGAAGCCCAAGGCGGCCGCCAAGGCCCCTGCCGCGCAACCCGTCGCGCCGCCACCTGTGACCTCAGGGCACGCCGAGCCCCACAAGGACGGCAGTGGTCACGTGATCTCCGAGCTCGACACGGTCACCTCGGTCACCGAACGCGAGTCCAACAAGGTCATGGACCAGCTCGATCAGATCAGCCAGCTCGTGGGCCGGCAGCAGCAGCTCGTCACCGACATGATGCGCCACGAGGGCGCCCAGTCGGCGGGCGTCCAGAAGGCCATCCACGAGGTCATGAGCGCCAGCAAGGAGATCCAGGACAAGGTCTTCGAGGCCATGGACCTGATGCAGTTCCAGGACATCACCCGGCAGAAGCTGGAGCGCATCGTCCACCACCTGCGCCAGATCCACGACTACATCATCGACCTGCTGGGCACTGGCCTGAAGAGCGACGTGGAGCGGCCCTCGATCAGCCACACCATTGCCCAGACCGGTACTACGCCCGACGAAAACAAGGCCCACGCGGACGCGGTGATCGAGGCCTTCAAGTCTCAGAAGAAGGGGTAAGCCATGGCCGCCCAGTCCACCCAGGCCCACCTCGCCACGGAGCTGGTGCCGTCGGGCCAGCTGGTGACCTTCACCCTGGATGGGGTGGAGTTCGGCCTGGACATCGACCGGGTGCAGGAGATCACCCACCGCACCGATGTGACCCCGGTACCCGGCAGTCCCAGCTTCATCCTCGGTGTCATCAACCTGCGCGGCCTCATCATTCCCGTCATCGACAGCCGCATGCGGTTCCACCTGGCGCCCCAGGACTCCACTTCGAAGACGCGCATCATCGTGTTGCGCCTGGCCAGTGGCCCCACGGGGCTGCAGGTCGACTCCGTGGCGGAAGTGGTGCGGCTGGAAGACCACGCCATCCGGGACACCCCGCCCCTGGTGGCGGGCATCCGGGCCGAGTACCTGGCCGGCATGGTCACGGTGGGAACCCGCCTGATCACGCTGATCCACCTCGAGAAGCTGCTGGAAAGTGCTGAGCTGACGCGGCGTGCGGACTTCGACGACCTCGGCCTGGCTGGCGCCTTCTCGGGCGCCGGGGAGGAGGCCGGGGAGGCCATCGAGGAGGATGGTCGCCCCTTCGTCACTTTCCGGCTGGGATCGGAGTCCTTCGGCATCGCCCTCCACGACGTCGAGGAGATCGTCGAACTCCCTCCCGTCACCAAGGTGCCGGACGCGCCGGATTACGTGCTGGGAGTCATCTGCCTCCGCGACCAGGTCATGCCCCTCGTGGACCTGTCCGAGATTCTGTCCATCCAGCAGGGCGCCATGGAGCGCAAGCGCGACATGGTGGTGCTGCTCTCTTTCGGGACCGCGAAGATCGGGGTGGTGGTGGACGAGATCCAGGAGATCCTCCGGGTCCAGGATGAGCAGGTCCTCCCCCCGCCTCAGACCCTGTCCGAGGCCGAGCGCGAGCACCTGGAAGGCATCCTCCTGCTGCCGGGCCGGATGGTGAGCCTCATCAACGTACTGAAGATCATCACGGGCGACGATCAGGAGAAGATCGCCGCCATGGGCCAGGGGCTCGGCCTCACCGACACGCGCGTGCAGGAGACGGTGCCCAACCTGGAGCTGGTGGTCTTCCGCCTCGGCCCCGAAAGCTACGGCCTCCGCCTCCACGAAGTCCGCGAAATCATCATGGTCGGGCAGATCACGCCCGTGCCGCGCGCCCCCCATTTCGTGGATGGCGTGCTGAACCTCCGCGGGGAAGTGATGCCCGTGGTGGACCTGCGCACCCGGTTTGGGCTGGACCGCATCGAGGCGACGACCATCTCCCGGATCCTCATCACCAGCATCGGGGGCGTGTTCACGGGGCTGGTGGTGGACGCGGTAGACGAAGTCCGGCCCGTGGACCTGCATCGCTTCGGACCTCCGCCCTCCGTCACGGCCGTGGGCGCCAACCGGTACATCGAGAAGGTGGCGCGCCTGGACAATGGCATGATCTTCCTGCTTGAACTCCAGCAGTTGCTTACCAATGCCGAGACTGAACAGCTCCAGGGAATCCAGGGGCGGCGGAGTTCGACCAACAAGGCGGGTGAGCCATGAGTGATTTCGCCCTCGACGATCCCAGCTTCTACGAGGACTTCCTCGTCGAGGCGCAGGAGCACTTCGAGCAGATCGAGGCCAACTTCCTGGCCCTCGAGGAGGCGCCGGGCGACCTGGACCTGCTCAACGCCATCTTCCGCAGCGTCCACACCATCAAGGGCGCCGCCGGGTTCCTTGGCCTCCAGAAGGTGCTGGCCCTCGCCCACATCGGCGAGAACGTGCTGGACGACCTCCGCAAGTCCCGGATGGAGCTCAGCGACCGGGTCATGGAACTGCTCTTCGAGACTGTGGACATGCTGAAGGTCCTTGTCGACGACGTGCGGATCCAGGTTCGGAAGCAGGGCGAAGCCGAAGACCCCGACCCCAGCGAGCTGATCCGGAACCTCGAATCCCTCAAGACGGGCACCGCCGCCCCGGTGGCCGTTCAGTCCACAGCCGCCCAGGGTGAGCTGCATCTGCCCGCGAGCCTGGCTGGGGTGGATGAGGCAGGGCGGGCAGCGGCGGCCGAGGTCCTGGCGG
The DNA here is from genome assembly GCA_963751095.1 of uncultured Holophagaceae bacterium. Classification (GTDB taxonomy): domain Bacteria; phylum Acidobacteriota; class Holophagae; order Holophagales; family Holophagaceae; genus Geothrix. Next base: position 98,181 of record CAVVTK010000012.1, on the reverse strand, counting down.
GCGGGAAGACCGTCATTGGAGTCCATGCCGAACTGTCCAGCGCCATCTACGGCACCGCGTTCAATCCCTTCTCCCTGTTCCAGATGGTCGAACTGGTGGGGCGCCTGCTCCACCGGCAGATGATTCCCAGGCAGCCCCTGGTGGATCTGGAGGGCTTTGATCCCCGCGCCTTCCACCTGGACCTCGTGATGCTCATCGAGGCCACCGAGCCCGTGGAGGAGGTTCGCAAGGTCTTCGGGGCGGTGACGAACGCCACGATCACCTTCCATCCCCTGGCCCTTTCAGCCGGGGCCGAGGAGGCGCCTCCCGCGGGGGACGGGGTCCCGGCCGAGGACAGGCGGAAATCAGGACGGCGGAACTCGGATGAAAAGAGCGCCTCGGACACGATCCGGGTGAGCCAGGCCAAGCTCGAGCAGTTCATGAACATCGTGGCGGAGCTGATCATCAGCAAGACGATGATCAGCCACCTGGTGGAGCGGCTCGTGCCCCAGGTCAACGGGCACCCCGCCTCTGGCGTGGCGAAGGAGCTGGCCCACGCGGCGGTGTACCTCGATCACGTGAGCAAGGAGATCCAGGCCTCGGTGCTGGGCATCCGCATGGTGCCGGTGAAGACCATCTTCTCGAAGTTCCCCCGCATGCTGAGGGATCTGGCCAAGGCAAGCGGGAAGAAGATCGACCTCCAGATGGTCGGTGAGGACACGGAGATCGACAAGAGCATCATCGAGGAGCTCGGCGACCCGATGATCCACCTCATCCGCAACAGCGCCGACCACGGCATCGAGGCGCCGGAGGCCCGGGTGAAATCGGGCAAGTCGGAAGTGGGTACCGTGATCCTGCGGGCCCGCCACGAAGGCGACAGCGTGGTGGTGGAAATCGAAGACGACGGCAAGGGCATCGACCCGAGGATCATCCGGGCCAAGGCCGTGGAAAAGGGGCTGATGTCCCTGGAGCGAGCCGATGCCATGCCCGACGAGGAAGTGATCGAGCTGATCTTCGCGCCCGGCTTCAGCACCGCAGCCAAGGTGACCGACATTTCAGGCCGCGGCGTGGGGATGGACGTGGTGCGCTCCAACGTCCGCAAGCTCAACGGCCGGGTCGGCGTGCGCTCCACGGTGGGCAAGGGCTCGGTCTTCACCATCAAGCTGCCGCTGACCCTGGCCATCATCGATGCCCTACTGGTGAAGAGCGGCAACCAGGTCTTCGCGCTTCCAGGCACCGCCGTAGAGGAGACACTCATCGTCCCGCCGGAGAGCGTGTCGCACCTCACGAGCCGCCAGGCCATCAACCTTCGCGGCGAGGTGCTCGGCGTGTGCCGGTTAAAGCACCTGCTAAAGTCCGCCTCGCCGGACAGCGCCGACGAGTCGGATGGCCTCTCGGTGGTGGTGGTCTCCGCGGCCGGGCGGCGCATGGGCATCATCGTGGACACCTTCGTCCGCCGCCAGGAAGTGGTCATCAAGCCTCTGGCGCCCTACCTCGCCAGCCTGCCGGGCATCAGCGGCGCCTCCATCATGGGCGATGGCGGCGTGGTGCTGATCCTGGATCCAGCCGAACTGCTGCAGCTCGCTGTCCAGGAGGCCGTGTGAACCCAGGCACTGCCCCCGCGCCCCAGGCCCGCGCCCAGGGCCGGGAGGCCGTCCAGCACCGGTTCATGACCTTCTTTCTCAACGACCGGCACTACGGCCTGCCCCTGGAGCACGTCGCCGAGATCACGCCCTTTCGGGAGCTGAACAAGCTACCCCACATGCCCCGCTCCGTAGAGGGCATCCTGGATCTTCGGGGCCGCGTGGTCCCAGTGGTGAACCTGCGGGCCCGGATGTCCCTGCCACCCCTGGATCCATCGAGGATCGGAACCATCCTGGTCCTTGACCTGGCCGGAACCGCCACAGGCCTGCTGGTGGATGCCGTTGACGCCGTGGTGAGCATTCCCGACTCGGACCTGGTCCCGGCCAGCCCCCTCCTGGCGGGACTGGATGGCGCCTGGGTCGAGGGCTTCATCGTTCAGGGAGAGCGGGTGGTGACCCTGCTCGATGCTGCCCTGATCGCCAATCATGGCGTGGGACGGACCCAGGGCAAGGAAGTACTGGCCTCTCTCAGCCTTGAGGAGCGGCTCGACGACGGCCTGCGACGGCTCATCGAGATGGCCCCCACGAAGGAACAGGGCGAACACCGGGTCATGCCCCAGATCGAGTCCTCCATTTCGTATACCGAGCAGGAGATGGCCAAGGTGCTCGAGCGGGTGGAGATGATGCTGACCAGCACCGACCGGGTGTTCCAGGGCCTTGGCTACCTGAAGCAGGAGGCGGGGCTGGGGAAGCTCAAGGGCCACGAACGCGACATCGCGGAACTGGAGCGCCTGAACCAGGAGATGCAGGACACGGTCTTTGCCCTCATCCAGCAGATGCAGTTCCAGGACATCGCCCGGCAGAAACTGGAGCGGGTGATGGCCCATCTCAGGGGGATGCAGGTGGCCATTTCCGGGAAGTTCCGGGCCACGAAGTAGGACGGCCAAGCCGGGTTACCAGCCAAAAGAAGAACCGCGAATGACGCGAATCGCCCTTCGGGCGCGCGAATGAAAAGATGCAGGACACGGGTCTATGCACTCCATCCTTCCGCCTTTGCTTTATTCGCGGCCATTCGCGTCATTCGCGGTTCCATGCTTTTTGGCCAGGGGTTGCGTCTCACCCCAGCTCTGGAGCCACAGCCCTTCCCCGGGCACAATGGGGGATTAGGCCCAGGAGCCCCCGTGAGCAGCCAGCCCTTCACCGAAGTCCGCTTCCTCGCCAGCCAGGTCGGCGAGACCGTCCGGCTGCGGGGCTGGGTCCGCAATGCCCGCACCAGCAAGACCCGCTTCATCGAGCTGCGGGACGGCTCAGGTTTCGTGCAGTGCGTGGTGGGCGCCGCCGAGGCCGATCCCGAGAGCTACGAGCTGGCCGGGAAGCTCACCCAGGAGGCCGCCATCACCGTGACGGGCCTGGTACAGCAGCACCCCAAGACCGGCCAGCCCGAGCTGCTGGTGAAGTCAATGGAACTCATCGGCGGCAGCCAGGACTTCCCCATCACGCCCAAGGAGCACGGCACCGAGTTCCTCATGGAGAACCGCCACCTCTGGCTGCGCAGCCGCCGGCAGTGGGCCATCCTCCGCATCCGCCACACGCTGGTGAAGGGCATCCGCGACTTCTTCGACAGCGATGGCTTCACGCTGCTGGATGCGCCCATCCTCACGCCCAGCGCTTGCGAAGGAACCAGCACGCTGTTCGGCACCGAGTACTTCCATGAGGGCATGGCCTTCCTCAGCCAGTCGGGCCAGCTCTACCAGGAGCCCGGCATCGCCGCCTTTGGCAAGACCTACTGCTTCGGCCCCACCTTTCGCGCCGAGAAGAGCAAGACCCGTCGCCACCTCACGGAGTTCTGGATGGTCGAGCCGGAAGTGGCCTTCGCCCACCTGGACGACGTCATGGCCCTGGGCGAGCGCATGACCAAGTTCCTCATCCAGCGCGTGCTCGAAGGTCGTCAGGAGGAACTGAAAATCCTGGAGCGCGACATCGCACCCCTGGAGACCGCCCTGAACAACAGCTTCGACCGCATGACCTACACCGAGGCCGTGGACAAGCTGAAGACGCTAGGCAGCGACATCCAGTGGGGCGAGGACTTCGGCAACGACGACGAGACCATCCTCATGAACGCCACCGACCGGCCCCTGTGGGTGCACCGCTTCCCGAAGGTGTTCAAGGCCTTCTACATGGAACCGGATCCTCTGGACTCCCGCCTGGCCCTGGGCGCCGACCTGCTGGCCCCCGAAGGCTACGGCGAGGTCATCGGGGGCGGCGAACGCGCCTCCAGCCTCCAGTACCTGCTCGACCAGATCGAGCACCATCAGCTCAACCGCGCCGACTACGAGTGGTACCTGGACGTCCGCAAGTACGGCAGCGTCCCCCACGCCGGCTTCGGCATGGGCCTCGAGCGGGCCGTGGCGTGGATCTGCCGGCTGCCCCACGTGCGGGAGACCATTCCTTATCCCCGGATGATGGGGACGTTGCGACCGTAGTTCCACCAACGGCCGTTCCTTGCGCGCAGGCTGCGCCTGCGCGTATACGAAAATCGTGCAACGATTTTCGTGAGATGACTGGTATTGGAACCTCCGTTCCGGTGCGCGCATTGGTTCTGCATGCGAGCCTGCTCGGCATTGTTCGTGGCCGTCCTGCTTTCGGGGCAGGAGGGTAAACCAGCGCCCAAGCCGCCTCTGGCAGTCCCCAGCCAACAATTCAAGCTGCGGGCAACGCCGTTTTCACCCCAGGCCATGCTGCGGGCCATGCTGGCGCAGGAGAGGGCAAGCCGCGCCCAGGCGGGTGCTACGGTAGAAGTCATCGGGTACGAGGATGAGGCGGCCCTGAAGCTACTTTCCATCGACGCTGCAGCGCACACCCGCCTGAACTTCCACATCATGGACAAGCAAAGCCAACGCGAACTCTACGCTTTCATGCACCAGGATCCGAGTCACCCGGTCCCAGTGATGTTCATTCCAAAGGTCGCAGGCGGACCATCTGCCAAAGCCAATGCCGACTGGCTCAGATAATTCTAATCCCCCCTGGTGTTTCGCGCGGCCCGCGCCCGCGCCTACGAAAATCGCGCAGCGATTTTCGCCATCACAGCTGCATGACAACACCAGGGAGACGCTGGATGGCTTCCCGAAGGGGCGTTTCGACCTGATCATTGGGCAGGGTGACCCAGAAGGTATAGCTGATGAAGGCGCCCTTGCAATTGGCCTGGTGCTGTTCATCGCCTTCGGGCTGGGGCCCGAGGTGGGCGATGATGAGCTCCATGACCATGTCAGGACGCAACTCCTCCTGGCGCCCGATGACCTTCATGGGGACACGGCAGGGGTAGGTGATCTCAGGGCGACGGGAGGCTTCTTCCATCCCGCCATTGTCCCGCGCTTTTCCGCTTCTCTCAACGCGCAGCGTTGAGAGCCTGCTGACCGCTACCCGACCTCGATCTCCCTGAGGTCCTTGCCCGGCTTGAAGCGGATGCTCTTGCCCTTGGGGATCTGGACGCTGGCACCGGTCTTGATGTTCCGGCCCATGCCGCGCTTGCGGGGGCGGGGTTCGAAGACGCCGAAGCCGCGGATCTCGATGCGATGCCCGTTGAGGAGGGCGTCCTTCAGCCGCTCCGTGAGCAGGTCCACCACCTGGAGGGCGGTGGCGCGGGAGCAGGGATGAACCTTCATCAAGGAATTGGCGATGTCGATCTTGATCATCTGCAACCTCGGGCCATAGGGGTGGGAGAGCCAGAATAGGGGAAGGGCGATCAGCGTGCCAGGGTGATTTTCACGTCGGTGGTCGGGGGCATGGCCATGGGCATGCCGGGGATCTGGGATTGGGCTTGCGGGGCAGAGGGGCCACCGGACTCCCGGCCCCCACCCTGGGCGATGGACATCCCGCGCTCCATGTTGGCCTTGGCCAGGTCGGAGGTGGCCATGACGCCCTCGAGGCGGAGCTTGAACTCGCCCACGTTGGTGGCTCGCAGGAGGGCCTCTTCCTCGGTGATGAGTCCCTGCTTGAGCAGGAAGTAGAGGCTCTGGTCAAAGGTCTGCATGCCGTACTGGGCCGTACCAGAGGAGATGACGTCCTTCAGCATCTTGGTCTTGTCCTTGTCCTCGATGCAGGTGCGGACGGATTCGGTGGCCACCATGACCTCCACGGCCGGCACTCGGCCCTGGCCATCGGACCGTGGCACCAGGCGCTGGGAGATGACCCCCTTGAGCACCGCGGCCAGCTGCAGGCGGATCTGCTTCTGGTGATGGGGGGGGAAGACCGAGATGATGCGGTTGATGGTCTCCGTGGCGTCCAGGGTGTGCAGGGTGCTGAAGACCAGGTGGCCGGTCTCGGCGGCGTGAAGAGCCGTCTCGATGGTCTCCAGGTCGCGCATTTCGCCCACGAGGATGACGTCGGGGTCCTGGCGGAGCGCCGCGCGCAGGGCCGAGGAGAAGGTCTTGCAGTCGGCCTCGACCTCGCGCTGGTTCACGATGCTGAGGTTGTCCCGGTGCAGGTACTCGATGGGATCCTCGATGGTGAGGATGTGCTCGGTGCGGGTGGCGTTGATCAGGTCGATCATGGCCGCCAGGGTGGTGGACTTGCCGGAGCCGGTGGTGCCGGTCACCAGCACCAGGCCGCGCTGCTCCTGGCAGATGGTCTTCAGGACTTTGGGGAGCATGAGGTCGTCGATGGTGTAGATCTTCCGGGGGATCACCCGGAGCACCAGGCCCACAGTGCCGCGCTGGTTGAAGATGTTGCAGCGGAACCGCCCCAGGCTCGGCACCGAATAGGCGATGTCGATGTCGAAGTTCTCCTTGAACTTCCCCTTCTGCTTGTCGCTGGCCATGATCGCGTAGGCCATCGCAATGGTGTCTTCCTGCACCATCCGCTTGAACTGCGTCATGGGCGTCAGCTTGCCCCGGATGCGCGCGATAGGATGGTTGCCGACCTTGAGGTGAAGGTCGCTGGCACCCTGCTCGCAGACCACGGTGAGCAGTTCGTTGATGTGCATGGAGTTCTCCCGGGGAGGGTCCGCTTATCTTAGACCCCTGCCGTGACAATGGAAGAGGGTGCGATTAGATCTCGGAAATCGTCAGACTCTCTGGTAAAATCGAGGGTTCTGCCCGCCCTATGCCTGGGCCAACTAGGAAGTCTGATGACGCCTCTCGAAAAGATCCGCAACCTTGCCATCATCGCCCACGTCGATCACGGCAAGACCACCCTCGTGGACGCCCTGTTCAAGGGTGCCCACATGTTCCGGGACAACCAGCGGGTCCAGGAACGGGCCATGGACAGCAACGACCAGGAGCGGGAGCGCGGCATCACCATCCTGGCCAAGACGACCTCCCTGCACTGGGGCGGCTACCGCTTCAACATCGTGGATACCCCCGGCCATGCCGATTTCGGCGGCGAGGTGGAGCGCGTGCTGAGCATGGTGGACTCGGTGCTGCTGGTCGTGGACGCCTTCGACGGCCCCATGCCCCAGACCAAGTTCGTCACCCGCAAGGCCCTGGCCCTGGGGCTGCGGCCCATCGTGGTCATCAACAAGGTGGACCGCCCTGGCGCCCGCCCCGTGTGGTCCCAGGACCAGGTCTTCGAACTGCTCATCGAGCTGGGCGCCACCGAGGAGCAGCTGGATTTCCCATGCGTCTTCGCCAGCGCCAAGCTGGGCTACGCCATGCTGGACATGAATGACGCCAGCGAGACCCTGGATCCGCTCTTCGACACCATCGTAAAGCACTGCCCCCACCCCACCGGCAGCCCCGACGCGCCCCTGCAGATGCTGGTGACGCTCATGGACTGGAGCGACTTTGTGGGCCAGATCGGCATCGGCCGCCTCGTGAACGGACGGCTCAAGGTGGGCGACAGCGTGGCCCTGGTAAAGCGTGACGGCAGCATCCAACCGCAGAAGATCACCCAGCTGTACGGCTTTGAGGGCCTCACCCGGGTCAATCTCACCGAGGCCAGCGCCGGCGAGATCGTGGCCATCGCCGGCATCTCGGACATCCGCGTGGGCGAGACCATCGCGGACGCGGTCAACCCCCGCGCCCTGGAATACGTGGACATCGACGAGCCCACCATCTCCATGATGTTCATGGTGAACGCGGGCCCCTTCGCCGGCCAGGACGGCAAGCACGTTCAGAGCCGCCGCATCCGCGAGCGCCTCCAGAAGGAGCTGCAGCACAACGTGGCGCTGCGCGTGGAGGACACGGACAGCCCCGACTCCTTCAAGGTGAGCGGACGCGGCGAGCTGCACCTCTCGGTGCTTATCGAGACCATGCGGCGCGAGGGCTTCGAGCTCTGCGTGAGCCGCCCCGAGGTGATCCTGCACATCGATCCAGTCACGGGCGAGAAGCTGGAACCCTACGAGGACGTCACCATCGACATCCCCGAGGCCTACATGGGCGTGACGATGGAGCACATGGGCAACCGCAAGGCCGAGATGCAGGACATGGGCAACGAGGGCGGGCGCCTGCGCCTGCACTTCAAGATCCCCAGCCGCGGCCTCATCGGCTTCCGCAGCGAGTTCATGACCGATACCCGGGGCGAAGGCATCATCCACAGCCTCTTCAGTCACTACGGCCCCCACAAGGGCGAGCTGCCCGGCCGCAAGAACGGCGTGCTCATCAGCATGGAGCAGTGCGAGTCCGTGGGCTTCGCGCTCATGAACCTGGAGGAGCGCGGCGTCATCTTCATCCACCCCCAGACCAAGTGCTACGAGGGCATGGTCGTGGGCGAGCACGCCCGTGAGAACGACCTGGTGGTGAACGTGGCCAAGGGCAAGAAGCTGTCCAACATGCGCGCCAGCGGCAGCGACGAGGCCACCCGCCTCACCCCGCCCCGGGAGCACACCCTGGAGCAGGCCCTGGAATACATCGAGGCCGACGAGCTCGTGGAAGTCACTCCCAACTTCATCCGCATGCGCAAGCGCGTGCTGGACACCAACGAGCGGAAAAAATCAGAGAAGCGGGCCGACGCGTAGATTCCAGGCCCATGGACCACCCCTACCACGCCCCGCCCCGCGCCAGCTTCTTCCAGAAGCTCGGACCAGGCGGGGCGGTCTCGCTGGGGCTGGCGATCCTGACGACGCTGGGCCTGGGCGGCCTGCCCTGGCTCTGCCGGCTCCGGCAGGTACTCCATGCGGCGCCAGGGGAGGAGCCCGGAGCTGCGGACGCCATCCTGGTGCTGGGCCGACGGCTGGATGGAGACCGGCTTACACCGGTCTTCGAGGCCCGATTGGCCCGGGCCGAGGCCCTGTGGCGCCAAGGGCTGGCCCCCCGCCTCTACGTCGCGGGGGGTACCACTGGTACGGCGTCCCGCAGCGAGGCCGAGGCCGGCAGGGACTGGCTGGTGGCCCGGGGCCTTCCCGAACAGGCGATCCACCTGGAGGACCGCAGCCAGCACACCCTGGAGAACCTGTTCAATGTCCGGGCCCACATGCGCGCGGAGGGTTGGCGGACCCTGACCGTGGTCTCCGATCCCCTCCACCTCGCCCGGGCCCGGGCCACGGCCCTGGGGCTGGGGCTGGAGGTCTGTTGCAGCCCTGCCATGGAAGCCCCCCCGGCCCGAGGTTCCCTGGCCTGGTGGCGGCGGGCGGCCCTGGAGGGCTTCCTCCTGCACTGGTACCACACGGGCATGCTCTACAGCCGCCTCCTCGGGCGCCGTGCCCAGCTGGAGCGGGTCACCTGAACCGGCCCCAGGCCGGAGTTCATCCCGAGCGGCCCCGGGGCCGAAACGAGGGGGGCAGGCCAGCCGGGTAGGCACGGGGGAAGGGTGGGGCTCCAGCGTTTGAAGAATCGGTACGCGAAGCGCTTCCAGTCCGGGAGCGGTTCTCTGGACCGTTTGGCCGAGGCCATGCGGGTGCTCAACCAGTCCGGCGGCGGGGGCGATCCCTTCTTTCTGGCCCGTTGCCTCGAGCTGCTGACGGCCCACCTGGGGGCGGCCCAGACCACCCTCGTCATGCTGAACGGCGACGTGCCCGAGACCCGCTGGTGGCACCCGGAGTTGGACGACGAGGAGCCCCCCGCGGCGGTGCCCTCCTTCTGCCAGTGGCTGCTGGAGAATCCCGACCGGATCCTGGTAGTGAAGGACATGGACGAGGGGCCCCACGTGCCCTTCCTGGTGGACCGCGGGGCCATCCCCCACCAGGCCGCCCTGGGCTGCGCCCTGCGCCAGGGTGAGGGCGTGAAGGCCCTGCTCTTTGCCTTCTTCGCCGAGTCCCGGGCCTTCCCCCGCGCAGAGTTCGCCCTGCTGGACGCGGTGGCAGGTTTCATGGGCCGCGTGGTGGAGATCGAAGACCTAAAGCTCTCCCTCCACCGCCTGGAGGAGTCCCTGGCCATCACCCGGGCCGTCATGGAGGACAGCTCCATCCGCGACTCCGAGACCGACCTGCCCAACCTCCGCTACCTCGAAGTCTGGCAGCGCGCCCTGCTGGGCTCGGACCAGCGGCCCGAGAGCCTGGTGGTGGCCGAGTTCCATCTGGGCCTGCGGGGCCGCAAGGACGCGGCCCGGCTGCTCAAGGCCGCCGAGGGCGTGCGGGCCGGGGACCTGGTGGTGCGGGCCGGCCCCGGCCGCTTCCTGGTCGTCTTCCAGCGCACCCCGCGCAGCGTGGCCCACATCCTCCTGCTCCGGCTCCGCATGCAGCTGGGCGGCGTGCCCATGGGCGCCACCCTGTGGCTGCCCGGCCGCGAAGGCCAGGGCCTGGGCGCCTGCCAGCCCCGCCTGGACGCCGCCCTGGCCGAGAGCCGGGGCCTGGAGCCGCCGGTCCTCGTGTGGCACCTGCCCGAGGGCGCGCCCGAGGAGCGGCCCCCGGCCCGGAAGCCCGCCCGGCGCCAACCCTCCGAGCCCCAGCCTTGGCAGCCCATGCAGCTCCAGGCCCCCAAGGTCCCCGTCCGGGGCCGCGGCCCGGCCGCGTCTGCGGCCGGGGGAACCTCCGACGACGAGGACTGAGCCTGCCAGACTGGGTGAACCATGACCGGCCACCTCATCCTCGTCCCCACTCCCATTGGCAACCTCGGCGACCTCACGGACCGCGCCAAGGAGGCCCTGGCCGGGGCCGATCTGGTGGCCTGCGAGGACACGCGGCGCACCGGCGGCCTGCTGAAGCACCTGGAGCTCGACAAGCCACTGCTGCGCTTCGACGACCACGCTGGCGCCGCCGCCTTCGAGCGCCTGGGCCTGGAGCTGAGCTCGGGCCGCACCGTGGCCTACTGCAGCGACGCGGGCATGCCCGGCATCAACGATCCGGGCTTCGAGATCGCCCGGGTGGCCCGTGCCGCGGGCGCCAAGGTCACGGTGCTGCCCGGCGCCTCGGCCGTGCTGCTGGCGGTGGTGGCCTCGGGCCTGCCCTGCCACGCCTTCAGCTTCTGGGGCTACCTGCCCAACCGCAGCGAACCCCGGCGCACCATGCTGAAGAAGCTGGGCTCCGAGGAGGAGACGGTGGTGGTATTCGAGACGCCCCACCGCATCCACGAGACGCTGTCGGAGCTCGAGGAACTGCTGCCCGGCCGCGAGATCGCCCTAGGTCGTGAGCTGACCAAGCTGCATGAGACCTGGTATCGCGGCACGCCCGCCCAGGTGAAGGTCCAGCTGGGCCGCGAGGACCGCGGCGAGATGGTGCTGGTGCTGGCGGGGGCCAGCGCCAAGCGGGTGGTGACGGAAGTGGATACCGCCTTTGATGGCGACCTGCCGGACTGGGCCAGGACCTACCTCGCCGCCGCCCGGGAAGGCGGCATGACCTTGCGCGAGGCCGTGAAACCGCTGGCCAAGCACCTGGGAATCAGCGCCTCGGACTTGTATCGCCTCGCCGCGGATCAGTAGGCACTCATAATTCCGCCAATTTCTCTCTATGGGCTTTGGTCACAACGGGAACTTCTTCCCGTTGAATCGGCCGGCAGGGTGGCGTAGATTCATGATGCGTTAGTCATCTTTGGATATTCTGGCGGAATCCAGAATTCCGGCCAGGTCGAGGGAGATGCCCATGTCCCATGCCGTCGATGCCCACCCCCAGGAAGCCGTCCACCAGATCCTGCAGACCCACGGGCGGGATCCAGGCGAACTGCTGCAGATCCTCGTCAAGGTCCAGCATGCCTTCCACTGCGTGCCCGAGGAGGCAGTGAGCCTCATCGCGGACCATCTCCGGGTGACGCGGGCGCACGTGCGCGGCCTGGTGGGATTCTACTCATTCCTCAGCCCGTCCTACCTCGGCGACTACGTCATCTACATCAGCGACAACATCACGGACCGGATGCAGGGCAACCAGGAGATCGCCAAGTACCTCTGCAGTCGGCTCGGCGTGAAGCTCGGCAAAGTGCGCTCGGATGGCCGCGTCAGCATCCAGTTCACCTCCTGCACGGGCATGTGCGACCAGGGCCCGGCGGCCCTGGTGAACGGCCTTCCGGTGACCCGGCTGAGCCGGGAGCGCGTGGACCGCATGGTGGAGCTCATCGCAGCCCGGACCCCGGTGTCCGCGTGGCCGCCAGAGTTCTTCCAGGTGGAGGACAACTTCCGGCGCTCGGACGTGCTCTTCCGCCGGACTTTCGAGCCGGGGGCTGCCCTGAAGAGCGCCATGCTGCGCGGCGGGGACGAGACCCTGAAGGCCATCCGGTACGAAGAGGCGGTGGATCCCGCCTCGGGCATCGCCTGGAAGCGCGGGGCGGACGAGACGCTCAAGGAACTCTACCGGTCGGACCTCCGGGGCCGCGGCGGCGCGGGCTTCAAGGCTGCCATCAAGTGGGAGACCTGTCGGGACATCTCGGACCCTGAGCGCTACGTGGTCTGCAACGCCGATGAAGGAGAACCAGGCACCTTCAAGGACCGGGTCCTGCTCAGCAGCTACGCGGACATGGTGTTCGAGGGCATGACCGTCTGCGGCTACGCGGTGGGGGCGGGGCAGGGCATCCTCTACATCCGGCAGGAGTACTGGTATCTGAAGGACCACCTGGAGGCGGTGCTGACCCGGCGTCGGGAGGCGGGCCTCCTGGGCCGGAACATCCTCGGCACCGGCTATGCCTTCGACATCGCCCTCCACTGGGGCGCCGGGGCCTACATCTGCGGGATGGAATCCGCCATGATCGAATCCATCGAAGGTCGCCGCGGCAAGCCCCGGAAGCGCTGGCCCCTGCCGGTGGTGGCTGGCGTGGAGAAGCGGCCCACCGTGGTGAACAACGTGGAGACCTTCGCGGCGGCCGCCATGGTGACCCTGAAGGGCGGGGCATGGTTCGCTGGCCACGGCACCATGCATTCGACCGGCACCAAGCTCTTCTGCGTTTCCGGCGACTGCGAGCGCCCCGGTATCTACGAATATCCCTTCGGCGTGAGCGCCAGGGAGATCCTCCGCGACTGCGGCGGGCTCGAAGCCATGGCCGTGCAGGTGAGCGGGCCCTCCGGCACCACCATCACCCGCCCTGAGTTCGACCGGGTCCTGGCCTACGAGGACCTGGCCACGGTGGGCACCTTCATGGTGTTCGGCAGGGATCGGGACATGTTCGAGGTGGTGCAGAACTTCACCCACTTCTTCCAGCACGAGAGCTGTGGCCTATGCACGCCCTGCCGCGTGGGCACCAGCCTCCTGGCCAACCTGGTGGACAAGGTGGCGGCCGGCAAGGGCAGTCCCATGGACCTCGAGGAGGTGCAGAAGATCAGCCAGCTCATGAAGACCACCGCCCACTGCGGCCTGGGGCAGACGGCGCCGAACCACCTCATCGACAGCCTGGTGAAGTTCCGGGCCGACTGGGAGAAGCGGATGCTGACCACGGAATTCGTGCCTGCCTTCGATCTCGATGCCTCCCTCGAAGAGGCCCGCCAGCTCACGGACCGCGACGACGCCGCGGCCCACCTGTGACGCGAGGTTCCCATGTCCCCTGATACCCCCAAGACCTTCTTCCTGGATGGCAGCGAGATCCCCTTCCGGGAGGGCCAGACGGTTTTCGATGCCGCCATGGCGGCGGGAGCCTACATCCCGCACCTTTGCCACAACCCGGACTACGAGCCGCACAGCAGCTGCCGCCTCTGCACGGTCATCGTCAACGGCCGCCCCTTCGCCTCCTGCACCCAGCCTGCCGTGGCGGGGCAGATGGTCCAGAGCCAGACGCCCGAGCTGCGCGACATGCGGAGGACGCTGACCCAGATGCTCTTCGTGGAGGGCAACCACTACTGCCCCTCCTGCGAGAAGAGCGGGAACTGCAAGCTGCAGGCCACCGCCTACGAGCTGGGCCTCCAGGACAACCATTTTCCCCAGTTCTTCCCCAGGCGGGAACGGGACGCCTCGCATCCGGACATCCTCCTGGACCGCGACCGCTGCATCCTCTGCGGCCTCTGCGTGCGGGTCAGCCGGGACGTGGACAAGAAGAACGTGTTCGCCATGACGGGCCGGGGCATCGACACCGTCATCGTCGTGGATTCCCCCAGCGGCCTGCTCAAGGACAGCAAGGTCAACCCCGAGGACGAGGCCGTCCAGCACTGTCCCGTGGGCGCCCTGATGCTGAAGGGAAAGGGCTTCGAGGTGCCCATCGGCGGGCGGATCTACGACCAGTCCCCCATTTCCGTGGACAGCGTCGTGAAATTCCAGGCGAGGGAGGCCCTGCTCCATGGCTAGCAAACTGAAAGTCGCCACCTGTTCCCTGGCCGGCTGCTTCGGCTGCCACATGTCCCTGCTGGACATCGACGAGCGCCTGCTGGACTTGCTCGAGGTCATCGAGTTCGACCGGAGCCCCATCAACGACATCAAGCTGATCAAGGGCATGGTGGACCTCGGCCTGGTGGAGGGAGGCCTCTGCAACGCCGAGAATGTGCACGTGCTCAAGCACTTCCGGGAGCACTGCCGGGTCCTCGTGTCCGTGGGCGAGTGCGCCATCACGGGGGGCGTTCCCTCCATGCGGAACCACCACGCCCTGAAGGAGTGCCTGGACGAGGCCTACATCCGCGGCGTCGGCGTGGAAAACGCCCACATCCCCAACGATCCCGAAATTCCGCTGCTGCTGAACCAGGTCTACCCCCTCCATGAGGTCGTGAAGGTTGACCACTACCTGCCGGGCTGCCCGCCCTCCGCCGACGCCTTCTGGCATTTCCTCACAGAGCTCATCGCCGGGCGCGATCCCAGTCTGCCCCTCCAACTCCTCCACTACGACTGAGCCGGAGCCGAAGATGACCCGCATCCTTGAAACCGCCACCAACCCCCGGGACCTCCGGCGGGTGGTCATCGAGCCGGTCACCCGCGTGGAAGGCCACGGCAAGGTCACCCTGCTTCTCGACGACCAGAACCGCATCCATCAGGTCCGCCTACACATCGTCGAGTTCCGGGGCTTCGAGAAGTTCATCCAGGGCCGGCCCTACTGGGAAGTGCCCGTACTCGTGCAGCGGCTCTGCGGGATCTGCCCCGTGAGCCACCATCTCGCCGCAGCCAAGGCCGTGGACATGCTGGTGGGGGCGCGGCAGCTCACGCCGCCGGCGGAGAAGCTGCGCCGCCTGCTGCATGTGGGTCAGATGCTCCAGTCCCACGCCCTCCACTTCTTCCACCTGGCCAGTCCCGACCTGCTCTTCGGCTTCGACTCCGACCTGGAGCAGCGCAACATCATCGGCGTCATCGCCGCCCACCCCGACCTGGCCCTGATGGGGGTGAAGCTCCGGAAGTACGGGCAGGAGGTCATCCGGCACATCACGGGCAAGCGCGTCCACGGCACCGGAGCCATCCCCGGGGGCATGAACAAGGCGCTGACGGCCGCGGAGCGCGACATCATGCGGCGGGACATCGCGCAGATGGTCTCCTGGAGCCATGCCGCGGTGGACCTGAGCCGGAAGGTCTTCGAGGCCAGCGAGCACAGCGCGCGCTTCGGCGCCTTCCCGTCCAATCACCTCAGCCTCATCGGCGCCGGCGGCGAGCTGGATTTCTACGATGGCGGACTGCGGGCCCTGGATGCCGAGGGTGCCGCCATCTTCGACCACGTGGACTACAGCCACTACAACCGCTACATCCGCGAAGAGGTGAAGTCCTGGTCTTACATGAAATTCCCCTTCCTCATCGCCAAGGGCGCCGAGGAGGGCTGGTACCGGGTTGGTCCGCTGGCCCGGCTGAACACGTGCGATCGCATCACCACACCCCTGGCGGAGGCGGAGCGGCAGACCTTCCGCGCCGCGGCCGGCGGCGGGATGCAGCACGCCACCCTGGCCTACCACTGGGCCCGCATGATCGAGATGCTCCACGCGGCCGAGGAGATCGAGCGGCTGCTGGAAGATCCCGACCTCCTCGGCACGGACCTCGTGACGAAGGGCACCAAGGCCTTGGAAGGTGTGGGACTGGTGGAAGCGCCCCGGGGCACCCTGTTCCACCACTACAAGGTCAACGAGAACGACGTGGTCGAGAAGGCCAACCTCATCGTGAGCACCACCAACAACAACCAGGCCATGAACGAGGCCGTGCGACAGGTGGCGGCCCGCTACCTGGACGGCAAGAAGCTCACTGAGGGCCTGCTGAACCATATCGAGGTGGCCATCCGGGCCTACGACCCCTGCCTGTCCTGCGCCACCCATGCCCTTGGGAAGATGCCCCTCCAGCTCGAGCTGCTCGACGCGGAGGGGCAGCTCCTCGACCGGCTGGTCAAGGGGATCGACGGCCGCTTCAGCGCTGAGCCGGTGTAGCCGCCATGGCCAGGCGCATCGTCCTGTTCGGGTACGGCAATCCCAGCCGGGGCGACGACGCCCTCGGCCCGCTGCTCCTGGAGAAGGCGGAAGCCTGGCTCGCGGGACAACCCCACCTGGCGGTGGAGACGGTTCCGGACTTCCAGTTGCAGATCGAGCATGTGATCGATCTGCAGGGCCGGGATCTCGCCCTCTTCCTGGACGCCGACATGGCCTGCGGGGCCCCGTTCACGCTCAACCGGGTCACTCCCGACCGGGACGCCAGCTTCACGACCCATGAGCTGAGCCCGGGAGCGGTGCTCCAGGTCTACCGCGAAGCCCTGGGGAAGGAGCCTCCGCCCTCCTATGTCCTGGGGGTCCGCGGCGAGCGGTTCGAGCTGGGCGCGCCCCTCAGCGCCGCTGCGACGCGGCACCTGGAGGCCGCCTGGACCTTCCTGCAGCGGGTTCTCCTCGATGACCATGCCCTCCGGCTGGAAGAGCAGCTACCCTGAGCCCCATGCATGAGCTGTCCCTGATGGAAGGCATGGTGCAGGGCATCCAGGAGGCGGCCCTGAACCAGGGCTTCACCCGGGTCCACCAGGTGCGCCTGGAGGTGGGCCGCCTCGCCGGCGTCGAAGTCGAGGCCCTGCGCTTCGCCTTCGGCCCCGCCACCGAAGGCACCGTGGTGGAGGGCGCCCGCCTGGAGATCCTCGACGTGCCGGGGCGGGGCACCTGCCAGGCCTGCGGCCGCGACGTGGAGATCGAAACCCGCTTCGACCTGTGCCCGGCCTGCGGGGACGGCTTCGTGGCCCTGGTCAGCGGCACGGAATTGCGTGTCAAAGACCTGGATGTGGATTAAATTGCCCCATGGTCCCAAGCGGGAGGTCCCATGTGCACCACCTGTGGCTGCGGCGGCGGAGACGCGACCCTGGACGGCCAGCCCCACAGCCACGCCCATGACAGGGCTCCTGAGCGCCCGGGCCGCCGCCGCATCAGCCTGGAGCAGAGCCTGCTGGCCAAGAACGACGCGCTTGCCGCGGGGAACCGGAAGTTCTTCGCCGAGCGCGGCATCCTGGCCCTGAACCTCGTCAGCAGCCCGGGTTCGGGCAAGACCACGCTGCTGGAGCAGACCATCCTGCGGCTGCGGGGGCAGGTCCCCGTGGCGGTCATTGAAGGCGATCAGCAGACCAGCCAGGATGCGGACCGCATCCGCGCGGCCGGGGCCCCGGCCGTGCAGATCAACACAGGGAAGGGCTGCCACCTGGATGCCCACATGGTGGGTCATGCTTTGGATTCCCTAGCGCCCCCCGATGGCGCGGTGCTGATGATCGAGAACGTGGGGAACCTGGTCTGCCCCGCGGCTTTCGATCTGGGCGAGGCCCACAAGGTGGTGATCCTCTCGGTGACCGAGGGCGAAGACAAGCCGCTTAAATACCCGGACATGTTCGCCGCCGCCGATCTGATGCTGCTCAACAAGGTGGACCTGCTGCCGCACCTGCGCTTCGACGTGGACCGCTGCCTGACCTTCGCCCGGCGGGTGAATCCGAAGATCCAGATCCTCCGCGTGTCGGCCCAGACCGGCGAAGGCATGGACGGCTGGCTGGCCTGGATCCAGGCGGGACGGGCCACGGCCCTCGCCACCCGGGACCTGGCGAAGGCCTGATGACGCGCCTCCGCATCGAGGTCCAGGGTGTCGTGCAGGGAGTCGGCTTCCGCCCCACGGTGTACCGTCTGGCCCTGGCCCAGGGGTTGGTGGGCTGCGTCTGGAACCACGCCCGGGGCGTGACCATCGAGGCCCAGGGCGGTGTCGCGGCCCTGGAGACCTTCCTGCGCGCCCTGCGGGAGGACATCCCCCGGCCCGCCCGGGTGGCGGACCTCGCCTTCGAGGAGGTTCCCGAGGTGCCCGGGGCCGACGGGTTCCAGATCCGCGACAGCGATGAGGGTGGCGACATCCGCCCCGTGGTGCCGCCGGACCTCGCCACCTGCGCGGCCTGCGCCGAGGAGATGGATACGCCAGGCGAGCGGCGCTACCGCTATCCCTTCACCAACTGCACCTACTGCGGACCCCGCTACTCGATCATCGCGAGGCTGCCCTATGACCGGCCGTATACGGCCATGCTGGGCTTCCCTCTGTGTCCGGCCTGCGCCCGGGAATACGGCGACCCACTGGACCGCCGCTTCCACGCCCAGCCCATCGCCTGTCCCGCCTGCGGCCCGCGGCTGTCTCTGCGCCGGCCTGACGGCGGACTCCTGGCCGCGGGCGATGAGGCGTTGAGCGGCGCCGTGGCGGCCCTGAAGGCCGGGCAGGTGGTGGCCCTCAAGGGGCTGGGGGGCTACCAGTTGGTGGTGGATGCCACGGGCGGCCCGGCCGTGCTCCGCCTGCGCGAACGCAAGCGGAGAGAGGACAAGCCCTTCGCCGTGATGTTTCCGGACCTGGCTTCGCTAGAGGCCGCCTGTGAGGTGGGCGAGGCCGAGCGGGGGCTACTGGCTTCACCCGAGGCGCCGATCCTGCTGCTGCGGAAGAAGGCGACGCTGCGGGTGGTCGATGGCGTCGCGCCGGAGAATCCCCGGCTGGGGGCCTTCCTGCCCTACACGCCGCTGCACCGGCTGTTGCTGGGCGTGGTGGATCGGCCCCTGGTCTGCACGTCCGGCAACGTCAGCGACGAGCCCATGGCCTTCGAGGACGACGAGGCCCAGCAGCGGTTGGGCGGGCTGGCGGATGTCTTCCTCGTCCACGACCGCCCCATCCTGCGGCCCGTGGACGATTCGGTGATGCGGATGGATGGCGACGGTCCCACTCTGCTGCGCCGTGCCCGGGGCTTCGCGCCCCTGGCAGTGCCCATGCCAGGACTCGAGGCTGCTCCCACGGTCCTCGCCTTGGGCGCGCACCAGAAGGCCACGGTGGCGCTCCTGCACCGGGGGCAGCTGATCATGAGCCAGCACCTGGGCGACCTGACGAGCCTGGAAGGGAGCGAGCTGCTGGCCCGGACGGTGGAGGACCTGCTGGATTTCTTCGGTGTCCGCCCCGACCGCCTCGCCTGTGACCTGCACCCGGACTACGCCAGCACGCGCCTGGCCGAGCGGCTTTCCACCGAATGGAAGCTGCCGCTGTCGCGGGTCCAGCACCACCACGCCCACGGCGCCGCCTGCGCCGCCGAGCACGGCCTCCAGGGGCCGGTGCTGGCCCTGGCCTGGGATGGCACCGGGTTGGGCAGCGACGGCACCCTCTGGGGCGGCGAGGCTCTGGTGATCCAGGGCGCCAGCTGCGAGCGCGTGGGCCACCTCAGGCCCTTCCCCTTGCCGGGCGGCGAGGCGGCCGTGCGCGAGCCCCGCCGCAGCGCCTGCGGCCTGCTGTGGGCCAGCCGCGGCGCCGAAGCAGTGCCGCCGCCCCTGGCCGGCGCCTTCGACGGGCCCGACTGGGATCTGCTGCAGACCATGCTGGCCAAGGGGCTGCACAGCCCGCTCACCAGCAGCATCGGGCGGCTCTTCGACGCGGTAGCCGCCCTGGCGGGTCTCCACGCGCGGCGCGGTTTCGAGGGCCAAGCGGCCATGGCCCTGGAGTTCGCCGCAGGGGACCAGGTGGTACCGGCCTATGCCTGGGACCTGCAGGGGGGCGTCGCCGAGCCCGGCCCCCTTCTGGGGCAGATCCTGGCCGACCTCGCCACCGGGCGCGATGCGAGCTACATCTCTGCCCGCTTCCACGCTTCCCTGGCGGATCTGGCCCTGGCCTGGGTGGAGCGCAGCGGGCTTCCGGACGTGGTGCTTTCCGGTGGCTGTTTCCAGAACGCCCTCCTCACCGCGCGGGTCCAGGCGAAGCTGGCCGGGGCCGGCTTCCGCGTCCACCGGCATCAGCTCTTCCCACCCAACGACGGCTGCATCTCTCTGGGCCAGGCGGCCGTGGCGGCTGGCCAACGCAGTCCCGGGCCCGCCTGAGCGCGAGTCGGTGCCAGGCCTCGGATCGTCTCGGCGGATCGGTTCATCGTGTCATTGGGGCATGGACTGATTGTGCTTCCCGGCGGCCGATTCCGAATTATCCTTGGGCCACGATTCCCCAGGAGCCCTCCCATGTGCCTCGGTGTGCCCGGCCAGATTGTCGATGTGGTGGAATCGCCCCTGCGCCTGGGCCGGGTCGCCTTCGGGCCCACGGTGAAGGAGGTAAGCCTCGCCTGCGTGCCCGAGGCCATGCCGGGCGCCTGGGTCGTGGTGCACGCCGGGCTCGCCCTGGAGCAGCTCGACGAGGCCGAAGCGAAGCTCATGCTGGAGGCCCTGGAGATGCTGGGCGAGCACCTGGATGAGGCCGGGGCATGAAGTTCGTCGACGAGTTCCGTGACGGCGCCTCGGCCAAGGTCCTGGCGGAGGCCATCCGCCGGAAGGTGACCCGGCCCTGGAGGCTGATGGAGGTTTGCGGCGGCCAGACCCATGCCATCGTCCGCTTCGGCCTGGACGCCCTGCTGCCGGAGGAAATCACCCTGATCCACGGGCCCGGCTGCCCGGTCTGCGTGACACCGGTGGCCCTCATCGACCAGGCCCTCGCCATCGCCAGCCGCCCCGGCGTCATCTTCTGCTCCTTCGGCGACATGCTGCGGGTGCCGGGCAGCGCGGAGGATCTCTTCTCGGTGAAGAGCCGGGGCGGGGATGTGCGGATCGTCTACTCGCCGCTGGATGCCCTGGCGCTGGCGCGGGAGAACCCCGACCGCGAGGTGGTGTTCTTCGCCGTGGGGTTCGAGACCACGGCCCCGGCCAACGCCCTCGCCGTGTCCCAGGCCCGGAAGGAGAACCTCGGCAACTTCTCCATCCTCGTGTCCCACGTTCGGGTCCCGCCGGCGCTCGAAGCCATCTTGGCCTCGCCCCAGCGGCGGGTGGATGCCTTCCTCGCCGCAGGCCACGTCTGCAGCATCATGGGCACCGAGGAATACCATCCGCTGGTGGCCAAGTACCGCGTTCCCATTGTCGTCACTGCCTTCGAGCCCGTGGACCTCCTGCAGGGGATCCTCATGTGCGTGGGCCAGCTCGAGGAGGGCCGTGCCGAGGTGGAGAACCAGTACACGCGCCTGGTGAAGGCGGGCGGCAATCGGCCGGCGCAGCAGCTGATCCAGGAGGTGTTCCAGGTGGTGGACCGCACCTGGCGCGGCATCGGCGGCATTCCCGGCAGCGGCTTCGGCCTGCGCCCGGAGTACGCGGCCTACGACGCCAGCCTGCGCTTCGACGTGAGCGGAGTTGGGGGCGCCGAGTCGCCGGACTGCCAGAGCGGCCTCGTGCTGCAGGGACTCCTGAAGCCGCCGGACTGCCCGGCTTTCGGCCAGGCCTGCACACCCGATCATCCCCTGGGGGCCACCATGGTGTCGTCGGAGGGCGCCTGCGCCGCCTACTACCGGTACCGGCGGTTCGACCCTGTGCGCTGAGTCACAACTGCGTGGCCACAGGATTTGGGCATGGGACCAGCGCCGGCGAGTCTCCAGAAAAGGCGATAGCTCCATCGTGTTTTTCTGCCTTCAGGACTCGGCTTGACATTGGGTAGGGAGCCTCTAGCCTGGGTTTAATAAACACCCCATAAGTATTTTTTAAGACGCAGTCTCAACCGCGGTCTGTGGACCAAGGAGGGCGCATGTCTGGTGCAAAGCACACCCTGTGGGCGGTGATGCGGGAGAAGGGCTATAGCCGGCGGGACTTCATGCAGTTCTGCACCTTCGCGGCGGCGGCGGCGGGGCTTGGTCCCAACGCCGCCGGGGCGGTGGCCAAGGCCTTCGATGAAGAAGGCGCGCCCCCCCGTGGTCTGGCTGCACTTCCAGGAGTGCACCTGTTGCAGCGAGTCCTTCATCCGCGCTTCGCACCCCATTGTGGCGGATGTGCTGCTGGATGCCATCTCGCTTGACTACTCGGAAACGCTCCAGGCCGCGGCGGGCCACGCGGCCGAGAAGTGCAAGAACGACACGCTGAAGGCCTTCGCCGGAAAGTACATCCTCCTGGTCGAGGGCTCGATTCCGACCAAGGAGAACGGCATCTACTGCACCATCGGGGGCCGCACGGCGGAGGATCTCCTGCAGGAGGCCGCCAAGGGCGCCGCCGCCATCGTGGCCTGGGGGAACTGCGCTTCCTACGGTTGCGTGCAGGCGGCCAAGCCCAATCCCACGGGCGCCACGCCGGTCCAGAAGCTGGTGGGCAAGCCCGTCATCAACGTGCCCGGCTGCCCGCCCATCGCCGACGTGATGGTGGCCCTGGTCACGCACCTGCTGATGTTCGGTAAGGCCCCGGAACTCGACGCCCAGGGTCGCCCGAAGGAGTTCTATTCCCGCCGCGTCCACGACACCTGCTACCGGCGGGCCTACTTCGACGCGGGCATGTTCGTGGAGTCCTTCGACGACGACCACGCCCGGAAGGGCTACTGCCTCTACAAGATGGGCTGCCGCGGACCCGTGACGTACAACGCCTGCTCCGTCACCAAGTGGAACGAGGGCACCAGCTACCCGATCCAGTCTGGCCACGGGTGCCTGGGCTGCAGTGAGAACGGTTTCTGGGACAACGGACCCTTCTACCGGCACCTCCCCTCTTTCCCGGGTTTCGGCATTGAATCCACGGCCGACAGCGTCGGCGTGGCGCTCGGGACCGCCGCCGCTGTGGGCGTGGCCGCCCACGCGGTCTCGACGAACATCCGGAAGCGGAAGCTGATTCACGAGCAGGTGGCCGACGGCGTCAAGGACACACCCAGCAGCGAGAAGGTGGACTGATGAGCAACCGCATCGTCATTGATCCCGTCACCCGCATCGAGGGCCACCTCCGCATCGAGGCGGTGGTGGAAAACGGCGTCGTGAAGGACGCCTACAGCGCCGGCACCATGGTGCGCGGCATCGAGAAGATCCTGAAGGGTCGCGATCCCCGGGACGCCTGGGCCTTCACCGAGCGCGTCTGTGGCGTGTGCACCACGGTGCACGCCCTGGCCAGCGTGCGGTCCGTGGAGGACGCCCTCGGCATCAGCGTGCCCAAGAACGCCGAGCTGGTCCGCAACCTGATGTTCTGCGCCCAGTACGTCCAGGATCATGTGGTGCACTTCTACCACCTGCATGCCCTGGACTGGGTGGACGTGGTGAGCATGCTGAAGGCCGATCCCGTGGCGACCTCCAAGCTGGCGCAGTCGCTCTCACCGTGGCCCAAGTCCAATCCAGGCCACTTCGCCGCGGTGCAGAAGCGCCTGAAATCCTTCGTGGAGAGCGGGCAGCTGGGCATCTTCGCCAACGGCTACTGGGGCCACAAGGCCTACAAGCTTCCGCCGGAAGTCAACCTCCTCGCCGTCTCCCACTACCTGGATGCCCTGGAGTGGCAGAAGGAGCTGGTGAAGATCCACGCCATCTTCGGCGGCAAGAACCCCCATCCGAACTACCTCGTGGGCGGCGTGCCCTGCTCCTTCAACCTCGAAGAAGTGAACGCCATCAACACCGAGCGGCTTACCCATGTGGGCAGCCTCATCAAGGACGCCATTGACTTCGTGGAGCAGGTCTACGTCCCCGACCTCCTGGCCATCGCCAGCTTCTACAAGGACTGGGGCGCCATCGGCGGCGGCCTGCAGAACTACCTGGCCTACGGCGACCTGCCCACCAAGGGCTACAACGACCCGTCCTCGTTCCTGCTTCCGCGCGGCGCCATCCTGAACCGGAACCTCAACGAGATCCACGAGGTGAACGGCAAAGACGCCAATGAGATCAAGGAATACATCAGCCACTCCTGGTACCAGTACAGCGGCGGCGACGCCGTGGGGCTGCACCCGTTCAAGGGCGAGACCGAGTTCAACTACACCGGCCCCAAGCCGCCCTACGAGCACCTCAACGTGGACGGGAAGTACTCCTGGCTGAAGACACCCCGGTGGAAGGACCACGCCATGGAAGTTGGGCCCCTCTCTCGCATGCTGGTGGCCTACGCCAAGGGCAATACCGACGTGAAGGAACTGGTGGGCGGCGTGCTGAAGCAGCTCGACGTGCCCATCACCGCCCTCTTCTCCACCCTGGGCCGCACCGCCGCCCGCGGTGTTGAGACGCAGGTGGTGGCCCATTGGATGAAGGGCTTCTACGACGACCTGATCACCAACCTGAAGGCCGGCGAGACCAAGACCTTCACCCGGTACCGCTGGGATCCCGACACCTGGCCCGCCGCGGCCGAAGGGGTCGGCATGACGGAGGCCCCCCGCGGCGCGCTGGCCCACTGGGTCAGCATCAAGGACCGACTCATCGACAACTACCAGCTGGTGGTGCCCAGCACCTGGAATGCCTCGCCCCGCGATGGCAAGGGGCAGCGCTCGGCCTACGAAGAAGCCCTCATCGGCACCCCCGTGGCCAACACCGAGCAGCCCGTAGAGATCCTCCGGACGATCCACTCCTTCGATCCCTGCATCGCCTGTGCCGTGCACGTCTACGATCCCGATGGGAAGCAGGTCCACCAGGTCCAGTTCTACTGAGGGGAGGCGAGCATGCCGTCGCAGCATACCTATCGCCGGCTCTACGTCTGGGAGCTTCCGGTCCGGGCCTTCCACTGGATCAACGCCCTGGCCATCACCACGCTCGGCATCACCGGGTGGCTCATCGGGCGGCCCTTCACCGTGAGCTACGCCCAGGAAGCCTCGTTCCAGTACTGGTTCGGGACCCTGCGCTTCGTGCACTTCATGGCAGGCTACGTCTTCCTGTTCAACATGCTGGTGCGCACCTACTGGGGTTTCGTGGGCAACCGCTTCGCCCGCTGGGACATGTTCATCCCCACCTCGAAGTCTGCCTGGCGGGAGATCGTCGAGGTCCTGCGCATCGACATCCTCCAGACTCGCGGCAGCGGCCGCATCCATATCGGCCACAACCACCTGGCGGGGCTCATCTACTTCATCACCTGCTTCATCTTCGGGTTCCAGGCGCTCACCGGCTTCGCCTTGTATTCATCCATGAGCCCCTCGATGCTGGGCAGGCTGGCTTCCTGGGTGATCCCCCTCATGGGCGGCGAAATGGCCGTGCGCCAGTGGCACCACGCCATGCTGTGGTTCTACGTGCTGTTCACGCTGGTGCACGTGTACCTGGTCTTCTACCACGACTACGTCGAGGGCCGCGGCACCACCTCCTCCATGGTCGGCGGGTGGAAGTTCGAGCGGGACGACCTGCTTGACCGCTGACCGCTCGACCCGCCCCATCCTGGTCCTCGGGATCGGCAACACCCTCCTCGGCGACGAAGGTGTGGGCGTCGCCGTCATCGAGCACCTGCAGGCAGAGGGCGGGGCGCCTGCCCATGTGGACCTGCTTGACGGAGGCACGGGCAGTTTGGTGCTCCTCGAACCCATGCGGGAGGCCCGCCGGATGATCCTGGTGGATGCCACCGCGGACGGCGCCCCGCCGGGCACCGTCCAGCGGCTCGTGCCGAGGTTCTCGTCGGACTTCCCCCCGAGCCTCACCGCCCATGACATCGGCCTCCGGGACCTGCTGGACAGTTTCTACCTCCTGGGCGAGACCCCGGAGGTGGTGCTCTACGCCATCTCCATCCGGTTCCCCCAGGAGATCGGCATGGGCCTCAGCGCCGAGGTCGCCGCCGCGGTGCCCGCCGTGGCGGGCCGGATCCGGCACGAGTTCGGCACCGCCTGATGCCGCGCCGGAAAACGGCCTCATAATCCCCCCATGACTTCAGATCCCTTCACGCTTGCCTGCCCGCGTCCCCTCCGGCACGGAACCGTTCAGATGGCCCATGGCGGTGGCGGGCGCCTCATGAAGGAGCTCATCGAGGGGCTCTTCCAGCCCATCCTCGGCGCGGACCCGGCGGGCCTCCACGACAGTGCCGTGGTGCAGGCGGGCCAGGCCCGCCTGGCCTTCACCACGGACGGCTTCGTCGTCCATCCGCGCCGGTTTCCCGGCGGCGATCTGGGCGAGCTGGCGGTCTACGGCACGGTGAACGACCTGGCCATGGCGGGAGCCACGCCCCTGGCCCTGTCCACGGCCTTCATCCTCGAAGAGGGACTGTCCTTCGAGGAGCTGGCGGGGCTGGTGGCCTCGATGAAGGCCGCGGCCGACCGCTGCGGTGTGCGCCTGGCCACGGGGGACACCAAGGTGGTGGACCGCGGGAAGGCAGATGGGGTGTTCATCACCACCTCTGGCGTGGGGCTCATTCCGGCCGGGGTGGAGATCCATCCGGGCCGCGTGCGGCCGGGAGATGCGATCCTCGTCAGTGGGGACCTTGGTCGCCACGGCATTGCGGTCATGTCCGTCCGCGAGGGCCTTGCCTTCGAAACGCCGATCCTCAGCGACTGCGGGCCGGTGCACCACCTGGCCGCCGCCCTGACTGGGGCCGGCCTGGACATCCACTGCCTCCGCGATCCCACCCGAGGCGGCCTGGCCTCGGTCCTCAACGAGATCGCCACGGCGGCCAAAGTGGCCATCGAGGCCGATGAAGCCGCCATCCCCGTGGGCGAGCCGGTGGCCGCTGCCTGCGAGATCCTCGGGCTGGACCCGCTCTACGTGGCCTGCGAGGGGCGCCTGGTGGCCTTCCTGCCGGCCTCTGAGGCAGACCGTGCCCTGGCCCTGCTGCGGGCCATCCCCGAAGGGAGCGGCGCTGCGATCATCGGCCGCGTGACCGAGGGACCGGCCGGGCGCGTCCATGTGCGGACCAGCCTTGGCACCGCACGCCTGCTGGACCTGCTCAGCGGGGAACAGCTCCCGCGGATCTGCTGACGAAGCGCTCCAGCACGCCCCGCCACCCCGTGAACTGCACGGGGCGCTCGAGGGCAATCAGGGCCCAGCAGGCCTCCCCGGGGTCCGCGGTGGGGCCATGCTGGTGGCCGGGAGGGTGGGCGATCCAGTCGCCGGCCCGCAGGTGCGCAGGACCATCCTGGAGGGCGCCGCACAGCACCAGGGCCCGCTCCAAACCCCTGTGGTTGTGGTGAGGGCTGGTGCGCCCGCCCGGCAGACAGACCAGATTCAGGCTGCGGCCGGTGGCGGCGTCCTCCTGCAGGACCGCCACCTGGGCCCCGCCCAGGCCGTGGCGGATCCACCGCCACTGGGTGTCCGGAGGCAGATGGGGCCGCAGCGCCTCCAGGGGATCCTCGGCCAGGGAGATGGCCAGGTCTTCGCCCTGCGTCGCCCGGCAGGTCGCGCAGTGCCCCAGATGGACCCTCAGGAGCAGGGACTGGAGGGGATCGCCGCCTGACAGGGCGGACCAGGCTTCGGGCTCAGGGTGGTGCTGGGGCCCCTGGGGGACGCGCCCTTCCCGGAGGGCGGCCAGGGCCCCGGCCAGGGCCTGCTCGCACAGGGCGCTGGTGGCCTCGCCCCAGGCGCGACGCAGCAAGGCCGGCGTCCGCTCGAGCGAGTCGAGGAAGACCTGGCAGGGGGGGCAGAGGACCAGGTGGAGCTTCACGCCCAGCCAGTCGAGGGGGCCCAGGGCGCCTTCCTCGTAAGCGGTGAGCAGGCTGGTGACCCGCTCGCAGGAGGGGACCAGGAAGGTCATCGTCCCTCCCGGGCCGGTGCGAACTCGGGCAGCAGGGCCCGCAGGGCCAGGCGGGCCCGGTGGACGCGCTGGCGCACCAGCTCGCGGGTGATGCCCAGGTGGCGGGCGATCTCGTCGGTGTTCCAGCCCTCCAGGTCCCGGAGGACGAAGACCGCGCGCTGGTCGTCCGAAAGCCGGTCCAGGCCCGACCGGACCTTGGCCCGCAGCTCGTCCTGTTCAACCTTCATCAGCGCCTCCGCGTCTTCGCTCCAGTCGAGAATGGTGTCGACATTCATGTGATGCCCCTCGTCCCCGAAACGTGGCATCAGATCCTCGATGGCATCCTCGCGGCGGCGCACCCGCTTCCGGCGGGCCATGAGGGCCTGGTTCACGCAGATCCGGTAGGCCCAGGTACTGAACTTGCTCGCGCCATGGAAGCCCGGCAGCTCCCGGTGGAGGGTCAGCAGCGCGTCCTGGAGGGCGTCCTGGCTCTCGGCCTCGTTGCCCAGGATCCGGTCGATCACGCGGAAGAGCATGCCCAGGTGGGGGCGCACCAGGGCCTCGAAGGCCTGCGGATCGCCCTGGGCGGCGGCCTGGACCAGGGCCGCCTCGGGGCGCGGAGCCATACCGGGTTCAGGCATCCGCGGGCCTCGGGATGCGGGGCAGACGCACCGTGAAGGCGGAACCGAGCCCATGGCCCCGGCTGGAGGCCCGCACGTCGCCGCCGTGGCGCGTGACGATCTCCTGGACGAGGAACAGGCCCAGGCCCGTGCCCGCCACCTGCCGCGTCAGCTCGTCGCCCACGCGGAAGAAGCGGTGGAAGACCCGGGGCAGGTCCTTGGACGCGATGCCCTGGCCCAGGTCGCTCACCACGATCAGCGCATCATCGCCGTCCCCGTCCAGGGTGACCGTGGTCTGGCGGGGCTCCGCGGCGTACTTGAAGGCGTTGGAGAGCAGGTTCTCGATCACCGTGCCCAGGGCCTTGGGATCCGCGTTGACCCAGAGCGGCTCCGACGCGAACTCCAGCCGGAGGCCCAGGGTGCCGGCCCCCAGGCGCAGGTCCATGCCCTCGCAGACGCCCCGCAGCAAGGGCGCCAGTTCCAGCGGGGCCTGGTGCAGGACGAGGCTGCCCGATTCCGCCCGGGCCACGTCCAGCAGGTTGCCGACCAGCTCGTTCAGCCGCTCGATGTCCTTCTCCATGAGGCCGCGGATCCGCTGTCGCTGCTCATCAGGCAGGGTGCGGGTGAACAGGGTCTCGGTCCACACCCGCAGGGAGGCGATGGGGGTCTTCAGCTCGTGGGTCACCGCCGAGGTGAAGTTCCGCTGCCGCAGCTTCAGATCCAGTTCCTCGGCCAGCTTGCGGTAGAGGAGCACGAAGCCGAGGAGCACGGCCACCACCATGAAGGCGCCTTCGGAGGCGGCCCGGAAGACCGAGTGCCAGCGTTGGTTCTGCAGCTCGATCATGGGCTCGGGCCGCAGGGCCAGGAAGGCCGAGCCGTCCAGCAGCGCCAAGTCATCCGGCGAGGTTCGGGAAGGCACCACCACGACGTGGGGGTACACCCGCTGGATGGCTTCCCGGCGCCGGTCCAGGCTGGGCAGGGCGGGCAGGCGGCCCTCCACCGCCCCGGCCCCGGCCCGGGAGGAGGGGTCGGGCCGCGCGTGGAGGAAGGCCAGGATGCTGAGGCTGTCCATCTGCCAGGCCTCGGCCCGGCTGGCGTTGAGCGCCTGGGCACGGGCCTGGAGCAGGCGACCGGATTCGCGGATCTGCACGTTGATCCACCAGCCCACCTGGATGCAGAGCACCAGCGAGACGGCCAGGAAGATGATGCGCTGGAGCGAGAAGGTGGGGGCGCGGTTCGCCATGTCCCTATCTTGAGGCAAACCGTGCCGCTTGGGCGATGCGAGAGGCCCCTTGGCAGCCGGCGTGCGCCGGGCCATCCTGGAGTCCATGCCCAACCAGTCCTCGGGTCCCAAGCCGGCCCAGCCCCCCGCGAAGACCAGCTCCGGCCCCAAGCCAGTGGCCGCGGTGCAACCCCAGCGCCCGCAGGGGGCGGAGATGCTGGCCGAGCTCATGCAGGCCCAGCGGCAGCTCACCCAGGCCATGCACGAGGCCCGGGAACTGAGAGCCAAGCTGGGGCGCCGCTCCCACCAGATGCAGGTGCTCCAGCAGGTCTCCGAGATCCTGGCCGCCACCTCCAAGGGCGGGCAGGTGGTCAGTGTGGTCCTCGACGTGCTCGCCCAGGAGTTCCACTGCCAGCGCGCGGTGGTCTGGACCCTGGAGGACGGCGGCGTCGGCTACGTCCCCAAGGAGGGCACGGGCCTGTCACGGGCCGACTGGTCGGCCCTGCGGCTGCCCGCCCCCAATCCCTTTCCGGGGACGCCCCTGGTGCTCTTCCAGAGCCAGTGGCTGGATCCCTCCTGCGATGGCGCGTCCCTCGGCGCCCTGCGGGGCACCGACGGCGCCCAGCTCTTCTTCATCCCCTTCGAGCACCAGCTGCTGCTGCTGGGTTTCGCGATCCTGGCCCTGCCGGCGGACCGGCACTGGGAGGAGGAGGATCTCGACTCCATCACCATCCTCCAGCGCCAGGCGGCCATCTCCCTCTACAACGCCTGGCTCTTCCGCGACCTGTCCGAGCAGCGGGACGCGCTGCAGCGGCAGGCCCTGGAGCTGGAGCGCGTCAACGACGCGCTGCGCGAGGCCGACCAGCTGAAGAGTGAGTTCCTGGCCCTCACCAGCCACGAGCTCCGCACGCCACTCACGGGCATCCTGGGCTTCACCCGGCTGGTCATGGATGGTCTCTACGACGATGCGGAGGAGATGCGGTCCATGCTCCAGGACAGCTACACCTCCGGCCAGCATCTGCTGGGGCTGCTCAACGACATCCTGGACCTGGCCAAGATCGAATCCGGCAAGCTCGAGGTCCACCCCGAGCCCTTCAGCCTCCCCATCCTGCTGGAGGAAGTGAAGCCCATCGCCGAGGCCTATCCCCGCCGCCCCAACGTCGAGCTGTTCTGGCCCGACCTGGAGGACTTTCCAGACGTGGTGGTCGATCCGAGCCGCCTGAAGCAGGTGCTGCTCAACCTGCTCTCCAACGCCCTCAAGTTCACCAAGGAAGGCAGCGTCGCCGTGCAGGTGGAGCGGCACCCCGGCACCATCACCCTGCTGGTGGTGGACACGGGCATTGGCGTCAGCCACGAGGCCCAGGCCCGGCTCTTCCAGAAGTTCGCCCAGGCCGAGGGCGGCCACAGCCGCGAGTTCGGGGGCACCGGGCTCGGCCTGGTCATCTGTAAGCACCTGATGGAGATGATGGGCGGCACCATCAGCCTGGCCAGCGAAGGCCTCGGCATGGGCAGCACGCTGAGGATTACGATGCCCATCGCTTGATGGTTCCAACCGGCAGCCGCCCCCCGCGCGGATCTGGCGATCCGCGAAATGGAAGGCGAGGAGCACAGACCGCGCACTAGCCTGCGGGTGCGGCCGTGGGACAATGGCGCTTCGATCGTCGGAGTTCCCATGTCCTACCAGCGCCGCCCGGACTTCCTCCCCTTCACCCGCCCCATGGTGGGCGAGGAGGAGATCGCGGAGATCATCGACTCGATCCACAGCGGCTGGATCACCACGGGGCCGAAATCCGCGGTCTTCGAGGAGAAGCTGAAGGCCTACAACGGCGTGCCCCACTGCCTGGCCATGAACAGCGCCACCACCGCCCAGGAGATCACCATGCAGGTGCTGCACCTGCAACCCGGCGACGAGGTGATCACCACCTCGCTCACCTGGGTGAGCACGCTGAGCACCGTGGTGCTGCAGGGGGGCGTGCCGGTGCTGGTGGACATCGATCCGGTGACCCTCAATATCGACCCGGCGAAAATCGAAGCGGCTATCACGCCCCGCACCAAAGGCATCATCCCGGTCCACCTCACGGGCCTGCCCTGTCCCATGGACGCCATCTGGGCCATCGCGGAGAAGCACGGCCTCTGGGTCATCGAGGATGCGGCCCAGGCCATGGGCGCCCGTTACAAGGGCACCAAGATCGGCGGCAATCCGCGCTCGATCATGAGCGTCTACAGCTTCCATCCCAACAAGAACATGACCACGGGCGAGGGCGGCGCCATCGCCTTCTTCAACGACGAGTATGAAAGCCGCATCAAGCGCCTGCGCTTCCACGGCATCGACCGCGACGCCTGGAAGCGCTTCGCCAAGGAAGGCTCCCCGCACACCGAAGTCTACGAGCCCGCCCGCAAGGCCAACTTCATGGACCTGCAGGCCGCCATGGGCCTCCACCAGATCGACAAGCTGGACGGCTTCAACTCCCGGCGCGGCGTGCTGTTCCACCGTTACCTCGAGATGATGAAGGACCTGGACGAGGTGATGCTGCCATCGCCCGGCGACGCCGACCATGGCCACTGCTTCCACCTCTTCGTGCTGCGCATCCACCCCGAGAAGCTCGGCCTGGACCGCGATGCCTTCGTGGCCGCGCTGAAAGTGGAGAACATCGGCACGGGCATCCACTACCGCCCGGCCCACGTGCATCCCTGGTACCGGGACTTCTACGAGGCCAACCCGCAGCACCTGCCGAAGGAAGGCCTGCCCCACAGCGAATGGAGCGGCGAGCGGCTCATGAGCCTGCCGCTGTGGCCGGGCCTCAGCGAGGCGGACCAGGACCAGACCGTGGTGGCCATCAGGCAGGTGATCGCCCAGGCCAGGGTCGGGAGCCGCGTCCAGGTTTGATTGGCATTTGGAAAAACCCCCGCGGGGTCGCGTAATCCCGACGGGGAAATCGCCGATAGAATGTCCAGAGCGAGGTTCGCTTGATCAACCTCCTGGTCATCCTCCTGTCGGCGCTGCTCCAGGTCGCGGCGGCCGGGTTCGCCATCCGGATCAACCGCATCGCCGGACGGCGCCTGGTCTGGCTGCTCCTGTCCGGGGCCCTGGTGCTGATGGCGGTCCGGCGGCTCATGGTCCTCCAGGATCTGGTCACGCGGAGGCTGCCGGACCACCTCGTGTCCTACGAGCTGCTGGGGCTGGTGATCTCCGCCCTGCTTCTGGCCGGCATGGTCCTGCTTCAGGGCGTCTTCCGCTCTAAGGCCGAGGAGGCGGCCCGGCTGGAGGAGGCCCGGTTGCAGGCCCGGGCCGAGGCCGACAAGCTGGCTGCGGTCATGGCGGCCACGCCCATCCCACTCTGGATCTCGGAGGATCCCGCCTGCCGGGTGATCCATGCGAACCCTGCTGCCTCCCGGCTGCACCTCATGGACCCGGGCTCCGGCCAGCCCCCGGGCCTCACCCTGCGGCAGGACGGCCGTGAGCTGAACCGGGACGAGCTGCCCCTGCAGCGGGCGGCCCAGGCGGGTGAGCAGATCCGCGACCTGCCCCTGGATTTGGTCTCAGATGATGGAGAAACCCGCCGGCTGATGTTCTATGCCACCCCCCTGCGGGACGCGGAGGGCCGCATCCAGGGCAGCGTCTGCTGCGCTGTGGACATCACGGACAGCCGCCGCACCGAAGCGGCGCTTTCCAAGGCCCAGAAGATGGAGAGCCTCGGCATGCTCTCCGGGGGCATCGCCCACGACTTCAACAATATCTTCCAGTCCATGTCCGCGAATCTGGAGATGGCTCAGGCCGCCGTGCCCGAGGAGTCAAAGTCGCAGGTCTACCTGCTCCGCCTGAAGGCGGGCCTCGACCGGGCCTCCCGCCTCAGCCGGGACATCCTCTACAGCTCTGGCGGGGACCTGCGCCGTCCAGAATCCCTGGCCCTGAGCCCCCTCGTGGCCGAGGCCCTGGACCACATGGGCCTGCCGGTCCTCCGCGAGCTCAGCGGAGACCTCCCCCCGATCCTGGTGGATCCCCTGCTGGTCAGCCGGGTGGTGGAGGGGCTGGTCACCAACGCCCTGGAGGCCAACTCCGCCCATGGGGCCATCCGGATCCGCACGTACATGCGTGCGCTTACCCCGGCGGAGCTCGGCACCGGCCATTGGGCGGAGGTCATTGAGCCCGGCCTCTACGCGGTGCTGGAGGTCTCGGACCAGGGCCACGGCATCGACAACGGGACCCTGGCGAAGATCTTCGATCCCTTCTTCTCCACCCGGAACCTGGGCCGCGGCCTGGGGCTCGCTGCGGCCCTGGGCATCGTCCGGGGGCACCGCGGCGGCATCCAGGTGGAGAGCATCCCGGGCGTGGGCAGCGTGTTCCGGGTCCACTTCCCCGCGCCGGAAGGCCAGGCTCCCGCGGCACCACCCACCGTGGTGGACCTCCATGCGAGGAACGTGGTCCTGCTGGCCGACGACGAGGTCGACCTGCGGGAGGTCATGGCCGAGATGCTGCAGGACTGGTTCGGCCTGGAGGTGGTCTCCGCCGCGGACGGGCAGGAGGCCCTGGAGGTGTTCTCCCAGCGGCCCGAGGCCTTCGACCTGGTGATCCTGGATGCCACCATGCCGCGCATGGGCGGCGTGGAGGCCTTCCGGGCCATGCAGGCCCTCCGCCCCGGCC
Organism: uncultured Holophagaceae bacterium; assembly: GCA_963751095.1. Classification (GTDB taxonomy): domain Bacteria; phylum Acidobacteriota; class Holophagae; order Holophagales; family Holophagaceae; genus Geothrix. Next base: position 64,119 of record CAVVTK010000012.1, on the reverse strand, counting down.
TGCCGGGGATCCTCTGCAGCGGCTACGCCCTGCCCGTGTCCCGGGAGCAGGCCATCGCCCAGGGCTTCGCGGACTTCCTCAAGAAGCCCTTCACCAGCGCCGAGCTGGAGCTCCTGCTGGACCGGGTGATGGGCGCTCGGATGAAGTAGGCGGGCACAGCCCTCACATCCGCCGCTCGTGGGGCAGGGTGGGCAGGGGCGCGTAGACCGTGGCCAGGGGATCGTACATGTACAGGTTGCCGACCTTCCCGGTATAGGCGCAGGCAAACTGCTGGATCTGGTCGGCGAAGCGGGTCAGCTCATCGCGGTCCCGGAACATGGGCCCCCACAGGGGGTTGAAGGTGGCTTCCACCGAGCGGGTGAGGTCCTCCAGCTCGAGACCCTGCGCTTCCGCGCGGCGCTGCAGGGCCTCGGTGCTGGCGGCCAGCTGCGTGGCCTCGTGATCCAGGGCCTGCATGGCCTCGGTGCTGAGGCGCTGGCCCAGCACATGGCGGCGCGCCCGGTTCCGCTGCCACTGGTCGTGCAGGACCGAGGCCCGCCGCAGGGTGCGCCGGCGAGCGGTCTCCAGGCGGTACCGCTCGCGCAGGTCCGCCGCCTTGGCCTCCAGCAGGCGCAGCTCCCGCTCCAGCTCGGGCACCAGCAGCAGGGTGCGCCAGGAGGCGTTCTTCTTGGAGCGCAGCACGTCCCCGTAGATGTGGTCGCCCACGTAGAGCACCTCCTCGCCCTGGGCGCCCAGCTGCGCCTCCAGCCAGGCGGCATGGCCGCCGCTGAAGCAGCGGGGGTGGCCCTCCAGGGGCTTCGGTTCCGGCGTCTCCAGGAAGAAGGCGGGCTTGCGGCTGCTCACCACCACCAGGTCGAAGTAGTCCACCCAGCGGGGGCGGGCTTCGTCCAGGCTGTCGAGCAGGTGGCCCAGCACGCCATCCGTGAAGCTCCACTCGCTGTTGGTGAGCAGGAAGAGCTTCTTGCCTGAGCGCTTGAGGCGATCCAGGGCCAGGGCCAGCTGGGGATCCCGGGGGATGAAGAAGTCCCGATGCTCGAGGATCTCGGCCTTCATCTCGCCGTTGCGGTGCGCGGTGTCGATGGCCCAGCGCACGTCCTGGAAGAGCTGGAGGTAGTTCTCGGCCTTCAGTTGGCCGCCATCGAGGCCGTCCACCAGCCGCGCGTAGAGGTGGCTCTCGGGGATCTCGAAGAGGGTGTCGATGTTGCGGAAGCCCTTGGCCGCCGTGGACAGACGGCGCCGGCCGTAGATGGCGTCCAGCTCGGGACGCGAGAGGGCCCGGCTGCCGTGGCAGGCCCGCACCACCTGCCGCTCCCGGTTGAGCTTCAGCAGGTTCCCCCGCAGGCCGTCCAGCACCAGGCCGCGCACCGCGAAGTCCGGATCGTACTCGCGCTCCAGCAGCCAGGGCGAGTAGCCCCGGTCCCGCACCAGCAGGCGGGCGGACTTCTTGAAGGCCAGTTCGTCGATCTCCGGGCTGCGGTAGCGGGCCAGGGTGTGGTCCATGTCGAAGCCGATGGCCTTGATCTCCCCCATGGGCAGCGTGCGCAGCGCATACAGCTTGTGCGCCGGAGGCAGGCGGTCCTCCGCCTCGGTGAGGGGCGGGCCAGCGAGAAAGGCGGAATCCCAGGCGGTCATGGCAGGAGTGTACTTCAGCCGTCAGCCCCCAGGCGCCAAACCGGGGCATGGTCTGGGGACACGGGCGGGTCTGGCCACAGATTTAGGTAGGGGTAAGGATGAAATGCATTTTTAACCACCGATGAACACCGATGAACACCGATCAAAAGCTGACCTGATTATCGGCCCACCTCCGCCAAAACCAGGAACCGTTGAGGCATGGGCGGGGTAAGGCTGGCAGCACGTAGCAGGCGAACCAGGATGCCCTCCAGATCGAACCGGCGATTGAACCGCCACTGGAACTCCGCGAGGTAGCGGGGAAGGTGCCTGGCGCTGATCCAGCGGCAGACACCGAGGATGTTGCCCTTCAGGTTGCCGAGGATCGTGTTGACCCACTTGAAGGCCGGGTGCCGGGAGTTGCGCCAGCCCCCTTTCATCACCAGGGGCTGGTGGTCCTCGACCACTTCACTGATGGCATTGAAGCTGCGCATGCCGTCGGTCAGCACCGTGGAGGCCGTTGCCAGGCTGCGCTTAGCCCAGCGTTTTACGGTCCTCTTCTTGAAGTTCGGGACGGCCTGGACCTTCAGGTAGACCACTCTGCGCTCGGATGGGTCGTCCTCCGGGGAGGTTTGGACGGCGGCGAGCATGGGGGCCTTCCCGGGCGCCCCGCGTCCGCGCTTGCCCCCGTGACGCTCGCCGCCCATGTAGGCGTCATCCGCCTCGACCCGCTCCGATAGGACCCGGCCCCGCTCGCGCTCCAGCATCACCTGCATGAGCTTGTGCTTCACCTTCCAGGCAGTCTCGTAGCTGACCCCGATCTGGCGCTTGAGTTCCAGGGCCGACAGAGAGTGCTTGCCCTGGGTGAGTAGGTGCATGGCCAGGAACCACTTCGTCAGCGGAAGGTAGGTCTTGTGGAAGATGGTGCCTGCTGTGACGCTGGTCTGCCGGTGGCAGGCATTGCACTGGTACAGCCGACGGCCTTCCAGCACACAGTATTCGTGCCCCCCACACTCGGGGCACTCGAAGCCCTTGGGCCACCTGACCGCGAACAGGGCGCGGACACAACCCTCCTCTGTGCCATACCGCTCCAGGAAAGAAGGCAGGGAGAGGCCTTTTTGGAACTGGGTAGGGCTGTAGACCATGGAACCTCCTCGGACCGGGAAACCGCATCCAAGGTGACTCCAGGCATTGGACAAATCCTGTCAAACCTCTCCAAAGATCCAAGCGCCATCAATTGCGAGACTTGTCATCTCACCCTTTAGGCGGAGCCTGGCCGATAATCAGGAAAGCTGATAAAGACAGAAGGACCCTGATGCAGGAAGGCGCCGATGTGCCGCTTCACAACCATGCGGTCCCCTGAGCCCCAACGGCCACTTGGCGCAGTTGATCCTTTCTCATGCTTTTATCGGTGTTCATCGGTGTTCATCGGTGGTTCAACTGTTTTTTGGTTTCAGTCATGCACCCATCGGTGGCGCAGAAGGACAGCGCGATCCCATGCGGCCAGCCCAGCTCGGTGGCATCCCTCTGGTGGCTCAGTCCGGTTCAGTCCCGATGCCATGCGTGATGCTCTGGTGCCCGAACACCTCGAAGGCAAGCCGCCGGAACTGCTCGCCGTGGCCCCAGTTCCTCTCCCCATCCGCCCACAGCTTGAAGTGGATGAGCTCATGCTCCAGGATGCGCCGCTGCACCTGCTCCGGGTCGTGGCAGTTCATCCCGCACACCTGCTGCGGCCAGGGCCAGTCCCGACGCCTCAGCAGCGGAATGCTGAGCCGGATCTCCGGGTGCCACTTCCCCCGCGCATCCTTCTCGATCACGAACAACCCCGCGCACCGCGCCATGCGCGGCGACCAGATCACCGGCGGCGGCGTAAGGTCCCAGCCCGCCGAGTGGAGGATGGCCTGGGCGCGATGACGGAGGGTGAGGGTCATGCTTTGATTTTGCGGTGAACCAGTCTGGAGTGGGTCACAGCCAGGGCCATGTGCAGGACTACTATGACTGCAATTGGATCTGTCATCAGGCCCTCGACACAGCCCTGCGTCGCACATCCGAAGGGGGTTGTGGGGCTATTGGTACATGGGGCGTGGTTTTCTTGACTCGAGAATCACTTTAGCGATAACTTCGGCCATCCCTTCACGTTTTGTACCGCCCGCCTTTGGTCCCAATTGAACAGGTTCCATGTTCCATGCCGCGCATACCTGTCGAGTTGTGTGGCTGCGATCTGTTGGGAAAGCTTTGGGGCTGGCTGCAACCAGTAGTAACCAGCTAGGAAGCCACCATGCCACATCGCCCGCTCCTCCAAGGCCTGCTGCTTTGTGCTTCTGTTGGGCTCCTCGCTCAAGATGCAATGGATCCAGGGTTCACGACGCCTACAGCTAGCCAATCCATCTCGTTGAAGGCTGGACAGGTTGATGCCATTTCGGGGACATTGAACATCTCTATTCCCCTAGGACCTAGGCTCCCCGGCCGAATCCCTATCGGATTTTCCTTACACTTTGACTCGCAAGAACGTAGTGGTGTGGGTGGTCAGTTCCGACCGGTGATGTGGATTCCAGATGAAACCAATCACTTATCCACAAAAATTCTGGTCGGCAGTCAGTCCTACGTTTTCTATACGCAAGCTAGCCCAACGGATGCGACCCTCCTCACCAATGCCACTCAGCTAAAGAAGTGGATTCTGGATCGGGGGGTAGTCGGACCAGATTTCGCGCGTAGCGAGGCAGAGGCGAGCCTTGCTGCTGGAGATATTGAAGCAATTGGTGCATTCAGAATCAGTGCGATCCCCAGCAGTGATGGCACCAAGTTTTTAGTGACTTCCTACTGGGACACCACGTTCTCCTATGAGAACCCCAGGACGGGTGCCATTGAGATCATGCACGGGGCTGCGGGGTACCGGCAGGCCGTGATTGATGGGGCTGACGTTCTCCCCGTAAATTAGTCCGATTATTCTGTGGAATCCACCTCAATCGAGCAGAGGAGGAGCCATGAGGAAAAGCCGGTTCAGCGAGGAGCAGATCATCCACGCGCTGAAGGAGCATGAGGCAGGGACAAAGACGGCGGACATCAGTCGCCGACTTGGGATCTCGGACCAGACCTTCTACCGATGGAAGGCCAAGTATGGGGGCCTGGAGGTCTCGGATGCCCGGCGCCTGAAGCATCTGGAGATCGAGAATGCCAAGCTCCTGCGGATGCTGGGACAGCGGGACGTGGACATCGAGGCCCTGAGGTTCCTCCTGCGAAAAAAATTCTGAGGCCCGCCGACCTCCGGAAGGCCGTGGCGTCCTTGCGGCGGGTCTTCCGGGTGAGCGAAAGGCGGGCTTGCCAGGTTGTGGACATGCCGAGGTGTACTTGTCGGTATCGAAGCCGCCGCAAGGAAGTTCCTGGGCTGCGGAAGCGGCTCCTGGAGTTGGCGGCAGAACGGAAACGGTTCGGATCTCCAAGGCTCTATCTGCTGCTGAGGCGGGAGGGATTCATGGTGAATCACAAGCGGGTGGAGCGTCTCTACAACGAGGAGGGACTCTGGGTGAGAAAGCGCACCCGGAAGCGCATGAAGGGAGCCCCGCGCCAGGCGCTGCAGCCGCCCGTGCGGCCCAATCAGCAATGGGCCATGGATTTCGTATCCGATGCCCTGGCCGAAGGCAGGGCCATCAGAACCCTGAATGTGGTGGACGTGTTCACCCGCGAGGGCTTGGCCATCGAGGTTGACTTCAGCCTGCCGAGCCTGAGAGTCGTGCGGGTGCTGGAGGACCTGATTCGCCGCCGGGGGATGCCGGAGGTAGTGGTGAGCGACAACGGGCCGGAGTTCACATCGAGAGCCTTCGACCAATGGCGACACGGGCGGGGAATCACGCATCACCTGATAAAGCCGGGCAGGCCGATGCAGAACGGCACCTGCGAAAGCTTCAACGGACGGTTCAGGGATGAATGCCTGAACGAAAATTGGTTCAGGGACCTTGCGGAGGCCCGGCAGGTGACCCGAGGATGGCTACGTGACTACAACCACCGTCGACCACACACATCGCTCGGGGGCCTTCCCCCGGCGGAGTTTGCGCGCCGATGGGCTGAGCTCCGGTCGCCTCCGGCTCCCTCCGCTCAGCCCAGCAACACCACCCCAATCAACCTGGATTCCACACAAAGACCGGGCTAATCATGGGGGGAACGTCAGGGCCATGGCCATCTGGCGGAGCAGCGACACAAAAATCACCCATCTAAGCAATCGCTGGGGTGACAAGGTCATCGTCACAGAATCAGACACGACCAATGCACCACACCAAATCGTGATTCAGAATGAAATCATCCCTTCAGAATCGATCACATTGAGCCTTAGTACAGCCCCAGGAGTCAATGAAACAACCGCTCCGTTCACCCTGATCGCCCCAGCAAACCTATCCGTCACCCATACCTTGGCGGGCCAGGCGGGTGCGCTCCCTACGGTCCTGCTTCTGGGGAAGTACTATCAAATGCCGGTCTTCTCGGGGGGTGGCGGTCGCGACTGCACCACCGGTGAACTGGTCCCCCCGGTATGGCCGCCACTTCCGACGCCACCACCACCCACAGATCCGCATCGCTACTTTGGCGTTATCTGCCCAGATAGCATGGTGGTCACTGACAACCTGGGGCAACGGCTAACCACTTTGTTTGATCAGTACACGCTTGTTTCCGGTGGACAGCGCCTCGGTCGGATTACCTTCCCGAATGGTCTCAAGGAATCCTACTTCTATGAAAGCACGGCCCCTCGACTCTCAAGCCTGAGCTACGACTTCTGTACTGGGTATTGGAACGGCTTTAAGTCGGCGGTGTCTTTGAAATACCCTCTAGATCCATCGACTCGAACCAAATGGCTGCTGAATTCACTCGCGGTATCTAAGATCGTCACCTCCGCCCCGGATGGATCTGGCCAGACCATTCAAATTTTACGGATGAAGCCGGTCCCACCGACTCCTGCAGATGTGGACGGCACAGGTGCCGAGCCAGCCCAGCTGGCCTTTACGACCACGATCATGCGGTATCCGACTCCCAACCCCGTTGCCGGAGTCACGCCCTATCGCGGCGTTCATCTGGTTCACCCACACCTTCAAAGCTTCGGTTCGGACAACCTTGGTCGGCAGGCCTTCCTTGTCTCCAGCGGCGTCATCCTCAAGTCCGTCCGCTTCGCGGGAAGTTCCCTTGTCCCATCGCCCGATGCTCGGGGCAATTGGCAGCCGACTGCCATCCCTGACAACGAACTGATCGAGACCCAGTTGTTTGATGGCTGGGACAATCGAAGCTGGGCGAATCCAACAGGCGGATTGAGCCATGGCCTGCCGAGCCAGCCTGTGGCGTTGCGGACCCGAGTGATCCCAAAGGGCCTCCCGATGAGGACAACTCTTGCGGGGATTGCGGCCTCACAACGTGACGAGCGCGGGCCAATCATGACCGAGGAGTATACGGACGCTCCACCGGTGACTGCCCCGACCATCAATGAGCTGTCTCCCGTGCTCTGGTGGGACCAGGTGTCGGCCCCTTCCTCTGCGACTCAAGTCAAACGCAACGGTCAGATCACCAGGTCATTCGATGAAGCTCTGGCCGCATTGAATGTGCAAACAGACCAGAAGGCACTGGCGGGTGAAGCCCTTCCCCAACTGCGGTTCGACGGGAGCACCCTTCCCAACCCAGTCGGCGTCACCTCGGTCAGTTTTGGGACGACGACACATACCGTGGCGAACGGACTCATCACCAAAGTAACCGGTGATCGAGGCTCCTATTCCGCGGTGGAGGATCGGACCTACCTTACAGGCACCCCCCTTGTCACCCGGGTGACCAAATCACTGACAGGGCCCTCCGGTGCCATTCTTGCCCGTCCTGGAGATTCATCGGTCCAGGCCGGGCATGAGTATGGGTACGACACGACACCCCACCAGTGGTTGCAGAAGGAACGAGATCTGGTGGACGGTCGTTGGACCACCTACGTTCGTGACGCACTCGGCAAGGAGACAAGCCGTACGGACGTCATGGGGGTGACCACAACCACGGACTATGACGCCATGGGCCGAATTTCCAAGGTGACTCGAACTGCCACTGGAACCGTGGGGGCGGCTGTCACCGAATACACCTACGACGTGGTCGGAAGGTCTAAGGAGGAGAAGACCACGATTGAAGGTCGCACGCTCATCGTGCACACCGATTTCGATGCCTTTGATCGCCCCGTGACCGTGATCAAGAAGAAGGTAAACGGCACTGTGATCGAAACCCAGACCACCATTTACGATGGTTGGGGCCAAAAGATCCGCCAGACCCCTGTTCTCAAGACCGGGCAGTCCTCCTATGGCGATTTCAAATGGGTCTATGACGATCAGGGGCGCCTGTCGGAGACCTGGGACCGATTTGGTGGGACGACCCCCCGACTCCTCAGCAAGGTGCTGCTGCAACCCACCAGCCAGCCAGCCACGACGGTGGACGGTGTGTCCATCCCTGCCGCCATCTGGACCAAGGTCCAGGACGCGAGTGGGATTTACACACGCAGCACGGCCACGGACATCCTCGGCCAAAAAATCGCCGTGGTGGATCAGAAGGGAAAGGTGTCCCAGTTCTGGTACGGCAAGGACGGCCACCTGATCAAGACCGGGCAAGGCAATCAGTCTCGTCTGTATGAGTACAACGACATGGGCTGGATGACGAGCCGTACGGAACCGGAGGAAGGGCGCACTGAATATAGCAACCACAACCTGCTCGGTACCCCCCTTACCACCCAGATGAGAGGTCGGCCGGGCAACACCACCTGGAGTCAGGTCACTACGCTTAATGCGAACCTGCTTCCCGACAGCATCACGGCATCTGGAGACGAGGGAACTGTCACGCGCAATCTCATCTACCGTCCAGATCACCTGCTTTCCTCGTTCAGCGAAACGCAGGCATTGACTGGAATTGGAACTCTTAGTGTCGGCGAGTCCTATGGGTACGACGACCTATTTCGCCTGAGTAGTAAGACCGTCACCGACTACGAGCAGAGCTTTACCGTCACTCGCAGCTTGGATGCGGCGGGCAATGTCACGAGCCTTACCTACCCCGGAGGCCTCGGTCGCGCCGCTCAGACTGTAACGACTACCTTTGATGATCAGTTCCGGCCCTATGAAGTCCTCTCGGGTGCGACAACCTCACGTGCCAGGATGACCTACGATCTGGTGTCGGGGTCGGCGGTGTCGAACACCCTCCTCTACGGCAATGGCACCAAGTCCTCCAATAAGGCTGACCTTGGCGAACTGGTGGAGACCCGCCACGAAGTCCTTGCCGCCAACGGCTTGCTGCAGGGGACGGTCCAGAGCAATGCCATCGCCTGGGATCCTCGTGGGCTGATGACCCAGCGTGGGGGTGACTCGTTTGGCTACGACTCCCTCCAACGGCTGACCCAGGCCACCACGCAAGGCATCGCCACGGGCGAGCAATTGGTTCAGACCTTCGACTATGACCGATACGGCAACCGGACTTCGAATGGGTTCGCCTACACGCCATGGGCTGGACAGAGTCAATCGAATCGGCCAGCTGAGGTGCTGGCTTGGACCGCGACCTACACCAGTGGCAATGACCTACCTGCAACGGTTGGCACAACAGGTGGGCCCCTTCTCACAGGGGCACAATACGATGACCTTGGGCGCATGAAGCAGGTCTGGGCGGTGCCGGGAGATAGCTCCGAACTGACCACCTGGGCCTACGACCCCTTGGGTCGAGTGGTGAAGGAGATGGCCAAAGGCGTCTCATCCACCTTCCTCCTGGATGGGGAGGGCTTACGGTTCAGGCGTACCCGTCTGGATGGGTTTGTTCAGTACACAGTCTATGGCTTCAACCGAGAACCCTTGATGGTGTTTGAGAAGCCCGCACCGGCTTCCGGTCAGTCCCAGCTGGTCACCACCAAGACGTCCAGCAAGACCTCCACCCAATCCCTGACCCCTCCCAAATGCACCGCTACCATCACCAAGCCCACCGGGCCCACCACGGTTTGGGCAGGCGCGACCGTGAGTTTCACGGGCACCGGCACCCTGGGGGATACGTTTTACTGGACCTTCGGGGACGGTGGGACGGCTGGAGGCAAGTCCGCGACCCACGCGTTTGCAACGGTCGGCACCTACACCGTGACCTTCAAGGTGGCTGATTCCGGAGGCGACTACGGGTTGGGAACGGCCACAGTGGTCATCACGGTGGTTCAGCAACCCGCCATCGGCTCGTTCACAGCCACGCCCGTCAGCATTACTCTGGGGCAAAGCAGCACCCTAAGCTGGACTGCGACCGGGGCAACGACCCTCAGCATCTCGGGCATCGGCACGGTCACTGGCACCAGCCGGGTAGTCTCCCCCACGGTTACCACGACCTACACCCTGACGGCCACCAATGGCGGAGGAAGTGTGTCGTCCAGCCTGACGGTGACAGTAAACGCCCCACCACCACCCCTGATCAGCGCCTTCAGCGCGAGCCCCACGGCGATCAATCTCGGTCAGACCAGCACCCTCAGTTGGACCGTGACGGGGGCCACGACCCTCAGCATCTCGGGCATCGGTACGGTGACGGGCACCAGCCGCGTGGTGACGCCTACCGCAACCACCACCTACACCCTGACGGCCACCAGCCCCTATGGCACAGCCTCCCAGAGCCTGACGGTGACCATTGTCCCCATCCTGCAATGGAAGAAGACCCTGACCTACGGCTTCGGGCAGCTGCTCTGCGAAGAAAATGCCTCAGGCCCAGGGTTGGTCTATATTCAGAGCGACCATGTGGGCAGCCCAAACATCATGACCGACAATACAGGCACCGTGATTGGACGCACCAAGAACCTGCCCTACGGGGAGCGGTTCGGGGCCTCTGGTACCCAGGCCAGCAGGCGGTTCACGAATCATGAGGATCAAGCTGGTTCGGCGATCTACATGCAGGCGAGGATGTACCTTCCTGCCTACGGCAAGTTTGCTCAGGTGGATCCGGCCTACGACCAGACCAAAGACGATCCAGAGTCATGGAACCTCTACGGCTACGTCACCAATAACCCTGTCACCAAGACTGATCCCGATGGGCGGATGTTCTTGAATGAAGGCAGTTCCCAGAAACATTATTACGGAATTACTGATCAATCATTTTTCTTCTTAGAGAAAAACGCTATTGGCAAGATGGATGCTGAAACATGGTTTCCATCAACGGATACAACTGAATACCGCCTCTCAAAGGTAGATAATTTTAATATTTACAAGGAATTGAACACTAAGGAAGCCACAGCTAAATTCAAAGCACTAGGACTTCAAACCGATCTTACAAAAATGACATCGGCAGATTTAAATGCCATTGCAGCATTTCTTTATGACAACAGTCCAACGTATAAAGGGCTTATTGACAGCATTAAAGGAAACGGGCTTAAATCAGAACTCATAGTGAATCATGATTTGGGATCTGAGGTTAAAGGGCAGACAACACTTGTTTTATCTCCAGGTGGTGGGGCCCCAACAGTAAAGATGCAGGTAAATCCGAAAGAAGCATCAGGCTTAGGTGACCTATTCTTTACACTGGGTCACGAGGCAAGGCATGGAATGACCAAGGCATTCTTTGCAAATGGTAGGAATGGATCCACTGGTGTACAATTTGAACAAACACTAGATGGAAATCTAAGACCAATTCTATCCAGGAACCAATACACCGTGATGCTGAATGGGACATTTCTTCAGCGTAATTGGGTTGAAGCTGAAGCAGATGTTTGGGGCGGAAGAGCTGTAAATGAAATAAAAGGAGTATTGCCATGAACATTTCGGTAATTATTCTATCGGCATGCTTCCTTGTTAACAACCCCTTAAATAAAATTCACGAAAACAAACCAATTCCGAAAGGAGTTGTGCAGAATCTTTTACAAATTATCGTTCAAAATCAAAAAAACAATAACCGCTTGATTGAGGCTGATCTTAAATTAGGAACGAAAGGGTTCTATGGATTTATATTTTTTCAAACCCCTCAAAAATTAAACACACACGAATTATTCTTTATTGGAGAAGAACAATGGAATTGGAAAAAAATTGACAAGTGGGAATTCATTAAAGGAAAAACTTTGAAGGAAGAACCTGAAATAAAAATCGATTATGATGAATTATTTCATTATGTAGGTACGATCAGTTATCTGGAGGATCATTAAATGGTCCGTCCTGAAAAAAGGGAGTAGTCAGTTCACCCGACAGTGGCCGCCGTTGGGCGAACTGGATTCTGCGATCTGATAGCCGCCAGAAGCCAGGCGTAAAAGTAGACAAAAAGGCGCCTTATTCTGTCCTGTCCTTCGCCAAAATCAAAATCACGACTCTTGAGGCGGCCCATTTCGCCTGGTTTCGTCCCTCTGTCTGGAGAACCGTCGACCTAGGAGGGGCCAATGGACGGCCAGCAAGGGGAAGCCGCCTTCGGCGGCGTGAACACTAAGCGCCCAACGCCGTCCATCGCCTGAGGGAGTGGCACATCCAATCCCCGCCCCTCCATCTATCGGACAGCGCCCCGCGCTGTCCTCCCACTCGCCCTGCGGGCTCGCGGAGATGGAGCCTCTGCGTCGGTCGGCCGCCTGCGCAGATTCGATAATTCGAATTATCAAATCTGCCCCGCTGCGCGGGGTTCCGCAGTCGGCCTAGACATAAGCGGGGCTTATGTCTCCCGCCGCGAATGGCTCGTGGTTCCTGCCGGGCGCTGAACCGCGTTGGGCTGGGACAAGCAGCAAGCCCCGTGCGCTTCGCACGCCAGGCTTGGCGGTGGCCGCACGTCCTGTGCGGCATCCATCCAACGCCGCGCCTCCTGCGCGGCGCAGGCGGCCCCATCCGTCGGCGCGGGCACCCTCGCCAGGGCCACGCCAGGGAAAGCGCCTGGCATGTCCCCGGCACCGAGCGTGCCCGTGAGCCTGGCAATCACCTCTCCAGGTGCCCTTTCTTCGCTTGCCACCATTCCCATTCAAATCAACTTCAACAACCAAGTGGCTCCGTTGATATTTGGGGGTGGGGGCACTTCGACCTTGGGCAGCAATGTCTCTTTCGGCATGGCAGTGCTCGATGGGACAAACAAGGTCGCGAACCTTCAGATCAACGCCGCATTGTTACGTTTGGACGATCCCACAGTTCCCCCTGTTCCAGTTACCTTCACCGACGATGGGCTAGGGGCTGACTACGCTGCCGGGGATTCAATTTTTAGCGTCTACTTCTCCCCCACTCTGGCAGGCGACTACATGCTTCAGATCGAAGTCTCTGGCGATGCATCGACAGGCCATTTCCAGCGAAGCATCGCCTCTGGTTTTAAGATCGTACCGAGAACGGCCCGTATCGTTGGGACGTTCAAGGAACGCGTCATCCCTGTAAATCCGCGTTGAGGGCGCTTGCTCCGTTGCAAGAGGTCACGGTCTCGGCTATTTCCTCGGCTTCTCAATAACCTTGCTGTGCTTGAACGACCCCAGCAGCAGGTTCGGTCCCTGGCTGGGGATGCCGGCTTCGAGGGTTTCGGCGCCGAGGAAGAACTGGCGGGCCTGGTAGGCGAAGGGGGCTGGGCCCAGCTCGGGAAGGGCGCGGACGACGGCGAAGACCAGGTGGACCAGGGCGTCGATGGTCTGGAGCTGGACGGTGACTTCGCGGTCCAGCAGCAGGTTGTCTTCGTGCTTGTTCAGGGCCCGGGAGTAGAAGATCACCTTGCCGTCGAAGGAGATCTGGGTGCCGTCGGTGGCGATGGCGCAGACCTTGCCCTTGTCGGTGATGTCGAAGGTGAAGGCCGTGCCCTTCTTGAGGGCGGTCATCAGGCTCTGGAACTTGGGGTGGCCGAGGTAGGCGGCGCCGTAGTTGACCTTCTTGGCGGCGGGCCGCAGCTCGCCGGCCGTGGGGCCGTACATCATGTGGTTGTAGCGCATGGCCTCCTGGCGTTCCGCCGGGGTCTGCCGCTTCTCTTTGACCTTCTTGGGGGGCTTTCCGGGCGTGGTCATGGGGTTCCTTGCAGCAGGTGGATGTCAGAACTCGAAGGTGGGTCCGCTCAGGGTCTGGGCATCCAGGATCTGGCCCTGCCCATCGAGGGTGACGAGGCCCTGGGTCTGGCGGGGGGTGAGCTGGCTGAGCTGCTGCAGGGCCTGCCCACGCAGCTCGGCGTTGCCGCCCTCGGCGCTCTCGAAGAACACGGCGCCCACCCGGTAGGTCTGCTTCGTGTCCTGCAGCAGGTGCAGGTCGCGCAGCTGGCGCTCGTCCACGGGGCTGGGAGCGTCGGTCATGAGGCAGCGGGCCTGGGCGGTCTTGGGGAAGGCGATGACCTCGCGGATGTTGTCCTCGCCCGCCAGCAGCATGACGAGGCGGTCCAGGCCCAGGGCCAGGCCGCCGTGGGGCGGGGCGCCGAAGGCCAGGGCATCCAGCAGGTAGCCGAACTTGGCCCGGGCCTCGGCTTCGCTGATGCCGATGGTGCGGAACATGAGGCTCTGGGTCTCGGCGTCGTGGATGCGGATGCTGCCGCCGCCCAGCTCATAGCCGTTGAGCACCAGGTCGTAGGCCACGGCGCGGCAGGCGCCGGGGTCGGAATGCAGCAGGTCCAGGTCGTCTGGGTGGGGGCTGGTGAAGGGGTGGTGGCAGGCCACGAAGCGCTGATCGTCCCCGTCCCACTGCAGGAGGGGGAAATCCACCACCCACAGGAACTCGAAGGCTGACTGATCCACCAGGCCGAAGGCCCGGGCCAGCCGCAGGCGCAGGTCGCCCAGCACCCGGGAGGTCTGCTCATCGGTGCCCACGGCGAAGATGGCGAGCCCCTCGCCGCTGATGCCCAGGGTCGCCTTGAGTTCCGCTTCCAGCTCGGGGCTGATGAACTTCTTGAAGCTGGAGGCCAGGCCGTCCTTGCCCCACTTGGCATAGGGCAGGCCCCCGGCGCCCAGCTGCTTGGCGGTCTCCTGCAGTTCGTCGAGCTGCTTGCGGCTGTAGGCCCCGGCGGCCTCGCCGGGCAGGAAGAGGCCGCGCACCCGGCGCTGGCCCTGGGAGTCGGCGGCGGCGCGGAACAGGTTGAACTCGCTGCCGGCGAAGAGGCCCGTCACATCCTGGATCTTCACCTTGCAGCGCAGGTCGGGCTTGTCGGAGCCGTACCACTCCATGGCGTCCTGGTAGGTCAGGCGCGGGAAGGGGGCGATGGGGTGCTGGCCCACCAGGGGGCAGAGCTCCACCATCAGGCCCTCGATGAGCGCCTGGACGTCCTCCTGGCGCACGAAGCTCATCTCCACGTCGATCTGGGTGAACTCGGGCTGGCGGTCGGCGCGCAGGTCCTCGTCCCGGAAGCAGCGGCAGATCTGCACATACCGCTCGAAGCCCGAGACCTGGAGCATCTGCTTGTAGAGCTGCGGGCTCTGGGGCAGGGCGAAGAACTCGCCGGCGTGCACGCGGCTGGGCACCAGGTAGTCCCGGGCGCCTTCCGGCGTGGACTTGCCGAGGATGGGCGTCTCCACCTCGACGAACTCGTGCTTCCGGAAGTAGTTGCGGACGATGTTGGAGGTCTCGCTGCGGAGGATCATGTTGCGCTGCAGGTGCTCCCGGCGCAGGTCCAGGAAGCGGTAGGTGAGACGCAGGTCCTCGCCCACGCCCTCGTCCTCCAGCGGGAAGGGCAGGGTGGCGGCGGTGTTCAGGATGCGCAAGCCCGTGAGCCGGATCTCGACGTCGCCCGTGGCCATGTTGGGGTTCTTGCTCTCGCGCTCGGCCACCACGCCCTCGGCCGCCAGCACGAACTCGCTGCGCACGGCCTTGAGCTTGGCCAGCAGCTCGGGATCGGCGGTCTCCTCGTTGGCCACCAACTGCACCAGGCCCCAGCGGTCGCGCAGGTCCAGGAAGACCAGCGAGCCGAGGTTGCGCACCCGGCGGCACCAGCCGAGCAGACGCACGGTCTGGCCCGCGTGGTCGAGGCGCAGGTCGCCGTTACGGTGGGTGCGTTGGAAGTCGCCGAGCCGATCGAGTTTCATAGCCCTACAGGATCGCATCCCCGGAGGGCCGGCTCAAGGCAGGGAACCGCGAAAGACGGCGAAAAATGGACTTGGGATCTGGAAAAGAAAGGGAATGGATGTAAGCGGAGGGGGGCGGAGGAGCTGAGGAGAGCGGAGAAAAAGCAGGGCTGCGATTCGCTCACTGGACCGGAGCGGCAGGTAGAGCCCTCGGCTTCTACTGATCCGGCCATGTCACTGCGAACGGATGAACCGCAGAAGGCACCGAAAGGCCGCGGAAGAAAATCAGATCCTTACTCCGCTTTCCTCAGCTCCTCCGCCCCCTCCGCTTTTTTAATTCCTGTTCTTTTCCAGAGTCGTTCAGTGGGCTTCGGTGTGGCGGGTGGCCCGCCACCGCTCCCACCGCAGCCTCGCCCGGTCCATGTAGAGGTAGATGACGGGCGTGGTGTAGAGGGTCAGGAGCTGGCTGACGAGGAGGCCGCCCACGATGGCGATGCCCAGGGGGCGCCGCAGCTCGGAGCCCGTGCCCATGCCGATGGCCAGGGGCAGGCCGCCCAGCAGGGCCGCCATGGTGGTCATGGTGATGGGCCTGAAGCGCAGCAGGCAGGCCTGGAAGATGGCCCGCTCGGGAGTGAGCCCCTCGCGCCGCTCCACCTCGATGGCGAAGTCGATCATGAGGATGGCGTTCTTCTTCACGATGCCGATGAGCAGGATGATGCCGATGAAGGCGATGACGGTCAGCTCTGTGCGGCAGGCCATGAGGGCCAGCAGGGCGCCCACCCCCGCCGAGGGCAGGGTGCTGAGGATGGTGAGCGGGTGGATGAGGCTCTCGTAGAGCATCCCCAGCACGATGTAGACCACCAGCAGGGCCGCCGCCACCAGGAGGGGCTGGTTGGCCAGGGAGGCCCGGAAGGCCTGGGCCGTGCCCATGTAGCTGCCCCGGATGGTGCCCGGCAGGTGGATCTCCTGCTCGGCCTTGTCCACGGCGGCCACGGCGTCGCCCAGGGCCACGCCCAGGGGCAGGTTGAAGGAGAGGGTCACCGAGGGCAGCTGGCCCTGGTGGTTCACGGAGAGGGCCGTGTTGCGCCGCTCCAGGGTGGTGAAGGCGCTCAGGGGCACCAGGTTGCCGGTGGCGGAACGGACGTAGGTGTGGCGCAGGCCATCGGGAGTCTGCATGAAGGGCGAATCCACCTCCATGACCACGTGGTACTGGTTCAGGGCGGTGTAGATGGTGGACACCTGCCGCTGGCCGAAGGCGTCGTAAAGCGTGTTGTCGATGGCCTGGGGGGTGATGCCCAGGCGCGAGGCCGTGGCCCGGTCGATGACCAGGGAGGCCTCCAGCCCCTTGTTCTGCAGATCGGAGTTCACGTCCGTCAGCTGGGGGACCGTGCGGAGCTTCTGCAGCACCTTGGGCGCCCACTCGAAGAGCTCCCGGGCATCGTCGCCCTGGATCGTGTACTGGTACTGGGTGGCGGAGGGGCGGCCGCCCAGGCGCAGATCCTGCACCGGCTGCATGAAGAGGGTGCCGCCGACGATGTGGGCCGTCTTGCCGCGCAGGCGGGCGATGATCTGGTCCACCGTGTCCTTGCGCTGGTCGTTGGGCTTGAGGGCCGCGAACATTCGGCCCGTGTTGCCGCCGCCGATGAAGGCGGTGACGTTCTCCACGGCCGGGTCGGCCTGCACGATGGCCACGTACTGGGTCATGAGCTTCTCGAGCCCGCTGAAGGAGATGTCCTGGGCGGCCTGGATGGAGCCGGTCACGCGGCCCGTGTCCTGCTGGGGGAAGAAGCCCTTGGGGATGGCGATGTAGAGCCCCACGGTGGCCACCATGGTGCTGAGGGCGACGATGAGCGTGGCCTTCTGGTGGCGGAGTACCCAGGTCAGCGAGTTTTCGTAGCGCCCCATGATCCACTGGAAGACCCGCTCGCTGGCCTGGAAGATCCGCCCGTGCTTCTCCTCCGAGTGGGGACGCAGGAGCCGCGAGCACATCATGGGCGTGGTGGTGAGGGACACCACCATGGAGATCACGATGGCCACCGAGAGGGTCACCGCGAATTCCCGGAAGAGGCGGCCCACGATGCCGCCCATGAGCAGGATGGGGATGAACACGGCGATGAGGGAGATGCTGATGGAGATCACGGTGAAGCCGATCTCCTTGGCGCCGTGCAGGGCCGCCTCCATGGGCTGCATGCCGTTCTCAAGGTGCCGGGTGATGTTCTCCACCACCACGATGGCGTCGTCCACCACGAAGCCCGTGGCCACAGTGAGGGCCATGAGGGACAGGTTGTCGATGGTGTAGCCCAGGAGGTACATGGCGCCGAAGGTGCCGATGAGCGAGATGGGCACGGCGACGCTGGGGATGAGCGTGGACCGGACGCTGCGGAGGAACACGAAGACCACGAGGATGACCAGCAGGATCGAGATGGTCAGGGCCAGCTGCACGTCCTTGACGGAGGCCCGGATGGTGCGCGTGGCGTCGATGAGCACGTTCAGGTCGATGGTGGGCGGCAGGGAGGCCTTCAGCTGGGGGAGGAGGGCCTTCACCCGGTCCACGGTCTCGATGATGTTGGCGTCCGGCTGGCGGAAGATGGGCACGATGATGGCCGGCATGCCGTTGGACAGGCCGCCATTGCGGACGTTTTCCACGGAATCCGTCACGCGGGCCACGTCCGAGAGGCGGACGGCGCTGCCGTTGCGGTAGCGGATGATCAGCGGCTGGTAGTCCGCGGCACTCAGCATCTGATCGGTCGTGGCGATGGACCAGGTGCTCTTGCCATCGACCAGGTCGCCCTTGGGCCGGTTGAGGTTGGCGGCGGCGATGGCGAGGCGGACATCGGAGAGGGCGAGCCCCTGGGCGTTCAGCAGGGCGGGGTTCACGTCCACCCGCACCGCGGGCAGGGCGCCGCCGAAGATGCCCACCTGGCCCACGCCCTGCACCTGCGACAGCTTCTGCTGCAATAGGGTGGTGGCGATGTCGTACATGCGCTCGCGGGGGATCAGCTTCGAGGTGAGGGCCAGCAGCATGATCGGCGAGTCCGCCGGGTTCACCTTCCGGTACGAGGGGTTGTTGGGCAGGTTGGCGGGCAGATCGCCCCGGGCGGCGTTGATGGCGGCCTGCACGTCGCGGCCGGCGGCGTCGATGTTGCGGCCCAGGTCGAACTGGAGCGTGATGTTCGTCCCGCCCAGAGAACTGGCCGAGGTCATCTCCGTGATGCCCGCGATGCGCCCGAACTGCCGTTCAAGTGGGGTGGCCACGGAGGAGGCCATGGTCTCCGGGCTGGCGCCGGGCAGGTTCGCCGAGACCTGGATGGTGGGGAACTCCACCTGGGGCAGGGGCGACACCGGCAGGAACTGGTAGGCGATGGCGCCCAGGAGCGCCAGGGCCACCGTCAGCAGCGTGGTGGCCACCGGTCTACGGATGAATGGTGTAGAGATGCTCATGAATGTTGCTCCAGGCGTGCCGCCTGGAGTAGAGCGCTGCTGGCGCAGCGCGAAAGGCAAGGTGGAAGAAGACGGATCATGGTTCCTGCGCCGCAGGCACAGCTTCGCGCACGCCGCGCCAGCGGCGTGCGCGGCGCGCGAGACGGTCGAAGGCCAGGTAGATCACGGGGGTCGTATAGAGCGTTAAGACCTGGCTGAAGATGAGGCCGCCCACGATGACGATGCCCAGGGGCCGGCGCAGCTCGGCGCCCACGCCGCTGCCCAGGGCCAGGGGCACGCCGCCCAGCATGGCGGCCATGGTGGTCATGATGATGGGCCGGAAGCGCAGCAGGGAGGCCTGGTAGATGGCCTCCTCCGGGGGCAGGCCGCCCTTGCGTTCGGCCTCGAGGGCGAAGTCGATCATCATGATGGCGTTCTTCTCGACGATGCCGATGAGCAGGATGATGCCGATGAGGGCGATGACGCTGAAGTCCGTGCGGCACAGCATGAGCGAGAGCAGGGCGCCCACGCCGGCCGAGGGCAGCGTGGAGAGGATCGTGACGGGGTGGATGTAGCTTTCGTACAGCACGCCCAGCAGGATGTACACCGTCAGCACCGCGGCGAGGATGAGCAGGGGCGTGTTCGTCAGCGAGGCCCCGAAGGCCTGGGCCGTGCCCTGGAAGCCGGCCTTGATGCTGGGGGGCAGGTCCAGCTCCTGGCGGGCCTGGTTCACGGCCTTCACCGCATCGCCCAGGGAGACGCCGGGCGCCAGGTTGAAGGACACGGTGGCCGTGGGGAACTGGCCCTGGTGGTTGATGGCCAGGGGCGCGGTCACGGTCTCGAAGCGGGTGAAGGCGCTGAGCGGCACGGAGCCCCCAGAGGCCGAGCGCACGTAGATGTTCTGGAGGTCCTCTGGCCGCTGGTACTGTCCGGGCCGGGCCTCCAGCACCACCCGGTACTGGTTCAGCTGGGTGAACATCGTGGAGACCTGGCGCTGGCCGAAGGCATCGTAGAGGGCGTCGTCCAGCATCTGGGGCGTGATGCCCAGGCGGGAGGCCGTGGTGCGGTCGAGGGTGACCCGCACCTGGAGCCCGGCGTTCTGCTGATCGCTGGCCACGTCCCGCAGCTCGGGGATGGCCGAGAGCCGCGTCACGAAGCGGGGCACCCACTCGCCCAGTTCCTTGGCATCGGCGTCCTCCAGCGTGTACTGGTACTGGGTGCGGCTGACCCGATCCTCCACCGTGAGGTCCTGCACAGGCTGGAGGTAGAGCCGGATGCCCTCCACCTTGGCCAGCTGGGGCTGGAGCCGGTGGATGACCTCGCTGGCGCTGAGGCCGCGCTCATCCAGGGGCTTCAGGTTGATCTGGATGCGGCCGCTGTTGAGGGTGGTGTTGGTGCCGTCGATGCCGATGAAGGAGGAGAGGCTCGCCACGGCCGGATCCTTGAGGATCTCGGTGGAGAGGGCCTGCTGGCGTTCGGCCATGGCGGGGAACGAAACCGTCTGGGGGCCCTCGGAGATGCCGAGGATGACGCCCGTGTCCTGCACGGGGAAGAAGCCCTTGGGGACGGCGACGTAGAGCAGCACCGTGGAGGCCAGGGTGGCCACGGCCACGATCAGGGTGCCGGTCTGGTGCTGGAGCACCCAGGTGAGGGTGCGGCCGTAGAAGGCGATGATCCGCTGGAAGACCCGCTCCGAGGACTGGTAGAAGCGGCCCTGCTCCTCGGGGGGCGTGTGCTTCAGCAGCTTGGCGCACATCATGGGCGTCAGCGTCAGGGACACCACCGCCGACACCAGGATGGTAACGCTGAGGGTGACGGCGAACTCCCGGAACAGGCGGCCCACGATGTCGCCCATGAAGAGCAGGGGGATGAGCACGGCGATGAGCGAGACCGTCAGCGACAGGATGGTGAAGCCGATCTGCTCCGAGCCCTTCAGCGCCGCCTGGAGGGGTGACTCGCCCTCCTCGATGTAGCGCATGATGTTCTCGATCATCACGATGGCATCGTCCACCACGAAGCCCGTAGAGATGGTGAGGGCCATGAGCGTGAGGTTGTTCAGGCTGTAGCCCAGCAGGTACATCACGCCGAAGGTGCCCACCAGGGAGAGCGGCACGGCCACGCTGGGGATGATGGTGGCGGCCAGGGTCCGCAGGAAAAGGAAGATGACCATCACCACCAGGGCGATGGTGAGCATCAGCTCGAACTCCACGTCCTCCACGGAGGCACGGATGGTGACGGTGCGGTCCGTGAGCACGGTCAGTTCCACGGCGGCGGGCAGGGAGCTCCGCAGCTGGGGCATCAGGTCCTTCACCCGGTCCACCACGGCGATGATGTTGGCCCCGGGCTGGCGCTGGATGTTGAGGATGACCGCCGGGACCTGGGCGGTCTCATTCACCCCGATGGAAGGGATGGCTTTGTCGGTGGGTTGGCCGGTGCCCATCCAGGCGGCCAGCCGGGCATTCTCCACGTCATCGCTGACCGTGGCGATCTCGGCGATGGTGACGGGGGCGCCGTTCTTGTAGGCCACGATGAGGGGCCGGTAGTCGTCGCTGGTGAGTAGCTGGTCGTTGGCGCCGATGGCGTAGGCCTGGCGCAGGCCGTCGAAGCTGCCCTTGGCCTGGTTCACGTTGCTGGCGGCCACGGCGGTGCGCACGTCGCCGAGGGTGAGCCCCTTGGCGGCCAGCGCCGCGGGGTTGGCCTGGATGCGCACGGCGGGCTTCTGGCCGCCGCTGATGCTCACGAGCCCCACGCCGGGCAGCTGGGAGATCTTCTGGGCCAGCCGCGTGTCGGCGAAGTCCTCGACCTTGGAGAGCGGCAGGCTCTTCGAGGTGAGCGCCAGGGTCAGGATGGGCGCGTCAGCGGGATTGATCTTGCTGTAGATGGGCGGATTGGGGAGGTCGCGGGGCAGGTAGGTGCCGGCCGCGTTCACCGCCGCCTGGACCTGCTGTTCCGCCACGTCGATGTTGAGATCCAGCACGAACTGCAGGGTGATGACCGAGCTGCCGCCGGAGCTGGTGGAGGACATGCGGTTCAGGCCCGGAAGCTGACCGAACTGCCGCTCCAGCGGCGCCGTGATGGCCGAGGCCATGACATCGGGGCTGGCGCCCGGGTAGAAGGTGACCACCTGGATGGTGGGGTAGTCCACCTGGGGCAGGGCCGAGACCGGCAGCTGACGGAAGGCCAGCAGGCCCACCAGCAGCAGCCCCACCATCAGCAGCGAGGTGGCGATGGGCCGGAGGATGAAGGGCTTGGAGGGGTTCAAAGGATCAGCCCTTGGCGCCGGGCGCCTTGGGCAGGGCGACCTTGCTGCCGGGGCGTAGCTTCTCGAGGCCGTCGATGACGATGGTCTCGCCGCCGGCGAGACCCTTGACCACGGCCGACTCGTCGCCATCAGTGCCTTGCACCTCGATGATGCGGAGGTCCACGGTGCTGTCGGGCTTCACCACGTAGAGGAAGGATCCCTGCGGCCCGCGCTGGATGGCAGCCGTGGGGACGATGACCACGCCGCGCAGCGTGTCCACCAGGAGTTGGGCGTTCACGAACTGGTTGGGGAAGAGGACCCGATCCTCGTTGGCGAAGAGGGCCTTGAGCCGCACGGTGCCCGTGGCGGTGTCCACCTGGTTGTCGATGGCGGCGAGCGACCCCTGGGCGAGGCGGGACTTGAGGTCGCGGTCCCAGGCCTCCACGGGCAGCTTCCCGCCTTTGGCGTTCTGGCCCAGCACCTTCTGGATGCTGTCGGCGGGCACGGCGAAGACCACGTTGATGGGCTGAATGGGGGCGATGGTGGCGAGGCCGCTGGCATCGGAGGCGCGGATCATGTTGCCGGCATCCACGAGCCGCAGTCCCACCCGGCCCGCGATGGGTGCGGTGATGCGGCTGTAGACGAGGTTGAGCTTGGCGCTCTCCACCTGGGCCTGGTCGGACTTGAGGGCCGCCTCGTACTGGGCGACGGTGCTGCTCTGGGTGTCCAGCTGCTGCCGCGAGATGATGCCCTGCTGCACGAGGCCCTGCAGGCGCCTCAGGTCCGCGGTGGCGTTCTGGAAGGCGGCCTGGTCCTTGGCGTACTGGCCTTCGGCCTGCATGAGCTGCACCTGGAAGGGCCGGGGGTCGATCTCGGCCAGGAGGTCGCCTGTGCGAACCATCTGGCCCTCCGTGAAGGCGATGCGGACCAGCTGGCCGTCCACCCGGCTCTTCACGGTGACGCTGTTCAGGGCCGTGACGGTGCCGAGGCCCGTGAGGTGGACCGCCATGTCGCCCTTGCGGGCCTGGGCCACGGCCACGGGAACAGGCCGCCCCGCGGCATTGGCGGAGGGATCCTTCTTCCCGCCCCGGCCGAAAATGAACCAACCGAAGACGAGGATGGCCCCGCCGATGGCCCAGGGGCGCCAGCCGCGCAGGAGGGCCGGCCGGCCGTCGGCCTGTTCGGTGGGAGTGGCTTCAGAGGTGTTCATGGGGAGTCCGGGCTGTCGAGCGGGGTTCAGGGGCGGGCGACGCGGCCGGGGCCCTTGCCCGAGGCCACGGCGAAGAGGGTCTCCCAGGTGACGAAATCCGCCCGGGGCTTCCATTCCGGCCAGGCATCCCCATCGAAGGAGGCGGCCAGCGCAGCGGCGTCCCGGGTGGGGTTGGCCTTCACGTGGGCCTGCACGGCCTGGAGGAAGTCGCGGTAGCGGAGCAGCTCCTTCCTGCCGCAGACGGGGCCGTGGCCGGGGATGATGCGGGCGCCATCGGGCAGCCAGGAGGCCACCGACGAGATCTGGGCGGCGAGCCCGTCGAAGCTGCCGCCGCTTTCCACATCAATGTAGGGGAGCATGCCCAGGAAGAAGAGATCGCCCATGTGCATCACGAGCACCGACGGGATCCCCACGATGACGTCGCCGTCCGTGTGGCCGGGGCCCATGTGCAGCAGGTGGATCTCCGCGTCATCCAGGTGGAGGTTCAGGCGGACCCGCTCCTTGGCGTCTTCGGAGCCCAGGGCCAGCTCGGGCAAGCCACCCCGCCTGGCGGGGTCGAGCTTGGCCTGGGCGAGCACCATGCGCTTGCGGACATTGGCGTGGGCGATGATGGCCGACACCTGCTTCTCCAACACCACATTGCCCCCCACGTGATCGGGGTGGCCGTGAGTATTGATGAGGTACTTGATGGGCTTGTCGGTGATGGTGCGGACCGCCTCAAGGAGGCCGGGCACCAGGCGCTCGAACTGGTCGTCGATGAGCACCGCGTGCTTGGCCGTGACGATCAGGCCGATGTTCCCGCCCTGGCCGAAGATGCAGTAGACGCTTTCGGCGACCTTCTCCACCTTGTGGATCTTGGGGGCCTCCGCCGATGGCGCGGCCTGGTGCCTGGCATGGGCGGCCAGCGGGGCGGCCAGGGCCAAGGCGAGGACGAGGGCAGCTGGGACACGCATGGCACCTCCGGACATTGGCATGGGGAAGGGACGCTGGAACCGGGATCGCGTCAGGATGCGGCGACGTCAGCCTCGCCAGGGCTGGAAGTGACTCCGGCGGACATCTCGTCCAGGTTGGTGATCATGGCCAGCAGCCCTTGGCGCAGCTTCGCCTGCTGATCCGCGTCGAGGCCCGCCACCAGGCCGATCTTGATCTCGGTGGCCAGGGTTTGGAGTTCCTGGGCCAGGGGCAGGGTGCTGGGCGCCAGGCTGATGAGGATCCGCCGGCCGTGGTTGGGATCCGGCTGGGTGCGCAGGAGCCCCCGGGCGACCATGGCCTTCACCACGCGGCTGGCCGTGGGGTCGTCCATCCATACCTGCTGGGCCAGCGGATGCAGTGAGGAGGGGCCCTGTTCCAGCAGGACCAGCATGACCCAGAACTGCTGGATCGTGAGGTCGTAGGGGGCGAGGCGCGCGCCCACCACATGTTTCAGCCGGCGCCGCACGGCGGCGGCGAGGGTACCGAGGCCGGCCTGGATGAGGGTATCGGGCATGGGTTCTTGCATAAGCAAGAATCCTGGGGCCTTCCAAGCCTCGCGTCAAGTGGTATAGCGGTCTGACTTATTTCCCGCGGGCGCCGGGGCGGGAGGGGTGGCGACCCCGCTCACCGCGGGGTGCGGGCGCTGAGCTGCTGCGGGCCGGACGGGCCGGACCGCGGCCGCGGCCACCGCCGCCCTGCCGCCCGGTCTGGATGGGTTCGGCGGGGATGCTGGGATCGGGGGCGTAGCCGGTGACGACGTCCCTGGGCAGTTCCTTGCGGAGCAGCTTCTCGATGTCGCGGAGCAGGCCATGCTCGTCCACGCAGACCAGGGAGAGGGCCTCGCCCTCGCTGCCGGCCCGGCCGGTGCGGCCGATGCGGTGGATGTAGTCCTCGGGCACCTGGGGCAGCTCGTAGTTCACCACGTGGGGAAGCATGTCGATGTCCAGGCCGCGGGCGGCGATGTCCGTGGCGACGAGGACGCGGACGGCGCCCTTCTTGAAGTCCTCCAGCGCCTTGATGCGCTGGGGCTGGCTCTTGTTGCCGTGGATGGCCATGGAGCTGATGCCGTCCTTGTCGAGCTGCTCGGAGAGGCGGTTGGCGCCGTGCTTGGTGCGGGTGAAGACCAGCACCTGCTCCAGCTTGCGGCTGGTGATCAGGTGGGCCAGCAGGTGGCGCTTGCGCTCCCGATCCACGGGGTGGACCACCTGGCGCACCAGCTCGGCGGCGGTGTTCTGCGGCGTGATCTGCACCGTGGCGGGGCTCTTCAGGAACTGCGCCGCCAGCTGCTTGATCTCGTCCGTGAAGGTGGCCGAGAAGAGCAGGGTCTGCCGGCTCTTGGGCAGGAGGGCGATGATCTTCTGGATGTCGCGGATGAAGCCCATGTCGAGCATGCGATCCGCTTCATCCAGCACCAGGACTTCCAGCTGGCTGAAGTTCAGGTTGCCCTGCTGGTGGTGGTCCAGGAGGCGGCCCGGCGTGGCGACGAGGATCTCGGCGCCGGCGCGCAGCGCCTTGGTCTGGGGATTGATGTTCACGCCGCCAAAGATGGTGGTGGAGCGCAGGGGGATGTACTTCCCGTAGGTGCGGACGCTCTCCTCAACCTGCATGGCCAGCTCACGGGTGGGCGTGAGGATGAGGGCGCGGATGGGATGGCGCGCGGGCGAGGCCGAGCTGCTGGCCTGGGGGGCCAGCCGCTGCAGCAGGGGCAGGGTGAAGCCGGCGGTCTTGCCGGTACCGGTCTGCGCGCGGCCCATGAGGTCGCGGCCCTCCAGCACCAGGGGGATCGCCTGGGACTGGATGGGGGTGGGGGTTTCGTAGCCCTGCTCGCGTACGGCGCGCAGAAGCTCGGGCAGCAGCCCGAGGGATTCGAAGGACATGGTCGCTCCTGAAGGGGCCCGCCCACGGAACGCATCCGGGGGCCCGGTCAGGGCGAAAAGTGGGGTTATTCGGATTGAAAAGAGGCGGAGACCGGGGGTCGCCTGCGATCACGAAGGACTTACCTTACCACGGTGGTCAGGATTTGGCGAGTCGCGCCGCCACCTCGGCCATGGGCCAGGTCTCCTGCTCCCCCGTGGCCATGCGCTTGACGGTGATGGTGCCGCCGTCCAGCTCCCCATCGCCCAGGATGAGGACCGTCTGGATGCCCAGCCGGTTGGCGGAGGCCATGGCCTTCTTGAGGGCGCCGCCCCGGGTCTCCAGCTGCAGGGCCACGCCCGCGTCCCAGAGGGCGCGCGCCAGCTTGAGGCCCTCGGTGGTGGCCCGCTCGCCCAGGGGGATGAGCAGGGCCGGGGCGGTGGCCGGGGCCTCGCCCTTCACCTGCTGCAGCACCATGGCCAGGCGGTCGAGGCCGATGGCCCAGCCGAAGGCGGGCACGTCGGGGCCGCCCAGGTGCTTCACCAGCAGGTCATAGCGGCCGCCGCCCAGCAGGGCGCTCTGGGCGCCGAGGTCGGAGCTGAGCACCTCGAAGGCCGTGCGGGTGTAGTAATCCAGGCCACGCACCAGGCGGGGATTCTCCACGAAGGGGATGCCCAGCTCGGTGAGCAGCGCCTTGAGGCGAGCGTGGTGCCTGGCCGAGCCCTCATCCAGGAAATCCGTGAGCACAGGATGGCCTTCCAGCGCTGCCTGGCACTTTTCATTCTTACAATCCAATACGCGCAGCGGATTGGATTGCACCCGCCGGTGGCAGTCCTCGCAGAACTGATCGGCCCGCTCGGCGAAGAAGGCGCGGAAGGCGGCGTGGAAGGCGGGACGGGACTCGGGCGTGCCCACGCTGTTGATGGAGAAGACCAGGGACTTGAGGCCCAGCTCCGTCAGGAAGCTGTGGAGCATGAGCAGGCTCTCGGCCTCGGATTCCGGGCTGGCCACGCCGAAGCTCTCGGCGCCGATCTGCCAGAACTGGCGGTAGCGGCCCGTCTGCATGCGCTCGTAGCGGAACTGCTGGCCGATGTAATAGAGCAGCACGGGATCGTTGTTCAGCAGCAGCTTGTGCTGGATGGCGGCCCGCACCACGCCGGCGGTGTTCTCCGGGCGCATCACCACCTCGCGGCCGCCCTTGTCCGTGAACTGGTACATCTCCTTGTTCACGATGTCGGAGCTTTCGCCCACGCTGCGCTT
Organism: uncultured Holophagaceae bacterium; assembly: GCA_963751095.1. Taxonomy (GTDB): domain Bacteria; phylum Acidobacteriota; class Holophagae; order Holophagales; family Holophagaceae; genus Geothrix. Next base: position 36,642 of record CAVVTK010000012.1, on the reverse strand, counting down.
GAAGACGTCCAGCTCCTCGAGGATGGGCGTGCGGATCTCGCCATAGCCGTGGCGCCCGAACACGCGGCGGGCGGTTTCCTCGATATGCTGGAACCAGCGCAGCTCCGCCCCGAAGAGATCCCGCATACCTTTCACCGACTGGGCCATGATCCGACTCCCAAGCATCCTGCTTGCCACCTTCAGCCTAACGGTTTGGAGCCAGACTCCCAAACCCGCCGCGCCCCAGCAGCGCCTGAAGGTGATGGTGGATCCGGGCCACGGTGGCGACGATGGCGGCGCCAAGGGTCCCAAGGGGCTCAAGGAGAAGACCGCCGCCCTGGAGATCGGCAAGGCCGTGGCGACCCGGCTGGAGTCGGCCGGCTTCCAGGCCGTGCTCACCCGGGACGACGACACCTTCATCCCCCTCTGGGACCGGGCCAAGGCCGCCAATGCCCAGGGCGCGGACCTCTTCATCAGCCTGCACCTGAACGCCGCCCGGGCCAAGGCCGCCAAGGGCTCCGAGGTCTTCTTCCTGAGCCTGGGCAAGGGCGACGATGAGGACGTGGTGGCCGTCGAGAACGCCGGCGCCGGCGCCGCCCCCGGCAGTGCCGACAGCGTGGTGGCCAGCATCCTGGACGATCTCGCCCAGAAGGCCTTCCTGCAGGATTCCGAACGCCTGGCCGTGGCCGTCCAGGGCCAGCTGAACCGGCTGGCCGGCATCAAGGAGCGGGGCGTCAAGCAGGCGCCCTTCATCGTCCTGCGAGGGGCCGCCATGCCTGCCGTGCTGGTCGAGGTGGCCTTCATCTCCAATCCGAAGGAGGAGGAGAAACTGAAGGACGCCGCCTTCCGCGCCAAAGTCGCCGAAGCCATCACCCTGGGCGTCCGCCGCTACTTCGCCGAAACCAACGGCTCCGTGAGGCGCCGCATGGTGGGAGCCCCGGGCTGATTACCGTTGCCCTCCGAAGCTAAAGGTCATCTCCACCTACTCCGGCTGATTTAAATGAGGGGAGCAGTCGAGTCACACCGATGAACGACGAAACCACCCTTCAATTCAGATTTTGATCGGTGTTCATCGGTGTTCATCGGTGGTTGAAGGCATTTGCCATCAGTGGGCTGTGCTGTCCAGGGCAGGCAAGACTCCAAAGAACAGACGTTAGTCTGGGAAGGTGACTTGGCATGGCTTCGGAGGCCGACCTTGAACCGAAGCCCATTCGAAGCCATGATGGAAGGCCGCAGTACCCGTAGCTCAGTTGGATAGAGCGTTGGCCTCCGAAGCCAAAGGTCGCTGGTTCGATTCCAGTCGGGTGCACCAACAAAGCCAGGGGGGCCGTTCGGCCCCCCTGGCTTTGTTGACGTCCTGGGATCCAACCCGCGAGTGCATCACCCGGATTGGGCGCCCGGGGCGTGACCACCCCGTGAATTTCTGAACAGACCCAGAGTCTGCTGATTTCCTGGTCTACCCTGGATTCCTGCCCCGGGAAGATCCATGCGCAAGCCCTTTGCTGTGACGGTCACTTCGGTCTCGTTCGTGCTGCTGCATCTGGCCTGCCTGGCCGCGATCTGGCTGGCCTTCTCCTGGAAGCTGGTGGCGCTCTGCGGGGGGCTCTACCTCATCCGGATGTTTGCCGTGACGGCGGGCTACCACCGCTACTTCAGCCATCGCACCTACAAGCTGGGCCGCGTTCCGCAGTTCCTGCTGGCCTTCGTGGCCCAGACCTCGGCGCAGAAGGGCGTGCTCTGGTGGGCGGCCCACCACCGACACCACCACCGCTTTTCGGATACGGCGCAGGACCTGCACTCGCCCGTGACAGACGGGTTCTGGTGGTCCCACGTGGGGTGGATCCTCTCGGATGCCCACGACGACTACGACGCCAAGGCCATCGAGGATTTCGGGCGGTTCCCCGAGCTGCGCTTCCTGGATGCCTACCACTGGCTCTGCCCCTGGCTGCTGGGCACGGCCACGTTCGCCTTCGGGGCCTGGACTGGCCTTGGCGCATGGGAGGCGCTCGTGTGGGGCTTCGTCATCTCCACGGTGTTGCTCTGGCACGGCACCTTCTGCATCAATTCGCTCACCCACGTCTGGGGTACCCGGCGCTTCGACACGAATGACCAGAGCCGCAACAACTTCGTGCTGGCCCTCATCACCCTGGGCGAGGGCTGGCACAACAACCACCACCACTGCCAGGCCAGCTGCCGCCAGGGCATCCGGTGGTGGGAGTTCGACCCCACCTACTACGCGCTGAAGGTCCTGAGCTGGCTGCGCATCGTGCGGGATATCCGGCCCTTTCCCGCTTCAGTGATGGCGGCCTCCAAGCCATGAGCAGGATCGCGGTCATCGGCTCCGGCATCGCAGGGCTTTCGTGTGCGTGGCTCCTCAGCCGGGAGCACGAGGTCTGGGTTTTCGAGAAGGAGCCCCGGATCGGCGGGCATACCCACACGGTGACCGTGGACACCCCAGACGGACCGGTGCCGGTGGACACGGGCTTCATCGTCCACAACGAGGTCAACTACCCCAACTTCATCCGCCTCATGGCCGACCTCCACGTGGAGACCTGTGCCAGCGACATGAGCTTCGCCGTCAGCGGGAACGCCTTCCCCTGGTGCAGCCGCGGCCTCAACGGACTCTTCACGGAGCGGCGGCACCTCGTAGATCCGTCGTTCTACGGGCTCTGGCTCGAGGTTCTTCGCTTCAACCGGGTGGCCAGGGCGCTGCTGAAGGCTCGGGATGGCAGCGGCCCGACGCTGGGCGAGTACCTGTCCCGCGAAGGATTCTCAGAGCGGTTCAAGACCCAGTACCTCTATCCCATGGCCGGGGCCGTCTGGTCCACGACGCTGCTGGACATGGAGGCCTTTCCCGCCGCCACCCTGGTGCGCTTCTTCCACAACCATGGCTTCCTGGGCGTGACCACCCACCACCCCTGGCGCACGATCCCCGGCGGCACCAGCCGCTATCTCGAACCCTTGACCCGGCCCTACCGGGAGCGCGTCGTGACCGGGGCCCGCATCATCAGCCTGCTGCGCTCTGCCGCGGGGGTGCACCTCCACCTGGAAGGGGAGGACACCTCGGTGTTCGATCACGTGGTGCTGGCCTGTCATGGCGACCAGGTGCTGCCCCTCCTCGCGGACCCGAGCCCGGCTGAGCGGGAGGTCTTCAGCGCCTTCACGAGCAACCGGACGCCGACGGTCCTGCACCGGGACCCATCGTTGCTGCCCCGGAAGCGTCGGGCCTGGGCCTCCTGGAATTTCCACGAGATCGGCGACTCCGGAAGGCTGGTGCTGTCCTACCACATGAACCGCCTCCAGCCCCTCGCCACCCGGCAGGACTGGTTCGTGAGCCTGCACGCCGAGGACCTGCTGGATCCGGGGAGCATCGCCGGCCGCTATGCCTATGAGCACCCCCGCTTTACCCGCGAGGCCGTCCGCGCCCAGGCGCGCTGGACCGAGGTCAGCGGCCCCGCCTCCGTCCACGGCCGCACCCACTACGCCGGCGCCTACTGGACCTACGGCTTTCATGAGGATGGCGTTCGTTCTGGAATAAGGGTTGCGCGTGACCTGGGTGTCTCATGGTGAGCCTCCCCGCGCCCGCCATCTACGTGGGCGAGGTCCGGCACCGGCGGCTCAAGCCGAAGGTCCATGCCTTCACCTACCCCCTCTTCATGGCCTTCCTGGATGTGGATCGGATTCCGGAACTGTGCCGGGTGTCCCCCTTCCTGAGCTATGGCCGCTGGAACTGGGCGGCCTTCCACGAGGAGGACCAGTTCGGGGATCCGTCCGTGCCCCTGCGGGAGCGGCTGCGCCGGGATGCCGAAGCCAAGGGCCACGCGCTGCCCGGTGGTCCCATCTACCTGCTGACCCACCTGCGCTACCTGGGCATCTGCTTCAACCCGGTCAGCTACTTCTACTGCCACGACCGGGAGGGACGCCTGACTCTGGTCATGGCGCAGGTGAACAACACGCCCTGGCGGGAACGGCACACCTACTGGATGCCGGTGGCCGAGGGGCAGCAGGGGCCCGGCGGAGTCAGCTTCGATGTGCCTAAGGCCTTCCATGTCAGCCCCTTCATGCCCATGGACTGCCGCTACCGCTGGGCCTTCAACACCCCCGGCGCCACCCTGCGGGTGCATATTGCCGAGTTTGATCGTCTAGATTTATTTTTTGACGCGGCCTTGATTCTCGAGAAACACCCCTGGACGGCCGGCATCCTACTCAGAACCCTCGTCCGGTTCCCCTGGATGACCCTCAAGGTTCTGGCTGCCATTCACTGGGAGGCTTTCTGGCTATGGATCAAGCGCGTGCCGGTGTTCACCCATCCCGGTCCTACAACTTCAGCGAATCCGCCCCCACCTTCGCCCAGCGCCTCCTCCTGAAGGCCCTGGCCGGGATCAGGAGCGGACGGCTGGAACTGGAATGGCCCGGCGGCGCCCAGGGCTTCGGAGACCCGGAGGCCTCGCTGCGGGCCCGGGTGCGGATCCGGGATCTGCGGGCCTTCCAGTCCGGGCTGCTGCAGGGCGAGGTCGGCCTGGGCGAGGCCTTCATGGCGGGCTGGTGGGAGACGGACGACCTGGTCTCCGTGGTGCGCATCGCCGTGCGGAACATGGCCGCTTTTGATCGGGGTGGCGGGTGGCTGGCCTCCCTGGGCAAGGCCGCCAATCGCCTGCTGCACCGGCGGCGGAGCAACCATGTGGAGGGCTCCCGCCGGAACATCGGCCACCACTACGACCTGGGCAACGACTTCTACCGGCTCTGGCTCGACCCCACCCTGGCTTACTCCTGCGCGTACTTCGAGACACCCGGCCAGGGCTTGGAGGCGGCCCAAGTGGCCAAGTTCGAACACATCTGCCAGAAGTTGCAGCTGACCGCGGACGACCATCTGCTGGAGATCGGCACGGGCTGGGGCGGGTTCGCGCTGCACGCCGCGAAGACCCGGGGCTGCCGGGTCACCACGACCACCATCAGCCGGCAGCAGTTCGAGTACGCCCGCGACCTCTTCCAGCGCGAGGGGATGACGGACCGCATCGACCTGCGTCTGGAGGACTACCGCCATCTCGAAGGGCAGTACGACAAGGCCGTGAGCATTGAGATGTTCGAGGCGGTGGGCCTGGCCTTCTACGATGCCTACTTCGGTGCCGTGGACCGGCTGCTCAAGCCCGGCGGGCGCTTCCTCCTGCAGACCATCACCATGAACGAGCAGCACTTTCCGGCCTACATCCGCCAGAGCGACTGGATCCAGAAGCACATCTTCCCCGGCGCCGAGCTGGCCTCAGTATCGCGCATGGTCGCGTCCGTGGGCCGCTGCACCACCATGAGCCTGCACCACCTGGAGGACATCGGCCTGCACTATGCCCACACCCTGAACGCCTGGCGCGGGGCCTTCCTCGCCCAGCGCGAGCAGGTGCGGGCCCTGGGCTTCGATGAGACCTTCCTCCGCATGTGGGACTACTACCTGGCCTATTGCGAGGGCGCCTTCGCCGAGCGCCACATCGGCGATGCCCAGCTGCTCCTGGCCAAGACCGGGGCAGGCTCGCCCCTCTTCAATGAGCCCTGGTGATGCGGGGCCTCTGGGTCTTCTCCATCGGGGTGTTCGCCGCCATGGTGGCCGTGACCACCTGGGCGAGTCTGGATGCCAACGTCCTCGTGGGATTCCAGCGCCTGCTGGCCGACCGCTGGGGCGTGGCCACGCTCTTTGATGCCTACTTCGGCTTTCTCTGGTTCTGGCTCTGGATCGCCTACAAGGAGGCCAGCCTGGGGCGGAGCCTGCTCTGGCTCCTGCTGCTCTTCGCCCTGGGCAACCTCGCCATGGCGGCCTATGTGCTGATCCAGCTGATCCGGCTGGCGCCGGGAGAAGGGGCCGAGGCCCTGTTGCTGCGGCGGACTTCATGAGCTGGCTGCGCCGCCGACTCTGGGAGCCGCTGCGGAACCAGCTCGGCCAGGGGCTCAGTCCCGACCGCATGGCCTGGAGCCTGGCCCTGGGCCTGGGGGCAGGGGTATCGCCCCTGGTGGGCTCCTCCACGGGACTGTGCATCCTGCTGGCCTTGCTCTTCAGGCTCAACCAGGTGGTCATGCAGGTGGCCAACTACCTCGCCTATCCCCTGCAGCTGGCCCTGCTCATCCCCTTCATCCGCCTCGGTGAAAGGCTCTTCGGGGCGCCCCGGTTGCCCCTGTCGCTCGAGGCCCTTTCCAGCGCCCTCCGCGCGGATGCGTGGGGAACCTTGCACACCTTCTGGACCAGCCTCTGGCATGCCGGGGTTGCCTGGCTCCTGACGGCGCCGGCGGCAGCGGCCCTGCTCGCGGTGGCGCTGACTCCCCTCTTCCGGGTCGCCGCGCGGCGCTTCCGGGGCAGTGCGGCATGATGGTCGCTGCCGCTTGGGGCGCCGGGATCCTCAGCCTGATGCAGCTCGGCTTCTGGCTCTGGCAGCGCCGCACGCGCAACGCCGGCTGGGTGGACGTGGGCTGGGCCCTGGGCCTGGCGGTCATGGCCCTCCTGGCGGCCTGCGCCGGGCCCGCCCCCTTCGAGCGCCGGCTCCTGGTGGGCCTCATGGGCGGCCTCCACGGCCTTCGCCTGGGCCTCCACCTGTGGCACCGGGTGGCCACCGAGCCCCACGAGGATGGCCGCTACCAGGCCATCCGCGCGGTCTGGCAGACCGGGACGAACGCCAAGTTCTTCGTCTTCTTCCAGGCCCAGGCCCTGCTGGATGTCCTGCTGGGCCTGCCCTTCCTGCTGGCCGCCTGGAACCCCCGGCCCGGCCTGCATCCCCTTGAGTGGGCCGCTCTAATCCTCTGGCTGGGAGCCTGGGTGGGCGAGGCCCTGGCGGACGCCCAGCTAAGGCGCTTCAAGGCGCGGCCCGGAAGCCGGGGGCAGACCTGCCGAGAGGGGCTCTGGCAGTACTCCCGTCATCCCAACTACTTCTTCGAGTGGCTGGTCTGGGTGGCCTATCTCCTGCTGGCCCTGTCTGCGCCCTGGGGCTGGACGGCGGTCCTCTGCCCGGCCCTGATGCTCTACTTCCTGCTGCGGGTGACAGGCATCCCCTACACCGAGGCCCAGAGCCTCCGCAGCCGTCCCGAGGACTATCCCCGCTACCAGCGGGAAACCTCGGCCTTCATCCCCTGGTTTCCGAGGACGGGCGCATGATCGACACGCTTCTCACCGCCGGCCTCGTGCCTGATGCCGTCATCCGTTTCGCCATTCGGAGGCTGCTGCGTCAGCGCCTTCAGGAAGAGGGCGGGGGCGGCCTCGAAGCGGCCCACGAGCGGTTCCGCCACAACCTGGCGGCCTGGTCCGCGGGCCCCATCGCCGTCAGCACCCAGGACGCCAACGAACAGCACTATGAGGTGCCGCCCCGGTTCTTCGAGCTGGCCCTCGGTCCGCACCTCAAGTACAGCTCCGCCCTGTTCGAACCGGGAACCCTGGAGCTTGGCCAGGCCGAGGCCGCCATGCTGGCCCTCACCTGCGAACGTGCGCAACTGGCGGATGGCCAGGACATCCTGGAGCTGGGCTGCGGCTGGGGCAGCCTCACCCTGTGGATGGCGGAGCACTTCCCCGCGAGCCGCATCACGGGGGTTTCGAACTCGAGGGATCAGCGGGCCTTCATCCTCGAGAAAGCCGCCCAGCGGGGGCTGGCGAACCTCCAGATCCTGACCGCCGACATGAACACCTTCGAGGCGCCCGGAACCTACGATCGCGTGGTGAGCGTCGAGATGCTCGAGCACATGCGCAACCACCGCGAGCTGATGGCCCGGATCGCCCGGTGGCTGCGCCCCGGCGGCGAGCTGTTCGTCCACATCTTCACGCACCGGGACTTCACCTATCCCTTCGAGGTCCGCGACGACTCCGACTGGATGGCGAAGCATTTCTTCACGGGGGGGATCATGCCCTCCGACAGCTACCTGCTGCGGTTCCAGGAGCAGCTGCGCCTGCAGGAGCACTGGCGCGTGTCCGGCACCCACTACCAGGCCACGGCCGAGGCTTGGCTGCGGAACCAGGATGCGCACCGGGACGAGGTCCTCAGCCTCTTCAGGGCCACCAACGGGGCGGAGGCCCCCTGGCGGTTCGCCCAGTGGCGCATCTTCTTCATGGCCTGCGCGGAGCTGTGGGGGTTCCGGGGCGGCTCCGAGTGGTTCGTGAGCCACTACCGCTTCCGAAGGCCCTGATCCCCGGCTAGCCTGTCATCACCTGGATATTTGGAGCCTCGAGCATGAGCGAGTCGCGCGACCGCAAACCCTCCGTGATCAAGAAGCGGTTCCCCTGGGGCTGGGTGGTGCTGGGCCTGCTTGCCGTGGCTGCCCTGGGGGCCATGATGGCGGCGCGGGGCGGCCCCGTGGCGGTGTCCGTGGCGGCCCCCACGCTGTTCAAGGCCGGGGAGCGCAATCCGCTGGTGACGGCCTCGGGCTACCTGGTGGCCCGCACCCGGGCCACCCTGTCGAGCAAGGTGCTCGGCCGCGTGAGCTGGCTGGGCGTGCAGGAAGGCAGCCGCGTGGCCAAGGGCCAGGTCCTGGCGCGGCTGGAATCGCCGGACCTGGCCGCCAGCCGGGACCAGGTGCAGGCCCAGCTGGACCAGGCCAGGGTGGACCTGGACCGGGCGGAGAAGCTGCGGGCCCTGGGCATCCAGGACGCGGCCACCGTGGATCGGCTGCGGAGCCAGAAGCTCACCCTGGAGGCCCAGCTGGCCTACCAGAACGCCCTGCTCGACAGCATGGAGCTGCGGGCGCCCTTCAGCGGTGTGGTCACCCAGAAACTCTCTGAGGTGGGCGAGACCGTGGCCCCCGGCAGCGCGGGCGGCGCCAACGCCATCAACGCCGTCCTGGTCATGGCCGACTTCGAGACGCTGGAGGTGGAAGTCGAGGTGAACGAGGCCTCCATCGCCAAGCTGCAGCGGAACATGCCCGCCGAGATCCGCGTGGATGCCCTGGACGGGCAGGGCGTCCGGTCCGTGCTCAAGGGCAAGCTGCGTGAGATCTATCCCAGCTCCAACCGGCAGAAGGCCGTGGTCATCGTTCGTGTGGCCTTCGTGGATAGGGATCCGCTGCTGGTGCCGGACATGGGCGCCAAGGTCACCTTCCTTGGGGATGCCTATGCGCAGGACGTGGTGGTGCTGGGTCGCGAGCAGGTGAAGAAGCAGGATGGCAAGCCCTACACCTGGGTGGTGGAAAACGGCCTGGCGGTGCAGAAGTTCGTGACCGTGAAGGCCGAGAACCCCATCGGCCTCGAGGTGAGTGGCTTGGCCAAGGACGCGCAGCTCATCGTGGCGCCCCCGGAGTCCCTGAAGCCTGGCGCCAAGCTGAGGATCAAGAGCTGATGAACTCAGACCGCTTCGACCTGGGCGGGGGCGAGCCCATCATCACCCTGCGCGACATCGCCAAGAGCTACTGGCGGGAGGAACTGGAGATTCCGGTACTCCAGGGCATCGACCTGGAGATCCCCGTGGGGGCCTACATCGCCCTGATGGGCCCCTCCGGCAGCGGGAAGACGACCCTGCTGAACCTGGTGGCGGGCATCGACCGCCCCACGGGCGGTTCCCTGGAGGTCTGCGGCCACGAGCTGAACGCCCTGGACGACGACCAGCTGGCCGCCTGGCGCAACGCCCACGTGGGCTTCATCTTCCAGAACTACAACCTGGTGCCGGTGCTGAACGCCTTCGAGAACGTGGAGCTGCCCTTGCTGCTCACGGGCGCGGGCCGGGGCGAGCGCCGGGATCGCGTGGAGGAGGCCCTCACCCTGGTGAACCTCACGGACAAGATGCGGAACTACCCCCGCCAGCTCAGCGGCGGCCAGGAGCAGCGCGTGGCCATCGCCCGGGCCATCGTCACCGACCCTGACCTGCTGGTGGCCGACGAGCCCACGGGCGCGCTGGATGCGAAGAACGCCGAGGAGGTACTGGCCCTTATGGAGCGCCTCAACTCGGAGTACCAGAAGACCATCGTGATGGTGACCCACGATCCGAAGGCGGCACACCATGCGCGGCACCAGATCCACCTGGAAAAGGGCGTGCTGGACAAGGCCGTCGAGGTGAACCGGTGAGTGGCGGGGGCTGCTGATGCGCTGGCTGGCGCTCATCTGGAAGAGCCTCATGCGCTCCAAGCGGCGCACGTTGCTCATCGTGGGCAGCCTGATCCTGTCGGTGTTCACGGTGGCGGTGCTGCAAAGCCTGCTCACCACGCTGGACGCCGTCACCAACAACCCCAATTCGAGCAACCGGCTCGTGGTGCGGCACAAGAGCGGCCTGACCCAGATGCTGCCGCGCAGCTACGAGGCCTACCTGCACCAGCAGTCCGAAGTGGAGACCGTCTGCGCCATCCAGTGGTTCGGCGGGTACTACCAGGATCCCCGGAACTTCTTCGCGAACTTCGCCAGTGACGAGACCACCCTGTTCCAGACCTTCCGGGAGGAGTTCGGCGTTGCCGGCATCACCGAGGCCCAGATCAAGGACTATCTCCGGGATGGCGCGGGCTGCATCGTGGGCGAGAGCCTGGCGAAAAAGAACGGCTGGAAGGTGGGCGACGTGGTGCCGCTGACGGGCACCATCTTCCCCATCAACCCGCGCCTCACCATCCGTCTCATCTACAAGAGCCCCAAGCCCTCGGACGAGAATGTCCTCCACTTCCACTACAAGGTGCTGGAGGAGGGGGTGCCCCGCATGAAGGGCCTGGTGGGCTCCTTCTGGGTGCGGACCCACCGGCCCGAGGACATCCCCCGCTTCATCGAGAGGGTGGACCGGCACTACGCGAACAGCGCCTACGAGACGCTGACGGAGACGGAGAACGCCTTCAACCTCAGCTTCGTGAAGATGCTCGGCAACATCGGCGCCATCATCCAGGGCATCACCGCCGCGGTGGTGGTGGCCATCCTCATCGTCACGGGCAACACCATGGCCACGGCCATCCGCGAGCGCACCACCGAGATTGCAGTCTTCCGGGCCATGGGCTTCTCTGCGGGCCGCGTGCTGGCGCTGCTGCTCGCCGAGGGTGTGCTCCTGGTGGGCGCAGGGGGCGGTCTCGGCGTGCTGCTGGCGAACCTCGCCGCCGGCGGGGTTCGGGAATCCCTGGGGATGGCCATGCCCTTCTTCGCGGACTTCGCCATCCTGCCGGACACGGTCCTCTCCTGCTTGACGGGGGCCTTGGCCGTCGGCGTCCTCGCCACCTTCGTCCCGGCCTATGCGGCCACGCGGCGGCCCATCACCGAAGGGCTGAAGGCGGTCGGATGATCCTCGGGCTGCTCATCCTCCTGCCGCTTGCGGTCTACCTGGCCTGGCTGGTGTGGGCCCTGGTGGCCTACCCCATCCCCCTGGGCTACAACCTGCGGTCCCTGTGGCAGCGCAAGCTGTCTAGCCTCAGCACGGCCGCGGCCATCGCCCTGGTGGTGGGCATCTTCGTGGTGGTGCTGAGCCTTGCCCAGGGGCTCTCCGTGGCCTTTGTCAGCAGCGGCCGGCCGGACCAGGCCATCGTGCTGCGCCCCAATGCCCGGTTCGAGCTGAACAGCTCCATCGAGCGGGACCGCATGCGCATCCTCAAGGTCCATCCCTTGCTCAAGCGGGATACAGAGGGCCCCATGGCCAGCGCCGAGGTGGTGGTGGTGAAGCTCTTCCCCATGGCGGACGGCACCGATACCAACGTCACGGTGCGGGGGCTGGAGGGCAGGGGCATCACCCTGCGCCCCCAGGTTCGCCTCGTGCAGGGCCGCTGGTTCCGTCCGGGCCTCAGCGAAGTGGTGGTGCCCCGGAAGATGCAGGGGCGTTTCCCCAGCCTGGAGCTGGGCCGGAACCTGCGCATGGGGGGGCGCGACTGGCAGATCGTGGGGACCTTCGACGCTGGCGGCGCCAGCTACGAGAGCGAGGTCTGGTCCGACGTGAATGACGTGATGCAGGCCTTCAAGCGCGAGTCCTACTCGGCCATGGTGGCCCGCCTGGAGAGCCCCGAGCGGGTCGAAGGGTTCCTGAAGGCCGTCGAGGATGACAAGCGGCTGAAGCTGGAGGTGATCCGGGAGACGGACTACTTCAAGGAGCTCACCAAGGCGGGCGATCCCATCAAGATCCTGGGCAACCTCATCACGCTGATCCTCACCGGCGCCGCCATCTTCGCGGCCATGAACACCATGTACGCCGCCGTGGCCGGGCGCACCAAGGAGATCGGCACCCTGCGGGCCCTGGGCTTCCGCCAGCGGGAGATCCTGGCCAGCTTCCAGTGGGAGAGCATCTTCCTGTGCCTCACCGGCGGCCTCCTGGGTTCGGGGTTGGCCCTCTTCGCCAATGGCATCCAGACTGGCACCACCAGCTTCGAGACCTTCAGCGACGTGAGCTTCGCCTTCACCATCACCCCGGGCCTCATGGCCCAGGGAGTGGCCTTCAGCCTGGTGATGGGGCTGCTGGGGGGCTTCCTGCCGGCCTGGCGGGCCAGCCGCATCCCGCTGACGGAAGCGATGAAGGGGGGGTGAGGCGACTGGCCCTGCCGCGCGGCCGGCGCCTGCGGCTTGGCCTTGCGGAGGCCGGCGTGATGCTCAGCCAGCCGGGTGCCCGGCTCGGAGCGCTGCCTGGGCAGCGCCCCTCGCCACCCGGCTGGACTTCGCCCTGGCGGGCCAGCCGCATCCCGCTGACGGAAGCGATGAAGGGGGGGTGACCTTGACAGCCATCGTTTTGCGAGGCAGATTGAAGGTGCTTACTTCTCCTAACCCGGAGGGCCTCGTGGACCGTGAATTGCTGAAGGGCAGCACCCCGCTGCTGCTGTTGTCGCTGCTCTGCGAGGGGCCCATGTACGGCTACCAGATCATCGAGACGGTCCGCCAGCGCACGGGTGGAACCTACACGCTGAAAGAGGGGGCCCTGTATCCCGCCCTCCACAAGCTCGAGGCCACCGAGTTCATCGCCTCCTACTGGGAGACTCAGGAGAATGGCCGGGAGCGGCGCTACTACGCCATCCAGCCGGCGGGCCTGGCTTTCCTGACGGCCAAGAAGAAGGAATGGAACCAGTTCGTGGACATGGTCCAGGCCTTCGTGGGGCCGAAAGTCTAGCGGGCTGCCGTGTCCAGGGCGCTGGAGGCCTATCTCGTCCAAGTGGGCACTGGCCTCAAGGGCCTGTCGCGGAGGCGCCGCCTGACGGTGATCCGCGAGCTTGAGGCGCACCTGCTGGACGAGGCCGAGGCCCGCGGCATCGAATCCGAAGCGGCCATGGCGGCCATGCTCTCCGAGAAGGAACACCCCAGCCTGCTGGCGGAGGAGCTCGCCGCCGGGGAGGGCGAGGATGCCAACCACCGGGGGGGCACCGCCCTTGCCGCGGGCATGATCATCGGCCTCGCCACCGGTGGGCACATGTGGTGGTTCGAGGACTGGCGCTGGTACATTGCCCTGGCCTTCGCCGCGGCCCAGGGCCTGGCCGTGGGATCGGGCTATTTCTGGGTGCGCCGCCACTGGCTGCGCCTGGATCCCTGGGCCCGGACCCTGGTAGCTGTCCTCATCACCGCCGTGCTGTCCATCCCGCTGGGGTTCACCACCCACCACGGCTTCAAGCCGACCCGGCTGCTCTACGGCGCCTTCACGGGCTTCCTGCTGGAGCGCCACAGCCAGGAACGCCCCCTCTGGCAGACGCTGCTCGAGCCGGTGGTGTTCACGGCCCTCATGTTCATCCTTGAGGCTGGGGTGCTGGGGCGGATCCAGTTCCAGTGGGGGAAGGTGCCCCTGGAGCTCAGCTTCAACGCCACCCTCCTGCTGAGCGTAATGCTGGCCACGCGCCTCAAGCGGCTCCTGGCGGAGCGGCGGGTGCTCACCCCCCAGCGACAGGAAGGGTGAGGCCACCCCGGGGAATCCCCCTTGAGTCAGAAGGGTTCGGGCGGTAGACTGGTCGTCTTGCGTGGACAAGCCGCGTGCACATACCCCGCTGGTGGGGGCATCCGGTCGGTCCCAGGAGGAAAGCCATGAAAGAGAAAATGCACCCCGAACTGCACGACGTGAAGGTCCACTGCGCCTGCGGCAACGAGTTCATGACGCGCTCCACGAAGAAGGAGCTGCGCGTGGAAATCTGCTCGAACTGCCACCCGTTCTTCACGGGCAAGCAGCGCCTGATGGACACCGAAGGCCGGGTGGACAAGTTCAACAAGAAATACGCCAAGAAGGTGGCCCCCGTGGCTACCGAAGCCACCGAGGTGGCTCCTGTCGAGACTGCTCCGGTTACCACCGAAGCCTAGCTGATTCGTTCCAAAGGACGGGCCGAGCGATCGGCCCGTCCTTTTTCGTAGGCGCGGACAGGAGGGATCATGCTCGACCAACTTGAAGCCGTGGAGGCCCGCTTCCAGGAAGTGGAGGCGCAGCTCCAGGATTCCGACCGTGGTGTCGGATCCCAAGCGCCTGCGGGAGCTGTCCAAGCTCCGGGCGGAGCTGGAGCCGGTGGTGCTGGCCTTCCAGACCCAGCGCAACCTGCTCAAGCAGCTGGAGGAGGCCGAATCCATCCTGGGCGACAAATCCATGGAGGCCGATCTGCGCGAGCTGGCCGAAATGGAGATCCCCGACCTGAAGAAGGCCATCGCCGAGGGCGATGCCGAGATCAAGCGGCTGCTCGTCCCCAAGGATCCGATGGATGCCAAGAACGTGATCCTCGAAGTCCGTGCCGGTACAGGCGGGGAGGAGGCGGCGCTCTTCGCCGCAGAGATCTTCCGCATGTACATTCGCTTTGCCGAGCGGCGGGGCTTCAGGGTCTCCGTGCTGGACGAGAGCGATGCCGACGCGGGCGGATTGAAAGATGCCACGGCCGAGATCCAGGGCGACGGTGCCTACAGCCTCTTCCGCTTCGAGAGCGGCGTCCACCGCGTGCAGCGCGTGCCCAAGACGGAAACCCAGGGCCGCATCCACACCTCCGCCTGCACCGTGGCCGTCATGCCGGAGGCCGAGGAAGTCGACATCGAGATCCACCAGAAGGACCTGCGCGTCGATACCTTCTGTTCTGGCGGCAAGGGCGGCCAGAGCGTGAACACCACCTATTCCGCCGTGCGCCTTACCCACCTGCCCACCAACACCGTGGTGCAGTGCCAGGATGAGCGCAGCCAGATCAAGAACATGGCCAAGGCCATGACTGTGCTGCGCAGCCGCCTGCTCCAGAAGGCCCAGGACGAGGCCGACGCCATCCACTCCGCCATGCGTAAATCGCAGGTGGGCAGCGGGGATCGCAGCGAGAAGATCCGCACCTACAACTTCCCCCAGGGCCGCGTCACCGATCACCGCATCGGCGTGACCATCCACCAGATCGACAGCTTCATGGGTGGGGCCATCGAACCGATCGTCGAGCCCCTGCGCTCTGCCTTCGAGGCGGAGCGGCTGCAGGCGCTGGAGGCCTGAGGGGGCGAATCTCATGTCTCTGCCGTTTCATACAAAAGCGGGAGGCGAAGCCTCCCGCTTTTGATATCGATCCGCTGGAAGCGGATCGCAAGGAGTTACTTCCTGAGTGTGACCTTCTCCGCCGCCGTCAGGCTGAAGGACACGGGCTTGGCGGCGGGGATGCGGATGATGGTGTCCGCGGTCCCGGCTGCGACGGCCGTGCCGGCGGCAGCGCCCAGGGCAGCCCCGCCCAGGGCGTGGTCGTTCTTGTTCTTCTTGTCAGAGAGGATGCCGATGAGGGCGCCCAGGGCGGCGCCACCGCCGATGTACTTGGCGTTCCGTTCGCCGCGGGCCGTGGCGACCACGACATGCGTGTCGGTGTCGATGCCCACGCCGGCGATCTCGGTGAGGCGGATGCCCAGGGCTCCCTGGCCGTTGCTCAGGCGGCCGGCGGCGGCACTTTGGGTAATGACGCCCCGGGCCTGACTGCCGGCGCTCCAGACCAGCTTGCCGTCCTGGACCACATCGGAGGCCAACGTGCCTTCCCAGGCATCGCCGGCCAGATCCTTCTCTGTCGTCAGCTCCCGGGCCAGACTGATCTCGAGTTTGGTACCGACCGGGACCTCCACCACCACGGGTTTCGGGGTCTCCTTCGGGGCCGGAGCCTGAGCCACGGTGACGGCTTCTTGTTTCTTGATCTCGGCCCGCTTCTTGGCGTCGGCGACCTGCCGCTCCAGGGCCTTCACCTGAGACTTGGTGACCTGCTGCACGGTCTCTGCGTCCTCGCCTGTGGCCTTGCCGGATTTGGCCTCGGCCAGCTGCCGTTCCAGCAGTGCAACCTTGGCTTCGGCGGCCTTGGCGGCCTCCTCGGCCTGAATGGCGGCTTCACTCTTGGGGTTGCAGGCCAGGGTGAAGGAAAGAGCCGCCGCGAGGGCGAGCTGAGGGAACACGGGGCGCATGGAACCTCCTCGGTTGGGGTGCCGTATAGTATGGCATCCCGACAGGGACCCTTCCCATGGCCCGACCCAACCTCAACCCCCGCGGCGAATCCGTCCTGCGCACCCTCATCGAGACCTATCTCGAGGCGGGGGAGCCCGTGGGTTCGCGGCTGCTGGCCAAGCGCTATCCCGAGCCCCTGTCCAGCGCCACCATCCGCAACGTACTGTCGGATCTGGAAGACGAATCCCTGGTGGCCCAGCCGCACACTTCCGCGGGCCGGATTCCCACGGAGCGGGCCTACCGCTACTACGTCGATCGCTGGCTGAAGTCCCTTCCGCCTGGGCCCGATGTCGAAGGCCGGCTGTCCACCACCCTGGACGGCCTGGATCTGGATCCCGAGGCCTGGGCCCGCCACGCCAGCCGCACCTTGTCCGAAGTCATGGGGGGCGTCTGCGTGGCGCTGCCCATGCCCCTGTCCCAGAGCCGGCTGGTTCGCCTGGAGTTCGTCCCGGTTGGTCCGAGCCGCCTGGTGGCGGTCTGGGTGGGCAGCCTGGGGGAAGTCGAACATCGGCTCATGGAGAACCCCTGGCAGCATCCGGAGTCCCTCCTGACCGAGCTTGGGAACTATGCCACGGTGCACTTTGCCGGGCTGACGCTGGTGGCGATGCGCGCGAAGCTGCTGGAGGCCCTGCGGGCGGGCGCCCAGGAGGGCGAGTCGCTCAGCCGCCGCCTCCAGGAACTGGCCGCCCGCTGGCCCGAGGATCAGGAATCCGCGGACCCGCCAGTGCTGGTCTCGGGCCTCGGCCAGCTGGGCGGTTTGCCCGAGTTCGAGGATGTCTCCCGGTTCCGGGATCTGGTCGCGGCTTTTGAAGAGCGCGGGCGGCTGGCCCAGCTCCTCAACGCCTTCGCGGGCCGCGCCTCCGAGGATGTCCAGCTGCTGCTGGGCACCGAGAACCCCTACTTCGAGGCTTGGCCCCTGGCGACGGCGGTCAGGACCGTGGCGCTGGGGCCCGCGGGCTTCGTCACCTTCGCCCTGGTGGGGCCCCTCCGCATGGATTACGGCCGGGTCATGGGTGGGTTGCGCTGGTGGTCCCGCCAGGTCCAGAGCCGGCAGGACCGTTCCTAAAGCATTCCCGAGGTTGCCAGGAGTGCTTATACTTCTGCGATGCCTACCGATATCCCCCATCAGCCAGATGCCCGGCCCGCCGCTCCTCCACTGGAATCTGAGGATCTGGTCGATCTGAACCTGGACGAAAGCCTGGAGGGGGACCTGCAATCCGTGGCCGACGAGGTGGCCTCGGAATACCGGACCCAGATGGTCCCGGAGCTGGACCTGCCGGATCTGCCCCAGCCTGGTTCTGATCCCGAACTCCGGGTGGACCTGGAGTCGGCGCTGACGGAGGCCGAGCACCAGATGGAGGACATGCTGCGCCGGGAGGCGGAGCTCATGGACCAGCAGCGGCGGCTGGCGGCGGATTTCAACAACTTCCGGAACCGCGCCCAGCGTGACATTTCTCTGGCGGTGGAACAGGCCGAGCGCAAGATCCTGCTGGAGATGCTCCCCGTGCTCGACAATTTCGAGCGGGGCCTCAGCGCTTCGTACCAGGATGTGGAATCCTTCCGCGCTGGCGTCGAACTCATCCGCAAGCAGTTCCTCGAGTCCCTGCGCCGGTTGAACGTCGAGCAACTGCCCCTCCAGGTGGGGGAGCCTTTCGATGCCCTGACTTCCGAAGCCCTGACCACCTTCAGCGATCCCAATCTTGCGGATGGCGCGGTGGCTGCCATCTACGAGCAGGGCTACAACCTCAAGGGCCAGCTCCTGCGGGCCGCCCGGGTGGTGGTAAACCGACTCCAGGACCCTGGAAAATCCTAGTCCACTCCATGCTTGTGCTGGAACCGCCATTGAGAAGTCGAATACGATAATTGATGTGACCCCTCGGAGTTCCACTCATGGCAGGCAAACTGATCGGCATTGATCTGGGCACGACCAACAGTTGCGTCTGCGTGATGGAGGGCGGGGATTCCCGGGTCATCCCCAACCGAGAGGGCAGCCGCACCACGCCTTCCGTCGTGGCCTTCACGGACAAGGGCGATGTCCTGGTCGGCCACATTGCCAAGCGCCAGGCCGTGACCAATCCCCAGCGGACTCTGTTCGCGGTGAAGCGGCTCATCGGCCAGCGCTTCCAGTCCCCCAGAGTGCAGGAGGCGGTGACCCGCCTGCCCTTCCCGGTGGTGGCGGCACCCAACGGCGATGCCTGGCTCCGCGTGGGCGAGCGCGACTACGCGCCCCCCGAGGTGTCTGCCATCGTGCTCCGTTCCCTGAAGCAGGCAGCCGAGGCCTTCCTTCATGAAGAAGTCACCGATGCCGTCATCACGGTGCCGGCCTACTTCGATGATGCCCAGCGCCAGGCCACCAAGGACGCCGGCAAGATCGCGGGTTTGAATGTTCAGCGCATCATCAACGAACCCACGGCGGCGGCCCTGGCCTACGGGTTCAACAAGAAGGGCGTCAAGCAGATCCTCGGCATCTATGACTTCGGCGGTGGCACCATCGACTTCACCCTCATGGAGATGAACGATGGCGTCTTCGAGGTGCTGGCCACCAGTGGCGACACCTTCCTGGGCGGCGAGGACATCGACCAGATCATCCAGAACTGGCTGGTCCTGCACTTCCGCGAGAAGACCGGCATCGACCTCACCAGCGACCGCATGGCCCTCCAGCGCCTGAAGGAGGCCAGCGAAAAGGCCAAGTGCGAGCTGTCCACCCTGGATCGCGTTGAGATTCGCCTGCCCTTCATCGCCCAGGGGCCCAGCGGGCCTCAGCACTTGGAGGCGGCGCTCACGCGCGAGCAGCTGGAGGAGATGGTCCGTGAGCTGGTTGACCTCACCCTTGTCCCCATCAAGGACGCCCTGGAGCAGGGCGGCAAGACCCCGAAGCAGGTCGACGAGATCATCCTCGTGGGCGGCCAGACCCGCATGCCCCTCGTGCAGCGGCTGGTGCGGGACTTCTTCAGCAAGGAACCCAACCGGAGCATCAACCCCGACGAGGTGGTGGCCGTGGGCGCCTCCATCCAGGGCGCCGTGCTCAAGGGCGACATCAAGGACCTGGTGCTGCTGGACGTGACCCCGCTTAGCCTGGGCATCGAGACCCAGGGCGGCGGCTTCGTGAAGATCATCCAGCGCAACGCCACCATCCCCACCCGGGACGCCCGTACCTTCACCACGGTCACGGACAACCAGAGCCGCGTGGAGATCCACGTGCTGCAGGGCGAGCGCGAGCTCTCCGAGCACAACAAGAGCCTGGGCCGCTTCGACCTCATCAACCTGCCGCCACTGCCCAAGGGCGTGCCGCAGATCGAGGTCGCCTTCGACATCGACTCCAACGGCATCGTGAAGGTCTCCGCGCGCGACCTCATGACCGGGCTTGAGCAAAGCATGAGCATCCGGCCCAGCTCCGGCCTGTCCGAGCTGGAGATCCAGCGCATGATCCGCGAGGCGTTGGCCAATGCCGAGGGCGACGTGAAGAAGCGCGACGCCATGAAGTACATCGCCTCGGCCGAGGGCCTGATCTTCTCCTGCGACAAGAGCTTCATCGAGTGCGGCAAGTACCTGACGGACGACCAGCAGGCCCTGGTGCGGGATGTGCTCTCCAAGGCCCGGCAGGCTGTGGCCTCCCAGGATCCTGATGTCCTCCGCGCCTGCGAGACCCAGCTCCTGGAAGCCCAGAACCTGCTGACGGACGCGGTCCTGGCGGCCAGCGAGGCCATGATGGCCTCCCTCGACGGCGAGGGCGACGGCGCGGCACCGCCGAATTAGGCTTCAGGCTTGGGGCATCAGGCTTCAGGGGGGCGGCCTTCGGCCGCCCTGCGATGGGAGGTCCCGATCATGCGGGATCATCGGAAGCTGGTGGCGTTCAGTAAGGCAAGGGCTCTGGCACTTGAGGTGTACCGAGTGACTTCTGCGTTCCCGAGGGGGGAGCAGTTCGGTCTGATATCCCAGATCCGGCGGTGCGCGGTATCCATTCCATCCAATCTGGTTGAAGGCTGTGCTCGGCAGAGCGAGCGCGACTACCTCCGATTCCTGGACATGGCATTGGGATCGGCCCGGGAACTCGAATTCCAGCTGGACCTTGCTCAGGAATTGGGGTTTTTAGGAGAGAATGGAGATCTGATCGGGCTTTCCAAGGAAGTCGCTCGGTTGGTATCGGGGCTGGTCAATGCTCGCCAAAAGGCCCTGAAGGGTCCGAAGCCAGACGCAGGGCCCATCCCTGAAGCCTGAAGCCCCAAGCCTGAAGCCTGAAGCCCCAAGCCTGAAGCCTGCCCACTGAAGCCTGAACAAAGGAACTGACCCACCAATGAAGCGCGACTACTACGAAGTACTGGGTGTTTCCAAGGATGCCGGCGCGGATGAGCTGAAGAAGGCCTACCGCAAGCTGGCCATGGAACTGCATCCCGACCGCAATCCGGGCAACAAGGAAGCGGAGGAGAAGTTCAAGGAGGCCGCCGAGGCCTACAGCGTGCTGTCCGACGCCGAGAAGCGGAAGGTCTACGATCAGTTCGGCCATGCGGGGCTGGGCGGCGCGGGCGGCGGTGGCCAGCAGTTCCAGTTCGACCCGAGCCAGTTCGCGGATTTCGAAGACATCCTGGGCAGCTTCTTCGGCGGCGGGATGTTCGGTGACCTCTTCGGCGGCGGCCGGCGGCGGTCGACGGGCGAGGAACGGGGCTCCGATCTGCAGTACAACCTCAAGCTCAGCTTCCAGGACGCCATCTTCGGGAAGGAGGCGGTGGAGCTGTCTATCCCGCGCCTGGAGGCCTGCGATACCTGCCACGGCTCGGGCTGCGAGGCCGGCACGCGGGCCGAGACCTGCCCCCAGTGTCGGGGCGCGGGGCAGGTGGCGGTGCGCCAGGGCTTCTTCCAGATGCTGGCGCCCTGTCCCCGCTGCGAAGGGCGGGGGCGGATCATCCCCAAGCCCTGCCGCACCTGCCGTGGCGAGGGCCGCATTCACCGCAAGTCCAAGGTCAGCTTCAAGGTCCCGGCTGGCGTGGACCGGGGCACGCGGCTCCGCCTCCAGAACCAGGGCGAGGCCGGACGCTTCGGGGGCCGCAGCGGCGACCTCTACGTGGTTTTCGACGTGGAACCGGATGCGCGCTACGAGCGGGATGGCAGTGACCTGCACCGGCGGCTGGAAGTGCACTGGCCCCTCCTGGTGAGCGGGGGCACCCTCGAGGTGGAGACGCCCTACGGCGCCGACAAGGTCAAGCTGGCGGCCGGTACCCCTGCCGACCATGTGGTGAAGCTGGTGAACGCAGGCGTTCCGCGCCTGCAGGGCAGCGGTCGAGGAGACCTCTACCTCCACCTCCGGGTGGCCGTGCCCAAGTCCCTGACGGCCGAGCAGCGGCAGCTGGTGGAGCAGCTGCGGCGCAGCCTCGAGGGCGAGTCCGAGGCCGGCGAGGAGGAAGGGTTCCTTGCCAAGGTGTTCGGCTCGGAAAAGGGCGGAAAGAAGAAGCGGAAGTAGGGGATCAGGCCGTACCTCCGGCCTGAATCAGCCCGCCACCACCACGCGGCCCTTGCCTTCCTGCTTGGCCTGCAGCAGGGCGTGGTCGGCCTGTTCGATCAGGTGGCCGGCGCCATCGGCGTGCTCTGGATACGCGGCCACGCCGGCGCTGAGGGACACGACCAGGTGGCCCCGGCCCAGGTCCAGGGGATGCTCCCGGAGGACCTGGAGCAGGCGCTCGCCCAGTTTCCTTGCGCCCTGGGCCGTGGTGCCCGGCATGAGAATGCAGAACTCGTCCCCGCCGTACCGGTAGAGGCGGTCGTGGGCGCGGCAGAGGCGCTGGGCCGTGATGGCCACGGATTCCAGCAGCAGGCTGCCCACGGGATGACCGTGGCTGGTGTTCACCCGCTTGAGGTCGTCCACGTCGATGAAGAGCAGGGCCAGGGGTTCCGCCTTGGCGGCGGCGGAGCGCACCGCCTGGGGCAGCTCGGCCTCCAGGCAGCGCCGGTTCTGCGCCACCGTGAGGTCGTCCTTGAAGGACAGGGCCCGGCTTTCCTCGAGCTGCCAGGCGCTGAGCAGCAGCGGCTCCATGTCGTCGAAGCCGCGCAGGAAGCGCTCAGGAGGCTCCTTCGCGCCCGCCAGCCGCAGGATGCCCAGCTGCTCGGAGGGGGCCAGGAGGAAGGCCTCGCCCCGGCGGACCAGCTCCGCCGCTTCCTGGCGGGGCAGGGGGGCTTCCGTGAAGGTGCTGTCGCCCAGGCGCTGGTAGAAGGTGTCGTCCCGCCGCAGCCAGATGGCGCCCCCTTCGGCGCCGGAGAGGCGGATGGCGCGGGCCAGGGCCAGGCGGAGGAGCTCGTCCAGGGAGGCCAGGTGCATCATCTGGCGCAGCCAGCCCTCGCTGCCCAGGTCCCGCTGGCGAAGATGGAGCAGTGCCTCCCGGGCGGCTTCGAGGGGCCGGTTCTGGAGCAGCACCCAGCCGGGCCGGAGGTTCAGGACGGCGCTCACCGCTTCGGGGTCCGCCTGCTCCACCCACCAGAGGATCTCGGTGCCCTCGGGGGGAATCAGACGGGCATCCGGCTGCTCGGCCACCAGCACCAGAGAGCCTGGGCCCGGGCCGTCCAGCACCTCATGCCCCCACTCGGCCAGGGCCGCGCGAAGCGAGTCCCCCGCCGGAGAGGGATGGACTGCCAACCAGTGGATGCGGGGCATGAGACTCCCAGATGACCAGCTCTTCGACCGAAGATCAGGTCCAGATGAGGCTGCTCAGCCCAACGCGGCCTCGAGCCGCAGGGCCAGCTGCCGCAGGTGGGCCGCCAGCTGCTCCAGGGCCGGGGGCGAGGCCTCGCGCTGGCCCCGCTCTGCCCGGACCCAGCGCTTGAGCAGGGCGAGGCACTGAGGGTCCCGCACGCCCAGCCGCTTGGAGGTCTGGATGAGCTTGTGGGAGAGGCGCGTCCGCTCGGGACCGGCGGCGCCCACCCGCAGCTCCGCGATGAGCCTGAGGGCCTCCTGGGCCACCTCCAGGTCCTGGCGGATAAGGGGGATCCGGGCGTTGATGCGCAGCAGGAACAGCTCGAGGAACCGCAGCAGCTCACCCAGCACGTCCATGCCGTCGCGCAGGGCCTGGGGCACGTCCTGGGGCGATTCCAGCAGGCTCCCGAGCTCCTGGATGAGTCGCTCGGCCTCCTCCCGGTCCGGGCGCCGCATGAGGGGGAACTCGGGGCTGCGCCGGAAGGCGAGCAGATGGCGGTAGGTGTGGGACAGGCCCAGGGCCAGCCGGGGCCAATCCTGCAGCTCCAGGTGGAGCTGCAGCTGGCCGTGGAGGGGGGGGACCTGCTCCCACAGCCGCTGGATGCGCAGGCGGAGCCGTTCTCCCTCCTCCATCATGCTGGGCGATTCGGGGAAGAGGCGGTGCTGCACATCGGGCGAGAAGATCCCCACCAGCTCGCCCATGAGCTGCTTCTGATGGTTGATGAGGAGGCCCTTGAGGTTGTCCAGGGTCTGCGCCAGCTGGTCCGCGTCCTGCCCGGCCAGGGCCTGCTGCAATAGGCTCCGGAGGGTGCCCTGGTCCTGCTGCAGGCTGAGTACCGCCTGCCGGAGGAAGGCGCGCAACCGGTGCGTCTCCGGACGAGAGGGGTCCAGCAGCTCGCCGCGGGCAGGCTCGTAGGAGCGCTCCGCCAGCCGTCCCAGCTCCGATTCCAGCACCAGGAACGTGGGAACGGCCGCGTAGCGCTCCCGGAGGCCCGCGCTGGTGGCGGATTCGAGGGATTCGAGGAGGCCGAGCAGCGAGACGTGGCTGGCCAGGGCGCGGGCCACCACGGAGAAGGCGGGGCGGTCGGTCCGCCGGACCTGCTGGAGGAGGCGGCGCAGCTCCGGGGGCATGCTGTCGCGGAACAACTCGGCGTCCATGCGCGGCAGGGACCAGCCCAGGTGGTCCCAGAGCCAGCGCAGGCTGCCGCGGACCTGCTCCACGGCGGGCCAGTGGATGCCACGGTCCAGCGGGCGCACCAGGCTGAGGCGGAGGTTGGACACCACGTGTTCCAGCAGGAGCAGCGGCTCCACACGCGCGTGGATCTCGGCGGGAATGCAGGCCTCCAGCTGCTCAGCCAGGCGGGTCAGGGATTCCTCCAGGCGGCCCTGCCCCTGGATGGCCCGGTTGACGGTCTTCATCTGCGCGTTCAGGCGCGAGACTGCGGCGGGGCCGGGCTCGACCATCTGGAGGGCGGCCAGGATGTCGCGGAAGGCGTCCCGGTGGTCGGCCAGGAAGGAGGACCACATCTGGCGGAGATTGCCATCGTCCTCGGCTGGGGCCAGGGACATGGCTCGCAGCGAGGCGAGGAGGTCCAGCAGCCGGGTCACCCATTCAGGCTGCTGCTGCTCCACCAGCAGCTCGCGGTGGGCGGCCTCGGCCAGGTCGCCGAGCCGTCCCAGGCTGTGGAGCATGACCAGGCCCATGGCGTTCCGGGCCTCTCCCAGCCGGCGCGGGGAGAAGGTGTGCAGGAAGGCCAGGAAATAGCCCAGGCTGCGCCGGAGGGCGGCCTGGGCCGGGGACTCCTCGCTGGTCACAGCCCGCTGGGGGACCGCTTCGACCAGCGGTTCCAGATCCCTGGCGCCTTCCCGGAGAATGTCCTCCAGCAGGGTCAGGTCGCTTTTGGACAGACCCTTTTCCCGGATCAGCTGTCGGGCCAGCAACAGTCGCTGGGGCTGGGTGCCTGGGGATGACATGGCAAAAGCATACAATGGTTAGGATTTCGGAACCTGCGGGTGGTGATACCATCGCTTCACCCCAATCTGGAGGCAGCCAGTGGTAAGCAAGCTCGGGGAAATGCTCGTCAAGGCCCAGCTCATCACGGACACCCAGCTGGATGAGGTCATGAAAATCCAGCGCCGGGAGGGCGGCAAGCTCGGGAGCATCGTCGTGCGCTCCGGGTTCTGCTCGGATCAGGACATCGTGAGCTTCCTGGGCATGCAGTACGGCGTCCCGGCCGCGGACCTGGAGCAGTGGCCGCCCATCGACGCGGCCGTCATCGCCCTGATCCCCAAAGATCTGGCCCAGCGCCACAAGGTGCTGCCCCTCCAGCGCACCGGGAACGTCCTGACCCTGGCCATGTCCGATCCCACGGACATCTTCGCCATGGACGACGTGCGGTTCCATACCGGCTACAACGTGGACCCGGTGGTGTCCAGCGAGATGGGCCTGGCCCGGGCCGTGGAGAAATACTACGGAGGCAACAGCGCCGTCCGCCTGTCCGATGGCACCAAGACCCGCAGCGCTCACGGCGGTTCTGGCGGCAGCGGTCCCCAGGCCAGCGGCCCCGCCGACACCGACGCGGCCCAGCCCTTCAGCGAAGAGGACGAGCAATTCGATCTGTCCGAGCTGGAGCAGGAGCTCGATGCCGATGCCGAGTTCGACGCCACCGAGGATGACGACAGCAGCGTCAACGTCGGCAGCCTGAAGCGGGGCAGCGAGGACGCGCCGGTCGTGAAGCTCGTGAACATGGTGCTCATCGACGCCATCAAGCGGGGCGCCTCCGACATCCACATCGAGCCCTACGAGAAGACCTACCGCATCCGGTTCCGCATCGACGGCATCCTGATGGAAGTGATGCGGCCCAACCTCAAGCTGAAGGACCCGCTCACCTCCCGCGTGAAGATCCTGGCCAAGCTCAACATCGCCGAGCGGCGGCTGCCCCAGGACGGCCGCATCAAGCTGCGCGTCAACATGCAGGGCAAGCAGAAGGTCATCGACTACCGCGTGAGCATCCTGCCGACCCTCTTCGGCGAGAAGATCGTGCTGCGGCTGCTGGACAGCGACAAGCTCATGCTCGACCTCACCAAGCTGGGCTTCGAGCCCGAAAGCCTGGTGGCCTGGGATCGACAGATTTCCAAGCCCTACGGCATGGTGCTGGTGACGGGCCCCACAGGCTCCGGCAAGACCAACACCCTGTATTCCTCCATCGCCAAGCTGAACACCGTGGACACCAACATCATGACGGCCGAGGATCCGGTCGAGTTCAACTTCCCGGGCATCAACCAGGTGCAGATGAAGGAGCAGATCGGCCTGAACTTCGCGGCCGCCCTGCGCTCCTTCCTGCGGCAGGATCCCAACATCATCCTGGTGGGCGAGATCCGTGACTTCGAAACGGCCGAGATCGCCATCAAGGCCAGCCTCACGGGCCACCTGGTGCTCTCCACCCTGCACACGAACGATGCCCCGAGCACCATCAACCGCCTCATGAACATGGGGGTCGAGCCGTTCCTGGTGGCCACGTCCGTGAACATCATCTGCGCCCAGCGCCTGGTGCGCCGGCTCTGCGCCAATTGCAAAACGGTGGACACCCACCACCAGCCCGATGAGGCCCTCTACAAGGTGGGCTTCACGCCCGAGGAAGTGCAGAAGGGCATCACCTTCTACAAGCCCGTGGGCTGCGAGACATGCAACAAGCGCGGCTACAAGGGGCGCGTGGGCCTCTACGAAGTCCTGGAGATGTCCGAGACCCTGAAGGACATGATCCTCACCGGGGCCTCGGCCATCGAGATCCGGGAACAGGGCCAGAAGGAGGGCATGATCACCCTCCGCCGCTCCGGCTGCCGCAAGGTCCTCGACGGCGTTACCACCATTGAAGAGATCATCCGGGAAACGGTTCTGTAAGCGACTCTGAAAAGAGAAAAGATCTTTGACAGGATTAACAGGATTGAAAGATTGATTAACAGGATTCAAAAGAGGGAATGCTGTTGATGGCTCAGCGGGAAATCCAAGATGAACTCTCGGGTCGCGTGATCGGAGCAGCGATGCGTGTGCACTCTACCTTGGGCCCCGGATTCACCGAGGTCGTTTACCAGAACGCACTGGCCCTCGAGATGAGCCTGGAGGGCATTCCGTTTGAGCGGGAAGTGAAACTTGACGTTCGCTACAGGGATGAGTTGGTTGGCCTCTATCGGGCAGATCTTGTGGTGGCGGGTGTACTGATCCTGGAACTCAAAGCCGTCCAGGCCATCCTCCCCGAGCATGAGGTCCAGGTTGTCAGTTACCTTGCCGCAACGGGCCTGGAACAGGCCCTGTTGCTGAACTTCGGAGCCCGCAGCCTCCAAATGAAGAAAAAATTCAGATCTCCCCGCCCATCCGAAGTCACCTAGCCCGTTCTACCCAGCAGGCATTCATCTCCAGCACTTGCTTTTAATCCTGTTAATCCTGCTTTCAATCCTGTTAATCCTGTCCCAGCTTTTTGTTTTTTCAGAGGTTTCCATGAGTGAAGTCGGCGCCAACTACGTTGCCCCGCTCCAGCAGCTGCTGAAAACGATGGTGGAGTACGGGGGCACGGATCTCCACATCACCACGGAGTCGGCGCCGCAGATCCGCATTGACGGCCGCATGGTGCCCCTCAAGCTGCCCCCCATGGATGCCTCCCAGACCCGCTGGCTCTGCTACGGCGTGATGACGGATCAGCAGAAGCACCGCCTCGAGGAGGATTTCGAGGTGGACTTCTCCTTCGGCCTGCAGGGGGTGGCCCGCTTCCGCGCCAACGTGTTCAACCAGCGGGGTGCCACCGCCGGCGTGTTCCGCACCATTCCCGAGCAGATCCGCACCTTCGACCAGCTGGGCCTGCCGCCCTCCATCCAGGCCCTGACCAGCAAGCCCCGCGGCCTGGTCCTGGTGACCGGCGTGACCGGCTCTGGCAAATCCACCACCCTGGCCGCCATGGTGGACAAGATCAACACCGAGGAGCCCCTCCACATCCTCACCATCGAGGATCCGGTGGAATACGTCCACAAACACAAGCGGGCTCTGGTGAACCAGCGCGAGATCCACGCCGATACCCACAGCTTCAAGAAGGCCCTGCGCTCGGCCCTGCGCCAGGATCCCGATGTGGTGCTGGTGGGCGAAATGCGCGACCTGGAGACCATCGAGTCCGCGCTGACCATCGCCGAGACGGGGCACCTCACCTTCGGCACCCTGCACACCAGCAGCACGGTGCAGACCATCAACCGCATCATCGACGTGTTCCCCAGCCACCAGCAGCCGCAGATCCGGGCCCAGCTCTCCCTGGTGCTGGAGGGCGTCATCTGCCAGAGCCTCATCCCCAAGGCCAGCGGCAAGGGCCGGGCCCTGGCCCTGGAGATCATGATCCCCAACTCCGCCATCCGGAACCTCATCCGTGAAGACAAGATCCATCAGATCTACGGCGTCATGCAGTCGGGCCAGTCCAAGTTCGGCATGCAGACCTTCAACCAGAGCCTGTCCGACCTGGTGATCCGCAAGGAGATCAGCCAGGAGCAGGCCTTCGATTATTCCTCCAATACCGACGAACTGCGCGAGCTCATCAACCGCGGGGTAGGCGTTGGCGCCGCCGGCGGCCGGAGTGCCGCCCCCTCCACCCAGCCGGCCAGTCCCGCCCTGGGGGGGCGGAATCCCAACATCAAGTACACCTGAGCGGGCACCATGATTTCCAACGACACCATTCAACAGGCGATCCGCGTATTGGCCGAACAATCCGTGGTTCAGCGGGTGATTCTTTTTGGTTCCTACGCGAAAGGCACTGCCCGGGAAGATTCTGACCTGGACTTCCTGGTGATTGAATCCGGCCTGACCTCCCGGCGTGCCGAGATGGTGCGCCTTCGGGCCAGCCTTCGTCCCCTTGGAATTCCCGTGGATGTGATGGTCGCGGATGCCGAGCAATTCGAGACCTGGAAAAATCATCCAGGAACTGCGCTCTACGAAGCCGCGCAGTTCGGGCAAGTGGTCTATGAACGCGCGGGTTGAGGCGGTCCGCATCCTGCTGGCAAAGGCCAGCCAGGATGAGCTGGCGGCCCACCAGCTGGCCGCCGACCCCCGGATCGGGGATGCGGTGGTGGGGTTCCACATCCAGCAGGCCGTGGAGAAGCGGCTGAAGGCGCTCCTGACGTTCCACGCCATCCCCTACCGCCGCACCCACGATCTCCTTGAGTTGATGGACCTGCTCATCACCCATGGGCATCCAGTGATCGGAGCGCTGGAGGCCCTGCAGGAACTGACGCCCTTCGCGGTGGAGTACCGCTACGAGAGCCTGGATCAGTACGAAGAGGCACCGCTGGATCGGGCGGGGGCCCTGCGGCTGCTGGGTGAACTGGAAGCATGGATCCAGGGACACCTGCGATTCGGGCAATGAAGCTTCCCTGATGTTCCTTTCCTGCCTATCCTGAAGGCACCACCGTTCCCAGCCGCTCGCCGAGGTCCGCATGCCCGCTTATGCTTGGAAAGGCAAGAACCGAATGGGAGAAGTCCAGGAAGGCGTCCTGGTCTCCGACTCCCGTGATTCCGCCGCCACCACCCTGAAGCGCAACGGCATCGAAGTCATGAACATCAGGGTCATGGCCGCCGAGGGGGGCAAGTCCTTCGGCAAGGTTCCGCCCAAGGCCCTGGCCATCTTCACTCGGCAGTTCAGCGTGATGATCGACGCGGGCCTGCCCCTGGTGCAGTGCCTCGAGATCCTGGGCGCCCAGCAGGACCACAAGGGCTTCCAGCGCATCATCGAGTCCGTGCGGGACGACGTGGAGAAGGGCTCCACCCTCCAGGCGGCCCTCTCCAAACACCCCAAAGCCTTCAACGACCTCTTCGTGAACATGGTGGGCGCCGGCGAGAGCGGCGGCATCCTGGACATCATTCTCCAGCGCCTGTCGGGCTACATCGAGAAGTCCGTGAAGCTGACGGCCAAGGTCAAGAGCGCCATGACCTACCCCGTCGCGGTCATCAGCATCGCGGTCATTGTGGTGATCGTGATCATGGTGAAGGTCATTCCTGTGTTTTCGGCCATGTATTCGGGCCTGGGGAGCAAGCTGCCCTACCCCACCCAGGTCTGCATTGCCATCTCCGACGCCATCATCAACTACTGGTGGCTGCTACTCGGCGCCATTGTCTTCATCGTCGTTGGGCTCAAACAATTCTACAAGACGCCCTTGGGGCATTTGCAGATGGATACCTTGATGCTGCACCTCCCAGTCCTGGGTGAAGTTCTGCGCAAGGTGGCCGTGGCCCGGTTCTGCCGGACCCTCGGCACCCTCATCAGCTCCGGCGTGCCCATCCTGGAGGGCATGGACATCACGGCCAAGACCGCGGGGAACATGGTCATCCAGAACGCCATCCTGAAATCCAAGGATGCCGTGGAGCAGGGGAGGAACATCTCCACGCCCCTGGCGGAGACCAAGGTCTTCCCCCCCATGGTGGTGCAGATGGTGGGGGTGGGCGAGGCCACCGGCGCCCTGGACGCCATGCTGGCCAAGGTGGCCGACTTCTACGAGGACGAGGTGGACAATGCCGTGGCCTCGCTCACCAGCCTCATGGAGCCCATCATGATCGCCCTGCTGGGCGGCATCGTGGGCTTCATCGTGGTGGCCATGTACATGCCGATCTTCGGCCTCGCGGCCGCCTTCGACAAGAGCTGAGGCCTGATTGGCGGGTGAATTGCATCCCTTCGGGGTTCGGGAGGACACCATGCGACGAACGACGCAAGGCTTCAGCTTCATCGAGATCCTGCTGGTGGTCGTGATCATCGGCATTCTGGGTGCCATCGCCATCCCCTCTTACCTTGGCCAGAAGAAGAGTGCCGAGCTGGTGGGAGACGCCCAGCAGAACACCAAGTCCCTGCAGATGATGCTGGAGACGCGGAAGGCGGACACGGGCCTCTACGGACCCGCCGGGGCCGTCACAGTCTGGAATCCCGACGGTACCGTCAGTGGCACTAATCTGGCCCCCCTCTTCGGCCCCAAGGGCTCCAGCATCATGACCTACACCCTGACGGTGGACGGCACAGGCCTGGCCTACGACCTGACCATCAACGACAATCGCCCGGGGAAGGGCAACGCCAAGATCTTCCAGACCAACCAGACGGGCCAGCAGCTCTACCCCTGATGGATCGGTGATCTGAAGTGCCTAGGACCTGACTCCCGGGCATGGCCCTGCCTGAATGCGTCGCCTGCAGGGCGGAGCGCGTCATTGGCGCCCAGGGGTTGCAGCCACCGAGGGCATGGCGTCCATGCACCACCTCCGGCGACCAGCCGTGATGAGCGCTTTCGGGTCGCCCGGCTGATTCCCGGGGTCGCCGGAAGGGGCTTCGCGGCTAGCTCGGCGTGGGGCCAGGTGCGCCTGCTGTCGGGCTCTCCTGGGCAACGCATCCGCGATCGTACGCAGAAGCCCCCGCCAAGGCGGGGGCTTCTGATTCTGCAGGTGGGGATGGCTATTCGACGGGCACCTGAGCCAGCTGGGTGACCGCGCCATTGCCCGTAGCGCCGGACTTGAGGTGCTTGTAGGTCACGATGATCACGTTGTGCGGGTCGCCATTGATGTCGTTCTGGGTGGCGGCCAGCATGCCGACATCGCCGTCGGCGACCGCATTGCCCGCCACCAGGGCCGTGGCGGTGTTCGAGTAGGCATTTTTGCAGTTGGGGAAGGTGAAGTTCGGCAGGGCCGTGACATAGGCGATGACGGCGGCTGGGGTGGGGGTGTTCATGAGCTTGGCGGAGGAGGCGATCTCGGAGGCCACGGCCTGGGCGGTGGCTTCGGTCGCCTTCTGCTTCGCGCGGTCCCGCTGGCCGAGGAGGGCCGGGATGGCGATGGCGGAGATGATGCCGATGATGGCGAGCACGAGCAGCAGCTCGATGAGGGTGAAACCGGATTGACGCTTCATGGTGTGGCCTCCAGGATTTTGGGTCGCACTGGGCGAGACTAATTAATCAGCAATGCTCATGCCGATGACGCCGGGCGAGTCCATAAACAAAAACCCCCGGGACGAACCCGGGGGTTTGAGTGATCAAACGATCCGTTAGTCGAGGGCCACAGTTTTAGTGGTCTGGACGGGGGTGCCGCTCTCGATGTACCAGGCGTTGATGGTTACGGAAGGATAGGTCCTGCCTGCTTCGGTAACTGTTCCAGCCAAGAGGCCAACCTGACCAGGGGTTCCGGCAAGCTGCGGCACCAGTGGTGTAGGGGGCGCCAGCTCCACCATAAGGGTTCTTGGCATTGGGCGCGGTGTAATTGGGGAGCGCGATGACAGCGGCAACGGTATCGGCGGCCACGGTGGCGGCGGTGGAGGTGCCATTGTCCTTCAGGGTGTCGCCAAGACGGGAGCACTCACCAGCGACACTGGCCACCATGGCCTGCACAGCCTTGATCTTGGCGCGCTCACGCTGGCCCAGCAGGGCGGGCACGGCGATGGCGGCGATGATGCCGATGATGGCAAGCACCAGCAGCAGTTCGATGAGGGTGAAGCCCTTCTGGTTCTTCATGGGTAGTCTCCTAGTGGGCGATGGCCGCGAGACAAGATATCAATCCTTGTGCCAACACGCCAGATCTGAAAGAAAACCATATGTTTCAAGAGGTCGGTAGCGACCTCGGCAATCAGGAAACCCGAGCAGCCCCGCCAAAGGACGATGTACTGACGCAGAAGGGCAGTCCCATGGCTCTGTTGCGTCCATGGTCTCAGGCTGTTCTGTAACCGGTGTCCCCCGATCTGAGGAGCCCCAGCTCTGCACCGCATCTCCCCACCGCCTTGGGGAACCTAGTCAATGCCCTGTCCTGGTTCCCCATGGTGCCCCTTAGTTATTCCCCTACCTACCCAGTAATTCCAACAACTCCCGCGCCCCCCGATGCCTCGGATCCAACTTGAGGGCCTCCTGGGCTGCCCGCCGGGCTTCGTCCTTCCGACCCAGTCCCAGGAGGATCTGCCCTTTCCGCCACCAGGCGCTGGGGTAGCCGCCGGAGCCACCTTCGAGGGGTTCGCGCAGGGCCTGGTCCAGGGCCAGCAGGCCTTCGGGCCGGTGCAGGCCGCTGATGGCGGCGACCTTGCCGAGCTGCAGGCGGAGCAGGCTGGGGGCGTCCACCAGGCCGAGGTGGTCATGCACGACCTTCCAGGCGGTCTCGGGCTGGCCGGCGTGGAGGTAGGCGTCGCTGACCGCGATCACGCCGCGGGCGCGGGTGCGCACACCCGGCAGCAGGCGCGGGGCCTCGGCCAGGAGGCGGACATTCTTCCCGGCCTCGCCCAGAGCCTGCTTGGCGGGTTTGCGGTCGAGGGCGTCCAGCCACTGGCCCACCACTTCGGGATCCTGTGGGGCCTTGGCGAGGGCGCGGGCGAACCAGGTCTCGGCATCGCGCCACTTGCCTTCCTCCATGTGGATGAGGGCCTGCAGCAGGTCACCCCGGGCAGGGGCGAGGGCACGCAGGCGCTCGGCGCACTGCAGGGCCTTGCGGGTGGATCCGCCGAGCAGCCCGGGCAGCATCTCGTAGGCCATGCCCAGGCTGGTCCAGGCTGGGGCCAGGGTGGGGTCGGCCACCGTGGCGGCGCGCAGGTCATCCATGGCGCCGAGGGCGCTCCGGAGGGCGCCGAAGTCACGCTGCCTGATGGCCTCGCCGGCCCGCGCCAGGCCCCGGGCCAGGAGGGCATCCGCCAGATCGGGCTTCAAGGACACCGCGCGTTCCGCCGCCGTGAGCGCCTCTGGGAAGCGCAGGAGGCTGGAGAGGGCCTGGGACTTGGCGGCCCAGGCGAGGGCCTCGTTGGGATGCTCGCGAAGGGCCTGCTCGGCTTCGGCCAGCACCTTGAGGTAGCGGCCCGCCTCCAGGTCGGCACGGAAGGCTGGAGCCTGGGCCTGGAGCATGGAAAGGAGAACGACAGGTGCGGTGCGGATCACGGGACCCCCAGGCATGATGGCAGGACAGGGGGAACAGGGAGGACAGGCCCAGAGAAGAGGATTGGGAATGGGGCGTCCCCTGGCGGCGGATCTGGCGGAATCATTTGGGGTTGGTGTATCCTAAGTGACTGTTCCGACATGACTCTGGAGGAGATCGCATGGCGACCAAGGGTGGACTGCTGGAAGGGAAGCGCGGCCTGATCATCGGGGTGGCCAACAAGCGGTCCATTGCCTGGGGCATCGCCCAGAAGGTGTCCGAAGCCGGTGCCCAGCTCTGCCTGACCTACCAGAACGAGCGCCTGGGCGAGAACGTCCGTGAGCTGGCCGCGGACCTGAAGAACCCCCTGCTGACCATGATGGACGTGGGCAGCGACAGCCAGATCGTCATGGCCTTCGACGAGATCCGCAAAAAGTGGGGCCGACTCGACTTCGTGGTGCATGCGGTGGCCTACGCCCCGCGCCAGGCCCTGGAGAACCGCTTCGTCGAGACCAGCCGCGAGGACTTCCGCGTGGCCCACGACATCAGCGCCTACTCCCTGGCGGCCGTTGCGAATGCCGCCACGCCCCTCATGCCCGAAGGCGGCTCCATCGTGACGCTCAGCTACCTGGGCTCCGAGCGCGTCGTGCCCGGCTACAACGTCATGGGCGTGGCCAAGGCCGCCCTGGAAGCCAGCGTGCGCTACCTGGCCGCCGACCTGGGCCCCCAGGGCATCCGCGTGAACGCCATTTCCGCGGGCCCCATCAAGACGCTCGCCGCCTCGGCCATTCCGGGCATCGGCTCCAAGCTCAAGCAGCACCGCTCCCACACCCCCCTGCAGCGGGATACCGACCAGCTGGAAGTGGGCGATGCCGGGGTGTTCCTGGTGAGCGACATGGGCCGCGGCATCACCGGGCAGGTGCTCTACGTCGACGGCGGCTTCAGCATCATGGCGGGGTAGCGCCGACCCTGGAAAAAACGGGGACAGGATTAACAGGATTGAAAAGAAGGATTAACAGGATTAAAGATCCAATTGCAGTTGGTTTTAATCCTGTTAATCAAGCACTTAATCCTGTTAATCCTGTCTCAGCTTTTTTGCAGTTTCGTCAGCGTCTCCATGACTTCGGCGACGTGGCCTTTGACGCTGACCTTGGGCCAGGCATGGCGGATGACGCCCTTGGGATCGATGAGGAAGGTGCTGCGGATGATGCCCTCGACCTCTTTGCCGTACATCATCTTCTTGCCGAAGGCGCCCAGGGGCTTCAGCAGCGCCAGGTCGGGGTCTGAGAGCAGGCGGAACGGGAGGCTCTGCTTGGTGATGAAGTTCTGGTGGCTCTTCAGGCTGTCGCGGCTGATGCCGTAGACCTGCGCGCCGAGTGACTGCACCCGGGCGAGGTTGTCCCGGAAATCGCAGGCCTCGGTGGTGCAGCCGGGGGTGCTGTCCTTGGGGTAGGCGTAGAGCACGGTCCAGCGGCCTTGGAGATCCTTGGCCGTGACCGTGGCGCCCTGATCGTCCTGCAGGGAGAAGGCGGGGATGGGGTGTCCGAGGAGAGGGCTCATGGGGCCAGGGTAACGCAGAGGGTGTGACGGCTGGCGGGATCGATTCCAGACAGAATGGAGGGCGAGGACGACCATGAACCTGACCGACTACTTGGCGGCTGAATGGAGACCCGCCCTGGGCTGCACGGAGCCCGCCGCGGTGGCCTATGCGGCCTGCCTGGCCGCAGGGCAGGCGCCGGGTGAGCCCCGCATGGCGCGGCTCGTGCTCGATGCCCGTACCTACAAGAACTGCCACGCGGTGGGCATTCCGAACAGCGGGCAGAAGACGGGCGTGCTCTGGGCCCTGGCCCTGGGGGCCGTCCTCACGGACCCCTCCCTGGGTCTGCAGATCTTCCAGACCCTCACGCCGGATGCTCTGGCCCGCGCCGCCCGCCTGCTGGACCGGGGGGCCGTCCATGTGGAGGTGGACGCCACGCGCACGGAGCTCTACATCGACTGCACCGTGGCCTGCGAAGGGGGTGTGGGCCGGGCGGTGCTGGAACGGGAGCACACCCGCCTCGTGCGGCTGGAGGTCGATGGTGTGCCCACGGCCCTGCCGGTAGTCGAGGCCGGATCACCGGGAACGAACCGCATCCGGGAGCAGGTGGGGAGCCTCCCGTTGGCGGACCTGGTGGCCTTGACGGGCACCCTCTCGGAGGCCGATCGGGCCCGACTGAGGGAGGGCGTGGCCCTGAACCTGGCCATGGCTGAGCACTGCGTGGGCCACCTGCCGGCGGGCTTCGTGCCAGGAGCCGACGCAGATCCCTGGCTGCGCATTCCCCGGCTGGTGAGTGCCGGCGTGCTGGGGCGCATGTCCGGCGAACCCCTCACGGTCATGTCCCTGGCGGGCTCGGGGAACAAGGGCATCACGGTCGCCGTGGCTGTGGCGCTGTGGGGCCAGCAGGCCGGCTACCCGGAGGCGCGCATGGAAGAAAGCCTGGCCCTGGCCTGCCTGCTCACCACGGCCACCACCCACCGGCTGGGCACGCTGTCGGCCATCTGCGGCGCCTCCAACGCCGCGGGCATCGGCATCGCGGCGGGGCTGGTCCACCTGGGCGGCGGCAGCGCGGCCCAGGTGGATCTGGCCATCCACAACATGGTGGGCAACCTGGCGGGGCTCATCTGCGATGGCGCCAAGATCGGCTGCGCCATGAAGGCCATGACGGGTGTGGAGGCTGCCTTCCGGGCCGCGGATCTGGCCCTGGCGGGCTTCGGCATCCCCGCCACCGACGGCATCGTCGGCGCGAGCGGGGAGGCCTCCCTGGTGAACCTGG
>CAVVTK010000011.1:0-164880 GCA_963751095.1 uncultured Holophagaceae bacterium | reverse complement strand
TGGCGCAGCACGTCGAAGAACTCCAGGGCATGACCGAGATCGACGGCGAAGACCTGTAACCGTATCTGTGATTCACGAGAAATAAGGGCGGGGAAACCCGCCCTTATTCTTGCCCCGGGAAATCCATGCTTCAGAGGGGTGATGGTTCAGGAGGCGGCACGCATGGGCCGAATGGGCCGGTTCGGTCGGTTCCGATATAGGTCGAAGGACGCTTGCAGGTTCAGCCAGAACTCTGGCGAAGTGCCCAACGCCTTGCTGAGCAGCCATGCTGTTTCAGGGGTGACCCCGCGCTTACCGCGGACCAGTTCGTTGACGCGCTGGACAGGCACGCCAATGTGGGAGGCAAGGAGAACCTGGGATACGCCCAAGGGAACCAAGAATTCCTCGAGAAGGATTTCGCCAGGGTGTGTTGGGGATCGATGGGTTGGAATCATTGGGCACCTCTATATATCTCAGTGGTAATCCGTGATACGAACGTTGAAGGCTTCTGAATTGGCCCAACGGAAGACAATCCGCCATTGGTCATTGATTCGAATGCTGTGGAATCCGGCGAGATCTCCCTGGAGTGCCTCGAGCTTGTTTCCCGGGGGTGATCGTAGGTCCTCGATGGCAACTGCCGCATTCAACATATCCAGCTTCCGGCGAGCCACAGCCTGGATGTCGGGGGGTACGTTTTTGAACGCCTTTCTTGCTCCTCCATTGAAGAGGGCCTCTGTTGCCTTATCGCCAAATGAAGCAATCAACGTTGTGGTCCCCCTCGTCAAGGTTACGACTACACGACCACCGTGCAAGCGTTAATTACGTCCACTCAGCACGAATATTGTCCGGGTTTCTTCTGTGAGGGGAGGCGCTAGTGTCATCCTCAACAAATTCCTGTTTCCGAAGAGGTTCGGCGACGAATACGTTTGCAAGGTGCTGCTTCTCGAGAATTTTGGGCATGTGTAGCGACGGCTTGCGGTCAGGATCTGCCAGAGCGACGATCGTGGGCTGGAAGGCTGCGACGCCCGCTTTACGCCCTGTAGCGATCCGCCCTCTCGCAGACCAGGCGCACCAGCCGCTCCAGCATGGCATCGTCGAGGCCCTGCCCGAGGAGCCCAGCCGCAGCCCTGTCGGCGGCGCCGGGGAGCTTGTCCCGGAGCCGATCCAGGCGCCTGGTGAGGAAGGATCTCCCGAGTCCCATGGCCTTGGCGCCGGATTCCAGGTTCTGCCGAGTCACTGCCGCGAAGCGGAATTGCCCATCGATGGACATGGCCATTCCCAGGGACAGCTCAGGGTAGAAGACCGTGGAGAGCAGGTCGTACAGGGGGGCGAGGCGGATCCCTTTCTGGGTGTAGAGGAAGGAGAAGTTCTTCGCATGCGCATCGCCATTGCCGACAATGAGATTGAACATGACAGCGTCCAGGAAGTCGCGTGCGTCGGCGCCCGGCTTCTCGCTGTGGTCGAGAATCAGGTTCCGGCACCGGGCCAGGCCGGGACCCAGGTTGTGCTCGTACTTGTAGGCCGAGCTGAGGCCCAGTGCTTGACAGAAGTCCTCCTGGTGGAGGCGGACCACCCTCCCGTCTCGGCGCTCGCGGTCGTACCTCTCCACCAGCAGATAGGTTCGGAATCCTTGCGAGGTGTGTACCTCCCCGGGCCTCCACCCGGGCAGCCGGAAGGCCCATTTCGGAAGCCAGACGCATCACGAAAGCCTCGTTTTCCGTGGTTCCCGGGTAGCGTGGGATGGCAGGTTTCACGATGTGAGTGGTGGGCTCGCCCGGGGCCGGGAGGCGCACCGCCCCTTCCTCCGTGACACACACCGGGAGTTTGGTCTGGGCGCCCGCCAGGGATAGCCTCAGCTCACCTTCCCCGACCAGCATCGGGCGGATGGGGAGCCGCTGGAGGAGATCGTCCAGCGCTCCCTCCGAAAGGGGGGCCGGGATCACCGCAGGAGTGGATCTCCCCGGAGCCTCGCCCACCGGCAGCAGACGCACGGCGCCTGCGACCTCGCCCCCAAGCAGGTCGAGCAGGCCGTGCACATTCGACTGCGAGACATGGGTGGCCCGCTCCAGGGCCTGGCGCTGGCCCTCCTCGGGAAGGACCCCCTCGAAAAAGGCGCACTCCCGCTCCCTGTAGGGTTCCTCTCGCAGCGGCAGGGAGATCGAGATCGGCCGGGCTCCAGGCAGATACGTGAAAACCGGCTCGCCATCGCCGCCCTGTTCGAGCACACCGACATGCTGATCGTCCAGAAAGACGTTCAGGGCGTTCATCGACGCTCACCATGGGTCTCACCTGGAAACCGCAGGGAGATATCGCATCCAAGTACCGCCAGGAGGCGGAGGACTCTGCCCATTTGTGAGGTCTCTTTGCCCCGCTCGACCTCGATGACGAAGCGAGTGCCAACGCCAGAAAGGCCCGCAAGGTCTTCCTGGCGCAGGCCCTGGGCCTTCCGAGCCTTGCGGATCTCCTTTCCGATGTCGACTGAAGTCAAACCACGCACGAAAACTTCCTCCTTGGTAATATTTTAGGCATTTTGAAAAAGAGAACCCTGAAAAATGATCGTTCAGGAAGAATTCTTTGAATTTGGGAGCATTCTTTTGATAAATTCCCTATCGGGAAGAAATTAAAGCTAAATGGCGATCGCCCCTCTATCCAGAAGCAGTGCTGGCAGACCCAAAAACACCCCATGGTCGACCCGGGGGTGCTCCCCGCGCTGAGTCGCTTCTGGCAAGCCCCCACCTGATGTCCTTCTACTGGCCTGGCAGGATGGTCTGCTCCGAGGCGGCTCCTGGCATTGAGGACTTTTGGGTAGAAACCCCCATCCACGCCGCCCCTGGATTCATGGTGTGATCTAGGCCAGACCCCGGCCCTGGCCTCTGCGGATGCGCATGGCCCGAACCCCCGGGGTGCAGGGAGATCGAGGCATGCGACGAGGCACCTGGGCGACCACCTTGATGATCTGCGGGCTGCTGGCCTGGGGGCCCGGGCTCGCCGCCCAGGCGCCCCCGCCCATCAAGCGGACCATCGAGGCCTACACCGTGCCCGACGTCACCCTGGTGAACCAGGATGGCGCCAAGGTGAAGCTGAAGGCCCTGCTGGAGACGGAGCAACCGGTCATCGTCGACTTCATCTTCGGGACCTGCACCACCATCTGTCCCGTCCTGTCGGCCGGCTACGCCAACCTGCAGCTCAAGCTGCCCAACCAGGCCGCCAAGGCCCGCCTCATCTCCATCTCCATCGATCCGGAAAACGACTCCCCGAAGGTGATGCGCGACTACCTCAAACGCTACCGGGCCAAGCCGGGCTGGGACTTCTTCACCGGCAAGCGGGAGGACATCGACAAGGTGATGAACGCCTTCAACGCCTACATCCCCAACAAGATGCTCCACTATCCCCTGACCCTCATCCGCGATCCCAAGACCGGGAAGTGGGTGCGCATCTTCGGCCTCATGAGCTCCACCGAGTTCCTCGAGGAATGCCGGAAAGTGGGGATCCTGTGATCGCCCGGGCGCGTTGGCGCATGCCCCTGAGACGCCTGCTGGTGCTGGCGGGAGCCAGCCTCCTGCTGAGCCCGGCCCTGGCGGCCCCGCCGGACAAGAAGCCCAAGCCCAATGCCAAAGCCGCAACCGTGGCCGGACTCCCGGCCGCCAAGGCCCTCGCCCTGGGCGAGCGCATGTACCGCGAGGGCATCCTGCCCAGCGGAGAGCCCATGCAGGCGGTGGTGAGCGGCGATGTCTCCGTGCCCGGCACCTCGTTCTCCTGCCTGAGCTGCCACGTGCGCAGCGGCCTCGGTTCCTACGAGGGTGGCGTCGTCACCCTGCCCACCAACGGCTTCAAGCTGCGCCAGACGCGCTACTGGAAGTTCCCGAACCTGCTGCCCGAGGAGCGCAAGAGCCTCCGGGTGCAGAATCCGCCTGCCCGGTCGCCCTACACCAGCGAGACCCTGGCCCACGTCCTCCGCAACGGCGTCGATCCCAGCGGCCGGGCCCTGAACATGGCCATGCCCCGGTACGACCTGGACGACTCGGACATGGCCATCCTCGTCCACTACCTCTGGTCCCTGTCGGCCAGTCTGTCGCCGGGCGCCGACCACACCAGCATCCGCCTTGCCACCATCATCACCGACGAGGTCAGCGAGGTCGATCAGCAGGCCATGCTCGTGCCCATGAACAACTACATCACCCGGCACAACGCCTATGCCAACGGCATGGACACGCGGATGTACGGAAGCATCGGAGGCAAGGAGATGAGCGGTTCCTTCCGCTCCCTCTCCCTGGCCGTGTGGCGGCTGAAGGGGGCCCCCGAGACCTGGGGTCGCCAGCTGGAGGCCTACCTGGCCAAGGAGCCGGTGTTCGCCCTGCTGGGTGGGCTCACCTATGGCGAGTGGCAGCCCATCCACGCCTTCTGCGAAAGCCACAAGCTGCCCTGCCTCTTCCCCATCACCGACCTGCCCGTGATCTCAGACACCGACTGGTACACCCAGTACTTCTCCAAGGGGTATTTCCAGGAGGGCCAGGCCGCGGCCCGCTACCTCCACGGGCTGGATGAGCAGGCCCCGGTGGGCGGCGTGCTCCAGATCATCCTGGACAACCCCGAGGGGCAGGCCCTGGCGGCTGGATTCCGGGAGGCCTGGCAAGAGCTGGGGCAGGGGGCCCCGAAGGACGTCCTCCTGAAGAAGGGTGAAGCCAGCCCCGAGTCCCTCCTGGCCCTGCTGGCCCGGGAGAAGCCCGGCACCGTCCTGCTCTGGAGCGACGCAGGGGCCATCGAGGTCCTGGAGGCGCTGGCCGGCCAGGCGGCTCATCCGGGGAGCGTCATCCTCTCGGCCCGCCTCCTGGGCGCGAAGGTCTACGGCCTGGCCGAAAAGGCCCGGCCCTTCACGCGCTTCACCTACCCCTACCGGGACCCGAAGGACGAGCCCAACGTCTCGCGCCATGCCAACGCGCTCCTCAAGGGGCTGGCCACGCACAAGCCCGAGACCAGGATCTCCACGCGCACCTACACCCTGCTGCAGATCTTCACCGCCGCCCTCGTGGACATGGACCGCAACCTCTACCGGGACAACCTGCTCGATCGCATCGGCATGCTGCGCGACTACCTCCTGCCCGACTACTTGCGGCTGAGCTTCGGCCCCGGCCAGCGTTACGCCGCCAAGGGCTGCTTCATCATGGAGCTGGGCCCCGGCCCCGCGCCCCAGCTGGTGCGCAAGAGCGATTGGGTGATCCACTGAGGAGTGGTTGGTCACGGCCCTATACGCCTAAGAGGCAGAACCGGGCAAAGGGTAAGGCACCCTTGACGAACGTATCCAAATGGATACACTAGAGCCATGAACACGCTCGTCCAATCCCGCGAGTTCGCCTCCTGGTTGGCTGGGCTCAAGGATTTGGGTGGCAGGGCGCGCATCGTGGACCGGCTGGTTCGCGCCGAAGGTGGCAACTTCGGTGATTGCAGTCCTGTGGGGGACGGGATTTCAGAAATGCGAATTCATCATGGGCCAGGCTACCGGATCTATTTCGCCAGGCGCGGTGAGCTGATCTATCTGCTCCTGATCGGTGGCGACAAGAGCACCCAGACCAAGGACATCGCCCGCGCCAAATCCATGCTCAGAACGCTTCCCCAGGAATAACCCATGACCACCTTCAGCCGTTTCGACGTCACCGACTACCTCGATAGTGAGGAAATGATCGCTGAGTACCTTTCAGTGGCCATGGAAGACCCTGATCCGGATCACTTCCTGCAGGCCGTGGCAGCTGTTGCCCGGGCGCGAGGCATGACGCAGCTGGCCAAAGACGCCGGGGTTTCTCGCGAGAGCCTTTATAAAACCCTCGCGCCGGGCGCCAAGCCCAGGTACGAAACGGTCTTCAAGCTCATGCATGCTCTGGGTGTTCAGTTCAAGGTGCACGCCACTCACTGACCTGCCGAATCTGCGGCCTACCTGAAACCTCGTATGCTCTATGCTTCCCTTGAACAAACGAGGACTGGATTGAGGTGTGCATGCGAGTGATCGGCCGTGGGTTGTGGACGCTGCTTGTCGGCCTGGGCCTGCTGTCGCTGGGGTGCAAGGACGTCGCGGTGGCGCCGACCAGTCTCGCCTACGCCACCAACCCGGCCACCTACACCGTGGGCACCGCCATTCCCGCCAACAGCCCCACCCACGGCGGCGGGGCTCCGGATGCCTACTCGGTCAGCCCGGCCCTGCCCGATGGCCTGGCGCTCGACGCCAAGACCGGCGCCATCACGGGCACGCCCACGACCGTTTCCGCCGCCACCGTCTACACCGTGACGGGCACCAACAGCGCGGGCAGCGCCACAGCCAGCCTCAGCATCACGGTGAACGCCAAGCCGCCCGCCATCCTCATCACGACCCAGCCCGCCAGCCAGGCCATCCTGGTGGGGCAGACGGCCACCTTCACGGTGGTGGCCACGGGTACCGGCACCCTCACCTACCAGTGGGCCAAGGGCGGCGTGGCCATCCCGGGCGCCACCCTGGCCTCTTACACCACGCCCGCGGCGCTCCTCGCCGACGACGGCAGCACCTACAGCGTCGACGTCTCCGATGGCAACGGGAACATCGTCACCAGCAGCACCGCCACCCTCACCGTGGCGGCCGCCCCACCGCCCATCACCATCACCACCCAGCCGGCGGCCCAGTCCGTCAGCGTGGGCCAGACGGCCACCTTTACAGTCGTGGCCACCGGCACCAGCGCCCTCAGCTACCAGTGGTTGAAGGACGGAGTGGCCATTCCCAGTGCCACGGCCGCGTCCCACACCACGCCCGCCACTGTGCTGGCCGACGACGGCAGCAGCTTCAGCGTCGAGATCTCCAATGCCACCGGCGACAAGCTCACCAGTGCCGCCGCCACCCTCACCGTGCTCGCGGCCGCCGGCCCGGGCACCTTCACCGCGGCCGGGAGCATGGCTGCGGGGCGCATCTCCCACACGGCGACCCTGCTGGGCACTGGCAAGGTCCTGGTGGCGGGAGGCTACAACGGCGCCATCATGCTGAGCAGCGTCGAAGTCTTTGACCCCGCCACGGCGACCTTCAGCCCCACGGCGAGCCTGCTCGCGGCCCGGCGCCTGCACACGGCCACCCTGCTGGCCAACGGCAAGGTGCTCATCGTGGGTGGCTCCAACGCGGCCATCACCCTGGCCAGCGCCGAGCTCTACGATCCCGTCGCTGGCACCATGACGGCCACGGGCAGCCTCGTGCATGCCCGGGCCGACCACACGGCGACCCTGCTGGCCAATGGCAAGGTCCTGGTGGTGGGCGGCGGCAACGCGGGCACCTTCCAGGCCACCGCCGAGCTCTATGACCCCGCCACGGAAACCTTCACCGTCACGACCAACGCCCCGAAGGCCCTCCGGGCCGGCCACTCCGCGACGCTCCTGGGGAACGGCCTGGTGCTCATCGCCGGGGGCAGGACCGCCAGCAACCTGTCCTCCGCCGAGCTGTACGATCCCGCGCCAGGCGCCTTCGCCTTCACGGGGCTCATGAATGTCCCGCGGTCCTTCCACAGCGCCACCCTGCTTCCCGGCGGCCAGGTGCTCATCGTGGGGGGCGCCACCACCACCGCCGCCGAACGCTACGATCCGGCCACCGGAACCTTCGCCCTGGCCGGGAACCTGGTCACAGGGCGCTACTCCCACGCGGCGGCGCTCCTGCCCACCGGGAAGGTGCTCGTGTGTGGCGGCCTGAACCTCGGCTCGCCTGCCACCGTCCTTTCCACCGCCGAGCTGTACGATCCCGCCAACGGCGCGTTCACGCCCACCGGGAGCATGACCAGCGCCCGCGAGTTGCACACGGCCACCGCGCTGCCGGGCGGGAAGGTCCTCGTCACCGGCGGCTCCCCCGGGGTGGGTTTCCTCGCGAGCACCGAACTCTATTTCTGATCCCGGCCCGGCCGGAGAACCGTCCCCGGGGCCCTGAGATGGCCCCAGTGGAGATCGTGTCTCAAAAATCGAAGTAGGCCGATGGGTTTACATGGTTCCTACCGTTGGGATGGGTAGTTCCCCCCATACCCGAAAACGCTCGCAAAGCAGAACCTGGAAACCTCTAGGACAAATTGTCGCACCCGGCCCGTGGTCCCCAGGACATGACGGGCCAAGGCCATCTCATTCCATTCGTCGCGATCAGTGCCGCTTTTCCTTTCAGTTCCACTACGAGGTGAACCATGCTCAAGAAGTTCAACCGCCTGCTGGCCTTCGCCGCAGCCCTGTTCATGGGATTCGGCGCCGCCGCCGAACAGCCCGTCGGGCAGGAACCCCAGCGCCGCACCGCGGCGCCCACCGTTGGTGGCGACCAGAACGCCATCATCGAGCGCGCGGTC
This sequence comes from uncultured Holophagaceae bacterium, assembly GCA_963751095.1. Classification (GTDB taxonomy): domain Bacteria; phylum Acidobacteriota; class Holophagae; order Holophagales; family Holophagaceae; genus Geothrix. Next base: position 156,580 of record CAVVTK010000011.1, on the reverse strand, counting down.
CGCCGCCGCACCCTGGCCCTGGCCCGCCAGGCGGCCGCCGAGCATGCCCGCCCCGCCCGCGAGGCCGCCAAGGCCGCCCGCGCCGCCGGCAAGGGCAAGGCGCCCACGAGCATCAAGGCCCAGCCCGGCCTGATCGCCCCTCCGGGGATCCTGAACCCCCTGGGCACCCCCGACTACATGGGCGGCGTCGTGCCGAACTACGCCAACTCGCCCCTCATCCGCAAGTTCGTGGATACCCTCCCGGGCCTGGTGATTCCCTCGGATCCCACCACGTTCGGGAACAAGAACAACCTCGGGAACTACATCCCCGTCGCGCTGCCGAACACCACCCTGTTCCCGGGCTCCGACTACTACGACATCGACCTGGTGGACTACACCCAGCAGCTGCACTCGGACCTGCCTCCGACCCGCCTGCGCGGCTACCTGGACAAGAACGCCGGCGCCGACAGCCAGCCCCACTACCTCGGCCCCGTGATCATCGCCCAGCGTGACCGGCCCGTCCGCGTGAAGTTCAACAACAAGCTTGGGCTGGGTGCCGCCGGCAACCTGCCCATCCCCGTGGACACCAGCCTCATGGGCGCCGGCATGGCGCCCACCGGATCCTTCACCCAGAACCGCGGCGAGCTCCACCTGCACGGCGGCCTCAACCCCTGGATCAGTGACGGCACCCCGCACCAGTGGATCACCCCCGCCGGTGACCCCACGCCCAACAAGAAGGGCGCCGCCTTCGCCAACGTTCCCGACATGGTCAAGAACCTCGGCGATCCCGATCCCCTCAACAACAAGTTCGTCCCGGCCGATGGCGACGGCATCGGCACCTACTTCTACACCAACCAGCAGAGTGGTCGGTTCATGTTCTACCACGACCACTCCTTCGGCCTCACCCGCCTCAACGTCTACATGGGCGAGGCGGCCGGCTACCTGATCGTCGATCCCGTCGAGACCAAGCTCATCACCGACGGCTTCCTGCCCAACAACGGCGGCGGCGTCTACAACTACGGCATCCCCCTCATCTTCCAGGACAAGACCTTCGTCCCCGGGCCTTCCGACCTGGCCGCGCAGGATCCCACCTGGGACACCACCAACTGGGGCGGCTACGGCGACCTGTGGTACCCCCACGTCTACATGCCCAACCAGAACCCCAGCGATTCCTCCGGCGCCAATGCCATGGGCCGGTGGGACTACGGTCCGTGGTTCTGGCCCCCGGTGCCCGTGGCCGATGCCCCCAACAGCATCCCCACCGCCCATGCCCCCGTTGCGGGCGCCAACCCCGGCGATGCCACCTATCCCGGCACCCCTAACCCCTCCCTGACGCCTGAGGCGTTCATGGACACCCCGGTGGTCAACGGCACGCCGTACCCCACCATCACCGTGGAGCCCAAGGCCTACCGCTTCCGCATGCTGAATGCGGCCAACGACCGCCCCTTCGGCTTCGCCTTCTACACCGCCAAGCCGGGCTTCCCCACTGAAGTGAGCATGATCGACGCCTCCCCGGCGGAAGCGGCCATCGCGGCCGCGGCCCCCTACAACCTGGTGGACGGCGCCGGTGTCTCCCTGTGGCCCACCGATGGCCGCGCCGGTGGCGTGGTGGATTTCCGCACCATCGGCCCCGACATCATCCAGATCGGCAATGAGAGCGGCTTCCTGCCCGCCCCCGTGCGCTGGAAGTCCCAGGCCACCACCTACAACTACAACCGGCGCGACATCGTTGTGCTGGACGTGGCCAACCACCCGCTCTTCCTGGCCCCCGCCGAGCGCGCCGACGTCATCGTCGACTTCTCGGGCTTCGCCGGCCAGACCCTGATCCTCTACAACGACATGCTCGCCCCCGTGCCGGCCTTCGACGTGCGCTACGACTACTTCACGGATGCGCCCGACCAGACCCCCACCGGCGGCGCGCCCACGCCCCTGGCCGGCTACGGCCCCAACACCCGCACCCTGATGCAGTTCAAGGTGGCCAACTCCGCCCCCGCGACGGCCTTCAACTTCGCGGCCCTCGAGGCGGCCTTCGCCTCCACCAGCACCACCAATGGCGCCTTCGCGGCCACGCAGCACCCCCCGATCGTGCCCCAGACCTTCTACAACTCGGCCATGAACACCAACTATGCGGCCGATACCTACGCCACCATCCAGGCCTACAAGCTGCCCTACAACAAGACTGAGAACGGCCAGCCCGTCGTCATGCCCCTGAAGCCCAAGGCCATCCAGGAGCTCTTCGAGCTGGACTACGGCCGCATGAACGCCACCCTCGGCGTCGAGCTGCCCTTCACCAACTTCAACAACCAGACCACCATCCCCCTGGGCTACTCCGAACCCGCCACCGAAGTGGTCGCGGACGGCCAGACCCAGCTCTGGAAGATCACCCACAACGGCGTGGACACCCACCCCGTGCACTTCCACCTCTTTGACGTGCAGGTCGTCAACCGCGTGGGCTGGGATGGCGCCATCCGCTTCCCCGAGGCCAACGAGATCGGCTGGAAGGAAACCGTCCGCATGAAGCCGCTGGAAGACGTCATCATCGCCTTCCGGCCCATCTCCCCACTGCTGCCCTTCACCCTGGGCAACAGCACCCGTGTGATCGATCCCACCAAGCCCGCCGGCAGTCTCGTCAGGGTCACCGACCTGACCAACACCGCGGTCAACCAGGTCAACCAGGGCAACCTGGGCAACCCCATCAACATCTCCAACAACAACGGCGGCCCAGGCTACGACTACGGCTGGGAATACGTGTGGCACTGCCACATCCTCGGCCACGAAGAGAACGACTTCATGCGTCCCCTGGTGCTGAAGGTGGCCAACGTGGCTCCCGCCGCGCCCACCCTCCTCGATGGCACCGTCAACGGCACCACCCGCGTGGACCTGACCTGGACCAAGAACCTGCAGGTCAACCCCAATCCCATCCCCGCGGATGGCATCCAGATCCCCGTGGATGAGACCGGCTTCCGCATCGAGCGGAACCCCGGCCCCGCCGGTGAGCTCGCCTTCACCAAGATCGGCACCACGGTTCCCGATCAGACCAACTTCACCGACCTCACCGTGGTGTCCGGCACCAGCTACGACTACCGCGTGATCGCCTACAACCAGAAGGGCGACTCGGCCGCCAGCAACACCCTCACCAAGGTGCCCGGCGCCGTCGCCGCCCCCGTCAGCGTGTCCCTGGATGCCCTGCCCCTGGCGACCGCCGTCAAGGGCACCCTCGTCACCTTCACCGCCCTCGGCGTCTCCGCCCCCACCGGCGCCGCCTTCGAATACCAGTTCCTGGTCAATGGCGCCATCGTGCAGAACTACAGCGCGATCGCCGCCTACAGCTTCCCGCTCACCCAGGCCGTGGGCACCTACACCGTCACCGTCAATGCCCGCACCAGCGTGGCCAGCCCCGTCGTCACCAACACCCTGGCCTACACCATCACCCCCGGCCCCGCCACCGGCGTTCAGCTCCTGCCGAACCTCCCCAGCCCCCAGGCCTCCACCAAGACCATCATCTTCACGGCGACCGGTATCGGCTCCACCGGTTACAACTACCAGTTCTCCGTAGATGGCACCGTCCTCCAGGCCTACAGCACGGTCAACAAGTTCACTGTGCCGGCCTACATCGCCGCAACCGGTGGCAGCCATGCCATCAAGGTCGATGCGGTCACGAATCTGGCCGCTGTTACACCTGAAGCTACAGCGACTGTGAACTTTACTTTCACTGCGCCGATTCCTGCCGCTCCAATTGGTATCAGCCCGACGGGCGTCGGGATCGGCACCACGCCGACATATACATTCAATGCAGTGTTTGGTGCGACAGACTACAGCCTTTCCGTTTGGAGTAGTGCTACGGGAAGCATGGTGACCCGCTGGTATACAGCAGCCGAGGCTGGTGTTCCACTTGGCACGGGAATCGGTAGCATCGCCCAAACGACGCCCCTCGCAGCTGGACCATATGTTTGGTACGTTCGCGCTCGTAACAGTGCAGGGGTCAGCCCCTGGAACACCCCGCTTCCGTTTAATGTGGGAACCGTGCCTGACGTACCTTCCCAGATAGGCCCTTCAGGTTTAGGAATTTCTGTCACTCCTTCGTTTACCTTTAATGCCGTTTCTGGAGCGGTTGACTACCAAGTGTCTGTCTGGAGCCAGGCTACTGGGAGTGTGTTGAGCCAGTGGTTCACCGCTGCACAGGTGGGTGCACCCTCCGGTACTGGTGTTGGAACCATCGCGCAAGTAACTCCGCTTGCGTTCGGGCCATATGTTTGGTTTGTCCACGCACGAAACGCGGCGGGTTCGAGTGCCTGGAGCAATGGGCTTTCCTTCAGTGCCGGGACGGTTCCTTCTGCTCCTTCCCTCATTAGTCCTTCTGGCCCTGGAATTTCGGCCACGCCAACATACACCTTTAATGCGGTTTCTGGAGCCATTGACTACCAGATTTCGCTTTGGAGCCAAGCAACTGGGAGCGTGTTGTCTTCTTTCTATACTGCGCAACAAGTGGGCGCACCCACAGGTACTGGAGTGGGGTCCATTTTGCAGTCAACACCTCTTGTTTCTGGGCGAAGTTACGTGGTTTATGTGCGTGCCCGCAACGCAGCAGGGCTGGGTCCCTGGAGTGCTTCTCTGGCATTCAAGGTGCAATAATAAATAAACCGTGTATTTAGCAGACAAACTTGGGGCCGGATTTATCCGGCCCCAAGTCGTTATGGGAACAAACTGATTTTGAATCTTCGCGTCCTGATGCGATGATTCAAAAGGAGAGTTCCAATGGGCACTCCCGGGAAAACGAAGGATGGACCCTTGAGCAACTCAACACCTCATTTGGCAAAAGCTCTTAAGGTTGCGCGTGAAAAAATGGGCTGTCGATATTTTACAGTGATGAGTTGCTTGCTGCTTCTTGGAGCTTGCCGAGCGCCAGGAATGAAGTTTGATTCCCGTGCCTATGGCCAAACCACGAGCGCCGAGATCAACGGCCAGCAGGTCACCCTACATCCGCTGAATCCAGCAACCGTGATGGCATTTGGGCCAAGACGCGTGAAGCAAGATCTTGAAGCTTTGGTAGTGCCTCAGGTTGAACCATATCGAATTGGCCCCCAGGACGTCCTGTTGGTGACAGTTTGGGATCATCCCGAACTGACCTTGCCCCTAGGCCAGTTTCGTTCCGATTCGGCTACGGGCATGGTGGTGGATGAAGATGGCTGTCTGTTCTACCCCTATGTGGGCCGTGTCAAGCTGTCGGGGCTCACCGTGGTGGAGGCCCGCGCCTTGCTCACCACAAAGTTGGACAAGGTGCTTGAAAAACCTCAACTGGATGTGAAGGTCCTCGCCTATCGCTCCCAAAAGGTATTTGTCGGTGGTGAGGTCCGCAATCCGGCGGTCTACACCATCACCGATGTCCCATTTACCCTCGCTGAAGCTGTAAACCGGGCCGGTGGCTTCCTCCCTACCGCCGACCAGAGCCATGTGGCTGTCTCCCGGGGCAATCGCACCTGGTCTCTCGACTTCCTCGACCTGATGGCTCGCGGTAATCGCATCGGCCAGGTTCTCCTGCAGGACGGGGACTCGGTGCAAGTCCAGAGCCGGGATGAGGCCCCTGTCTACCTTCTGGGCGAGCTGCGCAATCCCCGCTCGGTGCCCACCTACAATGGCAAGCTCTCGTTGGCCCAGGCTATTTCCGATGCCGGTGGCATCAACTCCACCTCCGCCGAAGCTCGCTCTATTTATGTCTTTCGCCAGGGGCAGGCCGAGAGCCAGGTGGAAGTCTTCCACCTGGATGCGTACAACCCGTTGGCCATGGTGCTGGCGGATCGTTTTTCGCTCCGCCCTCGGGATGTGGTCTATGTGGATGCCGGCCCACTGGTGCGCTGGAACCGGGTGGTCAGCCTCATCGTTCCCACGGTTTCGGCCCTTACCGCCACAGCCTCCGAAGTCAAATACCTCAGCAAGTAGCCTGATGACCCATGCCATCCGCCGCATCCTCGTCCTGTGCGAGGGCAATCACTGCCGCAGCCCCCTGGCGGAGGCATTGCTGCGCCAGGCACTGGGGGCTTCGATCTCGGTTCATTCAGCCGGCCTTGGGGCCCTAGTGGGCGAGCCCGCACATCTGGAGGTTCAACGCCTGGGTATGGGCTTGGGCGTGAACCTTGGAACCCACAGAGGTCGCCAGTTCCGCCCCGCCCAGGCCAAGGAGGCCGATCTCATTCTCGTGATGGATCAGGCCCAGAAGGAAGCCTGTGAGGCCATAGTACCTGCCGCACGGGGCCGTGTCTTTCTCCTGGGTCACTGGCTGACCGAGAGGAAAGAGATCACCGATCCGATCCACCGCGACGCTGCCGCCCACCTTGGGGTTTGCGAGCACATCCAGGACGCCATCCAAGCCTGGTTGCCTCGCCTTAGAAAGAGGACCTCGTGAATAAGATGACCGAACCGATAGTTCCCTCCTCACATGGCATTGACGATGAGGATCAGTTGTCCCTCGGCGAACTGCTCGGGAACCTATATGACGGTCGCTTCCTGATTTTGGGAACTACCCTTACGGCCCTGCTACTGGGTGCGTTCTATGCCTGGCGCAAGACTCCCACCTATCAGGTGGTAGCGTTACTCCAGGTGGAGGACAAGAAAGGTGGCAAAGCCGGGATGGGCATGGAGGCACTATCGGCCTTGCTCGACCAGCCTACGGTGGCGCAGGCCGAAATCGAGATCCTCAATAGCAACCTGGTAATTGGGCGCACCGTGGAAGCCTTGCACCTGGAGACCGTGGCCCAACCCGCCTTCAACCCTCTGATGGGCGATGCCCTGGTGCGTGGGAGGGCCGATGCCCCGAGCATGCGCGTCGAGCGGTTCGAAGTACCCGAGGCGCTGCTCGGAGAGGCGTTCAGGGTTGTTGCGGGGGTGAACGGGGGCTTTCGCTGGGAGGGCCCCGATGGTGGGCTTTTGGCCAGTGGCCAAGAAGGGGAAGAGCTGAAGGCTGGCTGGCGTGGTCAGCCAATGACACTTCAGATACGCCACATGGTTGCGGCTCCGGGTCAGCGGTTCCGACTCGTTCGTTTGCCCCTTCTCAAGGCCATTGAGGACCTGCGCGAGCGCTTCTACGTGTCAGAAAAGGGGAAACAAACAAATATTTTGGGACTCAGCTTGGATGATCGCAGCCCCATCCGAGGCGCCGAGATCCTCAATACCCTGTTGGCCCAGTATGTCCAACAGAACATTGAACGAAAGGCCGAGGAGGCCTCCAAGACCCTGGCTTTCCTCCAGGAGCAGTTGCCCCAGATGAAGGCCCGATTGGAGGCTGCCGAGAACCAACTGAACCAGTTCCGCAGACAGAGCGGTACTGTGGACCTTCCTGAAGAGGCCAAGCTGGTGCTCAAGCAGAGTGTGGATTTGGAGGGCCTGATCCTTGGGCTCAGACAGAAAAGGCTGGAAGTGAGGCGCACTTACAAGGGCGATTCTGATGTGGTGGCCAACCTCGACCAGCAGATCGCCAAACTGGAGGCCGAGTCCCGCCAGATCGAAGGACGAGTGCGAAACCTGCCCCGCACCCAGCAGGAAATGGTACGCCTCATGCGCGATGTGCAGGTCAACACGGATCTTTATACCACTTTGCTCAATAACGCCCAGCAACTGCAAGTAGCCAAAGCCGGCGAGATCGGCAACGCCCGTATTGTGGACCATGCACTCCCCAGCCTGAAACCCATCAAACCGAAGAAATCCAAGGTCTTGGCCCTCTCGGTGCTGCTGGGCTTCCTGGGGGGCGTGGGGCTTACCCTCCTGCGCAGCACCCTCCATCCTGGTGTGCAAGACCCCCGTCTCATCGAAGGCAGGCTCGGCTTGCCTGTGGTGATCACGGTTCCCCACAGCGATGCCCAGGGGGCTATTTATAAGGCCCAGCTACATGGCGTCCCTGGCATGCACCTGCTTGCAGAAGCGGACCCTGAAGAGCTGGCGGTGGAGAGCCTTCGAAGCCTTCGGACCAGCCTTCATTTCACCATGATGGACGCAAAATCCCATGTGGTCCTCCTGACTGGCCCAACCCCCTCCATCGGGAAAACCTTCGTAACGGCCAACTTCGCCGCCGTGTTGGCCAAGGCTGGAAGCCGCGTGTTGCTGGTGGACGGAGATCTTCGAAAAGGGCGCCTCCATCGGTCCTATGGTCTTCCTGACCGAGGGAAGGGATTATCAGAAGTGCTCTCGGGCCAGTCCGACTGGCAATCCGTGCTCCATGGGCAGGTGCTGTCAGGCCTGGACCTCATCACCACTGGTACCTTGCCCCCCAACCCGGCAGAACTGCTCATGGGGCGTCGTCTGGGCGAGTTCTTGGACCAAGTCTCCAAGGCCTATGACATGGTCCTCATAGATGCGGCCCCTGTGTTGGCTGTAACGGACCCTGTCATCTTGGCGAAACAGGTGGGCACTGTCCTTCTCGTGGTTAAAGCCGGTGGCCACACTCTTGATGAGTTGGGTGCCACCCTTCAACGCTTTGCCAGCGCTGGGACGAGGGTCAACGGTTGTGTCTTCAATGATGTGACAGCCATCAAGGTGGGGGCTCGCTACCATCGATATGCGTATCATTACGCCTATAAGAAATAAACGATCTAAGCGCGCAATGGGCAATAGGCCGACGCCCCCAGGGCTCCCTTGTGAAAAAGCAAGGTTGGCGCATCGCTCCTCACAACTTCCCACACACTTGTCCTGAAATCACGAGGCCCGCTCGCTGGAGCCAGACAACCGTGCAGAAGCAGCAACGCATCCTTGTGGCGGGCCACCGGGGCTTGGTTGGCAGTGCCATCGTCCGACGCCTTCGGTCGGAGGGGTACGAAAACTTGATTCTTCGCAGCCATGGCGAATGTGACCTTGAAAACCAGGACGCCGTGTTAAAGCTGTTTCTCCAGGAACGGCCTGAGTACGTCTTCATGGCTGCTGCCAAGGTGGGGGGGATCCTGGCCAACGCCAGCTACCCGGTGGACTTTCTCCGTTCCAACCTTATGGTCCAAAACAACATCATCGATGCCAGCCACTTATCTAGCATCAAGAAACTCCTCTTCCTGGGCAGCTCATGCATCTACCCCAAACACGCCCTTCAGCCCATCAAGGAGGAATACCTCCTCTCCGGCGAGCTGGAACCCACCAATGAATGGTACGCCATCGCCAAGATCGCCGGCATCAAGCTCTGCCAGGCCTACCGAGCCCAGTACGGTCTGAACGCGATCTCCCTCATGCCCACCAACCTCTACGGCCCCGGCGACAACTTCGACCTGAACACCTCCCATGTGCTCCCCGCATTAATCCGCAAATTCCACGAGGCCAAACAGGCCGGCGCCAGCGAAGTGATCCTGTGGGGAACGGGCACCCCTCGTCGCGAATTTCTCCATGTGGATGACTTGGCCGGTGCCTGCGTTCACCTCATGAACCACTACGATGAGCCGGGCATCGTGAATGTCGGCACCGGCGAGGACCTCACCATCCGTGACCTTGCCGAGCAGGTGAAGGCAGTTGTGGGTTACCAAGGAGAAATCGTACAGGACCTCACCAAGCCCGATGGCACCCCCCGCAAGCTCCTGGATGTTGAAAAACTTCACAGCCTGGGGTGGCGGCACCGCATCGACCTGGAGGAGGGCATCCGCACCACCTACCAGTGGTTCCTGGGCCACCAGGCCGAGGTAAGGGCCTGATGCCAGCGAACACCCCCAATGCCCCACGCCGAAGGGTAGTGAGCCTCGACCTCACACCACTTTCCATTTCAGAGGCTGCAGACCAAGTAATGGCTTGGGCCTTGGCTGGAGAACATCGGTCCGTTTGCGAGGCCAATGTCCACATGGTTATGGAGGCCCACGATGATCCTGCTTTCGCCCAGGTTGTGAATGGGGCGGACCTGGTTTTACCAGACGGCATGCCAATTGTTTGGGGGCTGCGGCTCTTGGGCGAGAGGGGGGCCACCCGGACTTGCGGACCAGACCTGACCCTGGAACTCTGCCGGAGGGCCGCTGAGAATGGCCTCCCTGTGGGTTTCTACGGGTCCACTGCAACAGTACTTGGGGCCCTGGCCGAACGGTTGTCAATTCAATTCCCGGGCCTGCAAATTGCCTACGCCTTTAGCCCTCCATTTCGCCCCTTGGATGAAGCCGAGCGAGCCGCCATACGCGAAACGATCCATGCCAGCGGGCCCCGCATCCTTTTTGTGGGACTGGGTTGCCCCAAGCAGGAGCAATGGATGGCTCAACAGCGAAAGCACCTCCCTGCGGTGCTCCTTGGTGTAGGGGCGGCTTTTGATTTTTACGCCAACACCGTGCCCAGGGCCCCTAGGTGGATGCAGCGGGCCGGCCTAGAATGGTTTTTTCGCCTGCTCTCGGAGCCCCGGAGGCTCTGGCGGCGCAATATTCAGCACAATCCCCGGTACCTACTGAAACTGGGGGCTCAATGGCTAGGGGCCGAGAGATGAATCAACCGAAATCAAGCCCTAATTCCCAAATTTTGGACCTTCCATTGTGGCTAACTGCTGTTATTCGCCGAGTGCTCACATGGTATCGCCTTCTAGGCAAGTCCCGGTTTCTGCAAGCGGGGATAGACCTTCATCTCGGGAGTGGTGTCCGCCTATGGGCCCCGTCCAGCTTGGTTATTGGGAACCATGTTTATCTCGGCAAGGAGGTTTCTATTGAATGCAATGCTGAAATTGGGGATTTTTGCCTAATAGCCAATCGAGTCGCCTTTATCGGCCGAAACGACCATGATTTCCGTGCGGTCGGATTCCCGATCAGATTCAGTCCTTGGATTGGGAGCCGCCGATTTTCTGCTCCGGAAGAAATTGGATCGGTTGTAATCGGGAATGATGTCTGGGTGGGTTACGGGGCCATCCTTCTGACGGGAATTCGTGTGGGAAGGGGTGCCGTCGTTGCTGCTGGTGCGGTTGTCACCAAGGATGTCTCTCCATATTCCATTGTGGGCGGGTCGCCAGCACGAGTACTGGGGGCCCGATTTCGGGATGAAGAATCAATAAAGCGGCACGAGCACAGTTTGAGGGAGGGTCGTTTCCAGTGGTCTGAAATGGGGTATGACTATGCCCGCATTGAACCATCACTGCCTTGAGTTGGTGACGAATGAAATGTAATAAGCGAGTTGCGATTCTCCAACACCGTCTCTTGCACTACCGAATCCCCCTTTTTAGACAGTTGAGAGACCGTTGCCAAGAGTCTGGGATTGATCTCTGCTTAGTTCATGGCCAACCTTCGGCCCGTGAGGCCATCAGGAAGGACACCGGCCATCTTGAGTGGGCTTATGAAGTCCGCAATCGATATATGCCGTTCGGCAAGGTCGACCTGATCTGGCAACCCTTCCCGAGCAATCTCCGCAGTTGCGACCTCATTGTATTGATGCAAGAAAATCGAATCCTTTCCAACTACCCCCTGTTGTTCAAACGGCGTTTGGGGGGGCCTAAACTGGCGTATTGGGGGCATGGTCGCAATTTTCAAAGCCGAAATCTTGTGGGATTTCGTGAGCGTTGGAAATCCAGTCTCATTAACCAAGTAGATTGGTGGTTTGCATATACGGACTTGAGCCAGGAAATTGTTGAGGCTTCTGGATTCCTACCAGCTCGGATCACGGTTTTGAACAATGCAATCGACAACGATGGCTTTAGGCAAGACCTTTCATCCATTCAAGAGTCCGAACTTAATGGCCTTCGCGCGCGACTGGGGCTACAGAAAGGTTCGCCATTAGGTTTGTTCTGCGGCTCCATGTATGCCGAAAAGCGGCTCGAATTTCTTATCGAGGCTGCCGATCAAATTCATCGTGAGCTCCCCGAATTCCGGCTTGCCCTGATTGGGGACGGTCCCGACGCCAAACACATCGAGAAGTTAATTAAAAATCGCCCCTGGGCCCATTGGCTCGGCCCACAGCGAGGGCGCGAAAAGGCAACTGCTTTTCGCCTTGCAACGGTGATCTTGAACCCAGGGCTGGTTGGTTTACATGTTTTGGATGGATTCTGTGCTGGGCTTGCCATGTTTACTACTAGGGATGCTCCCCACAGCCCCGAAATCGCCTACCTCCGCCAAGGTGAAACCGGGTTCACCCTCCCTACGGACTCCATTCTTTATGCAAGGGCAGTTCTTGGCTTTCTTCAATCTCCAGACACCCAGAATGCCTTTAAAATTAAATGTCTTATGGCATCTGAAACATACACACTCAATCACATGGTTGAGCGATTTCATCAGGGAATCGTTGATTGTTTGCAATTGTGACCTACGCCGTAGACAGCCAATGGTAGGTTGTGTATAAAAGCGTCTGTAAGTCCGGCTTGGCGGCCTTGAGGTAGAGTTTGGCCACCGAGTCCGGTCTGAAGTGACGTTCCCCCCATGATTAGCCCGGTCTTTGTGTGGAATCCAGGTTGATTGGGGTGGTGTTGCTGGGCTGAGCGGAGGGAGCCGGAGGCGACCGGAGCTCAGCCCATCGGCGCGCAAACTCCGCCGGGGGAAGGCCCCCGAGCGATGTGTGTGGTCGACGGTGGTTGTAGTCACGTAGCCATCCTCGGGTCACCTGCCGGGCCTCCGCAAGGTCCCTGAACCAATTTTCGTTCAGGCATTCATCCCTGAACCGTCCGTTGAAGCTTTCGCAGGTGCCGTTCTGCATCGGCCTGCCCGGCTTTATCAGGTGATGCGTGATTCCCCGCCCGTGTCGCCATTGGTCGAAGGCTCTCGATGTGAACTCCGGCCCGTTGTCGCTCACCACTACCTCCGGCATCCCCCGGCGGCGAATCAGGTCCTCCAGCACCCGCACGACTCTCAGGCTCGGCAGGCTGAAGTCAACCTCGATGGCCAAGCCCTCGCGGGTGAACACGTCCACCACATTCAGGGTTCTGATGGCCCTGCCTTCGGCCAGGGCATCGGATACGAAATCCATGGCCCATTGCTGATTGGGCCGCACGGGCGGCTGCAGCGCCTGGCGCGGGGCTCCCTTCATGCGCTTCCGGGTGCGCTTTCTCACCCAGAGTCCCTCCTCGTTGTAGAGACGCTCCACCCGCTTGTGATTCACCATGAATCCCTCCCGCCTCAGCAGCAGATAGAGCCTTGGAGATCCGAACCGTTTCCGTTCTGCCGCCAACTCCAGGAGCCGCTTCCGCAGCCCAGGAACTTCCTTGCGGCGGCTTCGATACCGACAGGTACACCTCGGCATGTCCACAACCTGGCAAGCCCGCCTTTCGCTCACCCGGAAGACCCGCCGCAAGGACGCCACGGCCTTCCGGAGGTCGGCGGGCCTCAGAATTTTTTTCGCAGGAGGAACCTCAGGGCCTCGATGTCCACGTCCCGCTGTCCCAGCATCCGCAGGAGCTTGGCATTCTCGATCTCCAGATGCTTCAGGCGCCGGGCATCCGAGACCTCCAGGCCCCCATACTTGGCCTTCCATCGGTAGAAGGTCTGGTCCGAGATCCCAAGTCGGCGACTGATGTCCGCCGTCTTTGTCCCTGCCTCATGCTCCTTCAGCGCGTGGATGATCTGCTCCTCGCTGAACCGGCTTTTCCTCATGGCTCCTCCTCTGCTCGATTGAGGTGGATTCCACAGAATAATCGGACTAATTTACGGGGAGAACGTCACCACCCCGCTCTTCCTCCACTGGTAAGTCAGAGGTGCGGTGCCTGATCCCACCACGCTGAAGACCACTTTCTGCCCGGCCTGAACCGAGATGGACTCAGGCTGGGTAAGGATCAAGGGCTGGGTGGCGACCGTAGGTGCAACGAGCGCACCATTTTCACGGCCACCACCACAAGAGATCATCCATCCGGCAAATATTCCGACCACCAGCGCAGAGACCCTGAACTTCGACCGCATTGTCACTCCAGATAGGTGGTGCCATGAATATCAGGTTTGGTTACTACCGTGGCGGGGCTGGGCCGATGCTCTGGGGTAGGAAGTGCCTCCGAATCAGATCTAGGTATGGCTTGAAGGCGATCAATGGCCCCACCCATCCGCCGTGTCTTATCGCAAAAAGCATGAATTCCTTGGGCGGTAGTCCTTTGGGGTTGGATATGCGTTGCCATCGTTCCCAAAGGAGTAATCCCTCACTGGCCCAAGAGTGCCCAGGCCTATTGACTGCGCAGGATCCGAGGAAGCCCGGCAAAATCCAGATGGGCAAGCCCGCCCGGGTGGCGCGAAAGCCGTAGTCAAGGTCGGCCAGGCCATGCTGAAATTCTGGCCCGAATATACCAATACGTTGTACGACCGAGGTTGGCACCCAAACACAGTTGCCATTGAAGGTATGGCAAATGACGGGATTGTCCCCAGGGGAAATGCTTGCCTTTGGAATCGGTCGATACCAAGGGCCTCGGAGGCGCCCGCCATAGGTGAGCCTTCCATTTACAGCATCGCAGGTGCTTCCCACCAGGATGAAAGGTGTTTCGTAGAGAGAAAAATGTTGATGCCAATAACATAAGCGGGCCAAGGCATCCGAGAATAGGTGCGTGTCGTCGTTGAGCCAGAGGTAACCGTCCGGATGGCTCTTCGCGGCTACAGTCCAGGCCAAGCGCATACCTCCAGCCCAGAAGAGATCGCCAGAGCCATTAATAACGTTAACCCAGGGGAAAAGGTTGTGAACCTCTGCGGCCGTGCCATCCGAGGACCCATCATCCACCAGGTAGACGCAAAGTGAGACCCAAGGGGGCAGGCCTTCCTGGGCGAAAAGTGCTTTTAGACAAAGCAGCGTGGTCTCGCGTCGGTTATGACAGGTAATTAGGATTGCCAGACGAAAGAGGCCGCCATGATTGGGCTCGTAGCTTTCGATTCGATTAGCCATTGGGCTCCTCGGGGCTGCTAGGACCTGCCAACCTTTTTCGTAAAGAATAAAGGGCTGAGGCGACCTCATGCCGGGCGCGCTGCCGCTCCTCCGGTTTTAGGCCCAGAGCCCAGAACAGGGTGGGGAAGGCCAGGGCCCAGGCCAAGCCGACCAGGGCCATGCGGCCTAGGCCCTGGGCCAGCAACAGGCGAAGCAGCAGGGTGGGTACCAGGGCGGCCCCCAGGGCCAGGAAGCAGGGGAGGGCCACCTGGCGCAGCAAGCGGGGCAGGGGGAAGCCCGCTGACCGGCCCAAGGCCTGGCCGGTCACCAAGAGCAGGGCGGCAGCATAGCCCAGGTTCACAAGGTAAATCCAGGTGGGGGCAAAGCCCTGCCGGAACAGCAGGTAGCTCAGGGGCAGAGGCACCAGGGTAATCAGGGAAAAGGTTACTTCGTAGCGGCGGATATTCCCTACGGCCCGGATGGCGGAAATCAGGGGGATAAAGAGCTGCTCCACCACATTGCGGGCCAACAGCAGCTCGCAGAAAATCACCGCGAAGGGGGGCACCGCCTTCAGCCAGTGGTGGAAAAGCCACGGCATCTCCAGCATCACGGGGATGCTGACGATGGCCAGCAGGAAGAAAGCCGCCTTGCTGGCCACGAAGGTCACCAGCAGCATGCGCTCCCGGTTGCCCGCGCCTTCACTCTTGTCAATCAGGGGGTTGATGGCCTTGAGCAGGGTGAGGGCGAAGGCCCCAAGCTGGCCGCTGATCTGGTTGGCCACCCCCTGGGCGGCATTCACCGTCACCCCGAAGAAGGCGTTGAGCATCAGCCCGATGCCATAGCCGTTGAAGAGGCTGGTGGCCGAGCTGAGGAAGGACCAGCCCCCGAAGGCGGCCATCTCCCGCAGCAGGGCCCGGTCCTGTGGGGGCGGGGGGCCCGGGCGGCACTCGGGGTAGGTGCGCTTGCAGTAGGTCACGCGCATCAGCACGCTGGTGGGTGTGACCAGCATCATGAGCAGGCCGTAGGTGATCAGGCGGTCGATGCCGGTGTGGCTCAGGTAGAAGGCGATGCCCAGGCGGGCCAGGGCCTCGAACGTGTCTGTCACCGCCATCAGGGCTAGGTGTTCATGGGCGTTGATGGTGGCGTCGTAGGGTACCGAGAGCACGCTCGCCAGGATGCCCAGGCAGGCAGCCTGGTATACGATGTGGGCGGCGTGGAGGCGCTCTGGTGGCATCTGGAAGACGTAACGGAACAGCAGAATACCCCCCAGTTCCAGGCACATGAGCACTCCCAGGGCCAGCCTGCGGTGGAGGCGGCGGCTGATGTGGAAGATCTGGCGCACCCGCTCCAGATCTCCGGCCCCCTGGGTGTAGGACAGGAACCGCTGGGTGGCTGCGGCCAGGGTGCCCCGCAGGAAGGCCAGTAGGGCGATGGCCCCCCCCACCACCTGGAAGATGCCAAAATCCGCCACCCCCAATGCCGCCAAGGTAAGCCGAGTGGCATACAGCGAGAGCCCCACGGTTAGGGCCATGCGAAGGTATAGAATGCCCGTGTTGATGGCAACGCGGTGGGAGGGGTTCATGTTTGGGCCAAACCTAACAGGGGCGCTTCCTTATCCACACCAGTTCCTGACAGCACGGGGGAGTTCTAGTGCGGGATCTATTCCAGAATGAAAGCAATTGAGCAGCGGGGGGCCTGCTTTGCGCCCCAAAGCCCGGGCCTCGCGCATGGTTTGCGCGATTTGCAACATTTCTTGAGCTCGATGAGCCTGAGTGTGATGTCCTATGACAAAGGTTCTGGATTCGGCCCCCATCGCATCAAGGGCAGCTTGGGGTTGGCCCAGCAGCCAATCAATGCGACGAAGCATTTCAGGAAGGTTTCGATAGGGAATCCAGTGTTTTTCGGGCTCGGCCAAGGAATCCACGCCGGGAACAGCAAAATCGGCAAATGGAATTCCACTCCCAAGGGCAATGTAAAAACGATCTGAGGTGTAATACATAGCCTTGGATCCAGGGAATCCACCGATTTGAATTCGGGATTTTCGGGCCAATGAATGTTGGTCGGCATAGGGTGCCGGCCCCCGCCACGAGGCATTTCCCTCCCAACCCCGGCCATAGAGTGCGAATCGCGCTCCATACCGCAGTTCAAGTGCCTTCACCATTGCCCGTCGATGACTACCAGCTCGGCTTAAGTGAGTAAGTGGGTTTCTTCCACCGTTATTACTTCCAATAAATATGATGTCGAATTCTGGGTGAAATTTTGTTTGAAGTGGTTTGGCAAACCTCTCTTGGCATATACCATTGGGCATAAAAACCAAATTTTTAGTGCCAGAACTTACGAGGATGTCTGCAATGTACCCCATGCTTGTTGAAAAGGTGAGGTCAGCCATGGAAGCGGCTTGCCGCAGGCTGGGGGGCGGAGGTAAGAACCATCGACCAAACGGGTCACCACACGAGACAAGAACCAGGAGGTGGGGGTTGATCTTGCGAGCTTCTGTCAGGAAGGGACGAGGATCGGGTATCTGGCCATGGAAAAACTGTAAAAACAGAATGTCGATTTCCATCGATCGGATTAAATCAAGTCCATTTGAATACAACCGTGGCCAGTGTTGAATTGTTGGGGTACCATAAGCCCGGTATGGCAATGGGTGATATGCGGTCAAACGCCCTGAGTTCAGCATGTCCACGAAGGCCCGATGGTACCCTATCTGGTCGTCAGGTTTTTGTCCTTGTAGAAGAAATAGCAACCTCATTTGACCATCCCAGGATTCGTTGAGGGCATCGCCCCCACAACCCGTGCGGGATTCCCGGCGGCAATCGAATTGGAAGGGAGGTTTCGGGTAACCACGCTTCCCGCCCCTACCACCGTATTGTCGCCAATGGTGACCCCCTTGAGTACCAATGCCCTAGCCCCGAGGAATACGTTGTCTCCGATTCTTACAGGGCTTGATGCAGTTCCCACCTTTGCGTAGCGGCGCCCTTCAGGGGCGAGGGGGTGGAAATCAGTGTCTACCACCATGACATCCGAACCGAACAGGCAGCCCCGGCCGATGATTACGGAAATTGCTGCACAAACGGTTGTGCCACTCAATCCCGTGTCATCTCCAATGATGATTTCGGCTCCCGCTGCCAGGGTGCGGAGAATTACGGGACGTGACACCCCTAGCGCGGTGTCCCTGGGGCGAGAACACAGGACGACTCGCTGCCCGAGACAGACCCTGGAGCCGGGGTATTCAGTGAGAATGGGGAGGCCAAGCACTTTGCATCCAGGGCCAATGGCACTGATTTTTCGACCCACCCAGAACCTGGAAAGCAGGTCCCAGAGCCGGCGAGGCAGTTGGGATACCAAGGCCAGAATTCGTCTTATGCTCACGAGGGATGCTCCATGGGTACTCGATTTTTGTATTGTGGTTTTATAGACAGGCCTGTCAGCAAGGCGATATGCACCAGAAACCCCATTCGATAGCTGGGGTCCCGAAGCGGTGCCTCGACCATCCCCACGGTTAGCAATAGCCCTAATAATGGGAGCCCTACCGGTAAGGTTGCTCGTAGTCGCCACGCACGCCGGGCTATCAGGATCAAATAGACTCCCAAGACCAACGCCCCCAATAGCCCGAATTCACCCAATGTTTGAAGGTATTGGTTATGGGCTTGCCCGGCAAATGGCATGCCCAGCTTCTCTCGAAACTCGATCCCCCAAAGGCCTGGTCCGTACCCCACCAGGGGGTGCTCGGCCCAAGTCTGTAAGGTGATATCCCAAATGGCTTGCCGCCCAGTTAGGGTGAGGGCCGCATCATTGGTGATCCCAAACATTGAAGTTGCCGAAGAGAGGAGATTGTCGAAATCAAGGAATGGCAATGCAACAATGCCAATTCCGGCCATGATCCACGCCACTCGGGCAGGTGAAAGAGGTGAAACACGTGGCAAAAATTTCTCGAGAAAGAACGAAACAAACTTAATGATCAATAGAGCCAAAATGAATATTATAATGGTCTTGGATTGAGTTGGAATAAGAATAAATAGAAAAAGAATTGTAAGGCCAACTCGGTGCAGATTTCGAAATTCTTTTAAATACAAGGCTAGAATCAGCCCCGCCCCAGTGCACATGCCCAAGCTATTAGCATTGTCCAACACGCCACGAAGTCTGAAGGGAAGATATCCAGAATATGGGTCCATTGCCTTAAATGGCGCGATTAGGATGGCTATCAATGAAGCAAATGCTATTGCGGCGAAGTACCAGGTCACGGTGGCAAGTTTATTAGGGGCGGGCTCCTGAGAGCTCGCAAAAGCCATAAGAAAGGCCAATGCCCAGGCTTCGCTCCATAGGAAGCCGGGGGTGACCGAAACCAGTGCCAACAGGCTGCAGCAGACAAAATAGAACAGGATAACTCGCACCCCCCACGTGGCAAGGGTCTGCCGAGTCCCTGAATACATTTGTAGCGCGACCAAGAAAAGGCAACCCAACAAGGCGGCTTTTTGGAAAACGTCAGAGATTAAAGCTAAAATAGTGCCATCTTGAACGGTAGATTCGCCGACTAACACTGTTTTGGAACCTATTTGATCCGTTGCCATCCAATTAAATAAAATATAACATACAAGAAACGCCAGCAATGCTTTGTAAGCAGATTGCCGTCCAATGATGAAAAAAACCCCAATGGCTAAACAGCCTCCTAGCAGGTAGGTCATTTTAATCCCTCTCCCGGTGAAGGCCAATCAAAAGCCCCTCATACGCATCAATGACTGAGTCGAGGTTGAACTGTTGTCTTGCGCGGTGCAGAGCTGCAGAACTCATCAACTGAAGGGTGTCGGGCGAGTCCAAAGCTTTGAGCACGGCTTGGGCCAGGGAATCAGGATTCCTCATGTCTGCCAGGAAACCCACTTCTCCGCCGCCCAGCAACCAAGGCACGGCACCGCTAGAGGCTCCCCCCACAACGGGCAGGCCTTGGCTCATGGCCTCAAGGACGGCCATGCCAAAGGATTCTTCGAGGCTGGGGTGAACAAAAAGGTCTGCCTCGTCCCGCATGATCCGCAGAACATCTCCATGGCACTGGTGTCCGAGAAATGTAACTGGGAGGTCCCAGCCTTGGGCGTGAAGAAAGTGCTGGGCTTCACCCCCCGGTTCGCAGCCGGCGCCTAAGAGCATTAGGCGGAATGGGCGACCAAGAACCACCAACCGTTGGCAGGCCTCCAGTAGCAAGGGGCCATTTTTTAACCCCGAAAACCTACCGCTGAAGGCCGACAGTATTACAGGTATGTGAGTAGAGTCACGTTTGGCGCGAGGCGAACATATGATTTCGCCCTCATCAAGGCCGTTTGGAATGACCGTCAAGGGGCAAGCAAGTGCGAAGTCACGGCGGAGCTCCTTTTCTATATATGGGGATACTGCCGTAACGGCCCGCGCCTCACGCAACACGCGCAAGGCATGGGTATGTCGAGAAAGGCGGATCCATCGCCCAGAGGTGTGCATTGACATCCAGAGAATACGCAAGGGAGAGTCGTGCGCTGTCACCAGGGTAGGCACTCCTGCCCAGTGGGCGGCTCTGGGAAACTCGTAAGTCCAGTGAGCATGCATGACCTCTACTGGGTGAGCGACCATAGCATCCCGTAGCCCTCGAATTTCTTTCTGCTGCAGGTCTAACCACCAACGCCTTGGTCGCTGTGGGGTAATCGACACCGAAAGGAAATTTCCCTGGAAAAAGCGAGGGGCCGGGGTTTCAGGGCACAAGGTGAACACTGTCACCCGATGGCCCCTGGCGAGCAAACCATTCACATATTTGGCTATCAGGGGGAATGGATATCCCCGGGAGAGGGGCGTCCCTGCTGGCAAGTGCTCACTGAGGAGGTTGAGTGAGACAGGACCAGCCACTCCTATATGCATAGGGCTCAGGTTATGGGCCAAAGGACACCAACAATGAACCGTCCCGGGCCCCGAGGATTCCCCTGGTGGGCGGTTTGTAGGGGAAAGCCTCGATGGGTTCCATGGCGAGGAGCACGAGGGCTGGGTAGAGGGATTGAGGCATCGGCATCACAGGCCTAAGGAATGGGTGGGGGCTGGCTTGCCGGGCGTCGGTACCAATCCGCATGGACTGCGGCGGAAGTCGGATTCATTCAGCCTATCAAAGCTGGCGGTAGGCAAGGTGCGGTGATGACCTGAAGATGCGTGATGGAAGGCACAAGGGCGCTGGAGCCTGAGGCTACCAGACAGGTCGGACCATAAGGCCTGTTCTGCTCTGCAGGTCGCTCCACGGCTGCATAGCCCAGGCCAGTCGGCCCGGGGGGCTTTGGGCGAAGTACGGATTTGACGCACCACAACCTTCCCAAGGCCAATGCCGAGTGCGGTGCCGGAGGCCATGTCCGAAACCCAGTGCTGATGGCCTTTGAGGTCTGCCCCAAAGAGGAGAAGGGCCAGCCCAGAGGGTGCCCAGGGCGTGTTGTAGACCTCGGCAAAGACGGTAGCTACAGAGGCATAGAGGGTGGCGTGGAAGGATGGGAATCCAGTGCCGTCTGGGCGGGAATCGAAGTATGGACGATGGTAGTTCCCCCATACCCAGGGACAGTAAGTCTTGGGCGATTCGGGGGGATTCAGCCCCAGGGCGGGATTGGGCCGCTCCCGGGCGAAGGCTGTTTTCAGAACCACGTGGGACACCAGGTAGCTGTAGAGCACCGCCTTGGTGCCTAGGAGTACTGCGGCTTGGCCTTTTCCGCTGTCTGCGGCAAGGGAGCTGAAGTACCAGACGGGCAAGGTGGCCACAAGCCATGTATCCGACCCCGCCAAGCCTCCCGAACGCGACCTCCAAAGCCCACCCATGTTGTAGTTCACGTTGGGTTCCACCTGTCGTTGCCAGGCCTCGGTGAGGGGGCGATCTACGGTCACCAGCACCAGGCTGCCCCCTAGGAACCACCCCGTCTCCTTGGGGTAATCAAAGGGCGCTGTGGCCAAGGCCTTCAGATCCCAGCCGATGGTCTCGGAGCTGCGAACGAAAATCTCCCTGCGGTTCATCTGGTCCCAGGTGTCGACCTTGGGTTGTTCTGCGGCCAGCAGGCCTGCCCCCAGCACCATCGAGGCCCAGACCCGCATCGCCACCCCCTGTCAATTTGGGTTGATACTATGGCATTTTAGGGTAGTCTGGCGCCACTTGTCTGCCTGGGAAGCTTCTGGGCCCAGGGCTGTCGTACGACCCCTCGGCAGGTGGTGCAGGATGATGCTCTACTTGATGAGATCCTCTGGGCCCCTCGCCCCGGTTGGGTGGCTCGGCGTCTCATTAACCATGAATCCATGGCCAGGTTGTGGCTTGGAAGGCATGGAGGCCAGTATTTGGGTCTTCATGAGGGCAAATACGAGTGAGGCGAGTAACCCGCCCCTGTGGCCGAGCAGGTGCAGCAGGCGGCGACGGGACGTCTCCCGGCTGCAGGCACTCGGCTGGTCTGCGCGCACGGAGCTGCGGGCGGGCATCAAGGCAACCTACCAATGGTCTCTGGAGGACATGGCCGCCATCCGGACATAGGCAGCACCCGAGGACCGCCGGCCCAGCCTCAGCGATACCCCGTGCGGGGGGCTTCGGCGTGGCCAGCGTCCCGGAGCACCAGTTCCTTCCGGGCCAGGTTGAGGTCCGAGTCGACCATCATGGCCGCCAGGGTGCGGATGTCAGTCTTGGGCTCCCACCCCAGGATGCGCCGGCCCTTGGCGGGATCTCCCTCTAGGTGATCCACCTCGGCGGGGCGGAAGTAGCGGGGGTCGATCTCCACATGCTTCTGCCAGTCCAGGTCGAGCCGCCCGAAGGTCAGGCCCAGGAAGTCGCGGATGCTGATGCTCTCGCCGGTGGCCACCACGTAGTCGTCCGGCGTGTCCTGCTGCAGCATGCGCCACATGGCCTCCACGTAGTCGCCCGCGAAACCCCAGTCGCGCTTGGCGTCGAGGTTGCCGAGGAACAGCTTGTCCTGCAGGCCCAATTTGATGCGGGTGGCGGCGCGGGTGATCTTGCGGGTGACGAAGGTCTCGCCGCGGCGGGGGCTCTCGTGGTTGAAGAGGATGCCGTTGCAGGCGAAGAGGCCGTAGCTCTCCCGGTGGTTGATCACCTGGTAGTGGGCGTAGACCTTGGCGCAGGCATAGGGGCTGCAGGGCTCGAAGCGGGTGCCCTCGTGCTGCCTGGGCTTGGCGCTGCCGAACATCTCGGAACTGCCCGCCTGGTAGAAGCGGATGCTGCGGCCACTGTGCTTCATGTAGCTGCGGATGGCCTCGAGGAGGCGGATCACCCCCACGCCCACCACATCCACGGTGTACTCGGGCTGGTCGAAACTCACTCGCACATGGCTCTGCGCGCCAAGGTTGTAGACTTCATCGGGCTGGACATTGTCCAGCACGTTGCGCAGGGCGCCGGCATCCGATAGATCGCCGTAGTGCAGGTGGAAGTTGGAATGCACGTGGGGATCGACATAGAGGTGATCGATACGGTCGGTATTGAAGGTAGAGGCCCGCCGGATGATGCCGTGAACCTGATAGCCCTTGGCGAGGAGAAGTTCTGCTAGGTAGCTGCCGTCCTGGCCAGTGATGCCTGTCAACAGTGCGGTTCGTTGCATGGGGCCTCCATGTGGTTGGGGTGTGATTCCCGACTGGCAACAGATTTGAGCATACCTGGGCTTGGCCCAAGTCCACGCGATAACGGATCCGGAGGGCCGCAGCGGCCCCCCCGGATCCGTGAAGGGAGTGACGAGCCTAGGAACGCCGGGGCCGGGGCCTGCGCTCGCGGGGGCGCTCATCGCCGCTGGGGGCATCGCCCTCGGGCTCGGCATCCGCGCCTTCAGGCTTGGGGATGAGGGCCTTGCGGCTGAGCTTGATCTTGCCGCTCTTCTCGTCGATGCCGATGCACTTGACCATGACTTCCTGGCCTTCGCTCACTTCATCGGCGGGGTTGGCCACGCGGTGGTGGGCCAGTTCGCTGACATGCAGCAGGCCGTCGAGGCCGGGGAGGATGGTCACGAAGGCGCCGAACTCGACCACCTTGGCCACCTTGCCCAGGTAGGTCTTGCCAACTTCGGCGGACTGGGTGAGATCGGCGATCATCTTCATGGCGACGGCCAGCTTTTCCTGGGTGGGCCCGGCGACCTGGCAGAGGCCATCGTCGTCGATGTTCACTTCGCAGCCACTCACCTCGATGATGTTGCGGATGGTGGCGCCGCCCTTGCCGATGACGTCGCGGATCTTCTCCTTGGGGAGCTGGACGCTGGCCATCTGCGGGGCGTTGCTGGCGAACTCGGCGCGGGGCGCCGCGAGCACCTGGCCCATGAGATCCAGCAGATGCAGCCGGCCGGCCTTGGCCTGGTCGAGGGCCTTGGTGAGGATCTCGGTGGTGATGCCGCCGATCTTGATGTCCATCTGCAGTGCGGTGATGCCCTTCTCGGTGCCGGCGACCTTGAAGTCCATGTCGCCGTAGTGGTCTTCCTGGCCGGCGATGTCGGAGAGGACGACGAACTTGTCGCCATCGCTGACGAGGCCCATGGCCACGCCCGCCACCGGGGACTGGAGCTTGATGCCGGCGTCCATCAGGGCGAGGGTGCCGCCGCAGATGGTGGCCATGGACGAGGAGCCGTTGCTCTCGGTGATGTCACTCACCACGCGCACAGTGTAGGGGTTCTCTTCAGGCGTGGGGAACACGGCGAAGATGGAGCGCTCGGCCAGCATGCCGTGGCCGATCTCGCGGCGGCCGGGCCCGCGGTTGGGCTTGCACTCGCCCACGCTGTAGCCGGGGAAGTTGTAGTGCAGGTAGAACTTCTTCTTGTACTCCTCTTCCAGGCCATCGATGATCTGGGTGTTCTGGATGGTGCCCAGGGTGGCGGTCACCAGGGCCTGGGTCTCGCCGCGGGTGAAGAGGCAGCTGCCGTGGGCCGCGGGGAGCACGCCCACTTCGATGTTGAGGGGGCGGATCTGGTCGAACTTGCGGCCGTCCAGGCGCACGCCCTGCTTGAGGATGGCGTTGCGGAAGAGGGTCTCCTTCAGCTCGTCGAAGCAGGCCACCAGGTCCTTCTTCAGCTCAGGCTTGTCGGCGCAGAACTGGGCGACGGCTTCCTTCTTGAGCAGGTCGATGGTCTTGTAGCTCTCGATCTTCACCTTCATGGTGAGCGCGGCGAAGAGCTTCTCGGCGAAGGCGGTCTGGACCTGCGCGTAGAGCTCCTCATTGCGAGCGGCCTTGACGGCGGCGACCTTGGGCTTGCCCACCTTGGCCTGCAGCTCCTTCTGGAGCTTGACGAGGAGCTGGATCTGCTCGTGGCCGAAGGCCAGGGCCTTGACCATGTCGGCTTCCAGCACTTCCTTGGCGCCGCACTCGACCATCACCAGGGCGTCGGATGTGCCGGCCACCAGCAGGTCGATGTCGCTCTCAGACCGCTGATCCACGGTGGGGTTCACCACCAGCTGGCCATTGACGCGGCCCACGCGGACGCCGCCGATGGGGTTCACGAAGGGGATCTCGCTGATGATGAGGGCCGCGGAGGCGCCCACCATGGCGAGCACCTCGGGGGCGTGCTGGCCGTCGTAGCTGAGCACCTGGGCGGTGACCATGGTGTCGCCGTTGTAGCCCTCTTCGAACAGGGGGCGCAGCGGGCGGTCGATGAGCCGGCTGGTGAGGGTTTCCTTGGTGGTGGGGCGGCCTTCGCGCTTGAACCAGCCGCCGGGGATCTTGCCGGCAGCCAGCACGGGCTCGCGGTAGTCCACCGTGAGAGGGAAGAAGTCGATGCCTTCGCGGGGGGTGCCGTAGCACACGGCCACGAGCACCATGGTGTCGCCCTGGCGGACCACGACGGCGCCGTGGGCCTGCTTGGCGATGCGGCCGGTCTCGAGGGAGATGGGCGTGCCGCCCAGATCCACCGAGACGGTGGTGGGATTGAATTTCAAAGCGTTCATGCAGTCTCCCGGGCTTATCAGCCCGCGGTGGCTCCCCCAGATCCCGGGTACCGACCCGGGTCTCCTGCGATCGCTCCATGAAACCCGTCCGCCGAGTCCTGGATCAGGAGGGGGAGGTGGGCTTCCTGCAGAGGTCGCCGCCGAAGGGGAGCAGGTGAAAATCGGCTTCACCAGCATACCGCGAATGGAGGCTCTCGGGCGCACGGGGGCGCAGCCTGTCGGGGGGGAGTGCTGTTGAAACAATCAAGTATGAATAAACAGTTTTGTTGAAATTGTTAATACAAATGATGATGTGATCCGAATTACCTGGATTTTACTTGATCTGCCTTTGGCATCGCTGGATGATGACTGCTCTGCACAAAATGGCCATTGATTTAGGTTTCACTGCTTTTTGACGATTCCTTACTACGTTGCCCGTAGTTCTTGGGACCTCGCCCATGCCCTCCATCCAGGATTCCACCCTCATCTCGATCCTCATCGGCGCCGTGTCCGCCATGGTGCTGTCGCTGGCCTGTATCCGCTGGGTGGCTCCCCTGGGCTGGGTGGATCATCCCGATCCGCGCAAGCAGCACCGTGCCCCCACGGCTCGGACGGCGGGTATGGCCCTCTGGGGGCTCCTGCTGGGGCTGCTCCTGCTGGGGAAGTGCCCGTTGCCGCTGGATCGGACTGAATGGGCCTGCGTTCATGCCATGGCCCTGCTGGGGCTCCTGGATGACCGTTTCAACCTAAGGTCTCGCCACAAGGCCATCGTGAGCCTGGGCATCGCGCTGATCCTGGCCGTGGACATGGCCCCTGATCTAAGCCAGCTGGCCACGGAAGTCCATTTCCTGGGGTTGACCCTGCCTGACCATTCGCTGGTGACGGTGCCCCTGCTCACCCTGTGGTTCTGGTCTATCCCCCAGGCCTTCAACCTCATCGATGGCCTGAACGGCCTGTCCATGGGCTTCAGCCTGCTGGTGCTCTCCGTGCTCGCCTGGGTGCTGGGCCATGCCCCTGCCGGCGGGTTTCTCACGGGGGGCCTGCTGGCGACCCTGCTGCTGAACTATCCGAAGGCCCGCCACTTCCTGGGAGACTGCGGCAGCCTGATGCTGGGCTCCCTGTTCGCGGTGCTGGCCGCCAAGGCTTTCGCGGTGACGGATGCCAACCTGATGCTCTGGGTCTTCGCCTACCCGGCTGTGGATGTCTCGCTGGTGGTGGCGGTTCGCCGGTGGAAGGGGGTGCCCCTGGGCACGGCCGACCGCAGCCATTTGCACCACTTCCTGATGGATCGACTCGGTGCGGGGCGGGTGTGGCTGGTGCCCGTGATCCTGCTGTTCCTGGCGGGCCTGCCCATGACCCGGGCCCTGGGCTTCGCGGGCCACAAGGCCTCTTCCCTGCTTGGGTTGGCGATCCTCGTGGTCCTAGCACTCAAGGCTTTTGCCGACCGGGTGGATCCGCAAAAGGTGGCTGTTCCGTTGCTGCCCATGCGGGAGCTGGAGAAGCAATCCGGTCCGAATCAGGTGGCCTGAACGTTACTACCTCCGGATCGCATTCCAGAGCAGGGCCAGGGGGGTGAGGGCCTGGAGGTTGTCCTGCCAGGTCGTATTCACCCGGAACCGCTGGGGCATCAGCACGGCATCTCCGGGCTCGACATCCCTGGACTCGACCCAGGAGTCGAGCACCCTGCCGTCGGCCTTCAGAAGCCGCACCTGATGCTGGTCGGCATTCCGCGTGAACCCACCGGCCAGTTTGATGACGTCTCGCACGGTGTCGCCCTTCTGCACGCGGAAGGTGGCGAAGGCGCTGGCGACCTCGCCGACCACATAGGCGCTCTCGGCGCGGCGGGGGATGATGATCTGATCACCATCCAGCAACTCCACATCCCAACGGAGGTCACCTCCCAGGGCAGCCTCGAAATCCACGACCAGACGGTTGGTGGTGCCGTTGGCAAGGCCATGGAGCAAGGGGGTGGGCAAGAGCGTGCCCACGTCCTTGGTGCGCTTGGTCTCACTGAGGCGCTGCAGAATCTCATTGAGCCCCTGGCCCGTGGGGTCCAGATCAGTTGACTCCCACCTTCTTGAGTTCTCCCCGGGAGAGATCCCGATCCTTCAGGGCATTGCGGAGGAAGATGCCGCCCTTGGGCATGGCGTCCGCCGTGAGCCCACCGGCGCGTTCGATGAGCTGGCGCAGGGTGAAATGCTTGTCCGTGAAGACATAGGGGCCAGGACGTTGGACCTGGCCCGAGATCGTGATCGTGCGGTGCACCTTGAAGTCGGGGATTTCGTAGAGGGTGATCAGGTCGAAAGGACTCAACCGTGAATTCAGCTTGGGGTCGGACAGGCCTGGGGCGGTGTGATCCTCGGTGTAGAGCAACTTCGAGAGGTCCAACCGCTGGATCGATCCGGGTTTGCCATCAAGCTCGAAGTGGGCGAGTTCGGCATAGAACCGGTCCGCATTGAGCTTGGGGACGCCAGCCTGGAAGATCAGGTCCGAGGCCCGCATCCGGTCGTGCCAGTCATAGGTTCCGGGCTTCGCGAAGGGGCTCAGGACGCTGCCCATCCGCTTCAGGCGGAGATCGTCCACCTTGACAGCTCCACACGCTCGCGAGGCTGGAGGGCCAAGTTGTGGGTGGGGTCTTTCTGCAGGGCCTTGGCAAGGTCGAAGGAGAGCAGCTCTGTACTCTGGTCGTCCCGGGTCCGCAGGCTCTGACCCCTGCCCATGTAAGTATTGGGCTGAATCTGATTGGGGGTCATCAGCAGGTCCGCCACGGTGATCACGGTGCGGAAGGCGTAGGTCCCGGGCACCCGGACATGACCCGCCACCTCCACGACACCCTCGGTCCACTCGGCTCGGGCCATGGCCATCAGGCGGTCGTTGGGGAAGAGCTTTCTGGTTCTGAGGGGGGCTTCATCGTAGGTGAGATTCTCCACGTTGATCAGGCCATTGGGGTCGGTCCGGCGCAGGGTGATCAGGTTCTGGTAGGCACTCGGGGTAAGGCCCCCGATGAACTGGATGGCATCCCAGGCCGTCTCCTGGGGCTGCAATTCGACGAGCACCCCGGGGTTGTCCTTGTTGATGGGCGATGTGGCCACGCGGACAAAGGCGCCATCAAAGAGTACCTGGCTGGCGACGATGGGAACGAAGAGCGTGTCGCCATCGCGCAGGAGCAGGCTCTCCATGCCCAGCCCCTAGAAACGCAGGGGGTACAGATCGAGGGTCTGTAGGACCTTGCCAGCACGGATCAACTGGATGTTGCGGGTGGTCCCGAAAGGGCTGGGGCCGCCCGATAACGTCAGGGCATTCAACAAGGAGGTGAGGCTGGGGACCACATAGGAGCCTGGCCGGTAGACCTCTCCCAAAACGAAGATGCGCACATCGCGGGTCTTCATGAACTGAAGGTCCACCCGGGAGCGGGAAAAGAGGCTGTTCACCAATTTCTGGATCTGCTGACGGGCGTCCCCGAGCCTCAGACCGGCCACATGGAGACTGCCTACTTTGGGTACCGTGATGTCGCCGGTGCGATCCACCACCAGGGGCAGGTCGAAGGTGGCGCTGCCGAACACGTAGAGCATCATCGAGTCGCCGGTGCCCAGGCGGTAGTCGTCGGACACGCTGGCCATGGCGCTCTGGCGGAAGGTGCTGCTGCCCGCAAAGAGGTCCGAAGCCAGGATGAACGGGCCCTTGTAGGCCTTCTTCAGTTCCTTGATCTCACGCTCCACCTGGCGGTCCAGGTCGGATTCAGCGCCCTTGTCACCACTCGGCAGGGCCGCCAAGACATCCTTTGCACTGGGGACGGCATCTGCTCCTTGGGGCGCCTGATCGCCTTGCGCTGGAGCTTGGGGTGCTGTTGGTGCCAACTGCCCCGGCAAAGTGACGCCTGGCAGGCTGGGCACAGTCGGCGCCGGCCCTGCGGGCGACGGCGCCGGGGTTCCTTGGGCGCTCAGCGACAGGCTCAGAGCGAGCCCAGCCAGGAGCCGAAGGACATGGAATTGATTGGACAGAGCGGTCATCTGAACTTCTCCGCGGATGGATCACCCTGAATCAGGTTGGGTTGTCTCGCATGCCTGCTGGATGCAATTAAAGAATAGCAGGGCACGGCCAACTCGCCGGGACTGGGGCCCAGGAGTTACAATGAAGGGCCCCGCCGCTGCGGGGCCTTTTCATCGTGAGTGCCATGATCCTGCGCAAAGAGTACTGGTTTGAAGCGGCCCACTTCATCTACAACCACCCGGGCAAGTGCCGGAACCTGCACGGCCACAGCTACAAGCTGTTCGTGCTGCTGGAGGGGCAGGTGAACGCCGAGACGGGCATGATCATCGACTTCGACGACCTGTCCAAGGTGGTGGTGGAGAAGGTGATCTCGAAGCTGGACCACCGCTTCCTCAACGACCTGATTCCGCTCTCCACAGCCGAGAACATCTCGGTGTGGATCTGGGAGCAGCTGAAGCCCGAGCTGCCCGCCCTCTGCCAGATCGAGGTCTACGAGACCACCGACAACTGCGTGATCTACCGCGGGTGACCGGAAGGAGCTTGTTTGGCCGGGGATGAAAGGCTGAACTGCATTTAGCCGGGGATAGGCGGGGATGGGCGGGGATGAAGAGATGTGAGCTGGAGCATGCCTGGAGCCGGGTGACAGGATCTGAGGC
Source organism: uncultured Holophagaceae bacterium (assembly GCA_963751095.1). GTDB lineage: Bacteria > Acidobacteriota > Holophagae > Holophagales > Holophagaceae > Geothrix. The sequence goes on along the minus strand of CAVVTK010000011.1, from coordinate 126,338 downwards.
ATTTCATCTTTTCAATCCCCGTCCATCCCCGCTCATCCCCGGCCAAAAGGTTTTTCAGCACCGATCCCGACCCAGCCGTCTGACTTCGACCTTGGGTGATCCGAAGGAGCTTGTTTGGCCGGGGATGAAAGGCTGAACTGCATTTAGCCGGGGATAGGCGGGGATGGGCGGGGATGAAGAGATGTGAGCTGGAGCATGCCTGGAGCCGGGTGACAGGATCTGAGGCATTTCATCTTTTCAATCCCCGTCAATCCCGCTCATCCCCGGCCAAACGGTTTTTCAGCACCGATCCCGACCCAGCCGTCTGACTTCGACCTTGGGTGATCCGAAGGAGCTTGTTTGGCCGGGGATGAAAGGCTGAACTGCATTTAGCCGGGGATAGGCGGGGATGGGCGGGGATGAAGAGATGTGAGCTGGAGCATGCCTGGAGCCGGGTGACAGGATCTGAGGCATTTCATCTTTTCAATCCCCGTCAATCCCCGCTCATCCCCGGCCAAACGGTTTTTCAACACCGATCCCGACCCAGCCGTCTGACTTCGACCTTGGGTGATCCGAAGGAGCTTGTTTGGCCGGGGATGAAAGGCTGAACTGCATTTAGCCGGGGATAGGCGGGGATAGGCGGGGATGAAGAGATGTGAGCTGGAGCATGCCTGGAGCCGGGTGACAGGATCTGAGGCATTTCATCTTTTCAATCCCCGTCCATCCCCGCTCATCCCCGGCCAAAAGGTTTTTCAGCACCGATCCCGACCCAGCCGTCTGACTTCGACCTTGGGTGATCCGAAGTTCAATAACAGGCAGGTCTTCAAGCCAGTGGCAGCAAGGTAATTCAGTGCTTGGGCCATGTGGGTATCGCTCAACGCCCGACAGGCTTTCAGCTCGACCAGGATGCTGTCCTCGATCAGAAGATCCGCAATGAAATCGCCTACCAGGACACCGTCGTACCAGACCTCGATGCTTTTCTGTGCCTGCACTTTCAGGCCCGATTTTCGGAGTTCATGGAGCAGGGCGTTCTCATAGACCTTCTCCAGAAACCCTGGCCTCAGTGTGTGAGCCACTTTGAAGGCGCAGGCGATGATCCGTTCGGAAATGGAATCTTCCAGCATGGGGGCTCCGGCACACAGTTGTTGGATGGTCGAAGAATTTATTTTGCCGGGGATAGGCGGGGATGGGCGGGGATAGAAAAGCAGCAGTTCAGGCCGAAGGGACTCAAGATAGACCGGCAGAATGCCCCTTGACGCACCAATGAACCGTTGTAACATTGTTTCAATGGGCCATTGGCTCATTGGAGGTGCACCATGCTTCAGATGGCTGATAGCCGTAGGCGTTTTGTCATGCCCAAAGAGGCTGCCATTGGCGCCAACGAACCTGCCGATGTGGAAGTCCTGCCGGATGGGCGGGTGATCATCTCCCCGGTTCGGGTCATCCCCGTCCACGAGTCCTGGGCGGTGACGCCCGAGAGCTTGGCCCAGACGGCGGCATCCATGAAGGACTACAAGGCTGGCCGCACCATTGGCGTGAAGGCCCTGGACGCCAAGATCACAACGGGTGGTGCCAAGGGTGGACGGAAGTGAAACCGTCGTTTCCGGATGCTTTCGTGCTGAAGCTCCTCAGGCAGGAGGCCAGCCTCATCAATGCCTTCCGGCGCCTGGTCGCGAAGGTCGAGACGCGAACAGAGCAGCAGCTTCGTGAGACCAAGGGCATCCACCTGGAACCCATCAAGGCAGACCCGCCCTATCAGTCCATCCGCCTGGATAGGGGACCGAGAGCCAAGGTGCTGGTGGACGGGGACAACCTGGTTTTTCTCGACCTCGACCAGGATCACGACAAGACCTACGTAAAAAAGTAGCCATCTGCCCCACGCCACCTTCGACACGGCCCTCGGTCAGCTCGAAGGTGCGCAAACTCTTCTTTAGTGTCCGCTTTTCGGAGGGCTTCATGCGGTTGCAGTTTGTTCGGCAACATCCACGGGTTTTCGCGCTGCTCCAGGGCCTGGGTGTGGCCATGGTGGTGCTTCTCTCCACAGGCTGCGAGGCCCTCAGCCCGGCCCTGAAGTATGAGGAGGCGGCCCGGCAGCTGCGGTTCACGCTGGACCGGGTGGAGCCGAGGCTTGAGCTGGCTTTTCCCCTGGAGCAGTCGCGGCTGCGGCTGCGGCTGGAGGTGGGCGTGGACAACCCCTCAGACCAGCGCCTGCGCACCCGGCGCGTGGCGGGCGACCTGAGGCTGAACGCCAGGGGCGCAGACCATCCCCTGGGCTCCGTGAGCTTCCCGGAAGGCGCCGACATCGCCCCCAAGAGCCGCAGTGTCCTCAAGGTGGATGTGGCCCTGAGCTACGCCGACTTGAAGACCGCCTGGGGTCCGCTCTCTGGGGCGGTCATGCGCCACGAACCCGCCACCTGGAGCCTGGCCGGCGAGGCGCGCTTCGAGATCCTGGGCATCGAGTTCGGCGTGCCCTTCCGCACCAGCAAGGGCAGCGGGTCATGACGGACTTCCGTTGATCCGCGCCGTCGTCTTCGACCTCTGGAACACGCTGGTCTTCAGCCCGGCGGGGAGTCCCTTCCAGCGGCTGAAGGAGCTGCTGCGGCCGGAGCAGGCCCAGCAGTTTGGGGCGTTGGTGCGTGATGGCATGGTGCGGCCCTATCCCTCGGTGCGGACCTTCCTGGAGGCCTGGCGGGAACCCGTGGGTCTGGACGAAGCGCAGATGGATGCCATGGCCCAGGCCTTCCTGGAGGCGGGCTCTCAGGCCGAGTGCTTCCCCGGTTCGCCCGAGGCGGTGGGGGCCGTGCGGGATCTGGCGCGGGTGGCGCTGCTTTCCAATACCCAGACCTTCGGCCTGGAGCTGCTGGACCGCCTGGGCATCGCCGAGCGCATCCGCACCCGCATCCTCAGCGCAGAGATCGGGGCCCTCAAGCCGGAGCCTGGGGCCTTCGAATCCGTGCAGCGCAAGCTGGGCCTGTTTCCCGGCAACCTGGTCATGGTGGGTGACAGCTGGACCGACGACATCGAAGGCGCCGTTGAAGCCGGCTGGACCGCCATCTGGGTGAACCGCGACGCCAAGCCCCGCCCCGCCCACGATCCCGACGCCCCCATCTACGAAGTGCGCAGCCTTGACCGCGTGCCCGAGCTCATCCAGGGCCTGCAGGACGGCATGCGCTGTCCCACCTGTTTGGGGTGAGGGGCGTCCATCGTCCGACCTTCCAGGTGTGGAGAGGCCGGTGATGGCAAAGCATGTTGGCCGGTGATGAACGGTGATGGACGGCGATAAAAGCAGGCCGCTCGGTGTGGGACCGGGCGGGGCTCTGCGCCGGCGGGCGCGTGCGCCCGCGGTTGGGTGGACGGGGTTGCGGTGCGCCCCTGAAAAGCGCACTGCCTCCCCGCCCCCAACCCAGCCCGGTCCAGGAGCGGAGAACGGCCATCACCGTTCATCACCGTGGATCACCGGCTTATCCTTTGCTTTTCCTGGAGGGTTGGATGACCCAGCACGATGCGTTGACCGAGAAAATCCTGGCCTGTGCGTTTCGCGTGTCGAACGAGTTGGGGCCTGGTTTCCTGGAGAAGGTCTACGAGAATGCCCTGGCGCATGAACTGCGCAAGGCGGGATGCGTTGTGTCCCAGCAGCATCCGATCGAGGTCCGCTACGACGGTGTCGTCGTGGGGTCCTTCGCGGCCGATCTGCTGGTCGAGGGACGGGTCCTGGTCGAGCTGAAAGCCTGCAGGGCCATCGATGATGCCCATGTCGCCCAGGGACTGAATTACCTCAAGGCCACCGGACTGACCACCTGCCTGCTCCTGAATTTCGGGACTCCCAAGGTGGAGATCCGCCGCCTGATGCTGGGGCAGCAGCTGGGCAGGTAGAAAAAGCCATTTGGCCGGTGATGGACGGTGATGGACGGCGATAAAAGCAGGGCCGCTCGGCGTGGGACCGGGCGGGGCTTTGCCCTGGCGGGCGCTTGCGCCCGCGGTTGGGAGCGGGGGTGCGGCGCGCCCCTGGAAAGCACACCGCCTCCCCGCTCCCAACCCAGCCCGGTCCAAGAGGAGAGAACGGCCATCACTGTCCATCACCGTTCATCACCGGCTAATTTATCTTTCGTTCTTCGGCGGTCTTGTCGTTGACCCTCAGGCGCTGGCGCTATCCTGGCCGGGGAACTGGAGGTCCATGACCACGGCGTGGCGGGGGGTGTCGGCGCGCTCGATCCAGGAGACCTTCGCGCCCAGGAGGCGGGCCAGCTGCATGAGGCTTTCGCGGGACTCCTGATGGAGCGAGGCGGAGAGCTCGGGGTGCAGGGTCAGGCGCACGTCGGCGCCGCGCAGGCGCTCGCCCAGGCGCACCAGCTCGCGGTAGGCCTTGAGCAGGGAGGTCTCAGGGCTCTGCGTGCGGCCGGCGCCGTTGCAGGTGGGGCAGGGCTGGGTGAGCTGGCGCTCCAGGGAGGGGCCCGTGCGCTTGCGGGTGAGCTCCACCAGGCCGAACTCGGAGATGCCGCCGGCGCGGGCGTGGTTGCGGTCCCGCTTGAGCTCCTCCTGGAAGCGGGCCAGCACCTCGTCGCGGTGGAGCGGATCCACCATGTCGATGAAGTCGATGACCACGATGCCGCCCAGGTTGCGCAGCCGCAGCTGCCGCACGATCTCGGGAATGGCCTCGAGGTTGGTGAGGTAGACGGTCTCCTCGAGATCCTTCTTGCCGACGAACTTGCCGGTGTTCACGTCCACGCTGACCAGGGCCTCGGTCTGGTTCAGCACGATGGACCCGCCGTGCTTGAGAAATACCTTGGGCTGGCGCGCGGAGTCGATCTCGGACTCGATGCCGAAGGCCTCGAAGATGGGCAGGTCCGAGGTGAAGCGCTTCACCCGGTTCGACCACTCGGGATGGAGGTTCTCCACGAAGGACATCACCTCGCGGTGGGCGGCGCCGTCATCGACCCAGAAGGTGGAGACCTCCTCGCGGAAGATGTCGCGCATGACCTTCTGGAGCAGGCGCAGGTCCTGCCAGACGAGGCCCGGGGCGGGCACCGACTCGGCCTTGGCCTGGATGCCTTCCCAGAGGCGGCGCAGGAAGACCACGTCGCCCACCAGATCCTCGTCCTTCTCGCCGATGGCGGCGGTGCGGACGATGAAGCCCTCGCCGGGCTGGGCCTGGGCGCGGATCAGCTCACGCAGGCGGTCACGCTCCGCGGGGTCGGTGATCTTGCGGGAGATGCCGATGTGGTCGATGCCCGGCATGAAGACCAGGAAGCGGCCGGGGAAGCTCAGGTGCCGGGAGAGCCGGGGGCCCTTGGAGCCGATGGGATCTTTCACCACCTGGACCAGGGTCTCCTCGCCCTCCTTGAGGGGGGGCAGGGGCGGGGGGGGCGGCGGGAGATCCTCGCTGGGGGTCTCCTCACCGTCTTCCTCGGCGGACAGGTCGGCCCCGAGGCGCTGGGCCACGGGGTCATCCAGGTACAGGAACCCGTCCTTGACACCACCGATGTTGACGAAGGCGCTCTGCATGCCGGGGAGCAGCTTGGCCACCCGGCCTTTGTAGACATCCCCCACTTGGCTGCGGTTCATCGTCCGTTCAAGAAACAGCTCGCAGAGCTGACCGTTCTCAAGCAGGGCGATGCGCGTCTCCAGGGGGGTCGAATTGACCACCAGGGACTTCCGGACTTCCATAAAGCCAACCTTTCAGAACTTTGCGCGGGGTCGCCATGCCCCCACCGCGGGCCCCAGGGCCGTACCAGGCCGAAGGGTGATTCATTTCTACCATACCCCTGAGATGCCGCGCCAACGGTCAAAGGTTCCGGGACAGGATTCTATTCCTGGAAAAAATAAAACCAGGACAGGATTAACGGGATTAACTGCTGGATTAACAGGATTAAAAATCAAAATGTTTGGATGTAGCCCCGGGGGGTCATGCCACCTGTGCCGGGATTTGATTTCCAGGGGCCACCCAAGGGCCCTGCTCGCACTCCGGCGAACCATGGCGAAGAGCCTCAAACCAGCTGGCTTGAAATCCTGTTAATCCTTCTTTTCAATCCTGTTAATCCTGTCCACGCTTTTGTCAGTCGGTGAAGGCGGCCACGCAGGGGGGGGTGCGCTCCTGGGTGCGGCGCTCGGTGATCCGGTTGCGCTCATCCACGAAGACCACCTTTGGGGCCACCGTCTCTGCTTCCTCAGGTGTCATCCAGCCATAGGCCGCGATGATCACCAGGTCGCCCGCGTTCACCAGGTGGGCGGCGGCGCCGTTGATGCCTACCTCGCCGGAGCCCGGCGTCCCCGGAATCACATAGGTGGAGAGGCGGGAGCCGTTGGTCACGTCGTAGATATCGATCTTCTCGTTCTCCATGAACCCGGCGGCCTCGATGAGCAGCGGATCCAGGGTGATCGATCCCACGTAGTCCAGGTCGGCCCTCGTCACGGTGGCGCGATGGATCTTACCGAGCAGGAAGTGGCGCAGCATGCATCCTCCGGTCCAGGCTCCGTCCGGAGTCCCGGCCAACGCATAAGCATGGACCCAGGAGTACCCCGGGTCCATGCTCGATTTTTTCTAATTGCCAAAGGGCTAAATCCAAAACGTTAAGGCAGATGATTGGTAGATCAAGGTCGGCTGAAAAACAGCACTCTATTCTAAGAAGTGACTCAGGGTGCGGATACGGTCCAATAGGCCAGGAAACCTTGCTTGACTAGCCCGGTCAGGAGGCAGGTTTCCCTGGATGACTCCGATGAAGCTGTCGTTCGCGAGGAACTCGGTGAACGTCTGCGCGACAAATCGACGAAGGTCGGTGGCAGAAGCAGCGACTTCGTCAACCATGCTTGCGCGGCCATCCAGGAGAGCCATGACATCTTCAAGGTCGTGGCTTCCCATGTAGTCGCCCTTGCCCCGGCCCAGGAAGGCCTCCAGCTTGGTTGCCAGGAAATAAGGAGGTGACACCAGTCGGATCTGGGTCCCGTTGGGTAGCGTGTATTCCGAGGCATGGCGAAGGGCACCGGGGTACCAGCGATTGGAGAAGCCAAGCAACCCGGGATCAGTGGGCATGACATCGATCAGTGATCCCTCGAAGGTCCAGCGGCACACTGGCGCGCCCTCCGAATGGTCGGGACTGAACCCGAGGGCCAGAAGTTCCTTCTCTAGGTCGCGGTATTCCTTTCGGCTACCGATTTGAACGATCACATCCACATCCTTGGTGATGCGAATGGAAGGTGCGCCTGGATCGGTCAGCAACAAGCCGGTGGCGGCTCCACCCAGGAAGACGACACGCTGCCTGAGGTCTCCCAGCTGTGCGGCTACTCTCTCAACCATGACTCGATTTGGATCGGGGCCCTTCATTGGATCCGCTCAGTCAGGAATGTCTTGGCCAGGTTGCGATCTCTCGCTCGCCCCCCCCGCATGGCGTCCACCAGGGCCAAGAGCTCATATAAGCCTTCATCCCTCAAGGCTGCATCCGGCGCAGAACGATAGAGGGGGCTGAATGACTCGCCTCGAAGCTTCCCCTGTGGGTGAGGCCATACCGGAGGCGGCTCATCTGATTCCAGAAGGGCTCCCAAGAGGGGGGGGGCAGCGTGGGAAGTGGGAATGCCACGCGTGCGTGCGCCCCGATCTGCTGCGAAGACATACCTCACCCCGTGGAGGAGGAATTCCCGAAGGGCCTCTGGATTGGGTCGGGCGTCAGCCTTCATCTCGATCAGCAGCCCTGCCGCGAAGGCTCGATTCACGGCGCCATGAACTTCGGAGGCACTCATGCTGAGAGACTCCGCGAGCGTTGGATAGGTCCACGCTTGGCCCTTGGAAACCCAGAGCTTCAGTACAACAAGGAGGTCTTGAGGTTTCAAAAGCATGGGGAGAGTATAATCAAATTCGTGATTCGCGAAAACAAAAATTCTTAATTCGCGAAATAAGAATTAGTTTATTAAATATTTGTATTAAATATATTTAATGAATTCTGCTGAAGCCAAGCGGGTTTCTGCTGGGACTCGGATGAAAGGGTGGAGGCCGGTGGGCGGTCGTCGGCGCCACCCCCCATCAGTTGAACAGCACCACGTGCAGGTCCAGCCCGATGCGGGGCGGAGCGATGGGGGGTGGGGCCATGGGCAGGCGGAAGGCGCCCTCGAGGTCGAGCCGGGCCCTTGGGTCCCGGACCTGGCGCAGCACCCAGCGACCGTCCAGGAAGACGTACATGCGGGAGGGATCGCCCGGCACCAGGGCCACGTAGCGCCGGGTCTCACCGGAGCGCCAGTAGCCGTTCATCCAGGGCGGGGCGACATGCCGGCGGCCGCGGTCGTGGTCCCGGTCGTCATCGTCATAGCGATGGCCGCGGTATTCCCGGCTCTCCCGCTCCCGCTCCTTCCAATACTTCCGCTCATGCTTATCGTGTTCCTTCCAGTAGCGGCGGTCCTCCTTGTCCTCCTCCTTCCACTCCCGGCGGCGCTCCTTGTCCTCGTGGCGGTCCGGCAAGGCCAGGGCGGGCAGGGCCGTGGCGGCGATTAGGCAGGCGGTCAGCAGGGGACGGAACATGGGTGACTCCTGGTGGTGGCAAGCAGCATGGGAAATCCACCCCCGCGGGAGTGGTCAGGTCCCCAGGCTAGGTCCAATCCGGGCCCGGGGCCATACATCGAACGGATGATCCAGGTGCTCTCAGGATGCGGCGCCGGCGAGGTCGGTGGCGGGGGGGGAGAGCAGCACGTTGTCGATGAGCCGGGTGCTCCCCACATAGGCGGCCACGCAGAGGGCGGCGCCGCGGTCCACCTGGCCCTGGATGGGCTCCAGGTTCTGGGTGTCCACCAGCTCCAGGTACTGGACGGAATCCACGCCGGAGAGGGGCTTCCGGGCGAGTTCGAGGAGCTTGCCCGCAGCCCGTTCCCCGTCGTCGAACGCGGCCTTGGCGGCCAGCAGGCCTTCGCTGAGGCGGAGGGCCCGGCGCCGGGCATCCTCGTCCAGGTAGGCGTTGCGGCTGCTCAGGGCGAGGCCGTCGGCTTCCCGCACGGTGGGCACGACCACCACGTCCACGGGCAGGTTCAGGTCCCGGGCCATGCGCCGGATGACCACGGTCTGCTGGAAGTCCTTCTGGCCGAAGAAGGCCAGGTCGGGCTCCACCATGTTGAAGAGCTTGGCCACCACGGTGGCGACCCCGCGGAAATGGCCGGGGCGGAAGCGCCCGCAGAGGGGCTCGGCCAGGCGGCCGGGCTCCACGTGGGTCTGGAAGCCCGTGGGGTAGATCTCGGCGGCATCGGGGAGGAAGAGCACGGTGGTGCCGGCCTCCAGGCAGAGGTTCTGGTCCCGCTCCAGGTCCCTGGGGTAGCTGGCCAGGTCCTCGCTGGGGCCGAACTGGGTGGGATTCACGAAGATGGATACCACGGTGGCATCGCAGCGGGCGGCGCTCTGGCGGATCAGGGCCCCGTGGCCCTCGTGCAGGAACCCCATGGTGGGGACGAAGCCGATCCGCTTGCCCGACTCCCTCAAGGGACGGAGCAAAGCGCGTAAATCAGCGATGGTACGGACGACTCGCATGGACAAAAGCGGGATCCTTCAGAAGGCACCTGCCAGCTTACCAAGGGGGGCCCTAGGGGCGCCACTGGGTCAGAGCCGGACGAACGGCTTCTGGAAGCGTATAGGATTCCCGCTCATCCGGGAACCCTCCCGACCTCACATCTTCCGCCCAGGCGGCCAAGGCGACCCGTAGGTCTTCGAATCCTTCGGCATAGCGCCGGACGAATTTTGGGGAAGTGCCGGGCAGCAGGCCCAGCACATCGTGGATGACCAGCACCTGGCCCGAGCAGTGGGGGCCGGCCCCGATGCCGATGGTGGGGATCTCGAGGGTTTCCGTCACCTTGGCGGCCAGGTCGGCGGGGATGCCCTCCAGCACCAGGCTGAAGCAGCCGGCCTCCTGGAGCTTGTGGGCGTCCTCCAGCAGGCGCAGGGCATCGCCCTTGTGCTTGCCCTGCACCTTGTAGCCGCCCATGGGGTTCACGCTCTGGGGGGTGAGCCCCAGGTGGCCCATGACGGGGATCTCCGCGTCGAGCAGGGCGTGGATCATGGGCAGGCGCTTGGCGCCGCCTTCGAGTTTCACGGCCTGGGCGCCCCGCTGGAGGAAGCCCCCAGCGTTGCGCAGGGTGTCCTCCACGCTGAGGTGGAAGCTCAGGTAGGGCATGTCGGCCACCAGCATGGCCCCCGGACGGGTGCGGGCCACGGCCTCCAGGTGGTGGTTCATCATGGCCATGCTGACGGGCAGGGTGTTCTCGAAGCCCAGGCAGACGTTCCCGACACTGTCCCCCACCAGGATGACGTCCACCCCGGCGGCGTCGGCGAGGCGGGCCGTGACGGCATCGTAGGCCGTGGTCATCACCAGCCTGCGTCCGGCGCGATGCCAGCTGTGCAGCTGGGACAGGGTGATGCGGGCGCGCGAATCGGCGGGCAGGTGGCTCATGGGGTCTCCGCTGGAAGGTCGAAGCCGTGGGCCTCTATGAAACCATCAAAAAACAGGGACAGGATTAACAGGATTGAAAAGATGGATTAACAGGATTCAAAAGCCACCCTCATTTCGGCGTCATGCGGCCGGATGGATTTCATGAACAAGCATTGAAACCGCCGATGACGCAGATGACGCAGATCAACCACGGCCTACCCAGATCCCTACCCATGGCTTTTCGTTTGCGTGAATCTGCGGTTAGGTGCTTTTTATTGAAACCATTTGCATTTAAATCCTGTTAATCACGCATTTAATCTTGTTAATCCTGTCTCCGCTTCTTCACTCGGAGGCAGGAAACGCCGGCAGGTTCATCTGGGTGGGGGTCCAGTCCACCAGGGGGTCGGCGCGCTCGGGTTGGATGAAGCGCAGGCCCACGGCCTCCACGGTCTGGCGGAAGCGGTGCAGGTCCTCCCGGCCCAGGAAGCTGGTCTCCTGGCCCTCGGGCAGCCGGGCCCACAGCTGCTGGAAGCTGGGGAAGGCATCCTGCATGCGGGCCCGGGCCCCCAGCTTCTCGCCCCGCTGCAGCAGCAGCTGGGCGCCCTCGGCGCTGGCCTCGAGGATCAACGCGGGGAACTGCAGGTCCCGAGCCGCGGCCTGGACCTCGCTCCAGGCCGCCAGCGACTCCAGCGCCACGGCCTCGGAGGGCGGCACCGTGGACAGCAGCAGGGCGTGGGCGCGGTGCCACTCCAGATCGAGCCAGCGCGATCCGGAGCCTTCGACGGGCCCCTTCAGGTTCTCCAGGATGGCCCAGCCCTGCTCGGGGGCTTCGTGGCACGACTGGCGGGCCTCCCGGGCCACGGCCTGGCTGTAGCGGAGCTGGGCGAGACGCTGGCGCCAGAGCAAGCCCGTGGATTCATAGTGCTCGGCTGCGGCGCGGAAGAGGCGCGCGGTGTCCCGCCAGGCGCTGCGGAAGCGGGCGACCTCGCCCTGGAGGAAGAGGTGGTCCCCCTGTTCCTCCGGTGACAGCAGGGGCGGCTGCGCGGCCAGGGCCTCGAACTGGGCATGGTCCGCGGCCACGGAATCGCCCATGGCGGCGAAGGTGCGGGCCCGCCAGATCTGGATGAGGGAGACCAGGGCCGCATCGCCCAGCCGCTGCGCCCGGGCCAGGGCGCGGTCGAGGTGCGAAAGGGCGGGGCCGAGGAACTGCTGGAGGCTGCGGACCATGCCAAGGGCCAGGTGCCCCTTGGCCTGGAGGGTGGTATCGCCCTGCATCCGGGCAGTCTGAAGGGCCTCCCGCAGGAGCAGGATGCAGGCCTCGGACTGGCCCTGGGCGAGCCGGACCTGGGCCAGGGCGATCTGCACGGAGACTAGGCTGCGGAAGCCCTGGGCGTGTTCGAGCATCCGCTGGGCCGACTGCAGCATGGAGGCGGCCCGCAGGAACTGGGACTGGCCGGCCAGGGCCTGACCGAGCGCGAGCAGGAGGGCCGCCTGATCCTGGGGCAGGGGCTTGAAGCCGCCCTGGGGATGGAGCCCCTCCTCCAGGGCGCGGATGCCCTTGGTGAGGTGGCCCTGCAGCAGGTGCAACTGGCCGAGGGCCAGGCGCAGGCGGGGCTGCTCGGAGTGCAGGGGGTGGTCGGCCAGCCGCTCGGAGGCGAACTGCAGCGCCTCCTGGGCCTCGGCGGGCCGCCGCAGGCTCAGGAGCAGGGCGGCCCGCTTGCGGAAGAGGCGGGCCGCGGTGAGGCGGTTCTCTTCGTCGTTGGTGCCATGGGCCAGCGCACCGAGGGCCCGCCCGAGGGAGAGCAGGGCTTCCTCGTTGGGGGTGCGCTCCGCCACCTCATCCGGGAGGCGGATGCCCGCAGCCCAGGCATCGGCCAGGTGCTCGTGGAGCCGGGCCTCCTCCCGAGGCGCCGGCCGGAGCTGGAGGGCCTGGTGGACGATGCGCCGCACCTCCTCGGGGGAACCACTGGCCGCGCGGTCCAGGGAGCTGAGCACGGAGGCGAGGGCCGTGGCCTCGTCCGAGGCCAGGGACCGGAGGGGCACGGGGCAGTCCCAGCCCTGCTCCTGGAAGGCGGCGGAGAGGGCCCGGGCCAGACGCTTGAGCTCCGGCTGGGGCGTGTGGGCCAGCACCAGCTCCCGCCAGCGGGGATCGGGGATCAGGGCATGGCCGCGCTGGAGCTGGGCCAGCCGGGACCCCACGGCGCCGTGCAGCGCGTCTTCCAGGGCCTCGTCCTGGAGGCCAAGCAGGCGCCCCAGCGCGCCTGAGGGCAGTGGGCGCTCGGCCAGGGCCAGCAGGCGCACCAGGGTGGCGGAGGCTGCCGTCAGCCGCTGGAGGCGGCCGAGGAAGATCTGGCGCATGAGGTCTTCTTCCGCCCGCAGGGTCGTGGGCTGGCCCGGCACCAGGAACCACTGGTTCTGATCCCAGGCGAGGGTCCCGGACTGGTGGGCCAGCTCCAGGAAGTTTCGGAGCAGCCCGGGGTTGCCGAGGCTCTGGGTGATCAGGTCGGCGCGGAAGGCCTCGGGCAGGTCGTGCTGGCCCAGCAGGTCCTCCAGCACCAGGCCCAGGTCCTCGTCCTCCAGGCGGTTCACGCCCACCAGCGCCGCGGCCGCCTCGCCACGCAGCTGGGCGATGAGGGGCTTGAGCCCGGCCCCCTGGGCGCCCGTGGTCAGGGAGAGCAGCCAGGGCAGGGAGGAGGCGTGGACCAGCTCCCGGATGAGGGTCAGGACGCTGGGGGTGGCCCGGTCCAGGCCTGAGAGGTGGATGAGGCGATGATGCAGGAGCCCGGCGAAATCCAGGGCCTCCAGGGCCGCCTTGACCTCTTCGGGCTCGGGGCCGATCTCCTGGCCATTGACGTGGCGGCCGCCAGTGAGGAAGGCGAAGGCCTGCACCCGCAGGGACAGGGTCTTGGCGGCCTCGGGGCGCTCTGCGTAGAAGTCCACCTCGCTGCCGCCGAGCAGGGCCTCGAGCAGCCGGCCCAGGAAGCGCCCCGGGGACTCGTCGGCAGACGCGGCGAGGTGGTGGACCCAGATGCCCTCGCCTTCGGCCACGGCACAGGCGTAGGCGGCCAGGTGCTCCTTGCCCACGCCCTCCTCGCCCTGGAGCAGGACGATGCGCTCCATGGGGATGGGGGCGCTGAAGCCCAGCATGAGGGACTTGAGGTAGGGCAGCTCCTGGCTGCGGCCCCGAAGGGGGCGGGCGAGGGGCTCGGAGAGGTCCCGCGGGTGGTTCCAGGGCAGGTCCTCGGACAGGGCCGGAACCGGGGCCGTCTGGGGCAGGAAGCTAGCCACCAGGTCGAGCCCCCAGGGGGCCTCGCCGATGACCCGGGGGACCTGCGTGAGGCCGGGCCGGAAGGTGATGACCTCGGGATGCAGGAACCGCGGGTGCGGGTCCCGGCCGAGCTGGTCGCCGAGGCGCGTCAGCAGGGCCTCGCGCTGCTCCTCGCCCCAGCCGGCCCAGAGGCGCGACAGGGGCGTGCCCTGGATCGCCTGGAGGTACCAGGCCTGCTCCTGGTCGAAGCCCAGATGGCTGATGACGGGGTCGAGGGGCGTGGCATCCAGGAACCGCGCCAGGAAGGTGTCGCGGATGTGGTCGAGGTCGCGGTCCGAGGGCAGGGGCGACCAGATCTGCGCGAGGAAGCGGGAGCCATCCAGCTCGCGCCGCATGAGGTGCCAGGAGCAGCCCTCGCCACGGCTCAGTTCCGCGAGCCACGTGTAGCGGTGGGTGCCCAGGAAGCGCGTCACGTCCACGGGTGGAGCTTTCGCACGGACTCAGGGGCGGAAGAGGGCATGCCGGAGAGTCTACCTCAGCGGCCTTTTCCCGGAAGCCGAGGTCCGGCTGCCCCGACGCGACAGCGCCTCGACTGGGTCGAGGCGCTGTCTGGTGGAGCCGCTCCGGATCAGCGCTTGGCGAGCGTTGCCGACCGGATGCCGGGGGTGGCCACGCCGGTGGGCACGGGGCCCAGCGTGAAGGCAGGCAAGGTGACCGGTGCTGAGCGGTGGGTGGCGGTGCCGTCGCCCAGGCGCCCATTGCTGTTGTAGCCCCAGGCCTTCACGGTGAGATCGGGCAGCACCGCATAGGACGACTGGGAGCCGGCGGCGACGGAGAGGGCGGCCAGGCCCGGGATGGCCTGAGAGGTCGTGTACTGGGTCGGATTCGTGGTGTTCAGGCCGAGCTGGCCGTACCAGTTGTAACCGACAGAGGCGACCCCCCCCTGGTTGCCCAGCAGCAGCGTGTGGTACTGCCCCGGCACCACCGCAGCCAAGGTATTGCCTGCAGGCAGCCCGGCGGTACCCATGGCCACCCAGCCATACCTGGTGACGGCGCTCCCATCCCCCAGGGGGCCGTAGACGTTCTCCCCGGTGCCATAGGGCAGTCCGTTTGTGCCGATGAAGGTGGAGTAGAGGGAGAAGGCCCGCACCGACGCCACCCCACCGGTCAACAGCTGGGTGATCGTCAGATGCTCGGTGGTGGGTGAGTAGGTGAGTCCGAGCTGGCCGTAGGCGTTGTCGCCCATCCCATAGAGGTTGTTGGCGGTATCGACGATCAGGGTGTGCAGTTCGCCGAGGGCCACATCGGCGATCTGGGTGGCACTGACGGGGAGAGAAACGGCGCTCAGGCGGTTGACCTTGTCGCCCTGGCCCAACTGCCCGTGCGAGTTGTAGCCCCACATCCAGACCGAGTTGTCGGACTTCACCGCCAGGTTGTGGTTGTAGCCGCAGGTGATGTAGAGCGTGTTGCTGAAGCCGGGGACGAGGGCGGGAGTATTCCGCATGGTGGTGGTGCCGTCGCCCAGCTGGCCCGAGGTGTTGTTTCCCCAGGCATAGAGGCGGCCGTCGGCCAGCAGCGCCAGCGAGTGTCCCCACCCGGCGGCGACCTGCACGGCCGGGCCCGGCAAGGGCACGACCGTGGGCGTCATGTGTCCCTGGTAGTCGCCCATGCCCAACTGACCATTGCCGCCCACGCCCCAGGCATAGACCCGCCCCTTGGTGGTGATCGCCAGGGTGTGGTCATGGCCGGCCACGACGGCCGGATTGGCATAGAGCACATCCAGCAGCGCCTCGGGGCTGGTGGTGATACCCCCGCCCGAAGCGGTCACGCGCACGCTGTAGCGCGCCTGATCATCTACCACGGCCACCGGCAGCACCAAGGTGGTGGCCGAGGCACTTGGAATGGCAGTGCCATTGCGCAGCCACTGGTAGGTGTTCCCGGCGCCTTCAGCCACCACGCGGAAGGTGACCAGATCGCCGACGTAGCCCGCCTGGGCCAGAGGGGAGGTGGTGAGGTTGGGGCCGGTCGGGGTGACCGGGGTTGAAGAACTCGAACCACCGCCCCCACTGCAGGCCAGGGACAAGGCGATGGCCACGGTGGCGAGGAAGTGGCGGGTGTTCGTGGGCGTGATGCTCAGCATCGGGGCTCCTGGGAAGGGGCTGGCGTGGAAGATCATTCGAAGCGGCTCGCGAAGACGGTGTTGTGGCCGCCGTCGGCCTGCATCCAGACCACCATGGCGCGACCCTGGGCATCGACAGTGATGCGGGGTTGACTGATGGGTGTGGGAACCACCGCAGAGATGCTGGTCCAGCTGAGAGAGGAATTTGCAGGCGTTGCCACGGGGCCGTTCGAAGCGTAAAGGCTGGTGCCCTGGATCCAGGACCCGAAGAGATCGCCGGCGCCGTTCATGTTGAAATCAAAGGTGAAGGCGTTGAAGCGGATCTCCGCTGCCGTGGCCCAGGCGCCGCCGACAGGTTGGTGGCCTGCGAAGAGCCGGGAGGAGGCTCCGGTGGACTGGGTCCAGCCCGCCACGGCATTGCCGAGGTCGTCGAGGACCACCTTCGGGTACGCCGGGAGGCTGATGTTCTGCGTTAGGTCGGTGGTGACGACCGTAGCGGTGCCCCAGCCTCCGGCGGGCGTGTAGCGGTTGGCCCAGACCTTGAAACCCGTGGCAAGCGACTGCTGCCAGATCGCCACGGCCGTGCCGGAGGCGTTCATCGCGACCTGCAGCCAGGAGGCGGAGGCCGTGTTGTCGGTTTCGATGAGGACCGGTATTCCGGTGGCAACGCCACCACTGACGGGCACCCCCCACACGTTGAAGATCGCGGTGTCGTACTGCACCCAGACGACGAGGGCATGGCCATGGGCGTCCATGGCCGAGCGGACATTGCCAAAGGATCCGGCTCCCCCCGCGATGCCGGTGGTGAGGGCACTGGCAAGGGTCCAGCCCGAGCTTGAGTACCCCGTGGCCATGAGGGATAGGGCGGACCCGGTCCCCTTGGTCCAGGTGACCAGGGCTGTCCCATCGGCGGACATGGCGACATCGGGGCTGTCAACGTCGGTGCCGGAGACCGGGGTGTCCAGCCTGACAACCGTGCCCCAACCCACGCTGGGATCATAGGTGTTGGCCCAGATGGAGGAGGTGAAGTACGGGGAGAACCCGGCCAGGCCCTGCCAGACCACCAGGGCCTTGCCACTGGCATCCACGCCGAGGCGCGGATTGGTGGCACTGAGGGTGTCATCGGTTTCAATGAGGGTGGGCGTACCCCAACCGGTGCCTACCACGTAGCGGTTCGCCCAGATGTCATTGCGCGAGCCGTCGGTGGTGTGCTGCCAGACCACGAAGCCATTCCCTGCGGCATCGAAGGCCGTCTGCATGTTGTAGGTGTCACCGGGGATGTTTGCCCCCACGCGGGTGGGCACCTGCCAGGCCTTGGCCGCGGAGGCCACCGTGAGCGCCACCTCCGTACTTGTCAGCGAGGCGGCGGAGTTGGTGGCGATCACCCGGAAGCGGGCCCCGTTGTCGGTGGTGCTCGTCGCTCCGGTGGTAAAGCTCGAGGCGCTGGCTCCCGCCAGGTCCACCCAGGTGGTGCCACTGTCATTCGAGCGCTGCCATTGCAGCGTGGGCGCGGGTGTGCCGCTGGCGGCCGCGGCGAAGGTGGCTGCGGCCGGTGCGATCACGGATTGCGCCGCAGGCTGGGTGGTAAAGCTCGGTGCGACGGGGGGCGGGTCGTTCACCGTGATGGAGAGCGCGGCCGTCGTCTGGCCGCCGCTGTTCCGGGCTGTGACGGTATAGGTCGCCACGGCAGCGGGCGCTGTGGGCGTTCCGGACATCAGGCCTGAGGTGGTGTTCAGATTCAGACCCTGGGGCAGGGCGGGGCTGACCTGGTAGCTGGTGACGGCGCCGCCGCCGTGGGTCGGGGCGTTGCCTGGGATGAGGGTTCCCACGGTGTAGGTGGCGGTGGGGAAGGCGTAGGCGAGGGTGCTGGGCGCCTGGTCATTGACGGTGATCGATAGGCTGGCCGTGGTGCTGCCGCCGCTGTTGGTGGCGGTAATGGTGTAAGTGGCAGTGGCGGTGATGGCCGTGGGCGTGCCGGCGATGCTGCCGGTCGTCGGGTTCAGCGCGAGCCCGGCAGGCAGGGCCGGTGCCACGCTGTAGCCGGTGACCGCATCGCCGCCATGGGTGGCCGTGTTGGCAGGAATGGTCTGGCCCAGGGTGTAGACGGCCGGGTTGGTCGCATAGACGAGCGCCTGGGGAGGCGCCACCGCTACAGGTCCCGGAGTGCCGCTGCCGTTTCCGCAGCCCACGGGCCCCAGAAGCAGACTGAAGACAAGGGCACAGGCGGCAAGGCGGGAAACCTTCAGAGTAGACATGGGGCACCTCGGGGAGAAACCACAGGCTGGCCCCGGGGGTGGGAACCCCCCAGGGCCACTTTTCAGATGGCGGCTGGGCCACTTCCTTTCGGGAGGGATTACTTGGTGCCCAGTGCCGCGCGGATCGCCGTCAGTTCGGCCTTCAAGATCTCGATCTGCTGGCGCTGTTTCTGCAGCTCATTGAGCAGCATGGGCGCCAGCTCGTGGTAGGCCACTGTTTCGATGCGGCCCCCCTGCCCATGGATGACCAGCTCCGGCAGGACCTCGGCGACCTCCTCGGCGATGAGACCGAAGTGGATCGGGCCCTCCGCCTGCGCCTTGTACTTGAAGGTCACGGGACGCAGGCCAAAGAGCCGATCAGAAAGACCCCCCATGTCCTGCACATCCTCCTTGTAGCGGAGGGAGGACGACACGGTACCCAGCTGGCCGTTGAGATCCATCACCACGGGCACACCGGCGAACTGCGTGGTTGCGCTGTAGACGCCGGCAATGAACGTTTTTGATTGCTTACCATTGGCCCCGATGCGGATGAAACCGCTTTCGTTGCCGCCACCACCGAATGAGCCGATATAGATGTTGCTGCTCCCAGACGCGAGGGATTGCCCCGCGGTCCAACCGATGGCGATGTTCGAGTCGCCGGCGCCTAGGTTCCGGAGGGCGCCGCCGCCCACGGCCACGTTGCCGCTGTTGAAAAGCCCCGAGAGCATGAAAAGGGCATCTCCGCCGATGGCGGTGTTCTCGTGACCGAGGTCGTTGTACCGGAGCGCACCGGAACCCAGGGCCACGTTGCCCGTGCCGGTGGAATTGGACAGCAGGCTCTCGAAGCCCAGGGCCGTGTTCCGGTCTCCGATGGTGTTCTGCTGGAGGGTATCCACGCCCACCGCCGTATTGGCGCGGCCTGTGGTGTTGTTGCGCAGAGCCACGGCTCCGACGGCCGTATTGCGATCACCCGAGGTCGTTGAGGTGGGCTGGTTGGCGGCGAGGGCGTTGAAGCCGATGGCCGTGTTCCAGGCATCCCAGGCTACGCCGCCGTTGTTGAAGGATTGCGAGGAGAGGGCGTTGGCGCCGATGGCCGTGTTGGTGCCTGCAGTGGAGTTCTGCCAAAGGGCGAGACTGCCCACGGCGGTATTCAGATTGCCGAGGGTGTTGGAGCGGAGCGCGGAATAGCCATAGGCCGAATTCGAGGCGCCGGAACCGATGTTCCAGAGGGCGCTCCAACCCATGCCCGTGTTGAAGGAGGCGAGGCCGAAACTGGCCTGGGCGGGCGTCGTGAGGTTACCCGCGCTCTCGCCGACGAAGGTGTTGTAGCCGATGGTGCCCGGCGCCGTGAAGCGGTGCACGAAGGGCGACTCATTCAAGGCGAGGTAGCCATTCACATTGGCGTTGCCGGCGACATAGAGTGCTTCAGTGGGCGTGATCGTCCCGATGCCCAGGTTGCCGGTGGTGAACACGGCGTTGCCCGCGTTGAGGGAGAAGGGGCTGGCTCCGGCGGGACCGGGGAATCCCATGGCCCCCTGGGCGCCCGTGAGGCCTGTCGCGCCCATGGGGCCGGTGGCTCCGGTAGCTCCTGCGGGACCACTGGGCCCTTGAGGTCCCGTGGCCCCGGTGGGGCCGGTGGGTCCCACGGTGCCCGAGACCGTTCCCGGCACCCAGGCGCTGCCGTTGTAGAGGAGGCCCTGCCCTGAGGCGGGGAGCACCGTGGTGAGGTCGAGCGGAATGCCCTGGAGGCGGAGCAGCGTCATGGCGTTCTGCGTGCCGCCCACATCCCCGCTGAAGGCGCCGCTCAGCTCGAAGGCCGAGCGCGCCTGCAGGGCGGGCACCAGGTCCACGTCCGGCGCCATCAGCACACCGCCCACCGTGATCCGCAACTTCAGATGAGCCTTGCCCAGGAGGGTGGTGGGAATGGGGGGCATGCCGGTTCCCCCCAACAGGGCGCTGTAGAGGCCGTTGGTCACCGACAGGCTCTGGGAACCGGAAGCCCAGAGCTCAGCGTTGGTGGCGTCCAGCAGGGCGAAAGTGAAGTCCCGGGTGCCCGTGACGGGCAGGGCGGCTTCCACCAGGCGGCCCTGGTAGGCCAGCACGGGCGCTGGGGGTGCGTCTGGGGCCTGGGCGACAAGGGCGGGGGCGGCGACGAGCAACAACGAAAGGGCGGTGAACGAACGCATGGCAATCTCCAGGAAGGGGCTGTGGATCAGGGGTTGAGGGGGGAGCCGGAGGGCAGGAAGCCGTGCCGGATCTGAGCGGTGCCGGACGGGCTGGTGGCGGTGGTGGCCCGGAAGGGCTCGGCCACCACCACCTGGTTCCCCAGCGACCCAACCTGCTGGAAGGCTCCGGGGGCCTGGGTCAGGTCCACGCTGATCTGGTTCGGCGGCAGGGCGGCCTTGACCGTGAGGCTGAAGGACGCCGTCTGGACCAGGCTGCCGCTGCGCCCTTCGATCTGGAGATTGCCCAGGGTTGCGGGGGCCACCCCGGCTCCCACGACGATGGGCAGCTGCAGGGTGCCCACGTTGCTGGCCATGCTGCCCGAGGCGGTGGTTCCCGCGGGAAAGCCGAGCCCCGTCACCGTGATGGCGCCCTGGAAGCCGTTGAGGCGAGAGGCCGTGACCGTCACGAAGCCACTACCTCCCGCCGGGATCTGCAGGCTCGCGGGGCTCACGGTGAGCGTGAAGGTGGGCGTGGCGGTTGGTGGTGGGGTGGTGCTGCCGCCTCCTCCACCACAGGCCGAGAGCGTGGCGAGGAGAATCAAGGCGGCAGGGCTGATCGGGTTGGTTGGTCGAGACATGAGTCCCCCTTGGCTTTCAGGTGAGCGTGCGCGGCGTTACTGGATCGATTGGGTGATGGCGATGCCCTTGGGAGCGTTGCCGGAGGCCACGGTCCCGGCGGGTGTCAGGGCTCCTGTCGCTGGATTGATCGTGAAGACCGAAATCGTGTTCGACCCGCCGTTGGTGATGTAGAGGTAGGCCCCCGAGGGATCGACGATGGCGGCCTGGGGCTGGCTCCCCACCGCCATGGACCCCGCGCTCGTCAGGGATCCATCACTGGCACTGACGGAATAGATGGACACGGTGTTGGACCCGGCGTTCGCGACATAGGCGAAGGTCCCGGCAGGATGCAGGGCGATGCCGATGGGATCGGAACCCGCCGCGATGGCGCTCGCCATGACGGCGGCGCCCGTGGTCGCGTTGATGCCGTGCACATGGACTCCATTGGCATCAGCCACATAGACGAACCGGCCCGAGGGGGCGACGGCGACGGCAGTCGGGTTGGGGCCTGTGGTGAAGGGACTCCCCGGGACCGCTGCCAAGGCTCCCGTGCCGGGGTTGAGGACATAGGCGGAGAGGCTTCCGGAGCCTGGATTTGCCAGGTAGGCGTTCACGGCATAGGCAAACCGGCCGCTGGGGTCGGTGGTGATCGCGACGGGGTAGGGTCCCGCCGGGGTGGCGCCGAGCCAACTCAGGCTTCCCGTGCTGGCCTCGATGGAGAAGGTGGAAAGGTTGTCGACGGCGCGGTTCGCGACATAGGCAAACCGGCCGCTGGGTTCGACGACGATGGACATCGGGTCGCTGGCCACGCCAGCGGGTCCCGCAACGCTGGTGAGGGCGCCGGTCACACTGTTGATGGTGTGCGGCCGGACATTGACGACGGGGGTTTCCAGCAGAATTTCATTCGTCACGAAGGCGAACCGTCCTGCGGGATCGACCGCAATGGAACTCGGGAGAGCCCCCACGGGGAGGTTCCCAGCGGGGGATAGGGCTCCGGTCGAGGCACTGATCACATAGGCCGAGACGTCGCTGCCGCCATAGTTCGTCACGTAGGCGAACTTCGGGGTGTGGGCCACGGCCGCCGCCCCTTTGGTCATGGCCAGGGCCACGCTGCCGCTGCGACCTCTCACGGTTGGCAAGCCGGTCAGGGCCCCGGAGGCGGGGTTGATGGCATAGGCCGACACATCGCTGGTGTTCTCATTCACGGCGTAGGCAAACTTGCCGGAGGGATCGATGCGAACGGAAATGGGACCGTCCCCCGCGGCAAACGGACTGCCTGCCACGGGGGTCAGCACCCCGGAAGCAGCGTTGAGGCCATAGGCCGAGATGGTGTTCGAGTTGTAGTTCGCGACGTAGACGAACTTGCCGGCTGGGTCGACTGCGACGGAGACGGGGTAGAGTCCCACCGCGAAGGGGCTGCCGGCCACCGGGCTCAGGGCGCCGCTGCTGGTGTTCCGGCTGAACACCGAAACGTCATTGGTGGTCTGGTTTGCCGTGAAGACGAAGCGGCCCGAGGGGTCGAGGCAGATACCTTCAGGCAAGCCCCCGCCCGTGGCATAGGGACTGCCCGCCACGGGCGTCAGGACCCCGCTGGCGGCATTGACTGTGTAGGCGGACACGGTGCTGTCACCGGCATTGACCACGTAGGCGAACGCTCCAGAAGCATCGAGCGTGATGGAGCGGGGGGAGGTTCCCGTCGTGAACGGGCTGCCCGCCAGAGGCGTCAAGGCGCCTGAACCCTGATCGATGCTGTAGCCCGAGATGGTGCTGGCACTGTTGTTCACCGCGTAGGCGTACTTGCCCGTCGGATCCACGGTGACGGAGACGGGTCTGGCTCCGGCCGGGAAGGGGCTGCCCGGAACGGGGCTCAAGCGGCCGCTGCTGCCATGGATGCTGTAGGCCGAGAGGTTGTTCGAGTTGAAATTGGCGACATAGGCGAAGCGGCCTGCGGGATCGACTGTGATGGCGTAGGGAGCGTTACCCGCCGTGACATAGCCGTTGTGGCGCAGCTGACCTGTGGCGGCATTCACCGTGAAGGAGGACACCGTGCCATCGCCGGCATTCGCCACATAGGCGAAGCGTGGCACGGCGCTGTTCCCCGCCGGCGGCGTGCCAGGTGCGGACACCGAAGCGCCTCCGCCACCGCAGGCGCTCAGCGTGGCCAGGGCGAGCAGGGCCAGGAAGCGGGTGCTGTCTGTTCTACGGTTCATGGAGGTACTCCTTTAGGGTGGGTGCGCCTGGCTACATTCGCCGCGCCAGGCCGCCGTGGTCGCATGGCTCAAGCCGACTCGGGCTCTGGGTCCTTGCGTTGAGGGGCTGGCTCTCAGCCCGCCAAGTTCGACAACCTGGCCGTCTGCGGTTGGAGGGCCAGTGACTCTGGATGGAGCAGCGCATCATCACCACTGGCCATTTCCCTCACGAGGCCGCCGAGAAGAACTGGCTGCATCGGGGAACCGTCGAGTGGAATGGTCGCCGAGGGTGCTCCGACGTTCCCGGGGCTGCAGCTTGAAACCTGCTCGCGTCCGCATGTCCAGCTCAGAAGTAGTAGCCGTGCAGGACGACACGGGCCATGGACATGAGGCTCTGGGGATAGAACTGCTGCGCCCAGATCTTCACGGTCATGCCCTGGGGCACCATGAAGCCGGTGGTCCAGGTCTGACGCTTCACGCCCATGGCGTTGGCGGGTATGTCGGCAAAGCTGAAGAGAGCCATGCTGCCCGAGTAGCCGGACGAGGGATGCTCCAGTACCAATTCCAAAGAGGCTGGCGTTCCGGTGCCGGGTTCATGCAGCACCCAGGCCTGGGCATCCGTGATGACGAGGGTTCGACCCTTGGGGACGCGGAAGGGCTTGGTGCCCGATTGGAAGGACCAGGTGCCGTTCTGGTAGATGCCCTGATCCAGCGTTTCCGCACCGGTGCTGAGGTCGTGGCGCACGCTGAGGTCGAGGGTCACCCAGTCCGAGGCGGGCACGCCGATGTGCGTTGCCGGGGCTGGGGTCTGGGCCCCTACGGGCAGGGCGAGTAGGAAGGTGGCAATGGCAAGGGGCTTGAGCATCGGAACTCCGCGATAGGCGACGGCTGTCGCATGTCCACAGCCTCCGCCCCGGCCACCTCCCCACACAGGCACACTTTCTGGAAACGAGGTGGGCCACCCAAATCGCGGGACAGGTCGAACAGGTGGCCCAGGCCCTTTCTGAGAAGTGAACCCATGGCTGGGGGCGCTCCGCCCCTAGGTTGGTATTCACCATTCTCCTGGAGGCCCCATGGCCACACCGCTGTTCCGATCTGCGTTCCCCTCATCCCACAGCCGCGCCCTCCATCTCTGCCAGGCCGCCCTGGTCCTGGGCTCGCTGGCATTCACTCCGGCCTGCGGCGGCGGTGGCGGTTCGGCGGCAGTGGCGACGGTTGCCGCCCCGACCAGCCTGGCCTATCCCACCAACCCCGCGATCTATGTGAAGGGCACGGCCATCGCTCCGAACACTCCCACCGTGAGCGGTGGCGCCGTCGCCACTTACTCGGTGAGTCCGGCCCTGCCCGCGGGGCTGAGCCTGAATGCCACCTCGGGCCAGATCACCGGGACCCCCAGCACCGTGAGTGCGGCGGCGACCTATACCGTCCGGGCCACCAATGCCGGCGGCAGCGCTACGGTGTCCCTCAGCCTGACGGTCAACGACTTGGCCCCGGCCTTCACCTATCCGAGTACCACCCAGGTCTACGGCAAGAACCTGGCCATCGCTCCGCTGGTCCCGACCAGCAGCGGGGGTGCCGTGGTGAGCTGGAGCATCACTCCGGCTCTGCCTTCGGGGCTCGTCTTGAGCACCTCGAGCGGAACCCTCTCCGGCACGCCCACCGTGGGCAGCTCGGCGCAGGACTACACCGTGACGGCCACGAACAGTGGCGGCTCGCTCGCCCTGGTCATCAACCTCGCAGTGGTCCAGGCTGCACCGGGGATCAGCACCTTTGGCGCTTCGCCCAGCACGGTACCGATGGGCTCGGTGGCAGCCCTGAACTGGACGCTCTCCGGTGATCCGGCTTCGGCGCTGACCCTGGATGGCGTCAATGTACTGGGGCAGACCGGCGCCCTCGTCACTCCCCGCCGACGCCAGCAGTATGCCCTCACGGCCTCCAATCTCATGGGGGCGACCCAGGGCTTCGCCATGGTGGCCGCCCAGGGCCTCGAGCGCTTCGCAGGCAATCTGAATGGGGCGGGCTGGGTGGACGGAACAGGCAGCGCAGCGCGGTTCGGCCAGCCCCAGGGCGTGGTGGCGGATGGCGCAGGCAACCTTTATGTCTCGGACGCCACCAACCACACCATTCGCAAGGTCACACCGGCCGGTGTCGTCACCACCTTTGCCGGTCGTGTAGGCGAGTCGGGCAGCTCCGATGGCCAGCCGGGCGGCTTCCGCAATCCCGGTGGTTTGGCCATCGATGCCGCGGGGAACCTCTACGTGGCCGATCGAACGAACAAACTCATCCGCAAAATCACTCCGGAGGGCGTTGTCTCCACCCTGGCGGGCTCACTGAATTCCTCCGGTCCGGCCACGGATGGCACCGGGTCTGCCGCGCACTTCAACGGGCCCTTCGGCCTGGCGATCACGGCCGCGGGGGATCTGATCGTCGTCGATAGCGTGGACCAGCTCGTCCGGAAGGTGACCATGACTGGTGTCGTGACGACCCTCGCCGGAAGCGCGGGGGTCAGTGGCAGTGCCGATGGCACAGGCTCTGCCGCACGTTTCTATTACCCCAGCGGGGTCGTGGCCCACGCGGACGGGAACCTTTACGTCGTGGATTACCTGAATCAAACCATCCGCAAGGTGAGCCTCGCCGGTGTGGTCACCACCCTGGCCGGGAGCGCAGGCCAGGGTGGCAGCGCTGACGGGACCGGTTCCGCTGCCCGGTTCTATGTCCCTCGCTGGATCACGGCCGATGGAGCTGGCGATCTCTGGGTATCCGATGCCAATACCGTCCTCCGCAAGGTGACCACGGCAGGGGTCGTGACCACGGTGGCCGGGGGCAGTGGGAGCTATGACTGGGTGGACGGCCCGGCGGCCTCAGCCCGCTTCAGCGGCGTGGCTGGCCTCGCGTTCCTGCCTTCGGGCCGGTTGGCCATCGCGGATGAATACAACTATGCAATTCGCGTGTTGGACCCGGCTCAGGTTGTAAGCACCCTGGCGGGCGCCCCGGCGGAGGCCGGCAGCACGGACGGACCGGCGGCCGTGGCCCGCTTCCGGAATCCCGCGGGCATCGTCGTGGATGCCAGTGGCAATGCCTTCGTGGCTGATAACGGCAACAGCCTCATTCGCAAGGTGACCCCTGCGGGCGTGACCAGTACCTTCGCTGGTCCTGCCGGCTTCAGTGGTCCGTCCGGTCTCGCCATCGATGCGGCCGGCACGCTCTATGTGGCTGACAGCACGAACCACGAGATTCTCAAAATCACGTCGGGCGGCACCGTCACCTCCTTTGCCGGGCTGGCGGCCACCCCAGGCAGCGCGAATGGCACAGGCAGCGCGGCCCGCTTCAATTCACCCAGTCGGTTGGCTCTGGATGGCGCCGGCAACCTCTTCGTCTCGGAGACGAGCAATCACACGATCCGGAAGATCACGCCGGCGGGCGTCGTGACCACTGTGGCGGGCCTAGCCGGGGTCACGGGCCTCGTGGATGGGAATGGTGCCACCGCGCGCTTCAACATGCCCTCTGGCCTCGCTGTGGATGGATCCGGCAATCTCCTGGTCGGCGATCTCAACAACAATCGGATCCGCCGCATCACTCCTGCAGGGGATGCGAGCACCCTGGCCCTAAGCCAGTTCATCTACGGACCGTTCAGCCTGGCCTTCAATGCCACCGGCACCTTGTATGTTGCGGACGGCTGGGGGCACGCGGTCTACACCATCGACACCGCCACGGGCACCACGACCCGCCTGCTGGGAACCCCCTTCTTGCCAGGCTCCTTCGAAGGAGCCTTCCCAGCCGGGCTCAGCACCCCCCTCGGCCTCGCCTTCACGGCGCAGGGCGATCTTCTCGTGACCAGCGCCAACGGCCTGATGCTGGCCACGGCTCCGTAAGGGGGTAGGACTGATGGGACCGAAGTGTCGTGACCGGGCCGCCCTCAGGGAGAAGGCGGCCCGGGAGGGCTAGGGTCTGTTTTCAAAGTGGGGTGTGGCCGCGCAAGGGGCGCCGCCCAAGTGAGGCAAGGAAAGCGACGAAGGCGATAGCGGCACTATCGACGAGGAGCTTGACGCAGCATCGCGCCGGGCGCCGCCCCTTGCCCTCCGGGACGTCGCCCAGCCGCACCCCTGGCTGCGTTGGCGGCCTCGAACGATGTCCCGCATCGCCCTTCAGCCTCCGCCTTGCCATGCGCGCGGCTGGACGGCGTCGCGGCTCGCATCCACTTTGAAAACAGACCCTAGGCTCACCTCAGGACAGCCTTGAGAAAGGCAAAGCCAGGGTGGGCCTTCAGGTGCCTATTGCGACTGAGGGCTTCCTCCCACTGCCGTTGCGCCGTCTGCAGCAGCTGCTGCTTCTGGTCTGGGGTGGCACGGACGGACTCCAGGCATAGGATGGCCGCTTCCAGGGCCAATAGGATGGCCTGCTCGCCCTGCACGCTTCGCGAGCGCGCCAGGGCGCCTTTGGCCCCCTGCAGGGCCGCCTGGGCGGACTGGCCGCGGGAGGCCTGCCACCGGGCCTCCTCCACGCAGGTGAGGGCCGATTCCGCATAGGCCTGGACGTTCGAAGGGTCTTCCTGTTCCATCAACAGGAACCGCTTGCGGGCTTCCCCGAAGGCGGCCGTCGCGTCCGCCCCTGCCTGACCCTGGGCCCGGGCCTTCAACCGGTAGGCCGAACCGGATTGGAAGGGAAGCGGATTGCGGAATTGCCGTTCCACTTCCAGGCACGCCTGGATGGCCGCGTTGGCACCGGCGAGGAGATCTGCCTGAGGCCCAACCTGCAGCCTGAGGATCTGCAGATCGAGCCGATTGCGCTGGCCCTCGATGTATTTCGGGTGGCTGCCCTCAGCCCAGGCGGTGCCTTTGTCGAGGAGGGGGCGGATATCGCCCTGCAAGTTGCGAACAAGCAGGGCCGATTGCACAGCAGCCGCTGCGGCGTTGATGCGCATGATCTGATCTGAAGGCGCAGAGGCCACGCCTTCGGCGTTGTCTTCCATGATGCGCTGGATGGTGGCCGCAGGATCCTCGCCCGCCGTGTACTGGGCCTTGGCCAACTCGACGAGGAGGTCGGCGCGGATGCCTTTCGCATTGGCCGCCGCGCCCAGGGCCAGGGCTGCCCCGGCATTCTCGATGCCACGCTGGGCCGCGGCGCGGGCATCGAGCCCCCGGTTGTTCAGGTAGAGGCTCTCGGGTTGGGCCAGCAGGGCTCCGGTATAGGGGATCCGCCAATCCTGGGGCGAGCGTTTCTGTGCTGCCTCGATCACCCGGTGACCTTCTTCGAAGCTGTTGCCGGGGTTCTGTCCGGCCGCCACCTTGGCATAACAGAAACTGTAATAGGCATTGGTCAGGAGCCGCTGGAGGTCCGCGTGCGAAGGGTTCCGGCTAGCGGCCGACCGCAACAGGTCCAGCGCGGCCGTGTCTTCCTGGACCCCGCTCTGGCCAACGTCTTTTTTGGATATTCCCTGGCGTTGCAGCAGGGTGGCTTCGAGGATGACCAACTGCGCCTCATCGCCATGCAGCGCCTTGGCGCCATCGAGCGCGGTCTGCGCTTGCGCGAGGGCGGTGGCCGTGGAACTGCCCATGGAGCGTTGGTGGCTGGCCATCAACAGGTTGCACTGCACGAGGGCTTCCGCCACCCGGGGGTGGCTTCGTGCGATCTGGCGCGCCGCTTCCAGCGCCCGCAGGGCGGCCTGGAGTGCTTCCATGGCCTCCTGATGCGCATGCTTGACGTAGGAAGTCTCGCGGCGCTCGACGTGAACCTTGGCCTCCAGCAGCAGGCCATCTGCCTGCTCCTCGGGTGAAGTCTGGGCCACCTTCGCATGATGTAGCGCTTGATCCAGGCGACCCTGGAGGAGGTCCACCTGACCCTGCAGGATGTTCGCCCGGCGGGGCAGCGCGGTCGCCTGGGCCTGGATGGCCGCGACAGCGGGAACCAGCAGCTCCTTCCGCAATGCGTCCAGCCGGGCTTCCCGGATCTCCTTGTTGGGGATGGTGCGCGCCTGTCTCAGGCCCTGCTGGTAGAGCTCGGCAAGGACGATGCCGTGGGCCAGCTCACTCTCCGGGGTCTTGAAGCCCAACGTGCGGGCCCGTTCAAGGTGGGTGCGAGCCTCGGTCCATTCCTCAAGGAGTTGGTGCCCTCGGCCGAGGGCGTAGGCTGTGGGTGCTTCGGTGCCGGAGCGATCTGCCGCGAGTGTGCTCAGCTCCTGACGTACGGCCGCCAGCGCGGGGCGCAGGTCATGGGCCGGCAGCAGGTATTCCCGTTGCAGGGCGCTTTCCATGGCGGCGGCCTTGGCGCCCATGCGCGCATTCGCGAGCGCGTTCTGTCCCGCCAGCCGGGAGGCGTAGAGCGTGTAGCCCAGTACCAGCAGCAGCAGGAGCGCTGCCCCCACGGTCACCCTCGCCGCCATCCGGTTCCGACGGGACCACTTGAAAGACTGCTCCAGGAGGCTCGCCGGCTTGGCCAGGATCGGCTCCCCGCGCAGTACCCGATCAAGGTCGTCGGCCAGGGCCTCCGCCGTGGCGTAGCGCTGCACCGGCTCCTTCTCCATGGCCTTGGCTACGACCACGGCCAGATCCTTGGGCAGCCCTGGGACCTCGGCGGTCAGGGAGAGGGCGTCCTGCTCCAGCACGCGGCGCAGCAGGTCTCCGGGATGGACATCGCCCTCGGGTGTGGTGCCGGTGGCGCGGGGCGAGGAGTGGCCGGGGGCAGTGGCCCCTGGGGTGTCCCTGAAGGGCGGTCGGCCGGCCAGCACGGCGTAGAGCGTGGCGCCAAGGCCGTAGATGTCGGCGCGGAAGTCGACCGGGGCGGCCCCCGTCACCTGCTCCGGAGCCATGAAATCCACCGTCCCCATCAGCAGGCCCGAGCGGGTGAGGCCGCCTTCCTCGTCTCGCGCGAGGCCAAAGTCCGAAAGCAGGGCCTGGAGGCCCTGCTTGGTCTCCTCGATGAGAATGTTGGCGGGCTTCACATCGCGGTGGACGAGGCCCATGCGGTGGGCGGCGCCCAGGCCGCGAGCTGCCTGGGCCGCGAGGGCGACCTTCATCCGCCAGTCCGCGTCCGTGTGGAGGTCTCCGAAGGTCTGGCCCTCCACCAGTTGGAAGAGGATGCAGGGGCGGCCTTCCAGGGTTCCGGTGTCGTGCACCCGCACCACATGCGGGTGTTCCACCCGCGCCTGGAGGCGGGCCTCCAGCAGCAGCCGTTCAGCCTCCTTGGGATCGCCCCCCCGGACAAATTTGACGGCCACCGGGCGTTCGAGCGAAGCATCCCAGGCGCGGTGGACCTCCCCCATGCCCCCGACCCCCAGGATGCCCTTGAGGGTGATGCGCCCATCGAGCGCGGATAGCAGCAGGCTCACCGGACCTCCACGATGGAATCACGCATTCGGATGGCGACTTCTTCCAGATCCGATTCCGGGTAGTTCGAGAAGCCCAGGCGCAGTGCCTGCACAGTACTGCCATCGAAGGCGAAGCGTCGCCCCGGCTGAAAAGCGACGCCCTGCTCCAGGGCGCGGGCCGCCCAGCGGTCCACGTCCACGCCCTCAGCGACCTTGGCCCAGAGTGCCAGGCCCCCATCTGGAACCTGGAAGCTGAGGCGATCTCCCAGGTTCCGAGTCAGGGCCTGGCAGAGGGCATCGCGCCGCAGCCGGTAGGTCTGCTGCATGCGGTTGAGGTGGCGGTGGATGGATCCGTCATCCAGCAGCTCCGCAAAGGCCCGCTCCAGCACCATGTCTCCCTGGCGATCGAAGGCCTGGCGCAGGGCGCGCATGCGGGCGATGAGCGGGGCCGGGCCATGCACGTAGCCCAGGCGCAGGTTGGGACTGAAGATCTTGCTGAGGGTCCCCACGTGGATGACGACGCCGGCGCGATCCTCGGCGGCCAGGGGAGCGCGGGGGCGGCCTTCGAAGAGGAACTCGCTGTCCTGGTCGTTCTCGATGATGGCGAAGCGATGGGCCTGGGCCATGGCCAGCAGACGCGCACGCCGCTCTACGGACAGGGGCACCAGGGTGGGGTACTGGCGGAGCGGCGTGACGAAGACCGCGCGGAGCCGCTCGGATTCGGCCAGCTGGGCCAGGGCGCCGACCCGGAGACCGTCCTCGTCCACCGGGACGGGCAGACAGCGGGCACCCGCTCGGGCGAAGGCTTCCCAGGCGCCGGGATGGCCCAGCGTTTCCACCGCCACGGCATCGCCTGCGGAAATCAAGGCCTGGGCCGCCAGAAAGAGGGCCATCTGGCTGCCCCGGGTGACGAGGATGTCGTCGGCGGAGGCGGCAAAGCCCCGGGACTCGCTCAACATCCGCGCCAGGGATTGGCGCAGCATGGGGTGCCCCTGGGAGTCCTCCAGCTCGAGGTTGTGCTGACGGTTCAGCACCAGGGCCCGGCGGTAGGCCCGGGCCAGTTCGGCCCCGGGCATGAGGCGGGGATCCGGGAGACCGCTGGCGACCTTCAACAGGCCCGGGGCGCCCTTGGGGGATTCCACCTGCAAACCGGAGGCCAGGTCAAAGCCCATGGCGGGCACCTCGGCGACCGGTTGTGGTTTTCCTGGCAGTCGGGTTGGAGGAGTGGGTGCGACGAAGCTGCCCTTCCCGACGGTGGAGATGACCCAACCTTCGGCCTGCAGTTCCCGGTAGGCCTCCATCACCGTGTTGCGGCTGACACACAGCTGTTCGCTGAGCGTGCGATAGCCGGGGAGGACGTCGCCGGGATGAAGGCGGCCACGGCTGATCTCCTGCATGAGCGCGTTGGCGATCTGCAGATAGACCGGTTCTCGGCTCTTGGGATCAAGAAAGACGGTAGGCGTCCGTGCGCTCAGGGCTGGCTCCGGGGGGAACCCCTAGTATGCCTTTTCCGCAGGCACACCGGGATTTCGTGATCGGCAATCCTGGCCAATGAACGGACGGCGCCCAACCTGTGAAATTCGGGCTACCGGGCGAAGAACGGATCCAGGATGACCGCGGCGGTGAGCACCAGGGCGAACAGGTTGATGTTCATGAAGACGCGCCGGTAAAGGGCTGCGTCCTGGCCCGGCTTCAGCAGGGGCAGCGAACCCGCGATGAGCCAGGTGGCGCCCAGGCCCAGCATGAGCTCCGCGGGCCAGGACACCAGCACCCGGAACATGGGCAACAGGCCGCAGGCGGCGGCGGTGCCGCAGGTCCAGGTGAAGGTGAGGCGCGACAGCCGGGGCCGTCCGAAGACGCTCACCAGGGTGGGGTAGCCGGCCTCCTCGTAGCCTTCGGCATGGAGGCCCACCAGCAGCCAGAAGTGGGGCACCTGCCAGATGAAGAAGACGAAGGCGAGCACGAGGACCGAGGGATCGGCCAGGCTGCCGCCGGCGGCGGTCCAGCCGATGGCAGGCGGCAGGGCGCCGATGAGGGAGCCGGGCACCACGGCGAAGGCGCTGATGCGCTTCAGGGGCGTGTAGAAGCCGTTGTACCAGCCCAGGGCCAGGGCCCCGAGCAGGGCCGAGGTGAGGTTGTGGGCGAGCCACAGCACCAGGAAGCCGCAGACGGCCATCACCGTGGCGATGACTGCGGCCTGGGCCGGGGACAGGTCCCCCCTTGGAATGGGCCGGTTGGCCGTGCGGGGCATCAGGGCATCGAAGCGGTGCTCCTGCACTTCGTTCAAGGCGCTGCTGCCCATGGCCAGGAGCAGGATGCCCAGCAGCGTCGTCACCAGCCCCAGATCCGCGCCACGGAGGAAGGCCACGTAGCCCGCCGCCGCCGTGAACGTGGATGCCCCCGAGATCCGGAGCTTGGTCAGCTCCAGGAAGGTCGAGACCGGGTGGCGTTTGGGAAGGACCATGACAGTGGCGCTCAAGGGTTCTCTCGGAGTGGTAATGGATTAGTGGTTTTAGGAGCGGAACACAGAGGACACAGAGTTCTCGCAGAGGGGCGCAGAGGAAAAGCAAAGTGATTCATGTTTCAGTTCTCTGTGTCCTCTGTGGGATTTCTGTGTCCTCTGTGTTCCGCTTTTCTCTTTTGCTCTTGCCCTGAACTTGAGGAATCGATGCAGGTTAATTCAGGCTCTTGATGTAGCGGACGACCTCGTTCAGCTCCTGCTCGGTGAGCTGGGTCTTGGGCATGGCGTTGGGGTAGCCTCGGACCACCTGGTCGGTGGGATTCAGGATGGAGCGGCGCAGGTAGGCGTCGTCCACCTGGATCACCTTCATGGCTCCCGCCATGAGGATCTGCTCATCGCGTCCGTAGAGAGCCTTCAGGGTGGGACCGACCTTGGGTTTGCCATCCACGGAATGGCAGGCGAGGCAGCCCTTGGCCGTCAGCACGGCCAGGCCCTGGGGCATGTCCTTGAGGTCGGGGTGGGCCTCGGCAGCGCGGAAGCTCTTGCCTGGCTCAGGGGCGTCCTCGCCACCGAAGTACCAGGCCTTGAACTCCTCCTCAGGCACCACGATGACCTTGCTCAGCATGAGGCTGTGGTCCACGCCGCAGATCACCGTGCACTGGATGTCGTACGAGCCCACCTTGGTGGCCTGGAACCAGGTGGAGTTGGTGCGGCTGGGCACGGCGTCGATCTTGATGCGGAAGGAGGGCACGTAGAAGCCGTGCACCACATCGGCGCTGCGAACCTCCATCTTCATGGGTTTGCCGATGGGGGCGAACAGCACTTTGCTCTGCTTGCCATTGGGGTATTCGAAGGACCAGCTCCACTGGCGGGCGGTCACCTTCACGGCCATGGCATCCCGGGGCGCCTGGTTCATGTACTCGTAGTTGGTCCAGCCGTAGTAGAAGATCGACAGGAACAGCAGCAAGGGGATGACGGTCCAGACGATTTCAAGGCCCACATGGCCGTCGATCTGCGAGGCCACCGGGTTGCGCTTCTTGCTGTAGCGCACCACGAAGTAGATCATCAGCGCCGTGATGCCGATCAGGAAGACCACCGACAGTCCGAACACATAGAAGAAGACCGCGTCGGACTTCTGGGCCGATACGGCGGCTTGGTTCATCCAGTCCATGGGAGCCTCAGCGGAAAGCGATATCAGAGAACAGCAGGGCGAAGAAGATCAGCAGGGTGCCCAGGGTCACCAGTACCACAACCTTGAACAGCGGTCCCTCGTATTTCAGGTGCATGAAGTAGTAGAAGACCAGTCCGGCCTTGAGGGGGGTCAGGGTGAGCAGCCCCCATACGGCGGCGGTCTGGCCCAGGTGGCTGACCCCCACCAGACAACCGGTGAGGACCACCAGGATCACCCAGATCTTAATGTAGGTGCTGTAGCCCGGGTGTTCGACGGAATGATCAACGGAAGCTTCGACGTGTTCGCTCATGGGATGTCCTTACGCGGCCAGGTAGAACAGCGGGAGGAGGAAGATCCAGATCACGTCCACCAGGTGCCAGTAGAGGCCGCCATTCTCCAAGTGGACATAGCGGTCCTGGCGAATGCGATCGGTGGCGACCCACCAGAACATGACCCCAAGAACCGAGAGCCCGGCGATCACGTGGAGGCCATGCAGGCCCGTCATCGTGAAATAGAGACCGTAGAAGACCTGCTCGCCCGGAGGCAGGGTCGCCAGGTGGCGGGAGTTGGGGTACAGGCCGTGATGGAACTTGGCCGCCCACTCGAAGGACTTGATGATCAGGAAGACGAGGCCCAGGCCCAGGGTCGTCCCCAGAAAGGCCAGCGCCCGTTTTTTCTCGGCCCGCTGCACAGCCACGATGGCCAGCACCACCGTGAGGCTGCTGGTGAGCAGGACCAGGGTGTTGATGATGCCCAGCGTGGCGTTCAGTTCGCTGCCGCCATGGTGGAACTCGGCGGGGTAGCGGTAGCGCATGTAGGAGTAGCCGATGAAGAGCCCGCCGAAGAGCACCATCTCGGTGACCAGGAACAGCCACATGCCCAGGCGCGCGCCGAAGTCGTCGCGATGAACGTGCTCGGTCATTTCCCCTCCTGCTCGAAGTGGTAGGGGCCGTGGGTGATGGTGGGGATCTCTTCGAAGTTCTCAAGTGGCGGCGGGCTGGGGATGGTCCATTCCAGCGTGACGCCGCCCCAGGGATTGTCCTCGGCCTTCTCGCCCTTGAAGATGGCGTAGAGCAGGGCTCCGAAGAACATCAGGAGGCCGAGGATGAGCAGCCAGCTGCCCACGGTGGCCACCACATGCATGGTGTGAAACTGGGGCAGATGCACGTAATAGCGGCGCGGCATGCCCATCATGCCCAGGATCATCATCCCGAAATACAGCATGTTGAAGCCGATGAACATGGGGAACCAGGAGGCATAGATGGCCTTCTTGGAATACATCTTCCCCCACATCTTCGGGAACCAGTACAGCAGCGCCGCGAAGAGGGCCATGCCGGTGCCGCCGAACATCACATAGTGGAAATGCCCCACGATGAAGTAGGTGTCGTGGATGTGCACATTGATGGCCAGAGCACCCTGCATGACGCCGGTGAGCCCGCCGATGCAGAACAGGAAGATGAAGGTCAGGGCGAAGAGAAGGGGGGGCTGGAAGTCGATGCTGCCCTTGTAGAGGGTGCTCACCCAGTTGAAGACCTTGATGGCGCTGGGGACGGCCACAACCATCGTCAGCAGCGAGAAGAGCATGAGGGCCATGCCGCTCATGCCCGAGGTGAACATGTGGTGGGCCCAGACCAGGCTGCCCACGGCGGCGATGGACATGGAACTGAAGGCGATGGCCTTGTAGCCGAAGATGGGGCGCTTGGTGAAGGTAGGGATGATCTCGGAGATGGCGCCCATGGCCGGCAGGATCATGATGTAGACCGCCGGGTGCGAGTAGATCCAGAAGAGATGCTGGTAGAGCAGGGGATCGCCGCCCTTGGTCGGATCGAAGATCCCGATGCCGAAGAACCGCTCCAGGATGACCAGCACCAGGGTGATGGCCAGGATGGGCGTGGCCAGCAGCTGAATCCAGGCGGTGGAATAGAGCGCCCAGCACATCAAGGGCATCCGGAACCACTGCATGCCCGGCGCCCGCAGGCGGTGGATGGTGGTGACGAAGTTGATGCCCGTCAGCATCGAAGAGAAGCCCAGGATGAAGGCCGCGAAAACGGCTAGGCTCACGTTGGTGCCGGTCTTCAGGCTGAAGGGGGCGTAGAAGGTCCAGCCGGTATCCGGCGCGCCTCCTCCCGTGAACAGGGAAAGAATCGCCAGGATGGCGCCGGCCATGAAGAAGTACCAGGACGCGAGGTTGAGGCGGGGGAAGGACACATCCTTGGCGCCGATGAGGATGGGCAGGAAGAAATTCCCAAAGACGGCGGGCAGACCCGGAATCACGAAGAGAAAGATCATGATCACGCCGTGCAGCGTGAACAGGGCGTTGTAGGTCTGGGCAGTGATCAGATGCTGGAACGTGGTCAGCTGCACCAGGCGCATGACGAAGGCGACGCCGACACCCACGAAGAAGAACGTGATCATCGAGTACAGATAGAGCAGGCCGATGCGCTTGTGGTCCGTGGTGGTCAGCCAGGCCATGAGGCCCTTGCGGGTCCCGGTATCCACCAGGTAGCTTGGCTGCGCCGTGGATGCATGCGTGCTCATTGGCCCTCCTCTGACTTGGTCTTGCGGCCCCGGCGGGTGAGCGCGAACACGAAGACCAGGGCGCCCAGAATGATGAACGTGGCGCCGATGGTGGTGGTGTTCAGGACGTACCTGCGCCCGACGGGGTCATAGCTGAAGCAGAACTTCAGGAACTTGTTGATGGTGGGTTGGGCCTCGCCGCGGGCCGCCTCCTGGGCCGCCAGTTGCAGGTCGGCGGGCAGGTAGGTGACGCCGTACATGTAGCGCGTCACCTGCCCCTGGGGGCTGAGGAAGATGATGGCGGCGGCGTGGACGAAGTCGTCTCTGTCGCGCTTGAACTTGAACCCCACGGCGTCCGCCAGGGCCTTGGTGGTGGCACCAGGCCCCGTCAGGAATCGCCAGGCGGCGGGGGGCATGGGGCGGTTGATCTCGCCGAGGTAGTTGGTGCGCTTCTGGGCGGCGACCTCCGGAACATCCCGCTCATCAAAACTCACGGTGAGCACCTGGAAGTCCTGGCCGGGCACGGCCGCCGTGCGGTTCAGCACCTCGGCCACACCGGCCAACTGGGGGGTGCAGATGCCGGCGCACCGGAAGTAGTTGAGGGTCAGGATGGTGGGTTTGTCGATGAGCTGGCGCAGGGTGACGGTCTTGCCGTCCTCGTCCTTCAACTCGAGGTCGAGGGGGATGGTGGCACCCAGCTTCTCGTTGATGCCCACCTCTTCGGCGGTGAAGGTCGGCGGGGGCGGCGTGGTGGATTGGGCCTTCACCACCCCTGCGCTCAGGGCCATGGCCACGAGCGTGAAGGAGAGGAGGAACTGGCGAAGCGAGGGCGTGGTCATGGGGTCAGCGGATCGTCGAGGGTGCGGGCTGGGGACGGGCTTCCGCGTACTCGCGGCAGAGGATGGTCACGGCCCGGCTCACGGGGATGCGGTTGGGGATGATCTCGCCAGCGCTGGCGAAGAGCTTCTCCAGGGTGGCGAGGGCCTTGGGATCGCTGGCGCCGTGGTCGAAGGAGCCCATGGTCCGCACCACATGCACGAGGGCCATGCGGTCCTTCTTGCGCAGGTAGTTATAGGACACCATGGAACTGCCCTTGATGCCCTCCTCCAGGGTCTTGTAGACATCCTCGACCCGGGTGCCGTTCTTCCAGCCCGCCTTTTCCGCGAAATTGCGCGGCTTGGGATTGAGCCCCTTGCCGGCAGCGCCATCGCCTTTACCCTCCGCCCCGTGGCAGGTGGCACAGTTCTGGTCGTAGAGCGCCTTACCCCGGGCCAGGAGCTCGGGGTTGGGAGCCATGACGGTCTTGGGGTCGATGGGGGGAATGACTTCCATGGCCACGGCGGGGTACTCCGTCGGGTCCAGCCAGCCGGTCTCACCTTGCACGGCCTGGACGGACGTGTCGGTGGTGCGGGCCTGG
Organism: uncultured Holophagaceae bacterium; assembly: GCA_963751095.1. Taxonomy (GTDB): domain Bacteria; phylum Acidobacteriota; class Holophagae; order Holophagales; family Holophagaceae; genus Geothrix. Next base: position 88,506 of record CAVVTK010000011.1, on the reverse strand, counting down.
TAGCGCAGGCCGGGCACCACGGTGAAGCCGAAGAAGGCGGCAATGGCGATGAAACCCAGCACCAACAGCAGGGCGGAGGCGAGGCGCTTCAGCTCCTCGGGGGAGAGGTAATCGTTGAGCTTCATAGCCGGAACTCCAGACCCTCGCGGAGGAAGGGATCGCCGACGGGCATATCCTCGCCCTTCTGCATGGCGCCGCGGATCCAGAGGAGGATCCCGCCCATGAAGAAGAGGGCGAAGCTGAGCTCGGGCCAGGAGAAGTACGGTTTGGCGCCAAGCACGGGGAAGATGAGCCAGTACATGTCCAGCACGTGGGCGCCGAGCATCAGGAAAGCCACCCGGCGCAGGCGCTTGGGATCCTTCTTCGAGTCCCGGGTCACCAGCGCGAAGAAGGGCAGGATGAAGTGCAGGAAGGCCAGAGAGATGGTGATGGCGCGCCAGGCGCCGGCCAGACGAACCTTGTAGTAGATGACTTCATCGGGCAAGTTGGCATACCACATCAGCATGTACTGGGCGAAGCCGATGTAGGACCAGAACACGGTGAAGCCGAAGAGGAAGGCGCCCAGGTTGTAGAGGTGGTCGCCCTTCACGCCCTCCAGACGGTTCCGCTCCTGGAGGTAGAGCACCGACAGCGCCGTGGCCGCCAGGCCGCTGAGGAAGGCGCCGGCGAAGACGTAGACGCCAAAGATGTCGCTGTACCACTCGGGCGTGAGCCCCGAGATCCAGTCGAAGGCGATGAGGGTGATCACCAGCGCGAAGATCGCCATGAAGGCCGGGGCGAACTTCCGGGCGCGGATGTTGAAGGCGGGATCCTTGGTGCTGTCCTGCTTCAGGGAGCCGCCCACGAGCACGGCCAGCCCCAGGAGGCAGAGGCCGAAGGCGATGAGGGTGCGCACGGAGAAGAAGGGCAGGCTCAGCCAGAAGGCCTTCCCGGCCAGGATCGGATGGTGGGCCGCCTCGGGTCTGGCGCCAGGGTAGAGCACGGGGATGGCGCCCAGGGCGATGAGGCCCACGGGGATGGCGGGCAGCAGCAGGGTGGCCAGGCGCTCGGGGATCCGGCGGATGGGCACGCTCCAGCGGGCGCTCACCAGGTGCTCGAGGGCCACGATGAAGAGGGCGCCGAGGCCCAGAGTGAACATCAGGACGAACCAGAGGATCCAGTTGGCCCAGAAGCGCTCGGGGCCGGCCACCGCATAGGTGCCGGCGACGCCCAGGGCGCCAAGCGCCGTGGCGCCCCAGAGCAGGAGGGAGGCGTTCTTGTTCTGGCTCATGGGGTGACCACCTTCAGGTCCTCGTCCTTGGCGTTCTGGGCGCGCTGCAAGGCGCGCACGTAGTGCACCACGGCCCAGCGCTCCCGTTCGGAGAGGTAGGGGGCATGGGAGGGCATGGCATTCTTCCCGTGGATGAGGACCCAGTAGATCTTGCCGTCCGGGTAGTCCAGGAACTGTTTGGCCTGGAGGTTGGCGGCCTTGGCCCCGTAGGCCGCGGTCAGGCTGCCGGAGCCGTTGCCGACAGCGCCGTGGCAGACCTCGCAGCGGTTGGTGTAGACCTTGCGGCCCAGGGCGAAGACCTCCTGGGTGCGAGGCAGGGGATTCACCAGGGCAGCCGAGGCCTCCTGGGTACCGGTGGCAGTGGGCAGGTAGCCCCGGGCCACGGTGCCGGGCACGGGCTTCTGCATGCCGTGACCGTCCTTGAAGAAGGTGGACCCCTTCTGGGGATTGAGGCGCGGCTGGTCCTGCATGTAGACCATGGGCTTCAGGATGGGGAACCACTTGGTCAGGGTATAGATCGCCACTCCCGCCACCAGGCAGGCGACGAAGATGCCGCCCAGGGTGCGCAGGATGAAGTCGCTGGTGAGGAAGGGGCTGCGGTCGGGGGCGGGCAGCACCTCCACTTCCACGGCACCTGCGGCCCGCAGCGCCTGGGCGGCGGCGGCGCTGTCGAAGCCCTCGTCCTCGGCCTCTAGGGCCAGCACATAGCGGTCCCGGGTGATGCCTGAGATGGCCTTCGAGGACAGCACCGGATGCCCGAAGAAGGGGAGCTTGTTGAGCAGGAGCAGCATCCCCAGGCCCGCCGTGAAGGTGGCGAAGAGCACCGTCACTTCGAACATGATGGGGATGAAGGCTTCCCAGGACCCGGCGGGCTTGCCGCCGGTGATGATCGGGTAGTCGACGGCGCTGATCCAGTACTGGAAGCCGAAGGCGGTGAGGGCACCGATAATGCCCATGACCAGCACCATGCCGCCCAGGGGAGACTTGCGCAGGCCCAGGGCTTCGTCGATGCCATGGATGGGATAGGGCGTGTAGGCCTCGACCGTGCCGAGCTTGGCGGCACGGGCCTTGGGGATGGCCGCCATCAGGGCGTTGGGCGTGTCGAAGATGCCAAGGACGGCGTAGGAGGTCTCAGACATGGTGGTCGTCTCCATGGTGAGAGGGCTGCGCGTCCGGCAGGATCGCCTTCACTTCGGTGGTCGCAATGACCGGCAGGACCCGCGCGAAGAGCAGGACCATGGTGAAGAAGAGCCCGAAGGTGCCGAGCAGGATGCCGAAGTCCGTCATGGTGGGCTTGTAGATGCGCCAAGCCGAGGGCAGGAAGTCCTGGTGCAGGGAAATCACGATGATCACGAAGCGCTCGAACCACATGCCGACGGTTACGCCCAGAGCCACCAGGATCATCCAGAAGTAGCTGGTGCGGGCCTTCTTGAACCAGAGGATCTGGGGGAAGAGGATGTTGCAGAAGATGGTGAGCCAGCCCGCCCAGCCGTAGGTGCCCGTGATGATGTTCATGAAGCCGTGGTGCAGGTACTCGTTCATGGAATACCAGGCCGTGAAGCCCTCCATCATGTAGCTGTAGCCCATGAGGCAGCTCATGGCGAGGATCACCTTGTTCATCACGTCCAGGTGGCGATCGGTGATCAGGTTCTTCAGTTGCATGGTCTCGCGCACCACCACCAGCACGATCACCACCATGGAGAACCCGGCGAAGATGGCGCCCGCCACGAAGTAGGGCGGGAAGATGGTCATGTGCCAGCCGGGCACCACCGAGGTGGCGAAGTCGAAGCTCACCACGGAGTGCACCGAGAGCACCAGGCCTGTGGCCAGGCCCGCCAGCAGCAGGTAGGCCTTCTCGTAGTGCTGCCAGTGCCGGGCGGCGCCGCGCCAGCCCAGGGCCAGGATGGTGTAGATGGTCTTGCGCAGCTTGCTGGTGGTGCGGTCGCGCATGGAGGCGATGTCGGGGATCAGGCCCAGGTACCAGAACATCAGCGACACGGAGAAGTAGGTGTTCACCGCGAAGACGTCCCAGAGCAGCGGAGACCGGAAGTTGGTCCACAGCGCGCGCTGGTTCGGGTAGGGGAAGAGCCAGTAGGCCAGCCAGGGCCGCCCGATGTGGATCAGGGGGAAGACCACGGCGCACATGACCGCGAAGATGGTCATGGCCTCGGCGAAGCGAGCGATGGCATTGCGCCAGCGCTTGCGGAAGAGGAAGAGAATGGCCGAGATCAGCGTGCCGGCGTGGCCGATGCCCACCCAGAACACGAAGTTGATGATGTCGAAGGCCCAGAACACGGGGCTGTTGTTGCCCCAGACGCCAATGCCCGTGAAGAAGGTGTAGCCGATGAAGCCGAGCCCGATGAACAGGGCCGTCAGCGTGATGGCCAGGCCGATGTACCACTGCTTCGGAGGCTTGATCTCAGGGAAGGCGAGGACCTGATCGTCGAGGCCACCGGGGGTGACCACGCCCACGGTAAGGGCGGGCTCGAGCAGGGCCTCCGGGATGGCGCCGGCCTGGGCGGCGTCAGTGCGCATGGGTGCCTCCCTCGACGGCGGGGTTCTTTAGGTCGGCCAGGTAGGTGATGGCGGGCTTGGCGCCGACTTCTTCGAGGACGCGATAGGCCCGGCTCGCGGCCACCAGCTGGGCGACCTTGCTCTTCGGATCCTTCAGGTCGCCGAAGACGATGGCATCCGAGGGGCAGCCGGCCATGCAGGCGGTGGTGACTTCCCCATCGAGGATGCTGCGGCCCTCGCCCTTGGCGCGGATCTTTACATCCTGGATGCGCTGCACGCAGAAGGAACACTTCTCCATGACGCCGCGGGGACGGACCGTGACTTCGGGATTGTTCACCAGGGTCTCGGGTTCGGTCTTGGTGGCGGTGTATTCGAAGAAATTGAAGCGGCGCACCTTGTAGGGGCAGTTGTTGGCGCAATAGCGGGTGCCCACGCAGCGGTTGTAGGCCATCTGGTTGAGGCCGTCGGGGCTGTGGTTGGTGGCGTTCACCGGGCAGACGTTTTCGCAGGGCGCGTGGTCGCAGTGCTGGCAGAGCATGGGCTGGTGCACCACCTTCGGGTTCTCCAGCTCGCCCTCGTAGTAGCGGTCGATGCGGATCCAGTGCATCTCGCGGCCCCGCGCCACCTGCTCGGGGCCCACCACCGGCACGTTGTTCTCCGACTGGCAGGCCACCACGCAGGCCGAGCACCCGGTACAGGCCGCCAGATCGATGACCATGCCCCACTTGTGATCGGGGAACTTCTGATCCTCGTAGAGCGTGACCAGCTCGGGCACGTGGTGGTGCCCCTGCGGGTGGTGCTCGAACTCGTCCATGGTGAGGGAGCGGACGATGTCGCGGCCCTCCATGCGGTGGTGGCTCTGGGTGCGGGAGAGCTCCTTCCGGCCGCCAGCCTTGGCGAGGCGCGCCCCCTGGACGAGGTTCGCGCTGGCTGGATCCAGGCCCATCAGGGGGAACGCGTTGACGCCCACGCCCTTGGCCACGCCGCCGGTGGTGCGGCCGTAGCCGAGGGCCAGCGTGAGCACGCCCTTGGCCTGGCCGGGCTGGAGGACAGCTGGAAGCCGCAGGGTGGTCTCCCCGAGGCTGAGGGTGACCCAGTCGCCCTCTTGGATGCCCAGCGCCTGCGCATCCTGCACGGAGACGGCCACCGGGTTGTCCCAGGTCATCTTGGTGATGGGATCGGGGGTCTCCTGCAGCCAGCTGTTGTTGGCGTGGCGGCCGTCGTGGGTGGCGAAGCCCGGGACGAGCACCAGTTCGAGGCTCTCGGCCCGCGCGGCGGCGGCCTTCTTCGCCGCGGCGGCGACGGAAGCCCCCTTGAAAGCGGGCGCCGGGGTCTTGTCCTCGACCTTCACCAGGCCATCGTGGAGGGCCTGCTCGAAGGAAGAGGCGACGGGCAGGCTCTTCTGCCAGCGGGCCTTCAGGTAGGCGTGAAAGCCATCCGGGACTGAGGCGCCGAGCGCCTTGAGCACGCCGAGCAGGATGTCCTCGCCCTGGCGGGTGTCGTAGAGGGTGCCCACGGTGGGCTGCTGGAGGACGGCGGCGCCCGGGGTGCTGAAGTCACCCCAGCTCTCCAGCCAGTGGCTCTCGGGCAGCAGGACCTGGCACTGGGCCGAGGTCTCGTCCTCCACCTGGCCGATCCAGGCGCGGAAGGGCACCTTGGCAAGGGCCTGCTTCCAGGCGGTGGATCTCGGGAAGGTGAAGGCGGGGTTTACGTCCCAGAAGATGGCAGTGGCGTAGCGGCCCTCGGCCATGGCCTTCACGGCGGTGTCGAGGTCCTTGACCGTGGCCAGCGGTTCCGCAGCGCGCAGGGCGACGCCCTCCGAACCCAGCATGGCGTTCAGCAGGTGGGCGGCCTGGTGGGCCTCGGCGGGCATCTGGGCCCCGCAGAGCACCACGGCGTGGCGGCCCGCATGCTGGAGGTCCTTGATCAGGTTCGACCAGAGCTTGGTGTTTCCGCCAAGCTCGGCGGGCAGGCCCGCCGAGAAGGAGGAGAGATCGGTGCCCGGTGGCAGCGCCACGCCCTTGGCGGCCAGCTCCTTCGCCAGCGCGAACGCGATGGCGCCCAACCGTGAAGGCGATACCGGCACACGGTGATCCGCGTTGGTGCCGGTGAGCGTCAGGGGGCCTTCCAGCACGTAGAGGCGGTTGATCTCGTCCTTGGCACTCTTCAGTCTCCGCTGGGCGCCCCAGGCGCCCAGCGTCTCGGGATCCTCGCCGTTGAGGAAATCAGCGCCCAGGGAAAGGATTACCTTGGTCTTGGCGAGCCGGGGTTGCACATCCACTGCCTGGCCAAAGCTGGCCTTGGCGGCCTCCTCGGCGGCATCGCCCGCGGCCGGTTCATAGGCCAGGTGCTCCAGGGTGGGCAGGGCGGCCTTGAGGTCCGCCAGCAGGGCCTTCCGGCTGGGAGAGACCACGGCGGGGGAGACCAGCAGCACGGCCTTGCCCGAGGACTTGGAAGAACGGAGGGCGCTGTGGAGGTGGCCCTCGACCTCGGTCCAGTTCGTGGTCCGGCCTTCGGCCTTGGGCGCTCGGAGCCGGTCGGGATCGTAGAGGCGCAGCACGTCGGCCAGGGTGCGGGGGCTGGTCTTGCCCTTCACGCCGGGATGCTCGTCGTTGCCCGTGAGGTGGATGGGCCGGCCTTCGCGCGTCTTCACCAGCACGGGGTAGACCCGACGGCCCTCGTGCGCGGCGCTCGCGTAGTAGTTCGCCACGCCCGGCACGACCTCCACGGGGCGCTTGGTGTAGGGCACCACGGTGCCCTGGCCCTTGCGATCGCAGGCCACGGTGGCGGCCAGCGCGGCCGTGGCGCTCACCAGGCCGAGGAAGTCGCGGCGCGAGAAACCGCTCTGGACGGGCAGGCCATGGACATCGTCAAAGGCACTGGGGCCTGCACCAGGCAGGAACTCGTCGTGGGCCGCGGCCTGGGCTTCGGGCGTCTCGACCCGTTCCTCGAGGGTCCGCCAGAAGCGCGGGGTTTCGAGGGGGCCATGTTCGGGAAGGCGTGTCTTCATTGGGTCATCCGCGGCGCTTGATGGCGTGTTCGGGGGAGGTGATGGTGATGCGTGCGGCGGCTTCGGCGGTCGGCTCGGGCGGACCGCCCGGCGCATCGACCCACTCGAGATTCAAGGCCCGCCGCCCGAGGAGGAAAGGACCTGCCAGCAGAGCGGCCAGGCGGTCGGTGATCGGCTTGCGGATCGGGTCGGCCATCGTCAGCTCCTAGCGATGGCAGGCGGCGCAGTGCTCGGCGCCCCTGGTGATCTTCGAGCCGGGCGGCAGGGCCGCATGGGGATCCCGGTGGCAGCCCAGGCAGTTGCCCATGCGCAGGCCCATCTCGCGGGTGAGCACCTTCATGGTCTGCACTTCCCCGTGGCAGCTCTGGCAGGCGATGCCGGCGTTCACGTGGGGCCGGTGGTCGAAGAAGACATGATCGGGCAGCGTGTGGACCCGCTGCCAGGGCAGCGGCGCCCCGGAGTTGGCGATCTGGGTCAGCTTCTGGATGGCGGGCCGGTCCACCTTGGTGACCTTGTGGCAGTCCATGCAGAGGTCCGGGCTGGGGATGCCCGCATGCCGGGACTTGTCCACGCCCGAGTGGCAGTACTGGCACTGGATCCGGAGGGTGCCGGCATGGAGCTCATGGGAGAAGGGGATGGGCTGCTCGGGGGCATAGCCCTTGGCGAAGCGGTCCGGCTGGGTGAACCAGCCTACGCTGAGGACTGTGGCCAGGACCGCTACGGCCGCGGCCGGCAGGACGAAGCGGAACGCCTGGTCGAATCGGTGCATGCACAACCCCTTGGAGAGCGCTGGCTCGCGGAACGGGCCCGGGAGGCCATCAGGGAACGGTGTTCGGTGGAACGGATCGGTGACCATGGGGGCAGCGGGGCGCGAAGTGGGGGAGCCCCCGACATCAGGCTGATCCGCTTGGAGAAAAAGGTTCAGTCTTGTCTAAAAAACGATTCAGACATCATCCAAACCTGGGGCTTCCACCCCAAGGCGACAACTCGGCAAGTTGTGTCGCAGATCACGATGATAGGACAGGGGGACCCGAATGTTTACCTATTTTTTCTGAGGCGTTTCCAGACATTTAAGAGGATTTTGCGGTGGTCTATATCGACCTCGTCCGAAAGGACGATTTCCTCCAGGATCGGGCATCGAATTACCTAGTAAATCCGTCAAGCTTTTGGGAATCCCATCCAGGGTTTCAGCAACCCCAGATGCCCGAACAGGGCCCCCATCCGTTCCACGGGGAGGCCCATGACGGTGGAGAAGCTCCCCTCGACCGCCTCGATGAAGAGGGCCCCGATGCCCTGGATGGCATAGGAGCCGGCCTTGTCCATGGGCTCCCGGGTTCCGACGTACCAGCGGATCTGGGCTTCGGTCAGGGGGCGAAAAAAGACCTGGGCCGTGTCCACGAAGCTGTGGAGGGTGTCATTGCGCTGCAGGCAGAAGCCGGTGTGCACCTGGTGGGCCCGGCCCTGGATGAGGGTGAGCATCCTTACCGCGTCTTCCACGTCCACGGGCTTGTTCAGGGTGTGGTGATCCACGGCCACGGTGGTGTCGGCGGCCATGACCCAGCGGCCCGGGTTGCGGGCGGCGATGACTTCGGCCTTGAGCTCGGCCAGGCGCAGCACCAGATCGTAAGGATCCTCGTCCAGAAGGGGGGTCTCATCGACCTGGGGGGCCTGCAGCTCGAAGGGGATGCGCATGGCCTCCAGCCAGTGGCGCCGGCGGGGGCTGCCGCTGGCCAGGATGAGGGGCTGGAGGGCGATTTCGGCGAGGCCGGGCTTGGTGTCGGTCATCGGAGTCCCCGGGCTTCCAGGTCGGCGGTCTTCACGCGCATGTGGTGGCTATCCACCTCGTGCCCGGACTGGAAACCGAAGCGGGGGTAGAACTCCGTGGCATCCCGGGTCTCGAGGACGAAGCGGTGGACCTCCCCCACCCAGGGATGGCGCAGGGCCCACTTCACCAGCTCCGAGGCGACTCCGAAGGTCATGAGGTCCCGGGCCACCACCACGTCGTAGAGCTTGGCCTCGTAGGCATGGTCGGACCACAGGCGCGTGGCCCCCACCAGCCGGCCGCCCATGTGGCCTTCGGGCACCAGGCGAGCCGTGAGCATGCGGGAGCAGGCGAGCAGGCGCCGCCACTGCTCGATGGTCCGGTAGGCGGTCCAGTAGACCTCCTCTGCCTGGAAGAAGATCTGGAGCTCCCTGGGATCCACCGTCCAGGTCTCATCGAAGAAGGCCACGGTGCCCTGGGGCGTCGCCAGGGGCTCGGGTACGAGGAAATCACGGTTCATCAGGGGTTCCGGGAATGAGCCTTCCATCCTACCAGGACCGAACCCGTCAGCAGACCGGCCATCAGCAGGGGCAGGAACCACGCCGAGTGCAGGGGCGTGCGCACGGGGCGCCACTGGAGCTCCACGGCGTAGGCGCCTTCCGTGAGCGGTTCGCCCCACAGCTCGAAGCGGCCGTCTTCGCGGAAGATGCCGGACTTGCCCGACAGCGTGGCCCGCAGCAGGGGCACACCCAGTTCCGCGGCCCGCAGGCGGATCTGGGCCGCGTGCAGGTCGGTGGCGATGCTGCGGTCGAACCAGCCGTCGTTGGTGTGGTTGCTCAGCAGGTCCGCGTGGCCCAGGGCCAGGCCGCGGCGGGTGCGTTCCGGCATCAGCGCCTCGCTGCAGATCAGGGGGTGGACCCGCACATTGCCGGTCGTGGAGGGCACCACGAAGGCGCAGCCCTCCGCCAGCTCGCCCGCCTCTTGCGAGAGGAAGCCCAGCTGGCGGTCCAGCCACCTCCGGAGCGGGGCGGGGCCGGGCATGCGCTCCCCGAAGGGCATGGGCTCGGTCTTCGCGAACAGGAAGGCGGGTTGGCCCGCCACCTCGCCCCGGACCAGGTTGAAGAGCCCGCCTTCAGTTCCAAAAAGCCATGCCACCCCGCGGGAGGCGGCTTCGGCCTGGAGGCGTGGATCGAGCTGGCGGTCGTCCCGGCCCATGACTGAGCTCTCGGGCCAGAGCAGCAGGGTGGCGCGGCCGGGGCGGGGCCAGCCCTGGCCCTTCAACAGCGCGTCACTGCGCCGCCACATATCGGCTTCCATGCCCATCCAGCGCTGGCCCGCCGGGAAGTTGGGCTGGATCATCACCACGTCGAGGCTGCGGGCCGCCTCCCGCGGCAGCAGGTACCAGAGGCCGCCGGCCAGTGCGAGGAAACCGAGGGCCAGACCCGGACCCGCCAGGGCCCGGCGCGGCGAACCGCCTCCGGCCAGCACGGCCGCAGTCCAGGCTCCGGCGGCCCAGGCCAGGGCTGACAGACCCGAGGCGCCCAGGAAGGCGGCGGAGCGGGCGGTCCAGGGCAGGGCGCCGAAGGCGGCGCCCCAGGTCCAGGGATAGACATGGAAGCCCCAGGTCTCCCAGGCGAGCAGGATCAGGCCTGCCATCAGGGCGGCGCCCAGGGCCCCGGTCCGGCGGAACATCCAGCGCGAGCCCATGGCCACCACCCAGAGCCCGGTGGCCTCCCAGAGGCTCAGCAGCACCATGCCCAGCAGGGCCATGCCGAAGGGCAGGCCACCCTTGCTGGCCAAGGTCTGGGGTACCCAGAGGTAGAGCAGCACCAGACCAGCCACCAGGGTCAGCCAGGTCCAGCCCGCATGGCGACCCTTGAAGAGCCCATCCAGCAGCAGCAGCGGGAAGAGCAAAGCCATGGCGGGTTCCAGCCACCCCCCCAAGGCGCCGGGGAAGCGGAATGCCAGTACGAAGACGACTGCGAGGATCAGGGAGCTGAGGGGGCGGAGGAGCCAGGCGTTGGGCATTCAGGGTCCAATGGCAGGGGGGTGGATCCGCGAGATCATCGGCCCAGGAGGGTCGCGATCTCGCGCATCTGGCCGGGGGAGAGGGGACCCAACTGAAGGGCGCCGCAGTTCTCGCGGACCTGGGCCACCGTGCGGAACCCAGGGATGGGGATGGTCTGGGGGCTGCGGGCCCAGAGCCAGGTGAGGGCCCCCTGGGCGACCGTTCGGCCCTGGCTGGTGAGGATGCTCCGGATGGCGGCCACTTTTGCCAGCCACTCCGGGTTGGGTCTGCCCTGGCTGAAATACTTCATCCACTCGGGGCTGTGCTCGCCGCGAACATCGTCCGACGAGGGCTGCGTGGCGGAGGAGTAGGCACCGGTGAGCAGGCCCATGGCCAGAGGGCCCCGGTTGATGGCTGCCAGGTTGTGTTGCTCGCAAAGGGCGATCATGTCCGGGTTGTCATCCAGGACATTCAACTGGAACTGGATGGCTGTGCAGGCCGGGCCCTCGGCGAAGCAGGCTGCGCTGGCGGGGAAGTCCGTGCTCCAGCCGTAAGCCCGGATCTTTCCTTCGGCCACGAGGGTTTCCAGAGTGTGCCTCACGGGTTCCGCCTCCCCGGGGGGGAAGCCATTGTCGTGGAACTGGTAGAGGTCGAGGTAGTCGGTTCCCAGACGGCGGAGGGAGGCCTCGCAGGCCGACCGGATGCCGGCGGGCGTGGGATCCGAGCCCGTCACCTGGCGGGTGGTCTCATCGAAGACGGCGTTGAACTTGCTGGCGACCACCACCTGGGGCCGGCGGCCCCCGGCCAGGGCGCGGCCCAGCACCCGCTCGCTGTGCCCTGCGCCGTACACGTTTGCCGTGTCGAAGAAGGTGATGCCGAGGTCCAGCGCCGTGTGGATGGCGCGGATGGATTCGGCATCGTCCACCTGGCCCCAGCCCAGGGGTGTGGTACCCGACCAGGAGGGGCCGCCGATGGCCCAGCAGCCCATCCCAAGGGCGCTGACGGAAATGCCGGAGCGGCCGAGGGTGCGTGTGATGGTCATGATGATCCTTTGGGAACCCCGGTCGCGGGGCACGGTTCAGAAGGGGCCGCAGTCCTGTCCGCCCCTCCGCCGCGCCGCCTCGAAGCAGGCGATGCCCGCGGCCACGGCGGCGTTCAGGCTCTCCACGCCCTGGATGGGGATGGCCAGGCGCTGGACACCCTGGGGCAGGTCCACGCCCTGCCAGCCGTGCCCTTCATTGCCCACCAGAAGGCGCAGGGGTTCCGAGAGGTCGGCCTCGGCCAGAGCGATTGCGCCGGTACACCCATCGAGCGCGAACCACTGGCCGGCGTCCAGGGTCAAGGCTTCCACCCGCCGCAAGGGCATGAGAAAGGCGGCCCCCATGCTGCCTCGGAGAGCCCTGGGGTGGAAGGGGTCTGCGCAGCCGGGTCCAAGGAGCGCCTCCTGGAAGCCGAAGGCGGCGGCGCTGCGCAGGATGGCCCCCAGGTTGCCGGGATCCTGGATGCCCCAGGCGCCGATGACCCGGGAAGCCAGGGGGCCGGTGGGTTCCGGGCCGAGCTCCATCAGCAGGGCGTGCTCGGGCGGGCTGCCCGCCTCGGCCAGTTCGCGCATCAGGACTTCCCCCAGCACCTGGGTCTCGACTCCCAGGGCCACTTCCAGTGGGTGGGGATCGACCTGCTCCAGCCGCAGCCAGAGGGCTGGTTGCAGGCGCTTTCCGGCAGGGGTTTGTCGGGCCTCCGTCCAGGCCTCGATGAGCTTCGTCCCCAGCAGCAGGGTGCTTTCACGCCGCAGGCCGCCGGCCTTCAGGCGGGTCTGCAACGCCCGGAAGCGCGGGTTGGCCTTGCTGGTGAGGAGGGGCACGGGGGAGGCTCGGCGGGGCTCAGGGCGCGGTGGCTGCGGGGCGCGACCGGGCCGCGACCCAGGCATCGATGACCTTGAGGATAGTCGGCATGGCCTGCTTGGTGGCGTCGATGCCAGCCTGCATGCAGCGCTTCTTCTGGGTGAAGTCGAGCATGCCCACGTCGCCGATCCCGGCGGGCGTGATGAGGATGTCGGCCGCCTTCTTGGACTGTTCGACGTTCAGGGCGAACATGATGTTCGTGGCCTGCAGGCTCACTCCCAGCAGGTTGGTGATGTTCGGGTTGCCGAGGTTGCTGCTGATGTCCACGGCGATCACCAGGTCCGCGCCCCGCGCCTTGGCCACTGAGATGGGGATGTTGTCCACCACGCCGCCGTCCACCAGGATCTTGCCCTGGTGCTGGACGGGCTGGAACACCCCGGGGATGGCGGCGCTGGCGCGAATGGCCCGGGCTACGGAGCCCTTGTCGAGCACGACCTTGTAGCCCCAGTTGAGGTCGGCGGCCACGGCGGCGAAGGGGATCTTCATCTGTTCGATGTTGCTGGTCTTGACGTGCCCCTTCACCCAGGCCTCGAGCTTGTCGCCCTTCGCGAAGCCCATGCCGGTCACGGCGTTCAGCACGCCGAAGTCGAAGATGTCCTCCTTCTCCAGCTGGAAGGCGGTCCATTCGAGGTCGAAGCTGTTGACGTCGGAGGCGTAGATCGCGCCAATGAGGCTGCCGACGCTGGTGCCGATCACCATGTCGATGGGGATCTTCTCCTGCTCCAGGGCCCGGATGACCCCCACATGCGCGAAGCCGCGCGCCGCGCCGCCGCCCAGCACGAGAGCGATCTTCGGCTTGGGGGGCGGCCCCGCGGGGATCTGGGGCGCCTGGATCACGGGCGCCTGGGGAACGGCAACGGGCGTCGTGGTCTGACAGGCAAATAACAGGGCCAGTCCCGCCAGGGGCAGAGCCTTTGCCAAACGCATGGGGTCCTCCAGAGGTTCGGATGTCTTCACTTCGCGGACGCGGCCCAGCCGGGGTGGGGCGGGGGCGGTGCGGTGCGGGCCGGATTCGGTATTAGACTATCCGCTACTTTCGGCCGTGTTTCTCTCCCCCCGTGCCTTTTCAGGAGCACCGATGCAACCCTTTGTCCCCTCCGACCAGAACCTGCGGGAATTCTCCCTGCGGGCGGTGCTCATCGGCCTCGTCATGGCCGTGGTGCTCGGCTCCGCCAACGCCTACCTTGGGTTGAAGGCCGGCATGACCATCGCCGCCACCTACCCGGCCGCGGTCATCGGCATGGCCCTCATCAAGCTGATGAAGGGCACCATCCTGGAAGAGAACATGGCCCGCACCGTGGGCAGCATCGGTGAGTCCGTGGCCGCCGGCGCCATCTTCACCATCCCCGCCTTCGTCATCAGCGGCATCTGGCCCAAGTTCTTCACGGCCGGCAACTACGTCACCAGCTCCCTGATCATGTTCACGGGCGGCGTGCTCGGCATCATGTTCGTGGCCCTGCTCCGCCGCGTGATGGTCGAGGACGCCGAACTGCCCTACCCCGAGAGCGTGGCCGCCGCCGAGATCCACAAAGCCGGCGCCCGCGGCGGCAGCGGTACCAAGTTCCTCTTCGGGGCCATGGCCCTCGGTGCCTCGATCCAGGCCCTGGTGCAGCTCTCCCTCTTCGCCAGCGCCTGGGAGAAGTTCGTCCACTTCAAGACCTCGGCCATCAACCTCGTGGGCACCTGGAAGGCCAAGGTTGCCGGCGGCATGCTGCTCAGCTCCCCCGGCATCAGCCCCGCCTACATGGGCGTGGGCTACATCATCGGGCCCAAGCTGGGCGCCCTGAATTTCTCCGGCGGCATCATCGCCTGGGGCCTGCTGGTACCGATCATCACCTACTTCCTGGCCCCCGGCGTGCTGCCTGAGACTGCCCCTGAAGGCGACTGGATCGCCCTGTCCTACTCGGTGTGGAAGTTCATCGTCCGTCCCATCGCCATCGGCGGCATGCTCGTGGGCGCCGGCTTCACTCTCTTCAAGATGCGCAAGAGCCTGATCACCGGGCTTTCCCGCTCCGTCTCCGACGTGAAGAAGGCCGCCTCCGGTGACCACGTGGTGGACCGCGTCAACAAGGACCTGCCCTTCACCTACGTGCTCGGCGGCATCGGCTTCGCCGCCGCCGTCACCTTCCTCGTCACCTGGCAGATCTTCCATGTCGGCGCGATGGTCTCCTTCGTGGCCGCCCTGGTGATGGTCATCCTCGGTTTCTTCTTCGCGGCCATCAGCGGCTATCTGGTCGGCATCATGGGTTCCAGCAACAACCCCATCTCCGGCCTGACCCTCACCGCCCTCGTACTCACGGCCCTGGTTATGGTCATCCTCGGCGTCAAGGGCCAGGAGGGCGTCGCTGCCGTGCTGGGCGTTGCCGCCATCGTCTGTGTCAGCGCCGCCGTCGCCGGTGAGATGCTGCAGGACCTCAAGGCCGGCCACATCCTGGGTGGCACCCCCTGGCGCATGGAAATGGGCGACCTGCTGGGCGTGGCCCTGGCCTCCGTCGTGCTCTTCATCCCACTGATGGTGCTGCACGAGGGCGACATCACCGCTCAGGGCACCAAGCGTATCGCCGAGCTGACCGCCCAGCAGGTACAGGTCGTCACCGCCCCCGATGGCAAGACCTACACGCTGGATCAGGTGAAGCAGCTGCCCGCCGACCAGAAGAAGGCCGTCCTCTCCCTGGATGCCGGCTTCGGCTCCAAGCAGCTGGCCGCCCCTCAGGCGGGCCTCATGGCCCTGCTCAGCCGTGGCATCGTGGAAGGCAAGATGGCCTGGCCGCTCATCATCGTCGGCATGATGATGGGCTTCGCCTTCATCCTCATGCAGGTGAAGAGTCCCATGCTGGTATCGGTGGGCATGTATCTGCCGCTGGAGACGACCTTCGCCATCTTCCTGGGCGGCCTGATCAAGGGCACCGTAGAGATGTTCGCCGCGAAGCGTGGCCTGAATGAGGCGCAGAAGGTGCGTGTTGAGAACAATGGCGTGCTGCTGGCGGCGGGGCTGATTGCGGGTGAGGCCCTGGTGGGTCTGCTCTTCGCGTCCTTCGCGTTCTTCGAGGTGAAGTACAAGATCTTCGCCAACCCGGGCATGTTCTGGATCAGCCTCCTGATCCTGGCGGGCATCGCGGTCTACCTCGTCCGGGTGCCCCTGGCCAACGCCGGCGAAGCCGACGAGCCCGCGCCCCCGAGTGCCAATTTCTAACGCGCTAAAGCAGTAAAGATTCACCGCCAAGACGCGAAGACGCCAAGAAAAGCAGAAGGCATCCTTCATTCAGTTGCCTTTCTTGGCGCCCTTGGCGGCTCGGCGGTGTTCCTTTTTTGAAAGCAATCCACATGAACCCGTTTCCCGATGACGCCTTCCTCGCTGCGGTGCCCTTTCAGGCCCTGACTTCTGAACCCGGCGAGGGCGACACCGTGGTCTTGATCCGTCCCAAGATCCTGTCCAAGCGCTGGGTCTGGCTGCTCCGCATGATGAAGAAGCCCGCCTACCGGGTGAAGCTCGATGCCCGGGGTACCGCCGTCTGGCAGGCCTGCGATGGCGCCCGCACGGTGGGACAGGTGGCCGAACTCGTGGCTCTGGCCTTTCCCGGGGAGGCCGACACGACCACCCGGACGGCCCTGTTTGTCCGGGAACTGGCCCGGGGCGGGTTCGTCACCCTCATGGAGAAGCTATCCTGAGGTCTCGGAGGCAGCACCCATGGCCAGGCAGGTGAAGGAAGACGGCCAGGTCCTCACCCGCAAGCGCACGCAGCTGCGGGAGCCGGGGATGTGGAAGGTCCTGCTCCACAACGACGACTACACCACCCAGGAGTTCGTGGTCTGGCTGCTGAAGTCGGTTTTCCGGAAACCGGAGGCCGAGGCCACGGTGATCATGCTGGCGGTGCACAAGGCCGGCGTGGGCGTGGCGGGCGTCTACACCCGGGACGTGGCCGAGACCCGCGCCGAGCGGGGCCGCCAGCTGGCGGAACGCGATGGCTTCCCCCTGCTGCTGACCGTGGAGGCCGAGGATGCCTGAGTCTCCACAGATCAGCCCCGAGCTGAACCAGGGCTTCCAGCGGGCCTTCGAACTGGCCAAATCCAGGCGTCATGAGGACGTGGCCCTGGAACACCTGCTGCTAGCCCTCCTGGATGATGCCCACGCGGCCAAGGCCCTCAAGGCCTGTGGCGTGGACGTCGATCGCCTGCGCACCGATCTGGAAGCTGCCCTGGGCCAGTTCTTCGAACCGGTTCCGGAAGGCGAGGCCTTCCAGCCCCACAGCACCCTCGGCTTTGTCCGCGTGGTGGAGCGGGCCCTCGTCCATGCCTTCAGCTCGGGCCGCCAGGACCTCCGGGGCGGAGAGCTGCTGCCACCCTTCCTCGAGGAGGAATCCAGCCATGCCCGCCAGCTGCTGGAGCGCCACGGCGTGAAGCGCCTGGCCCTGCTGAAGGTGCTGAGCCACGGACCCGCCGCGGACAAGGGCGGGCCCAAGGCCCCGGCGAAGAAGCAGGCCGCCGGGGAGGAGGGGGAGGAGGCCACCGTGGCTGAGAACCCCCTGGAGGCCTACGCCACGGACCTGGTGGCCCGGGCGGCCGCGGGGCGGCTGGATCCCCTGGTGGGCCGCGACGCGGAGATCACCCGCATGGCCCAGGTGCTGTGCCGGCGCCGCAAGAACAACCCCCTGCTGGTGGGCGAACCCGGCGTGGGCAAGACCGCCATCGTGGAGGGCCTGGCTCGCCGCATCCACGAGGGCGCGGTGCCTGAACCCCTCAAGGCGGCCCGCATCTACGCCCTGGACCTGGGGGCCCTGCTGGCGGGCAGCCGCTACCGGGGGGACTTCGAGGAACGACTCAAGGCTGTCCTCAAGGCGCTGGCGACGCAGGCCGGGGCCATCCTCTTCGTGGACGAGCTGCACACCCTGGTGGGCGCGGGCGCCACCAGCGGCGGAGCTATGGATGCGGCCAACCTGCTGAAGCCGGCGCTGGCCTCCGGGGAACTGCGCTGCATCGGCGCCACCACCTTCCAGGACCTGAAGGGCTCCCTGGACCGGGACCGGGCCCTCTCCCGCCGTTTCCAGGTGGTGGAGGTGAGCGAGCCCTCCACTGAGGACGCCCTGGGCGTGCTGCAGGGTCTGAAGGCCGCCTACGAGAAGCACCACGGCGTGACCTACTCGACCGAGGCCCTGGAGGCCGCGGTGCGCCTGGCTGCCAAGCACCTGCCGGACCGCCGCCTGCCGGACAGCGCCCTGGACGTGGTCGACGAGGCCGGCGCCGCCCAGAAGCTGCTGCCGAAGAAGGAACGCGTGAAAAAGGTCGGTCCGGCGGAGATCGAAGCCGTCATCGCCCGCATGGCCCGGGTGCCCGTGGCCAGCGTGAGTGCAGATGATCGCGAGGCCCTGGCCACGCTCGAAGCACAGCTTCGAGCGCAGATCTTTGGCCAGGATCCAGCCTGCGAAGCGGTGTCGGGCGCCATCAAGCTGGCCCGCTCCGGCCTGCGCGATCCCCTGAAACCCATGGGGTGCTTCCTCTTTGCCGGGCCCACCGGCGTCGGCAAGACCGAGCTCTCCAAGCAGCTGGCCAAGGCCCTCGGCATCGCCTTCCTGCGCTTCGACATGAGCGAGTACCAGGAGAAGCACGCCGTGGCCCGCCTCATCGGCGCGCCGCCAGGCTACGTGGGCTACGAAGAGGGCGGCCTGCTCACGGATGCCGTGCGGAAATCACCCCACGCCGTCCTGCTGCTCGACGAGCTCGAAAAGGCCCACCCGGACCTCTTCGGCGTGCTGCTGCAGGTCATGGATCATGCCTCGCTCACGGACAGCCATGGCCGCAGCGCCGACTTCCGGCACACGGTGCTCGTCATGACCACCAACGTGGGTGCCCGGGAGCTGTCGGCCCGCCAGGTTGGCTTCGCGGAGGCCGGAGGCCGGCGCTCAGCCACCGGAACCATCGAGAAGGCCTTCAGCCCGGAGTTCCGCAACCGCCTGGACGCCATCCTCCAGTTCGCGCCCCTGGGCCGCAACGAAATGGAGCGCGTGGCCGACAAGCACCTGCGTGAGCTGGAGTCCCAGCTGGCCGAGAAGGCCGTCACCCTCACCTGCACGCCCAAGGCCCGGGCCTGGCTGGCGGAGAAGGGCTACGATCCCGCCTTCGGGGCCAGGCCCATGGCCCGCCTCGTCGAGCGGGAGCTGCGTCGTCCCCTGGCGGAGGCGCTGCTCTTCGGGCCCCTGGCGAAGGGCGGCAAGGCCAAGGTGGATCTCAAGGGCGACCGGCTGTGCCTGTCTTTCGGCTGACAACGGAGCTGGTCTTCCCGGATCCGGAGCTGGCGGAGGACGGGCTGCTGGCCATCGGCGGTGACCTCAGCCTGGAGCGTCTCCTGCTGGCCTACCGCAGCGGCATCTTCCCCTGGTACGGCGAAGGCGATCCCCTCCTCTGGTGGTCGCCGCCGGAGCGGGCCCTGCTGCGGCCCGGGCACCTGCATCTGTCCGCGCGGACCCGCCGCAGGTTGCGCCAGCGCCCCTTCGAGATCCGTTTCGATGGGGCCTTCGAAGCAGTCATCGGCCACTGCTCCCGGGTGCCCCGCCCCGGCCAGGACGGCACCTGGATCACGCCGGAGATGCGCTCGGCCTACCTGGACCTGCACCGCGCCGGCTACGCGCATAGCGTGGAAGCCTGGCGGAACGGCGACCTGCAGGGTGGGCTCTACGGGGTGTCGCTGGGCGGGGCCTTCTTCGGGGAGAGCATGTTCAGCCTGGAGCCCGAAGCCAGCCGGGCGGCGCTCAGGGCTCTGGACGCGCGCCTCGCGGCCTGGGGTTTCACCCTGCTGGATGGCCAGCTCCCCCATGAGGGCCTGGTCGGCTACGGGTTCCAGGGGGTGCCGAGGCCGCGCTTCCTGATGGAGCTCGCCCAGGCGCTCAAAGCCGGGGATCGCCTGGGGGACTGGTCAGAGCGTTGAGACCTTCGTCCAGAACGCCCTGGCTTCCCCTGTCAGCAGGGAGACCTGGGACAGGACCACGGCCCGCAGGTCTGGACGTCCCAGGGACTGGGCATTCCCAAGGAGGGCCAGGATGTCGGCGGCATCCTGGGGGCTGCCCGCTTCGAGCTTCAGCAGGATGAGTCCGCAGGGCGATGCCACCGGGCACGGGAACGCCTCGGATCGTTCTGCGGTCTCCAGCGCGATCCGGGCGGCCGCACCACGCCCCAGGATGAGGTCCTGCCTTGGTGGACCTGCGAAGCGGACCACACCTCCCAGTGGGTCCTCCGAGTCACCAGTGGTGATTCTGGGGCCAGCGGGTACCCAGTCAGACCAGAGGGACGGGTCCAGAACCCGGGGGTCTAGGGTGAGTAGATCCGCGTCTGCCGTATAGCGCGCCACCCCCCAGGCGGCGAGGGCCAGGCCGCCGATGAGGCAGTGCCCGACGCTCTGGCGCTCGAGGTGGGAGATGATGTGGAGGTCGATCATCGGCCCATGGCCTCATCCTGTTCGGCCATGCATCGGCTCGGGCGCCGCTGGGCGCGCTTCAGGCGGTCCCGGAGCTTCAGGGCGTCGGACTCCGTGGCTCCTGCCGGAAGCAGGTGGAGCATCAGCCGCAGCCCCGTTCCGTCCAGGTACAGTTCCTGGCAGAGGGCCAAGCCCTCTGCCGGAGTGGGAAGGGGATCTGAGCGTCGCACCAGATAAGGGTAAGTCCTTCCGTACCCAGCATCCACGGCTATCATTCCCACAGGCCTCCCGAGGACTTCCATGCAGACGATCTCGGAATCGCGACTCTCCCCTCGCCACACTATCGCGCTGGTGATGGCCGGCGGGCGCGGCAAGCGCCTGATGGACCTCACGGACCACTACTCCAAGCCCGGCCTCGATTTCGGCGGCAAGTACCGCATCATCGACTTCACCCTGTCGAACTGCGTGAACTCGGGCTTCCGGCGAATCATGGTGCTCACGCAGTACAACTCGCACAAGCTGCTCGAGCACCTCCAGTTCGGCTGGACCTTCCTGCCCGGCAAGCTGAACGAGTACGTCCACGTGCTGCCCGCCCAGCAGAGCTTCGACAAGAACGCCTGGTACAGCGGCACGGCGGATGCCGTCTACCAGAACATGGGCAACATCCAGTCGGCCAACCCCAAGAACGTGTTGATCCTGGCCGGGGACCACATCTACCGCATGGACTACAAGGTGTTCCTGCGGGACCACCTGGAGAACCAGGCGGACATGACCATCGCCTGCCTGGAGGTGCCTCGGGACGCGGCACGGGGCTTCGGGATCGCGCACGTGGACGACCAGGACCGCATCGTCTCCTTCGTGGAAAAGCCGGAGGATCCCCCGCCGATTCCCGGGAAGCCGGACCGGGCCTTCGCCTCCATGGGCATCTACCTGTTCAAGGCGGACTTTCTCTATGAGCAGCTGCGGCTCGATGCCGAGAATCCGAACTCGGGCCACGACTTCGGCAAGGACATCATCCCCAGGATCGTGGCCGAGGCCCGGGTTTTCGCCCACCGCTTCGAGAGCAGCTGCATCCCGAATGCCGGGCATCCGGAACCCTACTGGCGGGACGTGGGCAGCGTGGACTCCTACTGGGAGGCCAACATGGACCTCACCAGCGTGCTGCCCGCCCTCAACCTCTACGACGAGGCCTGGCCCATCACCACGCACCAGGAGCAGCTGCCGCCGGCGAAGTTCGTCCATGCCGGCGAGATGCGCAACGGCGTGGCGCTCTCCAGCCTGGTGTCGGGCGCCTGCGTCATCTCCGGCGCCCACGTGCACCACTCCCTGCTCTCCAGCCGGGTCTTCGTGCATTCCCACGCCCGGCTGGACGGCGCCATGATCCTGCCGAACTGCGACATCGGCCGCCACGCCCGCCTGCGCCGCTGCATCGTCGCCCGGGACTGCCGCATTCCGGAAGGCCTGGTCGTGGGCGAGGACCCGGAAGAGGACGCCCGCCGCTTCTACCGCACGGACGCTGGGGTTACGCTGATCTCCCAGCGGATGCTGGATCAGCTGGAGCGCTAGCCTTTTGAAGATTCTGTTTGTTGCCTCTGAGCTGTTCCCCTACGTCAAGACCGGCGGCCTGGGCGACGTGATGGCCGCCATGCCCAGGGCCATGCGCGTCCTCGGCGCCGATGTCCGCCTGCTCCTCCCCGCCTACCCGGCGGTCTGTGACGCGGTCACCCTCCAGGGCGAGGTCACGGCGCTGCCGGATCTCATGGGAGGCGGCCCCGCCCGGATCCTGCGCGCCGAGGCCCCGGGGCTGCCCCTCTACCTGCTGGACCAGCCCGCCTTCTTCGAGCGCCCCGGCGGCCCCTACGGCGAGGCCGAGGACCTGGCCCAGCGCTTCGCCGCCCTGGCCTGGACGGCGGCGCACCTGGGCCGCAGCGGAGATGTGGCCGGCTGGCGGCCGGAGGTGCTGCACGGGCACGACTGGCACACGGGCCTGATGCCCGCCTACGTGGCGTATGGGAACGGACCCCGGCCCGCGACGGTGATGACCATCCACAACATCGCCTTCCAGGGACGCTTTTCCGCGAAGCTGCTGGGCGACCTGTGGCTGCCCCGCCACGCCCTCACGCCCGAGGGCGTGGAGTTCCACGGCGACATCGGCTTCCTCAAGGCCGGTCTCCGGCTGGCGGACCGCATCAGCACCGTGAGCCCCACCTATGCCCGCGAGATCCAGGTGGCCGGGGGCCATGGCCTCGAGGGCCTGCTGGCGCACCGGAGCGGAGACCTGCACGGCATCCTCAATGGCGTGGACCGCACCGTGTGGAACCCGGCGCGGGATCCCCATATCCTGAGCCGCTACGACCTGAGGCACCCGAGCCGCCGAGTGCCGAACCGCCCGGACTTCCAGCGCCGCATGGGCCTGCAGGAGGATCCGGACGCGCCCCTCTTCGCCGCCATCAGCCGCCTGGACCCACTCAAGGGCCTGGACCTCGTGCTGGACAACGTGGACCACCTCGTCCGCCAGGGCGGACAGCTGGCGGTCCTGGGTACCGGGGATCCCCATGCCGAGGGCGCCTTCCGCCAGGCGGCCCAGCGCCACCCGGGCCGCGTCGCCGTCTTCATCGGCTACGACGAGATCCTGGCCCACCGGGCCTTCGCGGCGGCCGACGTGATCCTGGTGCCTTCGCGCCAGGAACCCTGCGGCCTCACCCAGCTCTACGCCCAGGCCTACGGGGCCCTGCCACTGGTGCGCCGCACGGGGGGGCTGGCCGATACCGTGGTGGGCGCCACGCCGGGGACCCTGGCCGCCGACACGGCCACCGGCTTCCAGTTCGACTGGCCCACGGGCCTGGCCCTGGGCGAGGCGATCAACGATGCCCTGGCCCTGTTCCACGATCCCACCGCCTGGCGGCAGGTGCAGCGGCGCGGCATGGCCACGGAATTCGGCTGGGCGGGCCCGGCCCGCGCCTACCTCGAGCTCTATGCGACCATTCCACCGAAGGGGGACTGACATGGACATCCACGCGCACTGGCAGACCATCGCCGCCCACCCCATGGGCGGCTGGCGGCAGGTGGCCGAGCCGGCGCTGCCCGGCCTTGATCCCGCCCATCGGCTGCTCTGGTGCGGCATCGGCGGGTCCCTGCTGCCTTCCGAAACCCTGGTGCGGGCCTTCGGGGACGAGCGGGCCTTCCGGAACTGGGTGCCCCTGGCCTCGCCGGAACCGGCCCCGGACTTCCGCCTCCAGCCCGGCGACCAGCTGGTCCTGGCCTCCAAGAGCGGCAAGACCCTGGAACTCTGGACCTGGATCTCCCGGCTGCGCGCCCTGGCGGGCCACGGTGATCTTGCCGCGCCCATCCTCATCACCCAGGACGACGCGAACCCCCTGGCCACCTGGGGCCGGGCCAATGGTTGCCGCATCTTGCCGATCCCCGTGGAGGTGGGCGGGCGCTTCTCGGCCTTCACGCCCATCGGGACCCTGCCCCTGGCCTGGATGGGCCGGGATGCCGCGGCCTTCCTGCGCGGGGGCCGCGAGGTCGCCGCGGAGCTCGAGGCGGACCAGGGCCCCTGGCGCGACCGCGTGGCCGCCACCGTGGACCTGCTGCTGGACGCCCACCGGAAGGGCATCACCGAGTGGGTGCTCATGCCCTATGCCATGCGCCTCGACAACCTCTCGGCCTGGTGGGTGCAGCTGGTGGCCGAGTCCCTGGGCAAGGTGGCGAAGGACGGCACCCGCAAGGGCTACACCCCCATCCGCGCCGTGGGCCCCGTGGATCAGCACAGCCAGCTGCAGCGCTGGATGGCCGGACCGCGGAACCTCGGCGTGATCGTGATGACCCTGGACGGGGCGCCGGTCCCCGAAAAGCTGGATCCGCCGCCGGGTTCGCCCTATCCGGGCCTCGCCAGCTTGACGGGGGGTGAGATCCTCCGGGCCCAGGCCGAAGGCACCATGGGGGCCCTGGAGGCCGCCGGCGTGCCCGTGCTGCGCTGGCCCATGCCGGCCCTCACCGAGCAGGAGGTGGGCGCCTTCATGATGGCCTGGCAGGCCATCATCGGGATCCTCGGCTTCGCCCTGGACCTGGATCCCTTCGACCAGCCCGAGGTGGAGGATGGGAAGAAGCGCACCTTCAAGCGCCTCGGCCTGGCCTGAGCGTGGTTCCGGTTTGCTCGTCAAGAATCCACCACGATGTTTCAGTTCGCCTCGCTCATCAGCCCAGCTGATACCGAGAAGGTCCCATCCTGCCGGAAGCCGCCGGAGGCGGGCCCATGCGGGGGATATTCCTGCTTCCTGCTTATCTGCCTGCCTCAGCCAATTTTTCAGAGCAGAACCGAAACCGCAAATGACGCGAATTGGCGCGAATGCCGCGGGGAAGGGCCGCCTGGGCCTATGGCCCCCAGCCACGCCAGGCGTGGCTGGCCGTTCACGGGGCGGCTCTGCCGTCCTTCAAGAGCCGGTGGATCCGCCCCGTAAGCGGAGGCGGAAGCACGGCCGTTCGCCATTCGCGCGCCCGAAAGGCGATTCGCGCCATTCGCGGTTCATTCCCTTTCCCGCTGAGGCAAGCCGATAACCAGGTCCTGCTTTAACACCGTCATCACCGTGGATCACCGGCTACATGCCTTTGCTTGTTGCCGACGATGGCTGGATGAATTTTCAGGAGAGGCACGGTGGGCACGGAGGCGTGGGGGGGCCCCACCCGTGGTCCGGAGCTCTGTGCCACCTCCGTGGGCTCGGTGACGCCGTGGTGGGTCTTGCTCTAGAAGTTTGTGATCAGGGCCTTGTCGCGCTCCAGGGCCTCCAGGCCCGAGGTGCGGTGTTCCTGGTAGGTCGCCTCGTTCAGGTGCAGGATGTCCATGGCCTCCCAGGTGGCTCCGGCGAGCGAATCGGGCAGGCCGATGCCCACCTGCAGGTCGAAGGCCATCTGGTTCCCCAGGGCCACCAGGGCCACCAGCCGCTGGTGTTCCATCGCGGCCTGGAGGGGATCGTGGTGCCAGCGGGCCACGGCCTCGATGCCTTCCGCGAGATTCCAGGAGGCCAGCAGGGCCTCGCCCACCATGGCGTGGTCGAATCCGAGGGTATCCAGCTCCATGCTGAGCCCGTCGCCCCCCTCCTCCTGGAGGCGCCGGAGCAGGCCGCCATAGCTCTCGGGGAACTTCAGGATCATGACGCTCTTCCCGATGTCGTGCATCAGGCCGGCCAGGAAGACCTCCTCGGTGATGGGGAAGCGCATGACCTTGCTGAAGGCGCTGCTGGCGAGGGCCGTCACCAGGGCGTGCTCCCAGAGGATGCGTTCCTGTGGGCCCACCGGTCCCCGGGTGAAGAGGTTCTTGACGCTGGAGGCCAGCACCACGCTGCGGGCGGTGGAGAAGCCCAGGGTCAGGATCGCCTGGGTCAGGGTGGTGACCTCCCGCATCCGGCCGAACATGGCGGAGTTGGCCACCTTGAGGACCTGCGAGGTGAGGGCCTGGTCCGTGCGGATCAGGTCCTGGAGCTGGTCGATCGAGGTGTCGGAATTCGCGCTGATCCGGATGACCCGGGTGGCCACCTGGGGCAGGGGCGGCAACTCCCCCAGGTTGTGGATGACTTCATGGGGAGACATGGGCATGGCGGATCCCAGGCTTGGGCTTCATACCCAACTCATCTACATTCGGTGGCCCGGACATGAGTTCGGGTAGGGGCCTCAGGCCATGGTCAGCTGGAACAGGTGGGCGGCGCTGGCGGCCAGGTATTCCATCAGGTCGATGCCTTCCGCCGTGAGGCGGCCCGGCCGGGAGTCATTGCACTGGATCAGGCCGTAGGTCACATCATCCCGGCGGATGGGGAAGAGCCCCACGGTTTCGTATCCATCGGCACAACAGTGGTTGCGCGTCTGGTCCAGGTAGCTCGCCTCCGGCGAGGCCAGCAGCTCGCTGGTGGAGGCGGTGATGAAGCTGCCCCGGTCCGTGGCGAATCGCCGGGTGCGCTCCAGCTGACAGGAGAGCACCTTGCCGCAGAGGCAGGCCAGGATCGGCTTGCGCTCGGCGTCCCTGAGCAGGTGGCCGGCCTCGTCCATGACACAGAGATCACCCTCGTGGGCAAGGAAGCGCGCCCCGAACCCCAGGTGGGCGGCATAGGGGTAGCCCGGCCCGGATTTCAGGCGGACGGCCACCGCCTCGCAGCCGGACAGGTGCTGGGCCAGGACCACCAGCTGGCGGGCCAGCTCCCTGGGCTCGGCCAGCGTGTTGGCCATCCGGAGCAGATCCAGGAAGGCCCGGCGCTCCAAGTCCAGGCGCTTGGTGCCCGATGGGACATGAGCTGATCCGGCCATGGCCACCGCTCCTCGTTCCCCCTATCGGCAGGGCCGGTACTGGCAATAAGAAACGGCGGCGGGCCTCCGCTGGCCGGTGGGGGCTGAAACCGAGCCCAGTCGCCGGGGCTCAGGCGGGGGGCATCTGGCAGCTGTTGCCGATGGCGGCGGGCAGGTAGAGGTGCTCGACGTAGTCCTGCACCATGCGGTCGGCGTTGAAGCGCCAGGCCAGCGTGCGGATGGAGTTCTTCATGCGCTCCACCCAGCAGCGGGGCACCCCGGCGGCGTTGCGGTTCTCGTAGTAGAGCGGCACCACCTCGTCCTCCAGCAGGCGGAAGAGGTCCTCGGCGTCGCGGTGATCCTGGACAGACTGGTCGGCGTGGATCTCGCCGGTGCCGATGGCGAACCCGTTGTCGCCGTCGTAGGACTCGGCCCACCAGCCGTCCCGCACCGAGATGTGGAGGCCGCCATTCAGCACCACCTTCATGCCGCTGGTGCCGCAGGCCTCCAGGGGGCGCTGGGGGTTGTTCAGCCAGGCATCAATGCCCTGGTAGAGGATGCGGCCCACGTGGATGTTGTAGTTCTCGACGAAGACGATGCGGTGGCGGAAGCGCGGGTCCTGCAGGATCTTGGAGACCTTCTGGATGAGCCCTTTGCCGGTGTTGTCCGCGGGGTGGGCCCGGCCCGAGAAGATGAGGTTCACAGGCCGCTCGGGGTGGTTCACCAGGCGATCCAGGCGGTCCAGGTCCGAGAAGAGGAGGTCGGGCCGCTTGTAGGGCACGAAGCGGCGGGCGAAGCCGATGGTGAGGGCATCCGGATCCAGCGGCGCCGGCTCGATCTCGGGCAGGCCCAGGCGGGCGCGGGTCTGGGCGCTGCGCTCGCGGATGAAGCGGATGGTGCGGGCCTTCAGCACCTGCTTGGTCTCCCAGATCTCGGCCGACGACACCGAGGTGATCCGCGACCAGGTGGCCGGACGGGTGAGGGAGCTCTGGTAGTCCACGCCCAGGTGGGCCTCGTAGAGGTGGTTCATCTCCGTGGCCAGCCAGGTGGGCAGGTGCACGCCGTTGGTGACGTGACCGATGGGCACCGCCTCTTCCCGCAGGCCGGGGTAAAGGTGGTTCCACATCTTCCGCGACACCACGCCGTGCAGGGCGGAGACGCCATTGGCGCGCCGGGACAGCTTGAGGGCCAGCACCGTGGGCAGGAAGGGGGAGCCGTGGTCGTGGGGATTCACCCGGCCCAGGCCCATGACCTCCTCCAGGGGCAGCTGCAGCCCTTCGGCCAGGGGCTGCAGGTGCTCGGCGGCCAGGTCCGCGGGGAAGCGGTCATGGCCGGCGTCCACGGGCGTGTGCGTGGTGAACACCGTGGCCGAGGCGACTTCCTGCAGGGCCTGCTGGGGGGTCATGCCGTCCATCTGGACGCGGTACCGGGCCCGCTCCAGCAGCGAGAAGGCGGAGTGGCCCTCGTTGAGGTGGAAGACGCTGGCATTGATGCCGAGCGCCCGCAGGGCGCGGGTGCCGCCCACGCCCAGCAGCAGCTCCTGCTCGATGCGCATGCGCTGGTCGCCGCCGTAGAGACGCGCGGCCAGGGCCACGTCCCTGGGGTCGTTCTGCTTGACGCGGGTGTCCAGCAGGATGAGGCGGATGCGCCCGACCTTGACCTCCAGCACGGCGGCATGCACCAGCCGTCCGGACATCTCCACGGACACGTGAACCGGCTCGCCGAAGCGGTCCACCGCAGGTATCAGCGGCAGGTCCGCGATGTCAAAGGGTTCCACCACGTCCTGTTGCCAGAAGTCGGCGTTGAGCACCTGGCTGGTGTAGCCCTCGTGGTACAGGAGGCCCACGCCCACCAGGGGTACGCCCAGGTCTGAGGCGGCCTTCAGGTGGTCGCCGGCCAGGATGCCCAGTCCGCCCGAGTAGATGGGCAGCGATTCGTGGATGCCGAACTCCATGCAGAAGTAGGCGATGGGCCGGGAGCGCATGGCCCCGGCATGGGTCAGGCCCCAGGTGGTGGGGGCCGTGAGGTACTCCTGCAGCTGCCGCAGCGCGCGGTCCACCCGGGCCGGCACGTCCACGTCGGCGGCCCGCTTCTCCAGCTGCCCGGGCGTGATCTGCTTGAGCACGGACATGGGGTTCCGGTGGGCCTTGTGGTACAGATCCAGATCGAGGTCGCGGAAGATGGTCCGCACCTCGGGTTTCCAGGTCCACCACAGGTTCTGAGTGAGCTTTTGCAGTTTCGGGAGGAGCTTGTCCATGACGGTTCCTAGGAAATTCGGAGGGTGAGGCTAGGCTTCGGGCTTCAGGAAGAGCGCGGCCAGAGGCGGCAGGGTGAGGTTCAGGGACTGGGGGAAGCCATGGGCGGGGATGGGTTCGGTCTGGACCCGCCCGGTGTTGCCCTGGTTGCGTCCCCCGTAGAAGGTCGAGTCGGTGTTCAGCAGCTCGACGTAGGTGCCGGCGGTGGGCACGCCGATGCGGTAGCCGCCCTGGGGCTGGGCCGTGAAGTTGAAGGCCACGGCCACGAAGTCCTGGGGGCCCGAGGCCCGGCGCAGCAGCGTGAGCACGCTGTTGAAACGATCGCCGCAGTCGATCCAGGCGAAGCCGCCCTGCTGGCAGTCCCTCTCGTGCAGGGCTGGCTGGCGGCGGTAGAGACCGTTGAGGTCACGGATGAGGTCGTGGATGCCCTTGTGGGCGGGGTCATTCAGCAGGCCCCAGTCCAGGGCCGTGTCGTGGTTCCACTCCTTCCCCTGGGCGAACTCGCCGCCCATGAAGAGCAGCTTCTTGCCGCCGTGGGCGAAGAGCCAGGCGTAGAGCAGGCGCAGGTTCGCCATGCGCTCCCAGGCATCGCCGGGCATGCGGCCGTAGAGGCTGCGCTTGCCGTGGACCACCTCGTCGTGGGAGAGCGGCAGCACGTAGTTCTCGGCCTCGTGGTAGAGCATGGAGAACGTGATGTCGTCGTGGTGGTGGGGCCGCGCCATCATGCCTTGGCCCAGGTAGCGCAGGGTGTCGTGCATCCAGCCCATGTCCCACTTGAAGCCGAAGCCCAGGCCGCCCTGGTCCGTGGGGCGCGACACGCCGGGCCAGGCGGTGGATTCCTCGGCCACGGTGAAGGCATCCGGGAACTGGGCGTAGACCACCTCGTTGAGGCGGCGGAGGAAGGCCACGGCCTCGAGATTCTCGCGGCCCCCGTGGCGGTTGGGGATCCACTGGCCCGCCTCGCGGCTGTAGTCCAGGTAGAGCATGGAAGCCACCGCATCCACGCGCAGGCCGTCGACGTGGAACTGGTCCAGCCAGAACAGCGCGTTGGAGATGAGGTAGTTCTGCACCTCCACGCGACCGTAGTTGTAGATGAGCGTGCCCCAGTCCATGTGGCGGCCCTGACGGGGATCCGCATGCTCGTAGAGATGGGTGCCGTCGAAGCTGCCCAGACCATGGGCATCCTCAGGGAAGTGGGCAGGCACCCAGTCGAGAATCACGCCCAGCCCCGCCTGGTGCAGGGTATCCACGAAGGCCTTGAAGTCCTCCGGCCCTCCAAAACGGCTGGTGGGGGCGAACATCCCCAGCGGCTGGTAGCCCCAGGAGGGATCATAGGGATGCTCGGTGACCGGCAGCAGCTGCACGTGGGTGAAGCCCAGCCAGCTGGCGTAGGGCGCCAGATCCGCGGCGATCTCCTGGTAGCTCATGAAGGTGCCATCGGGCCGGCGTCGCCAGGAGCCCAGGTGCAGCTCGTAGATGCTGACCGGGGCCGCGTGGGCCCTGGTGTTCCGGCGGGCCTCCATCCAGGCGCCATCGCGCCAGACATGGGCGGGCAGGCCGTGGATGATCGAGGCCGTGCCCGGCGCGCGCTCGCAGCGGAAGGCGTAGGGATCGGCCTTGAGGGGCAGCAGCTTGCCGTTCGGCCCGTGCAGCTCGAACTTGTAGAGCATCCCGGGAACCAGGCCGGGCACGAAAGTCTCCCAGAAGCCGTTGGGCCCCGCCTGGGCCATGGGATGCGCCCGGCCGTCCCAACCGTTGAAGTCACCCACCACGCTCACGGCCTTCGCGTTCGGCGCCCAGACCGCAAAGCTCACGCCCGAGGTGCCAGCCACCGTCAGCAGGTGGGCGCCCAGTTTCTCGTAGGCCCGCAGGTGGGTTCCCTCGCCGAGCAGGTGCAGATCGAGATCGCCTAAGGTCGAAGGGGCGCGGGGTGCTTCCATGGACCATTCTAGGGTGCGAAGCCCTTCCGCGGACCCACGGATTCAGTGGATCTGGCGATCCCGAACCTCCTGCATTGAGGATGGACTTGTCCGGCAAACCCGCGGCCGGCCCGATTGCCACTGCACCCGGCGCGGCGCAGAATGGCCCCTCGCTGACCCCGTGGAGGATGGCCATGCCCGAGTACCTCGCTCCCGGAGTCTTTGTCGAGGAGACCAGCTTCCGGTCCCAGGCCATCCAGGGCATCGCTGCCACCACGGCGGCCTTCGTGGGCCCGACCCGCAAGGGGCCATGGGGCAAGCGCCCCGCGCTGCTCACCAGCCTGGCGGACTTCCAGCGCATCTACGGCAGCTTCGCCGATCTGTTGGTTTCAGGACCACCGGAGCTGAAACGCAACCATCTCGCCCACGCGGTGCAGGCCTACTTTGCCAATGGTGGCAGACGCCTGTATGTGGCCCGCACGCGTCCCAACCGCACGAGGACCCTGCCGACATCCGCGGACTTTGCCGCGGCCATGGCCACCCTGCAGCCCATCGAGGAGGTTTCTACGGTGGCGGCCCCGGGCTATTCCGCCCGCTGGGCCACGGACCCGGTGGCTTGGGCCGACATTCAGAAGCAGCTGGTGGCCTTCGCGGAACGGTCGGGCGCCTACCGTTTCGCCGTCCTGGACGCGCCTCCCGCCTGCCTGCTGAGCGACATCCGCGCCGTCCGGAGCCAGCTCGATTCCAGCCATGCCGCCCTCTACTACCCCTGGGTGACCGTCGCCAATCCCTTGGCTGGAGCGTCCTCGCGCCAGCCCCCGACCCTCAACCTCCCGCCCTCCGGCTTTCTCTGCGGCATCTACGCGGAGACCGACGTGACCCGGTCGGTGAGCCAGGCGCCGGCCAATGCCGTGCTGTGCGGCGCCCTGGGGCTGGAGCAGGCCCTCACCAAGGGCCAGCAGGACCTCCTCAATCCCGAGGGCATCAACTGTCTGCGCTTCTTCGCGGGCCGGGGCAACCTCGTGTGGGGCGCGCGCACGGTCTCCAGCGATCCCGAGTGGAAGTATCTGAACCTTCGCCGGTACTTCAACTACCTGGAGGGCTCCATCGACCGCGGCACGCAGTGGACCGTGTTCGAACCCAATGGCGAAGCGCTGTGGGCCAACCTGCGCCGCACCATCGGGGACTTCCTCACCATCGAGTGGAAGAATGGCGCCCTGCTGGGGACCAAACCGGATGAAGCCTTCTTCGTGCACTGCGACCGCAGCACCATGACCCAGGCCGACCTCGACAACGGCCGGCTGGTCTGCCTCATCGGCGTCGCGCCTTTGAAGCCAGCGGAGTTCGTCATCTTCCGCATTGGCCAGTGGACGGCGGACAGGCCTCATTGAATCCGATCTGCCTGGCGGGATGACCCAGGTCTTATCATCCCTGGAGAGCGAGGCCATGGACCAAGAGACCACCTTTAGACTGTTGCGCGAGGCCATTCCAGGCCTTCGACGACGCTATGCCGTGTTGCGGTTAGGGGTATTCGGTAGTTTTGCTCGGGGTGAAGCCGGTCCTGATTCTGATGTGGATGTTCTCGTGGAATTCGACGGTCCGGCCACGCTTGATGGATTCATGGGTCTGAAGATGGAACTCGAGAACCTGCTTGGAGCCCGAGTTGATCTCGCTACGCCAAAAAGCCTGAGGCCAGCCCTGCGGGCCTTGATTGAGAAGGACATTCGCGATATCGCGTGACCCCAGGCTATATCTGGCAGACATTCTGGAGGCTATTCGCAGGGTTCGCTTGCTGACTGACGGCATGGACCGTGACTTGTTTCAATTGGATTGGAAAGCCCAAGACGCCACCCTTCGAAATCTTGAAATCCTGGGGGAAGCGGTCAAGCATCTGCCTGTGGAACTGACTGCACTACATCCCGAAGTTGCTTGGAAGAACATTGCGGGGTTCAGGGATTTCCTTGCCCACGCATACTTTGGGGTCGATGAAGACATTGTGTGGGACATCATTGCGACCAAGCTGGATCCCCTGGAGGTGGCTGCCTCGGCGTTGGTCCGGAGAATGGCGTAGGCGCCTTCTCTATTAAGTCAGATTCATCCACACTCTGAGCGCCTCGCTCACGCTCCAGGCCTGGGCATCGCAGCCGCGGGGCGTGTGGGGGGCGTCGCCGTCGAGGAGCTCGGGCAGCTGGCCGAGGCAGCCCGTGTCCAGCAGCGGGGCGATGGAACCCAGCCAGGCGCGGGCCGTGGCGCGGGCGGCGGGATTCGCCTCCCAGGCCAGATCCAGGGCCTCGCAGAGCATGGGCAGCTGCCACGCCCAGGCCGTGCCGTTGTGGTAGGCGGGCTTGCGGCGGGTGTCCTCGTCGCCTTCGTAGCGACCCTGGTAGGGATGGCCGGGGTCGTTGAGGGTGCCGCCCCAGGGGGCCGGGATAGGTAGGGGCACCGTGACCGGCAGCGGCGCCAGGCTGCGCAGGCCACCGGGCACCAGCAGGTGGCGGGCGCAGGCGGCCACGCAGCGCCGGGCCCGCTCACCGCTCACCAGCCCAAGGGAGACCAGGAACAGCTGGTTTGGGCGCAGGTGGTCGGCGGGCACGGCCGCCTGGGCCGGCACATCCTTCGCCGCCAGCAGCACATCGGCGAACCAGCCCCGATCCTCCAGCCAGAAGGCCCCGAGGGAGCCTTCGGTCCGGGCCAGGGTGGCGGCCCAGGGCTCGCCGTCGCTGGGGGCGCAGAGCCGGTCCAGCAGGCGCAGCAGGCGGATCCACAGGGCCTGGATCTCCACTGGGTAGCCTTCGCGCGGGGTGCCCATGGGATAGCGGGTGTCCATCCAGGTGCAGTGTGCGGGGCTCCAGAGCAGGCCCGAGGCGGAATCCATCCGGACCCCGTTCCGCGCCCCGACGCGCAGGTGCTCGCCCAGGGAGGTGAGCACCGCGAGGATGCTGCGGCCGCCGGCTTCGGCCTGGAAGAAGGCCGGGCCGAGCCGTTCGGCGGCCTCCTCGCAGGCCACGGCCAGCCAGAGGGGGGCGTCTGAGGTGTCCCGGTCCGCGGTGCGGTCGGCGCCCAGCATGTTGGGCAGGGTTCCGCCCTCCTCCAGGGCCGCGAAGGTGCGCAGGATGAGGGCCGTGTCCTCGACCTGTCCGGCCGCCAGGAGTCCCCGGCAGGCGATGAGCGTGTCCCGGCCCCAGTCCAGGAACCACGGGTAGCCCGCGATGATGGTGAGGCCGCTGGCGCGGCGGGCCGCGAAGGCCTGGAGGGCCTGACGCAGGCGGCCCGGAACATCCTGGGCCCCGGGGCGCACGGCCCGGATCGAAGCGGCTGGGGCGGTGGCGTCGGCGCTGACCACCATGCGGATCTCGGAACCCGGCGGCAGGGGCAAGTCGAACCAGCCGGGGCTCCAGGCGTCGCCTGAGTCCGTCAGGCCGCGGGAGCCCTCGATGGGATGGGGGATGCCCCGGCAGGCCTCGGGCTGCGGGTGGTAGGTCCCGGCCTCCGCCCAGCCCTCCAGATGGCGGTCCGGGGCCGGCTCGAAGCGGAAACCGGCGCGGCCGGGGAGGGCCTTGGTGTGCGACAGGAAGTGGTTCTCGGTGGTGCCATCGAGGCGGGTCTCGCTGTGGAAGGAACGGTCCTCCAGGTCGAGCCGCACGGTGACGCGCACGGAATGGGCGGAGGGCAGGTCCGTGTCCGCCCCCGCGTTGGCCGGGCGGGACCAGCGCAGCAGCACGGCGTTGTGGTCCAGGGGCATCTCCGCCTCGAGGCAGAGCTCCACCCGCCGGCCATCGCCGGCGCTGGCCCGGAAGACCCAGCGGGCCGTGGGCCCGGCCTCGAAGCTCACGAGGTTGTGGCCGTTCAGGGGCGTGATGAAGCCGTCCGCATTTACCCAGGCGCGCAGGCGCTTGGCCAGCACGTGGCGGTCCGAGGGTGCCGAGGGGTGCAGGTTCGCCCCCAGCAGGCAGTCGTACTTGGAGGCGATGGCACCGAGATTTGCGTGCAGCCGGGCCATGCCGCCGCGGCCATTGGTGAGCAGCGCCAGTCCATCGCGGACGGGGCGCGGTGGCGCCGGCACCTCCGGCAGGAACAGCAGGTCGGCCAGGAGGCTTTCAGCCCCGGCGACGTGGCGGCGCAGGGCGAGCGTGGCAGCGCCTTTGCGATGAGGGCTGGGCGGGATGGCGGCAATGAAGCCGCTTTGCGCGGGAACGCTCCGCAGGTGCAGGTCCGGTGTCGCCGCCGACTGAAGGGTGGCGTCGAAGGGGGCCGGGGACTGCAGCAGCAGCCAGTGCCGCGGCGCCACCAGGCTCACACGCCGCACATCCTCGATCCGCCAGACCGTCACCTGGGGGAAGGCGCGGGCCGCGAGGGCGGCGTCGAGGGCCGCCAGCAGGTCCTGCCGAAGCAGGTCCGGATCCAGATGGGGCAGGGCCGCGAGGAAGGCTTCCGGATCCGAAGCCACGCGCGCGGCCAGGTCGCGCCAGGGCGCGGGGCCGAGGGTCTCGGCCGGGTGGACCGCCGCCAGGGCTTGGAGGCCCCAGGCCGCCTGGGCTCGGGCCTCGCGGTAGGCGTCACCGGCCAGGCCCTGGGGCTGTGCGTGGGCGGCCAGGCAGAAGCAGGCGCCGGGCGGCAGGTTCAGCTCCCGCTCTCCACCGGGCAGGAGGCGGGCCGTGGGGGCCGCCTGGCCCAGCAGGTCGAGTCCCGCCTCCCCGAGGCTGGCCCAGTCCGTGGCGCCCACGGGGCAGGCCTGGGGGCGATCCAGATCCAGGTTGACCAGCACGAGGATGGCATCGAGGCCTTCGGCGGAGCGCCGCAGCAGAGCCAGCACGGGGGCATCATCCGTGCTGAGGCGGCGGATCTCGGCGCCATCGAAGAAGCAGGGATGCTGGGCGAGCAGGCGGTTGAGCGCGGCGAGCTCGTCCACCAGGTTCGGTTCCGCGTCCCAGGCCATGTCCCGGGCCTCGTGGACGTCCACCTTCTCCGTGGCCAGCCACTCCGCGCCTGCGGTGAAGCCGAAGGCCCCGTTCTGGGTCGCCAGGGCGCAGAGCCGGTTGCGCAGGCGCGACCAGGATTCGCCCTTGGCGGCCAGGCGGAGGTTGTCGTGGGTTTCGCCGTAGTGGACGAGCAGGCCCGTCCGCTCGCCCTGGCGCAGGCAGTGGTCCAGGTAGTGCGCCACCTCGATGGGGTGGTGGTTCTGGAACAGCTCCGAGTAGGCCCACTGCATGCCGCCCCGGGTGAGCAGGGCCTCAGTGGCCTCCCAGCCGCCGCCCAGTCCCTCCAGCAGGAAGACGGTCTCCGGGTAGGCCTGGTGGACCTTGGCGGTGATGTACTGCCAGGCGGGCAGGGGCACCATGTAGCCCGCGTCGCAGCGGAAGCCGTCCACGCCGCGCCCACACCACACCAGCAGGGCCCGGGCCACCACGTCCCAGAGGGCCGGGCTGCCGTGGTCCAGCTCCACCAGATCCTCCCAGGTGGTGCCCCAGGCGCCGGGGCTGTGGAAGGTGCCGTCAGGGTTGCGCCGGAACCAGTCCGGCTTGCTCTCCAGCAGGCGGGAGCCCCAGCCCGTGTGGTTCACGAGGATGTCGAGAAGGACCTGGCCGCCCCGCTGGTGGACGGCCTCGGTCAGCTCCCGGAACTGCTCCTCGGCGGTGGTGCGGCGGTCGAAGTCCACCAGGGCCGGATCAATGGCCGTGAGATCCAGCTGGGCGTAGGGGCTTCCGAAGCGGCCCATGCGGGCGTAGGTGGCGGGCACGGGGCCCACGGGCAGCAGGTGCAGGATGCGGCTGCCCAGCCGCTCGAAGATGTGGGGCACGGCGGCCGTCAGATCGCGGAGCCGTCCTGAGGGCGGGATCACGGCATAGCCGGCCGCGTCCAGGGTCTGAATGGCCCCGGCGAGCTCTGGCACCTGGCGGGCCGCGGCGCCGCCGAACATGCGCGGGAAGGCGCAGTAGATGGTGTTGGCGGTGCGCAGCCGGTCGGGGTGGATCGAGAGGCTGGCATCCTCGCCCTCGGGCCAGTGCTGGAACCCATCCGGGTCCACGCAGTAGGCCTTGGCGCGGAAGCAGCCCGGCTCGGTGAGGGGCAGGTCCAGGGTCCAGCCACCTTCGCCCTCACGCAGCGGGATGTCGCGCCAGGAGGAGCCCCCGGGATCGCGGTCGCCCTCCCCAAGCAGGGCCAAGGTCTCGGCGCGCATTCGGGCGCCGCGGGTCAGGTTCGTGCGCAGGAAGGCGCGCCAGCCCGTGGATCCGGGCGCCGGGTGCGCCAGCCCGAAGGCCACCCGGTCCCCCACGAAGCGGAGCAGCTGGGTGCCCGGAGGCGGGGTCATGGCGGGGAGGGGCATGGGGGCTTCAGCCACCGGGAGGTGGCGCGGTGGGTCCGGCTACTCGATCCCCAGCCGGCCCTGGCCCATGCGGATGATGGCGGGCACGTGCAGGTCGTCGGCGGCGCCCGGCAGCTCACCGCTGGGGGTGGGGGCCTGGGGCAGCAGGCGGGTGGGCGTGGGCCCCTGCAACTCCCCGGCGGGCACTTCGCCGTAGACGCGGCCACTCACCACGTTGGCGGGCACGGGGCCTGACTGGATGGGCGGGGCGGTGGTGTAGGCCTGGACGGGAGCCTCGGCGCCCAGGTGCAGGCTGTTGCGCCGCTCCTCCAGGAGCTTCTCCTCCTGGTCGAAGCCGCTGGCGAGCACGGTGACCAGCACGCGGTCCTCCATGCCCTCGCCCTCCACGGTGCAGGCTTTGATGTCGGGCCGGCCGCTGTAGTGGTCCTGCAGGTAGTTCATGGCGGTCTCGATGGCCGAGGCCTCCATGACCTCCCAGTCGGCGGTGATGGAGACCATGACATTGGAAGCGGCGCCGGACTGCGCGCGCTCCAGCAGGGGGCAGGCCAGGGCCTTGCGGAGGGCGTCCATGACGGCCTCTTCGCCGCGGCCCGCGCCAGTGCCGATGAGAGCCTCGCCGCCGTTGCGCAGCACGGCCTCCACGTCGGCGAAGTCACCGTTGATGATGCCGGGCTTCAGGATGAGGTCGGCGATGCCCCGCACGCCCTGGATGAGGACGCCGTCCGCCACGCGGAAGGCCTCCTTCATGGTGACGCGGGCATCGCACACGTTCTTCAGCCGCTCATTGCTCACCACGATGACGGTATCGGCGGTGTCGCGCAGGTTCGCCAGACCGGCCAGGGCAAGATCACCCTTCTTCCGGCCCTCCCAGGCGAAGGGCGTGATGACCACGGCCACGGTGAGGGCGCCCAGCTCGCGGGCGTAGTTGGCCAGCACCGGTGCGGCGCCAGTGCCCGTGCCGCCGCCCATGCCCGCGGTGATGAAGATCATGTCGGCGCCCTGGAGGGCCGCCAGGACTTCCTCCCGGCTTTCCTCCGCCGCCACGGCGCCGCGCTCGGCATTGCCGCCCGCGCCCAGGCCCCGGCTGCTCTGGGGGCCGAGGGGCAGCTTCAGGTGGGCCTTGCTGTGGGCGAGGCTCTGCTGATCGGTGTTCATGGCGATGAACTGCACGCCCGTGACGCCGCTGTCGATCATGCGGTTGATGGCGTTGCAGCCGGCGCCGCCCACGCCCAGCACCTTGATGTTGGCGCCGGGCAGGCTGTGGGGGCAGGGCAGGAAGGGGGTCTCAGACATCGGGGCTCCCAAGAGGGGCAGGGCTTGAGTCACGGTTAGAACATTTTCTTGATGCTGGAGAGGAAACCACCGCTGCGGTTCTGCTTGGTGGAGGTCTCGCCCAGGTCGCGCGACAGGGCCTTCACGGCGCCGAGCGCGTTCACGAAGAAGGGGTTGCCCGTGGCCTGGGGCAGGCCGAGTACGCCCTGGATCCGGCCCAGCACCACGCGGGGGCGGCCCAGCAGGGTCTGGGCGAGGATGGGCAGGTGGGTGAGCAGGGCGCCGCCACCCACCAGGTGCACCCCGCCGTGGATCTCGTGCATGAGGCCCGTGCGGCCCATCTCGGCCAGGACGTGGTTCAGCAGCTCCGCGGCGCGGGCCTGCAGCACCTCGGCGATCTCGCGGCGGGAGACCAGGCGGCCCTCCTCCTCGAGCTCGATGGATTCTTCCGCGGGCACGTGGCTGGGCAGCACGGTGCCGAAGCGCATCTTGACGCGCTCCGAGGCGGCGATGCCGCCCAAGTGCTTGGTGATCTCCAGGTCGCGGGTGAAGTGCGCGCCGCCGATGGGGATGATGGCGGAGTGGAAGAGCGTGCCGTGCAGGAAGATGCCCAGGTGCGTGAGCTGCTCGCCGATATCCACCACCACCGCGCCGTTCTCGCGGTCCTCGCGGCTCAGCACGGCCTCGGCGCTGGCCAGGGGCGAATACATCAGCTCCGAGCCGTGCAGACCGGCATTCTTCAGGGCCAGCTGGATGTTCATGATCACGGGGCTGGGCGCCACGATGATGCGAACTTCCGCTTCCAGCGTCTCGCCGAACATGCCCACGGGGTTGCGGATGTCCCGCTGGCCCTTGATGTGGAAGATCTGCGGGATGCGGTGGAGGACCAGCTCCTCCTTGGCCAGCTTGCAGCTGTTGGTGGCCTGCTCCAGCACGCGGTCACGGTCGCCGGCGGTGATGATTTTGTCGCCACTGCTGATGGTGATGGAATCCCGCAGGTTCTCGCCCTTGAACTGGATGCCGTCCACGGCCACGCGGATGCCGTCCACCTTGGTCTGGCCCGCGGTGTTCATGGCCTCTTCCACGGCCCGCACGATGGCGCGGGTGCTGAGCTCCATGTCCGTGATCTGGCCCTGGGTCATGCCGCCCTGGGGCGAAGCCTGGCCCGTCCCGGTCACGTTGAGGGTTCCGTCTTCCTCCTGGACGGCGACCACCGCCACCACTTTGCTTGCACCTAGGTCGAGTCCGAGGAGTACGGCGCGCTGCGGCATGAAGATCCTTTTCCTTGCTCTAGGTTTATACCAGTTCCGCCCACGAAATCGAGGATTCGTGGCGGGAAAAACGCGGAATAGTCCTTCCGGGGTTCAGCGCCGAGGCTTTGCCGGAGCCGGTTCGTCTTCGGGTTCGCCCACGGCCACCTCGTCGTCCCAGCGCAGGTCGATGTACCTCAGCCGGGCGAGATCCGGCCGCTGGGAGAGGCGATCCACAAAGAGGCCCTGGAAATTGGGCACGTTTTTCGTGACATCCTTGCGCGAAAGGTAGATTGGGGCCAATAACCCCTCGATGTAAGCTACAGGCCCCTTTGGGCTGTCCCTCAATTCTGTAATCCGTTCGTAAAAACCCTGCTGCTTTTCCCGAAGCATGCGTGCAGCGCTCACCAAATGGGCCAGTCCCTGATCTGTCTGGCTGGCGGGATCCACGACCACGGGAATGGGATTTAGATTGGCCTGATTGACGCGATCCAGCACCACGCCGTCGTCCGACACCAGGAAGACGCCGTTCGTCCGCACCAGCCAGAGCACGGGCCGCCGTTCCTCGATGGCGAGGCTGAGCCGGTCTGGCGGGTCCTTGCGGATCTGCAGCCCCCGCACCCAGCGCTTGGCCTCGATGCGCGACCGCAGCTCCTCGGCGTCCACCCAGAAGAGGGGCTTGCCCAGCACCAGCTGTTCCGCCAGCTTCTGCACCTCGGCCTGCCGCTCGCCCCGGCAGCCACTCACGTTCACCTGCTCGATGACCAGCTTCTGCAGGCCCAGGTACCGGGTGCCCAGCTCCATGAGGCCCCAGCCTGCCAGGCCGATGACCGCCACGGTGATCCCCGCCCGCGCCCAGGGCAGCCAGGGACGCTTGGGGCGAGTGCGGGGGAGCATGGACATCTGGGAAGGCCTCGGGCTTCAGGTATCAGGCTTCAGTCTAGTCCGGGCGCCCTCCGGGCGCGCCATTCCTTGAAGAGCTTGGCGGCCCCGGCCGCCAAGCCACTGAGGACTCAGGACTGAGGACTCAGGACTCAAGGCCGAGGACTGTCCCGCCAGATCTCCACTTCGGGTTCGAGCTCTACGCTGTGGACTTCGCGGACTCTGGTCCGGACGGTCTCCATCAGCTCGGCGAACTCTGCGGCGGTGGCCCTGCCGTGGTTCACGAGGAAGTTGCCATGCTCGGGGCTCACTTCGGCGTCGCCAATGCGCAGGCCCTTGAGGTGGGCCTGGTCGATGAGGCGGCCGGCGCTCTGCCCCGGCGGGTTCTTGAAGATGCAGCCGGCATTGCGCTTCGACAGGGGCTGGCTGGTGCCGCGCTTCTCGCGGTACTCGGCCACCCGGGCGCGGATGGCCACGGGATCGCCCTCGGTCAGCAACGCTGTGGCGGAGAGGACCACGTGACCGCCGGTGAGAAAGCTCCAGCGGTAGCGGAACTCGCCGGGCTCCGGCGCCTTGTCCACCAGGTCGCCCGCTGGAGTGAGGAAGCGGTAGCGCGTGAGCACGTCCACCCACTCGCGGCCATAGGCCCCGGCGTTCATGCGGATGGCGCCGCCCAGGGAACCTGGGATGCCACTGGCGAACTCCAGACCGGACAGGCCCGCCGTGGCCGCGGCCTCGGCCAGGGCGATGTGGCCATGGCTGGCGG
Organism: uncultured Holophagaceae bacterium; assembly: GCA_963751095.1. GTDB lineage: Bacteria > Acidobacteriota > Holophagae > Holophagales > Holophagaceae > Geothrix. Next base: position 47,691 of record CAVVTK010000011.1, on the reverse strand, counting down.
GGGCGGTGAGGCGGTTGCCTACGCGCCGGGCTTCTTTCGGCAGGGCCAGGCGCAGGACCGGCGTGGAGACGTCACCCAGCACCACCAGGTTCGAGCCGCCGCCCAGCACCCGCCAGGGCAGGCCCTCCCGGGCGCAGGCACGGACGAAGACCTGCGCTTGCGACTCGGTGGTGGGCTCGAAGAGCCAGCGGCAGAGCCCGCCCACGCCCAGGGTGGTGAGCTTCGAGAAGGGCACGTCCCGGCGGTGCGGGACCTTCAGCAGGTCATCGGGGAGGGGGCGCGGCATCGGGTCCAGTATGGGGCCGCTCGAGTTCCAGCAGCCGCGCCTTGCGCTCCGGCGTGCCGAAGGCGCTCCAGCCGCCGGGGCCGTTCGCAGCCACCACGCGGTGACAGGGCACCAGGATGAGGATGGGGTTGGCCTTCACGGCCTGGCCCACGGCCCGGGCGGCGCCCGGATGGCCACAGAGCAGGGCGACCTCGCCATAGCTGATGGTCCGGCCGGGCCGGGTGGCCCGCAGCACTTCTGCGACCCGGCGCTGAAAGGGCGTCAGGCCCGACAGGTCCAGTGGGATGCGGCTCATGTCCTGGGGCTGGCCTGCCAGGTGGGCCATGAGCTGGCGCACGGCGTTCTGCACCCAGGCGGGTGCCTGCGGTGACTCGAGAGGGTCGATCCCCTGGGCAAAGCGCAGGGCGCAGATGCCCTCCGCCGTCCAGGCCAGGTGGATCCGGCCCAGGGCATTGGCGAAGGAGAGGGCGCGGGACGGGGGCATTCGGTTCCACCCGCTTTCAGACCTACGCGGAATCTGGGCGAAGCCCGGATTCCGCTCCGTTGGCCGGGATGAACGTCATGGCCCGCTCGGCCAGGGCGGCAATGGTGAGCGACGGGTTCACGCCGGGGTTGGCCGAGATGGCGGCGCCGTCGATGACGTAGAGCCCTTCGTAGCCGAACAGGCGGTGCTGGTGGTCGATGGCGCCCGACTCCGGCGAATCCCCCATGGGTGCCCCGCCCAGGATGTGGGCGGTGGTGGGGATGCCCAGCAGCGTCTCCGTGAGCAGGCTGGTGGGGTAGCCATCCAGATGCCTGGCCACACGCTCGGAGAGATCCGTGGCTTCGGGGGCCCAGGCCTTGGCCGGGGGGCCGTCGCCGGGCTCGGTCACGGCCCCGCGCAGGAATCCGGTTCGGAAGCCGCGGCCCAGCCGCATCTTGATGTGGCCGTCCACGGTGCGCATGTAGAGCAGGATCATGGTGAACTTCGCCCAGTCGGACACGAAGTAGGTGCGCAGGGTGCGGATGGGATGCTGCAGCACCAGGCCCAGGGCGTTGGCGAAGCGCTGGAAGAGCGTGTCGCCCGGGGCCATGGGCAGCATGAGCGTGCGGAAGAAGCCGGCGCCCGCCGAGTAGCGCACGGGTTCCAGGTGGGAGTGCTCGTCCGTGTGCAGGATCGAGCCGATGGCGATGCCCTTCGACAGATCCTGGTCGCGCCGCTGGGTGACGACGCCGACCAGCACTTCGGAGTTGGTGCGCACGAAGTCGCCCACGCGGTTGGAGAGGCCCGGCAGGCCCGAGGCGACCTCCTTGAGCTGCAGCAGCAGGGGGACGGTGCCCAGCACGCCGCCGGCGAAGATGACGTTCTTCCCATGGTAGGTCTGCTTTTGGTTCAGGGCCGGGAGCGCCCAGGTGCCCTGGCGGGCCTCCACCTCGTAGCCCCCGTCCACCGGCTTCACCCAGGTGGCCTCGGCATCGGCCTCGATCCTCAGGCCGAGCTTCTCCGCCAGGAAGAGGTAGTTGCGGTCCAGGGTGTTCTTCGCGCCGTGGTTGCAGCCCAGCATGCAGCCGCCGCAGAGGGTGCAGCCCGTGCGCTCCGGCCCCAGGCCGTTGAAAAAGGGATCCCGCACCGTCTCGCCGGACTTCCCGAAATAGACCGCCACATTCGTGTGTTCGAAGGTGGCTTCGCGGCCGATCTCCTGGCCCACGGCCTTCAGCACTTCGTCCGGGTAGGTCAGGGCGGGGTTCCGGGTGGCCCCGAGCATGCGCAGCACCTGCTGGTAGGGCGCGGCCAGCTCATCCTTCCAGTTCGCGAGGTGAGCCCAGGACGCGGCCTCGAAGAAGGGATCCTTGGGCACGGGCAGGGTGTTGGCATAGACCAGGGAGCCGCCCCCCACGCCCACGCCCGACAGGGCCGTGACATGGCCCAGGAAGGTCATCTTGAAGAGGCCCCGGAAACCCACCTGGGGCAGCCAGAAGAAGCGTTTCAGATTCCAGTTGGTCTTCGGGAAGTCCCCGGCCCGGAGGCGGCGCCCCTTCTCCAGCATCAGCACCTTGTAGCCCTTCTCCACCAGCCGCAGAGCGCTGACGCTGCCGCCGAACCCCGACCCGATGATGATGTAGTCCCACTCCACGGCGTCTCCTGGGCAACAGGGGTTCCCGGTAGGCTGAAGGCATGCGCTGGCTTTCCCTCGATCATGGCACGAAGAAGATCGGCCTCGCCTTCTCGGACGAGCTGGAGATCCTGGCCTCGCCCTTCGAGGTCTGGCCCCAGGAGGGGGACCGTACCTTGGACCGCTTGGCGCGGCTCTGCCGCGAGGAGGGCGTCCAGGCCCTGGCCGTGGGCCTGCCCCGCCACAAGGACGGCGCCGAGAGCGCCACGGCCCCGGCGGCCCGGGCCTTCGGCGAAGCCCTCGCCGCCCGCACCGGCCTGCCGCTGCGCTTCGTGAACGAGCACCTCAGCAGCGCCGAGGCCGAGCGCCTCCTGCGCGAGCGGGGGGTGAAACCCGAAAAGAGAAAGCTCCTGCTGGATGCGGCCGCCGCGGCGGTGATTCTCGGTGAGTTGCTGGAGGACCGGCGGAGGCGGAGGATTCCTGTGGGAATGGTGGGTGGGGGTGAAGAGGGCCCCTGAGAGCCTCCGCCTCAGCCCTGGCGCAGGTGGTCGGCCAGCCTCCGATCCACCTCCTGGATGTGGTGGGAGAGCCAGTCCTTCAGGAAATGCATGACCATGATGGAGAGCGTCATGGACCCCGCTTCGTGTTTCTGCTGGAGCTCCTGGAATTGCCGAAGCAGGCTCTCATGTTCCGTCTTGTGGGAGGCCAGCTCCGGGTATTCGGATTCCTGCATGAGCTTTTCCTCGGCGGCGAAGTGCTCGGCGGTGTAGTTGCCCATGAAGGCCAGGATGTTCCCCTGTTCCTGGCGCGAATTTCCTGCGCGCATGCTGTCGTGCAGGCGGTTCACGATGTCGTACAGCGCCTCGTGCTGCTGGTCGATGTCCGCGTGGCCCACGCGCAGCTCATCGGTAAATTGAACGAAGGGCATGGCAGCCTCCACTGGGCCCCGGCGGCGCGGCCGACGGAAGGGGCGCGTCGGTGGCGCAAGGGCCTATGCCGTGTCATCGACCCATCCCTGGGAAAACCTATGGATTGAATGCGGTGGTCCCGCAGTGCGAGGCCGTGTCGGGCCCAATGCCGCCAGCCGCACCCAGACTCAGCCGACCGGGACGGGGTCAGCGCATAGGCCTGGGGCTGCCAGGACGGTATGGGGAACGCATCCCCGCTCCTCCGGGGAGTTCCGCGGAACCGGCTTGGTGACAGGTCAGTGGATATTGGGGGGTCTTGATAAAAACTCTAATATTCTCGATATTTTTATCAATATTTTCCAGCTCAGGCCGATGAAAGTGAGCAAGTGGGAGCAGGGAGGCTCTCTTCTAGACTCAAGGAGGAACCCATGAGCGGAATCGCAGGTGTTTCACCGGTCCTCGACACAGCCGCCGCGGCCTTCAACGGGTTTGCCGCGCCCAAGGCACGGCCATCCCGACCTGAAACGGACTTGCAGGAGGCCATGGAACCCCTGTCCGAGACAGAAGCGGAGGCCCGAGCGGGCGACCAGCAGGCCATCCGCAGACTATCCGGCAGGACCGCATTCGCTCACGCCCCGTCATCCGATCAGATGGCGGGCAGCATCGACATCAAGGCTTAGCGGCTCCTCCCAGCCGCACGGTCCGCATGCAGCGCTCGGCCAGGCCCGGGTTGTGGGTGACGAGCAGGGTGGTGGGGCGCAGTTCGGCGTGCAGGCCGAGGAGGAAGCCGAACACTTCTTCTGCCGTGGCGGGATCGAGGTTGCCCGTGGGCTCGTCCAGCAGCCATAGGGCGGGCCTGCGCACCAGGGCGCGGGCGAGGCCGGCCCGGGCGGCCTCGCCGCCGGAGAGCTGGCCGGGCATGCGCTCACCGAGGCCGCCGAGGCCCACGGTGGCCAGCAGCTGGCCGATCCAGGCCTCGGCTTCGGGGGTCACCTCGCCCTCGATGAGCAGGGGCATGCGCAGGTTCTCCCGCACCGTGAACTCGGGCAACAGGTGGGGCTGCTGGAAGGCCAGGCCCACCGAGCGGCGGCGGTAGAGGGCGCGGGCTTCGCTGCCCTCGGGCACCGGGGAGCCGCCCACAGTGATGTGGCCGTCCTCCCAGTGGTCCAGGCCCGCCACGCAGTTCAACAGGGTGGTCTTGCCCACGCCGGAGACGCCCACGATAGCGCAGAGGCTACCGGCTTCGACTTCGAGCGAGAAACCATCGAAGACCGGGTGGGCATTCCCGGAATAGGTCTTATGCAGGCCGGAGATGGAAAGCGGTTGGCCGATCATTCCGCCCTCAGCGCGTCAACGGGGTCCAGGGCGGCGGCCTTCTTGGCGGGGTACCGCGCGGCCAGCCAGGACACCACGAGGGGGAAGATGGCCACCAGCGCCACATCCAGCACCTTGAGCCGGAAGGGCAGGTAGCTGATGAAGTCGTAGACCGCCGCGGGGAGCTTCAGCAGGCGGAAGTGGTCGAGGATGAGGCAGAGGGGCACGCTGAGGCCCAGCCCCCAGGCCGTGCCCACGGCGCCGATGCGCAGACCCTGCAGCTCAAAGAGCCGCTGAATCTGGCGGGGGGTGGCCCCCAGGGCCAGCAGCACGCCCAGGTCGCGGCGCTTCTCGGTCACCAGCAGCACCAGGGAGGCCACGATGTTGAAGGCCGCCACCAGCACGAGGAGGCTGAGGACGGCGGTGAAGAGCCACTTCTCGACGATGAGTGCCGCGAAGAGACTCCGGTTGGATTCGCGCAGGTCCGTGGCCAGGTAGGCGGGGCCTAGGGCTTCCAGCACGCGGGGTTTCACCTCGGCGATCGCCTCGATGCCGCTGGCGCGGACTTCGATCATCTCGGCGCGGCCTTCCGCCTTGGCGATCCGCATGGCGTCACCCAGGTGGATGAAGGCCCAGGCCTTGTCGTACTCCGCGATGTGGCTGTGGAAGACGCCGGCCACCCGGAAGGCGGCCACCTTCGGCTGCTGGCCTCCGAGGCCCAGCTCCAGGCGGAAGAGGGCCAGGGCCACGGTGTCGCCCACCCGCAGGCTCATGCGCTGGGCCAGTTCCTTGCCCAGGACGATCTCACCCTCGTTGAGGCGTTCAATGGGTGAAGGCTGCATGGAGTCAAAAATGCTCGAGGTGCCGTGCGCCGTGGCGGGGTCCACCGCCTTCACCACGACGGCCTCGGGGGGCATCTCGCTGTCAGGCCGGCGCAGCAGGCCCTTCTCCATGCGGATGGGCGAGGCACCCCGCACGCCCGGCACGGCCCGGATGGTCTTCAGGGCGGCCTCGGTATCCGGGATGTCCCCGGCCAGGTGGAACACGGTGAAGTGGGCGGTGGCGCTGAAGAGGGTGGCCTGGATCTCCTCCCGGAACCCGGTCATCAGGGCCAAGGTCACCACCATGGCGAAGACGCCCAGGGCCGTGCCGCCCCGCGCGAAGCGCACCATGATCCGCACGAAGGCCCCCTTGCGGTGGGTCCTCAGGTAGCGGTCGGCGACGGTCCGTTCGAACAAGGGCATGCCACCAGGGTAGCCGGAGCTAGGCGATGCCCAGGTGCCCTTCGAGCATCTGCAGGAACTCGGCATCCAGTCCGTAGGGCTTGACCAGCACCTGGGCCACGCCGATCTCATGGGCGCCCAGCACCAGTTCGGCGTCCACGGAGGCCTCGGCCAGGACCACTGGAATCTCCTGTCCGTCCAGACGCTGCTGGAGGAGCGAAGCCAGGGCCAGCCCCTGCAGCTCGGCCACGCCGCCATCCACGAACACCAGCTGGACCTCGTCCAGCTCGGCGAGCAGTTCTGTGAGGGTGGCCGCGACCCGGACCTTGCCGTAGCCGTCCGCTGCGAGGAATCCGACGAGGGCCTCGCGGTCCGCTCCTTCGGGCATGGCCACGAGCACGCCGCGGCTGCGCTTCTTCATCCGGTGCAGGGCCGATCCCCGGCTGGTGGCCTCGGCCAGCACAGGCGAGCTCTCGGGCGCGGCAGTGGTGGCCTGGACCTCGAGTCCGCCGGCCGGCCGTGGCGCCGGCGGCGGGTCCGGTTCCTTCTTCGGTGCAGGCCGCGGGGGCGCCAGCTCGATGGCTGGCGCCGCAGGCTCATCCTTCGGCTGCTGGGGGCGCCGCGCCTTGATGGGCACCGAGGTGGGCAGGGCACCGGCCCGGCTCGCCACCAGGGCCTTCACGGGGCCCAGGATCGATTCCTTGCCCGGCTCGAAGGAGATCCCGACGGAGAGGCCGCTCCCCTCGGAAGCCACGTGGGCGGCAAGGCCGCCGACTTCGATCAGAGGGCATTTGGGCAGCTTGCTGAGCTTGATCACCATGAACACGTCGCCCTTGGACAGCAGATTGGGCCCCATGTGCATGGGCCCCTGGGTCTTGACGTTCATGGCCCGCCCCACCTTGAGGCACATCCCGCCTTCCGAGATGTTGTCGATGGCGCCGGTGAGGCCGATACCCTCGAAGAGCCCCGTGAGGGCGATGGCGGTGGCCCCTTCCCGCTGGTTGAGCCGGGCTCGGGGCTTCTTCCGGCGCTCGGCCAGTTCGATGCTGGTGGGCAGCTCCATGACCAGACTCCCCGTCTTCAGCTCCAGGAGCCCTCCCACGGCTTTCAGGCGGAGGCCGTCGAGATAGAAGAGGAGGCCGATGGACTCTCCCTTCTCGGCCATGACCCGTCCCTGGATCCCGAGACTGACGCGTTCTTCGGTGACCATGATGAGCGAGGCCGGAATCTCACGGGCCTTCGGATCAACCACGAAGACCGTGGCCCGAACCCGCTGGGCGTCCTCCAGGTAGGCGAGAACCAGCTCGGACCCTTCCGACGGCTTGGATTTTTTCAGCCCGAACATGGCCATGAAATCGTGGCTCCCCGCTCTCCGCATCGTCCCGGGGGACCAGGGCTTGATTATTGCCGCGGGGACAGGCAGGTTTGCCATATGGATGAATCGCCCCTGCGCTGCCTGCTCATCGCCCGCCAAGGCCCCGAGGATCGGGAGGAGCGCATCCACGACCACCTGCTGGAGCTGGCCGAGCTGGCCCGGAGCTGCGGCTTCGAGGTGCAGTCCCGGCGGATCCTGAAGCGCTCCGAGATTGCCTCCAAGACCTTCTATGGCTCCGGACAGCTGGAAGCCCTGGGGGAGGAAGTGTCCCGGCAGGGCGTCACGCACCTCATCTGTGATGACGAACTGAGGGGCAGCCAGGTGAACGCCATCGAGAAGCTGACGGGCCTCATCTGCCTGGACCGCACCGGCCTCATCCTCAGCATCTTCGAGCAGCGGGCCCAGACCCGGGAGGCCAAGGCCCAGGTGGAGCTGGCCCGCTGCGAGTACGAGCTGCCCCGGCTGAAGGGGGCCTGGACCCACCTGGAGCGCCAGGGCGGTGGGGTGGGCCTGCGCGGGGGCCCCGGCGAGACCCAGATCGAGGTGGACCGCCGCATGGTCCGCACCCGCATCAGCCAGCTCAAGCGGGAGCTCACCCACCTGGAGCAGGTGCGCAAGACCCAGCGCGAGGGAAGGCCCAAGGGGCTACCCCGGGTGGCCCTGGTGGGCTACACCAATGCGGGCAAGACCAGCCTCCTCAAGGCCCTGACCGGGGAGGGCGAACCCCGGGACCTGCTCTTCGCCACCCTCGACACCACCACCCGCAAGGCCTGGCTGGGCCAGGACTTCAACGCGGAGACCGGCCAGGGCAGCCTGGAACCCAAGCACTGCCTGGTGGCCGACACCGTGGGCTTCATCCGCAAGCTGCCCCACCAGCTGGTGGCCGCCTTCCGCAGCACGCTGGGAGAGGTCCGCACTGCCGATGCCCTGCTGGTGGTGGCCGATGCGGCCCACCCGGACCTGGAGGACCACCTCAAGGTCGTGGGAGCCACCCTGCGGGAGATCGGCTGCGAGCCGGAGGGCATCGAGGCCCAGCCGCGTCTACTCATCCTCAACCAGGTGGACCGCTTGCACCGGCCCCAGAAGCTGGAGCTCAGGAAGCAGCACCCCGGCGCGGTGCAGGCCTGCGCCATCGAGGATCTCGGCCTGGACGAGATTCGCCTCTGGCTGCGTGAACTGATCCCCGGTCCGGCGAAACCCAGGGAGCTGGAGGCCTGGGAATTGCCCGAGCCCTACGCCGGCGGCTCCTGATCCTTGCCACCCCGGGGCATCAGCCCCACGGTGGCCGCCAACCCCACGGCCAGCAGGATGCGCAGGAAGAACAGGTTGCGGCTCAGGCCGTGGGCCTTGTTGTAGGCCACGCGATCGGCTGAATCAGGGGCTAGGCTTTCGATGGGGGCGTTGATGCGGGCCCGGATGGCCTGCACCTTGGGGGTGACGACGAAGCTGCTGGCCAGGCACATGAGCAGGGCCACCATCAAGCCGCCGCTCCAGAGCCGGATGGGGCCGATGAGATCCTCCTTGACCTCGGTGACCCAGCGGCCCACCCAGCTGAGGCCCGCCAGGCCGAACACCACCCAGGCGGCCCAGTCCAGGCGGCCGATGATGAGCCCCGCGATGCGCCCGGCCACGTCCCGGCTGGGCAGCTCCCGGAAGAAGACCGGGGCCGAGAAGACGCCGAAGCCCAGGGCCGCGCCCGCCCAGAGCAGCAGCAGGATCAGGGAGAGCTGGTCGATGCGGCGAATCGTGTTGGGGTTCATGGTTTTCCTATGGCCTATCGCCTGCAGCCGCTCCTACCACTCGTTGTAGGAGTAGCCGTTCGAGCCCTTTTCTGTGGAGCCGCTGCGCACCTTGAAGACTCCCAGCTCGGCGTCGGGGTTATCCGGGTCGGGGGGTTCCAGCTCGGTCTGCCAGGTCTCCCGGGACTGGGTCATGGGGTCGTAGGGGATGTCCCGCAGGTAGCCCAGCTCCCTCAGGGGGCCCAGGCTGGAGGGGTACTTCCCCCGGTCCGCCCGGTGCTGTTCCAGGGCGTGGTTGATCTGGAACAGGTTCTCTTTGAGCACGGCTTCCTTGGCCGTCCGCACCTTCTGCCGGTACCCGGCCAGCCCCACCGTGGCCAGCAAGGCCAAGAGGGTCATGACCACGACCAGTTCGATGAGGGTGAAGCCGCGCTGGCGGGAGGGGAAAAGGCGCATGGAATCACCTTACCGTAGAGTGCCCGCTAAATTCTCGGCGTGGCCGCGCACGGCCTCCACCATGGAGGACAGACTCCAGCTCCTCGACGGGGCGGTCCATCTGGTGTGGGGCATAGCCTCCGGAATGTCTGACTTTTTCTTCACAGGCGGGCAGGGCGGGAGGGCCCCGCACAGGTGTCTAGTGGGGGGCGCGTGCCAGGCCTGCTCGGACTAACTCCCTATTTCCATATTCATTACAAGTAAAATCGGATCCAGCCGCCGGCGCAGGTTACCCGGGGTGAGGATGTCTGGAAGTCGGCGGATGCCCAGGTGTTACCGCGTTGTTCCGTGACATCGGTCATAGACACCCTGAAGGTTGAAGGAGACCTTCGAGGGGATACCGTCCTGATCGTACGTAACCCCGGGGGCACGGCCCCTAACGCCACGACCGAAGCCGGAATGCGCTTGCCCTCGACCAGAACCGTTTCGCTTCCTTCTTACTGATCTGCCCCTGTGGGGCAAGGAGCCTTGATGCCAGCCCGAAGAACCACCGCCCTCTTCCTTTCAGCCCTGGCCTGCTCGGTGGTCGCCCACGCCCAGACCAGCACCACCTCGGGGGCCCTCCGGGGAACGGTCAAATCCAAGGCCAAGGGTGCGGTCGCCAACGCCTCGCTCACCCTGCGGAACCTGGAGACCGGGATCACGCGCACGACATCCACCAATGCCAATGGCGAGTACCACTTCGCCTTCCTCCCCGTGGGCTCCTACGAACTGACCGTCGCCGCCCAGGGCCTGAGGACCGCCAAGGACGCTTCCCTGCGCGTGGGCCTCGGCCAGACCGCGCTCCAGAACTTCAGCCTCGATACGGTGGAGGCCAGCGCCGTGGTCACGGTGGTGGCGGAGGCCACGGCCCTGGACGCGGCCCAGATCAACACCCAGTCCTCCATCTCCCAGGAACTGGTCGATGCCATTCCGGTGAACGGCCGCAACTTCACGGAACTGGTCCAGCTCACCCCCGGCGCCGCCGTGGGCAACACCAGCTACTACACGACCGTGGAAGGCGCCCGCGGCATCCAGAACAACCTGCAGATCGACGGCGGCAGCTACAACTCCAAGTTCAACGGCGAGCAGCGTGGCGGCACCCGCATCCCCTTCACCTTCGGCCAGGATTCCATCAAGGAACTGCAGGTCATCACCAACTCCTTCGATGCCCAGTTCGGCGACGCCGTAGGCGCGGTCATCAACGCCGTCACCAAGACCGGCACCAACGAGACCCAGGGCACGGCCTTCGTGCTGTTCCGCCCCAACTCCCTGGTGTCCAAGGTCAAACCCGTCCCCTACGACCCGAATGCCCCGGATGGCGTGAATTCCACCGAGGCCCGCACCCGCACCTATCAGACCCTGCAGGTGGGCTTCAACCTGGGCGGCCCCATCCTCAAGGACAAGCTGCACTACTTCGTGAACGTCGAGATGGTGCGGAGGCGCGAGGACAGCATCCCCCTCTTCGGCGACCTCTCGACCGGCTCCACCGACTTTTTCGCCGCCGGCACGGGCATGGGCGCCCTGCTGCAGACCATGCCGGGCCGCACCCTCGCCCAGGAGAACCACCGCGCCTGGACCGACGAGCAGAAGAACCTGGTATTCATGGGGCGCCTGGACTGGGACCTCAACCAGGATCACCGGGCCACCCTTCGGATGAACTCCCAGAACTACCAGGGCCTCAACGACATCTACGCCGGGTCGCGACGCAACGACACGGCCGAGTCCGGCAACTCCACCATGAAGTTCACCAGCCTCTCCACGGTGCTGGAACTCAGCTCCACCCTGTCCCCCAGTCTGCTGAACGAGGCCCGCCTCCAGCTCTCCAGCGAGAAGCGGCCCACCACGCCCAACAGCACCCTCTCCTCGCCGGTGCGCATCAACAAGCTCAGCAGCGGCTACGACATCAACGCAGGCCAGTACTACATCGATCCCCGCACCACGAACGAGACCACCACCCAGATCCAGGACAATCTCACCCTCATGACCGGGGACTGGGTCCTCAAGGGTGGCGTGGATTTCCAGTTCATCGACATGAAGAACCGCTACCTGCCCAATGGCAACGGCAGCTGGGTCTTCCCCACCTATGCCGTGGCCCAGTCCTGGTTCACGGGTGCCCCGGCGGCCTCCCTCAGCGGCGTGACCTACACCCAGGGCTACTCGCCCATGGACGGCGTCAGCAGCTTCAGCGAGAAGTTCCTGGCCGGCTATGTCCAGGCCCAGAACGGCGCGCTCTTCAACAAGCGCCTGCTGGTGAGCCTGGGTCTGCGCTACACCGCCGAGATCTGGAGCGACAACCCGAATCCCAACCCCAAGCTCCAGGGCCTGGACCGCGCCCCCAACGACAAGAGCCTTGATCCCCGCTTCGGCTTCACCCTGGATCTCTTCGGCAACGCGAAGACGATCCTGCGGGGCGGCTACGGCTGGTTCAGCGTGAGCAACCCGGGCCAGACCACCTCGGGCGCCATCATGAACAACGGCATCAACCTGGTGTCCTACTACATGACGGCCTCGGCGAATTCCGCCCTGTTCGAACCCGGGGGCCTGCTTTCCGCTTCTCAGCGCTGGAGCGGCCCCGTGACGGCCCCTGGCTCCCTCACCCGCATCCCCACCAGCACCCTCCGGACCGATCCCAGCCTTAAGGTGGACACCATCGTCCCCACCATCATCGACCCCGAGGCCAGGATGACCCAGGCCCGGGCAACCTCCCTGGGCGTCGAGCAGGATCTGGGCAACGGCTACACCGTGGGGATCCGCGGTACCTACAAGAAGTTCAACCACCTGCAGTACGCCGTGAACATCAACCTGGGCCAGATGGCGCCGGGGGCCAGCACGGTGGATCCCAATGCCATCTACAACGATGGCTATCCCACGACCAACAACCATTTCTCCACGGGCGCCCGCCCGGGACGCGCGGTGGTCCGCGGCCGGGCCCTGGATCTCAGCGGCTTCGGCGACGTGATCCTCTCCAAGTACGATGGCGAGGGGCGCTACCGCAGCGTGGTCCTGGAAGCAGGCCGGAAGCCCGGCAGCGGCTGGGGCTTCAAAAGCAGCCTCACCTTCGCCAAGGCCGAGGACAACAACTCCAACGAGCGGGCCACGCTGACCTCCAGCAACGCCCTTACCGAGAATCCGGCGGATCCCCTTGGCTCCTGGGCCCTGAGTGACAACGACCACGCCTTCCGGGCCACCCTGGCCTGGTTCGCCCCCACCTTTTGGGGCATCCGGCTGTCCGGGATCACCACCTACACCACCGGCCGGCCCTGGAACGGCGTCTACTACGCCGACCAGAACGGGGATGGGAAATACATCGACACGGTGGGTGGCGACAGCCGCAACTCCCACCGCCAGCCCAACGAGAAGACCTTCGACCTGAGGGCCTCCCGCCAGTTCCGCATCGCCCGCGGCCTCTCCCTGGAGGGGACCATCGACATCTACAACGTCTTCAACTGGGCGAACCAGTACACCCGGCAGACCCAGTACACACTGTCCTCGGGAGGTTTGAACCCCAACTTCGGAGCCATCGATTCCCCGGACAACCGCTCCCGCGAAGTCCAGTTCACCCTCAAGGCCCGGTTCTAGGAGGCTGACATGAGAATCCTCCCCACTGCCCTGCGCCACTCAGGAGTCCGCATGTCCATCCACTCACTGCGCCAGCGATCCGTCAGGATCCTGCTGGCCCTGTCGCTGGGCCTCGGCCTCGCCGCCCTGCACACCGGGTGCGCCTCGAACCCTGGTTCCTACAAGGACCCCGCGCCTGCCATCTCCTCCTTTCTCGCCTGCAAGGACAACACCTTCGCTCTGCCCGACCCCACCAAACCCGGCCCTCCGAAGACCGGCACCACCATCTCCATCGTGAGCGGGTCCTCCATCTACCTCCGCGGGACCTTCGCGATGACCGGCGGCACCGCTGTCATCACGCCCGGCAACCTCTCCGTGACGACGAATGTCCCGGTCCCCATGGGACCCATCACCACGCCCACGACCTACACCCTGAAGGTGATTAACGCGAAGGGTGACGCTGTCACCAGCCAGGTCAACATCGCGATCCCCGGCCCCGCCGATGCCACCATCACCACCAGCGCCGACCCGGCCAGCTCGGTCACCATTGGCACCACCGGGCTGACTGCCTCCGTTCCGGCCCAGGCTGGCTGCACCTACAAGTGGTCCATCACCGGTGGAACAGCTGTCAGTGCCACCACGGCCAACACCTTCAGCTTCACGGCCGGGAACACAGTAGGCAGCACCCTCCAGCTGTCTTGCGAAGTGAAGAATGCTGCCGAGACTCCTACCACCGGCACCCGTTCCTTCACTCTGAAGGACACCGCCCCCACCAGCCTCACCTTCAGTCCGGCCTCCGTGTCCCTCTTCAACACGGTGCCCATGGCTGGTGCTGCCGTGCCGGTCCTGCAGGGCTCCACCCAGCCGGGCATGAGCTCCTTTGCCCTGGCTCCGACCAGTGACTCCCTGCCCATCGGCCTCTCGCTGAGCAGCACCACCGGGGCCATCAGTGGCACCCCCAACGAATTGGCCAGCCTCCCGCACACCTACAATGTCATCGTCCGGGCCACCAACAGCGGAGGTTTCGTGGATGGGACCCTCTCCATTCTGGTGAATCCCGCCCCCGCCTTCAGCCTCAGCTCCCCCACCAGCGCCGGCACACCTGTCGGCCCCGGGGCCACGGTAGTACTCACCTGGTCGGTGAATCCCAGCGTCACCAGCTTCACCATCACGCCTTCAGTCCAGACGACTCCCTATGTCCCCTCCACGAGCACGGGCACCTTCAATGTCACGGCCCCCGCGGCCACCCAGGTCTACACCATGACCGTACAGCCCGGTGACTTCACCACCACGGCCACGGTCCACGTGGACGCCGGCGACATCACCATCGGGACCTTCGGTCCCGCCGTGGTTCCCTTCGGCAGCACCCAGGCTCCCATCACCTGGTCCATCACCAGTGGCGTTCCCGTCACCCAGTTCCTCAAGGATCCCGCCGGAACCAAGATCAGCGGCGATCTGTCGGGCGCGGCCCGTTCCTTCACCGTCACCAACCTCCTGCCCCGCCGCCAGGCCTACACCCTGACTGCCCAGAACGATCTAAAGACAGCCACCATGACCGGTTTCGTCGCCCAGCGGGGGCTCTACCACGTGGCAGGATCCTATGGCAGCGGAACCGGCACCATGGAAGGGGATCCGGATGCAGATGGGATCTCCACAGCCCGGTTCTATCGCACCCAGGGGATGATCGTCAGCGAGTTCCCGGGCGACAACGGCGCCATCATCGCCGTGGACTACTCGGCCAACACCATCCGGCACATCGGAGGAACAGATCGAAAGGTTCGCACGATTGCTGGCATGGCTGGCCTGACGACCTCCACTGCCCTGGCCAGGACGGAAACCCAGGTGCTGAGGACGCCTAGACAGGCGACCATCGACCCTGCCACTGGGGATATCTACGTGGGTGGCGAGAGTTTTACGACAGGCTACTCCCGCTTCCTCAAGTTGAGTCGCGTGGCCTATGCCACCTACACGCCGAGCCTTTTCGAGGTGACGCTGAGTGGCGCGGCATTCATTCCCAACGCCAACGCCTTCGCCATCCACAACGGCACCATTTATTTTGTGGATTTCACGGCAAAGAAACTCTTCTCCGCTTCACTGGCAACCGGTGTGATGACCCAGTTGCTTGATCTTGGAACGACCGGGCTCAATCTCACGGCCGGTCCGGCGGCCATGGCCAAGAGCATCTCGAGTGCAGCCGGGAATGCGCACAGCTACCTCTTCCTGACGGATACTGGAGGTAGTGGTGCCACGGCCTATTCAAAGGTCATTCGCATCAATCTGGATCTATTCAATCCGGACGGTTCAGCGAAACCCACTCCGGCTCCGGCAGCAGCCGTGTATGGAGGCACAACTGGAGTTGGTCCCACTGCGACTGGCTTCGTTGACCATCTTACGGCGACCTCCGGAAAGTTCCTGTACGCTCAGGGCATCACGGCTGATGCCAAGGGAAATGTGTACATCGCAGATCGCGACAACGCTGCCATTCGCATGATTCCGGCCGGGGGAAGTGCCTACAGCGGCGCCCTGATCACCGTGGTGGGCAAGGCCGGTGGAACTGCGACTCCAGGCTACATGAATGCGGCCCAGTCGCTGGATGGGACCCTTCCGGCGGCCGCAAACACAAGCGCCAGCCTGGCCTATCCCTACGCGGTGACCGTGACGCCTGATGGTTCCACCCTCTATGTGGGAGATGCGGCTCTCAATAACGTGCAGAATGTCCAGTCTGTGCATCGAGTTGCCATCACGAACATGGATGCCAATGGGTTCCCCCAAAATGGAACGACCTTCACCATGGACGACCCCAGCCGCCAGGCATACGTGTTCGCAGGCGGCCCCCGCATCCATGGTCTTCAGAACGGCGTTGGTTCCATGGCCCAGTTCAGGTTCACCAGCCAGACAACCACGGCGAACACCACCGGGGCCAACCTGGCAGTCCTTCCCGATGGCAGCAGGACCTTTGTGGCCGATACCCTCAACAACCTCGTGCGAGTCATTGCCGCGGATGGGATGGTCACAACCCTGAAGAACAGCGCGTCCGCAGACCTTGTTTTCTTCGCGCCCAAGGGGATCGCAGTCCAGGTGGATGCAACTGGCGCCTTGTCTGCCTTGTTTGTCGCCGACACTGGCACCACCAAGAAGATTCGGCGATTCACTCCGGATTCCGGGGTACCCACATTCACTGAGGACCTGGCCTTCGCTCTTACGGGGACCTACCCCGCCAGCCTAAACGTCCAGGGCATGACAGTGGATGGAACCAATCTCTACTTCACGGATTTTACTGCCAACAATGTCTACAAGGTGGACCTTGCCGCCGGCAATGCCACCACCATCTTCGTCACGGGGGGGGGCGGTAATCCCACGGGCATCACCATCCAGCCCGGGGGCACAGGGTATGTCTGGGTGGCTTTCACTGGGACCAACCAGGTCAAACAGTTTGGAATGGATGGTTCCGCAGGAGCAGTGGTAGGCCTGGCCGCAGGTGGCTTCCTTGACGGTGCAGCGACGACAGTTGCCGCGCTCAAGAACCCGATCGGCCTGTGTGCTGATGGCAACGGGTTCATCTTCGTCACTGATACAGGGAATAATGCCCTGCGCGCCATCGACACAGTCAACAACCTCGTCATCACCCACCTGGGTGCGCCCACCAGCACCACCACTGCCAACTACTATGGGCAGCGTATGGGCCTGTTGAACAGCGACCGCTCCAGTGGTGACCCCGCGAACTTGACCGGGGGCAATGTCTTCGCTCCGCAAGGTATGGCGATCAATTCCAAAGGGGACCTCACCTTGACGTCCGCGAATTCGGTTTTCCTCCTGGTGGCTCCCGCCAATAAGTAGCTTTGATTGTGGCAAGACTAGGCACCTGGCTCACCCGACTTCCCGTACCTCTCGCGGGAATCCAGTAGCCTGACGACCCCGCACCATCGCCAGGGGCCCCGAGCCATCGGGTCCCCTGGCGCCTTCATGACCTTGACCGATGGCTTCGCCTCCGGAGATGACCATGTTCCAGCCACGCTTCCTGGGCCGAGTGGCGGCCTGCTTGTTCATGGCAGGGGCCCTGTTCCTCGGCCCTGCCTGCGGCGGCGGTGGCGGCGGGAACGCCACGCCGACCCCTGTCGCCACGGCTCCGGTCATCTCCACCCAGCCCGTCAGCCAGGCCATCACCGAAGGTGGCACCGTCTCCTTCACCGTCGGGGCCACCGGCAACGGCACGCTGACCTACCAGTGGAAGAAGGGCGGGGCGGACCTCGCGGGGAAGACCGCGGCCACCCTCACGCTCAACCCGGTGGCTCTCGCGGATGCGGGTAGCTACACGGTGCTGGTCACCAACACACTGAATGGCGCCAGCCAGGGGACCCTGAGCGGCGCCGCGGTGCTGACCGTCAATCCCGCGGCCACGGTCCCCGTGATCGGCACCCAGCCCACTAGCCAGTCCGTCACGGAAGGTGGCACCGCCTCCTTCAGCGTTGCCGCCACCGGCAACGGCACGCTGAGCTACCAGTGGAAGAAGGGCGGGACAGACCTCGCCGGGAAGACCGCGGCCACGCTCACGCTGAACCCCGTGGCCCTGGCGGATGCGGGTAGCTACACGGTGCTGGTCACCAACACACTGAATGGCGCCAGCCAGGGGACCCTGAGCGGCGCCGCGGTGCTGACCGTCAATCCCGCGGCCACGGTCCCCGTGATCGGCACCCAGCCCACTAGCCAGTCCGTCACGGAAGGTGGCACCGCCTCCTTCAGCGTTGCCGCCACCGGCAACGGCACGCTGAGCTACCAGTGGAAGAAGGGCGGGACAGACCTCGCCGGGAAGACCGCGGCCACGCTCACGCTGAACCCCGTGGCCCTGGCGGATTCGGGTAGCTACACGGTGCTGGTCACCAACACCCTGAACGGCACCAGCCAGGCGACCCTGAGCGGCGCCGCGGTGTTGACGGTGACTGCACCGGCCGCCACCCATTTCAGCGTGACGGGATTCACGAACCCCACCACAGCGGGCACCTCCCCCACCGTCACTGTCACGGCTCTGGATGCCTCGAACAACCCAGTGCCCGGATACACGGGGACCGTCCATTTCACCAGCACCGATGCCGCAGCCACCCTCCCGAGTGACTACACCTTCGTGAGCGCTGACGGCGGAACGCACGCCTTCACGGCCACGCTGAAGACCGCGGGCTCCCAGTCGCTCACCGCGACGGACACGGTCACCGGTTCCATTACGGGAACCCAGGCCGTCACCGTCAGTCCCGCCACGGCCTCCCACTTCACGGTCACGGGCTTTCCCAGCCCCACCACGCCCGGAATCTCCCACAGCTTCACCGTCACGGCGCTGGATGCCTATGGCAACGCCGCCACGGGGTATGTCGGGACGATCCACATCACCAGCACTGACTTGGCAGCGGTCCTCCCGAGCGACTATGCCTTCACCGGTTCCGACAACGGCACCCATACCTTCACGGCGACCCTGAATACTGCTGGAGCCCAGACGCTGACAGCCATGGATACGGTGTCCGCCACGCTCACGGGCAGCCAGACCGCCATCGCGGTCAGCGCCCAGGCCCCGGTCATCCAGAACCAGCCCCAGGGCGCCAGCGTGATCGCGCCCAGCGGGGCCACCTTCACCGTGGCCGCCACGGGAACCGGCACCCTCACCTACCAGTGGCGGAAGAACGGCACCGACCTCCCCGGCGAGACCGGAGCCAGCCTCACGGTGGGTCCCACGGACCTCCAGGAGATCAGCGCCACCTTCAGCGTGGTGGTCAAGGATGGCGGCGGAGCCACCACCCCCAGCGAGAACGCCACCCTCACGGTGATGGCGCCGGAACCCACCTACGCCGGCGATCCGGTGGCGGTGCCCAGCCGCCCCCTCACGGTGCTGCCCTCGTACCAGGTGGGTACCGCCTTCCCCCACGGAGCCTTCCGCGTGGGCTATGACGAGACGCTGAAGAACCCCGCCTGGACGGCCTACGCGGACTTCAAGTTCACCACGGCCTTCGCCAACGGCACCCGCACCTTCCTGCCTGATGACCGCCTGGCGGCACCCCAGGTGACCGATGGCGACTATTCCGGCAGCGGCTGGACCCGGGGGCACCAGGTCATGATGTCCGACCTGGCCTACCGCTACGGCTCCCAGGCGGGCACCGACACCTGCCGCCTGTCGAACATCGCCCCCCAGGACACGGACCACAACAACAACTTCTGGAACCACCTGGAGCAGGTGGTGGGTGGGAGCTTCACCGGCTCCGGCGGCGCCTGGGTACCCGGCCTGGCCGACACCTTCAACCGGATCTGGATCTACACGGGTCCCACCTTCGAGGCGGATGCGGCCCTGCTGCCTGGAGCCGTCGCCCCGGTGCGCATCCCCAGCGGGTTCTGGAAGGTCGTCGTCCGCGAGACGGCGCCCGGGCAGCCCAATGTTCTGGCCGTACTGACCCCCAACAAGGCGGGCCTGGCCATGTCCGCGGCGGAGATCCAGAAGTACACCACGTCGGTGGCGCGCATCGAGGCGCTGACCGGCCTGGATCTGTTCCCGGCCCCCGCCAACCCCCCGCCTGCCACCTTCAAGAGCGCCGTGGATGTCCGTGGCTGGGGCAGCTCCTTCGAGGTGACGGGCAAGCCCAACGTCCACATGGTGGCCCCCAGCTGGGACATCACGACCCCGGTGGGAACGACCCTCACCTTCCAGGGGGACGCCACCAGCCCGAACAGCAGCGTCGCCAGCACCAGCTGGACTTTTGGCGATGGCCAGACGGCCAGCGGGGCGACGGCCAGTCACAGCTACGCGGCGGGCGGCACCTACAGCGTCACCTTCACCGCCACGGATGGGCTGGGCGTGAGCAACGCCATCACCCGGGTGGTCACCGTCACCGGCGGCAACCAGGCCCCCACCGTCACCGGCCTGCCCGCCTCGGAGGCCACGCCGGCTGATACGGCCAAGGACCTCGCCTTCACCGTCAGCGATGACGCAGCGCCTCTGGCCGTGACCTTCACCGCGTCCTCCAGTGACCAGAGCATCGTGCCCGACACCGGTCTCAGCTTCACCGGCACCATGGCCAGCCCGGTGCTCCACATCGTGCCCGCCACGGGGGCCACCGGCACCGTGACCCTCACGGTCCGCGTCACGGACGGCGACCTCGCCACCACCACCAAGACCCTCAGCTTCGCCGTGGGGGTTGCGGCACCACCCACGCCCCTGGCGGAGGCCTTCACCTGGGCCGGCACGGGGACGGTGTACGCCACAGGGGACTACACCCTATCGACGGGCTCCTGGCATTTCGTGACCACCCTGAGCGTCAGCACGGATGCGAGCGATGCCAAGAACGGTGGCCAGGGCCTACGCATGAACCGGAACATTGCCGGCAGTGCGGTCTGGATGAATTTCGACTTCGGCGATGCCAGTTCCCAGGTGAGCAGCGTCAGCGTGGCCTATGGGGTCTACAAGACCGACGAGACTGCTGCAAGGACCGCCGACTTCTCGCTCTACTACTCCCAGGACCAGGGCAGTACCTGGACCAAGGTCGGCTCTTCCGTGACGGCCAGCTCCAACACCCTGAGCACCGCCACCTTCAGCGGCCTCAACCTCACGGGGCCGGTCCGCTTCAAGCTGGCCGTGGACGGCACCCCAACCGCCCGGCTATGCCTGGACGACTTCCTGATCCAGTAGAGATGGGCGATCAACCAAGCTGGAGGGGCGTGTCTAAAGCACGCCCCTCTTCTTCTGATCCAGCTCGATGGAGTCGTACAGGGCCTGGAAGTTCCCCTCGCCGAAGCCCATAGGGCGACCGGCCATCGGAGGCTCCAGTGGAGCCTTCGATAGGGAGCGCATGAAATAGGGCCGCATCGCGGCCCTATTTCGAGGGGGACATGGGCGTCGTCAGAGCACGCCCCTCTTCTTCTGGTCGAGCTCGATGGAGTCGTACAGCGCCTGGAAGTTGCCTTCACCGAAGCCCATGGGGCGACCGGCCATCGGAGGCTCCAGTGGAGCCTTCGATAGGGAGCGCATGAAATAGGGCCGCATCGCGGCCCTATTTCGAGGGGGACATGGGCGTCGTCAGAGCACGCCCCTCTTCTTCTGGTCGAGCTCGATGGAGTCGTACAGCGCCTGGAAGTTGCCTTCACCGAAGCCCATGGGGCGACCGGCCATCGGAGGCTCCAGTGGAGCCTTCGATAGGGAGCGCATGAAATAGGGCCGCATCGCGGCCCTATTTCGAGGGGGACATGGGCGTCGTCAGAGCACGCCCCTCTTCTTCTGGTCGAGCTCGATGGAGTCGTACAGCGCCTGGAAGTTGCCTTCACCGAAGCCCATGTTCCCCCTTCGCTGGATGATCTCGAAGAACAGTGGGCCGATCTGGTCCTCGCTGAAGATCTGCAGGAGGTAGCCGGTCTCGTCGCCGTCGATCTGGACGCCCATCTCCTTCACGGTGGAGAAGTCCTCGCGAACGGTGTATCCGCTGCGGGCCACGCGCCCCGGGAGCAGGTCGTAATAGGTGTCGGGGACCCGGAGGAACTGGAAGCCCTGGCCCCGGAGGGTGCGGAGGGTGTGGAAGATGTCGTTGGTGGACATGGCGATGTGCTGGACGCCCTGGCCCTTGTGGCGGCTTACGTATTCCTGGACCTGGCTCTTCTCGTCCGTGGGCTGATTGATGGGGATGATCACCTGGTTGTTGGAACTCTGCACGACCTTGGAATCCAGGCCGGTGCCCAGCGCGCCCCGGATGTGGAACTCGCGGGTGACCACGAAGCCGTAGACCCGCTCGTAGAAGTCCACCAGGGCCTCCATCTCGCCCGGGCCCACGTTGTTGGTGAGGTGGTCCACCCGGACCAGGCCGGGATCGCAGAAGGCCGGCGCGGGCTCAGCGACTAGACCAGGCCAGAAGCTGGCGGGGTTCCCCTTCCGCTCCACGAGGTGGTTCCAGACATCGCCCACCCCCTGGATGGCCGCGAAGCGCAGCGTGCCTTCCCCGAGCACGTGGGTCTGGGGTTCGAGCATGACCCGCGCCCCCTGGGCGCGAGCCCGCGCCAGGGCTGCGTCCAGGTCCTCCACCGCGAAGTTCAGGGCGCAGACGCCCTCGCCGTGGGCCTGGAAATACCGTCCGGCCGGGTGGGTGGTATCCGCCTCGAAGATCAGGATGTCCATGCGCTGCTGGCGCAGGTGGACCACGAAGCCCCATGCGTGCCTGCCTACGGCCACGCGCTCGAAGCCCAGGCGGCGGTAGAGGGGTTCCAGCCGGTCGATGGAACCCGTCAACTGGAAGTGGTCGATGCGGCTGAGCCCGAGGGGGTTCGTGGCTGCCTTCGCATCGACGGGGGTGCTCAGGTCGAAGCTGGGCGTCGTGGGGCTGGGTGTAGACATGGGGTGTCCTGAGGGGGCGAGAGACCAGTGTGCGGATCAATGTAGGTGATCGGGGTCACAGCAAAAATAGTTACTTCAGTCTAATCAACATTTGAATACCATTGTGTCATATTTGATCAAAAATGAAACGGGCCCGCTAGGCGGGCCCGTCGTCGCTCTGCGCGAAGCGCAGGGCGCGGTCAGCTCAGGCTGGTGGCGATGACCTTCTCCTTGCTGAAGAACTCGAGGATGTCCCCTTCCTTCAGCTCGTCGAAGCCCTCGAGCGAGATGCCGCAGTCGAGGCCGTTCTTCACTTCGGTCACGTCCTCCTTGAATCGCTTGAGGTTCTTCAGGCCGCCTTCGAACAGGACGGCTTCGCCCCGCTTGACGCGCACCTTGAAGGATTTCTGGACCTTGCCCTCGGTGACGAAGGAGCCGGCGATGACAGTGCGGCCGATCTTGAAGAGCTGGCGCACCTCGGCCTGGCCGTGGACGGTCTCCTTCTCGGTGGCGTCCAGCATGCCGACCATGGCCTGCTCGATCTCTTCCGTGACCTTGTAGATGATGTCGTGGAAGCGCAGGTCTACGCCCTCTTCGCGGGCGAGCTCCTCGGTCTTCTTCTCGGCCTTGGTGTGGAAGCCGATGATGGTGGCCTTGGAGGCCTCGGCGAGCAGCACGTCGTTCTCGGTGACAGTGCCGGCGGCGCTGTGGATGATGCGCACCCGGACCTTGTCGGTGCTGAGGCGCTCCAACTGGCCCACCAGGGACTCCACGGAGCCCTGGGTATCGGCCTTGATGATCAGCGCGAGTTCCTTGACCTGGCCGTCCTTGATGGTGCTGAACAGGGTCTCCAGGGTGGCGCGCTGCTTCTGCTGGGCCGCCTGCTTGGCCTTCTCCTGGCGGAAGGTCACGATGCTGCGGGCCTTGGCCTCGTCTTCCACGACCTGGAAGTTGTCGCCGGCGCTGGGCACTTCCTCGAAGCCGAGGATCTGCACGGCGCTGGAGGGACCGACTTCCGTGACCTTGCGGCCCAGGTCGTCGAACATGGCGCGGACACGGCCCATGGTGGCGCCGGCCACGAAGATGTCGCCGGCCTTGAGGGTGCCGCGCTGGACCAGCAGGGTGGCCACGGGACCGCGACCGCGGTCGAGGCGGCCTTCGATGATGGACCCGGCGGCGGGGCAGTCATAGACGGCCTTCAGCTCCTTCAGGTCCGCCACCAGCAGGATGGTTTCGAGCAGTTCATCGAGACCCTGCTTGGTCTTGGCGCTGACCAGGACGGCGGGCACGTCGCCGCCGTAGGCCTCGGTCTGGACGCTGTGCTGGAGCAGGCCCTGCTGGACCTTGTCCGGGTTGGCGCCGGGCTTGTCGATCTTGTTGACGGCCACCACCAGCGGCACGTCCGCGGCCTTGGCGTGGTTGATGGATTCCACGGTCTGGGGCATGACGCCGTCGTCGGCGGCCACCACCAGGATGGCGATGTCCGTGACCTTGGCGCCGCGGGCGCGCATCTTCGTGAAGGCTTCGTGGCCGGGGGTGTCGAGGAAGACCACCTGACGCATCTCGCCGGTGTTCGGGTCCTTCACATCCACGTGATAGGCGCCCACATGCTGGGTGATGCCGCCGGCTTCGCCGGCCGCCACCTTGGTCTTGCGGATGGCGTCGAGCAGGGAGGTCTTGCCGTGGTCGACATGGCCCATGATGGTGACGACGGGAGGACGGGGGCGCTTCTCGCCCACCACCTCGCCGGATTCATCCGCCATGATCTGGACGTCCTCCTCGAAGGTGACGATGTCGGCCAGGAAGCCGAATTCGCGGGCGATGTCCTTGGCCATCTCGGTGTCGAGGGGCTGGTTGATGGTGGCGAAGATGCCGCGGTGGAGCAGCTTGGCGACCACATCCTTGGCGGGGCGGCTGCACTTCTCGGCGAGTTCCTTGACCGTCACGCCCTCGGAGAGCATGACGATGCCGATTTCCTCTTCGATGTACTCGCTGGCTACCTGCTGGGCGCGGGAGCGGGGCTGGCGGAGCTTGAGGTCGAGTTCCTCCTCCTTGCTCCGGACGTAGCCGCCCTTCTTCTTCTTGCCACCCACGTGAGCGCCGCGGCCGGGGCCCTTCTGGCTGTTGGGGTCGATGGGACCCGTGGCGGGAATGGAGGGGCCGCGACCGGGACCGCCGGGGCGGGAGCCCATGCCGGGACGGCCGCCGGGACCGCCGGGACGACCGCCGGGGCCGCCGGGACGACCACCGGGACCGCCGGGGCCACGGCCAGGACCACCAGGGCCGCCGGGGCGTCCGCCAGGGCCGCTGGGCCGGCTGCCGGGCGCAGGGCGGGCCTGGGGCAGCTGGATGTAGCGGGCGGGTTCCGTGGACCGCGGCGCAGGGGCCGGGGTGTCCGAGGTCTTGATGCGGCTGAAGCCTTGGTCCGTCCGCATCTCGGTGATGGCGGGGGGAATGTAGGGGCGCCGGGCCGGGGTGACGGGCGGCACGGGCTCATGGCGCACTTCGCCGCGGCCGGTGTTGGTGGCCATCTGCAGGACGGCCTTCTCCTTCTGTGGCATGCCCGAGCGCTGGACATTGCTCGGGGACTGGCCGGGGCGCTGGACGATGGGCCGGGCGCCCGCTTCGGGGCGGGGGCCGCCGGCCGGAGACTGGGTGGCCGCAGCGGGCTGGGCCGGGCGCTGGGCCGCGGGGCCCGTGGGTCGCGCGGGGGGCAGCTGGATGTAGCGGGCTGGCTTGTCCTCGCGAGGGGCGGGAGCGGGAGCGGCCGCGGACACCTTGAGCCGGGAGAAGGTCTCCTGGGGGGGCTCGGCGGGGGCCGGAGCTGGCGCCTTGGCGGGCGCCTCGGCGACGGGCGCTTCCGCCGCCGCGGGTTCGGCCGACATGGGGGCGGGCTTCGCCTCGGGGGCGGCCTCGGCCTTCTTCACCAGCACGGCCGGGGCGGGCTTGGCGGGTTCGGGCTCGGCCTTGGGCTCGGGGCGGGCGGCGGGAGCGGTGGGGGCGGGGCCCTTCACCACCCTCACGGCGGCAGAGGGCTTGTGGAGGGCGAGAGGGGGCGCTTCCTGCTCGCCCTTGTGCTTGCCCTGGAAACCCCGGCGGAGCTGGTCCGCCTGGTCATCGGTGAGGTTGGAGCTGTGGCTCTTCCCTTGGAGGCCCAGACGCTTCTCGCAGGCCTCGATGACCTCCTGATTGGCGACTCCGAGCTCTTTGGCGAGTTGGTTGATGCGCAGCATGTAAGCGGATTACCTCGGCCTGGGGTGGGAAGAAGGAAGGGGGCTGCAGGACGACAGCCTACTCCCCGAAGTGAGCCTGCACGGCATCGATGAGACGGAAGGCCAGATCCTGGTCCATGCCTTCCACCTGCATCAGCTGTTCGGCCGTAACAGTGTAAAGGGATTTGGCGTCGGGATAGCCTGCGGCGGCCAGACGGTCCGCCAGGGCGGCGTCCAGGCCCTCCACCTGGAGGGTGTCCAGGAGGGAGGAGACCGGCGCGGAGGCTGACTCCTCGGGGGCATCCACGGCCTCCGGGATGGGCAGGGCCAGGCCCATGGCGACTTCGGCCTCGCGGCGCTTGTCGGCCTCGCTGCGGACGTCGATGTTCCAGCCCGTGAGCTTGGCGGCGAGGCGCACGTTCTGGCCCCGCTTGCCGATGGCCACGCTGAGCTGCTCGTCGTCCACCACGACCTCGACCCGGCGGCCCTCGGGGTCGCCGAGGTTCACGCGGATGGCCTTGGCGGGGTTCAGCGCGTTGGCGATGAACTGGGCCGGGTCGTCCGAGTAGCGGACGATGTCGATCTTCTCGTTCTTCAGCTCGCGGATGATGGCCTGGACTCGGCTGCCCTTGAGGCCCACACAGGCGCCCACGGGATCCACGTCGGGATCGAGGCTGTGGACGGCGACCTTGGCGCGGTCGCCTGCCTCGCGGACGCAGTTGCGGATGACCACGGTGCCGTCATGGATCTCGGGCACCTCGTTCTCGAAGAGCTTGATGAGCAGTCTTGGATCGGTGCGGCTGACCTGGACCTGGGGATCCTTGGCGCTACGGTCCACGCTGACGATCACGACCTTGATGCGCTGGCCCTTGTCGAAGCGGTCGCCGCGCAGCGCCTCGTTGCGGCGCAGCATGGACTCGACGCGGTCGATCTCGAGGATGATGGCGCTCTTTTCGAAACGCTTGACCTCGGCCACCACCACCTCGCCGATGCGGTCGGCGAACTCGGTGAAGATGCGCTCGCGCTCGGCCTCGCGGACCTTCTGCACCAGCACCTGCTTGGCGGCCTGGGCGGCGATACGGCCCAGCTGGCTGGTGTCCTGGGGCAGCCAGAGGGTGTCGCCCTCGGC
Source organism: uncultured Holophagaceae bacterium (assembly GCA_963751095.1). Classification (GTDB taxonomy): domain Bacteria; phylum Acidobacteriota; class Holophagae; order Holophagales; family Holophagaceae; genus Geothrix. The sequence goes on along the minus strand of CAVVTK010000011.1, from coordinate 21,049 downwards.
GGCGTCGGGGTTCAGGGTCTGGGCTTCGGCCAGGCTGATCTCGAGATCTTCCTCTTCGACTTCCGCCACGACCTGCTTCAGGGCGTAGACATGGAACTCGCCGGTCTCCCGGTCCATCTGGGCCTGGAAGTTGCCGTAGAAATCCTGGGCATTGAAATACTTGTCCGCGGCCTTGGCGAGGGCTTCCTCGACGGCGGCGAACACATCTTCTTCAGGAATCCCCTTTTCTGCGGCGATCATCTTCACGCTGTCGAAAAAGGTCGTTGCGACGTTTGCCATTTCAGGCCTCCTCTTCTTCGGCGGCGCTTGTCTCTACGCCGTCGGCATCAGGCAGTTCGGTGAATCGCCCGACCAGGTGCTTGGGCCGGGGGGTCTTGTCTTCGTCAAAGGGGGCCAGGCGGGCCTTCTGGATGGCCTCGATGGGCACGGCCTTCAGCACGCCATCCTCCTCGAGGGTGACGCTGCCGTCCGCCACGGGGCCGATCCAGCCCTTGAAGCGCTTCTGGCCGTTGATGGGGGCGGCGGTCTGCACGCGGCAGAGCCTCCCCGCGAAGCGCCGGAAATGATCGGCCTTCACCAGGGGGCGTTCCATGCCGGGGCTGCTCACTTCCACGCCAAGCTTCTCGCGGAGGTCCGGGAATTCCACGTCCATCCAGAGCAGCAGGCCCTCGTGGGCGGTGGTGCAGTCGTCCAGGGTCACCTTGCGACGGCTGGTCTCGGCGTCCAGGTGGTCGATGTAGAGGCGCAGCACCTCGTCCTTGCCCTCGCGGACCGTCTCCAGGTGCACCAGCTCATAGCCCAGCAGGGCCAGCTGGCGCTCAAGGGGAGGCTGCACTTTCTTCAAGTCCACTGAGACTCCGACAGGACAACAAAAAAGGTGGGTCGAACCCACCCAGTCTTGGGCCCGAAACGGGACACCATGGCCGAATTGAGCCTGAAGTCTAGCGCGATATTCCAGGTTTCTCAAGCAAACAGAATCTTGATGAGGGCCACAGGCGCCTTGGGCTTCAATGGAGCGAGGAGGATGCCATGGCCACGATCCTGGACGGGAAGGCCCACGCGGACCGCATGCTGGAGGCAGTCCGGCAGGGGGTCGAGGGGCGCCTGGCCAAGGGGCTGCGGGCCCCGGCCCTGGCCGTGGTGCTGGTGGGCGACGACCCGGCCAGCCACGTCTATGTCCGGAACAAGTCCGCCGCCTGCGCCAAGGTGGGCATCACTTCCATCGAGCACCGGCTGGCAGCGGACACGCCGCAGGCCGCCCTCGACGCCCTCATCGACCAGCTGAACGCCGATGCCGGCGTGGACGGCATCCTGGTGCAGCTGCCCCTGCCCAAGGGCCTGGACTCCAAGCGGGCCCTGCACCGCATCAGCCCCGCCAAGGATGTGGACGGCTTCCACCCCATGAACCAGGGGCTGCTGCTGGAGGGCCTGCCGGGCCTGCGCCCCTGCACGCCCACGGCCTGCATGTCCCTGCTGGCCCACCACGGCGTGGAGCTGAAGGGCCTGCGGGCCGTGGTGCTGGGCCGCAGCGAGATCGTGGGCAAGCCCATGGCCCTGATGCTGCTGGAGCAGCACGCCACCGTCACCATCGCCCACAGCCGCACCAAGGACCTGGCGGCGGTCTGCCGCGAGGCGGACCTGCTGGTGGCCGCCGTGGGGCGACCAGGCCTGGTGGAAGGCTCCTGGATCAAGCCCGGCGCCGTGGTGGTGGACGTGGGCATCAACCGGGTGGAGGACGAGGCCCTCGGCGCCCGGATCTTTGCCACCGAACCCAAAAAGCTGGAGACCCTCCGCGCCAAGGGCGGGGTCCTCTGCGGCGACGTCCGCTTCGGGGAGGCCATGGAGGTGGCTTCTGCGGTGACTCCGGTCCCGGGCGGTGTGGGCCCCCTCACCATCGCCGGCCTGCTCAGCAACACCCTGGTGGCCGCGAACCAGGGCCAGTAACGGCGACCCTCCTCCTGCCGGAGGATGCGAAATTCCGGCGCTTCGGTAACACTTTCGGTGGACCCCCTCCGATGCCGACGCTCCTGCTGGTGGAAGACAACGAGATGAACCGGGACGCGATTTCGCGTCTGCTGGAGCGTCGCGGCTTCACCGTGATCACCGGAGAGGACGGGGAACAGGGGCTGCAGCTCTGCCGGGAACGCCAGCCGAACCTGGTGCTCATGGACGTGGGGCTGCCGGGCATCGATGGCTACGAGGCCACCCGGCAAATCAAGGCCGATCCCCGGACCGCCCACATCCCTGTGGTGGCCCTGACCGCCCGGGCCCTGACCTCAGACCAGCAGGAGGCCATGGCGGCCGGCTGCGATGACTACGACACCAAGCCCGTGGACCTGGTCCGGCTGGTGGGCAAGATCAACGCGCTGCTAGGGCCATTTAGGGACACAGCCCCCCGTCCACGTTGATGATCTGGCCGCTCATGTAGCTGGCCCACTCGGAGCAGAGGAAGGCCACCACCCCGGCCACCTCCTCGGGTTCGCCCTCCCGCTTGAGGATGGCCGGGGCCAGCATCTCGCGACGGGCCTCCTCCGAGATGTCCTGCGTGAGTTCCGTGTGGATGAGGCCGGGGTTGACTGCGTTCACCAGGACGCCGAAGGGGGCCATCTCCCGGGCCAAGCTCTTGGTGAGGGCGATGACGGCGCCCTTGCTGGCGCCGTAGTTGGTCTGGCCAGCCTTTCCGATGATGCCGGTGGGGCTGACGATGTTGACGATGCGGCCCCACTTGCGGGCCATCATGCCCCGGACGAAGGCCTTGGTGGCGTACACGGTGCCACGGAGGTTCACGTTCATGACCTCCTCCCACTTCTCGTCGCCCATGAGGATGAAGGGCCCATCCTGCCGGGTGCCCACGTTGTTCACGAGGATGTCCACGGGGCCCAATTCCGCCTTCACGCGGTCGGCGGCAGCCTCCAACTCCGCCTTCACCCGCACGTCCGCCAGGACGGCCATGGCGCGGCGGCCCAGGCCCCTGATTTCGGTCGCCACGGCCTCGGCCAGGTCCAGGTTCTTCTGGGCGTGGACCACCACGTCCGCCCCCCAGTGGGCCAGCTCCAGGGCGATGGCCCGGCCGATGCCACGGGAGGATCCACTGACGAAGGCAATGCGGCCGAGGAGGGGGGGATGCTTGAAGGGCATGGCGGGACTCGAGGAAGGCGTAACAAAACCGGAGGCAACGGATTAGGATGCACCAGGGGGGAAAGCATGTCCAAGGATCTGGTCAGCCCTGAGGCCATGGAGGCCTTCCTGGCCCGGCATCCCGAGTGGGTGGCCCAGGGCGATTCCCACGGCCTGACGCTGCGCCGGCGCTTCGCGTTCTCGTCCTATCCCCGCGGGCTCGGCTTCGTGGTGGCCACCGCGGAACACGCCGAAGCCGTGAACCACCACCCGGACCTGACGCTGGGCTACCGCTGGGTCGTCGCCGTGCTCATGACCCACGTCAGCCTCGGCATCACCCAGCGGGACCTGGACCTGGCCGAGGCGCTGGATCGGCTGTATCTGGAGCATCTCTAGGTCGTCGAACCCTACTTCACCGGCGAGCCGTTCGGGGGCAGCCGATTGAAGCGCTCCTGCATGGCCTTCACCTTGGTCAGATCCAGCTTCTGCGGTTGGCTGGGATCGGACTGCATGATGTCACTCAGTTCCAGGGCCTGCAGCTTGGGGGGTGGCTGCGCGAAGGCCCGGGAGAGACGCTCCCGCAGGCCCCCCAGGTAGAGGCTGAACGTCTCGCGGCGTGGTGAGCCCGGCGGGAGCAGATCCCAGACTTCCACCGTGGCCTCGGAGCCCAACTGCCGCCGCGGCAGCCCTGCGGCTGCCCCGAGGAGCAGCCCAGCCCAGCAGCCCGGGGGGGCCAACTGGATTCCGGCAACCGGATCCGCGCTCAGCGCTGACCAGTGGTCGGGCGGCCCCCCAAAGCCGGGTTCCGGCGCCTGGGCAGCCAGGATCGAGGCGAGGAGGAGGCAGCACAGGATTCGCATTGGAACAGGAATGCGGTGGCGTCAGCCTAGGGTTTCCGGGGCTTGGGTTTTCCGGTCCGCGGGGCGGGTTTGCCCTTGGGGCGGGCGCCGGGGCCCTCCCGGCGAGGACCTGCCGACCGGTCGGCGGGCCCGAAGGATCGCCGTGGCCGGGCCTCGCTGCTCTCCGGCCGGGGGCGGGCTGGGCGATCAGCGGGGCCGGAAGCGGACCTGGGACGGGTTTCGCCATCCTCCCGGCGGGGCCGGGCCGGACGCTCGGCGGAGCCGAAACTGCGGCGGGGACGCTCATCACCATCATCGCGGCGGGGCCGAGCGGGACGATCGCTGGGACCCGAAGTGGGCCTGGGGCGGGCATCGCCATCCTCGCGACGCGGACGAGCCGGGCGCTCGGCGGAGCCGAAACTGCGGCGGGGACGCTCATCACCGTCGTCGCGGCGGGGCCGAGCGGGACGATCGCTGGGGCCCGAAGTGGGCCTGGGGCGGGCATCGCCATCCTCGCGACGCGGACGAGCCGGGCGCTCGGCAGAACCGAAGCTGCGGCGCGGACGCTCATCGCCCTCATCGCGGCGCGGGCGGGCCGGGCGGTCAGCGGAGCCGAAGCTGCGGCGCGGGCGCTCATCGCCCTCATCACGACGCGGGCGGGCAGGGCGATCGCTAGGGCCGGAAGCGGACCTGGGACGGGCTTCGCCATCTTCCCGGCGGGGTCGGGCCGGCCGATCGGCGGAACCGAAGGCGCGCTGCGGTCGGTCTTCCTTGCCAAGCCGGCGCGCAGGCGCCGGGCCATCCGGGCGCCTGGGTCGAGCCTCGCCCTCCTCATAGCGCTTGGCGCGGGCCACGCGCTTGACCTTGTGATCGAAGCTTTCGGTGGGCTGGAAGATGCCCTCTTCGCCCTTCACGCCCGTGGACGCGCGGACGAGCCGGGCCTGGTTGCGCAGGACCTTCAGGGCCGCCTCCATGTCCGCGGGCATGGGGGCCGTGACGGTGACCGGCTCCTCGGTGACGGGATGCTTGAAGCCGAGCAGCTCGGCGTGCAGGGCCTGGCGGTCCAGCAGGGGGCTCTCCACGCCGTAGACCTGGTCGCCCAGGAGCGGGAAGCCGCGGTCGGCGAACTGCACGCGGATCTGGTTGCGGCGACCGGTTTCCAGCTTCACCTCCACCACGGTGTGGCCCGGCAGGCGCTCGATGACGCGGTAGTGGGTCACGGCCTCCTTGGCGCCGGCGGGCATGCGCTTGCCACCCCCGGGGCCCTTGCGGGCGATGGCAACCGACATCTTCAGGGACTTGGCGTGCTCGATGAGGTGCCCGGCCAGGGTGCCGCTGTTCTCTGGCAACTCGCCCACCAGCACGGCGAAATAGACGCGCTGGAGGCGGTGCAGCTCGAAGTGCTTCTTCAGGCCGTGGAGGGCCTCGGGCGTCTTGGCGAAGACCAGCACGCCGCTGGTGAAGCGGTCGAGACGGTGCACGATAAAGAGGTTGAAGCGCTTGAAGCCGCGGCGCCGGTAGGCCTCGGTGATGGCCTCCGCCAGGCTGGGCTCGCCGCCCTGCTCGGCGGGCACCGTGAGCAGGCCCGCGGGCTTGAACACAAACAGCAGGTGGTTGTCCTCCCACAGCGTCTCGAAGGGGCCGGCCTTCAGCTTGCGCTCCGGGGGCAGCACCTCGTAGGTCTGCTCTGGATCAAATTCCACCTTGACTGTGTCGCCGGCCTTCAGCCGATGGCCGTGCTTCTGCACGATCTCGCCATTCACGGTGACGCAGTTGCAGTCGATGAAGCCCTTGGCCTGCCGGTGGCTGATGACCATGATCCGATGCAGTTCGGAAGCCAGGGCCGAGCCCTCATGTTCCGCCTGCCACTCCCGTTCGATGCGTGCCATGGCGACGCCCTCCGTCATCGCCCCGCGTCCTCATCAACGCCAAGCGGACTAACAGCAGACCATGGAATGGGCCCGACCCCTAACAAAAAGGGGGCGGCATGCGCCGCCCCCTTTTCGCAAAGTCAAAGAATGGAGCTACTTCTTTGCATCCTTGGAGAAGTCCCCGGCCTTGACCACCACCAGCTTCGCGGGGTCCAGGAACTTCCGCAGGGCCGCGTTCACGGCCTCCAGCTTCAGGGCTTTCACCTTGGCTTCCAACTCGGCCTCGAAGCGGACGGAGCGTCCCACCTGGAGGCTGCGACCCAGCCAGCCGGCGATGGCCCGGTCCTCCTGGCGCTCGTTCTGCTCGCCCTGGATCCAGGTGGTCCGCGCGAAGTCCAGCTCCTCCTGGGTGAAGCCGTCCTTCAGGGCCTTCTGCAGCTCGTCATCGAAGGCCGCTTCCAGCTTGGCCGCGTTCTCCGGAGCGTAGATGGCGTAGGCCTGCCAGCTGGTGACGGGATCGAGGCTGCTCACGTTGGCGAAGGAGCCCGCGCCGTAGCTGAAGCCCTCCTTCTGGCGCAACCGGTCGGCGATGCGGCTCTTCAGCGCGCCGCCGCCCAGGATCTGGTTGGCCATGAGGAAGGCGGGGTAGTCGGCATCCGTGTCCTTCATGGCCCAGCGGGCCTGCGCCAGGAAGAAGGCCCCCTTCTTGTCGGGGGTCTCGATGACCTGGCGGGCGCCAGCCGGGGTCTTCAGGCGGGCGGGGATGCGCTCATAGGCCGCCGGGGAATTCCAGCTGCCGAACAGCTCCGTCACCAGCTTCTGGATCTCGGCCGCGTCGAAGTCGCCGGAGGCGGCCAGCTCCGCGTGGTTGGCGCCATAGAAGGCCTGATGGAAGGCCTTGAGATCCTCGGTTTTCGCCAGCTTGAGCTCGGCGAGCCGGGTGTCAGAGCTGCGGAAGCCGGAAGGATGGCCCGCCGGGAAGGCGTCGAAGGTCTGGCCCATGAACTCCACGGCCTTGGCCTGGGGTTCGTTGCGCTGGGCCTCGATGCCCGTGGCCTGCTGCTTCACCAGGGTCTCCAGCTCGGCGTTGGGGAAGGCCGGCTCGCGCAGGACTTCCGCCACCAGGCGCAGGGTTGCCGCCACGTTCTCCCGGGGGACCTGGATCATGGCCATGGCCGAGGTGGCCGTGCCGTTGACCATCACCTGGGCCTTCAGCTTGTCGAAGGCATCGGAGAGCTCCTGCCGCGTGTGCTTGGCGCTGCCCCGCATGAGCATGGCGCCCGTCAGTCCCGGAATGGCCTTGCGGTCCATCAGCTCGGCCTCGCGGCCAAAGCGCAGGCTGAGCTGGAGGGAGGCCATGGCGCCCTTGGTCTTCCGGGAGAGCAGGGCGGCCTTCAGGCCGTTGGGGGTGGTGAAGCGCACCGTGCGGGCCTCCACGTTCTCGGGACTGGCATCGAAGGCCTCACCCTGGGCGATCACTTCCTTGCCCTTGTAGTCCTTCACCAGGGCCGCGATGTCCTGGGCGGCGGGAATCTCCGCGCGGTCGGGCTTCTCCGTGGGGACGTACTGCGCCAGGGTGCGGTTGCTGGCCTTGAAGGCGGCTTCGGCCGCGGCCTGCACCTGCTCGGCCTTGGCCGACAGGGACCAGTCCCGCTCGAAGAAGAGGTGGCGCCAGTCGCCGGCGGCCATGCCTTCGCTGAGGATGACGGCCAGGGTCTTGGTGTCGGCGAAGATCTGGTCGGCGGTCTTGCGGAGCTTGGCCTGGGCCCGCTCCAGCTCGGCGGCCGTGAAGGGATTCGCCTTCAGGCCCTCAAGCTCCTTGAGGAGCGCCTCCTTCACCTTCTCGGGATCGCCATCCTTGGACAGGACCACACCGAACATCTGCAGGCCCGGCTCGGCGGAACCTTCCGCAGTCTGAAAGACCTGGGCGGCCAGCTTCGTTTCCACCAGGGCCTTGTAGAGCCGGCTGGTGGGTCCCGAAGCGAGGATGGTGGCGGCCAGATCCATGTAGCTTCGGCTGGGGTGGAAGCCGGGCGCGACGCGGTAACCCACGATGAGCAGCGGCGTGCCACCCACGCGCCGGACGGTCACGGTACGCTCGCCATCCTGAGTGGGGTCCAGGGTGTAGGTGGGCTCGATCACGCGCTTGGGGTTCTGCAGCACGCCGAAGGTGTGGTTGATGCGTTCCAGCGCCTTGGCCTCATCGAACTTCCCGGCCACCACCAGGATGGCGTTGTCGGGCTGGTAGTAGTTGGCGTAGAAAGCGCGGAGGTGGTCCACGTTCACCTTCTCGATGTCCGTGCGGGCGCCGATGGTGGACTTGCCGTAGTTGTGCCAGTCGAAGGCCACGGCTTGCAGCCGCTGCATGGTCACGCGGAAGGGATCATTCTCGCCCTGCTCGAACTCATTGCGCACCACGGTCATCTCGCCGCTCTTGCCGTCCTCGCCCCACAGCGTCTTCGCCGTGAAGCTGCTGTTCTGCATGCGGTCCGCTTCCAGATCCAGGGCCTTGCCGAGGTTCTCCTCGGTGGCCGGGAAGGAGATGTAGTAGTTGGTGCGGTCGAGCGAAGTGGTGCCGTTGAAGTCGCCGCCCAGTTCGTTGAGCAGCTGGGGCACGTTGGGGTGCTTCGGCGTGCCCTTGAAGACCATGTGCTCCAGCAGGTGGGCCATGCCCGTCTCGCCGTAGTGCTCATGCCGGCTGCCCACCAGGTAGGTGATGTTGGTGGTGATGGTGGGCTTGCTGGCATCGGGGAAGAGCAGCACGCGCAGGCCATTGGCCAGCCGGTATTCGGTGATGCCCTCCACCGTCACCACCTTGACGGGAGCTGGCAGGGCCGCGGCAGGGGCGGGCTTGGCCTTGGAGGCGACCATCGGGGTCGGGGGCTTCGGGGTCTCGCCCGCCACCAGCGTGAAGGCCAGGGCCCCGCAGAGGGGTAACCACAATCGACGGAAGAAGGGCATAGAGCCTCCAGGCTGTGAAAGATCCCCGCTGGGGAAGGCACCAGCTTACGGAAGGTTTCCAAGATTGGCCCGTTAAGAATAAGTACGGAAGCTTGACCCGGAGGCCCCGGGGAGGCACGGTAGTGTTGTTTCCAGAGGCCAAGATCATGAATGCCGCGACGAATTTCTGCGTCGGCTGGTTCGCAGCCGCCTTGCTCAGTCAGGTGGGAACCCAGCTGTCGGCCCAGAGCGCCCTGGGCCAGTTGGAGGGCATGACGGGCCAGAAGGTGCAGCGGTTCCAGGGCTCCAGTGCCTACAAGTACCGGCAGGTGCCCACGACCACCAGCCGGGTGGCGAAGCCTGCGCGGCTGACACCCGACCAGCGGGCAATGGGTCTGCTGGGCGGTGTGTTCGGGGGGTTGCTATCTCAGACCCTGACTGCAGGCCCAAGGTCGGGGCCTGGACTGGCCCAGCATGACGAGCAGCAGGCCCAGATCGAGGCCCGGGTGCAGCAGCAGCGCCAGGAGGCCCTGGCCCGGGACCAGCAGGCACTCCATTCCTGGGCCCAGGACTATGCCGCCCAGCTGAACCAGCAGTTGCAGTCCCAACGAGGCGGCAGCCTGGAGGGGCAGGCCGCCGCCCAGTCAGGTTTCTGGGATGGTGGATCTCACAGGCCTGGCGGGGATGCGCTGGTCGTGGACCTTCGGGATGCGCGGGCCCTCACCCCCGGGAACCTCAAGGCCCCCGAGCCGGCGCCCAAGCCCGTCACACCCGACGAGCTCCTACGGAGGCGGGCCGAGGCCCAGGCGCGGCTCCAGCGGATGATGGCCGAGAACGGGGACCTGAAGGTGCTGGGCAGTCGCTTCTACGAATTGGAGGACGAGCTCTCCCGCCTGAAGGCCGAGGCCGCGCGGCTGGGTTCGGATGGCCGCCAGCTCGCCCGGGAGCACGAGGCCTGGGGGGCGGCGGTGGACCGGGCGGTCCAGAACTCGCTGGAGCGGGGCACCAGCCTCCTCACGGGCACGCTCATTCCCGAGGGGACGGCCAGAAGCCTGAAGCTCCTCCAGAAAAACCCCCAGGTCTGGAACGGCACGGTGGAGGCCCTTACCCAAGTGAACGACTTCACCGACTTCGTCACCGAGCGCGCCGACCGCGCCCTGGCGGCCCGGGATGCCGTGGACTGGGTGCAGGCCAAGCAGTCGCTCACCCAGAACCTCGACTTCATCGCCACCAACCTGCAGCACGTCAGCAAGGCCTGGAAGCCGCTCAGCACACAATGGGAGCTAGGCAAGAACATCGTGGGCTCCGGCCTGGACGTGGCCCAGGAACTGGACGCCTGGGCGTACCAGAAGGGCGCCGCGGGAGACCAGGCTCTGCTGAGCCAGCGTCAGAAGGCGGTTCTGGGGAAGATGACCACCCTTGTGGGCCGCCTCCAGGACTCCCGGGCCACCTTGGCCGCCAAGCTGGGCGTTCGCCCTGAAGACCTGATCCCGGTCCAGCCAGCCAAAAAGGGACTTGGCAGCCCCGTCCCCATCCTTTGAGCCCCATCGGAGTTCTCATGCGATGTCTCGTTACCTCCCTGTTGCTCCTGGCCGTCTCGGCCTCCCAGGCCCAGCCCGCCGGCAAAACCAGGGTCAAGAATGCCTGGCCAGTGGGCGTTTACACGCTGACCCAGGCGACCGAATCTGATACCCGAACCGTTGTCGGCGCCCAGGAGATTCCGTCCCGTGCTGCGGAGGAGGCAGTCTGGGAAATGGCCGTCGCCGACGCTGGAAAGGGGGAGAAGAAGGTCACCCTCACGCTGATCCGGATCGTGAAGACCCTGAAGGCGGAACGGGTCACCACCTTCGACAGCGGTCTGCCGGATGGTGGCCAGGACAACGGCCAGGCCTTCGTCTACCGCCCCCTGGTGGGTCTGCCGGTCCAGGTGAGTCTGGACGGTGATGACACGCTTCTTGAGGTCGTGGGCCTGGATAGGCTGTGGAACGAACTGGCCGGCAAGGCCACGACCAGCGCCCAGAAGGAGGCGCTGGCCTCCGTTCGCATGGGCCTGTGCGACAAGACCCTGGAGCAGGCACTGCGCCGCCTCGAGGCGATGATGCCCAAGGAGGCGGTGGCGGTGGGCGATTCATGGAGGGCGGCCATCCGCCTGGATCTGCCAGTTGTGGGGGAGATCAAGGCGCGCTACGACTGCAGGCTCCAGGCCATCGAGCCGGCTGCGTCCGGTGCTGTGGCCCTCCTCGCCTGCGAGGGGGCTTATGAAAGCGTGAATCCCAAGACCGTGAAGTTCAACGGGATGGACATGACGATCACCAGACTCCAAGTGCAGGAGAAGTCCACGCTGAAGGTGGACGTGACGACCGGCCTGGCCGGTGCCGACCAGAGATTCCTCACCCTCGCCGCCGACATCAAGGCCAAGGGGCCCGATGGCAAGGATCTCGCTGTGCAAGTGCGGACCACGCAGACCGGGAAAGTGACGATCGCCTTGAAGGGTGCTTCGCAGGAGAGCGGTGCGGCCAGGCTTGGCCAATCGAACCCCGCTCCCGCGCCGGTCCCGGCGCCGGCTTCACCCCAGCCCCCCGACAAGGCCACCTTCGACGAGGCGCGACGCCACCTGGTGCGGGGCGCCGCCGCCATCGAGATGGCCAAGAACGACGGTGATCTCGCCCTGGCCGCCGATGAGTTCCAGAAGGCCGTGACCATCTATCCCGGGTGGGCCTTCGCGTGGATGAACCTGGGTCAGGTGCAGGCGAGGCTGGGCCGCCTGCCGGAGGCCATGGCAAGCTACAAACGCTTCCTCGCCCTCGCGCCGGAGGACAAGGAGGCGGGCAAGGTCAGCGACGAACTCATCAAACTGGAGTTCCGCCTCGAGCAGAGCGCCCGAATCCGCAACCGGGGAGGCATCTGGGTCGGGGAGGGGGGCATGCCGTTCCTGGTTAAGGCCGACGGCAACATCCTGGTCCTGAAGACTGCCCGGCAGCGCATGTCGGCCCGGGAACTGGACGCCAACGAGTTCATGGGCGGCGAGGCCGGGATCCCCGTTCGCGAGTTCCGCCTGGAATTGCAGGGCGCCAAGGTGACGGGCACGAGCACGCGGAGCGAGGTGGTGGCAGGGAAGTGCACGGTGCCGCCAGAAACGGTGGAGGTGGAGGGCGCCTACGACGAGGCTGCTGGGCGGCTGTCGCTCAAGCTCCCCAGGACCCGCTTCCAGAGCCGCACCAGCGTGAACCTCTTCCTGGATCCCGTGGATTGCCGCGGGGTGACCAGCCTTGGGAAGGATGAGGTCAAGGTTGAACTGCTGGGCCCCTTGCCCGAAGGAGGGCTTGGCATTCCCGTGGACCTGGCCTACCTGCCGGGCGGGGTCCTGATCCGGCACGAGTGGCAGGGCCACCTGGGCGTGGGCAGCTACATGGCGCCCCTCACCGATCGGGCCAAGGCCCTTGGGTTCCAGAAGATGGATGAGATCGTCTCCATCGACGGCGTGGCCATCAGGGAACTCGGCCCCACCGAGGCCATCCGCCGTCTGCGCGGGCCTGTCGGCAGCGAAGTGGTCCTGGGCGTCCTGCACAAGAAGGCCAAGGAGCCGGAGACCCTCAAGGTGACCCGGGTTCCGGTGGCGCCCCCCGCCGCAGACCGGCCCTACGCCTATGAAGTATGGGAGAACTGACCAGGAGGGCGGCGGGCTTCCTGCCAGCGCTGAGTGACCTGAGGGTCCAGGATCCTAGGGCGCGATGGCCCTACCCTTCTCGGCCTTGCGGACGATCTCTTTCACGAGGAGGAGCGCCTCCTCCTCGTTGAGTCGGTCCTTGAAGGCAGGCATCACCAGGCCGAAGAAGATTCCCTTCCGGATGGTCTTGGCCATCTCGGCATCTGTCTGCTTGGCATTCTTGGCGGCGTCCGTGAAGTCGCGTCCGCCGAGCTTCTTGCCGTCCGCGGTGGCGGAGCCATCGGAGCCATGGCACTTCACGCAGTTGGCGGTGTAGAAAGACTTGAGCTCGGCCAGCGTCTTGGCGGGCGAGTCTGCCAGAAGGCCGGCACAGAGGATGAACGGGAACAAGCGGGCAACGGATCGCATCGACACCTCAGAACGGTTGAGGGCTCAACATAGGGTCGGAAGGGGAGGGCCGCCAGTCGGGGGCGCCGCTCAGACCGCGAGCAGGCGGCAGAGCTGGGCCTGCCACGCCCCCCGAAGATCCTCCAGCCTGAGCCCCTTTCCTTTGCCGGGCGCGCCCTGCAGCAGCCCCTGGGCGCTGGGGTGGGGCAGGGCGTGGAGGTCGAAGGCCGGGGCTTCGGGCAGGCGGCTGAGCACCCACTCGGCCCGCTTGCCGAAGGCGACGACCCGGAGCGCCGACGTCCGCCCCGCGGCCGCCCGGGCCAGCTCCGCCGAGAGCCGGGCCAGGTTGGCGGGGGCCAGCAGGTCCCGGTTCGAGGGGGCGTGGAAGTGCTCGCCGTCCTTCGTGGGGCAGGCGGGGTAGGCGTTGCTGAGGGCCGTGCCCTCGAGGCGCGGCGCCAAGCCCAGGGCCTTGAAGCGCGCGCCGTCCCAGTCCTCCCAGGCCGCGGCGGGAACCTCGGCGCGGCCCGTGGCGGCCAGGGCCCGATAGACCGTGATGCCCGCCCCGTCCCCCCAGAAGGGGATGCCCGACTGGTCCGCGCCGCGGGGTCCGGGGGCCTCCCCGAAGAGCATCACGGAAACCTCCCCGGAAGCCGGGAACAGGGCGGGGACGGGGTGGCCTTGGATGCGGGACATGGTGGGCTAGGAAGCGTGGATCCGTCCCGCCGCGCCGCCAGTGGCGGGCAGGGTGTGGCAGCGGTTGCAGGCGCCTTCCGGGACGCCACCCATGTCGGTGCGGGTGCCGTTGCGCACCACGGCGGCCTTCTTCAGGGGCAGGGCCAGGGTGGCGCTGGAGAAGAAGTTGCCCGCAGCATTGGTGGTGAGCGTGGTGTCCACGGAGTTGGCATCCGTGATGATCACCGTGATCCCGGTCAGGCCGCTGCCGGAGTCCGCGTTGGCGGTTCCGAACACCGTTCCCGCCACGGTGAAGCCATGACAGGCCAGGCAGTTCTGGCCAGGGGCCATCAGCTCGTTGTTCTTGTCGTCATCGTCGTGGCCTCCGCAGGCCAGGGCGGAGATGAGGAGCAGGGCGGCGAGGGATGGGAGCAGCTTCATGGAGGAGATCTTAACCCTGGGGCTGGCCTTCCTTCATAAGTGCCGAGAGCGCCTTGAACTGGGGGTGGTTCTTGTCCCGGGCCCACTCGAAGGCCACGGACTCGTGGTTGGTGAGGGTGGCGCCGGCGGCGGCCATGCGGTCCAGGGCGCGGTTCCGGTATTCCTCCCCCCGGCCGCTGATGGCGTCCCAGCAGAGGTGCACCTCGTGGCCCGTGGCCAGCAGCTCGAGCACGGTCTGCATGACGCAGACGTGGGCCTCGATGCCCGCGATCACGATCTGGCGCTGCGGGGGCCGCAGCATGGGCCGGGCCTGCTGGAGCAGGGTCTCGAAGTCCGCATCCCCGCAGCACCCGAAGGCGGTCTTCTCCAGGAAGAACTTCGGGGTGGTGAGGCCATCGTAGATGGCGCGAACGCTCTCCTCCGTGGGGCCGATGCCCTTGGGGTACTGCTCCGTGAGCACCACGGGCACCGCGAAGAGGTCGGCCAGCCGGAGGAGGCGGCGGGCCGACTCCAGCACCGGGGCCGGGCGGTGCACCATGTGGACGAGCTTCCCCTGGAAGTCGATGACGACGAGGATGCTGCGGGTGGAGTCGAGAAGGGCCATGGGAGCCTCCGGGCTTGCTACCAGATCTTCACCCGATCCGCCGGAGCCAGATAGAGGGTCTGGCCGGGCTTCACCTGGAAGGCGGGGTACCAGGCGTCCAGGTTCCGCACGGTGGTGGGCCGGAAGGCGGCCGGGGTATGGCCGTCCGTGAGGATCTGCTGGCGGAGCTGCGGCTCGCGGGTCTTCTCCCGCCAGCTCTGGGCGTAGCTGAGGAAGAACTGCTGGTCCCCGGTGAGCCCCTGCACCACCGGCGCGGCCTTCCCGCCCAGGGAGAGCCGGTAGGCGTCATGGGCGGCGGCCAGCCCGGCCACGTCCGCGATGTTCTCGCCCAGGGTCTGCCGGCCCTTGATGTGCAGGCCCGGGAACGGTTCGTAGGCGTCGAACTGCTTCACCAGTTGCTCTGCCGAGGCCTCGAAGTGCTTCAGGTCCTCGGGCGTCCACCAGTTGTTGAGCTTGCCGCTGGCGTCGAAGAGGCAGCCGGAGTCGTCGAAGCTGTGGCTGATTTCGTGGCCGATGGTGGCTCCGGTGGCGCCGTAGTCCATGGCCTCGGGTCGCTTCGGGTCGAAGTAGGGGGGCTGCAGGATGGCCGCCGGGAAGTTGAGGGCGTTCATCACGGGCAGGTTCACCGCGTTCACCGTCTGGGGCGTCATCACCCATTCCGTGCGGTCGATGGGCTGGCCCAGCTTGCGCAGGTTGCGTTCGTACTCGAAGCGCTCGGCCCGCTCGGTGTTGCCGAAGGCATCCCCGGCCACGATCTTCAGGGCGGTGTAGTCCCGCCACCGGTCGGGGTAGCCGACGCCCACCTTGAGCGTGTCCAGCTTGGCGTAGGCCTTGGCCTTGGTTTCCGGGGACATCCAGGCCAGGGCCGCGATGCGGGCCCGGAAGGCCGCGATGAGGTTGGCCACCATCTTCTGGGCGCGGGCCTTCTCGGAGGGCGGGAAGTACTTCGCCACGTAGGCCTTCCCGATGGCCTCGCCCAGGGCCTGGTTGGTGACCGCCACGCCGTAGACCCAGCGCTCGCGCGGCTTGGCCGCCCCGCTGAGGACCTGGCCGTAGAAGGTGAAGGACTGGTCCGACACGGCCTTGGGCAGCACCCGCGCCCGGTTCTGCAGGGCGTGGAAGGTGAGGTAGTCCTTCCACACCTCGAGCGGGACCTCGGCCGTCAGGGCGGAGAGGCCGGTGAAGGCGCCAGGCTGCCAGACCACGAAGGTCTCGGGCTGGGCGAGGCCGGCCGCGGCGAAGTAGGCCTCCCAGTCGAGCCCCGGGGCCTTCACGCCGAACTCCGCCCGGCGCCAGTGGTTGTTGCCCTTCAGGACGTCCCCCGATTCCTCGCGGCCGGTGTGGGCCGTGGCCATGCGCGTCTCCAGGTCCATCACTGCCTTGGCCCTGGCCTCGGCCTGCGGCACACCCGCCAGCTTCAGCATGGCGGCCACGTGGGCGAGATACTGGGCGCGGATCTTCGCCATGCCCTCGGAGGGATCCAGGTAGTAGCTGCGCTCGGGCATGCCCAGGCCGCCCTGCAGCAGGAAGGGCGAATACTTTGTGGGCTCGTCCAGGTCCTGGGCCACCCAGAGGCCGAAGAGGTTGGCCGTGTAGTAGTTGGTGGCGTTCAGCACATCCACGTCGGCGCGCAGCGTGGTACCCAGGTAGCGGGCCAGGTCCCTGCGGTCCCGGATGGCCGCGATGGCCTGGAAGGTGGGCTGGAGGGGTGCCAGGCCCTTGGCCTCGATGGCCTTCTCATCCATGAAGCTGGTGAAGCAGTCACCGATCTTGCGCCGCTCCGACCCCGCGGGCGCCTTGGCCGCCGCCGCTGCCTTGATGAGGGCGGCCACCCGGCGATCCGTGAGGTCGGTCACCTGGTGGCCCACGCCGAAGGAGCCGCGGTCGCCGGGGATCTCAGTCCGCTTCACCCAGCCGCCGTTCGCGTAGGCGAAGAAGTCATCACCGGGGGCCACCGCGCGATCCATGCCCGCCAGGTCGAGGCCGCGGGTTCCAGGCTTGGGAGGGGCGGCCACGAGCGCGGGGAGGGCCAGGCAGAAGACCAGGGAGGAAGCGAATCGGCGCATGGAAGAACCTCAAAGAGCTGCGGTTGGGAAAGAGCATTCCGGAGTGCATGATACCCGTCCCGGGATTCACGGTCGGCAAGCCTTGACCCGGGCCCGGGCGGAGGCGCAAGGTGGAGGGGCCCTTTTTTATACATCGTCTTGCTATGGAAGGACACCCCATGCTCCTGCGCTCCGCCTCCCTGACGCCCCTGGCCCTGGTTCTGGCCGCGGCCCTCGTCCAACCCCTCGCGGCGGTGGACCTGCAGGACACCCGGCTGCTGGCCTCGCCGGCCCTCAGCGCCCGTCAGGTGGCCTTCCTCTATGCGGGGGACCTCTGGACCAGTGCCCCCGACGGCGGGGCGGCCCGGCGGCTCACCACCCGCGGAGGCTGCATCGGCACGCCCCGCTTCAGCCCCGATGGCCGCTGGATCGCCTACACGGCGGCCCTGGAGGGCAACGCGGACGTCTGGGTGATCCCGGCCATCGGGGGCGAACCCCGCCGCCTCACCTGGCACCCCGGCGCCGACCTGGTGCAGGACTGGACGCCGGACGGCAAGGCCGTGCAGTTCACCTCGGGCCGGTCCGTGCACACCACCCGCTTCACCCAGCTCTTCACCGTGCCCCTGGCTGGCGGCATGCCTGTGAAACTGCCCATTCCCAACGCCGCCCGGGCGACCTACTCGCCAGACGGCAGCCACATCGTCTACAACCCGCTGTCGGACGCCTTCCGTCAGTGGAAGCACTACCGGGGCGGCACGGCCTCGCGGCTGTGGATCTACCGGACCAAGGATCATGAAGTCACCCAGATCCCCCAGCCCGAGGGGCGCTGCAATGACATCGACCCCATGTGGATCGGCGGCAAGGTCTTCTTCGTGTCGGACCGCGCCGGGGAATTCAACCTCTTCAGCTACGACCTGGCCACGAAGGCCGTGGCGCAGCTGACGAAGCACGCGGACTTCCCCATCCTGGCCGCCAGCCACGGTGCGGGCCGGATCGTCTATGAGCAGGCGGGCTGGCTCCACAGCTTCGACCCCGCCACCGGGCAGGCCACGCGCCTGAAGGTCGCGGTCCCGGCGGACCTGCCGGAAACCCGCAGCCGCTGGGCCTCAGGCGCCAAGTGGGTGCGGAGCATGGACCTCTCGCCCTCCGGCAACCGCGTGGCGGTGGAGTTCCGCGGGGAGATCCTCAGCGTGCCCGCCGAAAAGGGCGATGCCCGGAACCTCACCCGCACGCCGGGCAGCCACGAGCGCAACCCCGCCTGGTCCCCAGATGGCAAGGCCATCGCCTACGTGTCGGACGCGGGCGGCGAATACGCGCTGAAGGTGCAGGCCCAGGACGGTAAGAGCGAGGTGCGGAGCTATGCCCTGAAGGGCGCCGGCTTCTACCGCGACCTCAAGTGGTCGCCGGATGGGAAGCGCATCGCCTACATCGATAACGCCATGGCCCTGTACATCCTCGATCTGGGGACGGGCGCGGCGAAGCCCATCTCCAGCGAGCTGCTCTACACGCCCTCGCCGACGCTGACCCACAACTGGTCGGCGGATTCGCGTTTCCTCGCCTACACGCGCAACACCGAGTCGGGCATGCAGCGCATCCACGTCTACGCGGTGGAGGAGGACAAGTCCACGGCGCTGACCGATGGCCTGGCCGATGCCGGTGAGCCCGTCTTCGACCGCGGCGGCAAGTACCTCTACTTCACCGCCAGCACCGAGGCGGGCCCGGTCCGGGACTGGTTCGCCCAGTCCAATGCCGATGCCCTGATGCGCGGGAACCTCTACCTCATGGTGCTGGCCAAGGACACTCCCTCGCCCCTGGCCAAGGAGAGCGACGAGGAGCTCGGCGCGGGCAAGGCAGACGACAAGGGCAAGGGCGACGAGAAGAAGGGCGCCAAGCCCGAGGCGAAGGTCCGCATCGACTTCGAGGGCCTGTCCGAGCGCATCGTGCCCATCGAGGCCGTCAAGAGTGCTGCTTTCGCGGAACTGGCCACCGGCGAGGAGGGGACCCTCTTCTACCTCCGCAAGAACGGCGGCGAGAACCGCTTCAATGCGAACGAGGCCGCCACGCTCTGCCGCTTCGACCTCAAGAAGCGCGAAGAGACCGTGCTGGTGGAGAAGGCCGATGCCTATGGGCTCTCGGCCGATGGCAAGAAGCTCATCTACCGGCTGAAGGACGCAGCCACCATCATCCCGACCACGGGCAAGCCCGAAGCGGGCAAGGGCAAGGTGGGGCTGGATGCCCTGCAGGTGCAGATCGAGCCCCGCCAGGAGTGGGCCCAGATCCTCGATGAGGTCTGGCGCATCAACCGCGACTTCTTCTACGCCCCGAACATGCACGGCGCCGACTGGAAGGCCATGAAGCAGAAGTACTCGGCCTTCCTGCCGGATCTCGCCACCCGCGCCGACCTCAACCGGGTGATCCAGTGGATGTGCTCGGAGCTGGCCGTGGGCCATCACCGCGGCGGCGGCGGCGACCTGCCGGACACGGGCAAGGCCATCCCCGGCGGCCTGCTGGGCGCGGATCTCGAGGTGGCCATGAAGTCGAACGCACCATACTGCAGCCCCAATTCATTCATCATCGCTAAACACCTAGCTTTTATATCTTGGGAAATTTCAATAATGCTGTAACTTAATATTGTATCGGGAACTCTCCAGTTGACCAATGCAGGATCATTGCTTGTGATTCTGACGCTAAAGCATTGGTCGCCGATGAAAGTAATTCTTAAGTCGGCGCTTCTCTGGATTTCTTGCTGAACAAAGATTGGACATAGATCGACACTGTTCTGTTGTGGCAATGATTCGGTAGTTACGCGCCGTGTATATATTGAATATCGACCTTGGTCGTCAATGTACAGTCCATGAAATATGGGTTTGCAGATTGCACTGCTTACGTGAGATACGAACTCGGAAAGCTCGTTCGGCATTGTTGGTGATAAGTGTTTCAGGAACATGGAAGCCAAGCTTAGCCGCTATTCTTAACTGAAGCACTTTATGTTCACCAATATATACTTTTTCAATTGGGTTGACCCACCTAATACTTGGGTCAAGAACTAATCCAGTCCAAAGTTGACGTAATTCACCCGCAACAAATCTTCTCTGTGAAGATGAGAGGAGTGAGGAGGGGTGAGGATCAATTGAGCGCCTATACCATACGGCTTTCACATCCGACAGATTGATACATTGCCCGCTTTGGGTATGAATTAATCTTTGGCATTGACCATTTACTACTCGAAACGCAACACTTACTTGCGCTAATTGTTCGGAGTTTAGACGTTGGTAAGTGCGCCCCTGTTCGATGAGTCGCAGGATTAAATAATCTGCTGCAAGATCATTCTCAGAAGTGACGATAAGGAGCATCTGCTGTACCTAATATACCTTCTCGCGCGTCATGCCCCTCGCGTGTTGCAGTTATTGTTGTTTCACCAAATTGGGAGGCAAATATTGACTCACCTTGGTCACGTCCCTCAGAAGTTTTGGTCATGGTTGTTTCGCCAAAACGGGAAGTATTGAATGCACTAATTTCTGATTGGTCAGCCCCCTCGCGCGTTTCAGTAATTGAGGTCTCGCCAAATTTCGATGCTTGGTGCAGTATTACATTCGGTAACTAACGGCATGTTGGTAGCTGAGTTAATCCAAATCTGTCGGACGTAATCGTAATAATGCTCACCTGAAGGGCTTGGTTCCGGTGGCAATGCAACTCGCGTATGCAGTACTGAAAGGTTCAATTGTTTTCATGGTACGACCTCCAGTTTGTTATTGGGGCAAGTGTGAATTATTTCTATCAATATCCCGCAACCGGAAAATGTCCCGGGGTCGTTTTCTATTCAAACATCCCAGCCGACTTCCAAAATAATTTCTACTCCGGTATTTTTTGCTTTATTAAATGCGAGTGAACTCATAGAGCTTTGGTTCATTCTTTGCGTTGCGCTCAAGAACATGAATTTTGTCGCCAGTATGCGTAACCACATTAGTACTGGAAAATTGGTTTCGGTGACTCCCAGTAAGGAGGTAAATATTTTCGAAGCATCATCTTTCTTTTTCGTTGCACCGTACCGATAATGGTCACGCCCTGAATAGCACCTTTGTATTCCACAGTATATTGCGAAGGTTCAGGATTTTCTTTCGTATATGGATTCGCGAGCGCACCTAATCCGAGGACTACGTACGAACCAGTTGCAATTACTATGGAGCCATCTACTGTAAATTCCAATGTGCAGTTTGGAGATTTCCACTTCCCAATAATATTTACTGCCATTGTCCTTATCAGAGAGCGTCCGTACTGTCTGTAAAATTCAGAATCGGTTTAGCCTTTTCATAGGTTTCAATTTCTTTTTTGTCTTCAGCTTCCTGCGCATCATTAATTGAGGAAAGAGTGGTCTCGACGTTTTTATCGTGATCTTCTATTTTTAGCGCTGCATGTATAGTTGTTAGCGCATTCTCAGTAAAACCTGCATCGCGGAGTTTTATAAG